>NZ_AQFV02000006.1:4800000-6847904 GCF_000364265.2 Parabacteroides sp. ASF519 | reverse complement strand
TGCCATAATTCCAGTTGGGTACCTCTTTCTTCGGTGCAGGCAAAGATGATTTCTTTATTCTGTTCGTTTTCCAGGGTGAAAATAGACTGGTAGGAATCCATTAATCCGTATCCGTAGTCGGCTTTCATCAACTCACGACCACATTCAACAGCTTTTGCCCAGTTCTTTTCGTGCATGTAGAATTTCATCAGGACTGTATATGCTAGACCTTTATCAAAACGTCCGAATGCAGAAGCGCGGGTAGGAAGGCTTCCAGTGCTGATTTTAATTCTGTTTCGATAAATGTTGTCATTTCTTCCTGGCTTGCCCGGGGAATGATCTCTTCTGCCAACGGGTTATTTAGCTGTTCAAGTGTAGGTATTGGCATGGGACCATAGAAATCATATAAGAGGAAGGCTAGCCAACCACGTCCCATATGGATTTCGGCATTCATACGTGCTTTCACATTATCTGCCATTTCCACACCGGAAATGCGTTCAAGCGTCAATGTCATTGTCCCCAGATATTTGGCATAATTGGTGTAGTTTATTGTCGAATACTGGTGATTGGGTGTCCAGTTGTGACTGGTCAAAGGAATCCATGCATCATTCACCCAACAACAAACAGCCAGATCGGTCGACATATCTCCGATAATCTGTACACCGGTTGCCACGTTGAAGATACCACTATAGTTATCGCAACGAAAAGGGCGTAAACTCCGCCTGTGATCAATGCTTCCGCATCTTTCTCTGTTTTTTGGGAAAATCCGGGGTTGATGGCATCATATCTTTCCGGCTCCAGATCAGTACATGAGATTAATGTTACAGCAGCACATTAATGTATATATAATAATTTCTTCATGATCTTATATCTTCTTTTATTGATTAATAAATTAGAATGTAATATCCAAACCAAAGCTGTAAGTACGGACATTCGGATAAGCCCATTGCAGACTTGAAGAGTACTTTCTGAACTTGAAATGTCAGTTTCCGGGTCAAGTCCTGTATACGGCGTGATAACAAACGGGTTGTTCACATCAAAATATACGCGGACATTAGATAAGATGTGCTTGCTGGTCTTGATCGGTATATTATAGCCTAACGTAATATTGCGACAACGGATAAACCAGGTCTTTTCGTAATAATAATCCCCCGTTCCGTAAGCGCTTTCAGTTTGGAAATAACCAGGCAATGTGCCGTTAGGATTCGTTGAACTCCAAATATCGCCTACTGAAACCGGTTGGTTGTAACCACGGCGTAAGTCATTGACGTTATTACTAATCCAGGTTTTCTTATAGCTACCGGCTGATAATTTATCAAATTGTCCGTAGAAATAAACATTCAGATCAAAGTTTTTATAACGAAATGTATTGTTAAAACCAAACAGATACCCAGGGTCGGCAGAACCATAAATCACTTTATCAGCATCATCCAGTTTGCCGTCAGGTTTACCGGTCTTCATTGGAATACCGTGTTCATCAACTTTAATCGAACCGTCTTCATTGTAAACATATCCGTTGATATCTTTAATTTTTACTTGTCCGGGAAGAGCTCCTGGCATGTGGTCGATCTTTTCACCCGGTTGTACCAGGCCATCTGACAGATAACCGGCATAAGAACGGATATAACCGTTGTATTTCGCTGTATGCACTCGGCTTCCAGTTCGGATCGCGTTCTTTCCATTTGTCCGGTATAAAGAGAATGTCAGATCGGAAGTCCATTCAAAATTATTGTTACGGATATTGGTAGTATTGAGTGTAAATTCAAAACCCTGGCTTTGAGTTTTACCTACGTTAGCTATAATTTTATTCACTTCGTTGTAAGATAACAGAGTCCGTTCGTTTAACAGGTCTGATATTACTTTGTGGAAATATTCAGCTGTTACATTAATACGACCGTTCAGAAAACCTAAATCCAGACCAAGGTTCCATTCACGTGTCGTTTCCCAGGTAAGTTCATTGTTACCCATCTGATCCAGGTAAACACCATTAACTGCACTACCGCCAAAGAAATTATTATTACCCACTTTATAGTAGCTATATGCTTTGTCACCCACATTGGCATTACCTGTTTCACATAGCTCAAACGTAATTTACCGTTTGATAAGATATTTGTCAAAGACTTCAGGAATTCTTCTTCCGTAAATCTCCATCCGGCAGCAACAGAAGGAAAATACCCCAGCGGTTTCCGTCTGCAAAGTTAGAGGAACCATCCGCACGAAGAGTGGCAGTCAATAAATAACGATCTTTGAATGAATAGTTCACGCGACCAAAAAATGAGGCCATGCGTGATTTTGTTGCACTTGAACCTACAGTCGGACGTTTTGCATTGCCTGCTCCCAGATTATTATATAAGAAACCATCTGTAATGAAGTCATTGCTCTTTCCTGACAGAAATTCATAATCAAACAACTGGTAAGAATGACCAACCAATGCATTTAAATTATGATCACCAAATTGTTTAGTATAGTTAGCTGTTAATTCCATCAGATAGTCTGAGTTATCAGCCTGTGCTATATAACCCGAACCATTTTCTCTTGCTCCATACAACGTTGTTGTAGGCATGTATTGTTTACGTTTCTGATAGTTACGGTCGATACCGAAATTAGCTTTCAACAATAAATCCTGAATCGGACGAACTTCAAAGAAAACCGTACCTAGTAATCTTTCTTTAGTTGTCTTATCTGTAATATCCAATAAAGAAACTGGGTTGGGAAGGAAAGAGGCGTCCTGATTCATTGAGTATTCACCGTTTTCATCGCGTACAGGCAATGTTGGATTAAACTGAGCGGCCGAAACCAGGATACCTGCATTTTCATTCTGCCCATTTCCCAGAGGAATATTATCATATTGGTTACGGGATACATTCAGGTTTACTCCCATCTTTACATATTTACTCAGTTTCTGATCCAGATTTACACGTGCAGAATAACGCTCCATGGCATTATTTTTAATTACACCGTCTTGTTTGAAATAGTTACCGGAAACCAGATATTTCGTATTCTCATTACCGCCGGTAATGGATAAATTATGTGAAGTTTGGAATCCCAATCGGGAGATTTCGTCAAACCAATTTGTGTTATATGCAGGATTGGCAATTTGTTCAGCAGTATAATCCGGAACAAAAGGTGAAGCCACTTCTGATTCGGATTTACCACCATAAATGCCCACGCCATTCGTACGCAGCCAAAGCTCTTTTCTGTAATCGTTTGTCGCTTGCATAAAGCCTGAAGCATCCAACATTTCATAAGACTTTGAAATATCCTGAACAGATGCAGAACCGGAATACTGTACTTTTGCCGCACCACTTTTACCTCGTTTCGTCGTTACGATAATCACACCGTTACCGGCACGTGCACCATAAATAGCAGTAGAACTTGCATCCTTCAGTACTTCGATAGATTCTATATCGTTCGGGTTAATTGAAGACAGGATATTATCCTTATTTCCATCCTTATATTGGTTTCCGCTGTCCAATGATCCCGGATCGCTCACTGGAAAACCATCGATAATGATCAGCGGATCATTCCCAGCCTTGTCTGAAGAGGCAGCACCGCGGATACGGAAAGTAGACTGACCTCCCGGCTGTGCACTGATCGTACTTACCTGCAAACCGGCAGCCTTACCAGCTAGCGCATGACTGATGGTTGAAACCGTACCGACGGGGGCATCGTCCATTTTAACAGAAGCAACAGCGCCAGTCAGGTCTTTCTTCTTCATCGTACCGTAACCGACAACGACAACTTCTTCCAGCGCCTGTGAATCTTCTTTCAATGTTACATTAATAACACTCTGTCCTTTTACGGCAATATCCTGTGGAATATAGCCGATAAAAGAAATCTGCAATGTTGCATTGGCAGGCACCTCGATAGAGAATTTACCGTCTAGATCGGTAGTCGTACCATTGGTTGTTCCTTTTTGAATCACGTTAGCTCCGGCAACCGGTCCCATAAGATCACTGACAACACCTGTTACTTTCTGTGATTGTTGTGAAATAGCAGCATTTGAAACATGTTCTGTAGTCAGCACAATGTGACGGTCTTTGATCGTATATCTCAAGCCTGTTTTGGTGGCAATGGCATCCAAAACGTCCTGGATATTGGCATTCTTTTTTCTGATCGAGATCTTTTCGTTTTTATTGACCTCTTCCAGATTATAGAAAAACAAGAACTCTGATTGTTTTTCTATTTGTTTCAACACATTTTCTAATGTCTCCTCTTTGGCAGAAACATTTAGTTTTGTTGTTTGCGCATAAGTTGCGGCGACCATTTGCGACAAGCAAACGGTTAGCATTAACACGGTTAATTTCATAATTTTTATAGTTCTTTTCAGATTTACAGAAACAACTATACGTTGATTATTCATACTTTTGAATGTTTTAAGATTAAACATAATCCCACGGCAATGGGAGTTTAATTGAATCACACGTTTTAGAAGAGAGAATCCGGCAAGATTTTCTCTTCTTTTCTTTTTACCACTTTACTCGCTCATATTAATACATTTTTAAGATTAGCTATTATTTATATTTCAGAAACGGTTATATGACGGTCGTCAATCCTATATTTGATTGGAATAGAAAGGTTGACGATTTCCATGATATCTTTTATACTTTGTCCCCGGTAAAAAGTTCCGGTGAAAGTTCGTTTGTTCAGAGTTTCGGACGTGACGGTAAATTGCACTCCATAGACATGACTCAGCCGGTAAAGTATGGCTTCCAGGCTTTGTTCCGGAAAATAATAATAACCGGTAGTCCAGGATGTGAACTGTTTGGCATCCACATTCCTGACATCACCAGCATGTGTATTCCGGTTGTAAATAAACTGCTGATTGGGTTTCAGTATGGTTTGATGCAGAATATTCTCTGTCTTCAGACGAACGGCTCCTTCCAGCAGGGTTGTAGTGAGCAGTGAGTCGGAAGCGTAAGCGTAAGCTGTAACATTGAATTTTGTTCCCAGGGCTTCGATATTCTGTTCCTTTGTCTTTACGATAAAGGGCTTGTCTTTATCTTTTGCTACTTCAAAATAGGCTTCACCTTCCAGGTAGACGGTTCTCTCTTTTCGACCATAATCATTTTCATAATGAAAGACAGTCTTCGATCCCAGACAAACCTGTGTTCCATCCGGTAATTCGACGACATCAGCATCCAAACCGTCCCCACCGATATATCGGGTCGCTATTTTGTCTTCATCCTTATTGAAAGTCAGAAATAAAGAGGTAAGACATACTGTTATAAAAGAGACTGCTGCATAATTACCCAATTGCAGCCATCTACTTTTCTTACGTGGATAAAACACCTTTCTCTTCTTCAGAAGGCGATCCCAACTTCCTTCCATATCATTCTGCATTCTATTGGTATAGCAGGCATCATAGACCGCTTTGATTTCAAAGAATACCTTTTTATTTTCGACATTCTCATTCACCCAGGTGTAAAAATCATTTATATCCTGTGTATCCAGTTGCCCTTGCAGATATTTTATGACCAATTCAGATCGTCCGTCTTCCATATAATTTCTCTGTTAGATATAAAGTGACTTAGTCCTTTATGAACTAAGTAATTCTTCAAATCTCGGAAACAGTCAAAAGAACCACGCAAAATGAAAACTTCAACTCTTTTACTTCTGCTATTTTTGCTCATACTTAATCTAATAAACAGAAAAATATGAAACGTTATGGAAGTGTTATCGGCGTAAAGCCTGAAAAATTGGAGGAATATAAGAAATTGCATGCAGCCGTATGGCCGGCGGTGCTGGCTATGATCAGTGAATGTAATATCCGCAATTACTCCATTTATTACAAAGACGGAATGCTGTATAGCTATTATGAATATATCGGAAATGATTATGAAAAGGATATGCAGCGAATGGCTGCCGATCCGACCACACAGGAATGGTGGAAGCTCACCGACCCCTGCCAGCAACCGGTAGAGAACCGTGCTCCCGGCGAATGGTGGGCTGCTATGGAAGAAGTTTTCCATACAGACTGAATAGCATATAAATAGAATAGACTTTAAATATTATTGAACATGAACGACATTATTATTAAACTTGGCGAATGCGTGGAATTCGGCAAGATCAGTCTTGCATCGCCCTATCCACCGGCAATGAAAGGACAACCGGGTGCTGACGAATTGACCCGGGAAGCATTGGAGAACGGCTTATCTCCTCAATCCGTACTGAATGACGCCCTGATACCGGCAATGAACCGGGTCGGCAATAAGTTTACGGAAGGGAAGATATTCGTACCTCAAATGCTGTTATCGGCTAAAGCGATGAATAGTGCCATGAAGCACCTGAAACCTTTTTTTCAGAATGGCGAGATCAAACGAAAAGGTGTATTTGTTATCGGTACCGTTATGGGTGATTTGCACGATATCGGCAAGAACCTGACAGGCATGATGGTGGAAGGCTCCGGTTGGGAAGTGATCGACTTGGGGACGGATGTGCCGGCCGAGAAATATATTCAGGCATTGGACGAACATCCCGGAGCTGTCTGCGGTATGTCTGCCTTGCTGACTACTACCATGAGTAATATGCAACCGATGATCGCCACTATACGTGCAAAATATCCCGAAACTAAAGTGGTTGTCGGTGGAGCACCGTTGAATGCGGAATTTGCTCAAAAGATCGGGGCGGATGCTTATGCCCGTGATCCGCAGGATAATATCAACTGGTTGGATTCAATCGTAGCCTGATGGCGTATGAATAAGTTTATCAAACAATTACAGGATAGCGACAAGCGGATCGCTATCCCTATCATGACCCATCCCGGCATTGAAGCGATCGGGAAAAAAGTGATCGATGCCGTTACGGACGGCGAGGTTCATTATCAGGCAATCAAACAGGTGACGGAAACCTATCATACAACGGCTTGTACCGTCATTATGGATTTGACTGTCGAGGCGGAGGCTTTTGGTTGTGCGATCAGTATGCCGGAACACGAGGTACCCAGTGTTACCGGGCGTCTGGTGTATGACGAAGAAACCGTGAATAACCTGCAGGTCCCTTCTTTGTCTGCAGGCCGGATGCCGGAATATCTGAAAGCGAACCGCCTGGCAGTGGAAAACATAAAAGACAAACCTGTTCTGTCCGGTTGTATCGGCCCTTTCTCATTAGCGGGAAGACTCTATGATATGTCTGAGATTATGGTCGGTATTTATATCGAACCGGATGTGGTAAAAACGCTGTTGGATAAATGTACAGCTTATATTACAGCTTATTGCCGGGAGCTGAAAGCGATCGGCGCAACAGGTGTGATCATGGCCGAACCGGCTGCCGGATTACTTTCCAATGAAGACTGTCAGGAATATTCGACCGTTTATGTCCGGCAGATAGTGGAGGCGGTACAGGATGAGAACTTTGCCGTGATCTTACATAATTGCGGAAATAAAGGACAATGTACCCAGGCAATGATCGATTCCGGCGCTGCAGCTTTACATTTCGGAAATGCCGTAAATATGGTCGAGACGTTGGAACAATGCCCGTCAGACCTCATCGTGATGGGAAACATCGACCCTGTCGGCATTCTGAAACAGGCCACATCGGAAGAGGTGTACCGGATTACTGCTGATTTGTTGTCAAAGACATCGCAGTATAAAAACTTTGTTATCTCTTCCGGTTGTGATATGCCGCCTTTGGTCCCGGATGCAAATATCAAAGCCTTTTATCAGGCAATAGCCGATTTTAATACAGGGAAATGATGTTCCGGTCATACACATTTTCGTTTGAAGAGGTTCGTCCGGAAATACCGGTATTGATGGAGTATCTCCAAATCCCGGATTCAGAGAGTTATGCACTCGTCTCGGAGATTGTGGAGAAAACCTTTGACGAATTGAAAGATTCGAAAGAGATTATCGGTGGATACCGCGTACTGGATTGTCCGGAAGTAAATATGAGAGAAGGAATAGTCGCTTGTTCTGCAGGGTATTTGCATACAGGGCGTAAGATTAGCGGTTATATGAAAGGATCCGGCCGGATAGCTTTATTTCTTTGTACGGCAGGGAAAATTTTTACCGGGTTGTCACAAGCTTATCAGCAGAACGGTGATTTTCTGGAGGCATTCGTTGTCGAGTCGATCGGCTCGGCGACCGTTGAAAATGCAATGGATAAAGTGCAGCAGTATTTGGAAGAAGATATGACAGAACAGGGAAAGAAGATCACGAACCGTTACAGTCCGGGCTATTGCGAATGGGCATTGTCAGGGCAGCGCGATCTGTTTGCCTATATCGGCGACCACCCGACCGGGATCACTATCAATGAATCTTGTCTGATGCAGCCGATCAAATCGGTTAGCGGAATTATAGGAATAGGGGATGAGGTCAGAAAGCGGCCTTATGGCTGTGATATCTGTAACAGCGCCTCTTGTGCGTATCGGAATATTAGAAGAAAAAAACATTAAGAGTTATGACATTTGAATTATTATTCGGAATCGGGCTGATAGCTATCGGGGCGTTTTCGTCGGAAGTTTCTCGATCCCTTTTGGAAAGACCCGTAACTGGGCGTGGGAAAACTATTGGCTGATATATAGTTTGTTTGCTTATGTGATCGTGCCGTTGGTGGCATGCTATGTTTTTTGTCCGGGCTTTATGAATGTGCTGTCCGGTGTCCCGGCACAGACGTTGGGATGGATCTTTTTACTGGGGATCATCTACGGTATTTGTAATCTTACCTTCGGACTTTCCCTGCGTTATCTGGGGCTTTCGTTAGGCTTCTCGCTTTCTTTGGGATTGATGATGATACTGGGAACAATCATTCCTCCGGCTATCGACGGGCGTTTGAATATTCTCTTGCAACAATCCGGGGGGACTATGTTGATAGCCGGTTTGCTGATTGCCGCAGTCGGTATTGCTTTGAGTGGATATGCCGGTTACCGGAAAGATAAAGGTGCCGGACCGGAAGCGAACCCGGAACTTAATTTCGGAAAAGGACTGGTGCTGGTTTTCTTTGTCGGAATAACCGGTGCTTCGCAAGCCCTGGGTATAGAACAGGGCACGGGGATTTCATCTGCTTTGGTCGCTTCGGGTATCGATCCGCTATTCCAGACGTTACCTGTCTTTTTCGTATTGTTCGGCGGTTCTTTTCTGGCGACTGCGATTTGGTGCTTGTTCCTGTCGAAAAAGAATAATAACCTGAAAGTCTTTGTAAAGACAAAGGATATCGCTGTTTCAAGCAACTACCTGTATTGCGGATTGGCGGGTTTTCTTTGGTTTGTCAACTTTATCTTTTACGGCATGGGGAAAAGCCGGATGGGAGAGTTCTCGTTTACGGCCTGGGGAATATTGATGTCGCTGACCATTGTTTTTGCTACCCTTTGGGGATTGTACCGGGGTGAATGGAAGGCTACGGATACAAAGACAAAAGCATGGATGTATGCCGGACTGGTCGTATTGGTTGCTGCCTCTTTCATTATAGGAATGAGTGGCGGAGAGTGAGGATAATTAAAAATTGAAAATTGAGAATTGAAAATTATGACTTCAAGAGAGCGTGTTTTATCAGCTATAGCTCATAAAGAGCCTGACCGTGTTCCGGTCGATATGGGAGCAACTCCCAGTTCGGGTATTTCGGCAATTGCCTATTCCAATTTATTAAAACACCTGGGGCGTACCGACCTCCCGGTTCAGATTTACGATGTGGTGCAGCAACTGGCACAGCCGGATCTGTCGATTATCGATCAGTTCGGTATCGATGTCCTCGATATCGGCCGTACGTTTAATGTGAGTCCGTCCGACTGGCAGGAGACAATACTGGCTAATGGCGATAAAGCCCTGTATCCCGCCTGGTTCAGTCCTGTAGAACAACCCGACGGTTCCTGGCATTGTTATGATACCGATGGTAAACGCCTGTTAGCAATGATGCCGAAAGGTGCCACATTCTTCGACCAGTCCTATTTCCCTTACGTGGATGGCTATCCTGATAGTTACGACGGTCTGGATGAAGAGATGGGACGTGTCCTGTGGTCGCGTTATGTGCACAGTCCCTGGGATCATGCTGCCGATGACGGTTTTTGGGAACAGTTGAGAACAAATGCCTTGCATTTGCGGGAGACAACGGATAAGGCATTGATGATCGTTTGCGGTTGCAATCTTTTTGAATGGGGAACTTTCCTGTGGCGGATGGATAATTTCCTGATGGACCTGCTTTGTGATCCGGACCAGGTGGAACGTGTATTGGATGAGTTACTGGAACGTCACCTGGCAACACTTGAAAAGGTTTGTGCTTCGGTCGGCGATATAGTTGACATTATCCGCTTCGGGGATGACCTCGGGATGACAACCGGTCCGTTTATGGATCCGGATACTTATAAAACCCTTTTCAAACCCCGTCATAAACAGTTATGTGACTATGTAAAATCGCATAGTCAGATGCATACCTTTATCCATTCCTGCGGTTCCATCTCTTCATTAATGCCGCATATGATCGAGGCAGGAATTGAAGTTTTCAACCCGGTACAAACCAATGCCGTAGATATGTCTCCCGAATTTCTGAAAAAAGAGTTCGGACAGGATTGTACTTTCTGGGGCGGTGGTGTAGAAACCGTCGGTACACTGAACAACGGTACACCGGCTCAAGTTCGTGAACAAGTCCTGGAGCGTCTGGAGATCATGTCGTCCGGAGGTGGTTTTGTCTTTAATACCGTGCACAATATACTTCCGGATGTTCCGCCGGAGAATATTATCGCGATGTTTGATGCGGTGAAAGAGTTTAATAATAAATGAAGTTGATGATGTGAAAATATAAAAAAAAACAATGCTTTTTGGGGGTGTACTTTCTGTTTGACTTGTACGTTGGAAAATAACGAAAGCACTGTTTCCTCCGTCTGTTAAAGAATAAAATGTGATTCAATATATATAGGCAGGGATTGATGATTAGTTAAATAATGATCATAGTTTTTGTAGAACTACGTATCTTTTTGCAAAAATAGAAAAACATCCGATAAAATCGTTTAAAAAATCCGTTCTTTTTTTTGCAAAATCCGATATTAAACTAATAATAGAGGGGTAAAAGGTGAAGTTTTAACCTTTAACAAAACGTTTGTTGAGTTTTGTCTGCATATTTTTGACGCAATTTACTGATTATCTCGGAATAATTATTGTCTCTGAACCATAGTTCTACAAAGACTATGGTTCAGAGACTTTTTTTATAAGTATGCAATAATAGATTGCAAAGGTGATGATTTTTATGGTTTAGACTTATGAATAGTCGTTTGATATTTGTATTAACTTTTGTTTGACCTTATCTCTAATCTCAATACGAATTGAAGGTGGATGAGATATAGCTATAGTATTAATGAATATAAAAGAATTTGTAAACCTAAATTTAATGCCTATGATATAAAGAAAAGGACAGTATGCTAAAAACGGATAATGTTTACACAATTATTCGGTTCACGTAAGATTAAACCAAATGTAAAACTGGTTAAAACTCTTAAACTAAGTAATTATTATGAATAAAAAAAGAATTGAAATAGGGATGGTAGCTAAAAGATCCCTTCCTATATTCGTTTTTACGACATTTTTATTTGTTTTGGCAGATTCGGCTTTTGCCACTGGAGCTGATGAAAAATCTACTATTACAGATAATAAAGTCAAAAAAGCAGGAATGGCTCTTATTCCTGCTCCAATGCAACAACAGAAAAAAATCAGTGGAGTAGTGACAGATGATTTAGGTGAACCTTTGCCTGGAGTTGCTATTCAGGTTGTAGGAACGCCGAGGGGGGTAACTACCGATGTTGATGGGACATATTCTATAGAAGTAAAAGAATCAGACAAATTGGTCTTTACTTATTTAGGAATGGAAACGCAAACAATTCCTGTTATAGGTAAAAAAGAACTGAATGTTACATTGAAACCTAAAGTTGACGAATTGGAAGAGGTTACTGTTGTTGCTTTTGCCAAGCAGAAAAAAGAATCGGTTATTTCTTCTATTACTTCCGTTAAACCTACTGATTTAAAAGTTCCCAGTAGTAACTTGACAACATCTTTGGCTGGTCGTATTTCCGGCTTGATTGCTTATCAGAGAAGTGGAGAACCTGGACAAGACAATGCAGAATTCTTCGTTCGCGGTGTAACAACATTCGGTTATAAAAAAGATCCATTGGTATTGTTGGATAATAATGAAATATCTTCTTCAGATTTGTCAAAAATCCAGCCAGATGACATTGCCAGTTTTAATATTATGAAAGATGCTGCAGCAACAGCCCTGTATGGTTCGCGTGGAGCAAATGGCGTTATTTTGGTTACAACGAAAGAAGGTGTTGAAGGAAAAGCCAGACTGAATGTCCGTTATGAAGAGTCTATCACAACCCCTACAAGTATGGTTGATTTGGCAGATGCGGTAACATATATGAAGCTGCACAATGAGGCCATTAAAACACGTGACCCACTGGGAGCAACTATGTATTCACAACAGAAAATCGATAATACGATTGCCGGAGGAAATCCGTATGTTTACCCTGCTAATGATTGGTATGATATTATGTTTAAAAAACAGGCTCATAGTCGTCGCTTGAATTTCAACTTAAGTGGTGGTGGTAAAGTTGCCAGTTATTATATCACAGGAACTTATAACTCAGATAAAGGAAATCAGAAAGTAGACGGTGTAAGTAACTTTAATAATAATGTCAATTTGAATCGTTATATTTTACGTTCCAACGTAAATATTAAAGTAACACCTACAACAACAGCAAAGGTTCGTTTGCAGGGTACTTTTGACGATTATAGTGGTCCGTTGGATGGCGGAGATAATTTGTATAAGAAAGTGATGAATGCCAATCCGGCGTTGTTTCCGCCCTATTATTTGCCTGATGAAGCGAATAAATATACTCAACATGTTTTATTTGGTAATGCAGATAAGGCACAATATATGAATCCGTATGCAGAGATGGTAAAAGGGTATAAAGAATATTCGACTTCCAATATGTTTGCCCAGTTTGAATTGGAGCAAAAATTGGATTTCATAACCGAAGGTCTTTCTTTGAGGGGATTGTTTAATACGAGTCGTTATTCATACTTTGAAGTAAAACGTGCTTATAATCCTTTTTATTATTCAGCAGGTATGTACGACAAGGCCTCAGATACTTACAAACTGAATATATTGAATGAACAGAGCGGCACGGAATATTTGAATTATGTGCCGGGAGAAAAAAAGGTTAATTCTGCTCTTTATTTTGAAAGTGCATTGAACTGGAATCGTATTTTCCATGAAAAACATAATGTTGGCGGCTTGTTGGTTTTCACGATGAGGGAATCGAAGAATGGAAATGAAAGTGACCTACAAAAGTCATTACCTTCACGAAATATCAGTTTGGCAGGACGTTATACTTATGCTTACGACGGACGTTATTTCGCTGAATTTAACTTTGGGTATAACGGTTCTGAACGTTTTGCAAAAAAAGAACGTTTTGGTTTCTTTCCTTCCGGAGGTTTAGGTTGGTTCATTTCCAATGAAAATTTTTTCCCTGAGGCTTTGAAAAAGACAGTGACCAAGTTAAAATTGAAAGCAACTTATGGTTTAGTTGGTAATGATGCAATCGGTAGTGAAGACGACCGCTTCTTCTATTTATCTAATGTGAATATGAATAACTCATATCTGGGCTCATCTTTCGGTACGTTAGGTAATAGAGGGGGGCGTGGGTTGAGCGGAATTTCCATTAGTCGTTATCCGAATGAAGACATCACTTGGGAAATTGCACGTAAGGCCAATTATGGTATTGAATTAGGCTTATTTGACAAAATTGAAATCCAGGCAGATTATTTCACGGAAAAGCGTTGGAATATTTTGATGGATCGTGCTGCCATACCGGAGACGATGGGGCTTCAAAGTAGTTTGAGAGCAAATGTTGGAGAAGCAAAGAGCCATGGTATTGATATGTCGCTTGATTATAATCACTCGATCAATAAAGATTTATGGATTACGGGGCGTGCTAATTTCACGTATGCAACTAGTGAGTTTTTAGTATATGAAGAACCAGATTATAGTAGTACGCCTTGGAAATCACGTATCGGTCATTCGTTGGCTCAAGAATATGGCTATGTTGCTGAACGCTTATTCATTGATGAAGAAGATATCCGCAACTCTCCGGTTCAGTTTGGTAATTATATGGCTGGAGATATTAAATATAAGGATTTGAACGGTGACGGGAAAATAACGGAATTAGATCAGGCAGCTATCGGTTATCCTACCAGTCCTGAAATTGTGTACGGTTTTGGTTTTTCTATGGGATATAAAGATTTTGACCTTTCTTGTTTCTTCCAAGGATTGGCAAGGGAATCGTTTTGGATTGATGTAGAAAAAACTTCCCCATTTATTGGAAACCAAAGTGCATTGTTGCAAGCGTATGCCGATAGCCATTGGTCGGAAGCTGATCGTAATACACAAGCATTGTGGCCGCGTCTGTCTACATCCGTAGTTGAAAATAACAATAAGAAATCTACATGGTTTATGCAGAATGGCGGATTTTTGCGATTGAAATCATTGGAATTCGGTTATCGTATTCCGAAGCATATTATTGATAAAGCCCATATAAGTGATTTACGTTTCTATTTAAGCGGAACCAACTTGCTGACTTTCTCTAAATTTAAATTGTGGGATCCGGAAATGGGTGGAAATGGTTTGGGATATCCTATCCAGAGAGTATTTAATGCCGGAGTTCAGTTGTCATTCTAAAATGTAAATAAGATGATGAAAAATATATTATTAAAAAGCTTACTGTTCTGTATCGTATTACTGGAATGTATCTCTTGTAATTATTTGGATATTGTTCCGGATAATATGGCGACAATTGATTATGCATTCCGTAATCGTACAGCATGTGAAAAGTATTTATATACTTGTTATAGCTATCGCCCGAGGCATGGCGATTTCTCGTGGGACCCGGCGATTGCTGCTACAGATGAAGTTTGGTGCCATTCTTATATTAATTCTGCCGGGCGTTATATAGCTCGTGGCATGCAGAAAGTGAATGATCCTTATATGAACTTCTGGAGCGGAGCTAAATCAGGGGATTCCTTTGTCATTCCGGCTTTGTGGGATGGTATTCGTGACTGTAATATATTTCTTGAGAATGTGGATAAAGTAACAGATTTACCTTCGTATGAACGTGACCGTTGGATAGCAGAAGTAAAATTCCTGAAAGCCTATTATCATTTTTATTTGTTCCGAATGTATGGTCCTATACCTATTATGGATGTCAATCTGCCGGTATCGGCTACTCCGGAAGAGGTAAAAGTATATCGTGAACCGGTAGATAATGTTGTTGATTATATAGTAAATCTGCTGGATGAAGCGGCTGCAGGTCTTCCTTCTAATGACGACTTGGTGGAAGGCACTGAAGCCGGACGAGTATATAATCTGGTGGCTAAAGCAATGAAAGCTAGAGTTCTGGCATATGCTGCAAGTCCATTGTTTAATGGAAATACGGATTATGCCTCTTTGGTCGATAATCGCGGAGTACAATTATTCCCTCAAACGTATGATCCTGAAAAATGGAAAAAAGCAGCAGATGCTTGTTTGGAGGCGATTGATATGGCTCATGCACAGAATAAACGGCTTTATACGAGTGTAGATCCACTGTTGAGTACGCAGAACGATACCTTCAAATTGCAAACCACTTTACGTCAGGCTATTTGTGATCGTTGGAATTGTGAACTGATTTGGGGGAGTACTAATAATGACCAATATTCATTTGTTCAACGATGTCAATCCCGTGTTTTGCGTGTTGGTGCAGAAATGGGAACAGTAGTTCGTACCGAGTGGGCCCCAACATTGAATACGGTTGAAAAATTCTATTCATCCCATGGCGTACCTATCAATGAAGATAGAGACTGGGTACAGAACAACTGGTATAGCCAACGTTACGAAATTCGTCCGGAAGTCTCTTCCGGTGCTGAAAAGTATTATGTAAAGGAGGGGCAGAAGACTGTTAATCTACATTATAATCGTGAACCCCGATTCTATGCAAATATAGGTTTTGACCGAGGTATCTATTTCGGTAACGGTTATAATAAGTTTCCGGATAATGTAAAGCATTGCGAATTTTGTGCGAAAGAATATTCAGGAGTAGCTTCTGCTTCCGAGGCATTCTCTGTTACAGGATACGGAGCTAAGAAAATGCATAGTTTTAAAGATGCTATGACGGCGAACGATTATAGTATAGAGTATTATCCATTCCCGATCATGCGTATGGCAGATCTGTATTTGTTGTATGCTGAAGCACTGAATGAATATAGCGGTCCGAGCGGTGAAGTATATAAATATGTAGATATGATTCGTGAACGCGCCGGTTTGGAAGGAGTTCAGGCTTCCTGGACTAAATATTCCATTTCTCCTTCTAAAGTTGCAACCAAAGAAGGCTTACGGGAAATTATACAGCATGAACGTGAAATCGAATTGGTTTTTGAGGGACAACATTTCTGGGATCTCAGACGCTGGAAGAGAATTCAGGATCTTAATGAACAGCCAAAAGGATGGAATGTCATTCAGGGAGATACTCAAGATCTCTTCTACACAGTGACTTCAGTGGCCCAGACTCCTGTTGAGTTTTCAGTAAGAGATTATTTCTGGCCGATCAATGAAAAAGAGATTTCGATAAATTCGAATCTGGTTCAGAATTTTGATTGGTAAGTTGGTAATTAGTAATCATAATAAATGGGACAATGAAAAAGAATTTATTATATATACTTTCCGTTTTGCTTCTGATTGCATGTTCGGAAGAGGAACGTACGTTTGTTAAAACAGATTCTGTCGCTCCGCAACCTGTCAGCAATGTAGAAGTTACTAATATTCCGGGTGGTGCTATTTTGAAATATACTTTGCCGGACGATGAAGATCTGCTTTGTGTAAAAGCTAATTATGAATTGAAATCAGGTGTTTCAAGTGAAGTGAAAGCTTCCTTATTTGTGGATACTCTTAAGATCGAGGGTTTCGGCACGGAAGATGAACGTATCGTGGAACTGGTAGCAATAGATCGTAGTCTGAATGAATCGTCACCTGTAAAAGTGACCGTGAAGCCACTGGAGGCTCCTGTTGTTACGATCGGACGTACTTTAAAGTTGATTGCCGACTTTGGTGGTGTACATGCCTATTGGGATAATCCCGGGCGATCTGAAATTTCTGTTATTTTGGAACAAAAAGATAATAACAATGAGTTCAACCGGATCGATGCTTACTATAGTACGGTGGTAGAAGGTAGTGCCGCGACTCGTGGAATGGATACTGATCCGAAAGATTTTAAGATTTATATACAGGATCGTTGGGGAAATGTAAGTGAAGCTTTGGAAACGACCATCTCACCTCTGTTTGAGGAACAATTTGATCGAACAAAAATCACAGGTATGTCTATTGAAGGCGACCAACCTTCGGCTTGGGGATGGGTTCTCGCAAACTTGTTTGATGGGACGAAAAGTGACGGTAACGGATTTCATACAGCTAATGGGTCAGGTGTTTGGCCGCAATGGATTACATTCGATTTAGGTGTGACCGGGAAGATCAGCCGTATCAAAGTATGGCAACGTTTGGGTGACTGGATTTATAAACATGGAAATTTGGAACATTTTGAAATCTGGGGAACCTCAGATGCTGAAAATTTGAATGATCCTTCGGTCTGGACTTTGATGATGGATTGTAAGAGTACTAAGCCTTCCGGATTACCATTAGGGCAGATATCCGATGAAGACAGGCAATGGGCCGAAGCGGGTGAAGAGTTCGTTTGTGACCCAAGTAAACCTAAGGTTCGTTATCTCCGTTTGCATGCTTTGCAAACTTGGTCTAATGGTGACTTTTTCCATATGTCTGAAATAGAGGTCTATGGACAGGTTGGTGAGGATAAGTAAGGTAATTATTAAATGTATAGAAGTATGATAGTAAAATATGTTATTCCCCTGCTGATTTTTTGTGTTGGGGTATTTTCTACGTCTTGTGATGATATGGACGCTTTACATATTGGTTTCCTGGAAGAAGGCGAAACTATTTATGCGGCGAAAGTGGATAGTGCATCCGTCGGTCCGGGTAACGGTCGTGTTAAGATGGAATTGTTCATCAATGCCCAACGTATTGAGAAGCTCCGTATTTACTGGAATGCTTATACGGATTCCATTGATTTCAATGTCGGCGGACAAGTTGGTGAATTCTCTCTTATGATTGAAAATCTGCCGGAACGGGAATACTTGTTCCAAATCGTCAGTTTTGATAAATATGGAAATCGTTCACTTCCGTTTGAAGCAACAGGTAGAGCTTGCGGTGAAGATTATCGGAATACCTTACCTAACCGTCATATTGAAAACATTTCGAAGACGGAAGATGGTAATATATTGATAACCTGGGGCGCGGCAAATGATGGTGCGGAGAAATGTGTGTTGACTTATACCGATGCAACCGGTCAGCAGCAGGTTCGTGAGGTATTGGCTACGGTCTTGGAAGATATCATTCAGAATGTCCAAAGCGGATCTTCATTTACGTATTATACAATATATAAACCGGCGGCTAATTCACCGGATAGCTTTAATACGAAAGAAGATTCAAGGGATTTTCCTGAATGAGTAGTCTTTATAACTTGTAGATAAACATGTTGAATGTAAGGAGAGGTGTGTTGGGGTACAACATACCCTCCTTTCTTCTAAAGTGAATTCATTATGAACAGGAAGGTTGCGGACATATTATTTGTCCTGTTTCTATTCGTAGGTATGGTAACATATCTCTTTTATACCCAATCTTACTGGATTATTTTATCTGGACAGGTTGGTTGTTTTTTAGCAACAACTGATTTTTTCACATCTTTTCTTCCTCGGATACAAGGAATTGTAGATTATCTAGCCTCTTTTCTTGTACAATTTTATGTGATTAGGTATTTCGGAATCGGAGTCTTGATAAGTCTGGCTTTTCTCTTGGGACTTTTGATAAATATGTTGTTAAAACCTTTTACAGAATCTCGTTACCGCATTCTTTTATCTTTTTTATATTCGACGACATTTGTTTGGTCTCTACATAGTTTCTCCGATTATCCCTTGTCGAAAGATCTAACTTTATTGATTTCTTTTATCTGTTGCCGTCTTTATATCGGACTATCCGATAAGCGCATACGTGTTTTGTTCAGTTATTGCCTTGTTTGTATATATTTGTTTATGAGTATCTTAAAGGGATGAGAAATTATTCTTACCTGATCTCTCTTTGTTCTCTTTTTGCCTTTTCAGCATTGTTCACGACTTTATTGCTCCAATATTGTTTCCCGATGGAAGAAGTGTTTGTTGCTGAATGGGAATTGGATTGGTATCCTTGGTATCTGATTTATATGATTTCTTTTGTCGGTTGTATCTTTTTATTGCGTTGCACACGGAGGTATTTTTTTGTTGCCTCCGGTTATCTTCTGCTGGTTATATATGCTTGTTATGTGAATACCGACCGTATTAGGGAGTTTGAGATAAAATTGTTTTACCTAATGCAACAAAGTGAATGGAATAAATTACTGGGTAGTATAGGTGATGTCAAAAAACTGAACTCTAGAACCTTGAATTATTATTATATGGCATTGGCACAAACCGGACAATTGAGCAATGCCTTGTTTCGGGATGGATTCCCTTATTCGAAGTCATTGGTCTCAGCGGGTGAGCAATCGTATGTTTCGAAAACTCGTTTGAGCGATATCTATTGGAACTTAGGTTGTTTTCGGGCTAGTCAGGTGTTCTCGACTGAAGCCATGTCAATGTGGGATACGGGGGTGAACCCTTATCATCTTAAACGTTTGGCGATGATCCATTTGATTTATCGGGAAAATGATTTGGCAATAAAACTTCTGCGTATATTGAAAAAAACGGTGATGTATAATCGCTGGGCTGTCGATTTGTTGAACCGGATGAAACATGATCCAGATCTGGAACAGGTCGATTGGATCATTCGTTTCCGGAAGATGCTTCCTTCATATGGTTTCCAAATAGGTATGAACAGGCCATTAGAAAATATAACAAACCTAGCTATCCAATTACCATTTGAAACATTGGCCTTGGAATATGCTTGGAATTTGGCATTACTGGAGAAAAAGGTTGATTGGGTGGCTAGGATGGTCCGCTATAGATTGGATTTTTCTCCGAACTCGGAAATTCCGATCCTGTGTCAGGAAGGAATTTTAATCTATGAGCGAGAGAATAAAATCAGTGAAGACCGGAAATTAAAGATAAACTATGATGAAGGCGTATTGGCACGTTTCAAAGAGTATTGTACTCAGGGAAAACGTCCGCTAAATACGATATCCGGTTATTTTGTAATGAATAATGATTATAAATCCAGTTACTTTTATTATTATGAATCTGTCGATGTTCATAAATAGGTATTGTTATTTCTGTTTATTGGTATGGGTATGTATTTCGTGTCAATCTGTATCCAAGGATATAACTGAGGAACTGTCGCAGAAACCTCAGTTGTTTCCCGATTATACCGATATTGTCATACCCTATAATATTGCCCCGTTGAACTTTAAAGTGACTGGTCGCCCTGAGCGAGTTGAGGCTGTGTTGCGGTTTTCTGACGAGAGTTGGGTACTTACAGGAGAAGAAAAGATTATTTTCCCGGAAAAGAAGTGGAAACAATGGCTTGAAAAGGCTAAAGGAGGTCATATATCGGTGACATTGAAAGCCGAATGGGATGGAAAGACATATCAATACGTTCCGTTTGACTGGGAGGTGTCGATTGCTCCAATCGATCCGGTACTGGTTTATCGAAAAATAGAACCAGGGTATACAACTACTAATACTATGTCGATTAACCAGCGGAATTTGACAAACTTTAATGATGAAGTTTTAATCGATAATATGAAATCGGAAACCGGCTGTATAAACTGCCATTCTTTTTGTCAGAATGATCCGGATCAGATGCTGTTTCATTCACGTCAGAAAAATCCTGGGACTTATTTTATCCGACATGGAGAAATAGAGAAAGTGAATACTCAGGCGGGAGAAATGTCACAGGCCGCCGGATATCCTTTTTGGCATCCGTCGGGCAACTACATTGCTTTTTCTGTTAGTCAGACGCGACAAATTTTTTATGAAGGGAAGACTCCCATAGAGGTCTTTGACTTGGGGGCGGATGTGATAGTATATGATTTGAAAGACAAGAAAAGTTATACAATTCCGGAACTATTTGCAGATTCATTGCATAATAACTATCCTGTGTTTACGCCCGATGGTAGAACCTTGATTTATTGCGGGGGTAAAGCTGTTCAGGTTCCTAAATATAAGAGTGATTTAAAATTATCTCTTTGTGCGATTCGTTTTGATGCGGATAAAATGGAATTTGGGGAAACGGTGGATACATTAGTGTCAGCTTCCCGGATTAATAAAAGTATGTTACATCCGAGAGTCTCTCCCTGCGGACGTTTTTTGCTTTATACGGAGGTGGAATACGGTTCGTTTTCCAATTATCATAAATCATCTGATTTGGCTTTATATGATTTAAAAAATAAGACACATAGGACGCTAGACGAGATAAACTCGGAGGATGTGGATAGTTTTCATTCCTGGTCGTCTGTGGGTGGATGGGTGGTATTTAGTAGTCGTCGGAATGACGGATATTATACGTACCCTTGGTTTACACAAATCAATGATGCCGGGAAGGCTTCCAAACCGTTTCTTTTGCCTCAGGAGAACCCAGACTTTTATATTTATTGTCTGACTTCTTATAATGTTCCCGAATTGGTAAAAGGAAAAGTAAATATTAATCCCTATAACCTTCGGAAAGCAGTTATGGAAGCTCCTGTAATAAAAAGTAAATACGAAATACAAAATGACTGAATTTAAACACGACACGCTAAGTCGGAGATGGCGTGGGAACTCCGGTAATCAGATTTATCCCGTTACTTGATGTATTGGAACAGTTCTGTAGGGCGGTAATGCCACTAATCTTAGGTGGCATCGTGACTTCTTATAGGTGACATGGTGACTTCTTATAGGTCGCTATACCGATCCTCAGACTTGTTGTATGTGCAGAGAGTAAGGGGAGGCTTTTAAAAATGTTCAATTATGGCATTCTTTAAAAAGGTTCTTAAAAAAATGGGTGGCAAGTGGCATCCGCAGGCAGTTACCGTGGGCAAACCTGTAACGACGAAAGAGGTAGCCAATTGCCTGTCGCAGATTTCTACCGTGAGTCGTGCTGACGTCTATGCTGTCTTGACGGATCTGGCAGGCGTTTTGGCCGATTATATGGCACAGGGACGCAGCGTGAAGATCGATGGTCTGGGTACTTTCTACTACACCTGCACCTCTAACGGCAATGGAGCTGACTCGGCAGATAAGGTGAATGCATCGCAGATCACCGGTGTACGTGTTCGTTTCATTCCTGAAGCTACAAAAAACAGCGGTAGTAAGACGATGAACCGTTCGCTTATCAGCAACAACATCTTTTGGATGGAATTGAACGGCGCACCCGAGACAACTCCTGAAGAAGGTGGTGGCGGAGACCGTCCGGAGATCGAGTGATCTTTCTCTGAATGTATGATGAAAGTGTTGCAAAGTAACTGCCTTGTCCGTCGGGATGGGAGAAGGGTTTGTAACACTTTCTTTTTTGATTGAAGTTAAATGCATAATAAACGAATAATCCTATTCATGAAAATATCACCTAACTATCCGGAAATTTCCGTACTTTTGTCATCAGATATAATTAAAGAAAGGAATGTATTATGACAGCAATGGAACTGGATGCTCGTCGAATGGAACTTATCCGAAAGATTATGGAAACAGATAGTGTTGAAGTTCTTGATAAGATGAAACAATCTTTCAATCGGGCGGTTAAAGCGGCTCAAGCTAAGAACACGGAATCTATTCCTGGTGTCCCTTCTTCATTGGAAGAGGTAAAGCAGAATATTACGGCATTTGAGGCAGATCTTGATGCTGGTATATTAGAAACGGTTTCGCATCAAGATGTGATGAAGGATGTACGACAAATGCTCGCTTCCTTATGACATGCGAATGGAAGAAAACTGCCATGGCAGAACTAACTAAAGCTACAAAATATTGTGCGAAAACATTTGGGAAAAGAGTTGCAGAGAAATTTCTTGATTCAGTAGACCATCAGATTTTACTTTTGGCTGGAAATCCATTGATGGGGATTCATGTTCCTGAATTGGATACATCGCGTCGCCAATATCGAACTTTGTTAGTTCATAAACTATTTAAACTCGTGTATTATGTGGATGAGAAGAAATCTGTACTTTATATCGTTTCTCTTTGGGATGTTCGCCGCGATCCCTCTACATTGATAAGCCGTATTCGTAAAAAGAAGACCTAACTATCCGGAAATTTCCGTACTTTTGTCATCAGTTTAAAACGAACAGACAAAAGCAATGAAATATCTGATAAAGGCCCCGGAAGAAAGACTTCGGGCTTCTGTGCAACTTCCTGCTTCCAAGAGCATTAGTAACCGTGCTTTGATATTGAATGCACTAAGTTATAGTCCGTATGATATACAGAACCTTTCCGACTGCGATGATACGGAAGTGATGGTTAAGGCGCTGAACTCCGATAGTCGTGATTTCGATATTAAGGCTGCCGGGACGGCTATGCGTTTCCTTACTGCTTTCCTTTCTAAAATAGTGGGTGAATGGACGATCACCGGAACGGAGCGGATGAAGAATCGCCCGATCAAACTGCTGGTCGATGCACTGAACTCGTTAGGCGCCCGCATTGAATATATCGAGAAGGAAGGCTATCCCCCTTTGCGTATCTTTGGAAGTGCGTTGCAAGGAGGTGAGATCTCTCTGGCTGGAGGTGTCAGTTCACAATATATTTCAGCCTTGTTAATGATCGCTCCTTTGATGGAAAAGGGATTGACATTACATCTGGAAGGAAATATCATCTCCCGCCCTTATATCAATCTGACGTTACAATTGATGGAGCAGTTCGGGGTGAAAGCTATCTGGAACGGCCAAACCATCAAGATTCTTCCCCAGGAATATAAACCGATTCGTTTTACCGTGGAGTCGGATTGGAGTGCCGCTTCTTACTGGTATTCTATCATGGCTTTGTCGAAAAATGCCGAAATAGAACTGCTGGGTCTTTTTAAGAACAGTCTGCAAGGAGATGCCGCCGGAGCAAAACTATTTGCTCAACTGGGTGTTGGTACGACCTTTACCGATCGGGGCGTTGTACTGAAATATAACGGTAATGCGGTAAAAAAACTGATCTACAATTTTGTCAACGAACCCGATTTGGCGCAAACATTTGTTGTCACCTGCGTGTTACTAAATATCCCCTTCCGCTTCACCGGATTGCAATCGCTGAAGATAAAAGAAACCGACCGTATCGAAGCTTTGAAAACGGAACTTCGTAAACTCGGCTATCTGTTGACCGACAGCAACGACAGTATTCTGGAATGGAACGGGGAACGTTGCGAACCGGAAGCTGATCCGATTATTGCCACATATGAAGACCATCGGATGGCAATGGCATTTGCCCCGGCTGCGCTGGTATTGCCGAAAGGTCTTAAAGTGGCTGATCCGGAAGTGGTGACAAAGAGTTATCCTGCCTATTGGGAAGACTTGCGCAAAGCAGGATTTGCTTTAATTGAAAATTAACATGTGGTACATTATCATTGGTATTATCGTGCTTGGCGTTATTGCTGCCATAGCCGGTTATTTCAGAAATAAAAAATTACAGCAGATGCTGGAACGCGGGGAGATCAGCGAGATACCTGAAGCGCGTGAAATTCCCGAAGAATGCTGTGGCCAGCATGAGACTTGTGAGCGTGACAGTCTGTTGGCTGCCGTCAGCAAAAAGATTGAATATTATGATGACGAGGAACTGGATCGTTTCCGGGGGCTGGAGGGAGATGAGTATGAAGAGGATGCCGTCGATGAGTTCCGCGAGGTACTTTATACCCTGCAGTCGGAAGAGGTGGCCGGGTGGCTCCGTAGCCTGCAACTTCGTGGCGTGAACCTGCCGGATGCACTGAAGGATGAAGCATTTCTTATTGTCGGTGAGAGAAGAATACATTAAACGGTAGAGAACGTCAACCAGTGTTCAACATAAAGATTGTTTCTACCTAATGAAACACTTGTTTCTATATGGTGAAACAGTTGTTTCTTTATAGTGAAACTTTCTGTACCTCGTATCGGATATAAGGATAAGATTGCACAAATAAGACGAACCATCATATGGAATGAATATGGATCTATTACAATATACTTTTTTTCAACATGCTTTGCTGGGCAGCTTGCTAACAGCCATCACCTGTGGTATTGTCGGGACATACGTTGTTGCACGCCGTCTGGTGTTTATCAGTGGCGGTATAACTCATGCCTCTTTCGGTGGTTTGGGACTTGGCTTTTATCTGGGTACAAACCCGATCTTGATGGCAATGGTCTTTTCCGTCCTTTCCGCTTTCGGGGTAGAATGGGCGAGCAAGACACAGGATGTGCGTGAAGATTCGGCAATTGCCGGTGTTTGGGCGCTTGGAATGGCGCTCGGAGTGATTTTTATATTTCTTACTCCCGGCTATTCTCCTAATCTGTCTGCCTATTTGTTCGGTAATATCCTGACGATCTCCCTGTCCGATATTATCTGGATAGCAGCTTTAGCGGTGGTATTGATCGCAGTCTTTTCCCTCTATCTGCGGGAGATAGTCTATGTCGCTTTCGATAGCGACTTTGCCAAGACGCAGCATATCCATGTAAAGTGGATCGAATATATGATGATGTTCTTTATTGCCCTGACTATCGTCCTTTCCATCCGGTTGGTCGGTATTATGTTGCTGATGAGCTTGTTGACTTTGCCGCAAATTACAGTGAATCTGTTTACTTCCGACTTTAAGAAGATCATCTGGGGGAGTATTGTCCTTGGCTTTCTGAGTTGTGTGGTGGGGCTGGTTCTGTCTTATTTCCTGAATGTACCGTCGGGAGCTTTTATCATCCTGGTGCTGGTGCTGGTCTTTTTGATCCTGAAAGGAGTATTATTCTTTACGAAGAGGCAATAAAACAGGTTCTTCTCAGTTTATTATATGATAAAGAGTGCACATAATACGTGAAGAAAGGTTTTTACTATATAATTTCGATATTCGTGGTTCTCTTGCTTTGGTCGTGCAGTACGAAGAAAAACACCAAAGCAAGCCGGTTCTACCATTCCTTTACATCCAGATACAATATCTATTATAACGGAAAAACTTCTTTTGATGAAGCCCTGAAATCTATGGAGACAGGCTACAAGGAAAGTTATTCCGAAATGATCCACATGTATCCGATCAGTGCACAGCCGAAAGATAAAAAGGAAACCGGCGGCCCCTTCGACCGCGCCATCGAGAAAGGCAATAAAGCCATAAAACTTCATTCCATCAAAGCCAAGCCGGCAAAGAAACCGGGTTGGCGCAACGATCCCAAACAACGTGCTTTGCAGGAACAGGAAGAATATAACCCTTTCCTGAAGAAATGTTGGCTGCTGATCGGGCAGGGACAGTTCTATAATGCTGATTTCTTGCAAGCCTCTGCCACTTTTTCTTATATTGCCCGCCATTATTCCCATGACGAGGAAGTAGTGGCCGAAGCCCGTTTGTGGCAGGCCCGTTGTTATTCGGAAATGGATTGGTTCTATGAGTCCGAAGATATTTTGGGTAAGCTGAATACTAATGGAATACCCCGCAAGAACCTGAATCAGTATGCCGCTGTTTATGCCGATTATCTGGTCAAGAGCAAACAGTATGAAGAAGCTATCCCTTATTTTAAGACGGCAATCAAATCGGAAAAAAGCAAACTTCAGTGTACCCGTATGAAATACCTGCTGGGGCAAATCTATGCTGCGCAGGAACAGGACGGCCTTGCCTATAAAATGTTCAACGAAGTAGCCAAAGCCAGTCCTCCCTATGAACTTGAATTTGCAGCCCGTATTCGTCAGACGGAAGTGTTCTCAGGCGCTAACTATCAGAAGGTAGTCAAGATGCTTCAACGCATGGCGAAGAGCGATAAGAATAAGGATTATCTGGATCAGGTTTATTATGCCCTCGGAAATGTTTACCTGAACCGGGAAGATACGGCAAATGCCATAAAGAATTATGAATTGGGTATCGAAAAGAGCACACAGAACGGACTGGAGAAAGCTATCTGCCAGATCAAACTGGGCGATATCTATTTCACCATGCGTGATTATGTAAAGGCTCAGCCTTGTTTCAGTGGCGCATTGTCCGGCATCCAAAAAGAATACAAAGACTTTAAACGTGTGTCGAAACTTTCGGCAGTCCTGGACGAGCTGGTCGTACATGTGGAAGCTGTCCATTTGCAGGATAGCTTACAGACCCTGGCAAAAATGCCGGAAACGGAACGTTTGGCTGTCATCGACAAGATCATAGAACAGGTAAAGAAAGAGGAAGAAGAAGCCAAGGCTTTGGCTGAGAAAGAGGCTTATCTGGCTGACCAGGCTGCCAAAGGAACGGGTATAAACCGTCCCGGGACAGAAACCGGCGGTATCGTTCTCCCGACTGCATCGGGCGGGACTTCTTTTTACTTCTATAATCCTTCGACCGTATCGCAGGGTAAGGCGCAGTTCCAGCGCAAGTGGGGACGTCGTACACTCGAAGATAACTGGCGTCGCCGTAAAAAAGAAATGTCGACCTTCAACGAAGATGCTCTGGAAGAGGGTGAACTGGCGGAGACAGCAGCCGGAGCCATCGGACCGGACGGTCAGCCTTTGCCGACCGACTCGCTGGAGGCCGGTTTGCCGGAGGTTGCTGCCGATGACCCGAAATCACGCGAATATTATTTGCAGCAGTTACCTTTCACGCAGGAAGATGTGGATGCCTCGAATATAATTATTGAGGACGGATTGTATAATATGGCGATGATCTATAAAGATAAACTGGAGGATTTGCCTTTGTCGATCGAGGCTTTTGAAGAACTGGAACGTCGTTTTCCGGATAATTCGCACCGCTTGGAGAGTTATTACCAGGTCTATCTGATGGCGCTCCATACGGGTAATACCTCTTTGGCTGCCGAGTACAAGACGAAGATGATCAAAGCCTTCCCGAATGAGGATTATACGATTGCCATCTCTGACCCGAATTATGAATATAATATACGTATGATGGATTCCGTACAGAATTCGATCTATCAACAGACCTATAATAGTTATCTGGCAAGCGATACCGTTACCGTGCGTCGGAATTTCCGCGATGTCAGTGTTAAATATCCGTTGGCAACCCTGATGCCGAAATTTATGTTCCTGGATGCGTTGACTTATGTACAAGCCGGTGATGCCGAAGGTTTCAAAACGGCCCTGAAAGCGTTAGTAGAGAAATATCCGACAGCCGATGTGACGGAACTGGCAGGTGAGATGCTGAAAGGTATCCTTCGCGGCCGTACCCTGATGCAAGGCAGTGTGACCGGTATGACCTGGAACCTGCGTTTTGGTCTGGGTGAAGACGGTTCTTTGTCGGCAGCCGACTCTGCTCGTACATTTACTGCCGAGCCGAATACTCCTTACCGTATGATCCTGATGTATCCGACCGGAAGTGTGGATAAAAACCAGTTGCTGTTTGCCGTGGCAGCTTACAACTTTGCCAACTTTATGGTGAAGGAGTTTGATTTGGCTTTTGAAGAAGCAGGCCCGATGTCAATGCTGAACATCAGCGGCTTTACAGGTATAGAGGAAATCCTGCAATACTATAAAATGATTTATGGTAAAGACGGTTACGCCCAGGCTCTGGATAAAAATGTTGCTATCCTTCCGATCTCCGAGGACAATTACGAGACATTGATGCGAGGTAAGACACTAGAAGAATATATTAACTTCTTTGAAGAAAACTTCGGCGATAAAGCTCCAGAGTTGGCAACACGTTGGAAGAATCGTATGCTGGTAGAAGAAGAAAAAGTGAAAGAAGCTGAAGCTGAAACAGAACTTCCGGGCGAAGCAGTTCAACCGGAAGATGAATCCCCGGCAAAAGAAATCAAGTCGGTACGTAGAAAAGAAGCCGAGGAAGAAAAGAAAGAAGAAGCTGAAAAACCAGTAGAACAGGTTGCTCCGAAAGATACTGTCATTCCGGAGATATCTGTCCCGGATACTGTTGCCAATGTTCCGGCAATTGAAGCTCCTGTTGATACGGTTTCCGTACAGCCGGCTGTTTCCGATACTGTTGCGGTTGTTTCTCCTCAGGATACTGTCCCTGCCGTGCAGGCACCGGAAGAACGGAAAGAGCTTACATTAAAAGAAATAGAAGCAATCCGCAAACGTGAAGCCGCAGCCGAAGAAGCCCGTAAGGAAGCTGACCGCAAGGCATTTGAAGCACAACAGAAAGCCGAGAAAGAATTGCAGGAGCAGAAAGCCAAGGAACGTGCTGACCTGTTGAAGAAACAGGAAGAAGAAGAGAAAGCCCTTCTGAAAGCGAAAGCCGACCGTGAAAAGCAACTTGAACAGGATCGTAAGAACAAGTTGAAACAGGCCGAAGCCGACCGTAAAGCGAAGCAGAAAGCCCGTGAAGAACTTCGCAAACAAAAAGAGCGCGAATACAAGGAAAGGCTCAAACAAAAGGAAAAAGAGCGTAAGCAGAAGGAAAAACAGTATAAAGAAACGCTGAAAGCAAAAGAAAAGGCCCGCCGCGAAGCGCAAAAAGCGAAAGAGGCGGCACGTAAGAGGTGATCTGCACAGATACCCCTGTTTTGTCATGGCTCGAGTCTGCCATGACAAAACAGTTTTTCTTATGCATATTGGTAGTCTTTCAGCTTTTGCTGTAATTCTTTGCGTGCGAAAAAAATACGGCTTTTTACTGTCCCCAAAGGGAGATTTAGTTGTTCTGCAATTTCATGATATTTATAGCCATTTAAAAATAAGGAAAATGGGATTTTTACTTCATCGTTCAATTCTGCAACAGCTTTTGTGATCTCCTGAATTTGATAGACTTTGTCTGGAGAACCAGAGATGGAGTCATTGGTTATGTTTAAGTTGTACAAATCAGTATTTTGATCTACTACAGTCTGTTCACGCACAATCTTATGATAGTTATTAATGAAAAGATTGCGCATTACGGTCATAACCCAACCTGTAAAATTGACATTGTCTACGAATTTTTCCTGATTGTCCAACACTTTCAGCGTAGTATCTTGCAACAGATCCAGAGCGTCATCCCTGTTTGCTGTTAGCTTGATAGCGAAATTCATCATGTGATCTTGTAATCCGAGTAATCTTTGTTGAAATTGTATTCTGTTCATAATGTTTGTTGTTTATTAATTTACGTTTTTATCTGCTGCAAATCTATTTTTTATGTTCGTTATGGCGTGTTCGATTTCGTACGGAAAGATTCAGAAATTGTTTTACATACCCGTTAGAGCATATTTGTCGGATGATTTCGTACTTTTGGTAGACAGTAGATGGTCTCTCGGTGAATGCTGAATAGATTTATTGTAAATATCGGATAGAAATGATCTTCTTTTGTTCTTATCTAGTTACTATTGGAGAGGATATTGGTAAGGTAAAGAATATTTTTCCGGATATTAGTTCTTGGAGAACTATTTCATTTAAAGACTATATCACATTGTGAAAACAAAATTATATAAAAATAGAAATTAAAACAAAACTATATGCGATAATATAACTATATTTAACCAATTAGAGCCTTCTCAGATTTCATCTATCATCTCTCTGTCTGTCTTATATTTCAATCAATATGCTTATGTGCTTAATATTTAGCAGGTTATATTGTAGCCATAGTTCTCCAAGAACTATGATGATAAAATGACTGTTCATATTAAATAATTCTTAGACCTGTTTTTTGTTTATTAACCTTAAATTAGCAAGTGTAATGATTAGATTGCGAAAGAGGTGTAGCGGTCAATGCTGTCAGCCTCAGAAGATTCAAAGCACGAAGCCTGGAAAATATTCATATGGATGGATATTTTTGGCATTTTTATTAACAGTTGTGGGACTACCCTGTCGAAACCTTCGGGCTGAAGTATTTCCCGTGGTAGCCAAAGTTCAACAATCGTCGAAATTCAAAGGTAAAATCTCGGATACGGGAGGAGATCCTTTACCTGGTGCTACGGTGCAGATAAAAGGTAGTACGAAAGGGGTTATTGCCGATATGGATGGTAACTTTGAGTTTGATGATTGTCCTCTTAACAGTACCCTGGTTGTTTCGTATATCGGTATGGAAACTAAGGAAATAAAGTATACCGGACAGAAATTCCTGAATATTGTAATGGAAGCAAAAACGGATGAGTTGGAAGAAGTAACCGTAGTCGCTTTCGCCAAACAGAAAAAAGAAAGTGTGGTATCCGCCATTACGACTGTGAAACCGACGGAGTTAAAAATTCCGAGCAGTAACCTGACAACGGCTTTTGCCGGTCGTGTTGCCGGATTGATCTCTTATCAAACAAGTGGTGAGCCGGGACAGGATAACGCCAGTTTCTTTATCCGTGGTATTACGACTTTTGGTGCTGAGGCAAAGAAAGATCCGCTTATCCTGATCGACGGTATTGAATTGAGTACGGATGACCTGGCACGTTTGAATACAGATGATATTGCCAGTTTTTCGATCATGAAAGATGCTACGGCTACGGCATTATACGGTGCACGCGGAGCGAATGGCGTAATCTCTGTTACAACGAAAGAAGGTAGAGAAGGAAAAGTAACCATTAACGCCCGTGTGGAAAACTCTTTCTCATCTCCGACCAAAAAAATCAGTCAGACCGATCCTGTTACTTATATGCGGATGCAGAATGAAGCGATTAAAACCCGTGACCCACTGGGATTGGCTTTGTATTCGGAAGAAAAAATAACGATGACCGAACGTGGATTATATCCGAATATTTTCCCGACAACGGACTGGTATGATACCATGTTCAACGATGTGATCTCCAACCAGCGTGCCAATCTGAGCCTTAGCGGTGGTGGAACGGTTGCCCGTTATTATGTGGCTGCCAATGTCTCGAAAGACAATGGTAACATGAAAGTCGATAAAAGAAATAATTTTAATTCTAATATCAGCCTGATGAAATATTCGATCCGTTCGAATATCAATATCAACCTGACAAAAACAACGGAGTTGGTATTGCGTATGAGCGGAACGTTTGATGAATATACAGGACCTATCGGCGGCGGTTCTTTTATGTACAAGGAAGTGATGATGGCCAATCCCGTATTATTCAAACCTTATTATGAACCGGATGAACAGTACGCATATTCCAAGCATATCTTATTCGGTAACTATGGTGCCGGTAATTATGTAAACCCGTATGCACAGGCATTGAAGGGGTATAATGATTATAGTAAGAATACGATGCTGGTTCAATTCGAAGGTAAGCAGAAGTTGGATATGTTGACCGAAGGACTTGCTATCCGTGCAAAGATCAATATAGACCGTTATTCTGAATATTCGGTAGACCGTGCTTATTCTCCTTTCTTTTATAATATATCATCTTATAATCTTCAGAATAATACTTATAAACTGAATCGTTTGAATCCGGCTACCGGTACGGAATGGATTAATTATAATCCGGGAAATAGATATGTAAATACGAATTTTTATCTGGAAGGAGCAGCAGAATACACCCGTAATTTTGACAAACATGGGGTAAATGCTTTGTTAGTTTATACAATGCAAAGTAAAAAGACGGGTATAGCCGATAATCTTCAATTGTCTTTACCCGGGCGTAATATGGGGTTAGCCGGACGTGCAGCCTATAATTATGACGGGCGTTATTTCGGTGAGTTCGTTTTTGGATATAATGGTTCGGAACGTTTTTCCAAAAATAATCGCTGGGGATTCTTTCCTTCTGTAGCCGGTGGCTGGATGCTCTCAAAAGAAAGCTTTTTCGAACCTCTGACGACAGTGTTTGACCAGTTTAAGTTTAAGGCCTCTTACGGTTTGACAGGCCAGGATCAGATTGGAGATGGTAATGACCGGTTCTATTATCTGTCGCAAGTAACATTGAATAGCAGTGACCGGAATGTGAATTGGGGTACTCAATTGAATTACAATCCGGGGGGATTATTGTAGACCGTTATGCCAATGATGAGATTGGATGGGAAAAATCCTATAAATTGAATGTGGGAGCAGAAATGCGTACGGTATTTGGGCTTTCAGCCAATGTTGAATATTTCACGGAACGGCGGGAAAATATTTTGCTGAACCGTATAATCCCGAATACAATGGGGATCATTCCTGATGTAAAGGCTAATTTAGGAAAGGCGAAAGGTAAAGGTGTGGATATGGAACTGAATTATGAGAAGAGTTTCAATAAAGATTTATGGATCACAGGACGCGGAACGTTTACGTATGCAACGAGCGAGGCTGTGGAATGGGAAGAACCGGATTACAGTGAAACTCCTTGGTTGTCGAAAGTTGGCAAATCGTTGGGACAGACATGGGGATATATAGCAGAACGTTTGTTTGTTGATGAAGAAGAAGTAAAAAATTCTCCTACCCAATTCGGTGAATATATGGCGGGTGATATTAAATATCGTGATGTAAACGGTGACGGTAAAATTTCGGAATTGGATAAAGTTCCTATCGGTTATCCGACAACCCCGGAGATTAATTATGGTTTCGGTCTGTCGGTAGGTTACAAAGGACTCGATGCCTCTTTCTTTTTCCAGGGGTCGGGACGCCAGTCTTTCTGGCTGGATCTTAAAAAGATCACTCCGTTTTTAGATGGAGATGCCGGAGAGAATGGTGAAGATGGTTTGCTGGGACAAAATGCAGTGCTGGATGTGATAGCTAATAGCTATTGGTCGGAAAATAACAGGAATCCTTATGCTTTCTGGCCTCGTTTGGCAAATCAGTCAGTTGAAAATAACAATCAGACAAGTACCTGGTTTATGCAGGATGCTACTTTTCTTCGATTGAAATCTGTGGAAATAGGTTATACTGTACCCAAAAATTTGGTGAAGAAGTTCAAGGTTCAGAACTTACGTTTTTATGTGAGTGGAACTAATTTGCTTTGTTGGAGCAAATTTAAACTATGGGATCCTGAAATGGCAGGTAACGGATTAGGTTATCCTGTTCAACGTGTGATCAATGTGGGACTTAATTTAGGATTCTAATTTAATAAAACGGAAAATATGAAATCGATATATCAATATTTAATATATATATGTACGGCTTTTTCAATAGCCTCCTGTAACTATCTGGATGTTGTTCCGGACAATGTTCCGACATTGGATAATGCCTTTTCAGATCGGTATACAGCTGAACAATATCTGGCTACCTGTTATTGGGGAATGCCAAAGTCGGCCGGATGGAACGAGAATCCGGGAATATTCGGATCGTTAGAGATGATCTTTAATAAAGAAGGGAGTACTTCCGGTGGTATGAAATTCGGGCTGGGAACCGATAGTCCTACCAGTGCTTTGATCAATTATTGGGGTGGTACAGGTAGCATGATCCGTTCTTTGTATGCAGGTATTCGTGAGTGTAATACTTTTATGGAAGGAATTGTTGGTGTAAAAGATCTGAACCAGTACGAAATTAAGCGTATGATTGCAGAAGTTAAACTGATTAAAGCCTATATGCACTTTTACTTGCTGACCTATTACGGCCCTATCTGTCCTTTGCGTGAAAATATACCGGTGAACGAATCAACACAAGGTGTCAGGGTATATCGTGAAAAAGTTGATGATTGCTTTGCCTATATCCTGGAATTATTGGATGAAGTAATAGAAGGCGATCCGCTTCCTTTGGTGATTGAAAACCAGACTAGTGAATTAGGCCGTTTTGCCCGTCCGGCAGCTTATATGTTGAAAGCAAAAGTTTTGGTCTATTGGGCCAGTCCGTTGTTTAACGGGAATACGGATTATAACAGTTTCCGTAATTATAACGGGGAACCGTTCTTTAATCAGACGTATGATGAAACACGTTGGCAAAAGGCTGCGGAGGCTTGTAAAGAGGCTGTCGATATTTGTGAGAGTGCTGGTATCCGTCTGTACCAGATTTCCGATTATATTGCTACTAAAACTCTTTCGGATGAAACTCAATTGGTACAGACATTGCGTGGTTCTGTAAGTGACCGCTGGAATTGTGAGTTGGTATGGGGAAATTCTTCTTATCCGGTAAATAGTGGTTTGCAGGGAGAATGCATCTGTTATCTGGAGCAGGCAACCTCTTTAAACTATGGAACACGTATGAGTGTGTCGATGGCGACGGTCGAACAGTTTTATTCTAAAAATGGTGTTCCTATTGAGGAAGACAAAGAATATGATTATTCGAATCGTTTCAATGTGCGGACCGGAGACGAGGATCATAAATATTATATTCAGAAAGGTGAGCAGACTGCCGCTATGAATTTTGACCGTGAGCCTCGTTTTTATTCGACATTAGGTTTTGACCGTGGTAAATGGTATGGGAACTCATATAAGAACGTACCGGATGACGATGCGGAGTGTCTATATCCCAAAAATCGGTTCGGTGAATTTTCTTCGGTAGCCAATCCGGGTAATTATAATGCGACAGGTTATTGGCCCAAAAAGTTGGTTTCGATCAATTCCAGTTTCCGTAATGCCAATGATATCAGCTGGGAAAACTATGCTTTTCCGGATATGCGTTTTGCCGACCTTCTCTTACTATGCGCCGAAGCTTTGAATGAATCGAAAGATGCTCCCGATGCGGAAGTTTATAAGTATGTGGACATGGTACGTGAACGTGCCGGTTTGAAAGGAGTGGTGGAAAGCTGGCAGAAATATTCGAATCAGGCTAATAAACCGTCTACGAAAGTCGGCATGCGTGAGATCATTCAGCGTGAGCGTAAAATCGAACTGGCTTGTGAAGGTGTTTATTATTGGGACAGCCGCCGCTGGAAAACAGCCCAGAAAGAGCAGAACCGTCTGATACAGGGTTGGAATGTCAATGCCAAAGAGGTCGTGGATTATTATACTTTGACTACGGTCTATACGCAGTCATTTACTTATAAAAACTATTTTGCCCCGATACCAGAGTCTGATATTGTGAATAATCCGCAATTGGTACAGAATCCGGGGTGGTAATTAATAATGTAATACAGAATTATGAAAACGAAATATTATTTCAGTATACTGACTTCGGTTCTATTGCTTTGCTCTTGTTCGGAAAAGACACTGGAACCTATAACCGGAAGTCTGGGAAAACCCGGAGTGGTGACCGATGTAAATGTGGAACCGATAGCCGGTGGTGCCGTCGTTTCCTACCGCATTCCCAATTCGGAAGATATCCTGGCTGTAAAAGCCGTTTATACGCTTACGAATGGAAAAGAGACGGAAAGAGTCGCTTCTTTTTATGAGAATAAGATCAAAATAGAAGGATATAACGATACCATCCCGAATAAAGCGAATATTTATGTGATCAATCGTGCTCAGGAATTGTCGGATCCTGTGGAAGTGACTTTTACTCCATTGGAGTCTTCTTTGAGTAAAGCCATCAAGACAATATCGATCGTACAGGATTTTGGCGGTGCCCAATATAACTGGCGGAATGAAGACAAAGCTCCCTTGACGATGGAGTTTCTTGCACAGGATTCGCTGGGGCAAATGCAGACTATGCGTATTATGACTTCGGAAGCTGATTCGAACCGTTATAGTTTGCGCGGCTATAAAGCCGAGCCTCGTTATTTCGGGATGATCATGCGGGATAACTTTGACAACGCTTCCGATACTATTTTCCCTTCGGAAGGTCAGATAACACCGCTTTTCGAAGAAAAACTGAATAAAAAGAAAATGGTCGTTATGAAATTGGGTTCTGATGCCAGCTTTACCAATTGGGAGGGGATGGACAGCTATCTGATCGACGACGACCATGATACTTTCGGCCATTCGGCATCCAATTCCATGCCTGCCGCATTTACCATCGATCTGGGATGTGTTGCGAAACCCAGCCGTGTTGTGATGTTCCAGCGTAAATATTCCGATTCGTATTATAACTGGGGAAATCCGTTGGATTTCGAGGTGTATGTGTTCAAAGGGACGGGAACACCTTCGCAGAGCGGTGACTGGAGTGAATGGGAAAAAGTGATGGATTGTCTGGTTGTCAAACCTTCCGGATCTCCGAGCGGAACAGTGACGGATGAAGATATTACGGCTGCTGAAGAAGGACATGAATTTGCTTTTGAATTGTCACAGGAACCGATACGCTATATCCGTCTTAAGATATTGAGTACCTGGGGTGGTTCTGCCTTTACTCATCCGGCAGAGGTGGATCTGTATGGGGAAGTGGTTGAATAGTATAAATTAAAAAAGAATATATAAACCATGAAAAGAATATATAGTTTATTAGTATTTATAGCATGCACTCTCCTGATTACTTCCTGTGAAGATTTTATGGATGTGCATAAAGAGTATATTGAAGGCGGAGAGATCATTTATGCTCCTAAACCGGATTCAATTGCGTTCATTGCGGGAAAAGAGCGTATTCTGTTTTTTTGCAGGACATATAATTCTCCAAATGTGAAATCGGTAAATCTGTATTGGAACGACGGATTGGATTCATTGCTTATTCCGGTATCCTTTAATTCAAGCTATGACAGCATCGAGGTCGTATTGGATAACATGGAAGAGAAGTCATATACATTCACTGTACAACTGGTGGATAATTTCGACCATCGTTCTTTGTCTGTAACAGATTTTGGAACTTCCTATGGTGAGAATTATCAGGTTTCCCTAATGGACCGTCGTATAAAGGATATTTCACTTACGGACAAAGGCGGTTCGGTGGAATGGTATTCGGCTGCAGAAGGCTTATTAGCCAATGAAGTCAGATACGTAAAAAATGATGGTACGGAAAGTATTATCCGGATGTCGTCGGCAGAATATACGACATTCTGTCCGGATGCCAAGGCGGGTGAAGAGTTTGAGTTCCGTTCTTTATTTATTCCGGAAGAAGAGTCAATCGATACTTTTTATACGGCATGGAGTAAGTATGATGAGGCTTTCCCTGCCGAATACAAGTTCGATCGTAGCGGATGGACGGTAACCGTTTCCGACGAAACTGCTAGTGACGGCGGTGGGAAAGATGCGATCATTGATGACAAACTGGATACCTGGTGGCATTCCAATTATACGGATGGAAATACACCTCTGCCGCATTGGGCTGTGATAGATATGGAATCATCGAAAGAAATGTCGAAAATAGAAGTTTATCGCCGTCCTGGTACCACCGATACGAAAAGTGTTGAAATTTATATAGGAAATAGTCCGGATGCCAACGCTACAGATTGGATTCAGTTGGTAACCGGAGTGTTCGGTGATGGTGATAGTTTGGAATTGCCTGTTCCCGCATCAATAGATACAAACCGGGGCCGTTACATGAAGATTCTCTTGCCGGATAGTAACCGTGAACCTTTTACTAACATTGCAGAAGTGTATATTTATGGCAAGTGATCGTTTTTCATAGTACTAATTATTTTATTTAAGGATGTATCAATCAGTGACGGTTGGTACATCCTTTCCCGTATAAGTGGTTGTTTTATTTATCTTTCCTTCTTAGCTTTTGTTGTATTTTCTTATTGTATGCTTCTCCCCTGGATACCAGATATTCAAACATTACCGTATCGCCAATAATTTGAACGTGAAACACAAAGAAAGCTCGGTAATCCCCGATCCTGATCCGATATACATAATCATAGCCGGTAAGTCTTATGCAGTGCGTTATATCATCCAGATCTTTAGCATCGATGACTTCCTGGATCACTTCTTTTACAGACAAAAGTATTTTTCCGGATAATTTCCGGACACTTTTTTCAAAGTCTTTCGAGAAGTCTACATTCATTTGATATCCAATCCTAACCAGTTTTCAAAATCTTTCTTTTCCTGTGGGTTAAGTTTGATTTTCCCCTCTGGTCTTTGTTCCGATAGCATTCGGTACATAGCCGTATCATTATATTCTTCTGCAGTACGATCTAGAAGGCTTTCAATAAGTCTTTTAAGATTAGTACCCTGTTGTGCTGCCATTACGGATAATGATCTAAAGGTATCGTCTTTCAGATCGATTACTTTTCTTTTATTTGTTGGTATTACTGCATCCATCACTTTGAATTTTTGGTAAAGATATGGAATATATATGATATATACAATATATACGGTATATATCATGTATGTCATAAAAAAGCGAAGATTCATTTCTACGAACCTTCGCTTCCGTCATTTCTTAAATTATTGATCTTAAAATCCAAAATATTCTTTCGCATTCTTATAACTGATATCCTCTACCATCTTACCGATGAAAGGAATTTCAGAAACAGGCAATTCGCCGTTTTCCACTTCTTTACCCAGCATATTGCAAAGGATACGGCGGAAGTATTCGTGACGCGGATAAGACAGGAAACTGCGTGAATCGGTCAGCATTCCGACAAAACGGCTCAGCAGGCCCAGATCGGACAGCGTGTTCATCTGGTCTTCCATGCCATGGATCTGATCCAGGAACCACCAGCCGGCGCCATACTGCATCTTGCCCGGTAGCGAACCGTCGTTGAAGCTGTAAGCCGTAGTCATCATTACGGCACTGTCTTTCGGGTTCAGGTTGTAGAATATTGTTTTAGCTAATGCTCCTTCTTCTTCCAGGCGGCTGAGGAAACGAACCATCGGTTCTGCCACTTCCAGGTCGCCGATAGCGTCGTATCCGGTATCCGGACCCAGCTTTTTGAACATGCGGGCATTGTTGTTACGTGTCGGACCGATATGGAATTGTTGTGCCCAGTTGCTGCGGGCATCCATAACAGCCAGTTCATACAACATGGCAGAGCGGAACTTGTCGATCTCTTCGCCGGTCAATGCCTTATTCATTCGGGCTTTCATGAAGATAGCCTCTATCTCGGCATTGGTATAAGGAGTTGCGTAGAATGTACTCAAACCATGATCCGATACGCGGCAACCGACAGATTCAAAGAAGTCATGACGTTTCTGTAAAGCCGCTAACAAGTCTTTAAAAGAAAGGATCGACATGCCGGAAGCTGCTTCCAGCTTCGTCAGGTATTCATTGTAAGCAACTACATTTTCGATAGCCATCGCCTTGTCCGGACGCCAGGTAGGAAGAACTTTCGTCTTCAACGAAGTGTTACGGATCGCTTTATGGTATTCCAGTGAATCGACCGGATCGTCAGTCGTACAAACAACTTCCACATTCATGCGTTCCATGATGGCCTGCGCACGAAATTCCGGGGTTTGCAGTTTGGCTGTACATTCGTCGTATATTTCACGTGCAGTTGAAGGATTCAACACCTTATCGACACCGAATATGCGGCTCAGTTCCAGGTGAGTCCAGTGGTAAAGCGGGTTGCGCATAGCATGTTGCAAGGTATCCGCCCATTTCTGGAATTTCTCGAATGCCGGTTTGTCACCGGTAATATATTCTTCGGGAACACCGTTTGCACGCATGGCACGCCATTTGTAATGGTCTCCGCCCAACCAAATCTCTGTCAGGTCGGCAAACTGGTAGTTGTCGGCTATCTGCTGCGGGATCAGGTGACAATGATAGTCAATGATCGGCATCTTCGCTGCATGTTCGTGATACAGTTTTTTGGCTGTCTCCGTCTGTAGCAGGAAATCTGAATCAAGAAAAGGTTTCATATATCAACGGTATTTTTTGATGATACTTAATGCGTTGCTGCAAAGAGCAGTGATGGCATTCCAGTCTTTGGCTGCAATGGATTCTTTAGGGAACAGGTTGGAACCCATTCCTACACAAGTAACGCCAGCCTTGAACCAGGCCGATAAGTTCTCTTCTGTCGGTTCGACCGCTCCTGTAGCCATAATCATAGACCATGGCATCGGTGCTTTGATATTCTTGACAAAAGAAGGACCACCCACATTCCCGGCCGGGAATACTTTACACAAATCACATCCCACTTCCTGTGCAAATCCTATTTCCGAAACAGATCCGCATCCCGGTGTATAAGGAACCAGGCGGCGGTTACATACCTTCGCAATTTCCGGATTGAACAACGGGCCGACAACGAAGTTGGCACCCAGTTGCAGGAACAGGGCAGCCGTAGCCGGATCGACGATAGAACCGATACCTAAAACCATTTCAGGACATTCTACCGCAGCATATTTTACTAGTTCGGCAAATACTTCATGAGCGAAGTCTCCGCGATTGGTAAATTCAAATGCACGTACTCCGCCATCATAACAAGCCTTTAATACTTGTTTAGCCGTTTCTATATCTTTATTATAATAAACAGGTACCATTCCGGTGCTGATCATCGCATCCAATACCTGCATTTTACTAAATCTAGCCATCTTTCTCTTTAATTTTCAATTCTCAATTTTCAATTACCTCGACACTCTTCCCGATCCGTCGCCTTCCATCAGTTTTTCCACTTCGTCGACAGTTACCTGGTTGAAGTCACCGTAGATGGTGTGCTTCAGGCAGGAAGCAGCGACAGCGAAGTCGAGTGCTTTCTGGTCGTCTGTAGTATAAGTCAGCAAACCGTAGATCAGGCCCCCCATGAAAGAGTCGCCGCCACCAACGCGGTCGACGATATGAGTAATATCGTAACGGCGTGACTGATATAATTTACCGTCAGCATACAGAACGCCGCCCCATGTATTATGATTGGCATTGATAGAACCACGCAAAGTGATGATCACTTTCTTTGCACGTGGGAATTTTTCCATCAATTGTGTGCAAACCGATTCGAATTCAGCTGCATTTACCTGGCCTTCAGTCTGTGCAACGTCGAAGCCCTCCGGTTTGATACCGAATACTTTCTCTGCATCTTCTTCATTTCCCAGAATCACATCGCAACCGGCAACCAGTTCAGGCATTACTTCAGAAGCCTTTTTGCCGTATTTCCAGAGGTTTTTACGATAATTCAGGTCGCAGGATACAGGTACACCCAGTTTATTGGCAGCCTGGATAGCTTCCAGACAAGCGTCGGCAGCACCTTGTGAGATAGCCGGAGTGATACCGGTCCAGTGGAACCAGGAGGCATCTTTCAGCACTTCTTCCCAGTTGATCATTCCTGCTTCTATTTCAGCAATAGAAGAATGGGCACGGTCGTAAACAACTTTGCTGGCACGGGCTACGGCTCCTGTTTCCAGGAAGTAGATACCCAGGCGGTCGCCTCCGTAAACGATGTGGGAGGTTCCGACACCATATTTACGTAAATCCATAACACAGGCACGAGCAATATCATTTTTCGGCAAACGGGTTACGAACTCTGTGTCGATCCCATAATTTGCCAGCGATACGGCAACGTTAGCTTCGCCACCTCCGAAGGTAGCATTCAATTGATTTGTCTGATTGAAACGGAGATAATCTGGTGTGGCCAGTCTGAGCATTATCTCTCCAAAGGTGATTACTTTTTTATCCATGGCATAAACTTTTATATTCCAGTGCAAAAGTAGTAGTTTATATTTAATTTCCTACTATGTGTGTGCGAAAACATTTATACAAAATGGAATTAAAACGGGTATGTCTTGTTTATGTTGGCAGATTAGTTCATTTATTGATAATAAATAATTGTACTAACAATTTTTATTCATCCATGAATTATGTATATCTTTGTGAACTACGTAATACATAAAACACTTAATTATGAAAAATTCAGATTCAAAAGCCATGGCAGAGAATGAAAGAAAAGAATTGCAGGATCGGTATATCCGCTTTGATTGGGCCATCAAACGTTTGTTGCGTCAGAAGGCCAACTTCGATGTGCTTAACGGTTTCCTGACTGTCATGTTGCGGGAAGAGGTCCGTATTCTCGAAATTCTCGAAAGCGAAAGTAACCAGGAAAGTGTCGATGACAAGTTTAATCGTGTCGATATCAAGGCGTTGAATAGTAAAGGTGAGATCATCATCGTCGAAATCCAGAACACTCGCGAAGTTCATTATCTCGAACGCATTCTTTACGGTGTAGCCAAAGCCATTACCGAACATATCTCGCTGGGCGAGGGATATCAGGAAGTGAAGAAAGTCTATTCCATCAGTATCCTCTATTTTGACCTTGGTGTGGGTACGGACTATTTTTACCATGGACAGAATCATTTCACGGGTGTGCATACCGGTGACCGCTTGCGAATCAACATGCGCGATCGTGATGCAGTCATCACTCGTTTACCCGCTGAAATTTTTCCCGAGTACATTCTGATCCGTGTAAACGAGTTCGATAAAGTAGCCTCGACACCCCTTGACGAATGGATCAAATATCTGAAAGACGGTACGATTCGTCCAGACACAACAACACCGGGGCTTCGTGAGGCCCGGGAAAAGCTGAAATACTACTCGATGTCTTCTCAGGAGCGTCATGCATACGATGAGCATTTGAATGTGATTATGATCCAGAACGATGTGCTCGACACTGCCAAATGGGAAGGCCGGATTGAGGGGCTTGCAGAAGGAGAAGCCAAAGGGAAAGTGGAAGCCTTACGCCAGACAGCTGTTAATATGAAATGTATGGGTATGGAAATTACCGATATTGCAAAATGTACAGGGTTGCCGATTGAGGTGATAGAGAAGTTATAAAAATAATGAGCCAATGTGGCAATATGCTAATGTGCCAATTTAGAAATAATTGAACTATCCCGTTCCCGTGCTTGACACGGGATCGCAAAGGCACAGACCGTATCCTATATGTATCTTTTGATACTGCTGGTTCTTCTGCGTCCCCGTGTCAAGCACGGGGACAAGATAGTTCAAACCTAACAAATTCTGAACCGGATAAACGCGAATATATAGTTAGTCATGAATGTTATTCTGTCCGTTTCTAATTCGTATTTATTTTGAATTGATCCAGGTCAGTTTGTGCCATAGGCTTTCCAGCGGGCCTTGTTTATGTCCTTTCAGCCACCATTTACAGAAACTTACCTGCAACAGGAACAGGATGAAACCGATCAGCAGACTGACGGTATATCCGCAATAAGGAGCTAGGTATAAACCGAACGGGAAATAGATGATTGCTCCCATTATGGATTGGGAGATATAGTTTGTCAAACTCATCTTTCCGTAGAAACGTAATGAGGTAGTCAGTTTCTTGAATGAATCTTTCTGATATAATAAAACGAAAGAGGCAACCAGTACAACTGTGAAGGCAAACTTTTGCCACATATCCAGAATTACACCTACCGTATTTTTGATCATATCCGCATCACTGTTATCGTATAACATGACCTTCAACTGGTAGAGCGGACTGAATACAATCGCAGAAATGATCAGGGCTTTTACCCAGAAGCGGGTATTCGTGTCGGAAGTAACAAATAATTGTTTTCTGCCGATAAGCAATCCGAGCATGAACAGGCCGGCTGTTTGCAGGAAGCGACCGGCACCGATTGCCCAGAACAGGCTGGCCTTTTGTCCGAGTGTCACGTTGCCGAGAATGAATTTCCAGAAATCACCTTCTTTGGTGTAAGCGGCTACTTCGCCGTACATCTCTCCGACGCCCAGATTCGGCAGCGTATATTCAGGATTGAACAGGCTGGCGATATAATGGAACCATTCGACAGGCTGCAATAAAAGAATGATTGCCGTGATAAGGACCGCTTTATCACTCCATTTACGTACCAGAAAAAGGAATATTCCCACTACGCAGAACAACAGTAACACATCACCTGCCGGGAAGAAGGCGGCATTCAATGTGGCAAAACCTACCAGCAGAAGCAATCGCCAGAGGAAACGGTAACCGAAGTCTTTCCCTTTTTTCTGTTGGTTGGTATATTGGATATAAAATGTAAAGCCGAATAATAAAGCAAAAATAGCGTATGCTTTCCCGGCAAACAGCGAGAAGGTGACGCTGAAGACGCCTTCATTCAGAATGTTCAGCCATTCTGGTTGGCTGGCCGCATCCGGATATACCGGAAAGATAAAATGTTCCAGGTTATGAACCAGAATAATTGCCAGAACGGCAAAGCCTCGTAAAGCATCTACCACCTCGATACGGGGAATTTTGGAAGTTGGAGTTTGTTGCATGTCGATTATTATTTTTTGTTTAATAAATTCTTTACCAATTTGTTTGCCGGCTTTTCAAAATAGTAATATGACAGCAGGCTTAGTCCGGTCACGATAATTAATATGACGGGTATCCCCAGTTGATACGGGATATGGAGATCGTAGCTACGGATTATCCAGTTATATCCTTCTATTATGAAGAGATGTATCAGGTAAAAACTGAAACTGATTTCACCTCCAATAACAAGATATTTATTGGATAAAAGACGTGATATATATCCTTTCTGATGTGCAAAAACATACAGCAACAGACTGATAGGCAACCAGTAGTAACAGGAATAACGAAATACTTTGGGAATATATTCTCCCGCAGGCAGATAAAAAAGAAGGAAAAGCAGGACAACGGCTGTTTCGTAGACCGAAGCCTGTTTATAAGTCCATTCTTTCTGTTTGAATTTATCATACAGGTGGAACAATAGCATTCCGATCAGAAAATCCGGTAAACGGGTAAGCGGATTTACATACCATATCGCTTTTATATCTTGATCCATTGTGAAGTACATAGCTATTGGGATTGCGATAACCAGAACCCCGGCAAGGTAAAGAATCCGGTTCTTTTTGCCCAGGCATCCGATAATAAAAGGAAACAGGAAATAAAATAATTGTTCGCATCCCAAACTCCATGACGGGCTGTTGAATGAAAAGAAATAATCGGCAGCTGGTATAAACGGTTGGAGAAGAAATAGATTGGCAACAAAATGTTTGATCCAGTCAATAAGATCACCCGATATATATCCACCCACATAAACCGATATGCCAAGTGTCAGTAAATGGAGCGGATAGATGCGTGCGATACGAGCCACCCAAAATTCCCGCAAGGTAGACTTTTGTTCAAGAAGCCTGTCGCGATAGGTATAAGCGATAATGAATCCGCTAAGAATAAAAAAGAAGTTTACACCCACAAATCCTTCTTTATAGAACAAATGGTCGAAATAGGGATCGATAGTGTAAATATGTGCTCCGAAAACCATTAATGCAAATAAAAAACGGAGCGATGTCAATGGGCTTATCATGGTAAAAGTCTGTTATTTGCCGCAAAGGTAACGAATTAAAGTAAAATCATTCTTCACATAGATCAAAATCGGAGGGAAGTAAGCATGGAATTCGTAGACAGAAGATGCCGGGCGACTTTCATATGAGCTAATGGAGAAAGCCCGTAAATTTCCGTTTATTGATTTATAGGGTAAATGTTGTTTGTCAAAATGTCAAATTAACCCTGTTGCCAGTGGACTGTATGTGTCCTTACTCAAGCATGTCCTTTTTTATTGCTCTTATGAGCAATGTTTGTGTGTCTTTATGTCGGTTTTTGTTTATTGCGACTGTCTTTTAGTCTGCATTGTGCTGATATTGTTGAATATTGATATTGAATATGAATTATCTGTATGAATGTGTTATTTGGCTCTGATACGATATTTGTCTCCGTCTGGAAAAATAATCTGCTGTAAAACATGTGTTTTGAGGGTAAAAAGACTCTGAAAAGAGGTCTCTTCGACCGAATTTAACAAAAATTTTCTCTTAAATAAATCCCCAATTCATTTAAAATGAAAAAAATCTCGTTTTAAACGAACTTGCAATTTATTTAAAACGGTGATTTGAATTTAGCTTTGATGGATTAAATGTTAAATATTGTATAATAGGTTCCTCTGCTTTGGTTGTCTTGTGTAATGTGGCTGATATGAAAATGTTTATAAATGGATCAATATGATAGTTTATTGATGCTAAATGCATCAAATTGAAAAAGAGGGTATGGGGATTCATTTATTATATACTTGTCGTAATACATCCCGAATGATGACTGACGTCTACTAGTCAATCTATATTATCTTTTGAAACTACCATAGGGTAATCTGGGGGTAGGATTGATTATTGCGAGCGTTGTTGTTATTAATATTTTCTCAAAAACCGTATCGCATTAAAGTGAAATAGATAATATGTAACCGTTAATTATGTTTGAAATTTATATATTGAAAATTTTTAGAGGAAAGAATGACCTTATCTGGCGTAACCTGTTGACCTATGCGAAGAAACCTTGATTATCTCTGTTTATATGAATTGGTGTGATAGTTGTAAGATGATTTAAGTTCTGAAAGAACTCTGTTTTTTCTTCGCAAATATATTGAAATATTTATTTAATCGTGATATAATTATGTAAAAATATCATATTCTAATTCAATTTTAACAGATAATGCTGATGTGTGCGTAAAAATCACTATAAAAGAGTTAGAAATTTCATACTACATCTTACTATTTTTTACTCACTGAAATAAAAACCAGTTTTTGAATGGAAATACGAGAATGGGGTGACAGAGTTCTTTCAGAACTTATATAAATAATGACAAGCAAATGACTATGAAAAGTGCGCCCAGTTCTATTGTCTGAGAGTGAATGTTTCTACTTACCTGTAAGACTGCCGCCCTTTTTATAAAAGATGTATTCTTTAAATTATAACTTTATGCTGAAAAAAACTAAGTTAGTAAGTCTAATTTTGCTATCGGGGCCTTAGCTGTTCCTGTTGGTGCTTTTGCTGAGATTGCACCTGAAAAGCAAAGTGTTAGCGTTTCCCAACAAAGCGGGAAAGTTAGTGGTGTGGTAGAAGATGCCTTAGGTCCTATTACCGGAGCTACTGTACTAGTGAAAGGAACTACAAATGGAAATGTTACCGATATGGATGGTAACTTTACATTGGAAAATGTGAAAAAGGGTGATGTTATTCAGGTCTCCTACATTGGGTTTGTTACGCAGGAAATCACCTACACGGGACAAACAGCCTTGAAGATTGTACTGAAAGAAGATTCCAAAGCCTTGGATGAAGTGGTGGTGGTTGGTTATGCTACTGTGAAAAAAGCCAATTTGACCGGTGCCGTGTCTGCAATAGATAGTAAGGTCCTCGAAGATCGTCCTATCGTCAACCTGGGACAAGGTTTGCAGGGAGCCATTCCTAACTTGAATGTGACGACCAGTGGCCGCCCGGGTACAGGTTCTTCTTTCAACATTCGTGGTACGACGGCCTTAAGCGGTAGTAGTCCATTGGTCTTGGTGGATGGTGTGGAGATGGATCCAAACTTGATTAATCCTCAGGACGTAAAATCAGTTTCTGTATTGAAGGATGCCGCTTCTGCAGCTATTTACGGAACACGTGCCGCTTACGGTGTTGTACTTATCACGACTAAAGGAGGCCGCAAAGATCAGCCAACGCAGGTTTCTTTTGATGCATCCGTTTCTTTTAACGGTCCGACTACCCGTCCTACTTATATGAATTCCATGGAGTGGGTGAACTGGATGAATACGGCAGAATATAACACCTCCGGCCGTGCGCTTTATTCAGAGTTTGATGAAGAATTTATGGAACATGTTCAGGCATATTATAATGATCCTGTTAATAATTCTCCTGTTTATGTTTCTTCAAATCCGAATTTAAGTAAAAACGGTACCCGTTATTCCTATTGTGGTAATACAGACTGGATGGAAGAGATGTATAAAAAGACTTATCCGGTACAAAATTATGGTGTGAATATCAGTGGCGGTACAAAAAAAGCTACTTATTATACCTCTTTGGGATATCTGAATCAAGGTTCTTTATTGAAATACGGAAATGAAGATTTCAAGAAGTTTAATATCATGAATAACATTAATTATGATGTTAATGACTGGTTGCACTTATCAATGAAGACGACTTATAACCGTACGAGCTTGTCGGGTTTGAATCAGGACAAGACGCATGGTGATAACTTTATGGGAGGCGATACGCGTCCGATCATGCCGGTGAAGCATCCGGATGGGAACTGGGCCGGTCAGGGTAATTTTACCAATTTCCCGGCAGTTCTTTCCAATGGTAGTCGTAAAACGGATAAGAATGACTTTTGGAATACGGTTGCATTGAAATTAACGCCGATCGAAGGTATGAATGTGAATATGGATTATACGTTTAATTATTATGCCGAGCATAATAAATTTCATATGAAATCATTTAATGAATACGGTGCGGACGGACAATTCCTTCAGATATTTACCTGGACAAATCCGAATTCTGTAGCCGAATCGCAAAGTAATGATACGTATAATGCATTCAATTTCTTTGGAGATTATGAAAAGACACTGGGACAGCATTATTTTAAAGTGATGCTCGGTTATAACCAGGAAAGTAAACATACACGTAGTTTTAGTGCCAGTCGCGAAGCTCTGATTGCGAATGATATACCTTCGATGAATGCTGCTACCGGAGAAAAATATGTGAGTAATGGCGAAGGTTCCTGGGCTACCCGTAGTGGTTTCTTCCGTGTGAACTATACATTTGCCGATCGCTATTTGATGGAATTTAACGGGCGTTATGACCTTTCATCCAAATTCCCGAAACATGACCGTTCCGCTTTTAATCCCTCTTTCTCTGTTGGATGGAAATTGTCGGAAGAAGCCTGGTTTAAAAGTATGACTAATAGTTTCTTTGATGAATTGAAGTTAAGAGGCTCCTATGGTAGTTTGGGTAACCAGGCATTGGATAATGGATGGTATGCATATTTATCCAATTATGGAACCGGACAGATCGGTTGGATTATGGGGAGCAACCAGCCGCAGGCAGTTGGACCGGGCGGTCTGGTGAGTCAGTCTATTACCTGGGAAACTGTTACCCAATGGAATATTGGTCTTGATTTCAATATGGTAAACAGCCGCTTAAAGGGTGCGTTCGACTATTATCAGAGACGTACGTCTGATATTCTTTCTGCAGGCAAAATCTTACCGGGTGTTTTAGGTGCCAACGAACCTTTGGAAAATGCAGCAGAGTCACTGACGAAAGGTTGGGAATTCGAAATAAGCTGGAATGATCAGTTACCTAATGGTATACATTATAATATCGGTTTCAACTTGTCTGATTATCAGAGTGAAGTAACAAAGTTTGACAATATAGAAAGAAGTTTGAGCAACTCTTATGTAGGTCAAAAACAGGGTGAGATCTGGGGATATGAAACAGCAGGATTGTTTCAGAGTCCGGATGAAATAGCCGATGCACCTACTCAGGATAAAGTATCCGGTGGTATTCAATTGATACCGGGGGATATCCGTTTTGCTGATCTGGATGGTAACGGAGTTATCGATTGGGGTGACAACACTGTTGATAATCCTGGTGATAAAAAGATAATCGGTAACTCGACTCCACGTTTCCATTATGGTATTAACCTGGGAGCAGACTGGAAAGGTGTGGACTTCTCCGTATTTTTCCAAGGGGTGGCTAAGCGCGATATAATGATGCCGGGACTACCTTTCCGTAATGGTTATTCCAGCGAATGGAATGTCCCTTCCGGTTATAATACGGATTATTGGTCAAAAGACAATACGGGTGCTTTATTCCCCGTTCCCCGCTTTAATGGCGGTTCGGCTATAGGGCAGAACCAGACTCGTTATTTGTTGAATGCAGCTTATTGTCGTTTGAAATCTTTGAGTATCGGTTATACGTTGCCGAAAGAATTTACATCGAAGTTTTCTATTGAAAAATTACGTGTTTATTTTACAGGAGAAAATCTCTTTACCATTTCAAATACTCCTGAAGGATTCGATCCGGAATTGGATGACCCCTATAAGTATCCGATGCAACGCGCTTGCTCTTTCGGTTTAAATTTAACTTTCTAAAAATAAAGGATTATGAAACAAATAATAGTATATATCGGAGTGGCAGCCGTGCTCTCATTAACGGCGTGTAACGACTCATTTCTGGAACGTTCTCCGCAGAGTATCAATGATAAAACGTTCTGGAATACACCGAGTGACCTGGAAGCTTATGTGAACAATTTTTATAGTTGGCTACCTAGTGGCGTGACTTCTATTGCTGATGGGGAAAGTGACGACCAGGTACCTAACGGTATAAGCCAGTATTTCTGGGGACAGTATACCACACCTACACCTGAAGCATCTTCCTGGTGTAATTGGAGTAAAGGTGCATGGGAACCGATTCGTCTGACTAATTATTTTATGACACATTATAAGACAGTGGTCGGTTCTGAAGCGGATATAAATAAATATGTGGGTGAAAATCGATTTTTCAGGGCTCTGCAATATGCCGGATTGATGAGAACTTTTGGTGATCTTCCCTGGGTCGATAAAGAACTGGGTACTGATTCTCCGGAATTATATGATGCGAAACTCAAACGGTATGAGATAATGGATAAAATCATAGAAGACTTTGATTTTGCCATTCAATGGTTACCCGAAAAACCGGCTGCCGGACGTATCGGTAAAGATGTTGCCCGTCATTTAAAAGCCAGGACTTGTTTGCATGAAGCTACTTATTACAGATATCATACCGAGCTGGGATGGCAGGACAAGGCTGAACGTCTTTTGAAGTTAGCAGCCGACGAAACCGATGCGATTATTAACAGCGGACGGTATGAAATTTATAATACGGGAAAACCGGAAAAAGATTATTATGAAATGTTCGTCATGGAAGATAAGACTAATCTTAAGGAAGCAATCCTTCCGGTGACTTATTTGGATGGAAAAAGAAAACATGGTATGAGTCGTACTTTATGGGAAGCTAATACCGGTTTTTCCAAGGATTTCATGGAAGGCTATTTGTGTAAGGATGGAAAGCCTATCTCTTTAAGTTCTTATTATAAAGGAGATGACAATATGCGTAACGAAACGGCAGATCGGGATCCCCGTTTGAAACAAACTGTTCTGACTTGGGATTTTCCGACTCGTGTAACCGTGTCAACAAATGACAGTACGTTCATAACGGAGGAATCTAAGTTTATCGATCAATATTGCTATACCGGCTATAAGTCTATCAAATATTTTATTCCGACCGATAAAGCTTTTGAGGCGAATAACAATACGTACGACGGAATCGCTTACCGTTATGCTGAAACATTGTTGATAAACGCTGAGGCCAAGGCTGAACTGGGTACAATCTCGCAAGTAGATCTTGATAAAACGATCAATGTGCTGCGTGACCGTGTTGGTATGCCTCATTTGACAACAAATGTTGGTTTTACCGATCCGAACTGGACCAAGTGGGGATACGAACTTTCCCCGCTGTTGCAGGAAATCCGTCGTGAACGCCGTGTTGAACTGGCCGGTGAAGGACGTCGTTGGGATGACCTGATGCGCTGGAAAGCCGGAAAGATTTGTGATAACATAAAAACGTATGTGGGTAAGCGCCAACCTGAAAAAGATGGTAAATATGCAATCGTATATCCTAATTATACGAATGAAGATTATTCTTATGAAGCCGGCAAGAGCCGTACATGGGATGATCGTTTATATTTACGTCCGATTCCTACAGCAGAACTACAGCGAAATCCGAATTTGCTTCCTCAAAATCCGGGATGGGATAAATAATAGTAAAAGGGGCTGTATCATGCAGCCCCTTTTTGTCTCTTTTAAATCATGAAAATACTATGAATACAAGTAATATATTAATTGTTGGCCTTTGTGCTTGTACATTCTTGTCTTGTAAAGACGCGGAACCACCAGCTCCTATTTTGCCTGTTCCGACTCCGGAACAAGTTGCCTGGCAGAAAATGGAAAACTATGCTTTTGTACATTTCGGACTGAATACGTTCAATGATCTGGAATGGGGATATGGGAATACGCCTGCCGGAACATTCAATCCGACTGACCTGGATTGCGAACAGTGGGTGCGTGTCATTAAGGCGGCCGGACTGAAAGGGGTGATACTGACGGCCAAACATCATGACGGTTTCTGTCTGTGGCCTACAAAAACGGTCGATTATAATATTTCAAATTCTCCTTATAAAGACGGAAAAGGCGATATGGTCCGTGAACTGTCGGATGCCTGTAAGAAATACGGACTGAAATTCGGCCTTTATCTCTCTCCCTGGGATCGTCATAATGCCGAGTACGGACGGGAAGGTTATCAGAAAACTTATCATGAACAGATCAACGAACTGATTTCCAATTACGGTCCGCTGTTCGAATTCTGGTTCGACGGGGCGAATGGCGGAAACGGGTGGTACGGCGGTGCCGACGAAAGCCGTTCCATTAATCCGAAAGAATATTACGGCTATGAGACGGCCCGCGAAATGATTAAATCCAAGCATCCGGATGCCATGATCTTTGGTGGAACCGTTCCGGATATCCGCTGGATCGGTAATGAGTCGGGCTGGGCGGGCGAAACGAACTGGTCTGCTTATTTATACGATAAAGAAGAACATTACAGCCAGGCCCAGTGGGGAATGAAAGACGGTGATAAATGGCTGCCGGGAGAATGCGATGTCTCTATTCGTCCGGGATGGTTTTATCATCATCGCGAAGACCATCAGGTCCGTACCGTTCCTAATCTGGTGGATCTTTATTACCGTAGTGTCGGTCATAATGCCAATTTCCTGTTAAATTTCTCGGTCGCTTTGAGTGGACAGATTCATCCGGTCGATTCGGCACGCGCTGTCGACTGGTATCACACCATCACGGCAGATTTGAAAGATAATTTACTGAAAGATATCAAACCGAAAGCCAGTGAAACCCGTGGTGGAACGTATAAAGCTGGCAATGTAACGGATGGTAACTGGGATTCTTATTGGGCGACCTCTGATGGGGTGACAACCGGGACGTTGACATTCCCGTTACCTGCCGGAACTTCTCTGAACCGTGTGCTGATACAGGAATATATCCCGTTGGGGCAACGTGTTTGTGCTTTTACGTTGGAAGTAGAGAAAGACGGAAAATGGATGCCTGTTGAAACTGCCGATACGCTTTCGACGATCGGGTATAAACGTATCGTTCGTTTTAAAACAACTCCGGCGGATGCCCTCCGTATAAGTTTTACAGAATCGAAAGGTCCGTTGTGTATCAATAATGTGGAGGCTTTCCTGGCCCCTCCGTTGTTGGAACAACCCTATATTATGCGTAATGCCAAAAACGAAGTACGCATCGGAACAGAAAGTGAAGGTGCCGATATTTATTATACGACGGATGGAACGGAACCGACTGCCCAATCTGCAAAATATGAGACACCGTTTATATGGGATACAAAAGGAACCGTAAAAGCCATTACTTGCGATCCTCAATCGGGTAAAACGGGACCAGTCGGCATGCGATATTTCGATCTTCCGGCTACTGATTATAAAGTTGTAAACCCTGTCGATGATCGTACGTCTTTGCTCTTTGACGGGAACGGTTATTCGACTTATTATCTGCCGGAAGGTAAAAATGAGTTGGCGATTGAACTGGCTGAACCGCATGTGATCAAAGGTTTTGTTTATACTCCGAATCAAGGGCGTGATGCGAGTGGTCATATCTCCAATTATCAGCTACTGGTAGATGGTAAGATAGTTGCTTCCGGTGAATTTTCGAATATCAAAAACAATCCGATAGAACAGGAAATACATTTTAATCCTGTGAAAGGTCAAAAATTAATCTTTAAGGCAACACGAATAGTGGATAATGCTAAACGTGTTGGAATTGCTGAATTTTCTGTGCTTACAGAAGATTGAGGTATTCAACATAATTGATGGTGACAGCAAGGGCTTGTGAAGGTCCTTGCTGTTTTGCGAAACTAAGCCTCTGTCCTGAATCGGCATATGTCGTCGACCGAGACGACTGTCATCCCGTGTTTTTCTGCAAAATCAATGATTTCCGGCATGCGTGCCATTGTCCCGTCTTCATTTGTCAGTTCGCATAAAACGGCTGTGTCTCCCAGGCCGGCGAGTTTCACCAGGTCTACGCTTCCTTCGGTATGGCCCCTTCGTTCTAAAACGCCGTTATCTTTGGCTTGCAGGGGGAAAACATGTCCCGGATGGGATAAGTCCTCCGGTTTGGCGTCTTGGGCAATTGCCGTTTTTATCGTTTGTATCCTGTCGGCTGCCGAGACTCCGGTGGTTACCCCTTCTTTGGCTTCTATCGAGATGGTGAATGCTGTCTGGTTCTTACTGGTGTTGTCGTCTACCATCTGATGCAAACCGAGTGATCTGCATTTTTCGGAAGTGAGGCACAGGCATACGATGCCGCTGCATTCACGGATCATCAAAGCCATGTCTTTTACTGTCATCTTTTCTGCGGAATAAATAATATCTCCTTCGTTTTCCCTGTTCTCGTCATCGACCAGCAGAATACCTTTTCCTGCCTGTAAACAACTGATCGCCTTTTCTACACGTTCTTTGTAGTCAACACCGAAATTTTTGATCGTTTTCATTTTCAAACCCTGTAATTTAAGTAGTTGTTAAATCGTTAACATATTGCTACAGGGCAGGAGGGAATACTATATACAACATTTTTCCTGCATAATGACTATGCCGGTAGAATTGTCGTACTATCGTTATTGTCTTCTTCTCTCATCCAGACTTTAACTGTCGGTCCCGGATTTCCACCAGGTCAGTCCCCTGTTTTGCAGAGGAGTCGCGGACTGTCACCGCCGGTAGGGAGTTACACCCTGCCCCGAAGAATACTGGTCACAAAAATAGAAAGAATTAGGAAAACAAACAGGGTAAACAGATTAAAAGTGCAATTCTGAAAACAATAATTATATTTGTAGAAATATTAATCAATAAAATATCATGGGACACAATTGCAGCAAATGCCCGATACGGGCGAAATTTGAAAAAAATCCACGGTCATTATTAGGTCGTTTCTGGCGTTGGCACATTGATTATTGTCCGGGTTGGAAAGCCTATTTCACGTCGTTGGATGCGGATGAGCAACAGCTATTGCGTAATAAGTATAACTTCAAAAAATATGAGTAAGATGCTCACCGATATCCGTTTGCGAAGTCAGCAATTAGTTCGTCCGGAATTTAAAGATCCCAAGGATTTGGTTTCTTGGATGGGAGCTGTCCAGGCACAGGAGTATAGAATGGTTAAGTGGGCGCTGGGAATACGGCTGAAATCAGCTACATTACAGACTATTAACGATGCGTATCAGCGGGGAGATATTCTGCGGACTCATGTGATGCGTCCCACCTGGCATCTGGTAGCAGCGGAAGATATCCGTTGGATGCTGAAGTTATCGTCGCAACGGATCATAGCAGCGTGCAACTCCTTTGCTAAAGGTAACGGAGTGGATATTCCTGAAAGTACCTACACCAAAGCGAATGATTTGTTTGAAAAGGTATTGGAGGGTAATAACCATCTTACAAAACAAGAACTGGAAGATGAGATTGTGAAGGCTGGTATTATGCCTGATTCTCCTAAATTAGGTTATCTTTTCACACGGGCAGAACAGGAAGGTATTATATGCAGCGGAGCAGATAGAAAAGAAAAGGCGACCTATGCTCTATTGGAAGAACGTGCCCCTAAAGCTAAAGAATTACATAAGGAGGAAGCATTGGCTTTGCTTGCTAGAAAGTATTTCAGAAGCCATTCGCCGGCCAGCCTGAGTGATTTTGTCTGGTGGTCAGGCTTACCTGTGGCAGAGGCGCGTCAGGCAATTGCAGCAATCGACGGTGAATTGAATAAAGAGAAATTTGCCTCGCAGGAATTGTTTCTCCATCAGCTGTGGGACAAAAAGTTCAGGGCTAGCAATGTATTACATTTTATGCCTCCTTTTGATGAATATCTTATCAGTTACAAAGATCGTACCGCTGCGATGGATAAAGAACACCATCCGAAGGCCTTTAATAATTTCGGTATATTTTATCCGGTCATTTTATATAATGGACAGATTGTTGGTAACTGGAAAAAAGTAAAAAAGAAAGGTGGAATTTCGTTTGAAACATCCTTCTTTGTCGAATGTCCGGATTTGGATAGAGAGTTATTGGAAGAGGCCGGGGAGAGATATAAGGCCTTTTATAATTTTTAATTGAGAAATTTATGAAACTAACGGTATTGGTAGATAATAATACATATATAGATCAGTATTATCTGGGGGAACCGGCAGTCTGTTATTATATAGAAGACGGTGAAACCCGTTTGTTGCTCGATACCGGTTATTCGGATGTTTACATCCGTAATGCAAAGGCGTTGGGGATAGACCTGGCACAGGTCTCTGTAATCGCTTTGTCCCATGGGCACAACGACCATACCCGTGGATTGCAATATTGGTCCGGGGGTATGTAGATAGCAATGATGTTTGCCATGTCGGTAAATTGATTGTGCATCCCGGATATCAGAATCAGGGAATCGGTAAGGCCCTGATGTATGAAATTGAAAAGTATTTTCCGGCTTGCTGTAAGTTTGTGTTGTTCACCGGCGAAGAAACGCCCAATACCTTACATCTGTATGAAAAAGTAGGTTACCATATCGTTTCGAAAGAAAAGATGGGAGGTCTTTCTATGATTTTGATGGAAAAGGTTATAATTCGTTGATATTTTACTGTCAGATCATGTTTCTCAAAATATTTTTATAACTTGCCGCCTGTTTATCTATGTGATGTATAAATTCTTGGAACAATGAATAACAGACCGTTTCTATTTTTAATAATCAATCTTTTTCTACTGACATTATCCATTTCCTGTAGTAAGCTGGAAAGAGAAAAAGATATGCTCGAATTGTATACAACTTCTCTCTTAATAAATCAGGAAGGAGGGGAAGAGTGCATAGATCTTATGGCGAATGGTCTGTGGGAGATTCAGGATATTCCGGATTGGATCTCGGCCAGCCCTACATCGGGCGATGGTTATGGCATGGTGACTATCAAGGTGGCAGAAAATAAAGGGGCTGAGCGAAGAAAGGCTTCTCTGCGGTTTTCTCATGGAAAAGCAACGGAGACGTTGGATGTGGAACAATTGAGCCTGGCAGAAGCAGATCCTTTTATAGAACTGAGTCAAAATCCAGTACAAATGTTTACTGGTGCGGGGATAAAACGTATAAAGCTGACCACCAACAGACCATGGAAAATGTCTGAGAATTTCTATAGGTGGATTTCTGTCAGTCCTTCTTCAGGTGAAGGTTCTGCTGAAATAACTATCGAGGTGAAAGAAAATCGTAATCCGGGTATGAGGCATTTATACGTGTCAATTATAGGGGAAAATATGCAGAGTGATTTGCTTATCAATCAGTTTGGACTTAGTGATGTTATCCGGTTACCGTGGTTGCCTATTTTCCGTTTTAAACAAATGTCATCCAATCAGGATCTGTATTCAGTGTTGACTAACAACTTATTTATAAATCCGGCTATCCGAGATGAGATTTATGTAGGAAACCTTGTCTGTCATACAACCCAATCCAATACCAATATACCTGAATTAACTGGTTATACCTTCAATCCGATTACCGTTTCAACATCTGCTCCTGTTGCTGAAGTTATGAAAACCTATATTCCATCACCGATAGAGCAAGAAACATTTGCCCGGCAAATCGTTGGGAATATATCCACCCAAAGTGGTACTTTGGTTGAAGATAAAGGCCAGTTTGAATTTTATACTCATAAGCAGTTGCATACTGTCGGGATGGTTAACCTGGGAGTGAAGCTGGACGAAATCATGTCGGATGTTTCTTTCAAGGAAAAAGAAATGACTCGGAAGTATGGATTAATTTATTCATTCAAGCGGACCTTCTTTACGTTAGATATAGATATTCCGAAAAAGCTTATAAAGGAAGAACTGAAAGATGCAGATAAAGCAAAAGGCGCTTCGTATGTTTCTTCTGTCGGTTATGGCAGGGTCGGATTGCTGATCGTTGAATCGGACACAGATTCGCGCGATGTTAAATTAGCGATAGATAAAGTGTTGGCTGATGAACCGTTGTCTCCGGAAGAAACCAGTCTGCTTTCGACAGTGGATCTCTGCTATGTTTATTTTGATGAAGATAAGAATGTGCAGGTCCAAAAAGGGAGTCTGGATGTAGTGAATGCTTACAAAGATGGAATTAATGCGGGAGCCGATCATATTTATCCGCTCGAATTCACATTAGCAAACTACCTGGATAATTCGCCAGGTAATATCTCGTTTACTTTTAGGGCGGAAGAATAGTCTTTTATCATTTTCTAATTTTCTGCCTACCGGAGAGTTGCAGGTTGGAAAGAGATAATGGAAATCTATTGAATTTGTTTCATAGAAAAGGCTGCCGGAAAAAGTTTATCTTTGTAAGTTGTCCGATGACCGGATAAACAGATACAAACGAAATATATACGTATGTTACAAAATAGTGATGCAGAGAAGAAAGTAATCAGGAGAATTTCCGTTTTTTGCGGTTCAAGCCGTGGGACAGAGCGGATATTTGAAGAACAGGCTTACGAATTGGGAAAGACGTTGGCCGTTCAAAACATTGAATTGGTTTATGGCGGGGCCAATGTGGGATTGATGGGTACTGTTGCCAACGGAGTCATGGAAAATGGAGGCAAAGCCATCGGGGTCTTACCTGCTTTTTTGAAGAAAGTGGAGATTGCCAATTTAAATCTGACGGAACTTGTGATGGTCGATACCATGCATCAGAGGAAAGCGAAAATGAATGAACTCTCTGATGGTGTCATTGCCCTTCCGGGAGGTTTTGGTACACTTGAAGAATTTTTTGAGATGCTGACCTGGGCTCAGTTAGGTCTTCACCGGAAACCTGTGGCTCTTTTGAACGTAGACGGATTCTATGATGCTCTTCTGGCATTGGTCGATACAATGGTCGACAGAGGATTCCTCCGAAAAGAAAACAGGGAAATGCTTCTGGTCAGCGACAATATAGAAGACCTGCTGGATAAAATGAGAAAATACGAAGCCCCGTCAGTCGGTAAGTGGCTGAACAGGGCGGGACTTTTGAATAAATGATCGTTGCCGGTTTTATAATTTGATTATCTCCATATCCTCAGGGACGAAAATATTCCCGGAGAAGTTCTCCCGTGCTTCGGCCGTATATTTTTCTTTACGTGTAGCGAGGGTTTTATCGACATGCTTTTAGTTTCCTTTTCAGATACCAGGTAATGAGGGCGAGTGTTACCAATGCCACAAAAACATAGCTTATTTCCCTGCTGTATCTCTCCAGTTCTTCCAGCAACCGGTCTTCCGGTAGTATCTGTGCCAGATAATATCCGAGCAGAACCAGGATACTGTTCCAGATGGCCGAACCGAGTGTTGTGAACAGAATAAAGGCGGGAAGCCGCATTCGTGCCAGTCCGGCAGGGATGGAAATGAACTGCCGCACGGCCGGTATTAACCTCCCGAAGAAAGTCGATATCTTGCCGTGTTTCAGGAAGAATGCTTCCACATACTCTATCTTTTGCCGGTTTATGCCGAGCAGATGGCCAAAACGGCTGTCGGCAAATTTATAGACGATGGGTCTGCCGACGAAGAGGGCGAGATGGTAATTGATCAACGCTCCGATGAGCGCTCCCAAGGTTGTGAAAAGTATCACGAGGAAAATATTCATCTCACCGTTTGCCGCCTTGTAGGCGGCAGGTGTGACGATCAACTCGGATGGTAGCGGAACCAGCGAGTTTTCAAGTATCATGAGGATTAAAATCACCCAATAGCTGAGGTGCTCCAGGCACCATTGGATCAGATCTGAAAAGTCCATAGGGTATTTTATGCATTATTATCGTTGGGTACCTGAACCAGGATTTTATCTATTCTGGCTCCGTCCATATCAACAATCTCAAAGCGGAAGTTGTTCCATTCGGCTTGTTCCCCGGATTGGGGGATATGTCCCAACTGTTCCAGCAATAATCCTCCTACCGTATGATAGTTACATCTTTCATATAAATCTTCTTTATCGAAATAAGACAGGAAATCATAAAAAGAACACTGTCCGTCGACCAACCAGCCGTCGTTGTTGCTCCGTTGGATAATCTCCGGTTCCTTCTGCGTATCGTTGATGGTGCCTAACAAGGCTTCCAGAATATCCCTGAGTGTTATAATTCCCTGACACATACCGAATTCGTCGCATATCAGGGCACGGCTTATTCCCTGTTCTTTCATTTCTTCAAGCACTTTATAGACACTCATGTTCTCATGGAAATAGAAAGCCGGACGGACGATGCACTCCAGATTGAAATCAGGTGTATCCAGATGGAGAACCAGGTCTTTCAGGAAGATGATTCCTTCCACGTCTCCCTTTTTCTTGCCGGTCACCGGATACATTTCATATAAGTCCTGTTCGATAGTCTTTTTCACTTGCTTCTTATCCATATCCAGGTCCAGCCAGATGATTTCATTCCGCTGTGTCATAATGGAACTGACCTTCAGGTCGCCCAGGATGAAAACACGTTCGACGATGTCCTGCTCTACTTCCTGTACTTCTCCGCCTTCTTTTCCTTCCTGTACGATTGATTTGATTTCTTCTTCCGTCACCTTATTATCCGAGTCCTTTATGCCCAGCAGGTTGAACATGCAGGAAGTACTTTTCGACAGCAGCCATACAAACGGGGCGGCTACCAGCGATAAGATATACATCGGGCGGGCAACAACTTTGGAGGCTTTTTCTGCAATACTCAAACCGATTCTTTTAGGGACAAGTTCGCCGAATATCAGGGTCAGGTAAGTGACGGCTACAACAATCAACCCCTGGGCAATGAGGGATGCGTAAAGAGGGGATACTCCCCAATTCTTCAGGATAACCGAGAAGTCGTCCGTCAAAGTTGCACCGGAATAGATACCGGTCAGGATACCAATCAGTGTGATGCCGATTTGAATGGTCGAGAGGAAACGATCCGGCTCATTTGCCAGTTTCAGGGCCAGTTTAGCCGCTTTACTGCCTTTCTTTGCGTCAGTGTTCAGGCTCGATTTGCGGGCGGAGATTAATGCGATTTCAGACATGGCAAATATGCCGTTCAATAGGATAAGTGAAATGATTATTATTATTTCGTTCATGAAAATGATACTGTTTTAGTTTATTATTTAAATGTCTTATGGGCGGGGCCGGAGAGTTTGCATACGATGGTAGTATCATAATATATGATACAAGAATATTATAATATATGAGAACGGAGTATCACAATATATGATACAGCAGTCTTATAATATATGATATTATGCTTTCGTCCGGTGAAAGAATATGGCTGTGTACTAAATAAGGAATGTGCAGAACAAGGAATGTATCTGCCGTGGGGCAGGTCTGTTGTTAACGGGGGTATAGTAATTAATATGAACCAGCTGTGTGAACAGGTCGGGAAGCGGTACGGAACAAACCGGAATCAGAGGATGAACGGGGCGGTTCCCGTTGCGGTAAAACAATTCGTCCGTATTACCCGGCTCATCGGTATCTTCCGCCTGGTTGGAAATTTCCGTCTGGTCTGCTGTCTGTGTATCGTAATTGGGCACAACGTATCCGAATACATCGAGTAACACCAGGAATAACATGATGATACAGATTGCCCGTGCTTTGACAGTATAAATCGTATGTTGCGTAAATGCCATGCAATAATGTACAGCTGAATTTGGGTACGAAAATACATATTCGTCTGTTCGGTACATAGTATTCAACGCGTTTTTGTGTTACTTTAACGAATTTGCTTTAACATCCATCTATTTGAGTATCTTTCTTATGTGAGAATAAAAAAGTGCAAACCCCATGCAGTCTTTTCCATATTAGCGCATCATAGTTATATGATGTTGTGGGACATGGACAGAGAGGACTTCGTAGATTTGTGCAAAAAAGGTGATGAGCAGGCATTAAACCAGCTTTATAAAACGTACTCGGGAAAGATGATGAAGATATGCCTTCGTTATGTGCCCGACAGACAAATTGCACAAGACCTGCTGCATGACGGTTTCATTGTTATCTTTACTTCCATCGGCTCATTGCGTAATCCGGAGAGGTTGGAAAGTTGGATGGGAGTCGTGATGAAGAATATCGCACTTCATTATCTCAGTCAAAACAATATGGTTAATACTATCCCTTTGTCTGAAATGTCTGAAGAAGATGAACCGGCGGAAAGTCCTTTCATGGCTGATTTGGTATCGTATGACCGGTTGATGGAATTGGTGGAAGGGCTTCCTGATGGTTATTCAAAGGTGTTCAAACTGGCGGTGCTTGAAGGACTGCCTCATAAAGAGATAGGTGACTTGTTGCATATAGCTCCTCATTCATCATCTTCGCAATTGTATCGTGCGAAAGCGTTGCTGAGAAAAATGATTGTCGATTGTCGCCTGGTTATTATAATATTGCTGCTGCTTCTTGTCCCGCTGTTCTACAATTATCTGCCCTGGAAAAAGAAACAACAAAGCCATCAGCCTAAGATGGCGATGCGTCAGCCGAAAGCTGAAAAAAGGAAGGAAGACAGGCAGACCGATTCCCTGGAACAGAAGGTTTGTCCCGGTACGGGAGAACGTTCACAATTGCCAGAACTGATTAGTGCGTCACCACTGGCGGATGCAGGAAAAGTACCGCCTATCTTACCAGTCGGAAATATTACGATAAGTGTGCCACCTGTCAATAAACCGTTGTTTGTTTCTGATTTGCCAAGTGCGACTATCTCCGGTTTGTGTCCGGAAGGAAACTTTGTCTCCGTGCAACGTAAAAAGAAAGCAGGAGTTTGGAAGTTTATGCTGGCAGGTTCGTTGGGTCCACAACTGGCTCAGAATATATACAAACTGATTGCTACTCCCCATTCTGACAGTGGAGTAGGGGCTGATCTTCCTCAGCAGGTAAGTACCTGGGAGGATTATTACACTTACCTGAACACCCGTTATCAGGAAGGTACTTTGGGCGATTCAGTTACGATAATAAATATCGCAAAAAACAATCAGGGAGATATTGTAGAAAGTCAACACCACTATTCTCCTGTTACCATTGGGCTTTCAGCAAATAAAAAACTAAACGAACGCTGGAGCCTTGAAACGGGGTTACAGTACACCTTCCTGAAATCCGACTTTACCACAGGTAATGATTTCCGTATTCAGGAAACACAAAGAATCCATTATATAGGAATTCCTTTCCGTGTCTCTTATCGCTGGGGTAATTTCAGGAATTTCTCGCTTTACTCGACAGCCGGTATGCAACTTGATATTCCGTTAAAAGGGACACTTCAAACTTCTCATATAACGGACAGTATACCTATGAGCATGGGGCGTCAGTCATTGAATGTACCTCTACAATGGTCGATTAATGCCAGTACAGGTGTACAATATCATTTCACTCCCCGCATCAGTCTCTATATAGAGCCTACTGTCAATTATTATATTCCTGACGGAAGCGGGTTGCGTACTATCCGGAAAGAGCACCCGGTGACATTCACGGTTCCTGTCGGTTTGCGTTTCAGTTGGTAGGGAAAAACAATAAGTTTCAATAACATGATTTAACCACGCAGTCTTTTGCCTGAAAGAATATCATACTTATAGATATTTAAAAACAGAAAAGAGATGCAGGAACGACATATCAACCGTGACCGTTATTTTGAAGAACAGGCACAGACAACCCGGAAATATTATATTCCGTATATAAAGCGAATAGTTGGCGACCTTCCGGAGAAAGTTTTGGAAGTGGGATGTGGCGAAGGAGGTAATCTGCTTCCTTTTGCCGAGTCAGGTTGTGAAATAGTCGGAGTGGACATTGCCTCTTTACGAATAGAGCAGGCTCGAACATTCTTCGCCCGAAGAAATCAGAGAGGAACCTTTATCGCATCTGATATTTTTCGATTGAAGGACCAGGAAAAACATTTCCCGCTTATACTTGTACACGATGTGATTGAACATATCAATGATAAATCTCAATTTCTGTCCGGTATGAAACGTTATCTATCGGCAGGCGGTATGATCTTTATCGCCTTTCCCGCCTGGCAGATGCCGTTCGGAGGGCATCAGCAGATAGCAAGGGGCAGGGTTGTTTCGCATCTTCCTTTCATACATTTGCTTCCACGGGTTTTATATAAATGGATACTGGAAACAGGCGGTGAAGAAGAAGATACAATAAAGGAGTTGCTGAGTATTAAAGAAACGAAATGCACCATTGAAATGTTCCGGAATCTTGTAAAACAGACGGGATATCAGATTGTTGACCAGCAATTATTTTTTATAAATCCGCATTATGAGGTTAAGTTCGGATTATCACCGCGAAAGCTGGGTAGAGTTCTTTCTTCCGTTCCGTATCTGAGAAACTTCTTTAGTACAAGTTGCTTTTATTTGTTGAAGAAAGGGGATGAATAATTCAGATCTGTCAATGACCGGGGAATGTCATGCGGAACACTGTTCCTTCTCCGGGTTCTGAGTTCACAAGAAGTTCTCCGCCATGGAGTTGCATAATGCGCCGGGATAGTGGCAACCCTATTCCGCTTCCTTCTTTTTTGGTGGAATAAAAGGGAATGAAGATATCTTCCAGTCGGTTTGCCGGAATGCCTTCCCCGTTATCAGTTATCTGTATGAATGAAGAAGTGGCTTTTTTCCCTGCCTCAATCCTAATCTGTGGTTCCGGGGTATTGGTTGTGGCCTGTAAGGCGTTGCGGATAAGATTAATGAGTGCCAGTGTTATTAAGTTTTGATCCAGTAGGATTTCTATGTTTTCCGGTGAAATATAGCGAATGTTTTCACTGCCTTGTTCCGAACTCAATAACCGTTCAAGCTTGTCGAACAAAGAACTGATTTGGACTTTTGCTTTGACCGGGTCAGGGAGATGGGTTAATCGGTGATAGGCATTCAGGAAAATATTTAGTTGCTGCACTTGCTGGTTAATGGTTTGCAACCCGTCGATTGTCCCTTCTTTACCATATTCATCATTATATTTGATCAGGTCGGCCGACAAGGAGGCTATCGGTGTAATGGAGTTTCTGATTTCATGTGTCAATACCCGAATGATACTCTCGTAATAGAATCGCCGTTCCTCTAATTCGGTATGATTGTTTTCAAATTGTGTGATAATCCGGTTCATCTCCCGGAATAACCCGTTCAGGAATTTATCGTCCCCTTTTTCTGTGAAGTGGGCGTTGAAATCGTTGTTATTGATTGCGCTGAAGAAGCTTTCCAGCTGGCGGTTTGTCTTGTCCATTTTCCTTATCAGCATAATAGCCAAAGCTATGATCATACAGATACAGACAAAAGCAAAAAAAAGAGAAGTCCGGCTGATTAAAAGCCAGGCACCTATGAGTGAGAATAACACGATTCCTGTTATTCCTCCGATAATGATCCGGTGTAATCTGCGATTCAACATATCCTTTGTCACAAAAGTACAATTTAAACCGACAAGGTAAATGTAAAGTGGTCTGCTTTTAATTGGATGTATGGTTTTTTAGTAATCAAATCCCGGCGTTGTCTAAAATTTAGACGATTTCTATCAAACCGATACTAAAGATACGGAAGGTGATTAGTTTTGCATTTTTGAGTAGCTTTTCTTTTTTCGGTTAGTCTAATTTTGCATTATAAAACTTGAAAACATGATTACAGATAAAGAAACCAACTTTGTATATTTCAGTTCTTTAATAAAAGAAACGGATAGATATTCTTCATTTTGGGAAAGATTGGAGAGTATATTGATAGAGAAAAGAATCGGATATAGTTTCATTGAGTATACCCGTGATATTTGGTGTAGGGACTATATGCCCGTTCAAACGGATATAAATGACTTTGTTCAATTTGATTATTTTCCCGATTACTATCTTTCACCAAAATATATCTCTAAATTGACAATCCCCTTTGAAGTTAGAGTTAATCAGAAGATGAATGCTAAAAAGATTGATTTAGTTATTGATGGAGGCAATATTGTGAAATCTGGAACTTGTGTTATTCTTACAGAAAAGGTCTTGAAAGACAATCCAAAGTTCAATAAAGATGCGATTGAAAACATAATTAAAAAAGAACTTGGCGTGGGGAATGTTTATTTTATACCTCAAGCTCCGTATGAAATGACAGGACATGCAGATGGAATGGTTCGATTTATGAACGATACAGACTTGTTGGTTGCTGATTATTCCAATGAAAGTAAGAGTTGGCAAGATAAGATGAATAAAGCACTGGAAAACATAAGTTTAAATATTATCCCGTTTCCTGCAGAATTCGTAGATGAAAAGAACGATGATGGAGATTATACTGCTAAAGGAATCTATATCAACTTTATGCAGCTTGAAGATTGTATACTGTTCCCTCAATTTGGTTTAAATATGGATGAAGTAGCACTTGATTATGCGAAAGATTTATTTCCTTACTGTGAGGTAATTCCCATAAATTCCAATGAAATTGCATTAGATGGTGGAGTACTTAATTGTATTACATGGAATATAAAAATGAAAGTCTGTGAAAACGAATGTATAACCTTATAAAAAGTGAAGACATGAAAGAGTTAATTATTTTCATATTAGTGTTTGAAGGTCTATTCTGGGTTGGAGTAAAGCTTCAGCGTTGGATAAATGGAACAAGTAAAATTACTAAAAATCAAAAGAAGATACTTAAAGAAATGAAGCGGAAGAATAATCTTGAAAGTTAGCTAGGGTATTTTTCAGGATGCAGGATATTATAATTGTGTAGTTTTTTTTTGAAGAAACTACTGATTTCTAAAGCAACATGTGTATATTAGGGCATAGCTCTTGATGAAGAGATGTTTTTGTTAGTACTTTGAATTAATAACTAAAAAATGACATTATGACTCGTTATTTTGATGAAATGAAAAATCTTATAGATGAGAATGGAAACTTTATAGGTGATGTTGATGCTAAGAAAATTTCAATACAGGCGGTTGAAACATTGGCCCAATCTCTATTAGGCTCAACTTTATGTATCCGAAACCATAAGTATATTATTAGAATGTTGGAGATATATTATGGTGGAATCGGAGATGATGCTCACGATTGGTATAGGACTAATTTTATTTATAAAACATCCAAATACAAAGAACAAACAGAAGTTCAAAACAAAAAAGGATTTCGTATCTATTTAAGTTCTAGCAATGTAGATGATACATATACTCGGTTTGATATAGTTGTTGGTCATGAAGGTGTTCCTGTAAGTTTTCTAATTAGAAGTGTGTGGGATTCTGATTTCAATATTGTTGGAGCAAAAAATGGGAGTCCTAATATCGTCTTGAAGACAATGGGATTGGAAGCAAGAGATCATGATAAGATGGTGGGAGAAGACAATTCTACTGATGAAATCGTTTTACAGAATACTTCTGCAGAGATAATAAAGCGAAGAAAACTGGAGGTAAAAAAACAACGAAGGTATAAGGTTGCTTCTGACTTTGAGGAAAAAAATAATCTTTTGTGGAATTTCTCATTGGAGTAAGTTAGGAATAACTGGTAGCAGAACTTCGGTTAGTAGTCCCTCCTCCTCCGAAGTTTCTGCTATGCTGTTTAGATACCGTTCTAAAATTAAACCTTCGCTTAAGTCATATCCTTTAGGTATTTGCTGTAAAATGGCGTTATAGAAAGATTCAAGTTTGTCATAAGGACCTTTGTGTGTATAAACGGCATAATTGGCTTTGGGTAAATACATAGTTTTTATCTCATCTGTTATTTTTATTTGAGGTAAATTGTTAACAGTTAATCCTGCATAGAATCTACACTTTTCGTCTGCTGTTATATCACAGTCGTCATAGCAAATACCCCAATACTCTTCTTTTGAAGAGAGTAGATGATTTTGTTCGGCATATTCATAAAGTTTGTTCCAGCTGTCTTCTTCAAAGAGCTCAGAAATATAATCAACATAACTTCCTTGATAAAGGAAAAAGATAATTGGCGTTTCGGGTAGTTCTATGAGAGTATAATCTATTTGATAGCATTCAATATCAGGAGTATGCAGTTTCTCAAACTTTTCGACTTTATATTTTGTCGGAGATTGTGTAAACTTCTTTTTGAAAGCATTATAAAAAGCCGTCTCGTTTGCCCATCCGATGTGTTCGGCAATTTCTTTTTGGGAAAGGACGTTTTTCTTCAGTAGATACAATCCGTATTCAGTCCGAAGCCGATTCACATATTGTTTTACTGTTTCCTTCATATAAGATTTGAACATCAACTGAAAATTACGTTTAGACAAACAAGCAATATCTGCCAGTTGGGCAATAGATGTTGCATTATTGAAAGCATTGTCCGCTTCTGCTGACCAATCTTTCTGTATTTGTGAGTTTATATAATGAAGGACAGTATCTATTTGTGCTTTATAGTTCATGAAAATAATTTAAGATATCCTTATATTGCAAAAGTACAATTTAAACCAACACGATACATTCAAAATACTCAGCTTTCGACTGAACCTCTGATTTATGGGTAGCCACTTCCCTGAATTGTCTAAAATTTAGACGATTTCATCTTGTTGTTACAAAGGAATGCTATTTTTGTTGTCAGGCAGACAGAGACTGATTAGTTTTGGCCCAAAACAGAAATATCATGGGGAACATATCATTAAAACTTATATTTCGGAGTTGGTTGCGTAATAAAACATTTACTGTAATCTCTATCCTCAGCCTGGCAGTAGGTATTGCTTGTACCAACTTATTGGCAGCTTTTGTTATCCATGAGTATAATATAGAACAGGAGAATCCGAACAAAGATAGGATGGTTGTGGTTAAACAAACGATTTCGGGGGCAGGAATGACTGCTTTCAATACGGTTTCACGGGATATCACTTCCTTGTTACTCGAACGTGTCCCGGAATTGGATAAGGCGTGCCGGGTACATCCTTATTTCATGGTTACCTATTGTAAAGCCGGAGAGAATTTCTTCAAAGAGATAAAAGTAATAGAGTCGGATAGTACTTTTCTTTCATTCTTTCCTCAGGAAATTGTAAGGGGGAGTTTTGCGGATACCCAGGTGGGACCGGATCGGATAGTCCTGACAGAATCTTTTTCTAAACGTTTGTTCGGAGAGAGTGACCCGATAGGACAAACGGTTCAGATATTATTCGGCCCTGGTGATTTCGGGGATGAAAAAGGGTTATTGACTTTTACTGTTTCTGCTGTGGTGAAAGATAATAGCCAGGCGGCTTTCGGCTTTGATGCTTTATTCTTTGGCGATCCCTCTTCCGGATTAAACTTCTTTCTGCTGAAAAAGAATGTCTCCGTTCCCGACTTACAGGCTAAAACAGGGCGTTTGGTTCTTCAGAGAAGTGATGGTCAGGATTTTGAGAATGAACTCCTCACTATTCAACAGGCTTGTTTTGATACGGTAACGCTCCCGTCATCGTTGAAGAAACCAAATACGACATTACTGTTTATTGCTCTTTTTTCAGCTATTCTGATATTGGTCATAGCTTGTTTCAATTATGTTAATCTAAGCTTTTCACGTGTATTTAAACAGTTATACTCCCTGCATATACAGAAACTGATGGGAGCAGGAAGCGGACAATTGAGCATGCAATTATTTGCTGATACATTTATGACTGTTGGTTTCGGTTTCCTGATTGCACAACTGATACAATTCGATCTGCTGGGGATAATGAATCGCATCATGTCTATTCAGGTTCCGGTTAATTTTCTGTATAGTAGTCAGATGCTGCCGGTTACATTCGGGTTTATTCTTTTATTGGCGTGTATTCCTGCTTTGTATATGAGCCGGCGTTTACCGGAAATGTCGATTTCCATGTATAACAATTTCTATCGGGGAAAAGCAAAAGGGCGTATCATTACCTCGCTGGCTATCGTTCAGTTCGTTATTTCATTTATTCTGATAATCGGTAATATTTCCGTACGGCGGCAAATCTCACTTTTATATGATAAAGCAGAAAATTATAAAGGTATTTATATTTTCTCAGTCGGAGATAACAAGACATCTATGTTACGACTTAAAGAAAATATCGGTTCTCTTTTGGGCATACAGGCGGTGGCATTAAGCAATCCCATATATGAATGGCCTCTCGGTGAGTTTTCGCCGGATGGTACATATGAATCTTATACTTCAGAGGATGGTGATGAAGAAATAATGGAAGTTATGGGCTATAAGCTATTGAAAGGTCTGCCCTGGAAAGAAGCGATAGAAAGGTATCCGCATCCGGTTTATCTGAACCGTACCTGGGCTCAGAGCCTGTTTCCGGATGGAGAACTGCCTGTCGGGAATCTTATAAAAGAATACGAACCCCGGTTGAAGGACCGTCCTCCTTTTGGTGATGATCATGTTATTGCCGGGGTTGTTGAAGATTATTTTAAGCTATATATTCCTAATAGCCTTGAAACTCCTGTCGATAAAGGTATTATTGGTTTTGCCAGGAATGGAACTGATTTAAAAGTCCGCATAGCTCCCGGAAATGCTTCGGTTATCAAACAAATTTATAAGGAATGGGATCAGCTTTATCCTGGGAATTACCTTGAACATGAGAGCTTGTATGATAAAGTTTTGGGTAATAACAAGAAACTTTTCGAATTGTCCGATTTGTTGATGATGTATTCGGTTATCAGTATCCTGCTCACCTGTTTCGGGCTTTTCGGTATGGCGCTGTACGCTATCGAACAACGAACAAAAGAGATCGGGATCCGAAAAGTAAACGGATCGACTACCTGGCAGATTATAAAACTGCTCAATCGTCAGTTTATTATATGGATTGGGATTGCTTTCGTTGTTGCTGTCCCTGTAACCTGGTGTCTGCTTAATCAATGGATGCAAAGTTTTGTTTATCGGGCGCGTTTTAGCGTCTGGACATATATTTTGTCATTATTAATTGTTCTCATTATAACGTTATTAACTGTCAGTTGGCATAGCTTCAAGGCAGCCTCCGGAAACCCGGTTAGAGCGTTGAGGGATGAGTAAAAAGCAGCTTTGCCGGGCACAGCACTTGAAATCCTTCTCAATAAAAAGTATATTACTTTCTAGATCTCAGGAAATAAGTATATTTGTAATCTATAAACTAAATTCATAAAGAAAACATGAATATAAAGACTTTGTTCAAAATACTGTTGCTATTTTTTTCGGCTATGGGATTTGGCAGTTGCGGAAGTGATGATGATGAGAAAAAAGAAATATACCCTCTATCGTTTGAAAAAGAGTATTACGAGGTTCCATTATTAGGAAATCAATCTATATCCATTAGAGGTGGCAACAGGAATTATTCTGTAACTGTTGAAAAAACAGATATCTTGGATGTGTCTGTGGATTTGTCAAGTTCGATAGATATGGGAAATTTAGTTATCACCCCGAAGCAAAAAGGAGAAACCACCGTTACCATAAAAGACAATATTGTTAATGAGGAGGTTGGATTGAAAATAAAAGTAACAGACTCTTATTTGGCTTATGCGATAAAAAATAGCAATCATCCGGCACTTTCACAGGGAACATTAGTCTATTTGATAAATAATGAAGCAAAAGATTGTTATTTCTTCCGAAACACAGGTTCTGGAACAGGAGCCACTAATACCTTGATAGCAAAAGGAACATACGAATTCTCAGTCAAGATAGAATATGGTATAGGTAACTCATCAAATACGTATGGTATACCTTATTTAACATTAAATTATGCTTCGGACATAAATGGGAATTTTACTGATGAAGCTATAGCACATACTCCTCACAGTCTGAGATTTGAACTTCTTGACGGAGAAACAAGTAGCAATACTGTCATCAATATGATACAAGTTTGTTTAGGTGTGGATTGGAAAGCTCTTGTACATGAAACTCTCAGCAGAAGTGTGGGTATAGAAGAACCAATTTTAAAAACCACGATAGATGATACAAATTATACGATAGTGGGAGTACTTAATACCACACCAGCAATTCCCGAAAATATCTTGGAATAGACACAAAAAGATGTTCAAAATGTTTTTAACACTATGAATAAGTGATAAAGTGTACGGGATTTAAATATCAATATTGACCTGAAAGAAGCACAACAGAAGTCTTTAATATTTTTTTAGCGGCTGATAGGTGTATTATGTGCGATCGATGTCAAAGCTTTTTTAAAAGAAAAGAGAATGGTTTTCTATAATTGTAATTTGTTTTATGAAACGACAAAAAGACAGTCGAATAGGGGGATATGCAAACATTATGATAGAAAATGTCACTGAATAAGAACGTGCTTATTTTTCAATCAGTCATTCTGGAAGAGGTGTATATACATTTATTAACGTGATGGGCGTTTTATATCAACTTTTTATTTTGCTATAAACAAACATGAACTTCGTTTAAAACGAGATTTTTTTCATTTTAAACGAGATGTCTTTTTATTGTAGTAGAAATCTATTGCAAATATATGTTAATTCATAGTGGTGCAAGATGTCAATAGGTACTTTTAAGAGAGGAAATTATATGTTTTAAAGCACTTTTTGTTTCCAGAACAACCATTTATCCAGGTAAGCGATAAATGTCAAAATACCAATAATAATAGATATGCATGCAGTATATTGTCCAAAAACATAAGCAATACATATCATTACGCTAAAAATATAACATAAATCAGAACAAAGACAGCAGAGGAAACCTCGCGAGAATTCCATAAAAATGAATCGACATTCCACCCCACTGTATAGCTTATCCTCCATATACATAAAATATCATTTTGATAATCAAATAAAATCATGGGAACTTTCCAAATCTACCTATCAGATAACTGGAATTTTTTATCTTTTTGATATTGCTGTGATTTGTTATGGAACTTATTACTTGCAAGGTTAATGTCATGAAGAGAAAAAGATATTAATTTTGTCTTATTGGAAACAGACTAACCTGAGGCCATACACAAAAAATATAATTTAAAGAACAGAATGAATACAGATTACAAGGTGGGCGATTTGATTTATGACGCAAGTATTTATGATGGATTAAATACCTTCCTATCCGATTTGCAGTTTTACAAAAAGTGGCTGCCGAAAAATAGGGATGCTAAAATACTTGAACTTTGTTGTGGAACAGGCAGACTTACGCTTCCAATTGCAAAGGATGGATACAATATTTGTGGAGTCGATTACACTTCATCCATGCTTGAACAAGCAAAGGCAAAAGCCTCTGAAGCAGGAGTAGAGATTACTTTCATTAAAGCGGATATTAGAACGTTAGATTTGCACGAAAAATTTGACTTTATTTTTATTCCATTTAATTCAATTCATCATTTATATAAGAATGAAGATTTATTTGAGGTATTTAATGTCGTTAAAAATCATCTTAAAGACGGAGGTTTATTCCTGTTAGATTGCTTTAACCCTAATATTCAATATATTGTTGAAGGTGAAAAGGAACAACAGGAAATTGCAGCATATACAACTGATGATGGAAGGGAAGTCTTGATAAAGCAGACAATGCGTTATGAAAACGCAACTCAAATTAACCGCATAGAATGGCATTACTTTATAAATGGTGAGTTTCATTCAATTCAAAATCTGGATATGAGATTGTTTTTTCCTCAGGAATTAGACTCCTATCTGGAAGGGGCTGGATTTGAGATTATCCATAAGTTTGGGAGTTTTGAAGAAGAAGCATTTGGCGATATTTCAGAAAAACAGATATACATATTAGCATTTAATAAGTGATGCGGTTAATTTAGCTCTATACCGAAGTTAATAAGTATCAAACGTTCCGTAATTCGTTCCGCACTAAAATAAAAAGTCCTGACTATCTATAGATAATCAGGAACTTAATTTAAAGTAGTGTACCCAGAGCCGGGATCGAACCGGCATGGAAGTGAATCCACTGGTGTTTGAGACCAGCGCGTCTACCAATTCCGCCATCTGGGCATTTGCTTTTTTGCTAATGCGTTGCAAAGGTACGCATATTTTTTATTTGTGCAAACGTTCAGCGATTTTTTTTCAAATTATCTATAGCTTTCGGGGAATAATATAAGATAGGAGAATAAATACCGGATTATTTCGTTAACTTTGTAAGAGTATAATTAAAAAACAACCTGTGTATCATGAAAGATAATTATTGCGTTATCATGGGTGGAGGGATTGGCAGTCGCTTCTGGCCTTTTAGCAGAGAAAGTTATCCAAAACAATTCTTAGATTTTTTCGGGACCGGACGTTCCCTGTTGCAAATGACTTTCGATCGTTTTTCCAAAATCATCCCGGTAGAAAATATTTTTATCGTTACTAACGAAGCTTACGCCGACTTGATTAAAGAACAGTTGCCCGAATTGAAAGAAGACCAGATCCTGCTGGAACCGGCACGTAGAAATACAGCTCCTTGTATTGCTTACGCTGCTTACCATATAAGAGCATGTAATCCGAATGCCAATATTGTTGTTGCTCCTTCCGATCATCTGATCCTGAAAGAAGATATATTTCTGAAAGACGTTCAGAAAGGATTGGATTTTGTAAAGAACAATAATGCATTGGTTACGTTGGGTATCAAACCGAGCCGTCCTGAAACAGGTTATGGTTATATCCAGAGCAGCGATTCCATGCTGGGAGAATTTACCAAGGTGAAGACTTTTACGGAGAAACCGAATCTGGAACTGGCAAAAGTCTTTTATGAAAGCGGTGAGTTTTTCTGGAATTCAGGTCTGTTTGTATGGAACGTAAATACAATTCTGGAAGCTTTTGCCAAATATCTTCCGGATATTGCCGTCCGGTTTGACCTGGGTAAGGATAAGTTCAATACGGAAAACGAACGTGAGTTTATACATGAGAACTTCCCTTATTGCCTGAAGATTTCCATCGACTACGGTATTATGGAGAAGGCGGATAATGTGTATATGTTATGCACTGATTTCGGTTGGGCAGACTTGGGTACTTGGGGGTCCTTGTTTGATTTGGCTCCGAAAGATGAAAATAATAATGCTGTATTGAAGAATAGTAATGCATTGCTTTATGAAAGTTCAGGAAATGTAATTGCCGTAGGTAATTCAAAAAGACTGGCTGTGATTCAGGGTGTTGAAGATTGCATCGTGGCTGAATCGGGAAATGTATTGCTTATCTGCAAAAAAGATGACGAACAGCGTATTAAGCAGTTTGTGGCAGATGCACAGATAAAATACGGGAAAGAATTTAATTAAACCATTTCTTTCCCAGATAATGTACGGGATACCAGGCGGCCATGAATCCAATGGCCGCTACCGTAATAAACGCAATCAGGGCATCAGTGAACATCACCCGCACCGGATATGCGTCGATAATAAAAGCACCTGCTGTTTGTCCCAATTTAATCAATCCGAATTGTCGCTGTAAAAAGCACAATGCCAGACCGATCACAATCCCTATCAGAGCTCCGAATCCGGAGATCATCCAGCCTTCAAATAGAAAGATACGACGGATAAGTTTATTGTCAGCCCCCATATTCCGAAGGGTATGTACGTCATCTTTCTTTTCTATCATCAGCATAGACAGCGAACCGACTACGTTGAACAAGGCGATTGTCAGGATAAATGAAAGTATCAGGTAAGTGATCCATTTTTCTACCTGCATCATTTTGAAGGATGCTTCCTGTTGTTCGTAACGGTCTTGTATGATAAACCGGTCACCCAGGATGGATTTGAGCTGCTTTTTGACTGAAGATATGTTGGCTCCGTCAGCAATTTTCAGTTCGATGGAGGTGACTTCCTTGTCGTATTTATATAACTCACGTACCAGTGAAAGGGGGAGTATCATGTATCCTTCGTCGTATACCTGCTGGTTAATCATAAAGACTCCGCCTATATAGGCATATTCCTGACTGAATGAAGAAGCCGGGTTGGATAAATTGACTTTTTCATTCCGTTTGGGGACATAAATCTCAAGCGGAGAAGCGAATCCTGGTTTGGCTCCCAGTTTGGATGACAGTCCGACTCCGAGAATGGCATAATCGGTTACTTCGTCTTTCAGGATGAAGCTGCCGTCTATCAGTACGCTGTCTATTTGGGTCAGATGGCTGAAGTTGTCGTCCACCCCTTTGATTATTGCCACATCCTGACGGTCGTGATAGCGTATTAATGCATTATCCTGAAGAACTTCTCCGAAATAGGCAATATCGGGTAATTGTTTTACCTGTTGGAATTCGGCAGTTGTCGGGTCGAACACTTTCCCGGTGCGAGGAGAAATCTTCAACTCCGGGTCGAAACTGCTGAACATGTCTGCTACCAGGTCATTGAACCCGTTATAGACCGACAGTGCACAAACAACTGCGGTGGTAGCAATGACTACACCGCAGACACATACCATCGAAATAATATTGATGGCATTGTGGGATTTCTTCGAAAAGAGGTACCGTCGGGCTATATAAAACGAAAGGTTCAACGCTTGATTCTCTTATTTCTGTAACAGTTTGTCAATGTTTTCAATATAATCCAGCGAATCGTCAATGAAGAAACTCAGTTCCGGGATAATGCGGACCTGTTTTCCTATACGTTTACCCAAATCGAAACGGATCGCTTTGGTATTTGCACGGATCGATTCCAGTAACTCTTTCCCTTTTTCGGAAGGGAAGATGCTCAGGTATGCTTTGGCAACGCCCAGGTCGGGGCTGACGCGTACCGCACTTACAGAAATCAATATACCCGGCATTCCCTGGGTCTGTTTCTGGAAAATATCGCCCAATTCTTTCTGGATCAGACGACCTATCTTGTTCAGTCTTGTACTTTCCATATCGTTATCAATTTATTTTTTCCATATCATTGTCAGACCGTCGCGAAGCGGAAGGATCACTTTCTCCACCCGGGGGTCTTCTTTTATTTTATCATTAAAACTAAGTATCCCGATGGTTTGTTTATCTGACGGGTGAGGTTTTTCCAAAACTTTACCATCCCACAGGGTGTTATCGGCCAGAATCAGGCCTCCCGGACGCACTTTGGGAAATACCAGATCGTAATAGTCGGAATACAAGCGTTTGTCGGCATCGATAAATACCAGGTCGAATGTTTCGTCCAGTTCCGGTATGATTTTCATCGCATCGCCTATATGCAGCTTTATTTTATCTTTCAGGGGAGAGCGTGAGAGATATTTCATGATGAAATCTTCCATTTCATCATTGATCTCGAGTGTATGGATCAGGGCGTCGTCTTCGGTTCCTTCGGCCAGGCAGAGCGTGGCGTAACCGGTGTAGGTCCCTATTTCCAATACACGGCGGGGACGAAGCATGCGACAAAACATTTTCAGTATCCGTCCTTGCAGATGGCCGGACAGCATACGGGGACGCAAGAGATTGACATTGGCATCGCGGTTTAACGCGGATAACAATGCGCCTTCTTCGTCGCTGTGATTGAGAATGTATTCGTCTAATGTCATTTAAATAAAGAATGTTTATGCTTCAAATATACGAAAAAAGATGTAGCAAAAGCGTTTTACCGACTTTTGCGACACCTTTTCCTGTTTTATTTTATTTATTCCTTAAAGGTCGGGAGTGAATATTTACTTCCGGCATCCAACACTTTTCCAACGTTGTTGATTTCGAGGAATGTCGTGCCGCCACCTTCACCGAAGCTGCCGCTCAGGTAAGCAACCATGTCGTTACGGGTGATACGTCCGCTCTTAATCAATTCGTTCAGTGCGCTGTAGAAATAACCGCGACGGCTGTCATCCCACGGCTGATATACGGCCCATACGCCATATGACAGAGAAAGCATGCGGGTTACGCGTGGGTTATAGCAGATGGCAAATACCGTTGAGGTACCACGGAAAGCGGCCAGGTAACGGGCTGTACGTCCGGTGTGGCTGTCGGTGATGATTGCCTTTACATGTAGCTTGTTGGAAGATTTTACCGCTTGTTTTGCCAGGAATGAAGTAACATCCAGGTCGTTACCTTCGATAGGTACACGGATGTCGTTGGCGGCTAGCTTGGTCTTTTCAGCTTCGCGGGCAACCTTAGTCATTGTCTGGACTGCTTCCAGCGGATATTTACCGTAAGCTGTTTCACCGCTAAGCATCAATGCGTCTGTGCGGTAATAGATTGCGTTGGCAATATCGGTTACTTCCGCACGGGTAGGGCGCGGATTCTTGATCATGGAGTGAAGCATCTGGGTCGCAACGATCACCGGCTTTTTCACTTCCACGCATTTGCGGATCAACACACGTTGGATTCCCGGAATCTTTTCGGCCGGAACTTCGATACCCAGGTCACCGCGGGCGATCATGATACCGTAAGCTACTTCCAGGATTTCATCGATATTGTCGACACCTTCCTGGTTTTCGATCTTGGCAATGATCTTGATCGGACTTTTATGTTCGTCCAGGATCTGTTGTATATCCAATACATCCTGTTTGTTTCTTACGAAAGAGTGAGCAATGAAATCCAGTTCGTTTTCAATCGCCCAAAGAATATTTTTACGGTCTTTCTCTGTCAGTGAAGGGAGGTTGATGCGTACACCGGGAACGTTCACGCTTTTGCGGCTTCCTAATGTAGCGTCGTTCTGCACTTCACAGAGCAGATAATCATCCTGTTTCTCGATGACTTTCAGTTCCAGGTCGCCGTCGTCGATCAGGACATCGCTGCCGATGGTCAGGTCACCGATAAAGTTTCTGTATGAAACATAAATGCAATCACGGGTTGTCTCTTTTTCCGGATCACCGATTATCTTAACGGTGTCGCCGGTTGTAAAAGGTATTGGCTCTTTTGCCGTAGTGGTACGTACTTCCGGGCCTTTGGTATCCATCAATATACCGATGCGGTCGGATACTTCGCGTACATTTGTAACAACACGGTTTAAACCTTCTTCCATCATGTGGGCCGTATTCAGGCGCACAACATTCATTCCTGCATTGTACAGTGAGCGGACAAATTCCACATCACAACGTTGATCAGAAATTGTAGCAACAATCTTCGTATGCTTTAACATATACCTTAAATATTATAACCTATTATTTACTTTTTAGTCGTTGGCCGTTGGCTGCTGCATAAGCGCTTCGAGCGCCAGCCGGTATGAATCCAGACCGAATCCCAGTATAACCCCTTTGCAGGCAGCAGAGATCATCGATACATGACGGAATGATTCGCGTGCATGTACATTTGAAATATGTACTTCTATAACCGGAGTAGTCACTGCTTTTATGGCGTCGTGCAATGCAATGGATGTATGTGTATATGCTCCCGCATTCATTATAATCCCATCGTATTCAAAACCCGTTTCATGGATTTTGTCAATCATTTCGCCTTCTATATTACTCTGAAAGTAAGCAATTTCGCATTGGGGATACCGGGCGCGTAATTCGTCCAGATAACCTTCGAAAGAAGCATTACCGTATACTGTTGGCTCGCGTTTGCCCAACAGGTTAAGATTAGGACCGTTAATAATCTGAATCTTCTTCATTTGCTGTAACTTTATTACCTTTGCACCACCTGGTACGGGCTGAAAATATCCGGCAAAGGTAATGATTTTATTTGATACATACATAATTGCCTGTGTACAATGCAACAAGGAAATAATATAATCGACAAATATAAGACCTGGCTCCGGCTGGAAAAGTCTCTATCTGCCAATTCGATAGAAGCTTACCTGACTGACCTGGACAAACTCATTCGCTTCGTGGAAAGTGAAGGGAAAGACTTTGCTACGATCTCTTATCAGGATTTACAGCAGTTCGTAGCCCAGCTGCGTGATATAGGAATCCATCCGCGTTCGCAGGCCCGCATCATATCCGGTATAAAATCGTTCTACCGCTTTCTTTTACTCGACGAGTATATAACAGCCGACCCGACGGAATTGTTGGAATCGCCCAAGATCGGATTGAAGCTGCCCGAGGTATTGACGATCAATGAGATAAATGATATATTGGATACGATAGACCTTTCTTTGCCGGAAGGGCAGCGCAATCGGGCTATGCTGGAGGTGTTGTATAGCTGCGGCCTGCGTGTTTCCGAGTTGATCTCTTTGCGTTATTCGGATGTTTATTTTGATGAAGGTTTTATCAGGGTGGAAGGTAAAGGAAGCAAGCAACGCCTGGTTCCGATTTCAGAGACGGCTATCCGGGAGATAAAGAATTATCTGCTGGATCGTAATCTGATGGTTGTAAAAAAGGGGTTCGAAGATATTTTATTCCTGAGTCGCCGGGGCACGGCTCTTTCCCGTATCATGGTTTTTCATATTATCAAGCAGCAGACGGAGATGGCAGGCGTTCATAAAAATGTCAGTCCGCATACGTTCCGGCATTCTTTTGCGACCCATTTGCTGGAAGGCGGTGCCAACCTGCGGGCTATCCAGGAGATGCTGGGGCATGAGAAGATAACGACTACCGAGATTTATACACATATCGACCGACAGTTTCTCCGGAAGGAAATACTGGAACACCATCCCCGGAGCCGTCGGCGGGAATGAGATGTATCATATATTATGAGAATGGATTCGTATAATATATGATATTTGATTCGCATAATATGTGAGATTATATTCTCATAATATATGATACGAATCTTTTGCTACTATTATATTAGCTTTTCTATCCTTCCGATCAGTTCATCTCCCAGTGCCCGTTTGGTGCTGATATGTTCTTTTACGGCTGCGACGAACGGGTTTTGTTCGAAAGCACCGCGTACGACTTCGAAGTCCTCTTCTTTTTCTTTGCGTGTGCCGTCTACGCCGAAGCCGGTCATTGAAGTAAGGGAGAACTCCTTGCGGGCATCTTTGTAAAGCATCTCGTCCAGACCGATGACGGATGATTTCCAGAGTTCAACCAGTTCGATGATCTTTCCGGGGGTGATCTCACCTAGCTTGATTCCGTAGTATTCTTCTATTTTCTGATAGGCCCATGTCCATTCTATTTCATAATATGAATTATGTTGGTACTGGAAGAAGGCATTAATCTTTTCCAAAGAATTTATCCGGTGGCTCTCGATATCTTCTATCAAACCATTTAATTGATCTTTCGGAAGGATCAGTCCGGACAGGTCAACCCATTCGCCGGTTCCTTCTTTGGCGGTTGGGGTCAGTTGTTTGCGGACTTCTTCTATGTTCTGGAACTGTGTGCCTTCCAGTCTTTTTATCAGAGAATTACCGAGAAATTTATTAATTGCCATTCTGTATAGTTTCAGTGCATTTTGTAAAGAAGAGCCTTTAATACGGGCATTCTGATAGTAATATATTTCGGAAGTTTCTCCGACAAGGCTTTGTAGATTCTTTAAGATACCGACTGCTTTTATCATTTTCTGGATGGTGTAGGGACTCAACAGGTTGTAGTTGATCATATCCAGTTTGTTCGTGTCGGTCCGTTTATCACGTCTCGGCCATTTCTGAGCGTCACGGATGGTACCGACACTTCGCAGATTGATGCCCGGCACCAGATAAGTTTCGTCGTCTTTTTCAATCAGATAGGAGAAAGGCATATCGGACGTGTCACTGTGATGGTGATGTCGGCCCATGATTAATGAAAAGGCACCGATACGTGCCGGCCAAAGTATATAAGAGTCGCTGGTCGTCTTGGAACCTCTTTCGACAATGCCTTGGTGAATCGGGCCTAACTTATACATATGATTGCTTTGGTTCGAACCACTTCCGGCGTTCAGGAACGAATACATGCCGGCAATCAGGAGGCTACTCTTGTGCATGGATACCGTGAACGGTCCGGCGAAGATGGCACAGGCCTCTCCGTTTTCAAAAGAACAGTTGCTGAATAGCAGGGAGTCGTGTGCCGAAAAATTATGTGTCACATGGCAGGCTTGTCCGATGAAGCAACGGATGATCTTTGCCGCATCGGCAATGACTGCCCCTGATGAGATGATAAAATCCTGGGCGATCACGCTGTCACCGATATATACAGGGGCTTCTTTATTACTGTTCACTGTCCCGTTTTCCAAGCGTGTACAGTTCTCGATGGTAGCGTGTTGGCCTATGTTTACATTACGGATTGTCCCGGCATTGATTATCTTTACGTTCTCTCCGATCGTCCCGTAGTCGGAGGTGATGCTTTTGGTATAATCTGCAATCATTTCCTGTAGCCGTTCGATCAGTATCGGACGGTGGCGGTAAAGTGCGATTACATAAGCCAATGGGGCGGAAAGCTGATTGTAGATGGGGACTTCGCGGCCTCCGGTTTCGTTCAGCACTGAAACCTGTACGTTGTTGCCGAACGTACTTTCTCCTTCCACGACCATCACGTTGACATTTTCTATATAACAATTGTCTTTGATACGGTAGTTGGCAATGTAATTGTGGGTGTTCTCGATCAGGATATTATCGCCCAGCATGCAATTATGCAGTGTTGTATTTCTGAGTCCGCTATGTTTTCTTATTCCACCGGGGAGGGTGAACTCTTTCTCGAAATGTCCTAAAATAACTGTGCCTGAGAAATGTACATGATGGATATATCTGGTCTCGAAGGATAAAGGGACTAGCACCTGTCCCCAGTTTTCGGCATAACAACCCTGAGATTGCAATACCGCAATCTCTTCGGGTTGTAGGTTTCTGATTTTTTCCATTGGTCAACTTGTTTGTATTTCTATTGCTTTATTCTTCGTCGTATTGCTGGAAGAGAAAGTCATTGTATGGGAAACGGGTGATATGTATCTGTTTTACCCGTTCATATAACAATGCTTTCAACGCATCTATGTTGGTACGTTCCTTGGCGGAGATAAAGATGCAGTTATCCTGCAACTTATTCATCCAGGTGCGTTTCAGCTCGTCCAGGTCGATATTTTCCCGTTTTCGCGGAGTCAGGTCGTCTTCGTCTTTCGGGACGAAGGTGAACGCGTCGACTTTGTTGAAGACCATGATCATCGGCTTTTCGGTCTTGTCGATTTCAGCCAGGGTCTTGTTCACCACTTCGATCTGTTCCTCAAAAGTCGGGTGGGAGATATCTACCACATGAACCAGCAGGTCGGCTTCGCGCACTTCGTCGAGGGTCGACTTGAACGATTCGACCAGTTCGGTGGGCAATTTGCGGATAAAACCAACAGTGTCTGACAACAGGAACGGCAGGTTTTCAACGATTACCTTTCTTACTGTCGTGTCGAGTGTGGCGAACAGCTTGTTTTCGGCAAACACATCGCTTTTGCTCAGTTGGTTCATCAATGTTGATTTACCGACATTGGTGTATCCGACCAGGGCGACGCGGACCATCTTGCCACGGTTTTTCCGTTGCACGCTCTTTTGCTTGTCGATATCCACTAGGTCACGTTTCAGCTTGGCTATTTTATCCAGGATGATACGCTTATCGGTTTCCAGCTGGGTTTCACCCGGGCCACGCATGCCGACACCGCCACGCTGACGTTCCAGGTGAGTCCACAGACGGGTCAGGCGAGGCAACATATATTTGTATTGTGCCAACTCGACTTGCGTCTTTGCGTTGGCAGTCTGGGCGCGGCTGGCAAATATATCGAGGATCAGGCTGGTACGGTCGAGTATTTTCACCTGAAGTTCTTTTTCGATATTGCGAAGCTGTTTAGGCGAGAGTTCGTCGTCGAAAATAACCAGTCCGATTTCATTTTCGATCACGTACTCTTTTATCTCCTGTAATTTACCGGTACCGACGAATGTGACGGGATTCGGGTAGTCCAGTTTCTGATAAAACTTTTTGACGGCTTCGGCTCCGGCCGTATCGGCAAGAAATGCCAGTTCGTCCAGATATTCTTTAACTTTCTGTTCGTTTTGCTCGGGGGTAATCAAACCAACGAGCACCGCTTTTTCTGTCAGTGCTTCTGATATAATAAATTCTTTCATGCGGCAAAGATAATCATTTCAATTATTTCTTTATATTTGCAAACACAATAACGACTAAAATAGTTTAGCTATGAAAAAGAAACATTTACGTATGTTTCGGCATATTCTTGCCGGAACTATGGTTCTAACAAGTATGGTGTCTGTTCAGGCACAGGTAACAAATCCCGAAACATGGAGCAGTTTTGTAGAAAGTGGTGCGAATCCGTCGGTGGTGGATACGTTCCGCTGGCAGTTGTTTGCCAAAGCAGAGCAGAATAACTGGAATTATACTCTTGGTGGTGGTGCAATCATTTCTAATGATCAGAAAACGTTGAAAATGCCCTTGTCTTCCTCAGTCGCTTTTGAAAAAATATCTATTTTGGGTTATGATAGTGTACGTATTTTCTTGGGCTTTAAAGCTTATTCATTGGTGTCAGGAGAAATGTTGAATGCTGTATTTAGTAACGCCCTTGGGGAAGAGAGGCCAGCAGTCTTATATCCTGATCCTGATGATGTGGAAAGAGATTACTTCTCTATACGATTTAAAACAAATCCTTATTATTTAAAACTATCAACGTCTAAACCTTCAAGTAAAACTAAAAACGGATATATTCAAGTGGACAGTGTCTATAGCTACGGCTCAATCCGCCAATATTCCCTTTTTTCCGGAAATGGCAACTGGAATGATTCCATTCGTTGGTCTCACCTTCCTCCCTTGCGTCATCGAAGTGCCCTGATTAGTGGTGAGGCAGAAATTAATTCTACCGTGCAGTGTGAGCAGGCCCTGTTGGGTAACGGTGGTCTGCATATTTCAGAAAAGGGTCATTTCATCGTGGATAAGCTTGTTCTCTATAGCACTGACAATCCACTGACAAACACTGACAGAGCGCTGACAACTACTGACAATTCACTGATAGTGGCAGGTAAACTGACGGTTAACAAGCAATTGGAAGTCCGTTATACATTTCCGGAAAAAGGTAAATGGTATTTCCTCTCTTTCCCCTTTGATGTCTATCTGAATGATATAGATAAACGTTTTCAGTTAAAAGATAAAACCTTTTCCGGTAAAGGTGATTTTCTGTACGTGCAAGTTTATGACGGGAAGAAGCGTGCCCAAAGCAATGACGCGACGGGTAACTGGACGGTGCTTTCCCCGGAGGAACTATCCGATGGTCTTGTCTTTGAAAAAGGAAAAGGTTATCTGGTCGCTTTGGATGCAGCTGCATCCGATAATACTTTGACCTTTTCAACCGCAGGGAACGATATTCCTGAAAGTTTTGGTAAAACGGCATCTGTTCCGGTCTATGCGGCATCTGCCGGAAATACGGACAAAGCGCATGAGGGTTGGTATCTTTGTGGAAATCCATTGCCTTCTCCTATCTCATTGTCGCAGATATCAGCAAATCCGGCGCTGGATGGAAATATTTATATATATGATGGAAATGCCTACGAGTCCTATCCGATAGGCAGCGAGTATGTACTTCCTCCTTTCTCGGCTTTCTTTGTCAAAGCATCGGTAGATACGGAGATTGATTTGACGGCTGCTGCATTGTCAACAAATGCAGTTCGTCTGAAAACAGGTTTTCCTTTCTCTGTAGTGGCTACAGAGCCGGAAGAAGTGGCTGTTCATAATTCAGTATTTTCAGGAACAGAGAAGAAATGCTATTTGAAAGGAAAGATACTTTATCTGTCAGATTTGCCGTCGACTGGAACTGTGCGGGTATCTGATTTTACCGGACGTGTGGTGTCTGTCCATTCGGTATCACCGGGTTCTTCAACCCTGCCGCTTTCTTTACCGGCAGGATTCTATATAATAAATGTGGAGGCAGGTCATTATCATGCCCAACACAAATGCGTTCTGACCCAATGAAAGAATAAACTATCTTGTATCTTTGTCTGTTCAAAACAATAAAAAAGCCGTATGAAGAAGATTAATATTACAACTGGCGTTCTGGTGATCTATCTGATTGTGATGAGTGTATGGGGATGGCCCGGAAAACAGCCCGATCCGGACTGGGTACAGTATTTCTCGGTAATGGGAGTATCCCTCTTCGTCATTCTCCTGCTGCGCTATCTGCAAGTTAAGCGGATGAAGATGCGGGATAAATGGAAAGAAGAGAATCGGCATTCAACAGAAAAATAGGATATATTTCGTTTAAAACGGGCGAAATCTTGTTTAAAACGGGTGTAGGATTCGTTTTAAACGAGATTTACCGGATACATTGATTGGAACCGAAAGGAAATCGTTTGTATTAATCTTTAATACTTCTTAACTTGTTTCTATTTGCAGATATACGATAATTTCGTAGATTTGCGATATAATCGTAAATAAATAGGGATCATGGAAAAATTAACAATGCAGGAAGAAGAAGTAATGCGCTTGATTTGGCAGATTGGGCCTTGTTTCGTTAAAGATATACTGGCTAAGTATGACGATCCGAGGCCGCCTTATACAACACTTGCTTCTATTGTAAAAAATCTGGAACGTAAGAAGTACGTGAAGAACAAACGCTATGGAAATACGTATGAATACACTCCGCTGATCCCGGAGAGTGAATATAAACGTACCTTTATGAGCGGTGTTGTTCGTAACTACTTTGAAGATTCATACAAAGAAATGGTTTCTTTCTTTGCCAAAGATCAGAAGATTTCGGCAGAAGATTTGAAAGACATCATCGATTTGATAGAAAAAGGAAAAGAATAAACCTTTTAACACCTTATTACCATGACACCGGAATTTGCCTACTTTCTGAAGGTGAATGTAGCCTTTGTACTCTTTTACGCCTTCTACCGTCTGCTCTTTTATAAGGACACATTCTTTAAGTTGCGCAGGGCTTCCCTCCTTGCTTTCTTTGGTTTGGCGTTGCTTTACCCATTGTTGAATATTCAGGACTGGGTGAAGGAACAGGAGCCGATGACGGAGGTGATACAGATTTACTCGGCTATATTGCCGGAGATGACAGTAACCCCAGAGGTCGTTGTTAAAACAGACTGGAAAGGAATCCTGCTTTCGGCAAGTTCATATATGTACTGGGGTGTCATGGCTCTTTTATTTGTCCGTTTTTTTATTCAGTTAAGCAGTATCCTGCTGCTGGCTTACCGGAGTAGACGGACTGTTATACACGGCGTACCAGTCTACCGGCTGGATAAGCCTGCCGGACCTTTTTCATTCTTCAAAATGATCTTCATACATCCGGAAAGCCATTCGGAGAAAGAAATAGATGAGATACTTACACACGAATGTACCCATGTTTTCCAGTGGCATTCGGTAGATGTGATGATTTGCGAGCTGATTACCGTCATATGTTGGGTGAATCCCTTTGCGTGGCTTTTGAAACGCGAAGTGCGTCATAACCTGGAATACCTGGCAGACAATACCGTTATCCAATCCGGATACGACTGCAAGAGCTATCAGTACCATCTGTTAGGCCTTGCCCACCATTATCAGGCTGCAGCAACATTATATAATAGTTTTAACGTATTACATCTAAAAAACAGAATCAGTATGATGAACAAAAAGAGATCCCACGGGATCGGAAGAACAAAATATCTGATATTCATCCCTCTAGCAGCATTTTTGATGCTGTTGAGCAACATTGAGGCGGTTGCCCGTATCACGGGAGAAATCGCAGCTGAAGCTGTTGCCGGGGTAAAGGAAGCGACTGAAATAAGTGTGCTTTCGGAGGATGATGTGAAAGTGTCAGGTCAGGTAATTGACGATTTTAACGGGCCGGTTATCGGCGCGAATGTGATTGTAAAGGGTACTAATGTAGGTACCATTACGGATACGGAAGGTTATTTTGTGCTGGAAACGACAAAGAATGCTGTTCTCCGCTTCTCTTTCCCGGGTATGAAGGCGAAAGAAGTCGCAGTGAAGGATGTGCAGGGTAAGTTGAAAGTACAGTTGTACTCGGATGGAAGTGCACAGGGATCGCAGTCTGCTCCTCCCCCTCCTCCTATGTCACCTCAGATATCGACAGACCCCTCGGATCTGGTTTTCACAGTCGTGGAAGTGATGCCTGAATTTCCGGGCGGACAAGGTGCCTTACTGCAATTTTTGGCAAAGAGTATTAAATATCCGGTAATCGCTCAGCAAAATGGTATTCAGGGACGTGTAACCTGTTCGTTTGTGGTGGGTAAAGATGGGGTGATCCGGAATATCGAGGTCATTCGCGGGGTTGATCCGTCGCTGGACCTGGAGGCTACCAGGGTAATATCCATGATGCCTAAATGGAAACCGGGTATGCAGAAAGGGAAAGAGGTCAGTGTGAAGTATACGGTGCCGGTGACTTTCCGTTTGCAAGGAAAAGAAGACAATAAACCGACACCTCTTCCTGCTGGAGAGGGCGATAATGAAATCACTGTTGTGGGATATGGCGAACAGAAATCAGCCGATACTTCCGGCCAGGTATTTGCAATAGTGGAAAAGATGCCACAGTTCCCGGGCGGAGAAAAAGCGATCAATGAATTTATTTCAAAGACGTTGCAATATCCGGTCATTGCACAGGAAAATGGCATCCAGGGAAAGGTCGTTTGTTCGTTTATTATAAATCAGGATGGTTCGGTCACAGATGCTGAAGTGGTTAGTGGTGTTGATCCTTCTCTGGATAGGGAAGCGCTGCGTATCGTTAGTGCAATGCCTAAATGGACTCCCGGTACGCAACGGGGAAAAGCGGTTCGTGTAAAATATACTATGCCTGTTACTTTCACATTGCAGTAATCACTAAAACATAGAGCAGATGATGCACAAATATACTGTTTTGCTTCTTCTCAGTGTCCTGTCCCTTATGGGGCAGGCACAGAGTCTTTCATTTCAGGAACTACTCAATAAAAAGAAGTTCACAGAAGTGATCGCCCTGGCCGATAGTCTTACTCCGGCAGATTCTGCTGATTATGTTACTATGTCGGCTATCGGCCAGGCTTACGAAGGTGTATTGGAATATAATGAGGCTTACCGGTGTTATCAGCATTGTCTGCAAATGGATACGACGAATGTCGATGCCTTAAGTTCCGTTGCCCGGGTAGCTATGAACCTGGGAAAAGCTTCCGTAGCCCAGGATTGTTTTCGGAAAGTACTCGAAAGCGACAGTACCGATTTCTATGCTAATTATCAATTAGCCCGCCTGTATTCCCAGATTGGCGATTATGAGAATGCCGTGTTGCAGTTCAATGTGTTGCGCGATCAGGATACGACAAAGGTAAATCCTGTTATTTACCGGAATATAGCTGATTGCTATATGAAAATGAATGCCATCCCGGCAGCTACGATCTGCTATTTTCAGGCTTATAATGTTAACCGTGAAAATGCCGGATTGGCCAGTGCTTTGGTGAATTGCCTATACCGGATGGGAGGTCCGAATATACAGGACGGATTATCCATTTGTGATACGGCGTTGTTTTATAATCCCGGAAATCATGCGTTGCGTCGCAGTAAGGCTATGGGATTTTATATGAATAAACAGTATGCCCAGGCTGATACGTTATATGGAGAATTGTTTGCAGAAGGCGATACCTCTTTCCTTACATTAAAATATGGGGGTGCTTCGCGTTATCTGGCCGGACGTGCCATGGATGCGATCGATCTGCTGGAATGGGCGTATGGGAAAGATACGACGGATGTAGAAACGAACCTGTTGTTGGGTGCTGCTTTAGGTAAAACATATGACCGTAAACGGGCCTTCCTGTTGTTCGATCAGGCAGAAAAGTTGATGCAGCCGAATGAAGCATTGGTGAATATGTTGTTGACTTCCCGTTCAGAGACTTTGTTCAAAGATGGGCGTCAGCGTGAAGCTGAAGGGTTGCTTTATAAAGCCTGGCTTGCCAATAAGGACCGGCTGGACTTATTGTTCCGTATTGAACGGGAGTATTCCAACTGGGGACCGGAGTATAAATCGGCAGAAGATTTGGGCAGGGCTTTGTTTGCCAAGGTTACATTCCTGAGAGAATATTTTCTGACCGGAAAGAAAATGCAGGGATTCCAGCGGTATCGTTCTATACTGCAATATCTGTATGAAGATGCTTTCTTTACGAATAAGACAGAACTGGTGATGATTGCCCCGGACAATAAGAAAAGTAAGATATCGGCTGAAGACTTAAAGTCTATAATAGACCGGTTGCCGGATATCTCGCAACTTCCGGAGGTAGAAAGAAAACATTATCAACAGATGGAAGAAGTGTTTAAAAAGAGGAAAGAAAACGGAGTCGGAAGTACAAAATCGGAGCCTCTTGACGAGAACTCGGAAGCGTTTAAAGCAGGAATGAAAGCTGCTCAAAAGTATCTTGACAGTCAAAAGAAAGAAGAGCAAAAGTCGGAATAACTAAATAAGTACGGATAGATTAATTATATCTATTCCGTTATACAGGTAATAACTTTAAAATAATCCGATTATGAATAAATGGAGTATCTATAATTTAGTCATAACCTGTATGTTATTGGGCGCATGCGGAGGAAAGCAGTCGACTGAAAAGACTGTTGTTTTAGAGGAAGAACAACATGGAACCGAATTTCCGATAACTGTCCCTTTTGAGATGGGGATAGAGAATGAGCGTGAAGTTTCTCTAAGCCAGATAGCAGAAAAAGTCGAGTATATTCCGCTTGAAACAAAAGCTGATTGTTTGTTATCCAATTATAGAGGGTATATTCAATATATAGCCGGTAATTATATTATTCCATGTAGCCGGGGCGTTTATATGTTTGATGGTAAGGGTAAATTTGTCCGTCGAATCGGTCGTCAAGGACAAGGTCCCGGTGAATATAGCCTTGTCTTATCTTTAGATGTTGACCGCGAGAATGAACTGATTTATTTGTTGGATAATGGAAAAGTGAACGTATACTCATTAACCGGTGATTACTTAAAGAGTATACCTCTACCCGAAGTGAGATATGCAGCGATATTGAATGACAATATTTTGGCTTCATTCATCTATAATAGTTCCGGACAAATGAAGGACCGCATTCTCTTGTTCAATCAAGCCGGCGATAAGGTAAAAGTTTTTCCCCGACATGATCTGTTTACAATAGAAAAAGGGGTTACATATATGATGATGGGAAGTAATGACCGCTATCTGTTTCATTATGATAATCATTTATGTTTTAAAGATTATTATTGTGATACCTTATATACTGTTACGGAGAATGAATTACAGCCCAGATACGTTATTCAGTTGGGCAAATATGCCATGCCGCTGGAAGCCCGGTGGGAAAATCAAAGAGGCGATCAAAATAAATTTACAAAGATAGCCTCTTCTTATCTTCGCGTCAATGTGATGGAAACGGACTCTTTCCTTTTTATGCCTTATAGCCATTGGGCAGGAGAAAAAAGTCGTTTGGAAGAAATACTTATATATGAGAAGAATACTCAGGCTTGCTTTAAAGTCGCCGGCAATATAATCAAGAATGATCTGGAAGGGAAATTACCTTTTATACCTTATACTTCAATAGGTGATAATTTGTTGTTAAGTATATGGACTCCTTCGGATATATTAGAACAGGCTGATAAAGATTCCTCTATTCTGGAACATCCGCAGTTGAAAGGATTGAAAGAAGATGACAACCCGGTCCTGATGGTCGTTCATTTTAAGTAGAGCTAAATAGGAAAATTAAAAGAGTTTATGATGAAATATACTATTGTCCTTTTTTTCAGTATTCTTTCTTTTGTTGCACAGGCGCAAAACCTTTCTTTACAGGAGTTGGTGAACAGAAAACAATTCCCGGAAGTGTTGGCTCGGGCGGACAGTCTTACGGCAGCCGATTCGGCCAGTTATACGACTATGTCGGCTATCGGTCAGGCTTATGAGGGAATGTTCCGGTATAAGGAAGCCTATACCTGTTTTCAATATTGTTTGTCAATGGATACAACGAATGTGGATGCTTTGAATGCACTTGCCCGTGCTGCAATTAATTATGGTAAGATTACGGAAGCCAAACGTTGCTATGGAAAAGTGCTGGAATCGGATAGTCTGAATTTTTACGCCAATAATCAGTTGGCACGTCTTTATTATCAGTTGGGTGATTATGATAAATCGATGGATCATTACCGGACTTTAGCATCCTACGAGAGTGATAATCCGACTATTCTGGCCGGTTTGGCGGATTGCCATATGAAAAAAGGCGGTATGAATATGCTGATCGCATTGGAACTGTATACCCGTGCTATGGAAATCAATCCGGAGAATATCCGTGTGGCCTCTTCCCTGATTAATTCATTATTATGGAAAGGAGATGGAAAAACTGCTTTACAGGTCTGTGATACCGCCTTGTACTATAATCCCGATAACCGGCAGATTCGGCAAAGCCAGGGAATGGCTTTGTATATGACTAAAAATTATTTGAAAGCGGATACCGTTTACAGCGACCTGTTAGCGGAAGGTGATTCGTCTTTTATCAATCTGAAATATGCAGGTGCCTCCCGCTATATGTCCGGCCATGCAATAGATGCCGTGGAACCGTTGGAGCTGGCTTACGAAATAGATTCGACAGACGTGGAAACAGTCTTGTTGTACGGAGCTACATTGGGTAAAACCTATGACCGCAAACGTGCCTATCAATTATTTGACCAGGCAGAAGAGTGTATGAAACCAAAGAAGTTTTATGTCAATCTATTGGCCTCTTTCAGAGGAAGTACACTCGAACGGGACGGTCGTTTCAATGAAGCGGAGAAAGTCTATTATGAAGCATGGAAGAAAGATCCGACACAGTTGAATTTACTATATGAAATCAATAAGCACTACTGGCTAAGGGAGTCGGAAATGTTTAAGGATGAGAAGTTGTTACAGAAAACCCTTTTCAGTAAATACACTTACATGACTGAAATGATGAAGCGGAAAGAATCTAAAGAGAACTTGTTTGGCTTTCGTTATTTCTTTGAAGACTTATATCAGGAGGCTTTCTTCCGTAATATTACTGAACTCACAATGCTGGCTCCCGATGGTAAAAAGAGTAAACTAACCATGACCGATTTACAAAACGTTATCAACCAACTTCCAGAGCCTTCAGACCTCGAACGGAAACGTCGTGAAGATATGAAAGCTGCCATGAAGGAATATGAAAAGAAAAATAAGAAAAAAGAGATAGCAGCAAGGGATTCGGCAAATGGCATCCATATCGAAGGAAAAACCGGCCGATAGAGGATGCCAATGATGCAGAAAATGAAATATAACCTTTAAACTAAAATAGATATGGGAAAACACGTCAGAATTATAGGAATATTATTACTTGCTTTGTTTTTTTGTCCGGCTATGGCGCAAAAGAAGATTGCTTTTGCCGAAGGAGTAGATGAACAGAAAGAAATAAAGTTAAGTGAGGTCGCTTCCGGAGTGAAATATATTCCGTTGGAAACGACAGCGGAATCGTTGCTGGATAAAGATATTTTGAATGTGACTTTTGCCGGTGACTATCTGTTTGTCTGTGATTTTGTTAATCTGTTCCAGTTTACGCCGGAAGGTAAATTTATTCGTAAGATAGGAAAGGCAGGAGAGGGGCCGGGGGAATATGCGAAATCTATTCTGGCTGTTACTTATGATGAAGATGCAAAACAGATTTTTATATCTGATTTTAGAAAAGGCAAGGTGCTGGTCTATTCTTTTGAGGGTAAATATTTGTATGACATCAATACTCAACGTGGATCGATGACTACTTATAGAGATAAAACCGGAAATCTGTTTGGGATAACCAATGAGTACCTGTATACGAAGGACAAAAGAGGCAAAGAATTGTTCGTGTACAATACTAAAGGAAAGGAATTGTATAGCTACCATTTCAGACCGGAACAAGGAGTCCGTTATCCGGGGATTATCTTCAGTTATGGTATTCTTTATGATTATCAGGAAAATACCTATTATAAAAATCCTTTAGAAACGACAATCTTTCGCTTGGAAGGGAAAAAAAGAATTCCGGCATATAAACTGGATCTTTCGCAATATGAAAAATTATCGGGTGAAGATGATGCTATCATCGCTATAGACAAGAAAACGAATACGGGAACCAACCTTCCCAATAAAGCCGCTGAAAAGAAATTCAGTTTCTTCAATGTCTTTGAGATAACCCATGCGATAGGTGTGGAGTATGCACAGGGACAAGGTCGCTGTTTAGCCTGGTATGACAAAGGGAAAGAAACTGTTTGCCGTGTCCGTTCCCCGAAAGCCGAATGGGATGGTTTTACCGATGATATGGAAGGTGGTTGTCCTATCTTTCCACGTTTTGTCAAAAACAATAAGATGATCGGTGTTGTCTCTGCTTCTGTTCTTTTGGAGAAAGTAAAGCCTGAAAATGCCAAAGGTTCTCTGAAAGATCTCTTGACGAACCTGCGAGAAGACGATAATCAAGTAATACAGGTCATTCTATTGAAAGATAAATAACAAAATACACAAATATGAAAACTATCAAACACTTGCTTTTAGGGGGATTTTCCCTTTTGTTGCTCTCATGCGGAGGAAAGAAGTCCGGTGATCAGCCGGTTGAAAATATATCGGAAGTGCCTGAATATCCGATAACAATCTCCTTTGCCAAGGGCATTGATACGGAACAGGAAGTCCGGTTGAGTGAAATTGCCAGGGAAGTAAAGGTCGTGCCGTTGGAAACAAAGCCCGAATGTCTGGTTGCCAAAGTATCTCAGGGTATGATACAGATGGTAGATCATAACCTGTTTATTCCATGTAGCGAAGGGTTATTGCAGTTTACAGATGACGGAAAGTTTGTCCGTTCGGTAGTCAAGCGGGGACAAGGACCGGGAGAATACAGCATAATCCGGTTTATAGCGGCTAACGACAGGCTGAAACAAATTTATATAATGGATAACGGAAGGATTCTTACCTATACAATAGGCGGTGACTATGTAGGAGAGTCTAAAATACCTTTCTGTTGGCAGTTTACTTTGTTGGGAGATAGTGCATACGTCGGCTACATTTATAACAATACCGGCCAAAAGAAAGACCGGCTTGTCCTGGTTGACCGGCAGGGAGAGACACTGAATACTTTTCCTCAATATGATCAGTTTACGATTGCCAATGGGTTGAATTATTATTTGTGGGGGTATTACGACCGTTATCTCTATTCTTTCAGGGAAGAAGCCTGTTGTAAAGAGTATTATAATGATACGGTCTTTACGGTTACCCCGGAACGGCTTGAACCCCGCTATATCCTGGATTTGGGAAAGTATAAGATACCGAAAGAAAGGCGTTTTGAAGTTCTGGAAGGAAATTGGCAAGCCTATTCAGAACCGGCACAAGCCTATCTGCGACCGGATTTCCATGAAACGTCTCAATGGGTATTTCTCCCTTATACCTCCTGGGATGTTACCAACAAAGATGAGTTACCCCGTCTGGCCATGTACGATAAGAAGAAAGGCGCTTGCTATAAGGTGAAAAACAATCGTATCATAAATGATATGCAGGGTAGTTTACCTTTCTATCCGGAGACCCGCATTTCGGATGATGTATTGCTTTATTATCTTGAAGCACCCGAGGTGATGGAGTTGGCGGAAGATAATCCTTCTATCCTGGAATATGAACAGCTGAAAAATCTCAAAGAGGATGATAATCCGGTATTGATGATTGTTTATTTGAAGAGAGATTGAATCACGACTTTAAATCAAGGGCATTATGAAAAAGAAAAACTTATTTTTGTTTATGTTGCTGCTTTTAAGTAGTTACTATGATATGGATGCACAAGATGTATCCCCTGTTAAAATACCGTTTGAAACAGCATTAAATACAACGAAAGAACTAGTCTTGAGCCAGATTGCAGCGGATGTGAAAATAGTACCGTTGGAAACAACGGAGAATTGTTTACTCTCAAAAGTGAAAGCAGGTGCTATACAGATGATCGGACATGATATTTATATTCCTTGTGATATGGGACTGCTTCAATTTTCCGATGACGGTAAATTTGTTTGCTCTGTTTCCCGTAAAGGGCAAGGTCCCGGTGAATATGCAAATATCCGCTATGTCGCTGTTGATAGAGTACAGAAGCAAATCCATTTATTAACTAATGGAAAAGTACTGGTTTTCTCGTCGGAAGGTAAATCTTTGAGGGAAGCCCGGTTCCCGATGGTGTGGCAATTAGAACTGTTGGGGCAAGATACGTATGTTTCTTATGTATATAATGGTAACGGAAAGAAAAGAGAGAAGATTGTTTTGTCTAATATGAAAGGAGAACAGATAAATACTTTCCCGCAATACGATCAGTTTACTGTCCCGAGCGGAATGACGTTTTATAATACAGACCCTTATGACAGATACTTGTATCAGTTTGCCGGAAACACCTGTCTGAAAGAGTTTTATAATGATACCGTTTTTACTGTAAAGAAGGATAAGCTTATACCGCGTTATATCCTTGACATGGGAAAGTATAGATTGCCCGATAAGTACCGGTTTGAAGTATTGGATGGAAACTGGGAGCGCTTTAATGAAGTCTCAGCTCCTTACTGGCGTCCTAATATGGTGGAAACCACCCGTTCGGTTTTCGTTCCTTATTCTCCTTGGAAATTTGAAGATCGTATCAAAGGACGCAAGCTGGTCGTATACGATAAAAAAGGGAAAAGTAGTTATAATGTAAAAGGCGGATACATAAAAAATGATATGAATAGCCGGTTACCTTTTTATCCGAATATCCAGACAACGGACGATGTGGTTATTAATCTGTGGGAGGCAACGGATATTCTGGAACTGACAAAAAAAGATCCTGCTTTGTTGGAACATAAAGCTTTACAGAACCTGAAAGAAGATGATAACCCTGTTTTGATAATCGTTACAATGAAAAAATAATACTGATTACTATTATTGTTCCGCTACTAATAACTTGTTTAAGTGAACAGCCGGCCCCTGTCCGGCTTCACTATGACGAGATAATACCTTATCCCATCACGCCTGTTCTTATTTCGGTTTCGAGATAAGAGTAAATATAATATGGACTTTGATAATACAACTCCGTAGCCGGGTTGGACAATTTAGCGAAGGTATCCGATGTATAAACCGTATCCAATGCGGTTTGTAAATCCATCCCCAAACGTTCCATCAGTAAGACAACTAAGTCTGCCGTAACCGATTCAACCATATAATCAAAGTCTGTCATAATCTTCTTAGTAAATGAATTGATTTTTCAGTTCCGAAATAATACTGGAAAGTAATTCCTTTCATATATTTTAATCGATGGAGAAATTCTTGTATATCAATAGATTTATCTTCTAATTTCTTGATCTGTAAACCAACCTTATCATTTGCTATCGGTCCATAAACGATATCATATTGAAATACGGCATTTCCATTTTTACTATTTCTATTTGCAAACACAAACTGCGCCCATTCCTCTGTATATGAACTGAATATTTTCACTGATAGATCAGTTCCGTGAAGATAGGTTTCATCAAACTCGTAACGAGTCACTATCGGTTCTCCACCTAAAATAGCAGATTTAAGAGCGGCCATATGAAAAGCTTGTTCTTCATCCGAAGACAAATAGAAACCTTTCCCAAAATCCTTGTTAGGTTTAGAGCGAGTTAAATCTATATTTTCTATAATGACATTGGAACCATGGTAAAGTATCATGCGATAGCCCCTCCCTGGCGTTGGCAATAAAGTGTCAGATAAGAAAGAGCTTCTTTAAAATCGAGCGTATGGATAGCCTCATAGTGCTGCTCCAGGAAGTCAATCCCGTGAAAACGGCGGATATAACGGTAAGCTTGCTGCTTATTTAAGCTATTCCGTTGTGCAAACGCATCAATCATAGCCGCTATAAATTCCACTTTGTCTCTTATGTTACTCATTGATATAACCTTTTTACAAAGAAACAGGATTTTTCCTGATTTTCCAAATAGAGGCAAATCTTTATTCAGTAAGGCTGATTGCTGCTTGGGTAATTATTAAAAAAGGCGGGCAAAAGCCCGCCCTTATAGAGACATCCTAAGATACAAATCTCTTATTCACTCAAAATAGTCAGTTCCGCTCCCGTTGCGAAATCCTGTCCGTTCTGTGAACTCAGTGCGGTGAAACGGATGTAACGTCCTTTTACCGGTTTGTCGAAGAGGACTTTCTTTTCGTCCCGGTTATTCGCGAACTGGCCTTTGCAGACAGGCTCACCCCAATTCTTGCCATCGGAGCTGACCTGGATGGAATATTCTTTGATATTACCATTGTTGCTGTCTTTGCGAGGCATATAGAGAAAGCCTTTGAATGCTTTCTCTTCGCCGGCATCCAGATCTACCCAGTGTGGATATTTGGCTACTGTGACAGAATACATACTGTGCCAGATCGTATTCGGATCGCCGTCTACCAGGTGTTTGGCATCGCCTTCGCCAACCTCTTCGCTGCTGGCGTAGATAACCTCTGTCTGGATGCTTTCCAACTTATTGAAAGTCTTTGTCGACTTGATCTCCGGATTGTTCTTTAACCAGGCAGTGATTGTTCCGCCTTCGCGCATCGGGATAGCTCCGGTATATTCTTTCGCTTTTTTCTCTTTGCCGATCGTGTAGCAGAAGACAGCATCCTTATCAATAGATGATAATTCAACCATACCTACACGGGAACGGGTGATGGAGAAAGGAATCTCACCGGCGGCCGATACCTGTGCGGCAGCCGACAGGTCTTGTGTGGCCGGGCGGATGATAAAGCCGATATTGTTCTGTCCGGCAAATACACGGTCATGAATCAATGGGCCACCTTGTCCGCAACTGTTACCTCCCAAACCTGTAACAGCAAGATCAAGATGCAGATAAGTGTCACCGGCCTTCGGTAACTGATAAGGATGTCCGGCCAATGTCATATCGAGTGCGGAATATTGCAAAGCAGAAGTAGAAAGGCGGTTGGTTGCCACAAAGAGAGCTCCCTTGCCGGCCTTGTCGGTCAGTGCACACCAGCGCACATCTTCGTGATTACCCATATCCTGCGGTTTCGGGAAGTTCACGAACTGGTCGGCTACGGTCGATTTATATTGCTCGATAAACTGTCCGGCTTTACGGTCGGCATAGTTTTCAACCGGACCACGTCCGTAGTATGTATAGTTTTCATAACGCTGAGGAACGATCATCCGGTAGCCTAAACGTGGCAGTACCAGACTTGAATTGTTGGAGGTGATGCTGGCTTGCAGTTCGATGGAACCGTCACGGTAGATGGTCCATGCCTGGTCGGTCGTGAACTTGAAGTCGTCTTCGCCGAAGGCTTTATCGGTCAGTTCTTCCACTTTGTTCTTGCCGCTGGATGTTCCGCCCAGTATCTTGGCTGCATTGGGAGCCTGCGATTCTACGGTGTAGAACAATACCATGGAACCGTCTTTCCGCTTGATCACTTTGGACGCGGTAGCTTTATGTTTCAGATTATGCAAGCCGTTTTCGAACCAGCTTCCGTAGAACCAGTTATCGTTGTTCGTGAAGGCACGGAAAGCATCCAGTTTCGGACCGTTACCGTCGGCAATGATTGTTTCGCCACCATAATTCAGATTATAGATCGTACCGCTTTCATTGTCGAATGTGACATTGAAGTTATCTCCTTTGATCGTAGAGAAGCGTGCGTCCGACTGTTTTTCGAGAGACAGTTCTCCTGCTGAGGCATTTGCCACTTCGTTGATGGCAGGTTTGCCCACAGATGCTTTGACTGGAAGTTGTTCTTCTGCCATTACATAACCTTTGGGGGCCCAGGGTTTATCCTCTTTCAGTAGAAACTGAACTTTAACGAAATATTCGTTGTCCGCTTTCAGTTGGCTGTACGTATAAGGAATGGCTACCTGCACACGTTTACGTGGTGAAACCTTACCCGGATTCAGGGAGCCGCTTTCCACTTCTTTGCCGTTTTCATAAAGCGACCATTTCACATCGTAATCGGACAGATCGTTGAAATAGTATTTATTGAATAGCTCGAAAAGGCCTTTCTGTGCATCGACTTCTGTGACGCCGATATGCTGGTATACCTTTTTCACTTCATAATACTGCGGTTTCGGTTCCAGGTCGCCGAACACGATACCGTTCATTACGAATTGACCGTCGTTGGGCGTATCGCCGAAGTCACCGCCATAAGCCAGGTAGCGTTTGCCGTCGGGGGTATAGTTGTAAAGAGACTGGTCCACCCAGTCCCAGATGGCGCCACCACAGAAGAAGTTGGTCGACTCCATTGCATCCCAGTAATCAACCAGGTTACCGCAGGCATTCCCCATCGAATGGGCATATTCTGAGATATGGAACGGATACTTGATGTCATAATCGCCTTTCACGGCACCGCGCACCCAAGAGATAGACGGATACTGGTTGGAACCCATATCTACGATTTTATTGTTGCGCTCGTACTGAACGGGACGTGACAGGTCTGCTTTCTTTAAAGCATCGTAGGCCTCTATGAAGTTGTGTCCCGGACCGGCTTCATTCCCCAACGACCAGATCACGATAGACGGATGGTTGATATGGGCGTTTACCATTTCCATGACACGTGCCACATGTGCATCCCGCCATTCTTTCGGGTGGGACAGGGAGGCCTGGCCATAGTAATATTCGTGCGATTCGATATTGGCTTCATCTTCCAGATAAAGACCATATTTGTTACACAGGTAATACCAGTACGGATCATCCGGATAATGTGAGTTACGAACGTGATTGATATTGGCACGTTTCATCAGCATCACTTCGTCTTCCATCATTTTGCGTGTGATGGCATGGCCTACAGCCGGATTACTTTCGTGACGGTTCACACCTTTTAGTTTGACAGTCTTGCCGTTTACGTAATAGTAACGTCCGGCTAGTCCGAACTCGTCTTCAGATGCCGGTGTATCCTTGATTTCTACCTTGCGGAAACCTACAGTGGTGGAAACCATATCGATCGTTTTATTCTTTTTATCTTTCAGTTCGGCAACCAGTGTATAGCGGTAGGGCTGTTCGGCCGACCATTTATTGGGCGCTTTTACTTTGATGGTCATCAGGTTCTCCGTTGTTTCATCCGGATTGATCCGTTCGATGACAGGCGATAAGAATCCATCGACAAGTGTATTTTCGTCTGAATAGAGTTTATTGGCATAAAGCGAATAATACACTTTATAATTCTTGATTGCTTTTTTATCGAGGTTACGAATGTCTGCCTTGACGGTCAGCGAACCGTCGGTATATGTTGCATCCAGATCGGGTGTCACCACCAAATCGCGGAAATGCACTTTCGGTGTCGAATAGAGCGCAACGGTCCGGAAGATACCCGGTAGACGGAACATATCCTGTGCTTCGAGGAACGAGCCGTCGGAACTGCGATATACTTCGGCTGCCACAATGTTCTTTCCTTTTTGAAGATAAGGAGTAATGTTGAAATTGGCTGCATTACGGGAGTTTTTGGAAAAACCTACATAATGGCCGTTAATCCATAAGTAGAAAAAGGAATCTACTCCGTCGAAACTGATAAATACATTGCGTCCGTCCCAGTCTTCCGGGATGGTGAACTCACGACGGTAAGAGCCGACTTCGTTACGGTCTTTAAAGGTCGTCCAGTTTTCCGGTGGGGTACGCATCACGCCTCCCCGCCAGTCGTCGACAGCCACTTTGTGCTGGAAGATAACCGGTTGGTTCACGTAAATAGGGGTACCATACTTCTGTGTCCCGTCTTTCTGAAGACCGACAATGTTCCAACTGGATGGCACGGGGATATTGTCCCAGCCTGATACATCGAAGGAGGGTTGATAGAAATCCTTCGGACGTTCTTCGGGCGTACGGGCCCAATTGAATTTCCAATCTCCGTTCAGAGATTGCCAGTAGGCACTGTTTTCCGGTAATACTTTCCGGGCACTCTCCAGATTCTGGAAGGAGAAGAACCAGGCACGGGGTTGTTCTTTGTTCAGCGCAAGGTTCTCGGGTGATTCCCACTCGTTCCCTTTCGGCGCTTGTTCTGAGGCATACTGATAGCCTTTCAGTAAATCTACTGTCGCATAGCTTTGAAATGTCAAGCAGCATAGTAATAGACAGAATGCTGATTTTTGCATATGAGTTTTTCTTCTTAAGGTGAGAAATAGGCTTCAAATTTAATACATTTATCGGAGAGTCTGTTGCTTACTTCGTGTTTTATTTATCTCATTGCGTTTCCTCCCGTATGATAAATTATGAATCTGGTATAGTAAATGCAGTAAACTCCGATTCGTTTGCATCTTTAGCGTAAACGAACTACATTTGCCGTAAATAGTGTGCAGATGAAAAAGTTACTTTGCTTTTTGCTGATGTTACTGGTCGCTTTGCCTTCCCTGACAGCTCAACGGAAGAAGGTTGGAGTTGTATTAGGCGGCGGGGGTGCAAAAGGTGTAGCTCATATTGGGGTGTTGAAAGTATTGGAGGAAGCCGGTATTCCGATTGATTATGTGGCGGGTACGAGTATGGGCGCCATTGTCGGTGGCTTATATGCCATCGGGTATACGCCGGCGGAAATAGATACGATGGTGTTGGAACAAGACTGGACCATGCTGCTCAGCGACCGGATCAAACGAAGCAGCCTTACCTTTCCGGAAAAGGAAAACTCCGAACGATACATTCTTTCCCTGCCTTTTGGGAAAGATAAGAAAGACCGTGTCATCCAAGGGATGATAAAAGGACAGAACCTGATGAACCTCTTTTCCAACCTGACGATCGGTTATCATGATTCCGTAGATTTCAGAAACTTCAATATACCTTTTGCCTGTGTCGCTGTGGATGCAGTCGATGGGAAGGATTATGTGTTCCGTAAAGGCAGCCTGCCGCTGGCGATGCGTGCCAGTATGGCGATTCCGGCAGTGTTTACCCCTGTCCGACTGGATAGTATGGTGCTGATAGACGGCGGGTTGAACGATAACTTCCCGGTAGATGTCGCCCGGGAGATGGGCGCCGACGTGATTATCGGTGTAGACCTGGGTACCAGTGATTTGAAGACGCTTGACAAGCTGAACAGTCCCGGTGATGTGATCGGGCAGATTATCGCCTTACACGGACATGATAAATATGCACGTAATAAGGAGCAGACCGACCTGTTGCTCCGCCCGAATATGACCTCTTATAATGCCGCCAGCTTTAGTACGGTTGCACTCGATACGCTGATCCGTCGCGGAGAGCAGGAAGCCTATGCCCATTGGGATGAGATCATTGCACTGAAAGAGAAAATAGGAATAGCGGAAGATTCCTGTCCGGAAGAGCATGGACATGTCCGGAAATCTTACCCCGCGCTGCCTACCGACAGTTTCTATATCCGGACGATCTCCTTTGTCGGTACCGATCCGAGGGACGAAAAGTGGTTGATGAAGATCAGTGGTTTGCGGGAAAACAGCCGGATCACGTTGCACGAACTCCATCATGCCATGTCTGTGCTGATCGGCTCCAATGCCTATTCGAATGTAGATTATATGCTGACCGGCGAGCAACAGCAGAATTTGGTGCTGACGGCACAAAAAAAATCAGTCAGCTCTGTGAACCTGGGTGTGCGTTTCGATTCGGAAGAGGTCATCGGCGTCTTGGTGAATGCCACTTTCGATCACCGGGCCCGCAACCATTCGAAGCTGGGATTTACCGGGCGTGTCGGGGGGAAGACTTCGTTTGCCCGCCTGGATTATGCCATCGAAAGGAATCCTTTGCGCAACCTGAACCTGGCCTACCAGTTCACTTACCAGGATCTGGATATCTACAAGAAAGGCGATAAAACATTCAATACCAGCTATACCCATCATTTTGCCGAGTTCGGCTATTCGGATATGAACTGGCTGAATTTTAAGTTCAAGCTGGGATTGCGTTATGAATATTATGATTATAATTTCTTTCTCTATACCGGTGATAATAACCAATACGAGGTAAAGCCGGAAGGTTTTATCAGTTATTTCGCTATGGCACATCTGGAGACGTTCGACAAGCGGTATTTCCCGACCAAAGGCGTTTCCCTGAAAGCGGACTATTCTTTTTATACGGACAATTTCGTCAGTTATAACGGGCATGCACCGTTCTCTGCGGTCGGTCTGAATTTCACTTCTGTCATACCTGTTACTTCCCATTTCAGTATCCTGCCTTCTCTGTATGGCCGCGTACTGATCGGTGGGAATCTGGCTTATCCTTTCCTGAATGCGGTCGGGGGCGAGGTCGAAGGACGGTATGTGCCCCAGCAGCTGCCGTTTGCCGGAATCAATCGGATGGAGATCTTCGATAACTCAGTAGCCGTTGCCCGCCTGCATTTTCGTCAGCGTATTGCAGGGAATAACTATATTTCCCTGATCGGTAACTATGCGATTCATCATGATGACTTCTTCCACCTGCTGAAAGGGAAAAACGTGTGGGGCGGAAGTCTCGGATATGCGTATAACAGCATTGCGGGACCGCTAAGCGCAACTTTCAGCATGTCCAATCAAAACACCAGCCTTCAATTTTATTTGAATCTGGGATTCTCGTTCTAGTTTTTGTTGTACATTTGTTATCCGTTAATCAAATACAAAGAGATACATGAAACTTACACGAATTACAGGGATAGTCGCCGGTCTGTCCCTTCTGGTTGCCGGTATGCAGGCACAGGTCAGTCTGCCGGCTGTTTTTACCGACCATATGGTGTTACAGCAGAAAAGTGAAGTGCCCGTGTGGGGCTGGGGATCTGCAAGTGCTACAATCAAAGTTGTCGGAAGCTGGGCTCCGCAGGATACGGCAACGACTGTCGTCCGTTCGGACGGAACCTGGGATACCACCCTGAAAACGATCGGGGCGGGCGGTCCCTATACCTTATCGGTCTTGGGCGATGGTACCCGCGAACTGAAAGATGTCATGCTGGGCGAAGTATGGCTGTGTAGCGGCCAGTCCAATATGGAATGGACTCCGATGCACGGTATCGACAACAGCGAAGAAGAGGTCGCCGCCGCCAATTATCCGAATATCCGTTTCTTCCATATTCCCAAACGCGGGGCTGCAACCCCGCAGAATAATTGCGAAGCATCGTGGGCACCCTGTACCCCTGACAGAATGAAGAGTACCAGCGCTATAGCTTACTTCTTTGGACGTGACTTGCAAAAAGACCTGAATGTCCCTGTCGGCCTGATCGTATCTGCCTGGGGAGGTACTCCGGCCGAGGTATGGGTCCCCGAAGAACAGGTAATGAACAATCCCCGGATACGTGATGTAATGCCCGATAAAACATATCCCTGGTGGCCCGTAGAGCCGGGTGTACTGTATAATCAGATGATCAGTCCGGTCGTGCCTTATGCCCTTGCCGGCGCTATCTGGTATCAGGGCGAATCCAACCGCGATCATCCGGATTCGTATGGAATCCTGCTGAAAACGATGGTCGAGAGCTGGCGTAAGAGTTTCAAAAAAGACTTTCCGTTCTATCTGGTGCAGATCGCACCGTTTACCTATAATGCCGGCGATAATGGCGCTGCTTTGGTTCGCGAGCATCAGGAATGGGTGGCCCGTACGGTTCCGGGGGCCGGGATGGTCGCTGTTTCAGATTGTGTGGCAGATGTAAAGAATATCCATCCGACCGATAAGCAAAGTGTAGGACAACGTCTGGCGAATATGGCATTGGGCAAGATATACGGCCGGCTCGATTCCGGATATGAAAGCCCTCTGTTTGAAAGTATGACCATCGATAAGAACAAAGCTGTCATCTCTTTCCTGCATGCCGGTAACGGTTTGATGTGTAAAGATAAGGAAATTACCGGGTTCATGATAGCCGGCGAAGATGGTGTCTTTATGCCTGCCAAAGTCCGGATCAAAGATAATACGGTCGTTGTAACCTCTTCCAAAGTGAAGAAGCCTGTCGTGGTGCACTATTGTTTCGATGATGCGACCATCGGCAACCTGTTCAGCAAGGAAGGTTTGCCGGTCGCTCCTTTCCGTACCGACAGAAACTGGAAGAATGAATGATATTATTCTCTATCTTTGTGGGTAAAACAGACAGACAATATGAATAAAGAGATTATACAATTCCTGAAGGAATTAAGCGTAAACAACAACCGGGAGTGGTTCCAGGCAAACAAGGACCGCTTCGATGTCCTGCACAAAGGATTTATCGACGAAGTGCAGGAAGTAATCAACCGGATTGCCCTGTTCGATCCGCAGGTAGCAGGCCTGGCATCGAAGGATTGCCAGTTTCGCATCTACCGCGATCTGCGTTTTTCGCCGGACAAGACACCTTATAAGGTTCATTTTGCAGCTTATATGGCCCAGGGCGGACGTGCCAGCGAGCGGGGCGGATATTATATCCATCTCGAACCGGGTGCCTGTATGCTGTCCGGTGGCGTATGGTGTCCTCCGCCTAAATTATTGAAAATGCTTCGCCAGGATATTTACGATCACATCGACGAGTTTGTCGGTATCATTGAAAAGCCATCCTTTAAGGAAGCCTTTCCGGTGATGGAAGGGGAGGTACTGAAGCGTATGCCGGCTGGTTATCCGACCGATTTCAAATATGACGAGATCATGAAGCATAAAGATTTCTGTTTTGCTGCCAACTTGCCGGACGAGTTCTTTATGGCGGACGACTGGATGGATCAGACCTTAAAGCGATTCGAAGAGTTACTGCCTTTTAATAATTTCCTGAATTATACGGTAGATGAATTTTTAGGAAGAGTATAAAGAATAGCGAGGGTATTTCAACTGATTGATATACCCTCGTTTTCTTATCAGGACAATGCCGCAATAGCCGTCCCTATCAGATTCGCATTATTCATTTTGTTCACATGAACTTTCACATCGCCTATTCCAAGCTCATTCAGTAACTTTTCCAGTTCTTCCATTACGAGCACATTGTAATCTTTATCTTTCCTGTTAATACTCCAGAACATACTTCCTTCGGCTACCAGGCATACTTTTTTGATATCCTTATTATAGGAAACTAATAAAGAGACCAGTCCTGCGAGCGAAGCAGCGACCAATTGTGCGGAACGGTTATATATCCAGTGGGCAACCTGTACATATTTATCTTTATGAATATCCGGATAATTCATGATAGTCGTCAGCTTCTGCGCATCAAACTTTTCTTCGAATTCATCCAGCGGAAAGGTCGATTTCAATATCTCTCCCAGATACATGCCGGAGACGGCTTTCTCAAAACGTTGCATGCCATGGCTGTCGGAGCAGGCATCGACCGTGTCGTCGACAGTTGTCAGATAAGGGGGATGGAAGTTTCCTGATTCTAGATTGACAGGGATTGGCCCGTGTGCCTGTACGGAAGAGGGTAATTTTGTAATCTTTTCGGCAGGAATAAAGGTCGCCATATTGGTTCCCGTTCCGACTATAAGTCCGATATAGGCGTCATAACTACTGTCGGTAAGTCCGGCGAACAGGCTGGCTACTGTATCATTAAGAACCTTTATGCTTGTAAACCCGGGGGTATTTCTGTCATTCAGATAGTCGAGCAGAGGTTTCCCTACCGGCTGTCCGAGCATTTCTTTGATATGCACTCCCTTTGTCCAGTGCAACAACCGGGCATCCCCGTCGGGAAGCGATTCGGCTGCGTACGAGAAGCAATAACCGATCGGCATTTCCTGTTCCCGCTTGATCTCTCCGATAGGGTCAGCCAGTTCCTTGAACAGTTCGTTACGGGTGAAGCCGGGAGTTTTCATTACCGACAGATCTTTTTTCCAGCCGTTTTCAGGATGGATAGTCGGTTTGTCGTTATTAAAGTTGACTGTTGCCACCCGGTAATTCGTACCGCCCAGGTCGAGAACGAGGGCTTTACCGTTTATGTTTGTACTTTTGGGGGTGATGAATGTCGGGATACATTGTATCTCCTGGCCGTCTTTTGCCAGACCTTCTTCTACTTTCTGTCGCAATGAAAGAGCAATCTCTTTCAATTGGTCATTTTCCAGTTTAAAAATATTTCTCTCCATGATATACCGATTTAATTTGGATGCTAATATCCTTCTTTTATTTCTAAATAACAATCGTGAGTGTATATTTAGTTCTGAATAATGCAGCTGATGATGAAAAAAACTATTAGTGTCAATTCGTAAGTAAGTTGGCTTTTTCTTTTGGCTTATTAAGAAAATAGAGACTAAAAACAATGTTGTTTTGATGTTGTAAATCGTTTTTCTTATAAATTGTAAGCTGTGTGCCGTTTTGTATGTGTTTGGGTGTAGTTTAAAATAGTTAAATAAGGCTATTGTGCTATCAATATGTCAGAATATATTTGGTTATTACCCGAAAACTGTGTTCATTTGCACGCAATTTGAAAGTAAATCTTATAAGTAATATATTTATGAAAGCTTCGATTTTAAGAAAAGAAATTTTGTCATTTGTTGTTTTGTTCGTTTGCAGTCTGGCAATGAGTGCCGCTTCTCCCAGAAACTATCTGTATGATACGAAGGAAGAGAACGGAAAGATCGTTTCAAAAGTAATATTCCTACAGGAAGAAGGGCTTTTGAACAAACAGGTGAAATATGAATTCGCCTACAATGATAACGGCAAAGTCGCTGAGAAAAAAGCGTACCGCTGGAATCAGGCAAAAGAGACATGGGATCCTTATTATCTGATTACATATCAGTATAATGAAGACGGAAATATCACTTCCGAATACGGAATGTGGGACAAAAAGAAGAAAGATTATAGCCTGAACACACAGAAAATGCTTGTTCCGGCAACCAATTATGAGGAAATTTTCTCATAATACCTATTTTAAAACATTCATAGACACACACGAAAGTGGCGCGAATAACAAAAGACGTGAGTCCCTGTTATTAGCGCCACTTTTATTTTGGTAAATAGGTCTCTTATTTGATGATCTTTTCCAATTCTGACAAATTGTTAGCAACTTCCTCATCTGTTACTTCGTAGTTTGTCAGGTCGCCGGCCAGATACTGGTCGTAAGCAGCCATGTCGATCAATCCGTGACCGGACAGGTTGAACAGGATCGTACGGGCTTTACCTTCTTCTTTCGCTTCCAGTGCTTCGCGGATAGCAACGGCAATAGCGTGTGATGATTCCGGAGCCGGAATGATACCTTCCGCCTGGGCAAACATGGTGGCTGCTTGGAATGTGTCCAACTGTTTTACATCGTATGCGCTCATTAAACCATCTTTCATCAACTGGCTGACAATAGAACCGGCGCCGTGGTAACGTAGACCACCTGCGTGGATATTTGCCGGGGCAAAATTATGTCCTAACGTGAACATCGGGATGAGCGGTGTGTAGCCGGCTTCGTCACCGAAGTCATACTGGAACTGTCCGCGTGTCAGTTTCGGGCAGGAAGCAGGTTCGGCGGCAATAACGCGTACATCTTTTCCTTCCGTCAGTTTATGACGCAGGAAGGGGAATGTAATACCGGAGAAGTTTGAACCGCCACCGAAGCAACCGATTACAACGTCCGGATATTCGCCGGCCATTTCCATCTGCTTTTCTGCTTCCAGGCCGATTACAGTCTGATGCAGCATGACGTGGTTCAATACGCTACCTAATGTATATTTGCAGTTCGGAGTTTGCATTGCCAGTTCTACCGCTTCCGAAATAGCTGTACCCAGGCTACCCTGATAGTTGGGATGGTCGGTCAGAATCTTACGTCCCGCTTTCGTACTCATACTCGGAGAGGCGATCACTTGTGCACCGAATGTCTGCATGATAGAGCGGCGATAAGGTTTCTGATGATAGCTGATCTTTACCATATATACAGCCAGTTCCAGGCCGAAAGCCTTGGCGGCATAGGATAGGGCGGCACCCCATTGTCCGGCACCTGTTTCCGTAGTGATATTGGTAATACCCTCCTGTTTGCAGTAGTAAGCCTGTGCGATAGCCGAGTTCAGTTTATGCGAACCGATCGGGCTGACGCTTTCGTTCTTAAAGTAGATATGTGCAGGAGTATCCAGCATCTTCTCCAGCCCGTAAGCACGAACTAGCGGAGTCGGACGCCATACCTTATATAATTCGCGAACTTCTTCCGGTATTTCAATCCATGCATCTGTCGTGTTCATTTCCTGGTGTGAAGCACCTTTGGAAAATAAAGGATACAAGTCTTCTTCCTTCAACGGTTGCTTTGTCTGCGGATTTAAAATAGGAAGTGGTTTGTTCTTCATGTCAGCCACAATGTTATACCAGGCTGTAGGTATGTCTTTCTCCTCCAATAAAAACTTTTTAGTACTCATAATTCTTTATGTAGTTTACATTATTAATCATTTTGGCCTTTCAGGCTTACAACTTGGAAGCAAAGTAACAAATAATATTTCGTTCTTCAAATTGAATAAACAAAAATATATACCTTTGCGCCTTCAAACTAGACAAATAGATAACAAACGACAACGATGAAAAAGCTGGCTCTGCTATTGGTAAGTATGCTGACTTTGTTTTCCGCAACTGCCCAGAAGAAAAACTTCACTTACAAGTTTTATGGTTTTGTACGTGGTGACCTGTTCTACAACACCCGTGCAAATATGGCTCCGGTAGACGGAAACTTCTACCTTTTCCCTTTGGATGAAAAACCGGATGCTGACGGGAAAGACTTGAATGCGACTCCCAACGGTAGTTTTTATACGTTCACTTCCCGCCTGGGATTGAGTGTGACCGGCCCGAATGTCGGCTCGGCTCGTACTTCAGCTTGTCTGGAGACTGACTTCGGCGGCTTTTCGGGAAGTACGACTATGTTGCGTATCCGCCAAGCATGGGTAGCGTTGGATTGGGATAAGAGTAATGTATTGATCGGTCATACCTGGCATCCGTTATTCGGTTCCGTATTTCCGGATATGTTGAATCTGTCGACAGGCGCACCTTTCCAACCTTTCAACCGCAGTCCGCAGATTCGTTATCAATACAAGGCAGGTAATGTAAAACTAACCGCTTCGGCTATATGGCAGTTGCAATACACGTCGAGCGGTCCGAAAGGGATGAGCGAAGATTATATAAAGAATAGTTGTGTGCCGGAGTTTTATGTAGGAGCCGATTATACGTCCGGCAATGGCTGGCTGGCAGGAGCCGGTATTCACCTTATTTCTTTAAAACCCCGTACGACTTCTGAGATAAATGACAAAGTATATAAAGTAAATGAGCGTATGACGACATATTCATACGAAGCTCACTTGAAATATACCGGCCGTAATTATACCTTTGCAGCCAAAAGCCTGATGGCTTCCTGTCTGGACCAGACGGCCCTGATCGGCGGCTATGGCATTAGTTCTGTCGATCCGAAGACCGGCGAGCAGGAATATACTCCTTTCCGTCATTCGACAACCTGGGCGAATTTCACCTATGGCACGAAATGGAAAACGGGACTATTCCTGGGATACACCAAGAACCTGGGGACGGATGATGAGCTGACAGCCTCGAAAACAGTTTACGGAATGGGACTGGATATCGATCAGTTGCTGACGGTAAATATGAATTTTTCTTATAATCTGCCTCACTGGCAGATCGGACTGGAATATTCTCCGGCAACGGCCTGGTATGGAACGATCGACCAGAAGAACGGTAAAGTGGGAAACACTCACGCCATAACCAATCACCGCATATTGGGATTGGTTATGTATTATTTCTAATTTGAACGCTTTTAAATGAGAACGAGACTAGGTATGTTTTTATTGGCCGGATTGTTAGCTGTAACGTCCGGTTATGCACAGAAGAAGAATTTTTCGTATACGTTTTACGGACAGGTTCGTGGTGACTTGTTCTATAATTCCCGGGCCAATTCCGAGATAGTAGACGGTTTGTTTCATCTCTATCCGAAAGATATCTCTCCGGATGCAGATGGTAATGATTTGAATGCTACGGCAAACGGTAGCTTTTACCTGTTGTATTCCCGCTTGGGGATTGATGTGGCAGGACCGAGTGTTGGCAAAGCTAAGACAACCGCTAAATTGGAAGTGGATTTCCGTGGTTCGGGAAGTAACTTTGCCATGATTCGTGTGCGGCATGCCTATGTAAATCTGGATTGGGGAAAATCGGCTGTCCTGATCGGACAGACCTGGCACCCATTATTCGGTGATATCTTTCCACAAATGTTGAACCTTTCCACCGGAGCACCTTTCCAGCCGTTCAGCCGTAACCCGATGCTTCGCTATCGTTATACCAATCAGGGGTGGAGCCTGACGGGGGCGGCTATCTGGCAGTTGCAGTATCTGTCTACCGGACCGAACGGAAAGAGCGAGGAATATATAAAGAATAGTTGTGTACCGGAATTTTATGCCGGTGTCGATTATAAAACCAACAATTGGATGGTGGGTATTGGTGCCGATCTTATTTCGTTGGCACCACGTATAAAATCCGAAGTCGGTGATAAGACTTATAAGGTAAAAGAGCGTGTTACCTCCGTTTCTGTCGAGGCGCATGCCCGTTATACGGATGATAACTGGAAGATTTCGGCAAAGACGATTATGGGAGAGAATCTGGCTCATCTCTGTATGCTGGGTGGTTATGGCGTCAGCAGTATAGACAAACGTACCGGCGAACAGGAGTATACGTCTTACCGTCATTTAATGACCTGGTTGAACGTGGTGTATGGCAAGAAATGGCAACCCGGATTGTTTGTAGGGTATTTGAAAAACCTGGGGGCAGGCAAGGATATTGTCGGACCGACTTATGGAGTGGGACTCGATGTGGATCAGGTCTTTACCACTAATTTGCAACTGTCGTATGTGTTGCCTCACTGGAAACTAGGAGTGGAGTACAGCCCGTCTCTGGCCTGGTATGGCGACCGTACACTTGCCGACGGACGTATTCGTGATACCCATTCAGTAACCAATCACCGTATATTAGGTGTATTAATATATTCATTCTGATGAAAACGCTGATAATTGGAGCAAACGGCTTTACAGGCAGACGCATCTTGCAACATCTGTCCCTGTGTGGTGGGTATGAACTGACAGGATGCTCCCTGCATAAAGATATTCAGCCGGAGAGTAATACCCGTTTCGTTCAGGCGGATATCAATGATCATCCGGCCATCGGGCGATTGATCGGGGAGATGCGTCCTGATGTCGTGATAAATGCTTCCGCACTTTCCGTACCCGATTATTGTGAGTCCCATCATGAAGAGGCGCATGCCGCCAATGTACTTGCCGTTGAAAATATGGCGCGTTGCTGTGAACAGGAAGGTAGCCGTTTTATTCATCTGTCGACCGATTTTGTCTTTGACGGAAAGAATCGTTCTTTATACATCGAGGAAGATATTCCGGCTCCGGTGAATTATTATGGCCTGTCGAAATATCAGGGAGAATTGGCCGTGGCTGCCAATTGCAGTAATTATGCGAATGTCCGCGTGGTCGTTGTCTACGGAAAAGTATTGCCGGGGCAACATGGCAATATTTTGCAACTGGTAAAGAACCGCCTGGAAGCTGGTCAGCAGATACGGGTCGTTTCCGATCAGTACCGTACACCGACTTGGGTAGAGGATATCGCTATCGGAGTAGAAAAACTGATGCATGTTTCTCTAAACGGTATCTGGCATATTTGTGGAGGCGAATGCCTTTCGATAGCCGATATCGCTTACCGTGTTGCCGATTATTTCAAGCTGGACCGTTCATTGATTATCCCGGTCACCACCGAAGAAATGAACGAAGCGACTCCGCGTCCCCGTTTCAGCGGACTGAGCATCGAAAAAGCAAAACGTGAATTAGGCTATACTCCTCATACCCTTGAAGAAGGAATGGCGGAGATGAGATAGAATCATATATAACAAGCAATATGAGCACAGAAAACAAAAACTCTTTAGAACTGAAGTACGGCTGTAACCCCAACCAGAAGCCGTCGCGCATTTTTATGCAGCAGGGGGAATTGCCTATAGAGGTATTGAACGGCCGTCCCGGATATATCAATTTCATGGACGCTTTCAATAGCTGGCAATTGGTGAAAGAACTAAAAGAGGCTACCGGACTACCGGCTGCCGCATCTTTTAAGCATGTTAGTCCGGCGGGTGCCGCTGTGGGAATCGAGATGAGCGATACCCTGAAGAAAATTTATTTTGTAGACGACCTGCCTCTTACTCCTTTGGCAACCGCTTATGCCCGTGCCCGTGGTGCAGACCGCATGTCTTCTTACGGCGATTTTATCGCTTTGAGCGATACTTGCGACGAAGCTACTGCCCGCCTGATCAACCGTGAAGTTTCCGACGGTGTCATCGCTCCCGGTTATACCCCGGAAGCCTTAGAAATTCTGAAGAACAAACGAAAAGGAACGTATAACGTGATTAAGATCGATCCGTCTTATAAGCCGGCTCCGATCGAACATAAAGATGTGTTCGGTATCACTTTCGAACAGGGACGTAACGAGATTAAACTAGACGAAAGCCTGCTGACAAATATCCCGACTCAGAATAAGGAATTTTCCGAAGCTGCCAAACGCGATCTTATCATTGCCCTTATTACATTAAAATATACGCAGAGTAATTCTGTCTGCTATACAAAAGACGGACAGGCTATCGGTATCGGTGCCGGTCAGCAGAGCCGTATCCATTGTACCCGTTTGGCCGGAAACAAAGCCGACATCTGGTATCTCCGCCAGCATCCGAAAGTAATGAACCTGCCCTGGATCGAAAAGATCCGTCGTGCCGACCGCGATAATACAATCGACGTATATATCAGCGATGACCACGAAGATGTTTTGGCCGACGGTATCTGGCAACAGTTCTTCACCGAAAAACCGGAAGTGCTGACTCGTGAAGAGAAACGTGCCTGGCTGGACACCCTGAAAGGGGTAGCATTGGGCTCAGATGCTTTCTTCCCCTTCGGTGACAACATCGAACGTGCTCACAAAAGCGGTGTCGAATATATCGCACAGGCAGGCGGTTCCGTTCGTGACGACCATGTGATCGATACTTGTGATAAATATGGCATAACGATGGCGTTTACAGGGGTACGTTTGTTCCATCATTGATTGCATATGAAATGGGTAAGATTTCTGATGAAAGAATTCTTATCCATTCTGTTTACCTTAAATAATAGAACAGGAAAATCACGGTTATTATACGGTTTACTCTCGGAAAACAGCTCTATCTGTTGGCAGGGAAAACTTCGGTTGATATGCCTTATGAAGTGAAAGTTAACAGGTAAATTTGTATCTTTGGCGCAATACTATAGCTTTAAAGATCGATTTATGAATAAAACTCTCTCCTCTTCATTTGTAGCGGTTTTGTCTCTGGCAGGCGTTTCCATATCCGATTATGTACAGGCGCAGCAGCTGGTTAAACCTAATGTTATCTATATCTATGCCGACGATATGGGAAAAGGTATGCTGTCCGCTTATGGTCAACGGCATTTCACGACACCTCATATTGATGCGATGGTTACCCGGGGGACTTCTTTCGATAATGCATACGGTTGTATGTTGTCAGCTCCGGCAAGAGCCTCTCTGCTGACCGGTTATCACGATTGCCATCCGGATAAATGGATGATATCGAAGGGAGGACAGTTTATTCCTCCGACTGATAACCTCTCATTGATTCCGGCTCTTGAGAAAGAGATAGATGATGGGGATATTCTTCTAGGGGAAGGCGACTGTTATCTTCCCCAGGTATTTAAGAAAGCTGGTTATGTAACCGCCGAGATCGGAAAGCTGGAATGGGGTTTTACGGCTACCCGCAAACAGATGAAGGAACATGGGTGGGATTATTATTACGGTTATCTCGACCATGTACGTTGCCATGGTTTTTATCCGCCGTTTCTGTTTGACAGCGGTGAGATTGTAACGATTGACGGGAATACTCTTCCGAACTGTGGGAAGAGTACGGAAAATGAAACAGATGAGACTTTGCGGGAGCGATGGGAAAGAAATGGTAAAGCTGTTTATTCGCAGGACCTTTTTCTGGATAAGATGCTGTCTTTTATCCGCGAGAATAAGGATAAGCCTTTTTTCCTGTTTCATCCGACCCAGTTGCCGCATGGTCCGGTAGCTATCCCGGCCGTTCACCCGGAGTTGGCAGCCAACCCTGAGTTAACACCGATAGAAAAAGAATATGCTTCTATGATTAAGTTGCTGGATGATCATGTGGGGATAATTATGAATGAGCTTCGTGATCTGGGGTTGGATAAGAATACGATTATAGTCTTTGCCGCCGATAACGGGCATGAGATTTATTATTCGCAGAAAGGAAGATGTGAAAAACCTTATAAGAACCTGCAAACCGGCCAATTGTTTGATGACTATACAGATAAGTATTACAGCGACCTGGCAGGCGATATTTTTAACGGGAATGCCGGGATGGCCGGACTGAAACGGAGTAATCTGGATGGCGGCGTACATATCCCGCTGATCTTTTACGGTGAAGGATTGATACCGGCCGGCGTGAAAAGCAAGGAATTGGTTTCCAATTACGACTTCCTGTCTACGATGGCTGATCTGCTAAACGTTTCGCTCCCGGTAAAGAAAGACGGTATCTCTTTCCTGCCTACTTTGCTGAATGGGAAGCAAACAGATCCGAAACGGTATGTCGTATATGGCTCCAATCTCGGACCGGGCATTGTTATGAACGATGGCTGGAAACTCCGTTATTACAGAAAACAAGGTGTTTATGAGTTGTACAACTTGTCTGACGATCCGCAGGAGCGCAAGAACGTGATTGATAAATATCCGGAGAAAGCGGAAGAACTGAAAGCTATTATGCTGAAGGAATGTGACGGAAACCTGGAAAATGGGGTAAACAGATACGGATAACTATTCAGGGAACACAGATTAATGCATATCACATCTGTGTTCCTTTCATATCACAGATGGATTTTGTTTGTATCACAGTTGAGTTTCTTTTGTATCACAGATGTGATATGAATAAACTTTGGCATTTTGCTGACTCTACATTTGGCTTCGTCGGTTCGTTCAGAAGACTAATCCATTCCTTCCGGGCGTCTGTCGACACTACCTGTTTTCCAACAGACTGTCCTGTTCAAGTAGCCATTTCCAAATCGGAACAACAGCGATCTCTTTTCCGTCTTCCACAATCATTTCTTCTTCATCGTGAGTAATGATGAGTAGTTTGTCAACATCCATGACTTTGGCTATTTTTAATAACGCTGTTATTTCGCGTTTGCGTGTTGCCTCTTCTTTCAGGCTATATGATACCTGTACAGCCAGATTCTTTGTCGGTATATAAAAGTCGACTTCAATGTTCTGATGATAAAAGTAAAGTTCTTCTTCGTATTTCTTTTTTAGGCTGATAGCTACCAAATTTTCTAGCAGTGAGGTTTCCGGGTCTATCAGAAATAGATTCAACAGGCCATTGTCGATGAAATAGTATTTCTGATTGGATACTTTCTCTACTAATTTACTGGCATAATTCTCAATAGAAAAGATCAACCATGTTGCTTGCAAAAACTCCAGATAATCGATAACGGTATCTGTGGTGACTTTGACTCCTGTGGATGAAACGATGTTTGACAACCGGTTGAATGAAGAGGGTTGTTTTACGCTTTCCGCCAACTTACGGATTAGGACTTTCATGGCTAAATCGTTTCGGATAGAATAGCGTGTTATCAAATCACCAAAAAATATCTTATTGAATAAATTGCTTAACCATTGGCGCTTTTCTATCTCTTCTATCAATTCTAATTCCGGTAATCCGCCAAAATAAAAATAATCAGAGAATGAACGAACTATTTCCGTGCGGTTTTTGAAATACCAGGCTGGTTCAACAGTTATGTCATTGGCTTTTAGATATTCCCGAAATGAAAAAGGATATACATTCTGTATAATAAACCTGCCGCCAAGTGTTGTTGCAATCTCACTGCTTAACATTTTGGCGTTGCTTCCAGTAATATACACCCGATATTTCAGATCTGTTAGCCGACGGGCAAACTTCTCCCAATGCGTCACAATCTGAACTTCATCCAGAAAGAAGATAGGACGATGTGCATAAAGCTCTTCATAACAAACTTTTATAAGATCGAGATCTTCAACGCTTAGGTTTATCAGGCGATCATCCTCAAAATTGAAATAAAGAATTTCTTCTATTGAGTGTCCTTCTCTCAACAAATGTTGTATTTGTTGATACATCAGATAAGATTTACCTGCACGACGAAGACCAACAAATACATAGTTTAGCTGATCTGATAAATGAATATCTCGTTCAATCAGTGTTATTTTCTCAACGAATTGCTGATATTCAATGATTAGAGACTTTATTACATTCTTTTCCATGCTATTTTATCTTTTGTACAAGACAAATGTAGTCCTATTTTGTCGATTATAAAAGATAAAATGGCATTTGTTTTATCGTTCATGAAAGATAAACATGATAAAAAACGAAAGGGACGATCTCCAACAGACCGTCCCTTTCTATATAGAAAGATTGTAAGATTATTATCCTATATTCTTCACCTTGATCAGGTATTCGGCAATCTGAACAGCGTTCAGGGCAGCGCCTTTCTTAATCTGGTCGCTTACAGTCCAGAATGTCAGACCGTTCGGGTTGCTGATATCCTTGCGGATACGGCCAACATAAACCGGTTCTTTATCTGCAACGAACAGCGGCATCGGATAGTCCTTGTTTGCCGGATCGTCCTGCAGGATGATTCCTTCGCCTTCAGCAAAAGCTTTGCGTGCTTCTTCTACGCTGATAGGACGTTCTGTTTCAATCCAGGTTGCTTCGCTATGGGCACGCATAACCGGAACACGAACACAAGTGGCACTTACTTCGATATCGGAGTGCATGATCTTGCGTGTTTCGTTATACATCTTCATTTCTTCTTTCGTATAACCGTTTTCAGTGAACACATCAACATGAGGAATCACGTTGTAGGCCAGCTGATAAGCGAATTTTTCTACAGTAGGTTCTTCGCCCTTCAACAGTTGTTCGTACTGCTTGATCAGTTCGGCCATAGCTGTTGCACCCGCACCGCTGGCGGCCTGATAAGTTGATACATGTACACGTTTAATGTGCGATACCTTTTCGATTGCCTTCAATGCAACGACCATCTGGATGGTAGTACAGTTCGGATTGGCAATGATACCGCGCGGACGATTCAGTGCATCTTCCGGGTTCACTTCAGGAACTACCAAAGGCACATCGTTATCCATACGGAATGCGCTGGAGTTATCGATCATCACAGTACCATGTTTGGTAATGGTTTCTGCAAATTCGATAGATGTACCGCCACCGGCCGAAACAAAAGCAACATCGATTCCCTTAAAGTCGTCGTTATGCTTAAGCTCCTTAACGGTGTACTGTTTACCACGGAAGGTATAAACACGTCCGGCACTACGAGATGAGCCAAAAAGCACCAGCTCATCCATTGGGAAGTTTCTTTCGTCGAGCACGCGCAGGAACTCTTGTCCTACAGCACCACTCACGCCAACAATTGCTACTTTCATTTTGAGCACTAATTAAATTGTAATATAAAAAAATTGTTATAACTTTACCGCATCCAAAATCGAACACAATAATAGTTGTAAGCTATTAGCGTGCAAAGATAGATAATTTTATAACAAAACTATATAACTATGAAACAATTTATTCTTTTTATCCTTGTATTGCTTCCTGTTTGTGCATTCGCACAGTTTACAGAAACATTTGATGGTCCGGAGATCGGTTCGAATAATCCGTGGATTGATGATTCTAGTAGATATGTAATTAATGAGGAAAGACAATTGGCGTTTGACGGCTCTGGTCTGACCGGTAATTATCCGTTTCATACACCAATTCTTTTTGGTCGGACAATGGAGTGGGAGATGGATATTACATTAGCTTTTAAACCGTCTAATTTTAATAAAGCATGTATTTATTTATATAGAACTGATAAACCAAGTGATTTATTGTATTATATTCAAGTTGGAAGTAATGATGATAATGTATCTTTTTATAAATGGCCTCCAAAAGGGAATGCGCAGCGATTGATTAAAGGTGCTCGCCGGATGGATGGGAGAATGGTTCATATTAAGCTGGTTTTGGAAGAATGTAACCGTTGGACTCTTTATACTCGAATGTCTGATGAAGATTATTATATAAAAGAAGGAGAGTTGGATGATAAGAATTTGAAGGATATCCGTGATTCCGGTAGTCTTAATATCATTTGTTATTGCAAAGCTAAGTCCCTTAAAAACATGTTTTTCTATTTTGATAATATTTTGGTCCGTCATGAGCTGACGGAAACGCCTCTGCATCCGGCTGAAGAACCTGAAGATCCTTCAAAACCCGATATCACTTTGCCTAAACTGTTGTCAATAGAACCTTTGACTCTCTCTGATTTACAATTTGTGTTTGATCTTCCGGTTAAAACGGAGCAGGCTGTATTTTCTATTTCCGACATAGGGAATGCTGACCGTATTGTATATGCTGATGAAAGCCGGAAGGTTGTAAATACTCATTATCCGGAAGAAATGAAGACAGGAGAGATTTATACAATTTCCTATTCCGGCGTAACGGATGAGAAAGGGAATACACTTGACAGCTATTCAGAGAAAGTAAAAGTGGAGGAAGAAGACGAAGGTGAGGAACCATCTGAATCAGGCTCTATTCTTATTAATGAAATAATGGCCGATCCCAAGGGACTGGAAGAGTTGCCGAAAACAGAATATGTAGAACTTTATAACACTACAGAGAATGTATTAGTGCTTACAGACTGGCAATTTTCATATGGTGGAAAAGCGAAGCCTATGACGACCTTTGAAATTCCCGCAAAAGGGTATGCGGTACTTTATCGCTCCGGCAGGGATATTGTGGCTGATCTTTCAGCGGTGAAGGTCCCGTTGGATAATTTCCCGTCCGCACTGGCTAATACTGGAAAGTTGTTGCAGCTGTTTGATGGCGATAATAACCTGATTGATGAAGTAACCTATGAAAAAGCCACCCCCGCCAAATCCTGGGAGCGTTCTTCGTCCGGTTGGCATCTCTCTTCCGATCCGCGTGGCGGAACTCCCGGCTCTGTTAACTCGTCCGGTAAAGGTGAGGAAAAACCCAATGAACCGGATAAACCTGTTACACCTGACGACCCCGACGAGCCGGATATTCCTGACGATCCGTCTCTCCCTGATATTACCGTCGAACCGGGAGAGTTTGTTTTTAACGAACTTCTTCCCAACCCTTTTGCCGGTGGTAGCGAATATATCGAGTTGTACAACCGTTCCGATCGTGCCTTGCCGGTATCCGGCTTATCGGTCGCGGTCAGGAAAGCCGATGGAACATTGAATACCCGCTACCCGTTATCCTCCATTACAGTAACAATCGAGGCGGATGGTTATGTGTTGTTGACGAAGAACTTGGAGGGCGTTACCGATTTTTACACAATCCAGTCTCCGTCTTCATTGTTTGAAGTCCCCAAACTTCCTATATTGGCGAATACTTCCTCTACGCTTGTCCTGTTCCGGACCAAAGACGGAACAGTGATCGATGAAGTTTCCTATACCTCCAAATGGCATGCCTCTTCGATAAAGGATCAGAAAGGTGTCTCCCTGGAACGGATCGATCCCGATGCGGGAACGCAATCGCCTTCGAACTGGACCTCTGCATCTGCTACAGTGGGTTATGGTACTCCCGGTTATCCTAATTCACAATCGGATATTTCTCTGCCCGATGATCCGGATACTCCGGATGAACCGACCGGCATCAAGACACCGCAGTGGGATGAAAGTGCCGGCCATTATACTATATCCTATTATCTGGACCAGCCGGGATATAACTGCCGTGCTTTTGTCTTCAATATCGCCGGTCAGCGTGTAGCACAAATTGCTAATCACGAACTGCTGGGTTTGACGGGAAAATTAACTTGGGACGGTTATGCCCTGTCCGGGAGGCAACTACAGACAGGTGTTTATATCTTCTATGCCGAATTGTATCATACCAGCGGCACAGTAAAAAGATATAAACAGGTATTCCTTGTCCGGTAAAAGAATGTGGATAAGTAGTTTATTAATAAATCGCTTTATGTTTGTTGAAGATGTTTGGATGCTTTACCTTTGTAATATCTCCAATGGGCATAGAACATTAATCAAAATAATTGTAATGCCTATGAAAGAAGAAGAATTTAAACGTAGAAAAGGATTCCTGGAAAGCCTTTTTATGAACTATTCAGGACAGATGAATGATCATTCTGATCAGGAAAAAGATTTAATAATGAAGAATATAGATGTTATTCTTGATTGGTATAATGCTTTAGTTAAAGAGATGGAGGAGTAATTTATGGATAATAAAGAATATTTAGAATCGCATCCGGAATATAGAAGTTTATTTCCAACGCAGGAAATGTATGAGGATTTCGTACGTTTTATGGATCTTGATGAAGACGGGCGGCGTGTTTATTTTGAAGAACACAAGGCAAGATTGGATGTTATGTCTCCGGAAGAACGTAAACAAGATTGGGATAATTTGGTGAAAGGTACTGAGTTGTTGATCGAATTTGCCAAAGTGGAAATACCTAAACTAGCTTATGAAAAGAAGATGATCGAAGCTTCGAAGAAGCAGAATAAGGTAACTTGGGATGATATACGCAAAAAGCTGAATAATATAGCGAGTCTATAATGGGGTGAAAGTAGCTATGAGGAGACTTTAACCATAGTCCCTTCACAGCTACTTTTGTTTTTAGTTAATAAACCGCCTTATACCAGGCAAGCTGCTTGTACCAGTCTGACAACTTCGTCAGAGAGGATTGGGGCACGAAGACCGACAGGCCGGAGAAACGCTTGATTTTTCTTGCTCCATATAATGCTGCATAGTATGAATAAGGTGTTGCATATTTGCTGATGACCGCTTTTTCCATACAAGCGGTAAAACGTTGATACTGTTCGTCGTTTGCTAGATACTTGATAAAATCATCGAAGTCATAAAGCATATGCGGCTGCCTGACAGTAAGATATTCAAGTATCTGCATATTCGACAAAGAAAGAGCATAAATATCCTCTTCTGTTTTGTCTTTTAATATGTCATTGACAATTTGTGCCAATTCGTTCAATTCGCTTGTCTTTATCAGAGATACTGTGCCGTATGGAGCATAATCGTTATTGCTGTAGTATTCATAAAAACTTTTGGTAACTGCTTCCAGATCGGCTTTGTCTTTAAACAAGGCAGGCAGGAAATCTTCATAAGGAAATCCGCGGGCAAGGACTTCGGTCGGCGATCCCAGGAAATAATCCGTTTTGTCTTTCAACTCATAAGCACATTCAATGCCGCTCATATAACAAGCATCAAACAACATGAAGTCGAAATGAAAGCCTTCCAGTGCCTCGTTCATTTCGGTTATTTCCATATATTGGCCGTTTTCTTCTCCGAAAGAACGTAAAGAACTGAAATTACCTGGCAGCCACGATGTGCCATGGCTGGATAATACCAGACCATAACTTTCTGCTGGAAACAATTCTGTTGTTTCTTTGATCACCTTATACATAGTTTCCGGCAGGATAGCACTTTGGTTTTCGTAAAAACGGACGGTGTCTGTTACTATATTCCCTTTCTTGTCTTCTTTTATCTGGAACAAATAAGATCTGCTTTTGCTTTCCGAATAATATACAACCAGATTTCCTCCGTTGAGTGCTTTGTTGGAGGCGACTGTAATCATTTGTCTGATATTGGCACGTATATCACTACCAAGATTGGTACTGGCAATCATATAAGCAAGTACTGTTCGTTTGGCTGGTCCTTTTATCTCGATGTCTTCTTTACTGCAACTTCCCAGTAATAGCGCGAACAAAACGCTATATATATAATATTTGATTCTCATGCCTTATTATTTAAATTACAAAGTTACGTATAATTTGGTTGTCTCTAATGTTTTATATTTCTTTTTTCTATCTTTGTGTGCTAATAGATTTTAAAGCATGTAGAGAAAAGACACTGATATGAAAAAAGTATTATTCATCGCACTGTTGTTGTGCGGTATCGGGTGGGGAGCGAAAGCGCAGACTGTGGCAGTCAAGTCTAATATTTTGTATGATGCAACTGCAACAGTGAACCTGGGTGCCGAAGTTGCTTTCAACCGACACTGGTCGCTGGATATCTCCGGCAATTATAATGGCTGGGATGTTGCGAGCGACAAGTCGTGGCAGCATTGGATGGTGCAACCCGAGGCACGTTATTGGCTGCATGAAAAGTTTAACGGCCATTATTTCGGAGTTCATGGTGTTTATATGGACTACGATATGTCTCATGTGAATTTCATGTCGGTGATGAAAAAGGATTTTGCTTACGACGGCAATGCCTATGGCGGTGGTATCTCTTACGGATATCAGTTGTATCTTTCTCCGCATTGGAACATCGAGTTTTCGGCGGGAGTCGGCTTCCTGCATTTTGAGTATGACAAGTCGGCTTACCCTGCGGATAAGGAACCGGCTTATAAATACCGTAATAACTATTTCGGACCGACTAAACTCGGTGTCAGTATTGTATATATAATTAAATAAGTGAACGATGAAAACTCCGGTCTATATATTTATTTTTCTGCTGGTCGCACTGCTGTTCCCGGTTCAGGCACAGTCACAGACGGAAGCTCCGGCTACTACTTATAACGGCCTGATTAATATCAAACAGAATAAGGCAGAGGTAGAAGGTAACCTTTTAAAACTGGATATGGATATTTTGCTGAGCGGCCTGTCTGTCGGACGTTATCAGACATTGATACTGACTCCCGTTTTGCGCAAGGACAATTACCTGCTTCGTTTGTCACCCATCCGTATCAACGGGGCGAATAAACATAAAATGTATGAGCGCACGATTGCTTTTCAGGGCAAACAGGTGGCCGATAAAAATGCTTATGTAGTGTTGAAAAGTGCTCCAACCTTGTTGCAGGAGGTAAACTATAAAAAAGAGATTTCTTTTCGTCCGTGGATGGAGAATGCAGAGTTGCTCCTTCTCGGTGAACTGACAGATTACGATGATATCCCGGTTCAGACTTATACGAATGTTTTGACCGATCGTTTGTATATTCGTCAGGAGCAGGAAAAATAGTTTTCCTGAAAAAGTTTTACGAAATAAGACTTCACTCTCCGGGTGAGGCCTTTTATCTTTGTATTCATCAGGGTTTTGAGGTGACGCCACCCTGTTGGAATGGGATCACCGGTGGTACTGTCTGTTTTTATCCGAAAGCTTATAATTGTTTACCGCAGATATAAGCGGAGGTTAGTTCAAATCCTCTTACTTTCTAACTTTTCGACCCAGGTGAAACTATTAGTTGACCTGGGTGAAATATGTAGTTGACCTAGGTCAACTTGTTGTTTTCCCTTGGTCGAAAGGTTAAAGGCTTACTTGTTCGTTGATAATTAGCTATATATTTTGTATTAGTGTGATATAGTATAAAAGGATTACTTATAGAAATAATTGAGCTATCCCGTTCCCGTGCTTGACACGGGATCGCAAAGGCACAGACCGTATCCTATATGTATCTTTTGATACTGCTGGTTCTTCTGCGGCCCCGTGTCAAGCACGGGGACAAGATAGCTCACTTTTGACAAATTCTGAACCGATAGATTTCCTAGTATTTCCTCTAAGCATTCAAAACAGGATGTTGTTTTAGCTTGTTTAGGGATAAGGCCATGGGGTGAATCCGAAATAGTTTCGGGTGACGCTGCTTTTGCAGGACAGCGTCACCTGAAGATGCTGATAAATACAGGGATTCCAGGAGTTTTATTGTTGGGTGACTCTGGAGTGTGTAAAAAATGATGCTTAGAAATAAACTGTTTCATCGCTGGTGCCACCGTCCAGCCAAGGATTGATACTGCCTGAGATGCTGATGTCCTGGGCTTGTATGGTGAAAGAGTAGGTTTGTTTTTTTCCTCCTTCGAATGCTTTTGTCGATTCGATGCGGTAATCTTTGTTACTCATCCGGACAATGAAAACAGGTTTCTCTACCGGGTAAAGAAGATAGTTGGTAACGATTGTTTCTTCGTTCGGAGTTATTTCTTTATTCAGGTTGTCGATAAGTGTATAAGGCGTAATTGAGGGAGCGACACTTAGCTTGCCAGTTTGTACGTTCAGTTGTATGGTTGACGGATAGTTCTCCATCGAAATGCTTAGCAGGATCATCTCCTCCTTAATATCATCCGCTTTCTTGAATTTAAGTGTAATGGCGGAAAGGATATGGTTGAAAGAGAGATTGACTGGTTCATCACTTGTTGTTTTATCTCGGTCCAGTACGGGAGTTGCCCACATGATGTCGTCTTGTTTTTTCAGGTCAAAGGGGATATTTAACGGAGCGGCTGTCGCTGCTTCGGTGTAAGGGTAATAAGCGTAAAAGTTTAGTAAGGTGTCGGGGTTGATGGGGTAATGGGCATGGGTATCGCAGGTAAATTCATTGCTACCGGTGGTTTTGGTGTAGGGAGAGTTGTTGAGGTCCTTGCGGAGAGTCATATTTCCTCCGGAATTGTTTTTATTATATCCCCAACCCAATATCCCGACCTGGGAGTTGTCGGGAAAAGCTGTATTGTCGACAATTGCTTTCGTCATAATAATATTACCTCCAAAGCGTATAATACTCCCTTGACCATCGGTTGATTTTATAACATCGCCATCATTGTTGCAACTGAAAGTCGCAAAGAATAGAACAGAGAGTAATAACTTTATATTTTTCATTTTGTCATTATTTTATTTGTATGATATTGCCTTGAACGAAAGAATCGGATGACGATTCGGCTTTGTTGTCCGATTTAGTGAATGATTTTAGAGTGTTTAATTTCTTGATTGTGATTGTCAACAGATAGGAAATGCCTTCTTCCCATGCTGGTGAGTTGGTTGTGTCTATCTGTATATTATAAGATTGATCGCCAATCTTTAGTTTGAAGGTGTAGGCTAGTTCAGGGAATAGCAATAGATTTCCGTTTACGGATATTGTCTCTTTGCTAGCCATTGTGTTTGCATTGATGTCGGTCGATAATGTGAATGTTGTTGTGGAAGTTTGGTCGATTGTTACTATGCCATTCGACAGATCCAGACTTCCGCTATTGGGGGCATCGGTTGTAATGGATATATTTCCGTCAGGCAATATATTTTCTGTTCCGTTTACCAGGTTGAATTTTACATTAGTTAGTTTGTGGGTGAAGTTTAGGTTGACAGCTTCCGGCGTTTTTTGGTTTCCGGCGTTGATTGGAGCGGCATGCATTAAATCTTCTTCACCGGTCAATGTGAACTCTAAAGAGTTATTATTGATTGTATAGGCTGTACCTTTTGATTGGCGCGGATAATATCCGGCTAAAGTGATTGAATTTCCATCTGTCGGATAAACCAATGATGGATTCGTAAAGATTAATTCCTGATTGCTCCCTATCTGGCTGGGAGAGATTCCGTTGTAAATAACTTTTGTACTACTTGTTCCGTAAATACCTATTTCATTAATATTATCATTTGTGAATACATCTACTAATGCCTTAGTTGTAGCATCAATCCCTTTTGGCATAATCAGGATGGGAACAGGAACTTCGTTTATCGGATGAGGTTCCTCTTCTATCCCGATTTCATTGCTGCATCCGGTTAGGATGAAAATGAGGGCCAAAAGGTATGAAGATGAATTTTTCATGTAATACTACGATAGTAAATTAATAGAGAGTGAGAGTGTTTAAAAAAGTAATAATTGTTTTGTAATGCAATATAAATATTTTTAAACACTCTAATTTTGTCTTCAGTATATATTACTATTATTGAACCGTTCCTGTTCCTCCTGTAACTGTTTCCCATTTTGTAATGGTTGCAGTAGTAGCTATAGTACTCGCTTTAAATGTAAGTATGATTTCATATGCTTTTCCTGCAGCAGGGGCAGCTCCTAAAGTAATAGGAACCTCTGCCGTTGATTTGTTTGTCGTAATTGCAAGAGTATAATCAGTTGTTGCTGTTAGAGGTTGCACCATTATGTATCCACCTAAAGTTTCAGTTTCAGTTAGAGTTATAGGACTTGCTTCTGTGATTTTATTGTCGCTATATGTTCCATCTGTGACTGCATAAGCTGTTAGTTCTGCTGGGTTACTCCAAGCTAATGAAGGAGTAGATGATAATGTACATGTTATAGTGGATGGTAAATTAGCAAGTGTACCTGAAGCTTTTGTTTTAATAGCAATGCTTCTAATGGCATTTCCCCAAGTGTCAATAGCTGCTGGATCCTCTGCAACAAATTTAAATTGCATCTGGAGCAATTGGTGATTGAATGTTATGGATTTAATTTGTTCGTCTTTACTTTTATTGCCTGAAACTTCTGCTGATAATAAAATATCTTCTTTCCCTGTTATTGTCCATTGTAATTTACCTTTGTTTGTCGAAGCATCAGGTTCTACTTCCGCTACTGGATAGTAGCCAATTAACCATGATTTGAGAGTAGGATCGACATTGTAGTAGAGTGGTGTATTGAATGAGATTTTACCTGTTGAGATATCATCGGTTTTTATTTCTGCAGTAGATGCAACTTTACTTACATCTCCCCATGCAGGAGATTCTGCAATGTCTGCTGCTTTTACGAATTGGATACCTGGTAAAGCGCTGGACAATTTACCTTGATCATCGCTGGTTATAGGAGTTTTTGTCGTAATACTCCCAATCCCTGCATTCAACTGTATCTCCACCGGTTGTCCATTATCAATATTATCTATTGGGTCACCTTCGCTTGTACAAGCGGTCATTGCTGCAACTGTTGCAGCAATTGAAATCATACTTAATACTAATGTTTTCATAATTATAAAAATTTAATTGTTGTTGTTTTATTCGTTGCTTATTACTTATCATTCAATTCATTCGATGATCATGTCATCGCCGGCAGAGACTTCCCACTTGTTGATTGTGACAGTGAAAGAAGCGTCTTTTTCTACCGTTACGGATACGTCTACATTTACTTTGTTTCCTTCCGTTTCTCCGATCGAGTTGCCCAGGTCGAGGGTGGAAGTGGTGGTACTTCCGTCATTGAGGGTGAAATCCAGCTGTACTTCGTTTTTAGGGAGGGCAGGTGGGGGTGTTCCTTGTTTGGGGGGAGTGCCTAATATCAATACATTTGTTTTTATACCTTCCGCTGAAGTTGTTGTTTCAAAGTTAACTGTTGTTGTTTTGTCCGGTACGATCTCTTGTTTGCTCAGGTTGAAAGCGGCAGGTACGCCTGTCAGCTGCCCTTTGCATTCTTTTATATACTCCATACCCTCGACTTTTATGTCGAGCGTTACTTCGCGGATCAATGAAGCCGGACTGAACTCACGTTTATTATTTGCTCCGTCGTTGGCTTCCACTTCCAGGTTGTCGATGGCTATTCCATATAAAGGAATGCGTCCCGATGTCGTACCCCCGGCCGCTTTCGTTTCCGGGATAAATGCTTCTGCCGTCTCAAATGAATTCATATTGCGGAACTGGATGTTGTCGGCATCGCAATTGAAAACCAGTAAACGGTATGTATCCGGTGGCAGTGTGAACTTCAGACCGCTTGTGTCACTCTCGATCTGTATCATTGCACCCTTTTCCAAAGGATAAAAGCAATAACGAACTTTTTTAGGACTTTCATAGCTGCTCATGGCCTGTTCCCATTTCAACGAATACCAAATGAAACCGTAGGAAGACTGCTCTGGCTTTTCTTCCGAACTGCATTTAATGAAACATGTAATGATCATTAATATACAGACTGCGATTCCGCACGAGCAACCTAGTTCACTTCTTATCATCATTTAATATACGTTGAAAGTCAATTCTTCTTGTTTCTGACGCAAATGTATCGGGAAAAAGCAGACGTAAAATTGCTTTTTCTATTCAATAAGTTGTAAAAACTGCGAAAGTTGTTGATTTTTACTGGTTATTCGTCTTTTTTATTGCGAAGTGCACGGGGAGACATGCCGAAATTGGTCCGGCAGAAGTGGGAAAAGTTGGAAAGCGATTCGAAACCGTATTTGTAGCTGATCTCTGAAATAGACATTTCGGTAGTGGTTAAGTCGTTCTGGATGTCTTCACATTTCTTTTTCAGCATCCACTGGTAAGCGGGTTCGCCGAATGTCTCTTTGAACAGGCGGCGGAAAGTAGGTGTGCTGTAGCCTCCCATCTGGGCGAAGGCTTCCACATCTTTCGCCTTCATATAATTCTGCATGACGAAGTAACGGAAACTTTTGCTGTACCGGTAGATCGGCGAGTAGAAAGCGGCCAGTTCTTTTAATGTATAGTAGCAATTGAGCAGGTAGACCAGCTCCGTCCGTTTGGCATTCAGGAAACCGGCGCACAGCAGGTCGTCGTTCAGGTACATCCGTACCCCTTCCACGAAATACTGCAACGGCGGGCACATATTCATTACAATCGGTTCGATACGGGAGGTCTCTGCTATGCTGGCCCCTTTGTTGAAACGTTCGTTGCAGATATTGATCGGGCGTTCAAACAGGTACAGGATACATTCGGCGGTTTCGAGGATCTTGAATTCGACCTTTGAGCCGATCGGTTGCAGGATGAACTGTCCTGCACTGAAAATGGTATTGGGATGTTCTTCGCTATTGACCTGCACGGAACCTTTCAGCAGAAAATACAATGTATTCTGCAAACAACGTTCCCGTGGGATGATAAGTCCTTTGGGATAGGAACGATATTTAAAGATGTTTCTCCTGTATTCGGAACAGGAGCCACAATCCGTAAATTTGCTGTATCTAAGGTCCGGAGAGAACATAGACGGTCATTATAATTTTACCTTTATACTTTTTCCCGTATTCTCGTTATGAAAACGGTCTACGGCGGTCACAATATAGCGATATTTTTTCTTTCCGTTATCATAAGGCATTAAATATCTTGTGTTACGGGTGATTTTTACGATTTTTGCCGGGTTACTGAGGTCGATCGGTTCTTTATCTTCGAAACGGTAGACGACAAAGTAGGAGGCTAGCTCCGGGTTTGTCGGGCTTTGTTCGGCCTTCCAGTGCAGCATATAACCGTCGGCGGTCCATTCTTTTTTCAGTTTTTTCACCTCCTGCGGTGCCCGGTTGTGCATATGGGTATAGGCCGGGATCAGTGCCGGATAACGGTGGTAGTTCCTTTTCAGGCTGTCGGCTACACCTTTGTTGTTCCACAACAGTTCGTTGGCGGGCCAGAAGCAGTTGCCTTTGACTTTCGACAGGGCACGTTCGTAACGCATTTTGCGGGTCAGCTGGCTGGCTTTCATGGTGCGTGCCACGTCCTGGCCGATATAGAGATGGGGACCTTCGAGGGTTGCGTTCTTATTCCACCATTGGATCAGGGTGATATAGTCGGCTGCCGGATGGTCTATTTCCCAATATATCTGAGGCATGTTGTAATCTATCCAGCCTTCTTTCACCCAGTGGAGGATGTCGGCATAAAGGTCGTCGTAGTTTTGCAGGCCGTTGGTGTCGCTGCCGGAACCGTCGGGTGTGCTTTTCTTGTTACGGTAGATACCGAAGGGACTGATGCCGAAACGCACCCAGGGTTTGGTGAGCAGGATGGTCCGTTTCAGTTCGCGGATCAGCGTGTTCACGTTCTCCCGGCGCCAGTCACTGCGCTGTGCATTGGTATAACCTTTGTTCAGTCCGTATTTCTGGAAACTCTTATCGTCGGGGAAAGGCATGCCGGCTGCCGGATAGGGGTAGAAATAGTCGTCCATATGGATGGCGTCCACATCGTAACGGCTGACAATGTCGCGTACTACCTTATTAATGAACTGGCGGCTTTCGGGCAATCCCGGGTCGAACAGGATCTGTTTATTATAGGTGACGAACCATTCCGGGTGTTTGTTATAAATATGCGAATCGGCAAAACGGGTGTTGCCGGCCGTGCTGGCGCGGTAAGGATTCAGCCAGGCATGGAACTCCATATTCCGTTTGTGGCATTCGTCGATCAGAAATTCCATCACATCGAAATTGCCTGCCGGAGCGACGCCCTGCTGTCCGGTATAAAAACGGCTCCAGGGTTCGATGTCCGATTTATAGAAAGCGTCGGCTTCGGGACGGACCTGGAAGATGATGGCGTTGATACCGCAGGATTGCAGGTAATTCAACTTACGCACGAAATCTTTCCGTAGCTGGGCGGGAGTCATATCCTTATATTCTCCCTGGAAAGCTGTTTGTATCCAGGCTCCCCTGAATTCCCGTTTGTCTTTTCCTTCTGTCTCGCGGACTGGTAGTTGGCGTGTAGTCGAACAGGAGGTAACTACACAAAGGACCACTGCCAGAAGCAGGCGGATATACTGATTGTTCATGAATATTGTCTGGTTTGAGATTATTGTAACACTTTCTTCATTTCCTGCGGCAAAGATAATAAATAAAAGTGAGACTGAGCGCAGGAGGTAGAAGAGGGCTGTTTCATTTCGAATCGCGTACACAACGGATTGGTCCTGCGACCGACTTTACATAATAAAAATAGAATTGGTATTCGAATATATGGAACAGACCGGCATCCTTATGGATATGCAAAATATTCACTCGATTGTCCGTGTCCGTGGTTGCATTATGGTAGTTTCCACAACTACTTGCACGAAAACCTCCTCCATCGCCTACACGTGTTCCCTGTGTCGGGAAATAAGATGTCGGACCCTCTTTCCATTTCTGCATATACATATTCATTCCATATCCGTTCGGAAATCCATCGTCATAATTGATACCGCTCATAGATCCTGGATTGAGTCCTGTATTTGTAAACTCGAACCACAATTCGCCCGAGGCTACTCTCCAGCCTGTGGGACAGGGATCGAAAATGGATTTTTCCGTTCCGTAGTTATCGTATATATGTACATTATTACTCTGATTAATCGTGTAGGCTTTCATTCCATCGGAAGCCGGTTCCAGTCCTCCCCAAAGCTTATTGTCGCTTTCTCCTGTCGGGCACCAGTCGCCATAATTGAAATAGCTACTCTTTGTTTGCACATAACTTTCGCCTCGGTTGACTTCGTTCGTCCCACAGATAAAGATCGTAGGATTAGCGATGGCGTGTCTGACAGCCCCGGTCAGGGTGCTTCCGATTACCGAATGGAACAGCATGCTTTCATCGGTAAGGGATGTCTTATGCACTTCAATTTGGTTGGAGTTGTCATAATGCAGATCTGTATGTCCGTCGTTATAATCCTGATGTTCATTTATAATATTGCGTAAAGGAGGGAACGGGTCTTTTCGTCCCCATTGATACAACATGCCGAAGGCCTGCGTCATTTCATCCGGATACCGATGGAGACCATTTCCTATACCTTTTTGATTATCTGCCAATGCACCGAGATTGCATGACATGACAGCATAGCCTTGAATACGCGGCTTCTCAGGATGTATACCATTATTGTCCCAGTCGTATGTGTAATAAGTGACAGCTTTACCGAAATTGTCCGGTTCATGGTCTGTAACCCAAATGTGCCAAGACCATATAATGTCTCCCTTGCTATTGTAAGCACCGATCAAGGCATTACCTTTCTTTTGCGTTCTAACATAGATTTTCTGATGAATGTCGCCTGTATTCTCACCGAGTTGAACCAACGTTCCATTCGTATTATTACCAATGCAGTCTTTGGTTTGCCAGATAATACCGACACGGGCTATTTTCAGATTCTCGTCATGAGGGTTTAAATAGTCTGCAAAATTATACCCGCCCCCTGTCTCTACACGGTAATAAGGCTCAAAAGAGAGGAAATCGTTTGGTTTTATAACAAAACAGTTGGATGATGGATTGTTTTGACCTTTCTCTCCTGTGACAGTCACCGTCATACGGTAAACTTGATTACGTTGTATATTAAAATTATTGAATGAGTTTCCTCCGGGATAAGCTGCATAGAGATACCTTTCACCACCGATTTCGGTGGTGACATCGACTACAAGTGCATTGGAAGGAGCTGCATCAGACTTGTTACCGCCCTGAGTCTCTATTTCTCCTTGCAGATTTTCCGGGACATAGAAAACAGCCCATTCTTTATCTTCGTTCTTTTCCAAATCCGAGGCGGCAAAGGCTATCGAACTGAATGTCGTTCCGACAGGAAATGGAACCGCATCCATTGGCTCTCCATTTCCGTCGCCGGCCAATGTCTCTACCCGGCAAATATTCGGAATTTGCCTTACATTGACGTTGTTGAGTTTCATTTCTGCTTTCAGCATCTCTACTTTTACTTTGAGTTTGGCATACATACGTGTAACCGGTATTGTGACCTTAATACCTGTCGTTACTTCCACCTCCTCGCTTGCTCCGTCCATTGGTATCGACACCTTATCTATCGATCGTAAAGGGAAAGCGGTAGGCAGGGTTTGTTTTTTCAGTTGTTCCAGATTCTTGAACTTTTGCCATGAAGTATCCGTGCCGTCGTTGGCCCAGTTGTCATAGCTCGTGTTGGTTACGACATATACAATGGACGGAACTCCGGCTTTCAGATATACGGGTAGGTCTTGTAACATTGCCTGATCGGCGATGGTATAGTAACGCGGCTTTATCAGCAGTTCTTTGGTTGTCGCATCGTACTGGAACACCCAGATGTTATGTATCTCTTTTTCTTCCGAAGTCTCTTTTTCTGGTGTGTCGCTCGGTAGAGACGCCCTTGTTTTTGCTTGTGCTTCAACGGCAAATGTATTGACGGACAAATTCAATACGGCTTCCGTCAGTTCACCTTCATCAAGACCTGCCCCGTTTGTTCCACTTGTCTCCAGTTGCAGTTCTTCTGTGCAACCTCCCATTACGATGGTTACCAATAGAAGTATGATTAAAAAGTAATGTTTCATATCAGTCAAAAGTATATTCATTATCATAAGTATATTTCCATTCTTGCACGTTCACGGTGAGCCTGTTGTCGCGGACGGTGATGGTGAAACGGTAGAGGATGTTTCGGTTGATGTCGAAACGCTTGGTATTGTCCTTATTATCTGTCTTTCCACTCTCATCGTAATTTGCGAAATAGACTTTATACGGTTCGTCCTCACCGGTCTGGGCATCGAGCCTTACTTCAATGCACGCGTATTTGTCGCCTGCGTCAATATTTTGGTATTCGGTCAGGTAGGCAATCCATTTCTCATATTTATTTCCGTCAGTACCAACCCACCGGCTTACAAAGCGGAAATTTTGTATTTTTTCTTCCGTATCGTTGCTATTTCCTACGAGGTGCAAGCCGCTAACGTAATCGCTGCTCCACTCACCACCGTGGTCGTAGTCGTCCTGTGAAAAAATATCTTTGGGGGCACAATATCCTTTTTTATTATAGCGGCGAACTTTTACCTCACTGATCGATAAGTCAAAATAGTCATCTGTCTTGAGGATCATCTCCACCTTTGCCACGGCACGGAGTAGAGTGACAGGCTCAGGTAACAATGTAACCTCTCCTGACTTGAACTCTATATTGTTGTATTCATGGACACCATAGAAAGGAATCAGTCGTTCCGGTTTCAACTCGAAAGAAGAAAAACTATCGAACTGCCCCCAATCGGCATTGCAGATATCCGAAAGCAACGTTTCTCCGGTCTTCATCGTATCGTCGCCATATTGCGGCCAGTTGGCAAGCACGACCATTTTGAAGTTTTTGTGATTGGCCAAAGCGGCGGGTGCCTTGCCAAGTACACTATAATCCCTGTAATCGCTTTTTTCAGTTACTACGAAACCGTCCGGCTCAAAACGAGCGATGAGCTTATTGTCGAAGGTGAAGAAATAAATCCTGTAGTTGTTGTTCTCTATGTCTATGTAGTTTTCATAGGTTTCGCCAACTTCATAGTCTTCACCGGTCTCCGGGCTTCTTGTGGGCAATCTGAAGCCGATGCTGAGAGCTGTTTCTTTTTCGGATATGCCGAAAACATCCGTTTCATGGCTACACGAGGTACTCCACAACGCAAGGAGCATCAGAGTCCCCGTGATGATATGTTTTACCACATTTTTCATTCGCATTCCTTTTATTATAATTCGCTGTTTTGCAGCACCACCTTCCAAGAGTTGATGTAAATGTAGGCATCGAGCCAACGGTCACCTTTATCGAGGAAGAACACCATGTCGTATACGTCCTGCCTATCGAGATATTCCTGGTCGTCCATATCCCGGTTATAGAAACCTTTCACAAGCAAGGCATAGTCGATAAGAGGAATGGAGAAAACTGGTTTTCCTGTTTCCTTGTTGGTCACGGTGAGCTGTGTTTTCTGTCCTTTTACAAGACGTGGTATGGTCAGTTCGGCTATGGCTGCGCTGAAAATGGCGCGAGACACAGTCTGTATTTCTTCGGACTGGGAGTCTATGCCTGCTTCCCCGGCGTCGGTATGCCATGCGAAGAAAGTCACCGGCTCGTCGGGTAGCAATGTGTTGTCCCAGTCCATGCTTCCGTTAGTATCGGTGATGGTGAAGACGAACTTATCTTTGTCCACAGCCTCTCCCGAGAGGTGTTGTAACACCACTCGGACGTTGTTGGTGTTTTTCACCAATGGTACGGTATAAGTGTACGTACCTTCGGTTTCACCGAACGTCTGTTCCGGCAGTCGCCCATGGAATAAGCGGTCGAGATCTTCGTTGACGAATGCCTTGTTTCCGGCATCGTATTGCCTGTCAAGCGTGCAGGTCAGTTCTCTGCCGACGGTTGTTGCAGGTCTTGAGAAAGAACCTTTGTCAGTTGTGCCACACCAAGCGAGCAGCTCGTATTCGCCTGGTTCTACATCTATGGTCATGGCATAATCATCAGCCGCAAGGGATTCTCCCTGTTCGGTACGTTGCCAAACCACCTTGCCGTCGACATCGAGCAGGTAAAGTGTCACTACGTTCACTTCGTGGGCAAAGGCGTCGGCAAACTTCATGTTGTAATCGTAGCGGAATTTCACACGGTAGTTTACCGAGCAGTCGCCCTCATCGTCATAGATTAAGCTGTCGCAGGCATATAGCATCGAGGTGCAAGCGATGACCGCCATCGACTTGACGTTTATTTTTCTTATGTAAGATCGTATATTCATTTGATTTATATTATTTATTTTATATATGTATGCTGCGGAAAATACCGCAGGGGATTTTCATTTTCGGTGGGAAATGGCAGATGCGCCCTTTCCGGTTCCGTCCTCTCTTTGCGCCGGAGCGGAAGCGCTTTTCTAAAGCCATTCCATGTGGGGTTTATTCCTCATGGAATGGTTGTTTTATAAGATAAGGATTGTTTCAAGAAAAATTAAAGTTCCACATTTTGGCTGACAATCTTCCAGGAAAGGATATTGATTTTCGCGCCAACGTAATAAGTGTCACCGTCCGGATCTTCGCCGGGAACGATTTTTTCGTCTTCGTCAAAAATCCCCTTGCCTATATTTTCCAATTTGTCAATGGTGACTACATAGTGGTGATTGCGCACCACACCGTATTTGGCTTCCGGAATAGTCCCGTTTGTGACATCGCCATTGTTGAGGTGTTCGATAGGTATATTGTAGTACATCGATCCACCGTTGTAAGCGATGGCATCTGCTGAAGCAGCGGCCAGATTTTCGTTAAGAGCGGCGATGATTTGATCCGAACTGTTGGCGCCGTCCTCTGTATATAATGAGGTTTCATTCTCATTCGTAAATACCACTTTTACTTTTCCGTCGCCCATATTCTCCAATTTCACATACTCTTTACCAATCTGTGTATATTTTGTATTACCTCCATCGTCTTGACCGTCTTCATACCACATGTTCAGTTGGTTTTTCGTCTTCAGTACGTTGAGCACATATTCGAGGAAGGAGTCTTGTTTGAAAAGTACACCATTGTAACGTACGAGGTCGAGTGCATTGCCGCTTGCATCGCATATATTGGCTTTCAACAGGACACTCGTAACGGTAGAAGGAAAGTTGCCAGTCACGATGGTGTTTGTGTTGGTGTTCTCGGCGCAATAGGCAGGGGTTCCCAATGCGGTTAAGTCGCTTTCCAAATCGACATAATTCAGATATGTGGAATTGGTGGGAACTCCCGCCGCATTTTCAGGATAGCCGGACAAACCGTAGTTGAACGACTTACCCCAATGGCTGCGGTGGTCGGTCCATCTGTTCCATGTAAAGCCCAAGTCATTATCCGTCCAAGTTGCATCTATGTTCTTAATCATGTACGATTTCTTCGCTGTGGCGTTCAATTTCCATCCGAGCAATTCCACATAAAGCTCTTCCGAAGCGATATTACCGCTTCCGGCTGGGTTGTCTTCGCCTGCTACAGTGACTTTTATCGGATAACGCCCATTTACATCCTTTGGAAGTTCATCGGATACATTCAAGGTTACTTTGGCAGCCAGACGCTCCACATATACAGTCACTGCATTGCTAATGGCACTCACATCTGTTATCGGTTCAAGAGAGAAATTTTCCTCTTTAACTTCCGTCACGAAATATTTTGTCCGATTGGTTTCGGTGTAGCTCGTAGTGCTCATGGTAAAGTAATTGGTTGTGACGTTATTGGTCGTTTCCGGATAATAAATACCTTCCGCGTTATTGTCTGCAAGCACTGTTTGCATTTCGTCGAGTGTTTTTCCATACACGAAGTTGGTCGGTTTGTTGAGCACTGTTACCATATATTTAGGATAGTCTTTTTTGTCCAGTCCTTTCAGTACAACGACGTTGTTGCTCACAAATTCAATGTTTTCGGCAGGGGCAGTCGTTGAGGCGTTGCCACCTCCCCAAGCATTACCTTGTGTCACGAATACACCGTCTGCATCGTAAAAGTAGAAGTAGGCGTTTTTTACAGACTGTTCGTTTATTCCGTACTCAAAGCCACCTTCTTGCGCCTTTGTAAGTGAACCTGCATCAGCGAGGCGGATATTGATGTACGCCTCGTCTCCTGTGAAGGCATTCGGTGTATCATCCGGAATAATTCCTGATTCGTCGTTCGAGCATGCACACAATGCGATGCATACGAACATACCTAAAAATAATTTATTCATCTTCATAAATGTTTGTAATCTAATTTTGTTAATAATATATTATCTCGTTTATCCTTAATGTTTCCCTTTTTCAAGCTGTTCAAGCGTGATGCCGGCCTGTTCTGATCCGAGAGATTTCGCCTCGTTCAAGTAACGTCGGGCACTGTTGTAATCTTTTTGCCGGATGGCCAGTGCACCTCGGGCATAAACAGCCTCGGGCGAATTGTCCGTTTTGGCAAGGTAACGCTTTGCGGCCGTGAGGTCGCCACGGCGCATGGCAGCGTTGGCGGCGTTCAGGTTGGCGATGGTGTCATCCGGGAACATGCGTACCGCTGTCTCGAACACTTCAGTGAACTCATCCGTACCGGGTTCATACTCCTGTGCGACGAGGTAGAACTCATTCAGGTTCAGTTTCTGCGGCCGTTCACGTATGATTCGCCTTATATCCTCCACGTCGCTGTAACTGCGGATAGTGTAGACTATGCGGTAGTCAGTGTGGCGCAACGCCGGATAACAGTTCTGTAACAGGAAGCGATATTCCGCCGGATAGGTCTGTTTTATTTTCAGCTCTTTGGCATCCGGTTCCAAATTGCCGTCTATCAAAGCAATCATTTCTGTGCGATGTTCAAGGTCTGACTGTTCCACGTAGTGGCGCAATCCTACCTAATCCTCCGGTTCGTAGTCAGTCGTTATTACCTCGTCTTCAAACTGGTAGAGTTGTTGTATGAATTTCTTCAATGCTGCCGTACGTCCGATAGCCAACTCTTTGTTATGTGCATAAGGACTTTCGGGTGAAGCGTAACCTTTCAGCCATACCGAAGTAATGGTTATGTCCATGTCGCCTTGCACGGAGTCTATCGATGACTGTATTTTCCCAAGTTCGGCGGTGTTGTGTCGATAATCCGGATAAATCACTGTTTGATTCACCGGGAAGTCGATGAACGCCGAACCTTCGAGTGAATCCTGTTTTTCGATCTGCCCTTGCGGACGTATATATACCAGTTCGGGGAAAAACGCTTCGGTGTGTCGTCCGAGCGTGTCATTCCGCTCTGCCAACAACGTGTTGCAACACCCGTAGTCGTCACGACGAAGCGACAGCACGGCTCCGTTCATCCATTCGGCGTATGGTACCATATGGTGGTATTTGAGGGTATCGGGTTTTTCCGAGGCCTTATAGCTCTTTTCATTCTTGCCCGATAGCATGCTTTCGCCATTGCGTACATAGAAGTAGTAACGGCGCCTGCCGTAAACCCCTATCGGTTGCAGGTCGAGCGAGTCGTTGCCATTGACTAGCCATGGTGTAAGAAGTACGGCACGATTATCGTCTACGTCAAGCCCTGACAAATCCCAAAGCATGTCTATGGCGATGTACCCGCCGTTGCGTTCTATTTTTAGATTCTCCACGGAAACACCGTCCACGATGTCCTGTTTTCGCATGTCGATTGCGGTTTGTGCTTCCGCTACCGTAACCATGCCCCAAAGGGCTGATAGGATATATATTATCTTTTTCATTTTGCACACGATTAAAATACATAAACAAGGTTGATTGCCGCTTTCGTCGGCCCCACGTAGTGGTGTGGTTTGTCCGTTTCTAACTTTCTGCCGCACCCGGCACACTGGAAGCGGTCATAGCGTGTATAGGAATAGCCCAAGCCTATTTCCGCCTCAAGGTTCCAATGCCGCCCCAGTATCCACGTATAACCGTAAGCGATACCAGCGCCGACGAACCAGCCCTGATAACGGGTATCCTTCAGTTTGCGGGCATCCGTTCCGAGAAAGTTGATTTTTCCGTCAAAACCTCCGATGTTATACTGTCCGCCATGGATGTGAGCACCTACGAAGTGCCCTGAAAAGTGGTCGCAGAACCAGTATCTGACCTCAGGTTGAACGGCCCAGTGTTTCCAGCGCCGGTCGTGCGAGAGTGTCCATGCGTTGAACTGTCCCGTAGCGTCCAAAGTCCATTTAGGTGCGAGTCTGATCTCTATTCCCAAATTCGGATTCAGGAAAGCATCTGCCAGAACATTACTCTTGACAGCCACGTTCTGGGCTTTGGTATCCTGCATCATACCGGCGGTGGCAACTACCAGCAGGACCAATATTCGTTTTATAATTCCATTGTGCATATTTTATGGCTATAGTTAATTATTCCGTTGTAAATTTTATAGTCTGTTCTTGCATAGACAGTCTCAAGAGGTCAACTGCGGTGACCTCGCTTTCTTTATTTTTGTTTTGCACAAAGGAACGGCGTATTTGTTATCGCATAGTGTCAAAACGTATAAATCATATCGGCAAAATCGTAATGACCATTTTACACAAGCTGCAATTTTGTAACGGGCATGTCAAATCATCAAAGTCTGACTCATTTTAGAAGTGCGCGGAGTCATTATTAACAGTTGTAATACAAATAAGTGCAGTAAAAAAGGCTATCTTTGTATACCGTAATGTCAGTGAGTTTATGACTGTCTGCATAAGCAATTTAAGTGCATCGGAAAAAGCCAGCAGAAACACACACTCGAGAAAAATAATTTGAATTCGATTGACATGGGAGCATTTGTCACATACAGCAACTTGATGACCTATATTTTACCGATATTTTGTTCGGCCATATGTTCGGTCTTTACTTTATTATTGATATGGAATTATCGCAATCTTGCCGAAAGGAAATTAAGGCGGGTTGTAAGCATTTATTGTATCCTGATAGCCGTATGGTGGTCATCCGCTTTATGGCATGTGCTCTCTGACGATCCGATATTCCTTCCGGTCGATATTCCTTTTGCCCTGTCGTATATTTATATTCCCATATTGTTTTACAATATCGTTTATTACTTGGCCTATTTAGGGAAAAAGAGAAACTTTCCCGTACTGAATTACATTTGGCCGGTACCCACATTGGCAATTATCCTGATAACGACAGCTTGGATGTCACCTCCCGAGGGAGGACTTTTTACCAGACTGTCGTTATTTGAGCGCTATACGGAGCTTTTTATATCCAGTTCTTTACTGCGGTTTATCACTGCAATAGCTTATATTGTTCCGACTGGCCTGTTATTGCTGCGGTATTATAGGCAGACGGTACTTCAAATGGCCGATACGGATCGAAAATATGTCAGTATTAAATCATCGCGTTGGCTCATTATGTTTTTCATGCTTTCCATACTTTCCATCGTTATATTTCTAATTGCTTTTTTGCCTTCGTTGGTCGGGGCAAGTCAATGGCTTATTCGGTTGAACGCGTTATGCATTATGGCTCAGGAAATCTTGCTTACATATCAGGTTATCCGTAGGCAATATCTCTCTTACAAGACCTTTGATTTGTTTTCAGGCAATGAAAATGAGACCGGGAACAACGGTTTGATCGCCAAACAATACCCTGTGCCGGATGACACCCGCGGACAATTGAACAGGACGGCGTTCGAAAACTATTTGTCTCAACAAAAACCATTCCTCGATCCTGATTTCAAGTTGACTGACATGGCCGAGGCGATGGGGGTGAACCGTACCGTGATGTCCAATTTTGTCAATCAAACTTATGGGGTGAATTTCAGGCGTTACCTGAACCAATGTCGGATTAGGGAATACCAGACTCTGATAGCGCATCCTTCGAATGAACAAAAAAATCCGTATCAGGTAATAACCATGGCGGGGTTCAAAGACTCTAGGCATTTCCAGCGTGCGATTCAATTGGAAAATACATATAAAGAACAGACAGACAAGGAATCACCAATAAATAAAAAAGGATGAATCAAGATATCGGACGTGCAATAGTTTTTTCAATACCTGTGGTAAGCGCTGCGGTCGGCCTCATCATGATTTCGCTTGACATAACTCGCTCTTCCAATACAGTCAATCGGAAAATACATTACAGCATAATCACTGTATACTGTTTGATAATGTTGTACTGGAGTGGATTGGTTATGCATTCTGTCGCCCGCGACACTTTTATAACATACCAACCTGTTTTCTTTTCCTCGTTCAGTTTTATTCCCATATTCCTGTACCTGATTACCTATATTATTACGGGAATAGGCGAGCAGAGGCGTTTTCCGGTATACCATTTTATCCTTCCGTCGTGTTTGACTGTAACTATTTACGTGATTGCCTTAATAGTGCCGTTCCGGCAACGATGGACTGCTATTTATGATAATGAAGTAAGCCTGACAAGCGCGATTGTCGACATTACGTTTATCGTCTGTATTTTGCTGAGTATTTTATATTCTGTATTGAGCTTGCTTCGCATAAAATCCTATAAACGTCAGGTAACTGATTATTCCGCTGATATTTACCGGATGTCGCTGGATTGGCTATCCTTTATCATTATTTTCAGGGTCCTGCTGCAAACCTTGCCGATAGCCGGATTGATATTGGGTATCGGGCTATTCAATAAGTTGGGGCTTATTTGGATATTTACAACGTTGCCGGCAGTTTTTACTCATATTGTGCTGTGCCTGAATATTCTTTCGGAGAATTATGTGATTATCGAACCTGTTACTGCCAAAGAAAAGGAAATGACTGCGTTGGGGAATTATGCGCAATTGGGGCGGGAGCGAGTCGAGAAGTATTTAGAGGATAAGAAACCTTATCTAAACCCGGAATTCAAAATAACCGACATGGCCAAGGATCTTTTCTCCAACAGAACTTATATATCAGCATTTATAAATAGAGAGTATGAGATGAATTTCAATCGTTTTATTAATAATTACCGATTGAAGGAAGTTGAAAGATTACAGGCGGAGGCTGTACAAAGAAAGCAAAAAATATCTTTGATGGAGATTGTTATTCATGCTGGATTCAGTAATTATCGAAGTTATTTCCGAGCTAAAAAAATGGTAAAAAACGATCCTGTTTCCGTAGATTAAAAAATGTAATTCAGATAGATATGCGAAAGTCTCTTATCCGATTCAAAGATAATAGATAATAAATAATAACAAACCCGAATACCTCTGTACTAAATTCAGGTTCTCGTTTCTTTTTGCTATTTTTGTATCCTTATTAGGAAAAGATTTATGTCTGAAAATAATGCTATATTTATCAAAGGGGCTCGTGTTAATAACCTGAAGAATATTGATGTAGAGATCCCGCGCGACAAACTGGTCGTGATAACCGGATTATCCGGCAGCGGAAAATCCTCCCTTGCTTTCGATACGTTATATGCCGAAGGACAGCGCCGCTATGTGGAGAGTCTTTCTTCTTATGCCCGCCAGTTTTTGGGGCGTATGAGCAAGCCGGAGTGCGACTATATTAAAGGCATTCCGCCCGCTATTGCGATCGAGCAGAAGGTGAATACCCGCAATCCGCGTTCGACAGTGGGTACATCTACCGAAATATATGAATACCTGCGGCTGCTTTATGCCCGGATAGGCAAGACGATTTCGCCTGTGTCGGGGATGGAAGTGAAAAAGCATCAGGTGAAAGACATCGTGAAGGAGGTTCTGGCATATCCGGCCGGTACCCGTTTTGCCGTGTTTGCCCCGGTAGTCCTGCCGGAAGGCCGTGGCATGAAGGAGCAGCTGGAGATTTTACAGAAAGAAGGATATACCCGTTTGTCAATCAACGACACGGCTTACCGTATCCAGGAAGTGTTGGCGGATGAGGCATTGCTCGGTTCTCCCAATATTGAATTGCTGGTCGACCGTTTGACGGTTTCGGACGATAAGACATTGAAAAGCCGTCTGGCCGATTCGGCGGAAACGGCGTTTTTTGAAGGGCATGATACCTGTATTATCCGTATCTATGCTGCCGAAGGGACGGTGGTAAAGGAATATTCCAAGAAATTCGAAGCGGATGGTATCACGTTTATCGAACCGACCGATATGATGTTCAGTTTTAATAATCCGCTGGGAGCCTGTCCGGTCTGTGAAGGATTCGGAAAAGTTCTGGGTATCGATGAGAACCTGGTGGTACCGGATAAGAGTTTGTCGGTCTTTCAGGGGGCGGTGGTCTGCTGGAAAGGCGAAGTGATGGGAGAGTGGTTGAAGGAGTTTATCGCCAAGAGCGAGAAATACAACTTCCCGATACATCGTCCGTATTACGACCTGACGCAGAAGGAAAAAGACCTGTTGTGGCATGGTGCCCGCGGCTTGCACGGCATCGACGACTTTTTCAAGTTTGTGGAAGAGAATCTTTATAAAATACAATACCGTGTCATGCAGGCTCGCTATCGGGGAAAGACGACCTGTCCTTCCTGTAAAGGGGCCCGCCTGAAACCGGAAGCGCTCTATGTGAAAGTAGGCGGTAAGAATATAGCTGAACTGGTGGCATTGCCTATCACGGAAGCAAAAGCCTTTTTTGACAACCTGGTGCTGGACGAAACGGATGCGGCCGTGGCAAAACGTTTGTTGACGGAGATTATGAACCGCTTGCAGTTCCTGCTGGATGTCGGGTTGGGGTATCTGACGCTCGACCGCCTTTCGGCTTCGTTGTCGGGTGGTGAAAGTCAGCGTATTAACCTGGCGACTTCGTTGGGCAGCAGCCTGGTCGGTTCCTTGTATATATTGGATGAGCCGAGTATCGGGTTGCATTCGAGAGATACCGATTTGCTGATAAAGGTGTTGCGTCAGTTGCAGGCGTTGGGTAATACGGTGGTCGTGGTGGAACATGACGAGGATATTATCCGTTCAGCCGATTATATTATAGATATAGGTCCGAAGGCTGGACGTTTGGGGGGCGAAGTGGTCTACCAGGGGGATGTGAATAACCTGCAAACCAGCAGCGACAGTTATACGGTCCGTTATCTGACCGGTGAAGATAAGATTGAAGTCCCCGCTTTCCGGCGCCTGTGGAATAATTATATAGAGGTGAAAGGGGCCCGTAAGAATAACCTGAAAGGGGTAGATGTGAAATTTCCGTTGAACGTGATGACGGTTGTTACCGGTGTCAGCGGTTCGGGAAAGAGTTCGCTGGTGCGGGATATCTTTTATGAAGGGGTAAAGCATTATCTGGATGATGCGGCCCGGCTGATGGTGGATTGTTCCGGCCTGGAAGGTGATATGAAGATGATACAGGGTATCGAGTTTGTCGATCAGAACTCGATCGGTAAGAGTTCGCGTTCGAATCCGGTGACTTATATCGGTGCTTACGACGAGATCCGTAAATTGTTCGGTGAACAGCCACTGGCGAAACAGCTGGGATATACGTCTGCCTATTTCTCTTTTAATAAGGAAGGCGGACGCTGTGAAGAATGTAAAGGGGACGGCCGTATCACGGTGGAAATGCAGTTTATGGCGGATATCACGTTGGAATGCGAAAGCTGCCATGGAAAGCGTTTCAAACAGGATGTGCTGGATGTGGAATATCACGGTGTGAATATCTATGATATGCTGGAAATGACTGTCAACCAGGCAATCGAGTTCTTCGAAGCATATACCGGTTCGCAGGAAAAGAAGATCGTCAAAAGGTTGAAGCCGTTGCAGGATGTCGGCCTGGGTTATATCAAACTGGGACAGACTTCTTCGACTTTGTCCGGCGGTGAGAACCAGCGTGTGAAGCTGGCCTATTATCTGGGGCAGGAAAAGCAGCAGCCGACTTTGTTCGTATTCGACGAGCCGACTACGGGTTTGCACTTCCATGATATAAAGACCCTGCTGAAAGCATTTAATGCATTGATCGATAAAGGACATACGGTAGTGATCATTGAACATAACATGGACGTGATCAAATGTGCTGACTACCTGATCGATTTAGGACCGGAAGGAGGTAACGCCGGCGGTTATCTGGTTTGTGCCGGAACGCCGGAAGAGGTGGCCTTGTGCCCGGAGTCTTATACAGGGCATTATTTGAAAGAGAAATTGTAGCAGACCAATCCTGAAAAGATTGTTGAATATAAGAATCTCCTTCCGGTTACATGTTAATTCGCATACCGGAAGGAGATTTTTTATGTTTATATAAATATATTTCTTATCTTTGATACTATCAAATGATACTATCACAATGAAACCTCTTTATAAAATAACACCTTATATATTGGCTAAAGTCGCTTCAATTTCAGAAAAACTGGGTGAAATTAAAGCGGCCCGTTTGCATAGGCCTCCTACTGAACTAAGAAAAAGGAACAGGATACGCACAATTCATTCTTCTCTTGTTATTGAAGGAAATACGTTAACTTTCGATCAAGTTACGGCTTTATTGGAAAAGAAACGTGTAATAGCTCCATTAAAAGATATTACCGAAGTGAAAAATGCAATTCGTGTTTATGAAAATATTGGCCTTTTTGATCCTTTTAGCATAGAATCCTTATGTGAGGCACACCAGATATTGATGGATGGTCTGGTAGAAAACGCTGGGAGGCTGAGGAATAAATCAGTTGGCATCATGAAAGGAAAACAGCTGGCACATGTCGCTCCCTCAGGGACTCTTGTTAAATCGCTGTTGAATGACTTGTTTGGTTATTTGGAGAATGATGATGAAATATTGCTTGTCAAGAGTTGTGTTTTCCATTATGAGTTTGAATTTATCCATCCGTTTCTTGATGGAAACGGAAGAATGGGACGTTTGTGGCAAAGTGTTATTTTGATGAAGTATAATCCGGTGTTTGAATATTTGCCGGTAGAGTCTCTCATTAAAGAAAATCAGGAAGAGTATTATCGGATTTTGGCTGTTGCTGACAGACAAGGGGAGTCTACTATCTTTGTTGAATTTATGCTGAGAATAGTAGAAGAGTCGCTCGAAGAATTACTGCAATCGCAGAATGTAACACTTACGGGGCGTGACAGAATTGCTTTGTTTAAGGATTATATAGCAGATGCTTCTTTTACCCGTAAAGACTATCTGAGATATTTTAAAGAGTTATCAACAGCTACGGCCAGCAGGGACTTAAAAGAGGCGGTTGATAGTAATCAGTTGCGGAAAGAAGGAGAGAAAAGTTTGACGCACTATACATATATTATATAGGACCTGTTGTTGGAATACAAAAACGGAGAATGCTTCCAATGAAACATCCTCCGTTTATATTGGATAGAATTAGTCTTATTTCTTCTTCATATCGAAAGACAAGTCCATCGGAGTCCAACCACCAGGGAAGTCTATTCCGCCTACTTTTACATTAGCAGCTTTAATAGTGAACTTTAAGTTTTTGTCTTTAACTGCATATGAAGCTGTCTTTTCTGCTTCAATAGTAACTTCAACACCAGCAGCATCGATTTTTAATGGTTCCGGTTTTAAAGTCATTACAACTGAATCTTTTGCCGCATTCATTGTTGCTGTATAGTTTATTTTGTAATTCAGTGAATCGCCAATCGCTTCGATGATAGGCTTTGATGCTTCTTCACCCAAAAGTTCTACAACTAATGCTTGATAAGGGAATTTCTCAAACTGAATTGAGTCATTTGCAACTTTCAGTTCCAGAGTCGTACCTGTAGCTGCTGCTTCTTTTGCTTCTTTTGCATAAGTCATCTTCCCTGTAAACTCGCCATTAACATCTTCTACAGTTCCTACTGTTGGAGTGTCATCATCATCACTGCAAGAAGCAAAAGTTAAACCAACTACTGCTAACATCATCATAAGCGACCATTTCAACGTCTTCTTCATTTTTCTTTTATTTTAGTGTTAATAAATTATGTACGACTAATAAGATGGTAGAAGTTGTAAAAAGGCTGCATCTTTATTGAATAATAAATGAGAAAAATAATATATTTAAATGTAAGGTATTGATATGTAGTGGCTTTTGAAACGTTTTTTATTTGAATTGTTTCAGATCTTTTTTATTGAATACCCATTCCGGGGTATAAACTTTTCCGTCATCCGAGTCACTCAGTTCGTACCAGGGGGATTTCTTCCAGTTTATCGGATTGGTCAGTATATGGATATGCTGGGCAGGCATATAACTTTGTGCCAGCAGGAATACTTTCTTTTTTGTCTTTGGGTGAACGGCCATATCGACGACAATAACGGCATGCCCCGGGTGACCGCCCTGGATAAATACGTCACCTATCTTCATCTCTTGGTAATTGACCGGAGCCAGTTCTTTCGATAGGGAGGCTGTTCCTGCATAGGAAAATACCATATCCAGATAGGAACGGAATGTTTTATAGGAATAATCTTCGCCTTTGGATGGATACCACGACACTGTATTGCCGTTCACACGGATACGGTTGCCTTTTGCCCATTTGGTATATTCGGCATTGAATCCGTTTGTGAAATTGAAGTGGATGGCTGCATACTGTTTCTGTCCGTAAAGATATTCTGCCCTCAACCGGATAACGGCATCGGCACACTGCTGAAGGTCACGTTTTCCGATATCCAGATCGACGACGGCATAAGCAGGCAGCTGATTACGCTTTGTCTCTCCATTATAAAGCAAAACTTTGCTTCCTTCCGGTTGCAGAGGTAGCCGACGGAGATATGAAGCAAAAGAATTTGCTGCTACCTCTGTTCGGACATATCCTTCGGGAGGCATTATTCGTTCTGCAATAGTTTGTCCTAAAAGCAAGGTTTTGCAGAAAAACAACAGGAAAATCAGTAATATTCTGTTTATCATACTCGGAAGGTTTATGGCAAACATACGGATTTTTTCTGTTATTTCCGGTTCTTGTCCTCATCATTTATTTTTAATCGCTTTTTACAACTTCTGCCGGATTTCCGTTTGCGGCCCGAATCACTTGTCCTAAGACTGTCAGTATAACTAACAGAATAGTAGCCAGCAGGATACTTATAAACATCCAGAGTTGGATATGAACGCTCTGTGGATATTGTTCCAGCCATTTTTGGGCGAACAGATAGCCGACAGGTAAAGCGATGGCATTGGCTGTCAAAGTGATTATTGTGTATTCTTTCAAGAACATATCAATGATCTCTCGCGAAGTGGCTCCCATCACTTTTCGAATGGCTATTTCCTTCTTTCGCTGCTGCATATTGGACGAAGAAATAGAATAAATACCAAAGATGGAAATTAATGCGCATAAAATAGCCAGTAAGGTGAATAACCGGAGACTGGCGTTTTCAGTGCGGGTCAGTATTTCCAACTGATCGTTGACTGTCATTGTCTCGCTCAACGGAAATCCTTCGGGGGTTATACGACTGATCAATTCCTTTACAGCTTTTAATGCTTCTTTTTCCTTTCCGGGTAAAGTCCGTAAATATAAATAGTAATCATAGAAATTCCAATATTCAATGATTGTAGGAGGTATTGGATTTCGAAGGCTTAGTCCGTGGAAATCTTTGACGACTCCTACTATTTCAAAATAAAGGGGAGGTGTCTCGTCCGTTCCTCTTAGAAGATAATCTTTTCTGCTAATCATTTTTCCAATCGGATCGGTGGTGTCAAGCAGATTGGCCATTTGTTCGTTGATAAGTACTTTATGGCATCCGATGCCGGACGGATCATCCGATTGCATGTCTGTATCTTCCAGGTAACGTCCTTTCAGCAATGTAATTTTCATCTTCTGTGCGAAGTCTATGCCTGCCTGTATCATCTGGATTTCATAAGAGGCATTGGCTGGTTTGTTCTCCCATCCTATTTCTTTTTCGGTATGCCAGTTATCATGACTTAGCCGGAAATTTCCTCCGCGAATGCAATCTGTAATACTTGGTATTTGTTTTATCTCATCAGTGAATTGCGAGTAGATTTGTGAGGATATATTAACCTGTATAAGGTTGTCGGTATCAAATCCCATCGCTGTATTTTTCATCCGGTTGATTTGCAGAAATAATATTTGTGCGGTAAACATGAAGCCGACACAAATACCTAACTGTAGTCCGATACTGATTTTGCGGATCCATTCATTGTTGGTCGTATGGAATAATGGGGGACCCGCTTTGAAATCGTTTGATTGCTTATGGATAAAGCGGCTGATGATAAGCAGGACGATTGATAACAGAAGAGTCCAGCCGAATATTCCTGTCTGTAATAAATCTATGAATAATTCCTGTTTTTGAATAGACGTATCCAATAATTGTTCGATATAAGGGGTTGTCAGTTCTATCAGGGAAACCCCGACTAACAAGGCTAACAGTACCTGAATAGAAATTTCAATGATGATCTGGCAGAATAAATTCTTTTTTACTGCTCCCAGAGAGGTTCGTAGCTTAAATTCGCGGGAACGCTCAAAGATGCGATTGACCTGTAAGTTGATAAAATTGAACAGAGTACAGAGTAGCAATAATAATCCGGAAACAACAAAGGTCCGGATATAGTTTAGATTGAAGGACATCTCTGCTCCCAATTGGTATCTTGTTTTAGTGATAGGGGTTATTTCGATATATAAATTAGGGTTTAGCTGATTTTTTATCGAATAGGTGTGTAGCTTCCGACTGAATGCTTTTACATCTGTATTTTCATGGAGGCATACATACATTTCATTAGGTGGATAATTCCAGTAATATTCCGGCGAACGGCTGGTGTAATGGCTTTTATCGACTTGGATACTATAATAACCATCTGCCTGAAAAATACTGTTTGAGGGTGGATTTTCAATAACGGCTGTTATTGTCTTTGTGAATTTATTCTGGTCAGTGAGTATTTTACCAATAGCCTCTTCCGGGGTTTTCCAGTATTTCAAAGCGAATTTGCGGGTTACCATCAGATTCGTTTTTGTTCCGTCTTCGGTTGTAGGGATGGGATCAGTCATGTTTCCGGCTATAACTTTGGGAGGAAAAAGCCGGGTATAGTTTTGATTTACCCATTTAAATAAGGGGGTACCGATTGTTTTATTATCGGAAGTATATATGCCCCCAGCATTGGATAAAGTAGCAGCATATTTAACTTCGGGGAAGTTTTCATTTAATTCAGCGCATAAAATGACGGGGGCACCCGGCTGCATTTTTCCAGTCTGTTTGTCGATCGTATAAATATTATAGGTATGTTCCGATTCCGGGTAAAAGCTGTCGTAAGATGTTTCATATCTATACCAATAGTACCCAACGGTGAAAAAGGTCAATCCGATTGCTAATCCTATTATGCAGATAAAGGATTGGGTTTTATATTTTAGCAGGTTTCTGAATCCTGTCTTGAAATAGTGTCTAATCATGATAGAATATTATTAAATGATAATAATCAAAAAATGTGCCATGAATTAAATGTTTGTTATATAGTAGTTTGTCCTGTTGTGGCTATTGAAGAGTGAGTGCTTTATCGCACGTTTAGTGTTCATAAACGCACAATTTGAACTGTGTATTTATTTTTTGTTTCACAGATTGGTGCCCGGTATAACGAAAATATGTCTATTTTTAACCGTTCAATAAATATCTGATGAAATGGATTCTAATAACCATGTAGCTTATTCGAAAGAACATATACGTTTTGCGGTTCTTTCCTTTTTTCTTGCTCAGGGGCTTTGCTTTTCAAGTTGGGCAAGTCGTATTCCTGATATTAAGGAGATCTTTACGGTGAATGATGCCCTGTATTGGGGGATTGTGCTGTTTATGATTCCGGTGGGGAAGTTTGTGGCGATTCCGCTGGCGGGTTATCTGGTATCGAAGCTGGGAAGTCGTATTATGGTGCAGATCAGTATTATGGGATATGCCCTTTCTCTATTTGCGATTGGGACGGCATTGAATATTTATATGCTTGGGGGGGGCTGTTTTGTTTCGGTGTGTTCTGGAATCTGTGTGATATATCGTTGAATACACAGGGGATCGGGATAGAGCGGCTTTATGGGCGGACGATCATGGCTTCTTTTCATGGGGGATGGAGTCTGGCTGCCTGTCTGGGAGCGTTGATCGGTTTTATCATGATCGTTTCGGATATTACTCCGTTCTGGCATTTTACGTTGATCGCTGCATTGATACTGTTGCTTACCATGGTGAGCCGCAGGTATTTACAGGATGATGTATTTACAGCGGAAGTGAAGGAGGAAGCTGTAGAAGATAAGTCGGAGAAATGGCAATATATAAAGAGACCGGAGATGTTGCTGATTAAGTTGGGGCTGGTCGGTTTATTCGCTTTGGTGGTTGAGAGCGCGATGTTTGACTGGAGCGGTGTCTATTTTGAATCGGTTTTGCAGGTACCTAAATCTTTGCAGATAGGCTTTCTGGTGTTTATGGTGATGATGACTGTCGGTCGCTTCCTGGCTAATTATGCGTACCGGATATGGGGAAAGCAGCGGGTGTTGCAGTTGTCCGGTGCTTTTATTTTTATCGGGTTCTTTACTTCTGCCTTATTGGGCAGTACAGTTGACTCGATGGCCTTGAAGGTGATTGTCAACTCATTCGGATTCATGTTGGTCGGACTGGGAATTTCGAGTATGGTTCCTACTATTTATAGCCTTGTCGGGGCAAAGTCGAAAACACCGGTAGGGATTGCGCTTACCATTCTTTCAAGTATCAGTTTTATCGGTTCGCTTGTCGCACCATTACTGATCGGGGCAATCTCGCAGGCTTTTAATATGGAATATGCTTATATGGTGGTCGGCTTGCTGGGACTTTGTATTCTGTTGATGACCACGTTCAGCAAGGCGTTTAGATAATTCTATTTTCCCCATTGCAATGGGGATTATTCCCCTTTCTAGTTGGGGAAAATTCCCCACACAATAAAAAATATGGGGAATTTTACAGGCTCGTCTAAATTTCCGGAAACTTCTGTTCCGCCGTCTCCATGCAATGGATGACATCTTCTTTGCTTCCGCTGAAGGGACCGGAGGCTTCGATCTTGATGGTGGACATGGCGGCGGCAAAGCGGCCAGCTTCATCTATGGAAGCACCTTTGGCACGCTGATACAGGTAACCGGTCATATAAGTGTCGCCACAGCCGGTGGCATCAACCACTTCTCTGGGTTTGTAGGCCGGTATTTTATGGAATGTTTTTCCATCGTATATAACAGAGCCCAGGCTGCCCAACGTGATCAGTACTTCTTTTACTCCCCATTCATACATTTTCAATGCAGCACCGACAACATCGTCGTGGCCTGTGAGCACTTCCATTTCATGTTCGTTTGCTTTCAGAAAATGGATATATTTTAATGCTTCTTCCTTTTCTGTCCAGTCCACAGCGTAGACTTTCTTATCACGGACTTCGCGCAGATAACCTTGAGAGTCGGCGGATACGAGTCCTTTTTCAGCCATGTATTTCACGACATCCAGTGAGAAATCGTCGGCTAGCAGACTTCCCAGATGTATGATCTTGGCCTGTATATCTTTCAGATAATCGACTGTGAACGGGTCTGCTTTCGCCAGAACCCGCTGCGTGCGGTTATCCTGGTTCTCTCCGTAGATGTTCTCGAAATAAACGGAATGTTTGCTGGGCATAACCGCCACATCGATTCCTTCCGATCGTAACTTATCAACCTCTTTCATCTCCGATTCGGCTAAAGCCGTGATCAACGAATAATCGATGTCGTTGAAATGTTTGATTGCATGGGAGAAGTAAAAAGCGGTTCCTCCCGCCATGTGTACTGTATTTTTAGGGGTCACAATTTTATCCAGTGTGATATGACCTATACAACAAAGATCGTGCATATTATTATATTGTTTATAAATATACAAAAGTAGTCAAAAATGAGTATTGGTAGGAATGGTTCTTTATTTTTATTATTTTTGTCTACTGGCAATCATTAAAATTGTTATTATGAGTAAAGACCTGATTTACGAAAAGTTTATCAGCGCGATCAGAGAGAAAATGCCACATAAAGCGACCCTGACCAATGCTTTGGTTGATTTACTGTGTATAGAAAGAGAAGCTGTGTACCGCCGTATGAGGGGCGATGTGGCTTTTTCTTTTGCAGAGATAGCTGCGATCTGCAATAAGTTTGGGGTCTCGTTGGATAATCTGGTCGGAGGATGTGCGGCAAAGAGTCGTCCTTATCAGCTGAGTCTGGTGGAGTATGTGGAACCGATAGAGGATGATTTTAAAATGTGGGAAATGTATAACGAACGGTTGCGGGAAGCTGGCACCGATCCGTCTTCCTGCGGGGTGGAGTGTATGAACGTGCTTCCTACCACTTTCTTACTTGATTACGATTATATAACCCGTTTTTATCTCTGTAAATGGTATAATCAGTATGGCCATTCGGATAGGGCGGTTCATTTCTGCGATATAGAACCTTCGGAGAAACTGTTGGAGGTTCAGCGGATAACTGCGGCGGAATCGAAACATATTGGGAAGACTACTTATATCTGGGATCCGTTGATTTTTCAATACATAGTGAATGATATATTATATTGTCGCAGTATCCATCTGATAGATACTGAAAATATCCGTCTTTTAAAACAGGATTTACTCCGTTTCCTCGATAATATGGAATTAATGGCAACCCGTGGGGTATATAATGAGACTGGTAATCCGGTTTTGTTTTATATTTCGAATATTAATTTTGATGCCAGTTATAGTTATCTGGATTCACAGAATTTCCGGATCAGCATCATTCGGGCATTTATTTTGAATACGGTTGTTTCGCAGGACGAAAAGGCCTATGAGATTGTCCGTAACTGGCTTCAGTCATTGCTGAAAGCCTCTACCATGATATCGGTCAGTGGTGAACAACAGCGTATTTTGTTTTTTGAGAAACAAAGAAGGATTATGGATAGCTTGTAATTTAAATTAATCCGTATTTTAGTTGCGTTCATTAAATTAAGATTATCTTATTGATTTTCCTGTTGTCGATCTGTGGTTACTACCGACGGTTGGTAAGATCATTGTATTTATCATGCTGGGAGTTATCCTGCTCGTATTGTCTTTCCTGTATCAGAAGCTGAAGAAGGTATTGTTTATGGATAATCAGGAGGAAGGAACTACTTGATCATATTGGCTGCCGATAATTATGGACAGGCTTGTCGACAATTATGAGCAAACCTGTCGATAATTGTGAGCAGGCCTGCCGACAATTGTCGGCAAGCAAACAGGACAGACAGTTATTACAGAACTTCTATTGTCTTTTCCAATGCCATCCCGTGTGAACCTTTGATCAGGATATGGTATCCTTTTAACGGGTTGGCTTTTAATGCGTCGATCAATTCCTCTGTTGTGGCATAGGTGTCAAAGTCTTTGCCTGCTTTTTGGAAATGTTCTCCGCAGAGGAATACTTTATCGAATTTTCCGGCTTTGATTTCTTCTATCGCTTCGGCATGCAATTCGTCGCTAGCCGGCCCCAGTTCACGCATGTCACCCAAAATGACGGCTTTAGGGGATACCGGCATGGCTGTAAAGTTCTCTAACGCGACTTTCATGCTGCTGGGGTTTGCGTTGTAAGCATCGATCAGTAAGGTGTTGCTTGCTGTCTCTTTTAACTGCGACCGGTTGTTTGTCGGCTCGTAAGCGGCAATGGCGCGGCTGATGCGTTCTGCCGGAATTTTAAAGTAACGGCCTATGGCGACGGCGGCAAGCACATTATCCAGATTATATGCCCCGATCAGGTGCGTATCTACAGTATGAATTTTCCCCTGTTGTTTCCAGTCGAAAGTGAGGAACGGGTTACAGCTGATCACATGACCTGAAGCGAACGAAGTATCGTCTGCCCCGTAAGTGATTTGTTCGATCCCTTTAGCGATCCCCTGGAGGTCTTTATTTTCTTTCTTTATAAATATCTTTCCCTTTGTGCGGCGGATATAGTCATACAATTCCCCTTTTGTTTTTATTACACCCTCAAAGGAACCGAAACCTTCCAGGTGGGCGCGTCCGACGTTGGTAATGATTCCGTAGTTCGGCAAAACGATTTCTACCAGTTCTTTGATATCGCCCGGATGACTGGCCCCCATTTCGATAACTGCCATCTCATGATCGTGTGTCAGTCGAAGCAGGGTCAGGGGAACACCGATATGATTGTTCAGGTTGCCTTCGGTATAAAGCAGGTTGAACTTGGTGGATAATACGGCCGCCAGTAATTCTTTGGTGGTCGTTTTCCCATTTGTTCCGGTAATACCGATAATGGGAATACCTAATACTTTACGATGGCGGTGAGCCAACTGTTGTAAGGCAGTCAATACATTGTCGACCAGGATGGTGCGTTCGCCTGTGACATAGTCCGGGTTATCGATCACGGCATAAGAGCAACCTGTAGCCAGTGCTTTTTCTGCGTATTGGTTTCCGTCAAATCTTTCCCCTTTCAGGGCGAAAAAGATAGAACCACGCGGACAATTGCGACTGTCTGTCGTTATTTTCGGATGGTGTATAAATAATTCATACAGTTCTGAAATACTCATAGCTTTCTTTCGTTTGCTGATTATTAGAGAGCAAAAGTAGTAATTAAATGAAGAATGAGGAATGAAGAGGGAAGATTTCAGTGAGAATCGTGTATCTTTGCTGGAAATATAAAATTGGAATGTCAGATAAAACGCTCAATATTAAGGGAACACTCATGTCGCTCTCTACCCCGGTAGTGATGGGGATTCTGAATGTTACCCCCGATTCTTTTTATGCCGGAAGCCGTAAACAAACGGAAGCAGATATTGAAGAACGTATACAGGCTATATTGTCGGAAGGCGGTCAGATCATTGATGTCGGCGGATATTCGTCCCGTCCCGATGCAGAGGAGGTTTCGCCGGAAGAAGAGATGGAACGGCTGGCTTTTGCCTTAAAGATATTGAACGCACATTATCCGGAGGCTGTCGTATCGGTCGATACATTTCGTGCTGATGTGGCCCGTAAATGTGTGGAGGATTATGGTGTTGCCATCATAAACGATATATCGGGCGGCGAACTGGATCCGGCTATGTTCGGTACTGTTGCCGGGCTGAATGTACCTTATATTATGATGCATATGCGCGGAACCCCCCAGACAATGCAGCAGCATACCGGTTATACGGATATGATGGAAGAGATCATGCTGTATTTCGCATCGAAAGTACGTGAACTTCGTTTGCTGGGGGTAAATGATATTATCCTTGACCCAGGGTTCGGTTTCAGTAAAACGGTCGATCAGAATTACCTTTTGATGAATCGTTTACAGGAGTTCGGCGTGTTCGATCTTCCCCTTTTAGTCGGTATATCCCGCAAAAGTATGATCTACCGTTTCCTGGGAGGAACACCTGCCGACAGCCTGAACGGAACTACGGTGCTGAATGCTTTTGCCCTAATGAACGGCACTGATATTCTCCGCGTTCATGATGTGAAAGCTGCTGTAGAAACAGTTAAAATAATAACCAAATTGAAAGTCGAAGATCACGTTCATCCGTAATTTTCAATTCTCAATTTTCAATTTTCAATTAAATTATGTGGATGCATTTCGGAATAAAAGACCTGATCGATGTACTGCTGGTAGCCTTCTTCCTTTATCAGACATACAAACTGATGAAAAGTTCGGGCACGCTGGCTATCTTTAGCGGGGTCGTTTCGTTTATTGTTGTATGGATCCTGGTTTCGCAGGTGTTGGAAATGCGTTTGATGGGCGCCATACTGGATAAGTTTATCAGTGTCGGTTTTGTCGTACTGGTTATTTTGTTTCAGGATGAAATCAGGCGTTTCCTACTGGCCCTCGGTTCGCACCGCGGCTGGAAGTTTCTGGGGAAACTGTTTTCAAAAAGAGGAGCGGATAAGGAGAGTGAAGGTAAGTTTGTCGCTCCGGTGGTTCTGGCCTGTATGAATATGGCGCGTAAAAAGACCGGTGCCCTGATCGTTATCCAACAAGATGTGGACCTGTCGGTTTATGAACATACCGGCGAAATGTTCAATGCTGATGTGAATGCCCGTCTGATTGAAAATATCTTTTTTAAGAATAGTCCTTTGCATGATGGTGCCATGATCATAGCAGACGGAAGGATCAAGGCGGCTGGCTGTATCCTGCCGGTTGCGCAGAACGCCAATCTGCCGAAAGACCTGGGTTTGCGCCATCGTTCGGCACTGGGAATGTCGCTGGATACGGATGCTTTGATTATTATCGTATCGGAGGAACGCGGCAAGATATCTGTGGCTCATAACGGCAAGTTGGCAATCAATATCTCAGCCGAAGAACTCCAGCAAATCCTTTCCGGAGAGCGTGAAGTAGTGAATTACTGTTAAATGTTCTGAAAGTGGCAGGTCGGGATGCAATTCTTTTGCACTTTTTGCAAACTCTATGTTGCATTTTGTCTACTTTTGTACCCGCAAACAGTAGCAATTACTAAATTCTATAAAAATATCTTCCGCTATGGATTTAATGCAAGAGATTATTGCACGCGCTAAAGCTGACAAGCAGCGCATTGTTCTTCCCGAAGGAACAGAAGAAAGAACATTAAAAGCCGCCGACCGTTTATTGGCCGATGGAGTTGCTGACATCATTTTGATCGGAAATCCTGCCGAGATTTCTTCTTTGGCAGCAAACTACGGTCTGAACCACATCGGACAGGCTACTATTGTTGACCCCAAAAATCATGAAAAGAAAGCCGCTTACGCCGACCTGCTTTTCCAATTGCGCCAGAAAAAAGGTATGACTCCTGAAAAGGCAGCCGTTATGGTAGAAGATCCTTTATTCCTTGCCTGCCTGATGATCAAGGCCGGTGATGCCGACGGTGAAATTGCCGGTGCGCAGAATACGACAGGTAACGTGCTTCGTCCTGCTTTGCAGATCATCAAGACTGCTCCGGGCATGAGTTGCGTATCAGGTGCATTCCTTATGTTTACAAAGAAACCGGAATACGGAAAAGAAGGTCTTTTGGTTTTTGCCGACTGTGCCGTAATGCCGAATCCTACTGCTCCGGAACTGGCAAGTATCGCTGTAGCAACAGCAGCAACAGCCCGCGATATCGTTGGTGTTGAACCGCGTGTGGCCATGTTGAGCTTCTCTACGAAAGGCAGTGCTTCTCACGAAATGGTAGACAAAGTAGTTGAGGCTACCCGTCTGGCGAAAGAAATGGCTCCGGAACTGAAGATCGACGGCGAATTGCAGTCGGATGCAGCTTTGGTAGAATCGGTTGCTTCATTGAAGGCTCCGGGCAGCGAAGTGGCAGGAAAGGCTAACGTACTGGTATTCCCGACACTGGAAGTAGGTAATATTGCTTATAAACTGGTTCAGCGTCTGGGTGACGCAGAAGCTGTAGGCCCGATCCTTCAGGGTATGGCTGCTCCTGTTAACGACCTGTCACGCGGTTGTTCAGTAGATGATATTTATAAGATGGTTGCTATCGCCAGCAATCAGTCTATCGGCTTAAAAGCTGCTAAAAAGTAAAAAAGACACAACAAGAAAGATATGAAGATATTAGTATTAAATTGCGGAAGCTCGTCTGTTAAGTACAAGCTGTTCAATATGGACACACACGAAGTGCTGGCACAGGGCGGCGTAGAGAAGCTGGGTTTGCCGGGTTCTTTCCTGAAATTCACTCAGCCGGATGGCAAGAAAGTGATTCTCGAAAAGGAAATGCCTGAACACAATGCAGCTATCGAGTTCATCCTGAGTGTGCTGACTGACGATAAATACGGCTGTATCAAGTCGTTTAACGAAATCGATGCTGTAGGTCATCGTGTGGTACACGGTGGTGAAGCATTCAGCAGTAGTGTGGAAATTACTCCGGAAGTGATCGGTAAGATGGTTGAGTGTATTGATCTGGCACCGCTTCATAATCCGCCAAACCTGAAAGGTATCCGTGCTATGAGCGCATTGATCCCGGGAATCCGTCAGGTGGGTGTGTTCGACACTGCTTTCCATCAGACAATGCCGGATTATGCTTATATGTACGGTCTGCCTTATTCTCTGTATAAGAAATATGGTATCCGTCGTTATGGCTTCCACGGAACCAGTCATCGCTATGTATCAAAACGTGCTTGCGATATCCTGGGTGTTCCTTACGAAGAACAGCGTATCATTACAGCTCACGTAGGTAACGGTGGTTCTATCGCTGCTGTTAAAAACGGTAAGAGTATAGATACTTCTATGGGACTGACTCCGGTAGAAGGTTTACTGATGGGAACCCGTTGTGGTGATGTAGATGCCGGCGCACTTACATTCATCATGGATAAGGAAAAACTGGATGCCAAAGGTTTGTCCGATCTGATCAACAAACAGAGCGGTGTACAGGGACTTTCCGGTATTTCTTCCGATATGCGTGAAATCGAAGCAGCTGTTGCCGAAGGAGATAAACGCGCTATCATGGCATTGAATATCTATAACTACCGCATCAAGAAATATATCGGTGCATATGCTGCTGCTATGGGTGGTTGCGATATCCTGGTATGGACTGGCGGCGTAGGTGAAAACCAATGGGCTACTCGTCGTGTTGTATGTGAAAACATGGAATTCATGGGCATGAAGATCGACGTTGAAAAGAACGAAGGTATGCGTGGCGAAGAAATGGTGATCAGCACTCCGGACAGTAAGGTTACAATTATCGTTGTGCCGACTGACGAAGAATATATGATCGCTTCCGATACAATGGATATATTAGGTAAATAAATATTGGTAATTGATAAAGACCGAGGAAGGGTGTAAAAGCTTTTCTCCGGTCTTTTCATTAAAGACTACTATTATGCAGAAAATTATCTCTTTTTTGTTTTCTCTTTTCAGAAACAAAAAGTTTCTGGCTTTGTTGATTTTGTTCGGCATAGTAGTAAAATTATGTATGCTTCCTTTTTACCCTCAACCGGGGGATTATACTTTTTTCCTTCTGCCGTGGGTGGAATTTATCAAGTCGAACGGTTATTTTGAGGCTTTCCGTTATCCGTTTGCTAATTACACACCGGCTTATCTGTATTTTTTATTACTGATAGCTAAGCTTGGGGTAGCTCCTTTAGTGGGGATTAAATTGTTGTCTGTTCTCTTTGAGTATGTGGCTGCTTGGTTTGTGGGGGCGATTGCTTATCAGAAATATAAGGAAAATTGGGTGAGATGGTGTGCGTTTGCCGTGGTGCCACTTCTTCCGACAGTCCTGATTAATAGTTCCTACTGGGCTCAATGCGACTCTATTTATGCCTCTTTCCTGTTGGGAAGTATTTATTTTGTGATGAAGAAGCGCTCGCTTCTTTCCGTTTTGTTTCTGGGGATTTCTTTTTCCTTTAAATTACAGGCTGTACTTCTCTTTCCTTTTTTCTTTGTTTTGTTGCTGAGGAACAGGATTAAATGGTATTATTTTTTGTTGATTCCTGCTGTTTATCTGGTATCGGTTTTTCCTTCTTATATAGCCGGTCGGCCGTTGATGGATTTATTGTCTGTGTTTGTAAAACAGTCATCGCATTATGAGGAACTTTCTTTACAGTTTCCCAATATTTATATGTGGATCAGCAATGATTACTACGAACCGGTAAAATGGATAGGAATACTGTTTACTTTTTTGTTCGCGTTAATAGGAGGTGGATATCTGGCCTGGAAACGTCCGGTTAATTTGACGAACGAGTATTTGGTCCGGTTGGCATTGCTTTCGGCTGTGATTTTTCCTTTTATTTTGCCAGGAATGCATGAACGATATATGTATGCGGGTGATTTGCTGGCTGTTGTTTATATGTTGTATTTCCCCCGGAAATTCTATTATGCAGTGGGGATTCCTATTGTCTCTTTCTTTTCTTATGCACTTTGTACTTCGCTCAACGAGACATTGATTCATTATCTGGGAGTACCGATGACTATTTTTTATTTGTTGGTAATCATTGGCCTGATACGCGATTTTGTGCTATCCGGTAAGACTTCGGAAAAATAATCCTCTTGTTTTTGTCTATAATTAGAGAAAACTGTGTAACTTGCATCCGGTTAATAATAACTAATCCTCACAGCTTACAAAACACAGGATTAGTGTTTAGACTGCTCTGACACCGGTTGGGGCAGTTTTTTTAATCTTCAATTAGTTCGAACTGTTCAAGGAACAGATTTTCGCCATCCCATACGATATAAGAAAAGAGTGTCATCCAGTCGCCGGCGATCAGCAGGCGGGAGGTGCGTGAAAGCATCAGGTCGAGCATGATATGACGATGCCCGAAAATAAAGAAATTGATGTCCGGATGTGTTTTCAGATAGTCTTTAGCGAATAGAACCAGATATTCAGCTGACTCACCTTTATATTCGAGTGCATTTTCTTTTTCCAGTCCGCTTTTACGGCTGCTCAGTGACCAGCCGAGGGCAAAACCGAAAGTCCAGCGGGGATGAATGCCGGCATAAAGCCACTGGCAGAATTTGTTACGGAAAAGGGCACGGATAAAGCGGAAGGCTTTGCTGCGGTAGTCCACTTCGTCGCCATGGCCGAGAAAGAAACGCTTGCCCAGCAGATCGGTCGTCAATACGTCCCGATGGATCACTGCACCGATTTCATTGGGCAGGTAATCGAACATCCAGATGTCGTGGTTACCGATAAAAATATGGATTTCGATGCCGCTGTCCGATAATTCGGCCAGCTTGCCGAGGAAACGGGTAAATCCTTTGGGTACTACATATTTATATTCGTACCAGTAGTCGAACATATCTCCCAGAAAATAGATTGCCATAGCTTCGTCTTTGATGCTCTCGAGCCAACGCACCAACTTTTTCTCAACGGCCAGCGGGTCTTTATGAAAACGGGCGCCCAGATGGGCGTCCGAGGCAAAATATATTTTCTTCCGGGATGTATTCATAGGAAACCTAGTTCGAGTTTCGCTTCTTCCGACATCATATCCTTATCCCATTCCGGTTCGAATACGAGGTTGACTTCCACGTTGTTCACCCCATCTACCGATTCCACTTTCATGCGGACATCTTCCAGAATAAAATCGGCGGCCGGGCAATTCGGAGCCGTCAGGGTCATATCTATGCGGACGTTCTTTTCGTCGTCTATATCTACTTTGTAAATCAGGCCGAGATCGAATACGTTGACCGGTATTTCCGGATCATATACCGTTTTCAGCATGGCGACAATCGCTTCTTCTGTTTGGAGGAATTCGTTGTTCATCTTCTTTTAATTTGAATGCAAATATACATTAATATCTTCTATATAGTAAACCATAGAAAAGATAAAATGTTTACAACCCCAGTCGTCCTTCGTCTGCATAGCTGAAGTAGCTGCCGTCGGCAAGGATAATATGGTCTAATAAGTTTATTTCAAGTAATTCGGCGGCCTTATGCAGGCGTTTGGTCAGGGAGTCATCCTGCGAACTCGGGTGAGTGTTTCCCGAAGGATGATTATGGCAGAGAATAATACCGGCAGCCAGTGCGTTGATAGCTGTTTTCAGTATGATGCGCAGGTCGGCGGAGGTTTCGGCCGTTCCTCCCTGGCTGATCCGGGTTTTGCCGGTCACTTTTCCGGCCCGGTTTGTCAGGGCAATCCATAATTCTTCGTGAGGTAAATCGCAGAGCAAGGGGTGAAACAAAGAGTAGGCGTCGTGGCTACTTCGGATCGACTGGCTCAGGACCGGATCGGACAGGTTGCGGCGTTTGCCGAGCTCGAGTGCAGCGCATATTGTGATCGCTTTCGCTTCACCAATACCTTTGAAGCCGGAGATCAGTTCCCGGATTGTCAGTTTTGCCAATGCATTCAGATTATTGTCTGCCGTGTTGAGGATACGCTGCGACAATTGTACGGCTGTTTCATTGCTGTTACCCGAACTAATGAGGATGGCTAAAAGTTCGGCATCACTGAGAGAGGCGACACCTTTGAGTAACATTTTTTCGCGCGGGCGGTCTTCCTCTGCCCATTCTTTTATTTTCATAGCAATATGTTTTGGATAAGAAAAAATAGAAGGGCAGTCCATAAAACCGCCCTTACAATATATAAATATTATTCACGGATACGTCCTACGTAAGAACCGTCTGTTGTGTTGATTTCGATGATTTCACCTTCATTGATGAATAACGGAACACGAACTTCTGCACCAGATTCCACGGTAGCCGGTTTCAATGTGTTTGTAGCAGTATCGCCTTTTACACCCGGTTCTGTATAAGTTACTTTCAACTGTACTTTGGTAGGCATGTCAGCAAAAAGAACAGTATCTGTAGATGCATCGGAAACAACTTCCACAATCTGACCTTCGATCATGAAATCTACTCCGTTAATCAAGTCTTTGTCGATGATTACGTCATCGAATGTTTCCTGATTCATGAAGTGGTAATGTTCGCCTTCTGCATAAGTATATTGGTAAGGACGACGTTCTACACGTACATCTTCCAGTTTTTCACCGATATTGAAGCGGCGTTCGATCTGGCCTCCTTTTACTACGTCTTTCAATGTAGTACGCATAATTGTGTTACCTTTTCCCGGTTTTACGTGAAGAAAGTCTACACAGAAATAGAGTTTACCGTCCAAACGTATACAAGTCCCTTTTTTAATGTCTTGTGAATTAATCATATGAATATTTTTATTTATAATGTTTTTTTGAATTGTCTTCGGTCATTTTCGGGTACAAAAGTAGTGTTTTCCTCTTAAAGTACCAATATATGCCTATGTTTTTATTCAGAAATAGGTTGCAAATCAGTCTGATATGATTTCAGAAGGCACAGAAGAAGGTGTTATCCTAAAACAGGGAAATGATAAAACTGATTACCGGGACCAGAATGGCGGTCATAATTCCCATCAAGCCGATAGCCAGTCCGCTCAGTGCACCTTCGACAGCTCCGATCTGTATGGCAACGGAAGTTCCCAGTCCATGTGATGATGCTCCCAATGCCAGCCCTTTGGCGATCCGGCTTTCAATACCTAATACTTTCATCACGAACGGGCCGACAATACTGCCGAATATACCTACTGCTACAACGATAACGGCTGTTAACGAAGGCATTCCTCCGGCCTTTTCGGCAATACCCATAGCGATAGGAGTTGTAACGGATTTCGGTTGGAGGGTGGCGATCAATGCCTGGTCGGCTCCCATCAGGTCGCCGATCACGATCACGCTCACGATGCCGATAATGGCTCCGACGAATACGGAGGTGAGGATAGAGATCACATTCCCTTTCAGGTATTGCATCTGTTCGTATAAGACAAATCCCAATGCGACAACCGATGGTCCCAGCAAGAAATGGATCAGATGGCTTCCCCGCTGGAAAGACTCATATTCGATTCCCATCATTTTCAGTACGGCAATAATAACGAGGATAGATGTCAACAGCGGGTGCAGCAGGCTGATACGGGTTTTCTTATACAAAGCTAATGCCGCCATATAAGTACCGATCACCAATGTGAGTGAAAATACTTCCGATTGCGCGAGGTTATTCATTGCTTCCGACCTCCTTGCCGAGTTTTTGTTGGATAAGTGCGACACTCGCTATCACCAGGATCGTACTGACCACGGAGGCAGTAAGAATAACTGCCCAATATTGTGATATGACTCCCAGCGACGTCATAAGCCCGACGCCTGCGGGAAGGAAGAACAGCCCCATGTTTTCAGTGAGGATCGTGGATAGTTTTTTTACGTTGGCAGGCTTTACCAGCTTAAAGACCAATGCCAGGAATAACAATATCATACCGATCACGCTTCCCGGAATGAAACCGTCGATAAAGGAGCTGATAAACTCTCCGGTAAAATAGAAGAACAGAATGTAAAATGCTTGTTTTAGCATATCTCTTTACTGTTTAAATAGACACTGCAAAGATAACAGCTTTGCAGGAAATATGTTCTACAACATAGTAATTTAACATAAATACTTGTTGAATGAGTCTGCTAGATAACAACCTTTAACAGGGCTATGTTATAACTCGGTATCTTTATTACTATATTTGTGTAGTATAAATGTTATAACATGTGGTAGTATGGAAAGAAATATCGTACAAATCGGAAACAGTATGGGCGTTATATTACCAGCTAGTATTCTAAAGCGCCTGAATTTGTCGGCTAAAGATCCGGTAACAATCACACATAGGAACAACAGTATTATTATCAAGCCTGTCCCGCGTAGGAATTGGGAAGCTGCCGCATCACAGATGCATGCAGCCGGAGATGATAACCTGATTATGCCGGATATATTAGAGAATGAGAAGATGGAGGGACTGGAATGGTAGAAAGATTTGGTATCTATTGGGTCGACTTTAACCCGACAAAAGGAAGTGAGATTAATAAAATTAGGCCGGCAGTTGTCGTATCACCGGATGAGTTGAACCGCCATTTGAATACGGTTATAATTATTCCCTTGACATCGACACTCACTCCTTATCCTTGGCGGGTGAAGTGTACTTTAGACGGAAAAGAGGGTATGATAGCCACCGACCAGATTCGGACTGTCGATAAATTGAGGATAGGAAAGCAAGCAGGTGTATTGAACGAAGATGAAAGAGAAAGCCTGATTGATGTATTGGAAGAAATGTTTATACTGTAGCCTTTGGATCAAAAGAATATGAATAAACCTGGAGAAGAAATCAATAATCTGTAAAAACCGTTCTAAAAATAATGATGGGGCTGTCGTTTCAAACGATAGCCTTTTTTGTATGAATGAAAATCCCCCGCTTATTCCCCCTAAAACAGGCTAAATCCTATCTTTTAACAATTCTCGGCAAAAAACTGAAAAAGTAGGTGTTGGAACACAGTGTATTATGAAATGCGCGTGGGGACATATTTATGTATATGATGAGAGGATAAAATAATAAATAAACTGTTGAATAATAAGGGATGTATTATAAAAAGTGAATGACTAATTTTAACGTTCCTTTTTTCTCGCCAGCAAAGTTACTACATTCTTTTAATCCTCCAATCTTTTTCAAAATATTTTTTCCTTTCCTATATCCTTTCTTATCAACAGAATAGCAAAACTAGTACGAAAATCATCCTTTTGACCACAAAGACAAAATGGGCAAAAAACAATGACTAGAAAAAAGGAACGTTTTCTCTAGTCATCTGCTCTTAGAAACGTTCCTGATCTGAGGTTAAAAGACTTTTTAAATAACACTATTATTAATATTAAACGAAAGATTATGAACAAAAAGTTTTCTACGCTTATGGCGCTTGCGCTGGTGACAGGTAGTGCTTCTGCTCAGTTTACGGAAACAAACTGGAAGTATACTACACCTTCAGATCCGCAGGCTGCCTATCGTACATTTGAGACAAAGTCGGCGAATTGGAATAACGCATTGACTTCTGTTGTTGATGGCGAAACTCTTTACAACAATGCTACATTTACTAAAGATGTAAAAGTTGTTGAAGATGGTTTGTGGTATCAGTTGGAAGTTGAGAATAAAGAGACTGCAGGTATTGCCGATGTCCTGATTCAGGAACGTGATTATCTAACAGGTAAGATTTACCTGCGTACAGTGGCAAAAGCCGATGCTCCGTTGAATGCATCCCTTTGGAAACTTACGTATGGTAAAAAAGATGAAGCTACCGGTGGACATTGGACATTGGTAAACAAAGAAACCGGATTGGAATTGACTTTCGATCATTCTGTTATAAACAATGCTGCTGTTTCTGAAATGAGAGACGGTACGAAAGTTTGGGCTTGGTATGACTTTAACAGAAATGAGAAGAAAGATTATACTAAATTGTATGCATCTTTGCATAACCAGAAATATGAAGAAGTAATGTATCTGGCTTATGAAAAGACTACTGACAATGGTGACGCATTGCGTACTAAGTTAAGCAGTGATGGTTTTAAATTCCTTGCAAATCAGGCGAATAGCAAATTGGTCAAAGCTCAAGTTGTCAAAATGTCAAGTAATGATATTAGCAGCGTTACTGAAGCTTTGGCAATCAAACCGGTTGTAGCTTACCCATTCCATATGACGGCTCAGCAGTTCAATACTCGTATGGATGCTGATGATAAAGGTAACAACAAGTCTTTCTTCTTTAAGTTATTAAAAAATATGGAAGGTGCAGACAACTTCCTGGGTTATTTAGGAAACGAAAAGGCTGAAGATGAACTGGAATTTACAGCGGTGGAAGATGCTGCAGAATTGGCAGAAGTTGACCTGAAGAAGGTTAAGAACGCTGCTGTAAACGGACTGAGCTTTAATGATGGTACAGATTTGGACTTTAATGCAGTTAAGGATTCTTCCTTTAACTTGAACTTTAAAGTGCTCGACTGTAAGGATAAAGAACATAAAGGTACCTATCTGCTGGCTGATACGGCTATTTATTACAAATCAAATCAGAGTTTGAGCTCTCCGGCAGTTAAGTTTGCATTGAAAAACTGGAAGGCTGAAGATAACGCTTTCATGAAAGCCCGTTATTATTTCCGTGCTACTTACTTCCCGACAAACGACAGTATCGTGTTGGAACCGTTGAATGCAGCCGTACAGGCTCCGTTTGAAGATGGCAAAGACTGGAAAGATTCTGAATGTACGAAGTCTTTTGCTACTATGCAGTATTCAAAAGCAAATACATTGGTTAATGACTTCGTTAACCCGAAAACAGGTTCAAGAACAGTCTCTTTGGCTATTGACGACGTTTCTGGTAAGGATGTATTGACAGTGATTTATGATAATACAAATACGCAGTTTGTTAAACTGACTATCAATCGTCCGTTTGCAAATCTGACTCGTACGACTGTTCCCGATGGATTGTATTATATCAATTTGGCTAATAAAGACGCTGACGAAAGAAATCGCAATGTAGGTATGAGTATCGTACACAATATGGAAAGCAAGTTGATGTATGACACGAAAGCCAAGAATCAGGATTATTCGTTGATGCCGGCTACAATGTGGGTAGTTAAGCAGCTGGGTTGTCCGGAAGAAGGTCTGGCTAATTACGTACAGATCCAGAACCGTGAATATCCGGGTGTTGTGTTCGAAGGACAGCTTTACAAAGTAGAAGGACTTGATGCAGAAGGTAACGAGATCGATGCTTACCGCTTCATCGATCGTAGTGGTGACTATAGTGCAGGATATGAATCAAATATTGGTTGGTTGAAAGAAAACTCATTGCGTGTAGTTGATATTATGGACATTCAGGAAGTAGAAGAAGAAATCGCTTATACTTCAACTCACGGTTACAAATGGTTTGACAAAGACGTATTGAACGACGGTGTTGAAAACAATTTCCAAATCAACTGGAACAATGGTTACGTTGATGCTGTTTTGAAACATGTGAAAGACAATAATATCGCAGTAGAAGAGGGTGATGCAACAATCTTCGAAATTGCTGAAGCTACTTTAGCTACTGACCAGGGTGTTATTGAAAATGAATTCGGAGCAATTTTAAAAGAAATCGTTGATTGCAAAGAGGGCAATGCAGTGGATGAAGATCTTGTATTGGATCAACTGAAACGTAAAGCATATCTGATCAAGGTAAAAGACGATAACCTGATTGATAATGACGAACTGTTCTTGGCTTCTGTTCGTGATAATGACGGACGTTATTATTACAAAGCTATGAAGTTGTCAGAAATGGATAACTATTACAAGAAATTAGGTGTGTTCTATCTGAAAGCTGATCAGATCCACATGGATGGTGCAAATCCGGTTGATACTTGCTATGTATTGGTGGATATCAATAAACCTGCGAAATTTGCTGACAAAGCCGATAAGACCAAGTGGGCTAGCTATACTGCATTGGAAAAAACGAACGGTTGGATGAAAGCCGCTGTAGAAGCCGGTTCTGAAATGCGTATGTTGCGCGACAACAACCTGGAAGATCAGCCGAATGATGTATCTGATGCATTCTATTTCAGCGGTAATCCGGTTAACCAGTATATCAACATCGCTGGTGATTATAATATCGACCTGAACAGTAATATCAAATTCTTCCAGCAGTTGGCAGAAAAGAACTATCTGTTTGAAGATGGCAATGATGCAAACAAAGTACAGTTAATCCAGGACATCAATCCTGACTTCCATTATTTGGGTCTTGAAAGCAAAGGTCTGACAACTAAACCTACATTATATGTGGACGAAGTTGTTAAAGACAATCCTAACATGCAGCGTTATCTGTTTGGTGTGCGTGTAGACTCAATTTCTGACGGATACATTTGCGACCACTCATCCAGACTCCACGGTTACTGGGAATTGGAAAATGAAGCAGAAGATGATGGCGAAGTTCATTTTGAAAAATACAACGGTTATACAGCCGGTTGGTTCCTTGTTAACCTGGAAGACTCTATTTCTTCGGCAAACAACAACATGATGCATGATGCAGACTTGTATAAATACAATAGCTATACTCGTCTGGGCTTTGTAGAAGGTATCCACCAGGTAGATGGCGACAATGAATACTTCTATGTTGTAAATAACGGTTACACATTGAAAGACTTGATGACAGTGAAGGACAACGGTGTTGAATCTCAGGCTACTTATGTGGCTAAAGGCTTTGTTCTGGATCCTAAGTTCTTGGCAAATCTTGACGTAGACGGCAAGAATGAATATGTAACTCGTCATTCAATTGCCGGAGATGTAAATACAAATCATACATTCTCTTTGCGTAAGACAAGATCAGACAACGAAGGTACAGTTGAATTGAGCGAACCGTTCTTGTTGGAATCTTATATGAAGGGTGTATCGCAGATTGGTTCATTCTATGGTGCATGGATTAAATCTGAAAATGGCATTCCTGTATTGGCTAAATATAGCACATCAACAGGCGACCATGAAGGAGCTGCCAGCGATATTAGCGAAAGAATCGGTCAGTCCGGTATATTCTATTTCGAAACAACCGACGAAGAAGCAACTGCCAACGAAGGTATTGCAAACTCTTCTATCCAGGTTGTAGCTACCAACGGTGCAGTAATCGTTAAGGGCGCTGCCGGCAAGAACGTGGTAATCACTAACGTACTTGGTCAGACTATCGCTAACACAGTAGTTGCATCCAACGAAGCTCAGATCACTACTCCTACAGGTGTAGTTGTAGTAGCTATCGAAGGCGAAGCTGCTGTTAAAGCAATCGTAAAATAAGAAACTATTTATAATCAATAGATTTTGACTGCGTGTCTTGTCTTCGGACAATGATAATTACCCCGTGAGGGCGAACGAGTGGTCAATATTAATACTAAAGTAATGAAATAAAGTTCTTCTGTTCGATCTCTGTGAAGAGCGAAGACAGACAAAAACAAGCCCCGGGGGATTTCCTTCGGGGCTTCGTTGTTAGAAAAATATGAACTATCTGCTTAATAGTGCCGGGAGTAACCAATTCCCCTCTTGAGAGGGGATAAGGGGTGTGTTAAAGCTAGTTATAGGGCGAAACTATGACACACCCCCTTCCCCCTCTCAAGAGGGGAGCCAGTTACAACCAGTCAATAATTAGATAGTTCACTTCTGATAAATTCTGAACCAACAACCAGTCAATCACTAATAAAAAACAATCCAAATGAAAAAAAACTGGAAGCCGGCCTTTTGACAGAGGCGGCACAAGAATTGAGGCTCCGCTGCGAGCAGCTCGAAGGCGAACTTCGGGAAGTGAAAAAACAATGTAACAAACTGGCACACCTGCTGGAACATGCCGTTTGGGAAGAAGATATGATAGCGGAAGAACCTATCGTCTTCAACGGACTGACGGCCGATTTCGTGGAACTGATCGGCCCTTTGCTGATGAGCCGCAAATGGACGGTGAACGGACGGCACGATGTGCAACCCTTCCTCCGTTCGCTCGACTCGGTCTTTCATATACGCTATGATCCGGAGAAAGACTACCTGGCGTTGGGCAGACTGACGAATGTCGTACAGGAATATCTCGACAATCACCGGGATGACGATCTCCCCGGATAAGAGCTTGAATTTACAGGGCCCGTGTTTATCATAATAAAAGAGAAAATAACGGGCCCCTTTGTAAAGAATTGCCGACCTTGAAAGCAGTAATAATAACCTCAATTTTAAACGAACTGGTATGATAAAAGTAACTGTGTTTGCCCGGTTTAAAACCTGTATGGGCGACGTCAACCTGATAGACGTCCTTTCTGATATCCGGAATGGCAAATATGCCACGTCTATTAACCGTATCCGTGCCTGTATGGACAAGGGTGATCTCGAAGCGGCCGATATGCAGAAAAAAGCATTGCCGGCTATAACAATTTCCGCGACCTATCGCGGGCAACGCCTTGTAGAATATATGACAGCCTACAATCCATTGATTATCCTCGATTTTGATGACTTGAAAAAAGAGGATTTACCCCACCTGCTCGCTCTGGTGCGTGAGGCTGTCTATACGGTGGCCTGCTGGATCAGTCCGCGCGGGCATGGCATCAAAGTCATTGTCTACCCGGTGGTCGGGCTTGAACTGGTGCCTCAGAGTCATCCGGCTATCTACAAGCGGGTGAAAGACTGGTATCAACGCCTGCTGGGTACTAAAGCCGATACTTCGGGAAGCGATGCCGGGCGTCTCTGTATTGTTTCGTACGATCCGCAACTTTATCTTTCCCCCCGTTTCGAACCCTGGCTGAGAGGGGAGGGCACTTGGCCCGGCGATCTGCCACCGATAGAGGTCGTTATCGGAAAAGATGTCATGCAACTGATTTCTTCCGCCCGTAAGCAGACAACCCGAAAGTATGCTTATGCCGAGGGCAACCGCAACAATTACGTCCATCTCTTTGCCGCCAACTGCAACCGTCTGGGAGTGGCCAAAGAAGAAGTTGTGAAGTATGCCTGTAAAACCTTTACCGACCTGCCGGCCGAAGAGTGTCTGCAAGCTGTGGATAGCGCTTATATGCATACGGAGGAGCATGGTGCGGGGAAAACGGCGCTTCGTTCGCATCGTGGGGATAGTTTTGTCGTTCAGATACAGGAGTTTCTGAACAAAAGTTTCAAGCTTCGCCGCAATATCGTCCGGCGTATAGTGGAGTATCGGAGCCTGACGAAACACGATGTTTATCAGCCTGTCACCGATTATTGGGAAAACTCTGTCTGGTGTGCCTTGCAGAAAGCGGATGTGTTTTGCCGTGTGTCTGACCTGCGTTCGGTGATTCATTCCGATTTCAGTCCCGAATACAATCCATTCCGGTCTTATTTTGAAAATCTGCCAGCCTGGGACGGAAAGACAGACGCTATCGGGCAGTTGGCCGCCACTGTCGACACCACCTGCCCCGAATATTGGGGGAAGTGCCTGAAGAAATGGCTGGTGGCCGTTGTGGCCTGTGCCATCAACGAGCAGAAGGCAAACCATACGGTCTTGTTGCTGAGCGGAGCGCAGGGATTGGGCAAGACTACCTGGTTGCGTAACCTGGTGCCTCCCGCACTTAGAAACTATGTCTATTCGGGCAATCTCGATCCTACGGCAAAAGATTCGTCGTTGCTGATGAGCGATTGTTTCCTGATCATCCTCGATGAACTGTCGGGACAGAGCCGCGTGGAGTTGAACCAGTTGAAGGCGTTGATCACGAAAGACTCTATCCTTGAACGTCGTCCGTATGCCCGCAATGCGGAGACGTTCGTGCGCCGTGCTTCGTTTGCCGCTACGGTGAACGACAGCCAGATACTGACCGACCGTACCGGTTCGCGCCGTTTCCTTTGTTTTGAAACGCTCCGCATCGATTATACTTCCGGGATAGACCATACCGCCATTTATGCTCAGGCGCTGGCGCTTTATAAACAGGGGTTCCGTTATTGGTTTGCCGACCAGGATATTACGGAGATAAACGAGAACAACGAACCTTTCCAGCAATCGAGTCCCGAAGCGGAATTGCTTTTCACGTATTTTCGTAAACCGGTGCGTTTCGAGGCGTATATTTTGCTCTCCACCAGCGAAATCATGTCCCAAATAGCGGAACGAACACGCTATTCCGTGACCACAATGAGCGTAAATCAACTGGGAAAAGTGTTAAAAGGTGCCGGTTTTGAGTCGCAAAAGCGACATGGAAAGCGTCTTTTTGCCGTCATTGAACTGACGAATGACCAGATAGAAGCCCGCCGTAAGGGATTCGGGTATGATCCGGTAGATGGAGAGGAACAGCCTGACGGAGAGGATAATAACGGGGAAGAACCTCCTGAGCCAACACTTCCGTTTTAAGGATCGGGGGCGGATGGGGGCGGCAAAAAGGCATTTTGGGAAACTTCTGTATAGTGTGTTCCTTGTTCCTTCTACGATCTGATCGTAGAAGGAACAAGGAACGTCTTATTATAAAGTTTTCAAAACCCTCTTTTTGCCGCCCCCATCCGCCCCCCGGACAGATTGGCTGCCGCAGCTATTTTATTTTACTGCGGCAGCCACCGGAAATGGGTGCGGCAGCCGGTAAAAACAGCTGCGGCACTTATCTTTTTCTTCAAGGCTCTCCCAGATGTTCGACAATACATTCTACCTGGCGGGGCGTAAAGCTTCGTATACCGGGACGGAAGCCCAGTTCAAGCAGTTTCGCTTTCAGTACGCCATGATAATTGATCCACCGCCAAAGTTGCATAATCGCTCCTCTGTGACTCATATGAGGGCTGTAAAGCTCGGCCAGCTCACCTACTCCGTAGGCTCGTATTTCGAAGGTTGTTTGTTTCATTGTTAGATTGCTTTTGTGCTATCTAAGATACGAATAATCAATGGATTTGTCAAATTATTTCAATGCGGTTTTACAATATTTATCGGAAATAAAATGTCGTTTCGTCACACCACGTCACCGCTGTCTACAAAGTGGGTAGGCGCTTGCCGTATCTTTGATATGTAATTAATAATCAACTAAAAAGAATAAAGTATGGCATTACAGTTTCATTTGGTTCAGAGGAAGAACCTTAGTAAAAATGTAGAGGTGGGGAAAGAGAAACTCTACTATGCGCAGACCCGGGCGACGGGGACGTGTTCCTTCGATGAGTTGTGCGAAATCGTGGCAGAGAGTTCCACTGCTTCGAGCGGTGATGTGAAGGTGGTGATAGACCGTGTGATCAAATTCCTGCTCCTGTTCCTGGCCCGCGGGGAGGTGGTGCAGTGTGGCGAGCTGGGTACTTTCCAGCTGTTGCAGACCAGTTCGGGGAGTGTGACTGCTGAGGAGTTCTCTTCGAATATGTTGTATCGCGCCCGCCTTCGCTTCCGTCCCGGTCCTAAGTTGCGTGAGTTGATCCTGACGGCCAAGAGCGAGCGTTTCAAGCTCGAAGAATCGAAACCTGCCACACCGGACGGTGGAAGTGATCGTCCTGAAATTGAATGATCTCTGTAACCTTTGTGTATGGATAAGTATTCATTTACCCGTAAGTACCTCCCCGCCGCACGTATGGCGGGTGAGTTGTACGGATTGAACCCGGTAGTGATCCTGGCTCAGTCTGCTATCGAAACCGGCTGGGGAGAGAGTTCCCTGGCTACCTGCTACAATAACTTTTTCGGACTGACGGGGTATGGTGTTGCCAATGCTTACTGGCATGGCGGCAAGACTGATCTGGATAAGCCGGACGGTCTGCTGTTTCGCCGTTACGACAGTCCTGAAAACAGTTTCCTGGATTTTGCCCGCCTGATAGCGACGGTCTATAAGCAGGCGGCAGCTGTGAGTCATTATCCCCGGGCGTATGCCCGTGAGATTGCTTACAGCAGGTATATCAGTGAAGTGAACGGGGATAACCGGGCGGCCTATTGCAAGATGTTGGAGAGCATTGCACAGTCGCTGGTTCCCATAGTGTATAATCTTAATAATGACAGCGTATGAGCGAGAAGACAAACAAGGTGAAAACGATCCTGCAATTTATTATGGATCTACTGGGATTCCTGTTGGGAAGAAAGAAACAAGGATGATCCCCGTAGGGGCGGTTCGCGAACCGCCCCTACCGAACCGCCCCTTATGTCAATGCGGAAGAGATGAACATATAAATCATCATCCCGATAATGTCGTTCGTGATGGTAATAAACGGTCCGGTTGCCAATGCCGGATCGATCTTCAGGCGGTCGAGCGTCATCGGGACAAGCGTACCGAAGATACTGGCGAACATAACGACGGCAAACAAGCTCAGGGAGACGGAAGCCGTTATCCCTTTGTCGCCCAGCATAAAGAAGTTATATATGAATACGACCAGACTGATGATGCTGGCATTGATCAACGAAACAATCCCTTCCTTTAATATCTGCGGAAGAATGTTATCCTGTTTCAATGAGTTGTTGGCCAGACCCTGTACCACGATGGCGGACGACTGTATGCCGACATTCCCTCCCGTTCCGCCGATCAGGGGAATAAACAAGGCCATTTTGGGATTACTCGCCAGATTACCTTCGAACCCCCCGAGGATAACTGAGTTTGCCAGTCCGCCGATCATACCGATCAGCAACCAGGGGAGGCGGGCGGCCGTCTGTGTAAATACATTATCCGAAGTTTCCACGTCCTGCGAGATACCGGATGCCAACTGGTAATCACGTTCGTGCTGTTCGCGGACTTCATCCATTACGTCGTCGATGGTGATGCGCCCGACCAGGCGACCGATACTGTCTACTACCGGCAAGGCTACCAGGTCATACTTTTCGATCGTTTCGGCAACCTCTTCGATACTGTCGCTTTCGCGGACCGAGATCGGCTCTTTCTTCATGACATGCTTGATCTTCGAGACGGACGGGTTGGTGATCAGTCGCTGTAGGGGAAGTACGCCTTTCAGCCGTTCGTCGTCGTCTATGACATATACATAATAGATTTCGTCCATATCTTCCGCCTGCTTGCGCATTTCATCGATACATTGAGGCATACTCCAGTTCTCGTTGACCACGATCATTTCCGTACCCATCAAACCACCGGCGGTATCTTCATCATATTTCAGCAGGTCGACGATGTCGCCGGCCTGTTCAACGTCTTCAATGTGCGAAAGGATCTCTTCCTGTGTATCTTCGTCCAACTCACGCATCAGGTCTACCGCGTCGTCGGTTTCCATATTGTCGACGAAGCGTTTGGCGATCAGTTCGTTGGGTAGTTCTTTCAGTAATTTATGGCGGTCCTCTTCATCCAGTTCCATCAGGACGTCGGCGGCTTTGTCGCCGTCCATCAGCAAATACAGATAGATTGCTTCCCCAAGATTCAACTCCTGGTATAGTTCGGCAATATCTGCCGGATATAAATCGTGAAGTAAAGCCTGTGCTTTGGCATCATCTTTTTCTGCGATGATACTTTTCAGGTTGTCGATATAGTCTTTCGTCAGTTCAATCATAGGTCATGTTGTTTGTAACCCCGTTTTTATTCCTTCTGTATAGTCCCCGTCTGCTTCAGCCACCGGTCTGCAATTAGTGTCAGTTCGACGAACTGTTCAACCGAGAGCTGCTCGGGCCGTTTGTCGAAAACCGGCAGTGCGTAGTCCGGACAATCCTTTCCCAGCAGTGGTTTCATCGAGTTCCGGAGTGTCTTACGACGTTGGTTGAAAGAGGTCTTGACTACCGTTTTGAATAATTTCTCGTCGCATCCCAGCTCTTTCCGGTCGTTCCGTACCATGCGGATGACTGCGCTTTTCACTTTTGGAGGCGGGTCGAATACGAATTCACTGACAGTAAAGAGATATTCTACCGTATACCAGGCTTGCAACAGGACGCTGAGGATACCGTAGGTCTTGCTGCCCGGTCCGGCTGCCAGACGTTCGGCCACTTCTTTCTGGATCATCCCCGAACAGCAGGGCACGTGTTCCTTAAAATCGAGGACTTTAAAGAATATCTGGCTGGAAATATTGTAAGGATAATTCCCGATCACACAGAACTGGCCGGGGAAAAGTTTGGAAAGGTCCAGCCGCAGGAAATCTTCTGCCAGGATACGCCCTTCGAGCGCCGGAAAGTTTTGTTCCAGGTAATCTACCGATTCCATATCCAGTTCCACCACGGTCAGGTCATGGCCCGCTTCCAGCAGGTATTGGGTAAGCACTCCCATGCCGGGACCGATCTCCAGAACCGGTAAATCTTTGTAGTCCGACAACGTATCGGCAATACGCTGAGCGATTTGTAAATCCTTCAGGAAATGCTGTCCTAATGCTTTCTTTGGCTTAACTAATCTCATCCAGTTCTTTGGTGTAAAATGTTCGTATTAAAATATAATGCTTATCTTTGCGGGTGCACAAAAATACAACAAATAATTTAAAGTATCCTACGTAGAATGAATTTTAAGAGTATCCTACAAACGTTTGTCAAGATATTTTTACCCTTAGCTTTTGGCTGTTTGCTGCTTTGGTTTTTATATAGTCATATGGATGTCACCGAGATATGGCGTGTCATCCGTGAGGGGGTAAGATATGATATCATATTGGTTTCTTTACTGTTCGGCCTGTTTGCCAATGTGGTTCGCGGATTGCGTTGGGGGTTGTTGATTTCCTCATTGGGCGAGCGCTTTAAAATGAGTAATATCATTTATGCCGTGCTGGGAAACTATGCCGTGAATATGGTGCTGCCGCGTGTCGGCGAAGTCTGGCGTTGCGGTATTATCACCAAGTATGATAAGATCCCGTTTACCAAGTTGCTGGGAACCTTGCTGATCGACCGTGTGAGCGATACGATCGTAGTGGGATTGATTACTTTGTTGATTTTTATTTTCAATTTCGACTTCTTTGTCAGCTTCTTTGCGAAGAACCCCGCGCTGCTGGAAGGTTTCCAGAAAATGTTCGATTCGATATGGATTTACGTCGGTGCAGTAATTTTAGTGGTCGGAATTTGGTTTGTTTTCAAATATATGAGTAACTTTACGCTGGTGCAGAAAGCAAAGGCGTTGTTGCTGAATGTATGGGACGGAATGAAGAGCATCTGGCTGCTGAAGCAGAAAGGACGTTTCGTGGCACAGACATTGATGATATGGGGTGGCTATTTCTGTTATTTCTATATAACGTTCTATGCATTCGACTTTACCCGTGATCTGGGAATAACGGTCGGACTGATTGCTTTTACCATGAGTAGCATCGGGGTTGCCGTCCCTGTACAGGCGGGAATAGGTGCCTGGCATTTCATGGTGATCGCTACGCTGGTCTGCTTTGGTGTCAACGAAAATGATGCTGCCGCTTTTGCCCTGGTGGTTCATACGGTGCAGACGGTATGGACGGTGTTGTGCGGCCTGTTCGGCATTGTGGCTCTGCCGCTTACGAACAAAGAGACACCCGCCGTTGTTTCAGAATAGATACTATATGTATAAAATAAGAGTTTTTAAAATTAAACATTAAGTCTATGTCAGCAGAAATCAAGAATCTTTCCCCGCAGCATGTCTGGGGTTATTTCTATGACCTCACACAAATCCCCCGTCCGACAGGACACATGGAAGCAGTCACTCGTTTTGTAGAAGCTTTTGGAAAAGGATTGGGATTGGAAACTTTGCGGGATGGAGCAGGAAACGTTCTGATCCGTAAACCGGCCACTCCCGGAATGGAAGGCCGCAAAACAGTAATCCTGCAATCTCACCTGGATATGGTTCCCCAGAAAAATTCTTCTGTGAAACATGATTTTCTGACTGACCCGATTGATGCTTATATAGATGGCGACTGGGTAACAGCCCGTGAAACGACATTGGGTGCCGACAATGGCATCGGTGCTTCGTTGGCTATGGCAGTGCTTTCTGATACGACTATCAAGCACGGACCGATAGAAGCTCTTTTCACGATCGATGAAGAAGAAGGAATGGATGGCGCTTTCGGTTTGAAGCCCGGTTTCCTGAAAGGAGAAACATTGATTAACTGCGATTCGGAAGAAGAAGGCGAATTGTTTGTCGGTTGTGCCGGCGGTGCAGACCTGAATATTTCGATCCAGTTTAAAGAAGATACTTATATTCCTGAAGGTGATGTGGCTGTAAAGCTGAGCCTGACAGGATTGAAAGGCGGTCACTCGGGTGTGGATATCCATTTGGGACGTGCCAATGCCAATAAATTAATGTTCCGTTTCCTGAAAGAGGCCGTTTGCGACTATGGGGCTCGTTTGTCATCTATCGAAGGCGGTTCGTTGCGTAATGCGATTCCGCGTGAGGCATTTGCCGTTGTTACCATTCCCGGTGATAATGTGGAGGCTTTATGGGAGCTGGTGAGCGATTATCAAGATATGTTCCGGGAGGAATATAAAGGCATTGAGAATAATATCAGCTTTGTTGCCGATATGACTGATCTGCCCGGCACACTGATTCCGGAAGAGATTCAGGATGATATTATCAATGCGATCGAAGGTTGCCAGAATGGTGTGATCAGCATGTTGAGTGATTTCCCCGGAACGGTGGAATCTTCTTCCAACCTGGCCATCGTCAAGTCATCCAATGAATTGATTGAAATAAAGATATTGGTCCGCAGTTCATCGGAGAGCCGTAAGGCCTCTGTTTGTTCAAGCCTGGAAAGTATATTTGCTTTGGCAGGAGCTAAGGTGGAATACGGCGGTTCTTATGGCGGATGGCAGCCGAACATCAATTCTCCGATTCTGAACGTAATGCAGCAGACATACGAGGAATTGTTCGGAAAGAAACCTTCGGTAAAGGTCATGCATGCCGGACTGGAATGCGGCATCATCCAGGAATCTTATCCTACAATGGATATGATTTCTATCGGTCCGGATCTGGAGCACCCACACTCACCGGATGAAAGGGTGAACATCGCGACAGTGCAAAAAGTGTGGGACTTCATTGTCGCTACGTTGGAAAGAATCTAAGTACGAAAATCTACCCTTTATACGAAAGGCTGCATTCCCGTTTTGGAGTATGCAGCCTTTTTGCCTATATTTTGGAACAAAAAGTGAAGTGTTTTGCCTATGTTTTGAAACAAAAAGCGAGTGCCTTTGCCTATGTTTTGAAACAAATCAGTATATTTGTGTCTGAAAATCAATCCATTTGATCAATGTTCCTTTTTATTATGTAGGCTCATTGGATGCGGTAATGTCCAAACATATAAAATCGGCTATAAACTAAAAAGGAAAGAAAAAAATTGTACTTTTGTGAGCTACATTAATAAAGTACAAAATAATGGCTAATGATGACTTGAAACAAGCCTGGAAAATTCCGGAGCCGACACTCCGGAGATTGCCCTGGTATCTTGCTTTTCTGAAACTGATGAAAGGTAAGGGAGAGACGTTTGTATCATCTACCCAGATTGCTAAAGAAATTAATGTAGATCCCAGCCAGGTGGCGAAAGATCTTTCGTTTGTAAATATTTCGGGGAAAACCAGGGTAGGCTATGATATTTGTGCCCTTGTGGATGTGTTGGAGGATTTTTTAGGTTTTACCGCGCAGCACAAGGCCTTTTTATTTGGTGTTGGTAGCCTGGGAGCTGCTTTATTGCAGGACACCGGGTTGAATCAGTACGGTCTGGAGATCGTTGCCGGATTTGATGTCCGCAAGGAACTGGCCGGAGCGGTTGTCAATGGCATTCCTGTATTTCATTTGGATGATTTTCCTGCCAAGCAGAAAGAATTCGGGGCGACGATCGGTGTTATTACCGTGCCTGTCGATAAAGCGCAGGAGGTGACCGAACAGATCATTGCCGGAGGAATCAAAGCCTTATGGAATTTTACCCCGTTCCGTATCCGTGTCCCGGAACATATTGTGGTACAGAACACTTCCATGTATGCCCATCTGGCTGTCATGTTTAATCGCTTGAACTCAATTAATCACTGAAATGAAGATTATAGCAGTAGGAATGAATTATGCAGAACACAATAAAGAGCTGCATCATTCGTTAGAATTATCGGAGCCTACTATCTTTATGAAATCCGATTCCTCCCTGTTGAAGGATGGAAAACCGTTTTTCATTCCCGATTTTTCATCGGAGATACATTATGAAACGGAGATTGTCGTGAAGATAGACCGGCTGGGTAAGAACATCGCCGAACGTTTTGCGCATCGTTACTATAATGAAGTAACAGTCGGTATTGATTTTACCGCCCGTGATCTGCAAAGAGAGTTGCGTGCGAAAGGATTACCCTGGGAGATCAGTAAAGCATTTGATAATTCGGCTGTTATCGGGGCGTTTGTGCCATTGGACAGAGTAGGGGATATCAACCGTATCCCGTTCCATCTGGATATAAACGGTCAGAAAGTGCAGGAGGGAAATACCTCGGATATGCTTTTTCCGGTAGACAAGATTATCGCTTATGTGAGCCGTTTCTTTACCCTGAAGATAGGAGATTTGATTTTTACAGGTACGCCGGTGGGTGTAGGACCGGTTAAGATCGATGATCATTTGCAGGGCTATATCGGCGAGCGGAAGCTTTTGGATTTCCACGTGAGATAACGGGAAATGAATGACTATGCTACGAGTACTATATACATTAATAATAAGTATCTGCTTTTTTACTTCTGCCTGGGCGGATGGTAGCAAATATGCAGCCAGTTCCGCATTGTCGTCCGGCAAATGGGTGAAGGTACAGGTTGAAGACAGAGGATTTTATAAACTGACATATGCCGACCTGCGTGGAATGGGGTTCTCTGATCCTGCCAAGGTTTCCGTACATGGGTATGGCGGTTGTATGTTGGATGAAGATTTCTCGACTCCTTATATCGATGATGTTCCTGCCGTGCCGGTCTGGCGTGGTGACGATTATCTGCTATTCTATGGTTGCGGGGTTATCAAATGGGATTATGATAAAAGTACGGGAAGTTTTATTCATACCAATAACCCCTATTCCAATTACGGTTATTACTTCCTGACGGATGCGACGGGTACAAAAGAAATGGAATCTGTGGCGTCTGCTGCCGGTGCTTCTTTGAAAGTGACAACTTATGATGATTATCTTCTGCATGAAAAAGACCTTGTTTCCGTTAATAATTCAGGACGTGAGCTTTTTGGAGAAGCGATGGATATGACCCTTTCAAGGGATTTTTCATTTAACGGTATAACCGGTATAACCAATGATGACGGTAAGGTAACGTTGCGTTTTATCGCCAAGCCGACAAGTGGTAACGGAAGTGTGACCATGAGCGTGGATGGAAACAAAGTGTTGGAAAGGAGTATCTCTTATAGCAGTACGGGTGGTAGTGAAACGTATACTATGGCACGTTCGGTATATGAGGTCGTCGATTGGAAAGGCGACAAAAGTACAAATGTAAAAGTAAATGTAAGATACGGACAGTTAGGGCATAAGAACGTACATCTGGACTTTATCCGTTTGCAGATGAAACGTGAACTGCAACCCTATGGCGCCTGTACTTTTTTCCGTAGCCTGGCTTCGGTAAATAACGCTTCCCGTTTCGTTATTCAGAATGCGAATGCGAATACGTTGGTCTTTGATGTGACCGATAAGTTGAACCCGAAACGGATGGAAACGGAATTGAGCGGAAGCGAATTGTCTTTCTCTATTCCGGCAGGAACGTTGAGGGAATTTGCCCTGGTGCAGCGAAACCAGACATTGCCGTCCCCCGAAGTGATAGGCGATGTGGCGAATCAGGATTTGCATGCTTTGCCGCAGACAGATATGGTTATTATCGCCCAGTCAGGTTTGGCTTCGCAGGCAGAACGTCTGGCCGAAGCACATCGTACCCGCGACGGGTTGACTGTCCAGGTCGTTTCTCCGGATGCTATTTATAATGAATTTTCCAGTGGAACCCCGGATGCGACAGCCTACCGTCGTTTTATGAAGATGTTTTATGACCGGCAGACTTCGGAGGCCGATGCTCCCAAATATCTGCTTCTTTTCGGTGACGGGGCATTTGACAATCGCTTCATTACTTCAAGTTGGCAGAATGTGGCAAAGAACAATATGCTGCTGACTTATCAGACTGAGGAATCTTTGGATGATAAATCATATGTGGTAGATGACTATTTCGGTTTTCTGGATGACAGCAATAACGGAAAGGGGTTAGTGTCAGCCAGAGTGGATATCGGTATCGGACGTTTCCCTGTCCGGACATTGACTGAGGCGACCGATATGGTGGATAAGGTTATCAACTATATGGATAATAAAGAGACCGGATCGTGGAAGAATAACGTCTGCTTTGTCGCAGATGACGGAAGTAATGCGGACGGTTACATGATACAGCATGCTCAACAGGCTGATGATCTGGGCGAATATATAAATACCAGTCATCCGGAGTTCATGGTAAATAAGATTTATTTTGATTCTTATAAAAAGGACTTTTCCGGAGGTTTAAGTACCTATCCCGATGTAAAGACGAATCTTCAGAAACAGCTTAAGAACGGATTGTTGCTGATCAATTATACAGGTCATGGTAATACTGTATCCTGGAGTGATGAAAAGGTATTGACAGAAAGTGATATAACGAAGTCTACTTATACCCGTCTGCCTGTGTGGATTACGGCGACTTGTGACTTCTGCCGTTTTGATGCTCCGGTTACTTCTGCCGGCGAGCAGGTATTCCTGAATAAGGTAAGTGGTGGCATCGGTTTGTTTACTACGACTCGTGTGGCTTATTCCAGTCCTAACTTTTCTATTAATGACAACTTGATCCGTAACTTGTTCGAGAAAAAGAACGGACGCCGGCTAACGTTGGGTGAGGTGATGAAAGCGACCAAACAGGCATTGGGTTCCAGCCGCTATAAGTTGGGATTCGCTTTGATCGGCGATCCCGCATTAAAGCTGGCTTATCCGGAGTACCGGATGCGGGTGACTGCTATAAACGGGAATCCGGTAACGGACGAACCGATCGATTTTAAAGCATTGCAGAAGATAACGGTGGAAGGTGAAGTATTGGATCCGGGAGGAAATATTGCAACCGGCTTTAATGGTCTGCTGAACCCGACCGTCATGGACAGCCGCCTATCTTATGAGACATTGGATAATAATAAGACCGGAACGAAATTCAAATATACAGATTATTCGAATATACTTTTTATCGGCAATGATTCAGTCCGTGCCGGAAAGTTCAGTTTCACGTTTACTGTGCCGAAGGATATTTCTTATTCGAATGAGTTCGGTAAGATGAATCTCTACGCATCGGATGAGACAAATAATCTGGAGGCACAGGGTGCTTATCTGAATTATCGGGTCGGGGGAACCGATGATAACGCGGAAGACGATTATGATGGTCCTGAAATCCGTGCTTTATACCTGAACGATTCGACATTCGTCAGTGGCGACCAGGTCAATACAACCCCGTTCTTTGTGGCGCGTCTTTGGGATAAGAGTGGCGTGAATATAACGGGTAGCAGCATCGGTCATGATATGATGCTGATTATCGACGGCGATCCTTCGTTCAGCTTTAATCTGAACAGTTATTATGAACTGATTCCGGGAAGTGACGGAGAAGGGATCGCGAAATACCTGATCCCTGCCTTAACGCCGGGAATCCATACCGCAGAGTTTAAAGTCTGGGATATACAGAACAATTCGACGACATATGAATTTGAATTTGAGGTAGTCGAGGGATTGAAGCCTTATCTGTTGGAGTTGACGGCATCGCCCAGTCCGGCACGTGAACAGGTGGAGTTCCATTTGTTCCATAATCGTCCGGAAAGCCAGTTGACAGTCGGTATCATGGTGTACGATATGATGGGGCGTCTGCAATGGAAGCATCAGGAGACCGGCGCTTCCGAACTGTTCAAGTCCTATACGGTAACCTGGGATCTGACGAATAACCGGGGAGGACGCCTTCGTCCCGGGGTGTATATTTATCGTGCGGCGATCAGCTCGAGTGGCTCCAAAGAGGCAACAGACGCAAAGAAATTAATAATCCTCGCACAATAAAGTAATATAAAATCAGTTTATATGTTGGTAGGGTAAATTTTATTTACCGCGTTTTTAACAGATATAGTATGATAAAAGAATTAAGAATCAGTACATTTATAGTAGTATTCAGCCTTTTGGCTGTATTATCCGTGTGGGCTCAGAAGAAAAATACATTTGCTCCGGTTAATACTGCAGTGCCTTCGCTATCAATTGCACCTGATGCACGTGGTGGTGGTATGGGTGATAACGGGGCGTCGACTACTCCCGATATAAACTCTCAATATTGGAACCCTGCTAAATATGCGTTTATGTATAGTAAGGCAGGCGTTTCTTTATCATATACTCCCTGGTTGCGTAAGTTGGTCAATGATGTGGCTTTGGCGAATCTGTCCGGTTACTATAAAATCGGAGATAGCGATTTGCAGGCTGTCGGTGCTTCCTTGCGTTATTTCTCGTTGGGAGATGTACCCTATAATCCTATTACCGGAGAGTCGACAGGTAATTATTCCGTTAGTCCGTATGAAATGGCTTTCGATGTAAGTTATAGCCGTAAATTGTCTGAATCTTTTTCGATGGCTGTGGCCATGCGTTATATCCGTTCGGATATGGGAACCGACCCGGCTGATGAAAGCCGCGTGCCCGGTAATGCCTTTGCTGCGGATATTGCGGGTTATCTGGAGAAATATGTGATTCTGGGTAACAGTGAATGTTTGTGGAGTTTCGGTTTCAATGTGTCTAATATTGGTACTAAAATCTCTTATGACGGGGGAGAGCATAATGAATTTATTCCGACAACACTTCGTCTGGGTACCGGTTTGCTGTATCCGATCGATGATTATAACCGGATCGGTTTGTATCTGGATTTGAGTAAGTATCTGGTTCCGAGTCTGCCTTATTTGCAGGAAGGGTATACGGATGAAGAGAAAGCCGAATACGATAAGAAAAAAGAAGAATATAATAATGTATCCGGTATCTCCGGTATCTTCAAATCTTTCGGTGATTCGCCTGACGGTTTCAAAGGTGAATTGCAGGAAGTGATGGTCTCGATCGGTGCCGAGTATAGTTATAACGAGCAGTTTTTTCTTCGTGGAGGTTATTTTTATGAGAATGCCAATAAGGGTAACCGTCAGTATTTCTCAGTCGGAGCCGGTTTCCGCATGAGTGTATTCCAGTTGGATGCAGCCTATCTGGTAAGTACCGTTCAGAGTAACCCGTTGGACCAGACACTCCGTTTCACACTGTCGTTTGATATGGACGGGATAAAGAACCTGTTCAGATAATTGAAGATTGAATATTAAGAACTGAAAATTATGAAGATACGGGTTGGTTTCGGCTATGATGTGCATGCGTTTGTCGCTGACCGTGAGTTATGGTTAGGAGGGATTCGAATCGAACATTCAATGGGGTTGCAAGGGCATAGCGATGCGGATGTGTTGATACATGCCATTTGTGATGCTTTGCTGGGGGCTGCCAATATGCGTGATATCGGTTATCATTTCCCTGATACGGCTGAAGAGTATGAAGGTATTGACAGTAAAGTTTTACTCTATGAAACAATGGAGTTGCTTCGTGATGCCGGCTATACGTTAGGTAATATAGATGCAACGATCGCAGCTGAAAAACCGAAATTGAATCCGCATATCCCGCTGATGAAACAGACATTGGCCGAAGTGATGGGAGTAGATGCAGAGGATATATCCATCAAAGCGACTACCACGGAAAAGCTGGGCTTCACCGGACGCCAGGAAGGGATAGCCGCTTATGCTACTGTCTTGATTCAGAAATGATAATGTCTTTATGATGAACTTCGCAGGGGATGGTGAACCAGAAGGTACTTCCTTTCCCCTCTTCCGATTCGACTCCGATCTCTCCGTTCAGACGTTTTACAATTGTCAGGCAGATAGATAATCCCAGTCCTGTACCTTGTATGAAATTGTCAAATTTGGCAAAACGTTCGAACACGTGCGGAAGGTTTTCTTTGGAAATACCTTTGCCGGTGTCGGAAACATAGAAACGCAGGCCGCCTTCTATTTCTTCATATCCTATTCTTATAGTTCCTCTGAAAGTGAATTTGCAGGCATTGGTCAGAAAATTGGTTATGACCTGTGTCAGGCGTGTCTTTTCCGAATAGATAAAACAGGGATGTACGGGGGTTGAACATTCCAGTGTTACTTCTTCTTTTGTCCGGCTTTTGAATGTCTGTGCCAGTGTGGTGAATAACGAAGAAACATTGATGTTGGAGAAGGTAAAATCCAATTGACCGGCCTCTATCTTTGATAAATCCAGTATGTCGTTGACCAGTTGGAGCAATAGCTCGTTATTGGTTTCGATGATATTACAGAATTCGGCAGTGTCTTCTGGACTTTCCGAATGGGCGATCAGGTTGGAGAAGCCGACGATGGCATTGAGCGGAGTGCGTATTTCGTGGCTCATGTTTGCCAGAAACGCAGATTTCAGCCGGTTAGCCTCTTCCGCTTTTTCCTTTTCGCGACGTTCGTCTTCCTGTTTCAGTTTTTGGATATAAAGCCGGAAGCGCAGGACGGCAATTGTTGCCAGCAGGATAATGATTGCAAATGCACTGAACAGATGTATTTTATATTTCTGAAAGAATGTCGGTGGCTGCTGATAATAAATGGCGTTGGGTGGAAAGCGGGACGGTTCGATGCCGTGATTGAGCAGATGCTGGTAATTGAGATAGGTGTGCGGTTCCCCTCCGATATGGGTTTGGATATCCCGGGCTGCAGTTCCTTGCCATATTAACCGGACGGTGGTAATAACAGATTCGCTGAAATCATTTTCCGAGATATAATGTCCCCCGGCAAAATTACCAGTCTCGATGTTCAGGTCTGCCAGAAGATAGACTGGTGGCAGGGAAAAACTGTTGGTCATCTTTTGCATGTTATCGATCAGGTAATGATTCTCTTTGGAGCTCTTGAAGACAAACCAGGAGTAATAGATGATACCTGCTTTCTGGTCATATATACTTAAGCTGTCCAACAGATTTTCGGTAGAGAGGGCTGGAGTGGACAACACTTCCAGTTTTAACTCGGGATAATTTGCCTGTATTGTTTTTGAAAGCTCCTGTTTGGTATATAAACTAATGTAGCGGTTGTCGCAAATAAAGATTATTTTTTTCAGTTCAGGCTGTAGCTTCTTTATTGTTTCAATGGTCTCTTTTACGAAAAGGGGCTGGATCAGTCTGGTTGTATTGTATCCTTTTATCTCATCTTCCGTAAGAGCCATATGTTCGATAGTTTCCAGGTCTCTTTTCAGTAAATATTCTATTTTTATCGGGACCAGTTCCTGCGAATGGCAGATGATGGAAGGTACATTTTTCCATTCATTATCGAAAAGGGGACGGCACAGCAACCAGGCCGGATCGCCTATGCAAACAACGACTTTGGGAGGGGTGGGGTATTTATTACGTAATATTTCCAGTTTCTCATTTACATCTGTCGTATCTTTTATAGCAGGGATAGATAACTCCTCGCCAAGCACTGTTATATGTTCCTGGGTAAAAGTCTTATTGATTGCTTCGTAAATACCTTGCGTCCATACTTCGTTAAAGTTGATGGAATGGATAACTAAAATATAATCGTCCTTATCGTCCGGCAGGGCATACATGGAACGATCAATCAGTAGTATAAGGGATAATATGAAAAAAAGTCTTTTCATACGAACTAGTGTGATAATTAAAATAGTTATGAAAATCAGTCTGTTTCAAGCAAAGATATGTATTATTCTCCGTTCTTTTGCTTATCCCGCTGTTAATTTGTAGTTTTGAACCAAATAAAATGTAATGAATTATGAAGAATAATGACTGGAAAGACCGTTTGGGGGTGATGTATTCCACCAATCCGGATTTTCAATATAATACAGGGAATGAGGTAGAAGAAGATACACTTCCCAAAGAGAAACAACAATTGCGTATCTCGCTGGACAAGCGGAACCGGGGTGGTAAAGCCGTTACATTGGTGACCGGATTCCGTGGTACGACAGAGGATATGGAGGCTTTAGGTAAATTCCTGAAGGTAAAATGCGGGGTAGGCGGTTCCGCTAAGGACGGAGAAATCATCGTACAGGGAGATTTGCGTCAGAAAGTACTCGAAATCCTCCAAAAGGAAGGCTATGTAAAGAGCCGGATTATTTGAGGAGATTCAATATTAAAACCTCTCATTAATAATTAAAACTATGCTGACTGTTTACAGAGCTTCGGCGGGAGCCGGAAAAACCCATAAGCTGACCGGTGAATATCTGACCTTGCTGTTTGGCGGGACGGGAGCCTATCGCCGTATCCTGGCGGTGACGTTTACCAATAAGGCTACCGATGAGATGAAAAGCCGTATTGTGGAGGAACTTTACAACCTCTCTTCCGGTCGTAAGTCTGATTATGTGGAATCTTTGCGGGCTACCTATGTACTGACCGAGGAACAAGTCCGTAAACAGGCAAAAAAGATATTAACCGATATCCTGCACGATTATTCTGCATTCAATATCAGCACCATCGACCGTTTCTTCCAGCAGACTATGCGTGCTTTTACCCGTGAAATAGGTTTGCAGGGTGGCTATGGCATTGAAATGGACCAGGAGCTGGTGCTCACTTCAGCTGTCGATAACCTGCTGGCTGACCTTGAAAAGCCGGAAAGCAAGGAACTGTTAGGCTGGCTGCTTCGTTTCGCCGAAGATAAGATAGAGAATGGAGGCGAATGGAACCTCCGTAAAGATATCATGTCCCTGAGCCGTGAAGTTTTTAAGGAAAGCTACAAGGCATCCAGTGAAGAAGTGGCCAAAGATATCGAGGATAAGGAAGCACTCGAAAACTATAAAAATGAACTCTTTGGTATTATCCGTTCGGTAGAAGCCGAAGCGAAGCGATTGGGCGAGAGCGGTCTTGCCTTACTCAATAAATATGCCATCCGTACAACCGATTTTAAGGGAGGAAGCCGTTCTCCGCTTACCCTGCTGGACCGTCTGGCGAAAGGTGAGATGAAAGAGCCGACAGCCACCTTTATCGGCCTAGCCGATAATCTGGAAGGCTGTTTTACCAAAACAACTCCGATAGGAATGCGTCAGGTCATCGGTTGTGTTTTTGAAGACGGTCTGAATGATTGTATCAAACGTATCATCGCCCTGTTCTCTAATCTGACCGCTTATAATACGGCTCGTGAAATCGTACGTTATTATTATACGCTGGGTATCCTGACCGACGTTTCCCGCCAGATCGCCTCCTATCGGGAGGAAAAGAATGTCATGCTGATTGCCGATACGACCGAGCTGCTGAATAAAGTGATCGGAGGCAGCGATGCCCCGTTCATCTATGAAAAGACCGGTACGCACGTCGATCATTATATGATTGATGAATTTCAGGACACCAGCGGCATGCAATGGAACAACTTCCGTCCGCTGATCAAAGAAAGCCTGGCACACGACCGGGCCAATCTGATTGTGGGAGACGTAAAACAAAGTATCTACCGCTTCCGCAACTCCGACTGGAAATTGCTGGATGAACAGGTGCAAACCGATTTCTCGCAGGAAGAAGTACGGGAAGAAACATTGAAGGAAAACTGGCGCAGCTGCCGGAATATCGTTGAATTTAATAATACGTTCTTTACCGCTATCCCCGGTGTCTTGCAAAGCGTATATAACGAAAGCCTGCTGACCTCTTCGCTGAGTGAAGAACAGCGTGCCGCCTATCTGACAAAGATCATGTCGGCTTATACGAAAAGTTATCAACAGGTTCCGCCGCCGTTCAAACAGAAAGACGGCCATGTCAAAATAGAATTTCTTGCCGGTGATGAAGATAAAGACTGGAAAGAAGAAGCCCTGAACCGTCTGCCCGGTGTGGTGGAACAATTACAGGATAACGGTTATGTCCTGAAGGATATCGCCATTTTGGTCCGTACCAATATGGAAGGGGCGATGGTGGCTGAAAAGCTGCTTTCCTATAAGGAGGCAAACCCTTCCGACCGTTATCATTACGACATAATCTCCGACGACGCCCTGTTTGTCAGCGGATCGCCGGCAGTTCGTTTTATGGTTGCCCTGTTGCGGTATCTGAGAAATCCGGAAGATAAAATCAATGAACAGACAGCCTTGTACTCTTACCGGATTTTACAGGGAGCGACGAAAGACGAGAATCTCTCGGAGGCATATTCCGTAACCGTTTCCGGCCTGGCTTTTCCGCCGGAGATTGCATCGGAGTTGCAGACTCTTTCCCGCCAGTCGCTGTATGAAATATCAGAAGGACTTTTCCGTCTTTTCTCCGGAGAATTTCAGAATAACGAACAGGTCTTCGTTCAGGCGTTTCTCGATATGGTATCGGAGTATACCCAAAAAGAAAGTGCCGATCTGACTCGCTTCCTGAAATGGTGGGATGAGACGGGATACCGTAAAACAATCGCTACCCCGGATGCGCAGAATGCCATCCGTATCCTTACCGTCCATAAGTCGAAAGGACTCGGATTCAAGGTCGTCATTATCCCGTTCGGTGACTGGGAGATAGACCATAAGCCCAGCAAACCGGTTATCCTGTGGTGTAAACCGGAAACCAAACCGTTCAACCGGCTGCATCTGGTTCCTGTCCGCTATAGCCAGTCGCTGGGGAATACCATTTTTGCGGAAGACTATTTCCGTGAGCGATTGCATGCTTTCATTGATAATCTGAATACATTATATGTCGCTTTCACCCGCTCCAAAGACGAACTGATCGTTTTTGCTCCCCGTCCGAAAAAGATAAAGGAAGAGACCGGCGAAGTTGAAAAGATCTCTTCCATGGCCGATGCTTTATGGGCAGGCTTGTATCTGGAGGTGAAGGATACCCGGGAAGGAGACACGCTTGTTTCATTGCCTTCTTCTTTTGATACGAAAGAAGGGATCTTTGAACTGGGTAGTTGGTGGCATCCCGCGGCAGCCAAGCAGGATGGACAGAGTCCCGAGGAGATCGCGATGGCTCGTATCAACTCTATTTCTCCCGACGACCGTTTACAGCTTCGTCTGCATGGCAAAGGCTTTTTCTTTGATAATGCCCGTCGTAAACACGGTGCCCTGATGCACGAGGTGCTCAGTCAGATACGGACACAAAAGGATATCCCCGCAGCCGTTGAAGGCTATCGTTTGGCCGGTGTCATTAATAAGGATGAAGCAGAGTCGCTGGTTGTCCGGCTGGAAGAATTGCTGGAAATGCCGGAAGTACATCCTTGGTATGACGGGACGGCCCGTGTGCTGAATGAAGTCGATATCCTTTTCGGAAAAGGATTGTCCAAACGTCCCGACCGGGTTATGATATCGGAAGATAAAGTCGTGGTGATCGACTATAAATTCGGTGAAATACAGGATAAGAGATATCATAACCAGGTGAAGAATTATATGAAACTGATCCGGCAGATGGGATATGAAAAGGTAGAGGGTTACCTGTGGTATGTGGAACTGGGAACTATCGAATCTGTAGATAGTTGATGACTCCCGGTTGACAGTCCGGCTTCGCATCTGTCCGCAGTCAACCGATTTGTCATCTTATTTGTTTTGTTATTCCGTAAAAATGAATACTTTTGCAAATTGTAATAAAAACGCAGTTTAAGAAGAAGGATGAAAGTACATAAAGAAGGAACAGGCCTGCTACTTACGTTATTTACGGTTTTATTTGTCGTAAATGTCGCATTATACCATACCGTAGGTAAGGGAGTGCTGTTCTATTCTGTTGCGACAGTTTCGACTATTCTTTTCCTGCTGATCCTGAATTTCTTCCGCAGTCCGTTTCGTCGTTTCCCTTACGACTCTGAAGGTCTGGTGATTGCACCGGCCGACGGTACGATCGTAGCAATCGAGGAAGTGATGGAAAATGAGATCCTTCACCGGAAATGTTTGCAGATATCTATCTTTATGTCCGTGTTTAACGTACATGCCAACTGGTTTCCGGTAAACGGTACCGTGAAACATGTCTCTCATAATAACGGACGGTTCATGGCGGCCTATTTGCCGAAGAGCAGTACTGAAAACGAACGTTCAGCCGTTGTTATCACGACTAAGAACGGGGTGGATGTACTGGCACGTCAGATTGCGGGAGCACTTGCCCGGCGTATTGTTACGTATGCCAAGGTCGGAGAGAAATGTCACGTGGATGAACAGATGGGTTTTATCAAATTCGGGTCGCGTGTAGATGTTTATTTGCCGGTGGGAACCGAAGTCTTGATTGAGATGGATCAGAAGGTGACCGGTAACCAGACACCGATTGCACGGTTAAGCAAATGCCCGTGCGAATAGAATCCGGAAAATATACGAAAGAATGAATATAAGAAAGCATATCCCCAATACAATCACTTGTCTGAGTCTTGTATCAGGATGCATCGCCACTGTGATGGCTTTGCAGGATAATTATTTATGGGCTGCCATATGGATCATCATTGCTGCCGTGTTCGATTTTCTCGACGGCTTTGCCGCCCGTTTGCTGAAGGCTTATTCTCCGATGGGAAAAGAGTTGGACTCATTGTCGGATATGGTGAGTTTCGGAGTGGCACCCGGTATGATCGTATTCTCGATGCTGGGACAGGCAAGCCTTCCTTTAGGCGAGATAGGACGTTATATTCCTTATCTGGCTTTTGTGATTCCTGCTTTCTCCGGTTTGCGTCTTGCCAAATTCAATATTGATGAGCGGCAGACAACTTCATTTATCGGTATGCCGGTTCCGGCACATGCGTTATTCTGGGCTTCGGTCGGATATTCATTGTCTCCTTTGAGCCAGGCGAATAATGTCTTATTTATAGTGGTTACGCTGGTGGTAGCGTTGGCTACCTCCTTATTGCTTGTGTCTGAGATCCCTATGTTCTCGTTAAAGATCAAGTCGGTTGCATGGAAAGGTAATGAAAGACGCTATATATTAGTGGGTTGCGCAGTCCTGTTCGTTGCCTTTTTCGGTATGCTTGGTATAGCGGGAACAATTCTTCTCTATATCCTCTTGTCTATTTTTAACAAAAGGCAGTAAACAAGAGGTCTGGTCTATGTGTTTCTCTTATAAACCAACTAAGTAACGAATAATATTATGTTTAAGTTTTTGTTTGTAATGTTTTTCTTCTTCATCCTGTTAGTCTTCCTGATGGGTTTCTCTATCCTGCGTACATTTAAGAATATGTTGTTTGGTAGCGGAAGCAGCAATGCAAAGAAAGGGGAACAGCGTCGTCAGACAAGTAGTTACTCCGGTGGACAACGTCAGTCGCATAATACCGCTGAGGAAGATTATGCGGCCGCCAATCGCAAAAAGATCTTTACTAAGGACGAAGGCGAATATGTCGATTTCGAAGAAGTAAAGTAGTAAGCTTTTGATCAATAACACGAAAATATAGCTGAGTTAAAAAAGAAGGATATGAATTGGGTAGTGTCACTACCCAGTTGAAATTGGGAGGCTTTCTGCTTGCAGTATTGTATTATTTAGGAGCTAATCTTGTTGATGATTGCTTTATCTGCGTGACTTAAAGAATTTCTGCATCTCTTCCGCACACTCTTTCTCCATTACTCCCTTTTTTACTATCGCTTTGGGATGGAAAGCCTTCGGCGCATATTGCTGAAAGCCTCTTTTCTCGTCGCTTGCCCCATATACAATGGTGCTGAGTTGGGACCATCCGATGGCGCCGGCACACATGATACAGGGTTCTACCGTTACATAAAGACTGCAATTAGTCAGGTACTTGGCACCCAGTACGCCTACGGCTGCCGTTATGGCTAGCATTTCCGCATGGGCGGTCGGGTCGTTCAGCCGCTCTGTCTGGTTATGGGCACGGGCAATAATCTGATTGTTACATACAACAACGGCCCCTACGGGCACTTCTCCTTCGTCGGCGGCAGCACGTGCTTCCACCAACGCCTGTTTCATAAAATATTCGTCGTTAAATGGATTCATCTTCTCATTTCTGTTTCTTTGAAGAGGGTAGGATAATCCTCTTCCAGTGTCTTGAGTATATGTGAAAGGATTGTTTCCCGGTACCAGCGGGATTTGTTTTCGATATTATATCTGGCAAGATAGCGGTCGACAGCCTTCTGCTCTTCATCGTTGAGCATAAAAGTAACCTTATGCACCCTCGGGCGATTGGGTTGGGGTGGTGAATATTTCCGTTTTAATGCCATATTGTGCAAATGTACAAGTGAAAGCCCAAATAAAAAAGAAAAACAGTATATTTGTGCAAATTAATAAGATGGCTGAACAAAACGATTTAGGCAGGGATGGTGAAGCAAGGGCACGCGATTATCTGATCCGTCAGGGCTACACGATTTTGCATACCAACTGGAGATGGCATCATTACGAACTGGATATTGTTGCCGTCAAGGGGAAGGATCTGGTTGTCGTAGAGGTGAAAACCCGCTCGGAAGATTATCTCCTTTCGCCCGAAGAAGCTGTCGATAATAAAAAGATCAGGCGTATTGTAGCGGCGGCAGATGCCTATGTCCGTTATTTTAACCTGGATTTGCCGGTCCGTTTCGACATCATCACCCTGGTAAAAGAGAAGGATGGTTTCCGGATCGAGCATATAGACGATGCTTTCTACGCTCCGTCCCGATAAAATAGAAAACTGAGAAAACGTATGAATATAGAAGAAGCCCGTGAATATTGTTTGTCGTTGAAAAACGTTACCGAATGTTTTCCTTTCGATGATGTCTCGCTCGTCTTTAAAGTGGAGAACAAGATGTTTGCCCTTTTGCCTCTGGATGGAGAGGAACCGTATTTGGCTTTGAAATGTAATCCGGATTATACGGAAGAGTTGCGCGACCGTTATGCAGCAGTCGAAGGAGCTTATCATTTCAATAAGAAATACTGGAACGGAGTTTATCTGGAACGCGACATGTCCGACGACGATATCCGCCACTGGATTCGTCATTCCTATCGTGAGGTAATAGCCAAACTACCGAAGAAAATAAGAGAAGCATACGATGAATGAAGAAAATGAACAGCCGCGTATTATCCGGCTCGAAGAAACAACCTCTACAAATAATTATCTCCGCGGACTGGTAGGGAAAGAATCCTTACCGGAAGGGAGTATCGTTGTTACAGAATATCAGACAGCCGGACGAGGCCAGGTCGGTAACACCTGGGAGTCGGAACCGGGAAAGAATCTGATGTTTAGCATTATCCTGTATCCGGATTTTCTTCCGGCTAACCGCCAGTTCTTAATCTCCCAGATAGCTGCACTGAGTGTAAAGGAAACGCTTGATGCTTATGTGGACGGTATAACGGTGAAATGGCCGAACGACATTTACTGGCATGACCAAAAGATATGCGGCATGCTGATTGAGAACGACTTGACGGGGCATTCCCTGTATTGTTCCGTGATAGGCATCGGTATTAATATAAACCAGCGGGAGTTTCTGAGTGATGCTTTGAACCCTGTTTCACTGGTACAGATAACGGGTCGGGAATATGACCGGGAGGAAATCCTGAACAGTTTCCTGAAACGTCTTTACGACCGCTACCTCGGTCTGCTTCAGGAAAAGGAGGAAGAGATTCGGAGTGCTTATATGGCAGCCCTGTATCGCGGTAACGGCTTTCATCCTTACCGGGATGAACAAGGCGTCTTCCAGGCTTGTATCCTGGGAATAGAACCCACAGGACACCTGATTCTGAAAACAGATAACGGAGAAGTGAGGCGCTATGCATTCAAGGAAGTGTCGGTGGTAAACACTTAAAAATAGCACTTTGGGGGGCACTTCTCTAAATAACATAGTATTAATCTAATATCAGAAATAACAATGAAGCAGTTATCTAATAACAAATGTATTCTTTTCTTTTTTGCATTATTCTTTATTTCCGGTCTGAATGCTCAGACTTCAAGTTCCTATGAACGTGACTGGCGCACCGACCGTCAAAAGATAAAGATCATTTCCTACAATATCATGGATGGTTTCAGCAACGGTTCGGATAAGGATCGTATCTCCCGTTTTACCGCCTGGGTAAAAGAACAATCCCCCGATGTACTGGCTTTGAACGAACTTTGCGGCTTCACTGAGGCCAAACTGAAAGAACTGGCAGCTTCTTACGGTCACCCTTATGCCGCAATTGTAAAGGAAAACGGTTATCCGGTCGGGCTCACTTCGAAAACGCCTATCAAGGTTGTCGACAGAAAGATTGACGGTTATGGCCACGGCCTGTTACATTGCAAAGTTCTGAATATGGATTTCCTGGTGACGCATCTGAATCCTCATGATCGGTTAAAACGCAAAAAGGAGGCCGATAATATTATCGATTACATCAATAAAAATCAGTTAACCAATTGCCTATTGATGGGTGACATGAATGCCCATTCCCCTTTCGATGCCTCCTGGACGGATGAACATCTGGAGAATTATGCTGTGATTTCTACTTTTATGGCAGCTTCATTGCATGACATTTGTTATATGTTCACTCCTGATAACCAACGTTATTCTTACCCTACCCGTATATTGACCAGTTCACCGAAAGGAGAGGCTTTACGCCGCCAGCAGGAGCGAATCGATTTCATATTTGTAACCGACAGCCTGCGTCCTGATTGTGTAGATGCACAGATTTATAACGGTCCGGACAACGATTATCTTTCCGATCATTATCCGATAGGGATCAGTATGTTCATTCCTAAAGAGTAGTTACAAATAAAGTTTCCGGAAATGTGGCGTCACTTGCTATACTTCGGATGCTTATATCATTATGAAAGAGTAAATTATGATGGTGATGCTGAGGTGTTATTCAGCGTCACCATTGTTGTTTTATAGCGTCGCTTATCGCTCCTTCGGTGCTTAAGTCGCCACACTATTATATTTAAGGATATAGTATAGTACAATTAGGTCCTTTTCATACCTATTCTAAATATGAAATATATGCTTTACAAAAAAGAAAGGTATACCTTACATATATGTAGATATGAACTTACATTTATGTACTTATCTGATTACATATTTAATACTAGTAAAGAAGATGGTTAAAGTCTACTACAATAGGCTTTAGTTCTTATAGTATAATGGGTTAACTGTTGTAGGCCGGTATAAAGGAGATAGATTAGAGAGTAGCTTTATTTTTGCTATGTAAAAATAGGTGATGCCGAATAATATTTCAGCGTCACTTGTAATATGTTGATATATAGTGTTATATTATCTTTTTCTTTATTTTGACACTGAATCGGTGAAAACTATATATTAATGTACATGTGTACATTAATATAATATACTTTCTTTATGAAAGAAATATAATATACATATGGTTCAGCTATTGAAATATAAGAATTATATATAAAATAAGTAGTGACTAAAAAAAACGATCCTTTAAATACGTCAACAAAATTAATTATAACTTTTGAAACCACAACTCTTTTCCAAATAAATTTTGCATAACTATCTCCTTTCTTATCAAGAGAATAACAAAGTATGTACAAAATTAATGCTTTCGATTACGAATATCAAATAGTCTATAAATACTGGCTAGATTAAAGGATCGTTTTTTCTAGTCATTATACTTTGACTAAGGACGTAAAAGGTTGGATAAGAACAATTTCATTAACATTATTATTAATATTAAAATTTAGATTATGAACAAAAAGTTTTCTACTTTGGCGATTGCTTGTATGGCTTCGGCTTTGTTCTCTTCTACTCAGGCTGCAACAATCAGCCAAGGTACAAGTGATGTAACGAAGATTGAAACTAACAAGTTTTATCAATTAGGTGACGCTACTGCAGGCAAAGTACTTGTTATGGTACCGGATGGTAATGGTTACACACTGAAACTGAAAGATGTTACTGCTGTAACAGATGTAAACTCAACACTGTGGTCTATTCAGTATTCTTATAGCAACAATGCTACTGGTCCTGATTTTACATTTGTAAATAAAGGAACAGGTATACCTTTGATGGTTAATCCTGGCGATGCTCCTTTGTATGATGCAACTAAAACTTATGCAGCAGCAGATGGTTTTGTGAAAATGAACGGAGCAGCTTCTTCCTGGAAATGGAAAAGTTCAACAGAAACTCAGTCTTCTCCGTTCGGAACAAGCGGTTTAATTTCTTATTTTGCAAAAGACTCTGTTGTTACTTTGGTAACAGGCGCAACTGCTACTCCTAATGCAACTGGCAATGGTTATACTAGTTCAGAAGATGTTTATTTGGTAAAAGCTCATGCCAGCAGAGATAAATGGGAAGGTCGTCATTTGAGACTGGCTCCTATTACTGCAGGTGCTGTAACTCTGAGTGCAAAAGACTTGAATACCAAATTAGGTACTGATCCGGAAGGTGATTCTTTCAAACTGGGAGCAACTCCGGAATTGAAAGTAGGTGATAATAGTGTTTTAGGAAACGTTTTTGCTGACAAAACTTTCCGTGCTTGGAATGGTAATAATAGTGAGGCAATTATTGGTAATGAGAATAATACTTCTGAATTATATGCTGAAACTGCTAGTTTAGTACCTGAGATAACAAAAGCAAATGGTTATGTTTTGCTACAGATTGTTGATGGAACAAAGGATGATAAGCCTTATGAAGATACTTATCTGTTGGCAGATACTGCTTATATTGATGGTACTTCCCAGAATCTGAAGCTAATTGGTTTTGGAAGTGATAAGTTTACAACTACAGCTCATACTCCTGCTCCTTATTTGAGTGCAGGTGCTAAGAACCGTGATATCAAGTCTTATATGTTTAAGTTTGATTATTATCCTACTTCAGACAGTATTGCTGTTAGCATTAAATCTTATATGGATAAAGGTACTGCTGATGCTGCAACCGGTTCTGAATGGCAAACTACAAATGCGGTTAATCATCTTATTACATTAAATAAACTGACTTCTACAAGTGAAATTACTGTTTTAGCAGATGCAGGTCCTGTAAACGTTCGTTTCTTCTTGGGTGAAGGTACAACAAACCGTACATCAGAAAATAACGGTGTTTATGTAATCAAGAATGATAAAGACCAGTATTTGGCTGTTCCTATTTATAATACGAAGAAAGATAATGGAGTAAATGCTTGGACTAATGCTCCGAAATGGGTTACTGTAAAAGCTTCTGAGCAGGAAGTGATGAACATGCCGGCTTACCAGTGGGTTATCTTAAAAGATCATGAAGAAACTTCGGAAATTGCCGAGCTGTCAACTGTAACACTTATTAACCGTGAATTTGCCGGTGTAAAACAAAGCATTCAGTTACGTCAGGAAGAAGGTGGTGCTTACAAGTTTGTTGCAGGTGGTCTGCATAGTATTGACTCCCTGGATATCAAGCCTGTAACAGCTGCTGCATTAGGTAATGAAAAATTAGGTTATTTGAACTTGGATAACAAGGTGTTGGATGTAATGTCTTACAAGTTCAATTATCTGCATTCATATGCTGATGATAAATTCATCGGTATGAACGGGGATTCTATCCTGTATGTGAAAGATGCTGAATTGTCATTCTTTATGAATAAAGAAACAGCTGAAGTTCCTTATGGTATTACTGTGGATAATGCATTGAAAGCTAAAATTTCAGGTTTGAAACAGTTGAAACGTGTTATGTACACTCCGTATGTGAAGACTTCTAAGGGTAATCTTTATATTACATTAGATAGCGAGGGCAGATACAAAATGACTTCTGATGAAGCTAAAGCTAAGAAGTTCTATCTGAAAGAAAATAATTTCTATAAAGCTGAATCTGTAGAAGCAGCTCGTCCTTACTATGCATTCATCAATGTCGCAGCAACTGATTCAACGAAGATTGGTTCGGCTGATGAAGATCTGAGCGTAATCTTGAAAGATAATGTGCTGGAAGAAACAAGAACTTCTGCATTTGCAATTGTAGAAAATAACGCTCCTCTGTATCGTCGTTTCAATACTGCATTAGATGGTGCTGTAGAAGGCCAGGAAGATGCAGCTAAGCTTCTGAAGTTCAAAGAATATTATCGTGGTGAATATCTGATGGATGAAAACAATGAGAAATTCAAAAATGAAGGAGTTTGCTATTTGGGTATCGAAAGAGAAGATAAAGTTAATCCGAAAGCTGGTTTGTCATTTGTGGTTGATACAGCGACAATTGATAATGCTCCTAATGGAAAGATCAAACCGCAGTATTTCATCTATGTGAGTCAGAGTGAAAAAATTGCAGAACCGGCTAAACCTTGTGAACTGGATCACGAACACCTGAACGGTATTACAGAATGGACTTGTCCTCACGCTATTCCTGCAAAACCTGGCTTTACAAGAGCTAAATATCTGGTAAGTTTCGCAGATTCTCTGAAGGCTAAAGATGCAGATAAGTTATATCAGTTTGGTGACTATACTCGTGTCGGTTTTGTGGATGCTATGCATATTGGTGATAGCTTGTATGTTTTGACAAATGGTTTCGAAGAACTGGCTAATGCTGATTTGGATACGGCAAAAATTAAGGCAGCTTACAAAGCTGCTAAAATTGACGCTGACTATATCATTGATTTGAAATCTGAATTGAAGAAAGATGCTCACAAGAATTATACTTGGTCATTCCGTTACATCAATCCGGATAAGGCAGCTGCTGCAACAGCAGAAAACTTGGATGTTGCATTCCTGATTGAATCAGACAAGAAAGCAAGCGATTTGGATGTTGCTCCTATCAATGGTGCTTGGTTGAAGAGCCAGAACGGTTGTTTGGTTCTGTCGGATTCAAAATCATCTACATTTGAAAATGCAAGAACCGGTGGTGATAATGCATTGGTATTCAATATCGAGATAGGTTCAGAAGATGATATGGCAACAGATAACGAAACAATTGCTACATCAACAGTATCAGTAGTTGCAACTAACGGAGCCGTAATCGTTAAAGGCGCTGAAGGTAAGAAAGTTGTTATCAGCAACGTTCTTGGACAGACTATTGCTAATACGGTAATCACTTCCAACGAAGCTACTATCTCTGCTCCGGCAGGTTATGTGACTGTGGCTGTTGAAGGCGAAGCTGCTGTAAAAGCAATCGTAAAATAATAGATAATTCTAAAATTACCACCATGCGGTCGGGTAGAGACATTGTATGCAATGTCTCTACTACCTGCCAATTAACCTGCGACGGGCGAACAAGTGGTAGTATTAATACTAAAGTAATAAAATAAAGTTCATCTGTCAGTATCCCTGCGAAGAGAGAAGCCGGATAAAAAATATCCCCCGATGGAAATTCCGTCGGGGGATATCATTATTTAATGATGAGGGTACTTATTTAATCTCAATGTTTCTCTGTAATTTGGCCGTTTCTACAGGTACTTTTTTAGGAACATCTACGGTCAATACGCCATGTTCTACTTTAGCGCTGATCTTTTCTTTGTCAACATCATCCGGCAATATCATTGTCTGCTGGAATTTAGAATATGAGAATTCGCGACGTAGATAACGTCCGTTATGCTTTTCGTCTTTATTCTCGTTTTTCTTTTCCATTGAAACAACCAGGCAGTTGTCATCGTCGATACGGACATTGAAATCTTCCTTAGTCATTCCCGGGGCAGCCAATTCAATCTTATAATCTTTTTCGCTTTCAATTACATTGATAGCAGGTGCTGTTGAATTAGCTTTTTCCATCCAGTCGTTATCGAAGAAATCATTGAAGATACTCGGTAACCAATTTTGATTTTTTCTGATCGGCATCATAATTAAATCTCCTATTTTTAAGTTACACATTCAATAATTTACTGAACTCCGGGCTCTTTCCGAACCCTTCGTTCAGCTATCAATAAGCAAACTTTGTGCCAGTTGGATTTAATGCCTAATTCTGTCTTTTTGTCACTTGTTTAAGCTATGTTTGACAGAATTGGTGACATATTGTAGCGATAATCCTTGAATAGCTATTAATTTGTTGCCCCTTTCTTGACTTTGTCGGTGATATGTTCGACACGGTCACCGATATATTCGGCTTCGTTAACACCTTTGTCGACTACATCTTTGATTTTCTTTTTTGCTCTGTCGGCCAGTTCGCTCATGTCGTCGTGGATACATTTGAATTTACCGTCGTCTTCCATTTTGCGAAGCACATAGCCGATAGCGATACCGGCAGCAATACCAATCAATACATTTTTCATAACTGCTTAATTTTTAAATGATTCTTTTTGTTTAATGTCTCTTTGTTTATGAAACAGTGCGTCAGGCTGTATTGTTCAGGCTTTAAAAGTGAAAAAGATATATGAAATTGTAAAGTAACATTCCCCTGTCTCTTTCCGCTGAAAGGGGAGGGGAATGCTAAAGTTAGGAAGAAGGTTTGGTTGTTTTCTTAGTGTTTTTCAAAATAAGGAATAAAGTGTGTTTCATTTCGGTAGCAAAAGTAGGGGGACGGCATTACAGAGTTGCTACATAGGCTATACAGTTTTATTAAATAAAACCGGATTAATTGACTTCCGATATTGTTTGCTAATCGAAATACTGTATTTTTGCAGAAGAACAATTAAAAATCAAAAAACAGAAAGATGGCACAATACAAGAGAATTCTCCTGAAGTTAAGCGGTGAGTCGCTGATGGGAGGTAAACAATATGGTATCGACGAAGTTCGTTTGAATGAGTATGCAGCACAGATCAAGGAGATTGCAGAGATGGGTGTCCAAATCGGCATTGTCATAGGCGGAGGTAATATCTTCCGTGGTCTGAGTGGGGCGTCTAAAGGGTTCGATCGGGTGAAAGGTGATCAGATGGGGATGCTGGCAACGGTAATCAATAGTTTGGCCTTGAGTTCTGCGCTGGTTGCACAGGGAGTAAAGGCAAAGGTGTTGACTGCTATCCGGATGGAGCCGATCGGTGAGTTTTATAATAAATGGCGTGCCATCGAATTGCTGGAACAGGGTAATGTGGTGATTATGTCCGGTGGAACAGGTAATCCGTTCTTTACGACCGATACAGGTTCTTCTTTAAGAGGTATCGAGATTGAAGCCGATGTGATGCTGAAAGGTACACGTGTGGATGGCATCTACACAGCCGATCCGGAAAAAGACCCGACTGCGACTAAGTTCTCAGATATTACTTATGATGAAATATACACTCGTGGCCTGAAAGTGATGGACCTGACAGCGACTACCATGTGTAAAGAAAACAATCTGCCTATCATTGTCTTTGATATGGATACCAACGGGAATCTGAAGAAGGTGATGAGCGGCGAGAATATTGGGACGTTGGTACATAATTAGAAAAATGTGAAACACTTCCTATCCATATTATTCCTTTTATGCCTGTTGCTTGCCGGTTGCGACCGTGCCGATAGGGAAAAGAAATATGTGATAGGAATTTCCCAATGTATGCTGGATGATGCCTGGCGGCAGCAAATGATTCGGGAGGTGGGGATTGAGGCATCCAATTATGATAGTATTAAAGTCCTTATTAAGGATGCCGATAATGATAACGACCGACAAATCGAACAGATACGCGAACTGATTGCACAAAAGGTCGATGTCCTGATTATTTCACCTTTCGAGTCAGCGCCGATAACAGATGTGGCCGAAGAAGCATTCCGTGCAGGCATCCCAACGATTATCACCGACCGCAAAGTAAACACGAACCAATATACCACCTTTGTCGGAGCGAATAATTATGATCTGGGTTTTGCCGCCGGAACATATGCTGCCAAACATTTACCGCCTCATGCCACTATTCTTGAAATTTGGGGAATGATGGGTTCTTCTCCCGCCCAGGAACGTCACAATGGTTTTCGGGATGCCTTGCAGGAACGGACGGATTTAACCTTTCGCCCCGTGGAAGGCGACTGGCGGTATGATGTCGCAGCCAAACGCCTGAAAGAGATAGACTTTTCACAACCCATCGACTTTGTCTATGCTCATAACGATATGATGGCTATTGCCGCCCGTGAACATTTTCAGGCAATAGACCCGGTGCGTGGTAAGGAGTTACATATTATAGGAATGGATGCCGTGGCCAATGCCGGACTGGAAGCGGTGGCGGATGGACGGATTAATGTCTCTTTCCTTTATCCGACGGGCGGTGAACAGGTGATACGGACCGCCATGCAGTTGCTTAGAGGGGAGAAGGTGGATAAATATATTCCTTTGTTGAGCGGTTTGGTTGATAAATCGGCTGCCCAGACCTTGTTGCTTCAATCTGAACGGTTGAGCAATTATCAACAACGTATCGAGACACAGCGGAGCCGTATGGATGAATTGCTGAACCGTTTTAATTTTCTCCGGGATTCATTGAGTGTTATCACGCTTTTGATGGTTGGCTTCATTTCTTTGTCGGTCTATGTATTCTATATTAACCGTAAGATACGGCTTAAAAACCGCGAACTGCGTGAGATTAATAAGAAAGAGGAAGAACAGCGCCGTAAACTGATATCCCTGAATGCGGAGATAGAAGAGGTGACAGCCTCCAAACTCCAGTTCTTTACCAATATATCCCATGAAGTACGAACTCCGTTAACACTGATATTGGGGCCGTTGGACAGGTTGCTTAACTTATTGCACGATTCCCCCTACCTTTCAGACCTGGAGTTGATTCATAAGAATGCGGGGCGTTTACTCCGCGTCATCAACCAACTATTGGATTTCCGGAAGGTGGAGAATAAGCAGGAGAAACTGAAGATACGTGAGACGGAAATCGTTTCGTTCAGCAGTGAGGTGAAGTCATATTTCAATAGTATGGCGAAGGTGCGCAATATTACCTATACTTTTGCCTCGGACATGAAGAACTGCCGTATCTGGATAGATGCGGATATGATTGAGAAGGTTTTGGTGAATTTGTTATCCAATGCATTTAAGTTTACGGCCGAAGGGGGAAAGATTGGGGTAGCGCTGGAAGAGTCGGACGAATGGGTGACGATACATGTCGAAGACAATGGCTCGGGTATCCAACCGGAGAATTTGCCTTATCTCTTCAACCGTTTCTATTCGGAGAACAGCCGGGTGGGGACAGGTATCGGTTTGCATCTGGTCCATGAATATGTAAAGATGCATAACGGAGAGGTAACAGTGGAAAGTGTCCCCGGACAGCGAACCGTTTTCTCCGTTTGCCTTCGGAAAGATAAGACGCAGCTGAACGGCGAATATATCACGGAACTGCCTGTTTCCCATTTGGCGTATGATGCTTCGAACCTGGATGATTCCGAAGAGAAAACGTTGTTGGCACAGACATATCCTTATTCCGTTTTGGTTGTTGAAGACGATGATGAGGTCCGTGCGTTCCTGGAAAAGGAATTATCGGAGAACTTCCGCGTATTTACCGCTACCAATGGAAAGGTCGCTTTGAATCTTCTTCAGGAGGAAAATGAAATATCGCTTGTCTTATCCGATGTGATGATGCCGGAAATGAATGGCTTCGAACTTTGCCGCAGTATAAAAACGGATATCGCCATCAGCCATATTCCCGTTATCCTGTTGACGGCCTTGTCGGATGAACGTCAGCGTATGTATGGCATATCGGGCGGGGCGGACGGTTATATCCAGAAGCCTTTCCATGTGAACTTTGTAAAACTCCGTATAATCCGTATCCTCGATGAACAAAAAAAGTTGCGCGAAGCATTTCTGAAAAAGCTGCAAAGCAGTAATATGCTGATGGCGCAACCGGAGAAGGTGGAGAATATGGATGACCTGTTCCTTCGCCGGTTCCTGACACAGATTGAAGAGATATATACCGATTCTGAATTTAATGTGGAGAAGTTGAGTGATACGCTCGGTTTGTCGCGCGGCCATCTCCACCGTAAGATAAAAGACCTGACTGGAACCAGCCCGGTCGATTTTCTCCGTAACTACCGTTTAAAGAAGGCCGCCGTTCTTCTGAAACAAAAGCAATACAATATCAACGAGATTGCTTACCGCACAGGCTTTTCGTCTCCCGCCTATTTTGCCAAATGCTTTAAGGCCGTTTATAACCAAACCCCGAAAGAGTATCAGAATACATCAGAATAGGCAACATTTTGTGAGTGCCGGTCACAAGAGGCTGTGAGGACGTCTCAAAGCCTGCTTCAACGAGCTCTCAAAGGAGGCTTTGAGGAGACCTCAAAAAAACAACTTCTTTTTCCTATCACATTTGTCGCATTTATCTGACGGATATTATACTATTGGAATGAATTTCAGGGTATGTGACGAATGTGACAGGATTGGCTCGTTTTGTTATATCCGATTGTTTTCAGTGCCTCTACATTTGCTTCCGAAAACTTGTTAGCAAGAACAACATTAAAACATTCTATATGAAAACAGTTGCCATGATTACCATGAAGAAGTCTTTCCTTTTATTAATTGCCGGCTGTACTTTGTCAGCCGCAACATATGCACAGGAAGCGGTAAAAGATACCGTTCAGCTGAATAAGGAAAAATCAAATGAAACGAACAGCCGCAATGTGATGCTGAATGCCTCCAGTGCGAATGGTCCCCGCGAGATATCCATCGGACTGCCCGGTGGTGATGTTAATGTCCTCGAAAATGGTTTGCCTGTCGTCTACAATTCCAATCCTCATAATGTAAATACCCATTGGCGCGGTGACGGCAGCCTGGGGCATGTCGGATTATTGAAGATTTCGGAAACGGCTATCACAACCGGTACTGTTGGATATGCGGTAAACTCTCATACGCAACTCGGGACGCAAAAATTCCGGGGTAAACTGAATTATAATACAAATCATTTCGGTAAGCAGCAAATCGACCTGAATATCAGCGGTAATGCCGGGAAAGGTTGGTTTTACAGCGGAAGTATTTATCAGGATTTCGACCCGGGAACTTTCAAGTTGCGTTTTGCTTCCAATCAGGACCGTACACAGATTTATAAAGCTGCTATCACTAAACGTTATAATCAGGACCGCGGTGAATTATCGGTTATTTATCATTACAGCAACAGCCGCTGGCCCTCGAATGCTGCGACCAATGCCCCTTTTATGTATGTGGGCGACGGAAGTGTGAAGGAGATTCCCGGTTTTAAACTGGGTACAAGCTCTTACCTGCCGACAACGGGCGAGATGGTTTATATGGATATGCGTTCCGGTGAATTGAAGAAGACTAACCTTTATGATGCCTCCCTGAATAAAGGCAACCAGATTAGCCTGCATCATGCTTATAAATGGGATAACGGTCTGAAATGGATTGTGAATGCCAAATACGACCATGCGCTCGGCTCTTATGTCTATCAGACGCCGATGTCGCTGGAAAAGAAGACTTCGGAAGACGGCTATTCCCTGAAAGACCTGGAAGGCAATCTGACTCCTTATGAAGGCTATGTACAAAGCCGCATGTCTTGTCTGAATCGCGGTAATATAGATGAAACCTTCCTGACTTCCGAACTGTCGCGCGAATATAAAAACGGAACCTGGCGTATCGGGTTGAACCAGTGGCATTATAAGATTGATTATGCCTCCAATACCACCATGTACGACCATACAGTGGAAGAATATCCGAGCCGGCTGATGAAAGAAGGTTATACCGATGGCGTTTACTACGACTTCAACAAGAATGCTTCCGAATATTACAAAGGGTATGAAAATAAACTGGCCCTTTATTTTACCCACGATTGGGATATCAACGACAAAATCAATGTCTACTACGGTGCCCGCTTCGAATATCAGAAGATGCACGGCCAGAATGCAGCGGTCTATCTGAGGAATGACAGCGTATTGGGACGTTTCCCTAACTATCATTTGGGTGCGGCTTATAATAAGAACGGACAGACCGGAACCGTCGCTCCGCAGGATTTCGATTATGACTGGTTCAATCAGGTCTATACGTTTGCCCTGACTTACAAGCTGACCGGGCAGTTCGGTTTTACAGGCGATTTCACTTATAATACGCAGCATCCTGCCATCTCCAGTTTTGCCCCGTCCGAATTGCCGAATGTGGAGAAAGTATCCATTCCGTTGGGACGTGCCGGTATCTATTATAATAATAACTGGTTGAGCCTGACGTCTTTGTTCTCTTATATCGGAAAGACGAACAACAACTCTACCCTGAATCTGATCAATCCGAATAACTCGAAAGATATCAACGCAGCCCCGCTCAGCTACGATATTAAAACTATCGGGTGGACGACTGACCTGATTGCCAGGTTGTTCAGAGGTTTCGACCTGCACTTCCTGTTTACTTACCAGAATCCGACTTATAAGAAGTATGAAACAGGCGTGAATTTCTCGGACGGCAGCTACGCAGGTATCAATGCTACCGGCAATATCGTGACGGAAATACCGAAAGTCCTGCTGGAGATTGATCCGAGTTACACCTATAAAGACTTTCGGGTTTGGTTGAGCGCCCGTTATTTCAGCAAGACGTATGCCAATATCAACAATGCCTATTATTTTAATGGTCGTTGGGAAACATTCGGAGGTGTTAATTACAAAGTAAATAAGTATCTTAGCCTGGGAGCGACAGTCGTGAATATCCTGAACCAGACCGGAGCACGTGGCAGTATTTCGGGAGCCGAACTGGATAAGAAGGAGGATGCCTCCAAGCATAACGGGCAGTGGATGGCCGGCAGCTATATCCGTCCCTTCACCGTAGAATTTAGTGCAAACATTACATTTTAACAATTAATCTATTATCATATGAAAACAACGATTTTGAATAACAGTAAGAATTTCCTGATGGGCTGTGCCGTATCAGTAAGCCTGGCCGCTTGCCAGTCCGCCTCTAAAGAAGGATTTACTTTGGAGCAGCAGGGCGATACACTAACGTTTGTCCATATTACGAATCCGGCCAAATACCTCTTGTTGCCGGTGGAAGAACATACCGGTGAAGGGCAGGTGTGTCTTGTGACGGGGAATCCGGCGGATACGGATATGGATATCCGTCTGGCTAAAAAGGAAACGGATTATTTCGTCCCTTTCGAACTGCCTGCCGGAGCAAAAGAGGCGGTTGTCCGTATCCGCAAAACGCCGAAGGATGCCGTATGCTGGAAAGAGATGAAACTCTCCGACACGTTCGATACGACCAACCGTGATAAATTCCGTCCTCTTTATCACCATACTCCGTTGTATGGTTGGATGAATGATGCGAACGGACTGGTTTATAAGGATGGCGAATATCATCTTTACTTTCAGTATAATCCTTACGGTTCGGTATGGGGAAATATGCATTGGGGGCATTCCGTAAGCCGTGACCTGGTTCATTGGGAACATCTTCCGGTTGCCCTGGCCCGTGATACGATGGGGCATATCTTTTCCGGCAGTTCCGTTGTGGACAAGGATAATACGGCCGGTTACGGTGCCGGTTCGATCGTCTCCTTCTATACTTCCGCCAGCGATAAGAACGGACAGATACAATGTATGGCTCATAGTAACGATAACGGGCGTACGTTTACCAAATACGAAAAGAACCCTGTCCTTACCCCGTTCGACGGCCTGAAAGATTTCCGCGACCCGAAAGTGTTCTGGTACGCTCCGGAAGAGAAGTGGGTGATGATTGTGTCGGCGGATAAGGAAATGCGGTTTTATTCTTCCAGGGATTTAAAAGATTGGACGTATATGAGTGCTTTCGGTGACGGGTACGGTGTGCAGCCGAGTCAGTTCGAATGCCCGGATATGGTGCAACTGCCGGTAAATGGGGATTTGAATATCAAGAAATGGGCGCTGATTGTCAATATCAATCCGGGTTGTTTGTTCGGAGGGTCGGCTACGCAGTATTTTATCGGGGATTTCGACGGGACAAAGTTTGTTTGCGATACGAAACCGGAAGTAGTCAAATGGATGGACTGGGGAAAAGACCATTATGCGACAGTCTGCTTTTCCAATACCGGCGACCGTGTCATTGCCGTGCCCTGGATGAGCAATTGGCAGTATGCGAATATTATTCCTACGCAGCAGTATCGTAGTGCCAATGCTTTGCCTCGCGAATTGACTATGTATTCCGAAGGGAAAGAGGTGTATATGGCAGTGAATCCGGTCAGGGAACTGGAATCGCTCCGGAAAGAGACACGCGAGATTCCAGCTTTCACGGTTGAGGCGAATAAAGCTGTCAGCATAGATACGCTGTTTGCCGGAAATGATGGCGCATTCGAGATAAATATGAATGTAGCAACCGGTAAATCGAGTATCGCAGGCTTTCAGCTGGTGAACGGGATAGGTGAGTATGTGGATATTTATCTGGACCTGAATGCGAAGAAGCTGGTTATGGACAGGGTGCATAGCGGTATCGTGGACTTTGGAAAGAATAGCGTTCCGCATGAAAAGGAAGCGCACGATAACCGTATCGCCAACTCCATTAATTATGTGGACGATTTTGCTTTGGCGACCTGGGGACCCTTATCTCCGGCACAGGAACATACGCTTCGGATTTTTGTAGATAAATGCTCTGTCGAAGTCTTCCTCGATGGCGGAAAGGTGGCTATGACCAATCTTGTTTTCCCGAACGAACCTTACAACTGTCTGAACTTTTACAGTAAGGATGGTTCCTGCCGGGTAAATTCGTTGAATATTTATAAATTAGCACTTTAAAAATTGAAATATCATGGAAAAGAATAAACCTGTAGTAGTCGGTATCGGCGAACTCCTTTGGGATGTCCTGCCAACCGGAAAGCGTGCCGGAGGTGCCCCGATCAACTTTGTATATCACGCCACACAAATGGGAGCTGAGGGATATGCCGTCAGTGCAGTAGGAAATGATTTGTCAGGAACGGAAATCGTTCAGGAATTGGAAAAGAACCATATCTCCAATAGCTTGGGAACAGTAGAATATCCGACCGGAAGTGTGATGGTGGAACTGAAGGATGGTATTCCGACCTACACAATCATTGAAGGCGTTGCCTGGGACCATATTCCTCTAACCCAGGAATCTATCGACCTGGTAAAGAGGGCGGATGCCATTTGTTATGGCACATTGGCTTTGCGTTCGCAGGCGTCGAGAGAAACGATCCTGTCTTTATTGTCGTATGCACGTGAAGATGCGTTGCGCTTTTTCGATATCAATATCCGGCAATCGTATTACTCTAAGGAACTGATTGAAGCGTTGTTGCATAAAGCAAATGTCTTTAAGGTGAATGACGAGGAACTGGTATTGCTTCGCAGCATGTGTGATCTGGAAGGTACGGATGAGGAAGTGTGCCGTAAGATGTTGAGGAAATATAACCTCAGATATGTGATTCTGACAGCCGGAAGCGCTTTCAGTTCGATTTATTCGCCGGATGAGCAGTCCACTATCCCGACTCCTAAAGTACAGGTTGTCGATACGGTAGGAGCAGGCGATTCTTTTTCCGGGGCGTTTGTCTATTCTATATTAACAGGGAAATCCCTGCGTGAAGCCCATCAGCTTGCTGTCGAAACGGCCGCTTTCGTTTGTACACAGGAAGGGGCATGGCCTCCTTATCCGAATAAAGAATGATCATGAAAGAAAAAGGTTTATATATAAAGTTGATCCCGGTCATGCTGGCGTTCTTCGCTATGGGATTTGTGGATCTGGTGGGGATTGCTTCCAACTATGTGAAGGCCGATTTGAATCTGACAGATTCGGAGGCGAATATCTTTCCGTCGCTTGTATTCTTCTGGTTTCTGATTTTCTCTGTTCCAACCGGAATGCTGATGAACCGGATCGGACGGAAGAAGACTGTATTACTTAGTCTGATCGTTACATTCTTCTCTTTGCTGCTCCCAATCTTTGGCGATGGTTATATGCTGATGCTTATTTCCTTTTCTCTGCTGGGTATCGGTAATGCCTTGATGCAGACTTCTTTGAATCCGTTACTCTCGAATATCATCAGTGGGGATAAGTTGGCCAGCAGTCTGACTTTTGGGCAGTTTGTAAAGGCTATCGCTTCTTTCCTGGCTCCTTATATCGCGATGTGGGGCGCAACGGCTGCGATTCCTTCTTTCGGCCTGGGCTGGCGGGTGCTTTTCCCGGTTTATATGGTTGTTGCAGTTATTACAATCCTTTTGTTGGGAGCAACGCAGATAGACGAAGAGAAGCCGGAAGGGAAACCTTCGACATTCGGAGAATGCTTTGCCTTGCTGGGCAAGCCTTTTATTCTGTTGTGTTTTATCGGCATCATGTGTCATGTCGGCATTGATGTCGGAACGAATACAACGGCTCCGAAAATCCTGATGGAGCGTTTGGGAATGGGATTACATGATGCATCGTTTGCCACCAGTCTTTATTTTATCTTCCGTACGGCCGGTTGTTTCCTGGGTGCTTTTATTCTGAGTCGCATGTCGGCCAAGATATTCTTTGGCTTCAGCGTTGCAATGATGGCGCTGGCAATGGTCGGATTGTCTTTGTTCCACGGCAAAGAGATCATATATATATGTATAGGGTTGATTGGATTCGGAAATTCGAACGTGTTCTCGATCATCTTTTCGCAGGCAATCCAGTCCATGCCCCAGCGTAAGAACGAGATATCCGGGTTGATGATTATGGGGCTGTTCGGAGGAACTGTCTTTCCTCTTTTCATGGGCTTCCTGTCGGATGCAATGGCTTCGCAATTGGGGGCGGTGATTGTGCTGAGTGTAGGCGTTCTCTATCTGATGTTACTTTGTCCGAAGCTTAAGTGATAAAGCATCCCTTATGAGGTAATGAGAATATCATATATTGTAATATAACTGTATCATAATATATGATATTTTATTTTTATAATATATGATATCTTAGTATCATAATATATGATACAAATTTTCTTTCTGGATTGCTTTGTCGATTTCTTCGGGGCCGCAAGTTTATGCTACGCTTTCAGTTGAATTATAGTGCTAAAAAAGTAATTTGTTTGCTAGGTTCAAAAACTTTACTACTTTTGTTTATCGAAAAAAACAGAAAACAAAATATCAATCAGTTATGGCAGATATCAAGCAGTATGTAAAGTCAGCAGAAGAGAAAATGACGTTCGCAATCGATTATCTTGACGAACAGTTGGCTCATATCCGTGCCGGAAAGGCTAATCCGAAGATCCTTGACGGAGTGAAGGTTCCTTATTACGGAGGTCTTGTTCCTCTGACTAACGTGGCTTCGGTAAATACACCGGATGCAAAAACGATTATCATTACTCCGTGGGAAAAGCCGCTTATCAAAGAGATTGAAAAGGCAATCATGAACTCGGAAGTAGGTATCACTCCTGAAAATAACGGTGAAATAATCCGTCTGGGGATTCCTCCTCTGACAGAAGAACGCCGTCGCACGTTGGCTAAACAATCCAAACAGGAAGCCGAAACGGCAAAAATCAGTGTTCGTAATGCGCGTCGCGATGCGATCGAGGCAATAAAGAAAAGTGTGAAAGCCGACGGAACTCCTGAAGATGTGGCAAAAGATGCGGAAGCGGAAGTTCAGAAGGTGCACGATAAATTTATAAAGAAAGTAGATGACCTCTACGCTGCTAAAGAAAAAGAAATAATGACAGTATAAATAATTGAAAATTGAGAATTGAGAATTGAAAATTACTTTGACGCGTATCGTCCGGTAGTTTGTTCAATTCTCAATTTTCAATTTTTAATTTTTAATTAATATGAAGGGACTGGTAATAAAGAATACAGGTAGCTGGTATACCGTACGCACCGATGACGGGCGTGATGTGGAAAGTAAGGTAAAAGGAAATTTCCGTTTAAAGGAGATACGCAGCACAAATCCTGTCTCTGTCGGTGACCGGGTTGATATCGATATCAATAATGAAGGTACGGCGTTTATTACCAGGATAGAAGACCGTAAGAACTATATTATCCGGCGGGCTTCCAACTTATCTAAACAATCGCATATCATTGCGGCCAATCTCGATCAGGCCATGCTGATCGTAACTGTCAATTATCCGATTACTACAACTGTTTTTATCGATCGTTTTCTGGCCACGGCTGAGGCTTATAGTGTGCCGGTGAAGTTGGTTTTCAATAAAATCGACCGTTATAAAGGGGAAGATAAGGAATATCTCGACGCCTTGATTAATTTGTACACAACGATCGGTTATCCTTGTTCTACCCTATGTGCTAAAACGGAAGAAGGTCTCGATGCGCTAAAGGCTGAGTTGAAAGATAAGATAACTCTTTTGTCCGGCCATTCGGGAGTTGGGAAATCAACGATTATCAATAAGTTAGTTCCCGGCGTTAATCTCCGGACCGGCGATATCTCCGAATATCATAATAAAGGGATGCATACGACAACTTTCTCTGAAATGATCCCGCTGCCGGAAGGAGGCTACCTGATTGATACCCCTGGAATCAAAGGTTTTGGAACGATAGAGATGGAGACTGCTGAAATCTCCCACTATTTTCCGGAGATATTCAAATTCTCCGAAGATTGCCGGTTCAATAACTGTAGCCATCGTCATGAACCGGGGTGTGCTGTTTTGCAAGCGCTTGAAGATCATTATATCAGCGAGTCCCGCTATAAGAGCTATCTCAGTATCCTGGAAGATAAAGAAGAAAGCAAATATAGGGAAGAGTATTAAACGGCCGGAAGGCTCATTCCTGTGATCTTGCGGTATAAGTCGAGTGCATAAACATCTGTCATTCCTGAGATATAATCAAGTACACATTGTATTTTGCCATAAGTGGTTGGTGCATTCGTGTCATATTGTTCCGGGATGCGCTGCAACAATAATTTACTGTATGCATGGCTTTGATTCATGACAGCTTCTGTCAGGCTGTCGATCAGGTGGCTGAAAATATGGTAACCGGCCAGTTCTATGTCGAGTACTTCTTTGGCGCGGTAAATCTTTTTGTAAGCCGTTTTTGAACAGGTAGCATAGGCTTGTTTGGCTTGTTCTCCTATCTGCTCTATCAAAGGAGTATTATAGGTCCCGTCAAGTATTCCGTCTTCATTTTCAAGGAAGACACGCGAACATTCATCTACCAGTAGTCCGATGATGCAGGAGCGAAGATAGGCGATCTGTTCGTTCGTATCGTCTACCATTTTCATGACGCGGATGATATGGTCCAGTCGTTCTCCTTCAAAAAAGTTGAGCAATAGTTGAATGGCTTCTTCTGTCGTAAGGATATGTAGTTTGCAGGCATCTTCTATATCCATGATCTGATAACAGATATCGTCGGCTGCTTCTACCAGATAAACCAGCGGGTAACGGACAAATTTATTCTTGTCTTCAGGATTGTGGTTTATTCCCAATTCGGTAGCTATGCGCATATAGGTTTCTTCTTCCGACTGGAAAAAACCGAACTTCCCTTTTTTGCCTGAATGAACCGATGCATAAGGATATTTGACGATAGAGGCCAATGTGCTGTAAGTTAAAGCAAATCCGCCTTTTCTCCGGCCGATAAACTGATGGGTAAGCAGGCGCATGGCATTGGCATTGCCTTCAAAATGAAGAAAGTCTTCCCAACGGCCACCAGCAGAACGAATTTCGTCTTCCAGATAACTGCCGTTCCCTTCCAGGAAGTAAGCGGAAATAGCTCTCTCTCCGGAATGTCCGAATGGCGGGTTGCCCATGTCGTGAGCCAGGCAGGCTGCGGAAACAATGGAACCTATTTCCGGAAAGTTAATACTTCCGTCGGGATATTTTTGCATCAATCCCTTTGCTACATTATTACCTAACGAACGACCTACACAGGAAACTTCCAGGCTATGTGTCAGACGATTGTGGACAAAGATACTGCCCGGCAAAGGAAATACCTGTGTCTTGTTCTGTAATCTGCGGAAGGGGGAGGAGAAGATCAAACGGTCATAATCCCGCTGGAAGTCCGTACGTTCATGTTTACGTTCATGATATTCTTCCATTCCGAAACGTTTACCTGATAATAATTGGGTCCAGTTCATATTGCTATATTAATAATGTACCTAATTACAAAGGTAGGCATTTTGGAAGACAATAGGAATATGAAGGTTTCAAATAAATATTTTATTACGGAGTTCTACCAGAACTCTGTCTATTTGCTACAAACAAATGTTAATGCTGATGCGAGTGTGCTGGAAACGCGACATTATTGTGTTAATATAAACAAAATAATAATCTTTATTCAAACAATTATTGCTTATTTCGGTTATAATTTAATAGATTTACAACCGGATAAACGCAATGCTATATAAGTTCTGGTAGGACTTAGTTCTTGTTTTGGCTGTATGTATGTAAATGTTAAACCTGTTATTTAACTTTAGGATAAAGTGTTATGGAAATTTTCATTATTAATTCACCTAAACAATCTGACTTTATGAGGAAGAGCTTTGTTATGTTGGTACTATTCTGCATTGGGATATGTACAAATGTGCTGTGGGCACAAGGAAAAGTAAGCGGTGTTGTGATGGACAAAGAACTGAATGAGCCTCTTGCTGGCGTAAATGTTCTACAAAAGGGTACGACTATTGGAACCGTAACTGATTTCGATGGAAAGTATTCTCTGGAAGTTGGTGAAAATGCAATTCTGGTATTTTCTTATTTGAGTATGAAAACAGTGGAAGAACCGGTTAACGGACGTTCTGTTGTTAATGTTTCTATGGTTTCCGATTCTGAACAATTGGGCGAAGTTGTTGTAACTGCCATGGGTATCAAACGCGAATCGAAAACGTTGTCATATGCAGCCCAGACTGTTGGCGGCAAAGACTTGAATGAAATTAAAAACGTAAACATGATCAACTCTTTACAGGGTAAGAGTGCCGGTTTGCAGATCACTCCGAACTCTACCGGTGCGGGTGGTGCTTCCAAGATCCTGTTTCGTGGTAACAAATCTATTAATGGTAGCAACCAACCGTTGATTGTGGTAGACGGGGTACCTTTGATGATGAATGTGTCTGATTCACAGGTAAACAGTAATTATGGTGGAGGTCGTGATGGTGGTGATGCCATGTCTACGATCAATCCGGACGATATTGCTCAGATAACTTTATTGAAAGGTGCTTCTGCGGCGGCTTTGTATGGTGCTGTGGCTGCCAACGGTGCAATTATGATTACTACTAAATCGGCATCGTCGGGTAAAGTGTCGATCGATGTATCGAGCAATACAACAGTGGAAACAGTTGCTTCGTTGCCTAAGTTCCAGAATTCTTACGGAATGAGCAATGAGGGTACATTCAGTTGGGGGGACAAATTATCGACTACTGCTCCAAATTATGCGAAAGATTTCTATCAGACTGGTTTCACTACCAACAATTCAATTGCTTTGAGTGGTGGTAATGAACACATCTCTTCTTATTTTTCTTATGCGAATGTAGCTTCTCACGGTGTAACACCGAAAAATACCTATATGAGTCATAACCTGTTGGCTAAAGTCGGTTTCCACCTATGGAAGAAAGTTCATATTGATGTAAGTGCCCGCTATAATAATCAGGATATTGAAAACCAGGCAGCAGCCGGTTTTCTGGGTAATCCGGTTACCGGTGCTTATTTGTTCCCGAGAGGAGAAGACTGGGATCATTACAAAAATAATTACGAGGTGTATAAACCTTCTTTGAACGCAAATGTCCAGAACTGGACGAATGTTGCCCAGGAACAATTCTCCAACCCTTACTGGATGGTGAACCGTCAGAAACCGACTTCAAACCGTAACCGTTATGAATTCGGAGGTAGTGTTAAATATGATATTATGGAAGGTCTTTCCGTTACCGGCCGTTTGCGTTACGAACGTGGTGATGAGAAATGGATATATAATGAATATGCTTCCAGTACAGGCGGACGTAACCAGATGGGTACCATGAAGGATTCCCGTATTTTCAGTGAACAGATGTATGGGGATATTCTGGCAAGCTATAATAAAAGTTGGGAAGATACTTATACCTTATCAGTAACGGCTGGTAGCAGTTTTACGAAAACAACTGGTTCCAGTGTTGATTTGATCGGTTGGGGTGACTCCAAGTTCTCGGTTGTAGATGGCAAACCGACCGGTAGTGCTTATTATCCGAATATCTTCTCTCCGGCTAACTATTACCGGATGACTACGACTGAATCATTGAAAGAAAAACGTTTGAATTCTGTATTCGCGACTGCTCAGTTCGGTTATAAGGAAGGTTTGTTCCTGGATGTAACTGCTCGTAATGACTGGTCTTCTGCTTTGGCATATACGGATGGCGTTTCTTTCTTCTATCCGTCAGTAGGTGCCAGTGCTTTACTGGATAAGTTTATTGACTTTGGCAAGAATGTTAATATGTTTAAGTTGCGTGCTTCTTACTCAATGGTTGGTAATGACGTTCCTATTTTTATGACGAATCTGCGTTATGAGTTGGGTGACCAGGGTGCTTTGACGCCTCCCGAAAATGCACCGTTCAAAACATTGAAACCTGAAAAGACAAATTCTCTGGAAGTTGGTTTTGACGGAACATTTTTTCAGAATCGCCTGGATGTGAATCTTACATATTATAAGACAAATACAAAGAACCAGTTCTTCTCAATCTCAGCTCCGTGGGAAACAGGTCTGAGAAACCGTTATGTAAATGCCGGTAATGTGCAGAACCAGGGTTTTGAAATTGGCTTGGGTTGGCATAATCAGTTTACCGATCATTTTAGCTGGAGTACAAACTTCAACTTTGCATATAACGAGAATGAGATTAAGGAATTAGTGGATGAACTACCTGACGGTTTGACCCTGGCCGATTATGGCGGAGCAAAAGTGATCCTGAAGGAAGGCGGCCATTATGGTGACTTGTATGTTCGTCAGATCAAGAGAGATGACAACGGTAAACCTGTTGTTTCTGAAAACGGTGCTCCCCAGTTGGGTGGTGACGGTATTCAGGATCTGAAATATGTCGGTGATATGAATGCTAAAGTAAATATGGGTTGGACCAATACATTCCACTATAAAGATTTCACTTTGTCATTCCTGATCGATGCAAAGGTGGGTGGTAAAGTAATGTCAATGACTGAAGCTACGTTGGATGGTTGGGGTGTTTCCGAACGCTCTGGTGCTGCCCGCGATAATGGTGGTGTTGTGTTTGAAGGAGTAACTTTTGATCCTCAGAAATTCTATTCCGTAGTAGGTGCAACAAACTTCAATTCGCAGTATGCTAATGAGTTGTATGTTTACGATGCAACGAATGTCCGTTTGCGTGAGTTGTCTTTCGGATATACGTTCCGTAACCTTTTCGGTATCGGAAAGAATCTGAATGCGTCTTTGATTGCCCGTAACCTGTTCTTCTTCTACAAAGATGCTCCGATGGATCCGGATGTATCTGCCGGTACCGGAAACGGTTGGCAAGGAGTTGATATGTTTGCGTTGCCTTCTTCCCGTAGTGTTGGTCTTAATCTGAAATTAAACTTCTAATCTTGATTATCTATGAAATTAAATATATTATTCAAATATGCAGCCGCTTTGGGCCTGACTATTGCCTGCGGCACGATGATTGTCGGTTGTACTGATAATTTTGAGGAACTGAATACCAATAAATATGAAGTCGATCCGGATAACATGCCGTTTGAGGCTCAGTTCATAGAACCGATTACTTATGTATATGCTCCGCAGCAAAATATGTTCCAGTTTTGGACAAATCTGAGTGTTGATCTGTTTGGCGGTTATTTCATGACCCCTCACAACTTTGGAGGTAACGGGAATGCCGATTATAAATTGAACCGCGGTTTCTGTGGCGGTATGTATGAGAATTTTTATCTGCATATCTTCAATAATACCCGCCGTCTGATCAATGCCTGTGATGAAAAGGGTATCAAAGATTATGCTGCCGTTATGCGTGTTGTCCAGGTTTACGGTATGCTGATGACGACAGATGCTTACGGCCCTATTGCCTATCAGTCTGTATTGGATGGCAATGATGTGGCTTTTGCTTATGATACACAGGAAAGTGTTTATAATAGTATGTTCACTTTGCTGGATGAAGCAATAGAAGGTTTCAAAAATGGAACTTCAGCCGCAGCAGACATGCAACAGTTTGATTATTGGTGCAAAGGTGACCGCTCTTTATGGATAAAGGTTGCTAACCAGTTCAAACTGCGTATTGCGATGCGTATTGTAAAAGCGAATCCGACGTTGGCAAAACAGAAAGCGGAAGAAGCGTATCAGGGTGGCGTTCTGACCTCTGCCGATAAAGATATTCTGATTGATCAGGGTTTAAGTAATGAATTGACCCGTATGTTCGAATGGGGAGATTGTGGTGTCAATGCATCTTTGGTAACTATTATGGAAGGTTATAAGGACCCTCGTACACCGTTGTATATAACGAAGAATACTCAGGAAATTGTAGCCGAAGACGGATCTAAAATAGCTGTAGATACTAAGTATCTGGGCATACGTGCGGGTTGTGAATTACCTTCGAAGCCGAATAAATGGGGTGGTTTCTCAAGTGTCGTTTGTTCTTATGCTACTCCGTTCCCGGTAATGAAGGTGGCAGAAGCTTATTTCCTGCGTGCAGAAGGTGCTTTGCGTGGTTGGAGTATGGGTGGTAATGCCAAGGATCTGTATGAAGAAGGCATCCGTATCTCTATTAATAATGAGTTGAAATACAAAAAGGCTTATGTGAATGGAACGGTTGATATATCTGAACAAGATATCGAGAATTACATCAATGGTACTACAACGCAGATTGACTTCGTAGATCCGATTGACTCTAAAAATAGTTATAAAGCAATGAATACAGTGCCGGTTAAATGGAATGATGGTGCAAGCAATGAAGAAAAGCTGCAGCGTATCATTACGCAAAAGTGGCTGGCAAACTTCCCGTTGTCTACAGAAGCCTGGGCTGAATATCGCCGTACAGGTTATCCTAAACTATTCCCGGTTCGTGTTAACAGCAGTAACGGAACAATTGATACGGATGAACAAATTCGTCGTCTGATTTATTCTGAAATTGAAATCAATACAAATAATGCAGAATTACAGAAAGGTATTGATCTGTTGAATCAGGAAAACTCAAGTGGAAAATTTACCGGCGATATTGGCGGTACTCGTGTCTGGTGGGATAAAGCAAATGTGGGGAACTTCTAAATTGCAGATTCTGTTAGATAGTTAAAATAGAAAAAGGCTTCCTGTTTCAATGCAGGAAGCCTTTTTGCTTTATTCTAATATACCTTTCCCTTGGCGTACAATCTCAAACTCATCTGTGGTGCAATCTACAACCGTTGAGGCTTCGAAACCACCGTAACCACCGTCGATAACGATGTCCACCGTATTTTCATACTTTTCATGGATCAGCTCCGGATCAGTCGAATATTCGATCACGTCATCGTCGTCATGAACAGACATGGTCAGAATAGGGTTTCCCAGCTCCTTTACCAGGGTCCGGATAATATTGTTGTCCGGCACACGGATACCGACTTCTTTCCTGTTTTTGTATATTTTCGGCAATTCGCTGCTTGTCGGCAGGATGAAGGTGAAAGGACCGGGCAGGTTCTTCTTCATCAACTTGAAAGCGGAATTGTTTACTTTGGCATATTCGCTCAAATTAGAAAGATCGTAACAGATGATGGAAAGGTTGCTCTTTTGCGGATTGATACCTTTCATCTGGCAGATCTTTTCAACTGCGCGGACATTCAATGCATCACAGCCGATCGCATATACTGTGTCGGTCGGGTAAATGACCAGGCCTCCGTCGCGAAGGACGTCGATAACCTTGTCTATTTCCCTCGGATTGGGATTTTCGGGGTATATTTTTATTAGCATAACTGTCAGCTATTTACGGCTGGTTAACCGTAAATAATATTTCCGTTCTCGTCGGTAAATTCTTCTAATCCTTTGCTGTACTGGTTCATGGCGCGAAGGCTCATGCCCATGCTTGAGAAGCCACCATCGTGGAAAAGGTTCTGCATAGTAACCTTGCGGGTCAGGTCGGAGAACATTACGATGCAATAGTTTGCACATTCTTCGGCCGATGCATTACCCAGCGGACTCATCTTATTGGAGAAATCCATCAGATGATCCATACCTTTCACTCCGCTACCGGCTGTTGTCAGGGTCGGCGACTGAGAGATCGTATTAATACGTACTCCCTTTTCGCGTCCGTAAATATAACCGAAGCTGCGTGCAATCGATTCCAACAGGCTCTTGGCATCCGCCATGTCGTTGTAACCGAAGAAAGTACGCTGTGCTGCCACATACGATAAAGCAAGTACCGAACCGCAATCGGCGATAGCATCCTGCTTTTTGGCTACCTGGAGCATCTTGTGGAAAGAGACGGCGGATATATCCAATGTCTTTCCCAGCATATCGTAATCCAGGTCATCGTATGTACGTTTTTTGCGCACATTCGGACTCATACCGATAGAGTGCAATACGAAATCTATTTTTCCTCCCAGTATTTCTACTGATTTTGAGAATACCATTTCCAGATCTTCCACGCTAGTGGCATCTGCCGGCAGCACTTCTGCGTTCAGCTTTTTAGCCAGGGCGTCGACTTCACCCATACGTACGGCAACCGGCGTATTACTTAATGTAATAGTTGCCCCTTCTTCCACAGCCTTTTCTGCCACTTTCCAGGCAATCGACATCTCGTTCAGCGCACCGAAGATAATGCCTCTTTTACCTTTCAATAAATTATGACTCATACCTTTATTTAATTTATTTACGGCACAAAAGTACATAAAATGTGCAAGATAAACAATTTATGTCCGGCTTTGCTGCATAACTTGTGGAGAACTTCCCTTAAAAGAAAAAGCCCGGACGCATATTTCTGCATCCGGGCCTCCTGTTATTTGTCGGAAAATTATTCCCTGTAATAAACTCTTTTTACCCGTGGAGAAACTGAGGTCAGTATCTCGTAAGGTATAGTTTTCAGTTTGTCGGACAGTTCGCTTACCGGAAGTTCTTCGCCGAAGACGATGACTGGGTCGCCTTCCTGGGCGTCTGTGTCGGTCACGTCGATCATGCAGGCATCCATACAGATATTTCCGACGATCGGACAGCGTTTTCCGTTGATGGAGACTTCGCCTCCCCGGTTACTGAAATGACGGTCCAGGCCGTCGGCATAACCGATCGGGATAATGGCGATGCGCGAATCACGGTCCACATAAGTACGGCGGCTGTAACCGATGGAGTCGCCAGCCGGGACATGTTGTATCTGAAGGATGGTGGTACGCAGGGTACTGACATTGCGCAGGCCTTTTATGCCGGAAGCACTTACACCGTATAGTCCGATTCCCAGGCGGACCATATCCATCTGATAGTCCGTGAAACGTTCGATTCCGGCAGAGTTCAGGATATGTTTGATGACTTTATATTCCAGGCCGTTTTCCAGTTCGGCAGCCGCCTGGGTAAATGTATTCAGTTGTTTCTTTGTGAAATCATCGAAGATGGATGAGTCGCTTCCCACCAGATGGGAGAATACAGAACGTGCCGTTACGCCACTTTGTTCTTTCAACCGTTCACAGATCGCCGGGACGTCATCCGGTTGGAATCCCAGGCGGTGCATTCCCGTGTCTATCTTGATATGGATCGGGTAGGAGGTGATCCCCCGTCGTTCCGTTTCCTTTATCATGGCATCCAGCAGGCGGAAGCTATATATCTCCGGCTCCAGATTGTTTTCAAACAAGACATTGAAACTGCTGAATTCCGGATTCATTACGATAATAGGGATTGAGATGCCCTCTTTACGGAGTTCCGCCCCTTCATCGGCAACGGCGACGGCCAGGTAATCGCAACGATGTTCCTGTAATGTTTTAGCCAGTTCGTATGAACCTGCCCCGTATCCGAACGCTTTTACCATACAAACCATCTTGGTTTCCGGTTTCAGTTTCGAACGGTAATAGTTGAAGTTATGCACAACCGCGTCCAGGTTTACTTCGAGGATCGTTTCATGCACTTTCTTTTCCAGTAACTCGGAGATACGTTCGAAGTGGAAGTGGCGTGAGCCTTTTATCAGGATCAGTTCGTCTTTGAACTTCTTGAATGTCGGTGATTTGAGAAATTCATCCGTGCTGAGGTAAAATTCCTTTTCGATATCGAATGCACTGCCATATTCTTTCAGATCCCGTCCGATACCGATAATCCGGTCGATGTTTTTACGGCGAACCAGGTCGGCAACCTTTTTGTAAAGCGACTTGGGCAAGGTGCCTGATTGCAGGATATCGGAGAGGATCAACGTACATTTCAGGTTCTTGTCCACATGACGGCTCTGCTGGAAGTCGAGGGCGATATCCAGCGAGTTGATATCCGAGTTGTATGTGTCGTTGATCAGCATGCAATTGTTGATGCCTTGTTTCACGTCCAGACGCATAGCGACAGGCTCCAACCTGGCAAATTTATTTGCATCATTTACGCTGGTCGGCTTCAGATAAAGCATTACTGCCAGGCAATGGATCACATTTTCAATGGAAGCATCATCGGTGAAAGGAATGACATATTTCTGAGTCAGCCCGAGCAGTGTGCAAAGGATGACTGTTTCCTTCTCTTTCTTTTCGATCTTTTCGATATAAAGCGGTGCATCCGAGTCTGTCCGGCTCCAGGCAATCGCCTTATGTGAAAGGCAGGCCGATTCGATACAGTTGGATATAAACGCATCATCCCCGTCATATATAATGGCTTCGCATTCATTGAACAAAGTCAGTTTCTCCAGGCATTTCTGCGTGGTAGAAATGAAATTTTCCTGATGTGCTTCTCCGATATTGGTAATAACACCGATAGTCGGTGAAATGATCGGGCGCAGGTTTTCCATCTCATCCGGTTGGGAAATGCCGGCTTCAAAGATTCCCAGCGTATTCTTGTCGCTTATTTGCCAGACGGACAGCGGCACGCCCAACTGTGAATTGTAACTGCGCGGCGAGCGGACAATGTTGAATTCCTTGTGCAATAGTTGATAAAGGAACTCCTTTACAATCGTTTTCCCGTTACTGCCTGTAATGCCGATCACCGGGATATTGAACTGTTTCCGGTGATGGGTAGCCAGTTTCTGAAGAGCTTTCAACGTATCTTTTACCACCAGGAAATTTGCTTCTCCGAGCGATTCGAACTCCGGAAGCATTTCGCTCACTACAAAATTGCGGACGCGCAGTTTGTAGAGTTCCTTTATATATCTGTGTCCGTCGTTGGTCTTTGTCTTAAGGGCAAAGAAGAGACTTTGTTCCGGAAAAGAAAGCCGGCGACTGTCAGTCAGCAAAATGCTGATGGTGCTATCCTGCAAGTTATTTGCCTGCGCACCGATAATTCTGACGATTTCTTTTATTGAGTATTCCATTCTTTACATTAGTTTAGACTTTATTATTTCCATCTCTTTTGTACTATCAAAGGAAGGAAATTTCTCGTTAATTCGTTCCATCTTTAACAAAGTTTGCGAGATGAAGCGTTTATAGGCTTCACTTTCGGGTTGAAACGGGCGATGATTAATAGCCTTTTGGATCTCTGCCCATTCTTTAAGGAAGCCTTTCGTTTCATCGGATAAGAAATTTTCTGTAAAACGTTGCCAAATATAATCAACAGCGAGTTCCGAAGGATGCAGCATATCGGTTGCATAGAAGCGGTAATCGCGCAGCTCATCCATCATGATTTCGTAGGCGGGGAAGTAAGCGATCCGTTCCGGATAGGCCATCTGGAGCGTATCGGCTGCCAGTAGCAAAGTGGCCTTACTGAGTTGATTGCCATGTGCCCCGTCCTTCCAGTGGCGTATCGGACTGACGGTGAAAAGTATCTTCAGGTCCGGGCATTGCTCCCATAAGGAGAGCAACAACTCCTTCCATTCCGACACAATCTCCGCCACGGATAGCATCGAGCGGTCAAACATTTTCTCCGGTAGCTTATGGCAGTTTGCTACCACCTGGCCGGAACTTTTCAACCGGTAGACATAGGCAGTCCCCAGTGTGATCACCATATATCCGGTTTTCCTGATTTCTTGTGCCGAGGCAAACAATCTGTCGTTAATCTTTTCCAGGCACTCTGTCTCCGAGGTGGAAGAGAAACGGCTGTGGTGCGTAAAACTATGATATACGCCTTCGTGCCGGAATAAATCATTTGCTGTAAACCGCTCCGGATGTAGCAGCATTCGCAATGCGGCAGCGATGGATGCCGGATTATACAGTGTTCCGAACGGATTAATATCGACATTGAACTTGTTCTCAGCCAGTTTCGCCCCGATATTTTCCGCAAAACAGGAACCGAGCAGTAAGATGCGTTCCTGCCAGGAAAGCCGGAAAGGAGGCTTGGGTATTTTGATAGCGGTGTATAGTTCCATATTATTCCGTAGGGTCGTTAGGTAACGGGCCGGCTGTTGGTTGTTGGGGCGAACGCCTGGTGTAGAAAGCTCGTTTTCCGCACCAGCTCTTTTGTATCTGATTGTCTTCAAGCAGCTGTTCCAGATCTTTTTTAGTCTTTTGCCGCGTGCATTGGTTCAGGCTGGCAGCAACCGTCAGGTTGATTGTCCCATAGTTTTTTATATACCACAGGATACGTTTCTGCCGGATATCGGCATTGTAATTTTTTTTCTCGCTGGTCCCTTCCCGCCGTTCGATACGAACGCCCCGGAAACGTTTCTTCAACTCCGGATCAGCACGGAACTCCACGTTCTTAAACTCAATGGATGCCGAGCGTATGTCTTTTTTGTTTTCCACCTGCTGCTTGCATCTCAGCGTTACTGAAAACGTACCGATCCCTTCCAGATGTACACTCTGGCTATTACTGAGACAGAAGTACAACCGATCGCTGATTGCCTTGATTGCCCCTTTGATATCGGCTGTCGTGAAAGTGCTCATGCTCTCGATCATCCGCGCCAGTTCGTTGGTATTGACGGTCTGGATATTGATAGCTCTGGCATGTAACGTCGGCTTCTCTTCCCCATTCCTGGGGGGATTGGCAAATAAGTCGTATTCAATACTCATATTCCTCCTGATGTTTAAGGTTTAACGTCATGACTATTAAGGATTTTTCTCCCTAATCTTATTTATGAAACAATTTCTTTTCATAAATGTAAGGTTAGGAATACAAATATGTAAGGAATGCTTTACTTTTCTGTAATGTGTTCCTTTCATATTTAAAAGTCCGTACCAAAGGTAATAAATCTCCTGATATAAAGAATTAATTATTCGGTACTTTTTCTTAGTTCTAGTAGGATTATTGGGTATGTGTTGTAAAGTGCTGAAAGAAAAGCTATATAGTTATATATTAATGTACGCCCGTACATTAATATTATTGAGTAAAAAATGTGTGAAAAAATAGAGTGTAATTGGTTGATTAATAAAGTGGCGATTGAGAAAAAGCCGTGGCGAAATAAAACGTTCCTTTTATCTCGCCAGTTTTTTTCATACCTTTCGTTTTGAAGATATTTTTTATCTGTCTATTGCTATTGCTTTGATAAGAATAGCAAACAATGTAAAAACATCTTCAAAAAGAAAGGTAAGAAAAAAATATTGTGACGAGATAAAAGGAACGTTTAAACTCGCCATTTTTTGGGGAGTGGAACGTTTCTATTGTGAATTGGACTTATTACACTTTAGTATTAATATTAAATTATTTATTATGAACAAAAAGTTTACTACTTTGGTAGCTAGCGCTTTGTTAGCTATTGGTTCATTTTCGGGAAATGCAGCTGGTATTCCTTCCTTAGACTTGGGAGTAAACACTGGTTTGTATCAGTTGCAAGCTGGCGATAAATTCCTGGCTATCGAAAATGACAGTTTGAAATTGCTTACAACTCCGGGCGATTTGACTTTAAATACACTGTGGTGTGTTGAAGTTCAATCTTACAATCAAGGGCAAGCAATTAAATTTGAATTCAGAAATAAGGCTAACGGTGAGGTTTTGGAAGTTTCTGAAGATTATTTGACTGGTGTTGCTGTAAATGGTACTACTGCTGATTTGGAAGTTGGTGGTGCTATTGGCGGTTGGGCTTTCTCAAATGCTATTAACCCTTTGCAATCAGGGAGACCTTTGTATTATTATGTTGATGCAAATACTGTTGTTGCATTAAATGCAAGTACTGCAACTGATGCTGCCGGTAATAACTATGTGAATTTAAAGAAATTTGCAGCAGAAGAAGAGAATAACTATGATGCTCTCAAATTTACTTTAGTAGAAGCAGCTCCTATGACTCTTACTGCTTCTCAGATTAATACAATCTTGGGAACTCAGGAAGCTACAGAAGGTGTTCAGTTGACTTTTGATCCGAATAAGAACAAAACTTCTCAAGTGAACTATTTTACTGACGCTCCGTTCTTGGCAGAAGAGATAGAGGGTGATGATACTTGGGTTCGTATCTTGAATAAAGAGGATGAAAAATATGTATATGTAGATACTGCTTATGTTAATAACAACGGTGAAAGATTCTTAGGTTTTAATACAACCGATGAAGAATTAGGCACAGATATTGATGATCAGTCTAAGTTTACATTTACTTATTGGCCTTCTATCGATAGCTTGGTAATTCAGGTTAAACAAGCTACTTATGATGCAGACGAAGATGGTTTTGCTAATGATTTTGTAAATGCTTTGACTGTTGATGGAAATGTAAGTGTTACAGGAGTAAGCGAAGATGATAAGAACTATGTAACAATTCAGGATTTGGTTAGTGCTGATGATATTCGCATTGTAACTATCTATGGCAAGAAAGAAACTGAGATTAAGTTTAATCTTGGAACTTGCGGAGAACCGGCTCAAAAACATGAAACTACTATCGCAGAAGGTTTGTATTTGATCAAGAATAAAGCTGGTAAATATCTGGCAATGCCTATCCACGAAGATTCTACTTATCATTGGGTTTCTTTGGAAGCTAATGTAAATCCTTGGGATATGCCTTCATTCCAGTGGGTAGTTGAACACACTAGTAAGAAAGACAATTCTCCGATTTCTATCATCAACCGTGAGTTTGGTAAAGAAAAAGGTACTGTAGCTGCAAGTTTGCAATTGAAAGACAATGCTGATGCTGTTATCAATGGTGAAGCTGTACAGGTTGTAGTTAAAACAGTTGGTGAAGCAGATACTGATAAGGCAGGTTTCCAGAAAGCTACATCTGCAATCATGAGTAATAAATATCTGGGTTATAGATTCTTGGATAAAGACTCTTTGACTGTGACTTCTTACAAGTTGAAATACTGGACTTCTTTTGCATCTGACGATCTGTATATGGGTGCAATGAAGAGCGGTGACTCTGTAATTTATGTAGGTGCTAAAGATAATTATGTGCTGAAAGCAACAGGTGATGCTGCTAACTATGGTTACAAAGGTAATGTATCTGGTTTGTCTCAATTGGTTCGTCAGGCTTATACAATGAAGTCTAAGGGATCTGACAAAATGGTTGTAGAAGCAGGTGAAAACAGAATCGCTGTTTCAAATGCAACTAATGCTCAGATTGCTAAATTCTTCTTCAAAGCTAACAACAATGTAGAAGGTACTATTTATTATGCATTGGTTGATACTGCTTATAAGATGGCTCCGGATTCTCTGCGTAAAGTAGGTGTTGATGAAAACAACAAATATCTGAAGAGACAAGTAATGACAGAAACTCGTACTTCTGCCTTTACTGTAGAAGTAGACAATGCTCCGTTGTATCGTCGTTTCAATTCTGCTTTGGAAGGTGTTGCAGGTGATGCTACTGACACATTGCGTTTCTTCGAAAGATATCGTAATGAGTATCTGCAACTTGAAGCTAATAAAAACTTCATGGTTGAAGGTATCCAATTCTTAGGAATTGATGCTGCTGATAAAGCAAAAGATGGTTTATCATTCATCGTTGATACTGCATGGGTAGAACGTGCAGGAAGTAGAGGCTATATCAAACCTCAATATTTGGTTTCTCTGGCTAGCGAAACAGCTCCTACTATTACAATTGTTGAACGTTGTCCGGTTTGTCAGGCTTTGATTGAAGCAGGTAAAGATGCTCCTGAACAATGTATCCATGATAAAGTTTATACAGTACCTGGTCACGTAAGAGGTCACTATTTGGTTAACTTTGTAGATTCAGTAGCTGCAAATAACTCTAATAATGCAATTGCAAAAGATTACAATTGGGGTAAATATTCTCGTGTAGGTTTCGTTGACGGTGTTCACGTTGGTGATAGCTTGTATCTGTTGATTGGTCAATTCGCTGGCATTGCAACAAAAGATATTGATTTGTCTGCAATCAAGAAAGCTAATGATAAATATATTGCCGATGGTGGTGCAAAAGATCGCAATGGTAATGGATATTATATCAAGAACCTGAGAGGTGATGCACACAAAGCATATACTTGGTCATTCCGTTATGTAGATACTGATGCTGCAGTAGAAGAAATCGAAGAACCGAATCGTTCATTCTTGTTCGAATCACTGCCGTTGAATGCTGCTGATGTTATTGCTCCTTCTAAAGCTTCTTGGTTGAAGATGCAGAATGGTTGTCTGGTAATGTCTGATGCTAATGCTTCTACATTTAACGAAGTTATTACAGGTGGTGATGATGCTTTGATCTTCAATGTAGAACCGGGTTCTAAAGATGACATTGCAACAGATGCAATCGCTCCTGAAGTATCTACTATCAGTGTAACTGCAACAGAAGGTGCTGTTGTTATCAAGGGTGCTGCTGGCAAGACTGTTACTATCAGCAACGTTCTTGGTCAGACAATTGCTAACACTGTAATCTCTTCTAGCGAAGCTACAATCTCTGTTCCTGCAGGTGTAGTTGTAGTAGCTGTTGAAGGCGAAGCTGCTGTTAAGGCAATCGTAAAATAAGAATAATTTTAAACAGAAATAAATTCTAAAATTTCCACGAGTTGGGGTAGAGACGTAGTACGCTACGCCTCTACTATCCATCAACTACCCTGTGATAGGCGAACAAGTGGTTATTAATATTAAGTAATAAAATAAAGTTCTTACTGTAATTTCTCCCGTGAGGAAGGAATACAGAAAAAAACAGCCTCTGCGATCTTGTGTCGTAGAGGCTTTGTTGGTTGCAGTTGTTTTGCATGATAAAATAGGTTGAAAATGAAAAAATGTAATTAATTTAGCTGCCAGGAAATAGTGTTAATACTTGAAATCGATATGGGAAAACTGGATAAACAACAAGAGTACTTTGTTTTGTCTGCTTTGAAGCAAGACAGCAAAGAGGCTTTCTCATTATTGTTTCAGACCTATTATACCGATCTTGTATTGTTCTGCGGGAATTTTATAAAAGACAAAGATTCTTGTGAAGACATTGTTCAATCAATCTTTTTAAAACTTTGGAACGAGAGGAAAAACATACAGATTGAAACTTCTTTGAAATCTTATTTGTTGAAGGCTGTCCGTAACAGTTGTTTTGATGAATTTCGTCATCTTGAAATTGTCCGTCAGTATGAGACGGAGTATGAAAATACAGTACTTGATTCTTACGATACGGAAAATTATGTCTTGTATTCAGATTTGCATGACCATTTGCGTCATGCCTTGGAACAGGTGCCGGAGTTGTATAGGGAAGCTTTTGAGCTGAATCGCTTTGAAGGATTGAAATACAGGGAAATAGCAGAAAAGCTGAATGTATCGGAGCGGACTGTTGAAGTCCGTGTCAGTAAGACTTTGGAATTATTACGGAAATATTTGAAAGATTTCTTTATGCTATTGCTTTCAATAGGTATTCCCTAAAAAAAGTTATAAACCATGTGGGAAATGATTCCCCGGACGTCTTAAATACTATAAAAGAGAAAAAATGACAGACAAAGATCAAATACAACCTATTATCACAGCTTATCTATCCGGTAAAGCAACGGCAGAAGAACGCCGTAAACTGGATGATTGGGTGAAGCAATCTCCTGATAATGACCGATATTATCAGGAAATGCGTAATATATGGCAGGTGATGCACCCCGCTTTTACCCCCTCTGAGATTCATGTATTTGAAGCCGAGAAAAAAGTTTTAGCAAATATCGCAACCACAAGGAGGAATATCGCCCGTACATTAATTATCTATTGGCAACGTATGGCTGCTGTCCTTGTCATCCCTTTGTTGATCATCTGTACTTATTTATTTTTAGAGAAGGATAATGGGGTGTATGATGAGATAGAGTATCAGGAAGTGAAATCACCTCACGGTACTTTCTCTGAAGTCCGTCTGCCGGATGGAACGAATGTCTGGCTGAATGGTGGAAGTACCCTGAAATATCCCTTAACTTTCCGGAAAGGCGAGCGGGATGTTTTCTTGAGTGGCGAAGGATATTTTGAAGTGCATTCGGATAAAGAAAATCCTTTTATCGTAAAAACCGGTCAGATAACTCTCCGGGCTACCGGTACGGCTTTTAATGTGGAGGCCTATGGAAGTGATTCTATTACTGCTGTTACTATGGTTAACGGAAAGATAGATGTCGCTTTCGGAAACTCTTCACCTGTTGCTATGGTTCCGGGAGAACGAGCTTCCTTTAATAATCTCACGAAACAATGTCTTATTGCAAAGACTGATCCTTATAAGTGGTATGCCTGGAAAGACGGACTGATGATATTCAGGGATGACCCATTATCGTATGTCTTTAAGCGCCTGGGATTAACTTTTAATGTGAATATAGAATTAAAAGATCCTTCTTTAGCTAATGCACCTTATCGTGCTACTTTTGAATATGAATCGTTGGATGAAATATTGCGTTTACTTGAAATGAGTGCTCCTCTGCATTTCAAGCAGAATAAGAGGGTGAAGGACCGGAATAATGCATATGAGAAGCAAACAATAGAAGTGTATAAAAGAAAAAGGTGATGAAAAATATCACCTTTTTATCTTCCGAATAAAGAAAATCTGATTTTAAATAAAAAAAATGACTTTTCAGTTGTGGTAAAAAACAGCTGAGACGTCTTAGTTATGTATGAAAAGATAATTATTATTTGTTCACTATAAAAATCTGATGCCTATGAAGTAGTCAATTATTAAGATCAATGAGTAAGCAGCTTTAAATAAAAAGGAAAGGTGTGCGAGACCTTTCCTTTGATTGTTTAGCTGTTTAAAAGTTTTTAGTCAACCTTATTTTTCTAACTAAACAAACAAATGTATGAATTCCATTTCGGATAAAAAAATCGAAAGGCTAAGTTTTGCCATTAAAATTTTTCGAGTTATGAGATTATGCTTGTTATTTATAGCTTTAAGTCTAACGCAAGTTTTTGCCTCGGTATCTTATTCTCAATCAACTTCATTGACGCTCAAAATGAAAAATGTTTCTATTGAAGATGTATTGAATAAGATAGAGGAAAAAACAGAATTCCGCTTTTTGTATAATAAAGACGTTGTAAACGTGGGACAAAGAGTGAATGTTTCTGTTAATGAAAGTAGCATTTCGGATATTCTGAATAATATACTGAAAAATACAGATATACATTATACTATTAGCGATCGTCAGATTGTATTAAGTAAAAGTGGATTATTCGCTTTGGTTAGTAATGAACGGATTGTGACCGGGATAGTGACTGATGAGAATGGAGAACCAATCATTGGTGCTAATATTATAGTAAAGAATGATCCGACACTAGGAGGGATTACTGATGTCAATGGTAAATTTAGTATAACAGTTCCTGAAAAGGCAACATTGGTTATTTCTTATATAGGATATGAATCCAAAGAAATAGCTGTGACTAATCAATCTGCAATACAGGTCGTTTTAAAAGAAAGCCACAGTCAATTGGATGAAGTGATCGTTGTTGGTTATGGCTCGACATCAACCAGAAAAACGGTAAGTTCAGTAACTAGTGTAAAAACAGATAAGATAGACGAACTGCCATATACAAGTACATCTGCTGCGTTGCAGGGACGTGCTGCCGGTGTAATTGTTCAGCAAACAGGAGGAGAACCAGGTGGAACAGTTCCTACAATTTCTATCCGCGGTGGTGGTACTCCTCTTTATATCATTGATGGTATTATTCGTGAACCATTGGACTTTAATGCTTTGACTTCTTCTGATATTGAATCAATATCAGTATTGAAAGATGCGAGTGCAACAGCTGTATATGGTGCTCAGGCTGGTAACGGTATCGTTCTTGTCACTACTAAGAGAGGAAATAGTGAAAAGATCAATATTGATTATACTGCAGGTTTTGATTGGAGCAGACCGACCATTATTCCGGACCGGGTCAATGCTGTTGAATATGTAACGGCAGCCAATAAAGCGGCTGAATATGATGGTCGTGGAGCTTATGCCATGTACTCGGAAGATGTGGTCAATAAAGTGTTGAACCATTCTGATCCGGCTAATTATCCGGATAATGACTGGCTGAAAATGGCAATCAATAATTTTGCACCTCAGATGCGGCATAACCTGTCTATGTCGGGTAAATCTAAAAATGGTGTGAAATATTATACTTCTCTGGGTTATTTAAATCAGGAATCTTTATTTAAGCAGTCCCATAACAATACTTTTAAACGCTATAATATCAGAAGTAATGTTTCTTCCTCTTTTGATAATATCGGTTTGGAAGTGGGGCTGAATCTGGATGCAATTTTGGAAAAGAGAAATCCGAATCCATATGGTCAGTCACAGATTTGGAGAAACTTATTGGCGTATAACAAACCAATAGACGTGGCTTACAATCCTGACGGGACTTACAGTGCTTTCTCTGTTCATCCATTGGCCTGGCTGGATAAAGAATCGGGATATGACCGGGTTTCGGATAATATATTAAACACACAACTTTATGCAACCTGGACGTTACCTTGGGATAAAGGGTTAAAGTTTAAAATTTTGGCTAACTCCCGCTATTCTAATTATAATGAAAAGTATTTTAAATCCAGTGCTCCCCAATATTCTCCTTCCGGGGTATTGAAGGAGGCTGCCCCATCTGAAATGTCACTGACAAATAGCTGGTGGCGTAATAATACATTGGAGGCTAGTGTGGAATATAGTCGTGCTTTTGATCGACACTTCCTCGAAGTCCAGGGAGTGTATAGCTATTATAATACGACAAATGAAGAATTCAGTGCATCGAGAAATGGCTTTATTTCAAATGATTTCGACCAGTTGTTTGCCGGAGACGCATCTACACAGCAGAACACCGGAACGGCTCAGGAGGGAGCACGTATTGGGTATGTGGGACGTTTGAGATATAATTATGCTGATAAGTACCTGTTGGAGGGAAACTTCCGTTATGATGGTTCTGATAATTTCGCAAGAGATCAGCGTTGGGGATTTTTCCCATCAGGTGCTGTTGCATGGGTTGTTTCGGAAGAAGGCTTTATGAAGACATTGAAGGATAAGCAGATTATTGATTTCTTTAAAATCAGAGCTTCTTATGGACAAGTGGGGTTGGAAACCGGAGTTGCTCGTTTTGGTTATATTCCTACTTATTCATATAACTCTCAATCTGCCGTTGTAGGAGGTGAGTTTGTTCCAGGTTTTACAGAAGGGAATCTGGTGTCGAATGCTTTGAGTTGGTATACAAAAGATGTATTTGATATTGGTTTTGATATGGCGTTCCTGAACAATCATTTGAATTTTACTTTCGATTATTATTATTATAAGACGAAAGGATACTTGATCTCTCCTCAGAATCGTTATACAACTACATTGGGAAAAGATCTTCCACAAGTGAAATCGAATAGTATCCATCGGCGGGCTGGTTATGAAGCAATGGTAAGATATAAGAATAAAGTCGGTCATTTGAATTATGATCTGGGTTTCAATTTTACGACTTATGATGAGTTGTGGGAAGTAAATGAAAGTGAATCGGAAGCCACTTTGAAAAACCCTAAAAAGCGTTCAACCCATCAAAAGAATTATTATGGAAATGCGTATCAGTCAAGTGGTATCTATCAAAGTGCAGCAGATGTCCTTGATAATCCTCGTTTCCTGAGTGCTACGGAATTGAAACCGGGTGATCTGGCTTATATTGATGTAAATGGTGATGGTAAAATTGATTCGGAAGACCAAGTGAGAATCGGTAAACCGTTCTTCCCGTCATTTAACTATGGCTTTGATTTCAATTTGGATTACAAAGGCTTTTTCTTGTATGGACTATTTCAGGGTACAGGACCGCGTTATGTTGAATTAAGCGGTTTGATGAAAGGTGGTAATACTATGGAGATGAATTATAAGTATCAGCTGGATTTCTGGACTCCGGAAAATGCGGATGCGGCTTATCCCCGTGCTTCTTCTTATCAGAATATTAATAGTTCGAACAATACGCAGTCTTCTGATTTCTGGATTAAAAATGCAAGTTATTTCCGTTTGAAGAGTCTGCAGTTCGGATACGATTTCAAGAATATATTGTTGAGGAATGTGAATGCGATTAGTAAATTGAAATTATCGGTAATGGGGACCAATCTCTTTACTATCTCTGGTGTGAAAGATTATTTCGATCCTGAAGTTGTGGATGGTAGCGGACAGGGATATCCTGTTCAACAGACATTCTCAGTTGCATTAAATGTTGGATTTTAAAAAGAAACAAATATGAAATATATAGCAATTTTATCGACTTTTATTCTTTTGTTTGCCTCATGTGCAGATGATCTGGATAAATCTCCATTGGATAAATTTTCAGAAGATAAGGTGTGGAGATCTGCAGAAGGAGCACAGACTTTTATTAACGGGACTTTATATGTATCCAAGTTGCTGACGGAGAATGCAGATGACTGGAGTGATAATTCAGTTGTCAACACAGAGATGAGCGCTGCTGTCAGAACAGTTCGCGAGTTGATGACGAATGCCAATGATTATGGTTGGAACAAATTCGGTGAAATCCGCCGGTGCAATCTGATTATAGAGAAGGTTACTGCTTCCGAAGATATAAAAGAAGCGGATAAGGAACCTCTGATCGCACAGGCTAAAATGCTCCGTAGTATTGTTTATTATACTCGTGCCAGATTGTTTGGACGCTTGATGATCGTTGATCGCGTACTGACTCCGGATGACGACCTTATGTTTCCTCGTTCGAAAACGATAAAAGAAACTTATGATTTTATTATTAATGATCTGACTGAAGCTGCGGAAGGATTGCCGGTGACTGCATCTGCTGGTGCTTTGACAAAAGGTGCAGCGTATGCTTTAAAAGCAGCTGTTTGTTTGCAGGGAGCAGCTTTTTTAACAGATTCTAATGAGAAAAGGGACTATTATCAGCAAGCAAAAAAAGCGTGTGAAGACTTGTTTGCATTGGGTATTTATTCTTTGGAAAGCGATTATGGAAAACTGTTCAATGATTATTCTACCGGGTTAAGTTCGAAAGAGGTGATTCTGGCCACTTATTATTTATCAGAGACGACAAAGATGTCAGGAACATGGATGCAATCTATTGTCCCTAACCAGGGAGCTGGAAAAATACCGGAAGAGGTGGCTGCTGTATGGCCTGTGGAAAACTTTGAGGGGTGGCATGATAAATCTCCGTCTCAGGATTTGGTTGACGCTTATGAGGTGGTTGATGCCGACGGGAATGCTAAAACATGGGATGAAACATCTTACTATAAGAATTTCAAACCGAATGTCGATTATGTAAGTAATGCAATCTATAGGAACCGCGATGCCCGCTTTTATTCAACGATAGCTTACGACTCAGTCAAATATTTTAATTCAATCATTACAACACGTGTTGGTGGAAACTTGTATTATTTGAATAATAAGGAGAAAGACCGTCATATGACAAAAACAGGTTATTTATATATTAAGAACCTCTATCAGGATAAATCAGTCATTGCTGGCGTGCCGACAGACTGGCATTTGATTCATTTGCGTCTGGGACGTTCGTATCTAGACTATGCGGAAGCTTTGTTGAGACTGGGGGAAACAACTACAGCAATTGAATATATAAATAAGGTTAGAATGACTCATGGAAAGTTACCAGCTTTGTCGACAGCTCTTTCCTTTGATCAAGCCTGGAAATATTATAAACAGGAACGCCGTGTTGAACTGGTGCAGGAAGAAGATAGATATTGGTCTTTACTCCGTTGGGGAAAAGAAGACGGATTGGATGAAATTGAAGAACTTAATACACCTCCGACAGCAATAGAGATTGCGGCTGATGGCAAAAGTTTTGAGATCATACCGGTTCCGGTTGTAGGTCCGTCTAATGATAGAAAATTTACAACCAGAAGATACTTTTTACCGATACCCAAAAATGAAACAATTCTGAATGAAAAGTTGTCGGATGATCAGAATCCGGGTTGGGAATAATTATGAATATATTAGAATTTATTGAATATGAAACAACTGATATTAATTAAGTACGTATTGCTCTCTTTCTTGTGTATCTGTTTGTCATCGTGTCTGACGGCAGGATTAGATGATGATCTGCCTGTTTATACAGAGGCGGAAGTAACGGCATTCAATTTTGAATATCGCTGGACTATACAGGAGGGTATTAGCGAGAAGTTACAAGTAAAAACATTGACTGCACAGACGAAAATCAATCAGGCAGAAGGACTTATTGAATGTGCTATTACAGTGCCTAAAGTTTCCGGAACATTTACGGAAGAAGTAAGAAATCAGGTTTCCTTATCCAAATTAATAGGATATGCAACTATTTCAACTGCAGCATCGATTGCGCCTGTAGGTTCTGCTCCGGTATTGGGGAAAGTTGGAGATTTTTCTCAATCAGATATGGTCTATGAGGTGACTGCGGCCGATAATAAGAATAAAAAGCAATGGAGATTGGTGATTACAAGTTTTACTAAGTAGCTGTAACCATATGTAAGAAGCACTCTTTTGGAATAAAGCTAAGCGATTATTCTTTAAGAGTGCTTTTTTGTATCTATAATATGATTTGACAGAATAGAAATTGAGTTAAAATGAAGAGATTAATATATTTATTTATCATCTTATTCCATTCTTGGTTGTATTGTTATGCAGAGTCAGGACAACGGATCAGTGTATTGGATTTTGGAGCAATACCGGATGATGGGCTTGATGATTCGGAGAATATTCGTAAAGCTTGTGAATATTGTAGGGATAATAAATCTACCGTCTTGTTTTTTCCGCCAGGTCTGTATAATTTCAGGGATTCACTGGCATTACAGATTGAGCGAGAGGCTATAAGCGGAGTATATGGAGATAATGTACAAGGTCGCTTATTTAAACCGGATGCCCCTTATGTGAAAGCATTGGATTTGTTTGGAGCGGAGAATCTGGTTGTGGAAGCGGAAGGTGCTATATTATTATTGGAGGGATGGTATGAAGTTGTTTCGATAGATAAGGCCCGGGAGGTAACAATAAAAGGTTTGAGTATTGTTTATCGGAGGCCGCCTAATACGGTGGGGAAGATAACTAAATTGAATGAAGGTAGCTTTGATATGCAGATCGATCCTGAACGGTATTTTTATTTGGATAAAGATGTAACAGGCAGAGTTCATTATGTGGATGCTATGAGAGAGAGATTATATACTGGTGGCAGAGTTTCCGGAAAAGAGTTGCTTTCGAAAGACATGATCCGGATTTATACTGATTTCAGACCTTCTACAGGTGATTTCTGTGTATTGCGTCATTCCGGGCATTATCGTCCTGCAATTATGATAAAGGAATCGTCTGATATTTATATTGAAGGAGTTAAGATTCATAGTCAGCCGGGTATGGGAGTTGTCGGACATCTGTCGGAAAATATAACTTTAGAGAATCTGCAAGTGATTCCGGAAGCTGGTATGATTATTTCAACTAATACGGATGCAACACATTTTACTAGTTGTAAAGGAGAAATTGTGATAGAAAATTGTAAATTTGGAGGGCAGGGAGACGATTGCACAAATATTCATAATTATTATTATACAATTGTTCCCCAAACAAAAAGATCTGTAGAAATAAAAATACAAAATGCAGACCTTCATGCTTTATCATTGGATTATCCGGACGTTGGTGATACTTTGTTGGTTGTGAATAGGAGTAATTTGATGGAGAAAGAACATTTTATAGTGGAGCAGGTAGATACGTCTACTGTAGACTGGAGGGTGAGTGTGACATTGAATAAAGACTGGCTTATCGGTTCTCCGGATCTTTATTATATGACAAATATTACACGTCGTCCCTCTGTTCGGATTACGAATAATACAGTGAAGAGTCACTTGGCAAGGGCATTTTTGATAAAAAGCAGGAATGTTCTTATCAATAAAAATGTAATACAGAATAGTACTGGAACGGCTATTCAATTAGGAGCTGAGGCTGGTTGGCGTGAAAGTGGTCCGGTGGAGAATGTGTTGATTGAAAATAACTGGATTTCCGGTTGTGGTTATGCACAAGGAACTCAGGGAGCTTCATCCGGAATCAGTATATCTGTATCCGGTATAAGAGAGAATACGGGTTTTTTAAACAATAATATTCTTATTCGGAATAATATTATTGAAGCGGTAAATGAACATGCTATATCGGTTGAAGACGCGAAGAGTGTTCGGATCATCAACAATGATATTTCGGGATGTCCGCATCCTGTTTACATGAAAAATACTGAATCTGTAACGGTGAAGGATGTTCGTTACTCTGATTAGTAATGGAATTATAATAAAAGTAATGTGTGAATAACCATTTATATAATAAAGTATCATGAAGAAGTTTTTATTTGTGTTTTTATTCTGGACTCTTGTTTGTGGCGGAACTCTTTCCGCTCAAAACCGTTGGTCGATCAACCCCGACGGCAGTATCTCCTGGAATGTCAAAGACCGTATCCCTCATTATGACCATATTGAGATGAGCGGGCTGAAAGTTTCGACTGTGCTTCGTTACGGGGTGAATGCCGACGGTTCTTTTGAACTGAATAAAAGTATGGTTTGGCCCATGTTGCGCACTATCCCGAACAATACACATGCCAGCCTGATGCGCCGTTTTGCTTGGAATGCAACGGATATGGTGTCGGTGAACGGACAATCGTTATCCGGAGAAAAGGTGAATAAGATTACGCTGGATGGGAAAATGACGGTAGAGAGTACTATTGGCCTGCCTCGTAATGCAGAAGCTGAACTGACACGCATCATTTTCCCGGCGGTGGCGAAACCGGCCGTTTATGAAAAGTATATCCTTCGGAATACAGGTAGTTCGCCTCTTACGGTGGAAGTGCCCGAATCGCGTGCCGTGATTAACACAGACCCGGAAAAAGGAGTGGACGGCAGTTATAAATTAGTCTCGGAAATTATCGGGGCAGCAACCAAACAGCTTCAGCCGAAAGAAGAACTTGTTTTTTATGCTGCTATCACCGGCTATAAAAACGGTGAAGCAGAATTGAAACCTGATGTGGAAAAGGAACTTCAGGAGCGGAAGGAACTGATTGCAGGCTTTTGGAATAACCTGATTCTCGAAACACCGGACCCAGTTGTCAATACCATGTTTGCCTTTGCCAAAATACGTGGTGCTGAAAGTATTTACGATACCAAAGGCGGATTGATGCACGGTCCTGGCGGTGAGTCATATTATGCCGCTATCTGGGCAAACGACCAGGCCGAATATATCAATCCCTTCTTTCCTTATCTCGGATATGGAGCCGGAAATGGCTCGGCCCTTAATTCGTTTAAACATTTTGCCCGTTTCATGAATCCGGAGTATGAAAAGATACCGAGTTCAATCATCGCAGAAGGTATTGATGTTTGGGGTGGGGCCGGTGACCGTGGCGATGCGGCAATGGTCGCTTACGGAGCTTCCCGTTATGCCCTGGCAAGAGGTGGCAAGGCGGAAGCCGAAGAGTTGTGGCCTCTGATTGAATGGTGTCTGGAGTATTGCCATCGTAACCTGAATGATAAAGGAGTGGTCGCCTCTGATTCAGATGAACTGGAAGGACGTTTTCCTGCCGGAAAAGCCAATCTTTGTACCTCTTCATTGTATTACGATGCGTTGCGCTCGGCTGTCTATCTGGGAAAAGATTTGAAGAAGCCTTTTTCTGTATTGAGTGCTTATGAAAAACAGGCAAGAGACCTTCGGGAAAATATGGAAAACTATTTCGGAGCCAAAGTCGAAGGCTTTGACACGTATCAATATTATGAAGGAAACGATGTCCTTCGTTCCTGGATTTGTATTCCTCTGACTGTTGGAATCTTTGACCGCAAAGAAGGTACGATCAATGCCCTGTTCTCTCCCCGCCTGTGGACGGAGAACGGTTTGTTGACCCAGGCAGGAAGTGAAACATTCTGGGACCGTTCCACCCTTTATGCTTTAAGAGGCGTATATGCCTGCGGGGCAACCGCGAAGGCAACAGAATATCTGAAATTCTATTCCAATCAACGCCTGTTAGGTGATCACGTGCCTTATGCTATCGAAGCCTGGCCGGAAGGAAGTCAGCGCCATCTTTCTGCAGAAAGCGGATTATATGGGCGTATCATCACGGAAGGAATGTTCGGTATTCGTCCGACAGGACTGAAATCCTTCACTTTTACTCCCCGTTTGCCGTCGGAATGGAACAGTATGAACCTGCGTAAAATAAAAGCATTTAATACAACATTCGATATCGAAGTGCTCCGTGAGAATGGAAAACAGTTAGTTACTGTCAAATCCGAGGGGAAGACACTATTACATAAAGCCATAAAAGAAGGAGAAATCGTTTCTGTTAAACTAGACTGATTACTAATCTATTACAGTTTCCTCGTAGTTCCCTGCTTTGGAAACTGGCGTTCCCTGCCTGGGAAACTACAATTCCCTGGGCAGGGAACTCTGATTTCCTCCCGAGGAAACTCCGGTTTCTTGGGAGGAAATTGTATTTATCTCCCTGTTTGTTCCATTGCAGAATCACACTATTGTTTGGGGGCAGCCTTGATCTTTTGTCTACTTTTCTATCAAGAGAAAAGTAGGTCTCCCCCACCTGTTGATAACTTTTTTGTACTTTTCTCATATATTTCTTGGAAGGTAATTTGATAAATGTTTAATTTTACCCACAAATATAGTAAAGTGCCCGTTGCCAACGAAGTAGGGTGCTTTTGTTTAAGGGAAAGTTTAACGTGTAAAACAGAAAATGGAAGAGAAAGAGACTAGCTATCATGTACCGGTGATGCTCGATGAAAGCGTGAAAGGCCTGAATATTCAAGAAGGGGGTATCTACGTGGATGTGACCTTCGGAGGTGGCGGACATTCACGCGAAATCCTGAAACGGATGGATAGCGATGGCGAACTTTACGGATTTGACCAGGATGCCGACGCCGAACATAATATTCCTGATGACTCCCGTTTTGTGTTTGTTCGCAGTAATTTCCGTTATTTGTATAATTTTATGCGTTATCATGGCGTAGACGGCGAAGTGGACGGGCTATTGGCCGACCTGGGCGTTTCCTCTCATCATTTCGATGATAAAGACCGTGGTTTCTCTTTCCGTTTCGACGGAGCGCTGGATATGCGTATGAACACCCGTGCCGGCCAGACGGCTGCCGATATCGTAAACAACTATACGGAAGAAGCATTGGCCGACGTCTTTTACCTTTACGGCGAACTGAAAGTTGCCCGCAGGCTAGCCTCATTGATTGTCCGGACACGTGAAAACAAAAAGATAGAAACAATCGGAGACTTTCTGGAACTGGTTAAACCCTTTACCGGAAAAGACAAAGAGAAAAAGTTCCTGGCACAGGCATTCCAGGCCCTTCGTATCGAAGTGAACGACGAAATGCGTGCCCTGAAAGAAATGCTGCAACAAACCCTCCAGGTCTTAAAGCCCGGCGGACGTTTGGTTGTAATCACTTACCATTCTCTGGAAGACAGGCTGGTAAAGAACTTCCTGAAAACAGGAAATTTTGAAGGAAAAAGCGAACAAGACTTTTTCGGAAATGTACAAACGCCATTTCGTATGGTAAATAATAAAGTAATTGTGCCTTCCGACGAGGAGATTGAAAGAAATCCCCGTTCGAGAAGCGCCAAATTAAGAATAGCGGAGAAGAAAGGAAAAAAAGAGAATTGAAAATTAGGTTCGCGTTCGTATAATTTTCAATTAAAAAGGGAGTTATGGAGGAAAAACAACAACGTAAAAAGTCAAAGAAAAAAGAGAAACGTCTTTCTCTTTTGTATGTGCTGGGCGGTGGTATCCTGAACGAGGATTTTATCGTTAAACACACAAGAATGATTGTGCTTGTTGTGATAATGATATTTTTCTTCATCGGCAACCGCTACACCTGCATGCAGAAACTAAGGGAGATCGACCGCCTGCAACAACGTTTGCGCGACATTCGTTTCGAGGCATTGTCTATTTCATCGGAACTGACGGGCAACAGCCGTCAGTCGCAAGTAGAATTATTGATTGAAGAACAAGGTATTGAACTGGAAGGAGCCAAAACTCCGCCGTATGAATTATACAAATAAATATGGCAGAAGAGAATGAACCAATAGAAATCGCCCCGAAAAGTAACCGTATATTATTCTGTTACTTTCTTGTCGTGCTATTATTGGGGCTTATAGCAGTGGGCATATTGTTTCGCACGTTTGATACAGCTTTTGTGGAGAAGGAGAAATGGGAGAAGGTGGCCGAAAGCCAGAAACGCCCGAACCGTCTGATATTACCCGGACGCGGAAACATCTATTCTTCCGATGGAAAGCTGATGGCTACCAGTGTGCCTCGTTATTATACCTATATCGATTTCCGTGCTGACGGATTTTCTGTCGATACGTTCCGGAATTCGAAGGTGAACGGGGTGGATTCACTTTCCGTTTATCTGTCACGTAAATTTAAGAACCGTACGCCGGCCGGTTATAAGGCGCATCTGCTTCGCGGACTGAATAGCAAAAGCCGTCAGTATCCCGTTTATGAGGGGCGTGCTTCTTATACCGACCTGAAAGAGATGAAGAAATTCCCGTTTCTCCGTTTGAGCCGTTATAAGAGTGGATTCTATACGAAGGAAATGGTGCAACGCCAGAAACCCTTTGGGACATTGGCATCCCGTACTATCGGAGATATTTACGGTGAGATTGAAGCCGGAGGGGTGACCAAAGGAAAGAACGGGTTGGAGTTGCAGTACGACTCTTTGCTTCGGGGTGAACCCGGAGTGAGTTCGGTTCGTCGTGTTGGTGGCGGATGGACGAATGTTGTTGAGATAGAGCCGGTCGATGGCATGGATATCCGGACTACGATCGATATCAATATCCAGGATATAACCGAGAAGTCATTGGTCGATATGTTGAAGAAGATCGACGCCGAATCCGGAACAGCCGTTGTCATGGAAGTGGCGACAGGCGAGGTGAAAGCGATAACCAATATGGGCCGTATCCGTGAAGGCGCTTATGCTGAAACCAAGAACCATGCAGTAGCGGATGAGATAGAGCCGGGTTCGACCTTCAAAGTCGCCTCTATGATGGTCGCTTTGGAAGACGGAATCTGCCAGCCAAGCGATACGGTGGATGTGGGCAAAGGTATTTATATGTATAAAGGTGCCCGTATGACCGACCATAATATGAATAAAGGCGGTTACGGTCGTATCTCGGCGGAGCAGGCTATCTGGTATTCTTCGAATATCGGTGTGGCGAAGATTATTCTGAAAGGGTACGAAAAGAACCCGACCAAATATGTGGAAGGTTTGTATAAGCTGGGCTTGACTATTCCGCTGAACCTGGAAATCCCGGGAGCCGGACGTGCCAAGATTCGTATGCCGAACGATACCGCCTTGTACTGGTCGAAGACAACATTGCCCTGGATGTCTTTCGGATATGAAACGCAGATACCGCCTATCTATACGCTGACATTCTTCAATGCCATTGCAAACGAGGGAAAGATGGTGCGCCCGATGTTTACTAAAGAGATTATGCACAACGGAAAGACGGTGCAGAGTTTCTCAACAGAGGTGTTGAAATCGTCTATCTGTTCAGACAAAACATTGGAGATTATCAAAGATATGTTGCTGGGCGTAGTAGAGAAAGGAACCGGTAAAGCCGTTCATTCGGATATCATCCGTATAGCCGGAAAAACAGGTACGGCGCAGATTGCTTCGGGCGGTGTTTACCGTACAAGCGGGCACCAGGTTGCTTTCTGCGGATATTTTCCGGCCGACGAGCCGAAATATTCCTGTATTGTCGTTATCCGCCGTCCGCGTATCGGTTATCCGTCCGGTGGAACGATGTCCGGGGGCGTGGTAAAAGCCATTGCCGAGAAAGTATATGCCAGCCATATGTCGTTTGATGTGCGTGATATGGAGCGCGATTCATTAGCCGTGATATTGCCGGCTGCAAAGAACGGGAATTTGGAGGCACTGGAAAATGTATTGGATAAACTCGATGTCAGTGCAAATACAGACAGCCTGGAGACAAAATGGGTTGTCGCAAAGCGTGAAGAAGGCGAAGAAGAACTTCATCTGCGTGACCTGGCAATCCGTGAAGGCCTGGTGCCGAATGTGATTGGAATGGGCGCTAAAGATGCGGTTTTCCTGCTTGAAAGTGCCGGTTTGCGTGTTGTATTGGATGGAATGGGACGTGTTTCCGCCCAGTCGATGGGAGCAGGTACACGGATAGCCAAAGGACAGTCCATTCGCTTAACATTAAGATAATAGAAAGGGGAGGTTTCCGGACCTCTCCGTAAACAGATAGAATATGGAACTGAAGAAATTGATTCATACGTTGGATGTACTGGAAGTCGTAGGAACAGATGATGTAAAAATCGCAGGTATCCAGTCTGATTCCCGTAAGGTGGAAGACGGCTTTTTGTTCGTGGCGGTAAGAGGCACGGCAGTCGACGGTCACGCTTATATCGACGGAGCCATTGCCAAAGGTGCCGTAGCGGTAGTCTGCGAGGAAATTCCATCCCTTTCGGAAGAAAATGGAAATCCTTCCGGGAGAAATGTCATTTTCATCCGGGTGAAAGATTCGGCGGATGCATTGGGTAAATTGGTTTCGACCTGGTATGACAATCCTTCGGATAAACTGACGCTGGTGGGCGTTACCGGAACGAACGGCAAGACGACTATCGCTACCTTATTATATGAAATGTTCCGTAAGATGGGACATAAGGTAGGCCTGCTTTCAACTGTATGCAATTACATTGATGGCGAAGCGATTCCGACCGATCATACGACACCCGACCCGATCACCCTTCACAGCCTGATGGCACGGATGGTGGAAGCCGGATGCGAATATGCTTTTATGGAAGTCAGTTCCCATTCGATCGACCAGAAACGTATCAGTGGTCTTTCGTTCGACGGTGGTATTTTTACCAACCTGACACGTGACCATCTGGATTATCATAAAACAGTAGAGAATTATCTGAAAGCCAAGAAGAAATTCTTCGACGACCTGCCAGCTGATGCTTTCGCACTGACGAATGCCGACGACAAATCAGGCCTGGTAATGCTTCAGAATACGGCAGCAAAGAAGCTGACCTATTCATTGCGCACATTGGCTGACTTCAAAGGAAAGATTCTTGAATCGCACTTTGAAGGAACCGAGATGATTATTAACGGCCGTGAGGTGGTTGTCCACTTTGTAGGCCGATTCAATGCTTACAACCTGCTGGCTGTTTACGGGGCTGCCGTTTCTTTGGGCAAAGACCCGGAAGAGACGCTGATTGTGTTAAGCACGCTTCATTCGGTTTCCGGCCGCTTTGAAACGATACAGTCTCCGAAGGGTTATACGGCTATTGTCGATTACGCCCATACGCCGGATGCTTTGACGAATGTGTTGAACGGTATCGATGAGGTACTGAATGGCAGAGGCCGCATCATCACCGTGGTGGGTGCCGGAGGAAACCGTGACAAAGGCAAACGTCCGTTGATGGCAAAGGAAGCCGCCAAGCTGAGCGACCAGGTCATCCTGACTTCTGATAATCCTCGTTTTGAGGAACCGGACGATATCATCAACGATATGGTGGCCGGACTAAGCAAGGCGGATATGGAACGTACGCTCTGTATCACCGACCGCATGCAAGCCATCAAAACGGCAGCCATGTTGGCGAAGAAAGGCGATGTGATCCTTGTTGCCGGCAAGGGACACGAAGATTATCAGGAAGTAAAAGGTGTGAAACATCATTTTGATGACCGCGAAGTAATAAGAAATATATTTAATAGTTGACAATTGACAGATGATAGTTGACAGTTAAATGTTCATCACAAATAACTGTCAACTGTCAATCGAAAACGAAGTTTTTATGTTGTATTATCTTTTTAATTATCTGGATCAGCTGGATCTCCCTGGGGCGGGGATGTTTAAGTACGTATCATTCCGTTCCGGACTGGCGTTGATCCTCTCTTTGTTCATCTCGACAGCGATCGGCCGCCGTATCATCGACCGTTTGCAATTATTGCAGATCGGTGAAACCGTGCGTAATCTCGGACTGGAAGGACAGATGAGTAAGAAAGGTACGCCGACAATGGGAGGTATCATTATTATCATTGCCATTTTGATCCCGACATTGCTTTGCGCCAAGCTGAACAATATTTATGTAATCCTGATGATGGTGACGACCGTCTGGCTGGGTGCTCTCGGTTTTGCTGACGATTATATCAAGGTCTTCCGCAAGAATAAGGAAGGGATGCACGGCAAGTTCAAGATTGTCGGACAGATCGGTCTGGGACTGATTGTCGGACTGGTGTTGTTTATGAGTCCGGATGTTGTGATAAAGGAGAATATGGAAGTGCGCCATGATAATGTAATTGAAGAAGTACATTATCATACGGTGGAAACCAAGTCGACCAAGACAACGATCCCGTTCCTGAAGAATAACAACTTTGATTATGCCCAACTGGTCAGCTGGGCGGGCGATTATAAGGAAGAAGCAGCGTGGCTGGTATTTGTGCTGATGACTATTTTTGTGGTGACGGCCGTTTCAAACGGGGCGAACCTAACCGACGGGTTGGACGGACTGGCTGCCGGAAGTTCTGCGATTATTGGGGTTGCTTTGGGGATATTGGCTTATATGTCGTCTCACTTCGAGTTTGCTTCCTTCTTGAATATCATGTTTATTCCGGGGGCGGAAGAACTGGTGGTCTTTGCTGCTGCCTTTATCGGGGCGACAGTCGGTTTCCTGTGGTATAATTCATATCCGGCACAGGTATTTATGGGTGACACGGGTAGTTTGACGCTGGGAGGTATTATAGCTGTGTTTGCCATAATTATCCGTAAAGAGTTGCTTATCCCGATTCTTTGTGGTATTTTTCTTGCTGAAAGTATTTCGGTGATGGCACAGGTTGCTTACTTTAAATATACAAAGAAGAAGTATGGCGAAGGTCGTCGCATATTTAAAATGACGCCATTACATCATCATTTCCAGAAAGCTGGGAATGCTGGTATACAGGCGTTGATACAAAAACCGTTCAATGTAGTGCCCGAATCGAAGATCGTGGTGCGCTTCTGGTTGATCGGTATTATTCTGGCGGTTATTACGATCGTCACATTGAAGATGAGATAATAAATATATATAAACGTGGAAAGAATTGTTGTATTAGGGGGAGGAGAAAGCGGTGCAGGTGCTGCCGTATTGGCGAAAGCGAAGGGATTTGACGTGTTCGTTTCCGACTTTTCGTCTATCAAACCCAAGTATAAGGAGATGCTGGACACCCACGGAATCCGTTGGGAAGAGGGACGGCATACCGAAGCCGACATTCTGAATGCCGACGAGATCATCAAGAGCCCGGGAATACCCGACAAGGCTCCGATCATCCAAAAGCTGAAAGCGCAGGAGACGCATATCATCTCTGAGATCGAATTTGCCGGACGATACACCGACTCGAAAATGGTCTGTATCACCGGTAGCAATGGGAAAACAACGACCACCATGCTGACCTACCATATCCTGAAAGAAGCCGGACTGGACGTCGGGCTGGCAGGAAACGTCGGTAACAGCCTGGCCTTACAGGTCGCAGAAGAACCGCATGCGGTCTATGTCATCGAACTGAGCAGCTTCCAGTTGGATAACATGTACGACTTCAAAGCGGATATAGCTATCTTGCTGAATATAACGCCCGATCATCTGGACCGTTATAATTACGAGATGCAGAATTATGTGGACGCCAAGTTCCGCATTATTCAGAACCAGACGTCTGAAGATGCATTCATCTTCTGGAACGACGACCCGATCATTGCCCGCGAGATCGCTAAGCGCCATCCTGCGGCTACTCTTTACCCATTCGCCGAAACACATGAAGACGGCGTGAAGGGATATACGGATAATAAGCAAATAGTAATTGAAACCTCAAACGGAACATTTACAATGGATCAGGACTTATTAGCATTAACGGGTACACATAACCTGTACAATTCGTTGGCTTCGGGTATCGCCTCTAAGGTGGTCGATATCCACGATGAGAATATACGGGCTTCACTGAGTGACTTTACCGGGGTGGAACACCGCCTGGAAAAGGTTGCCCGTGTACGCGGAGTAGATTATATCAACGATTCGAAAGCAACAAACGTAAACTCTTGCTGGTATGCCTTGCAAAGTATGACTACCAAGCTGGTACTGATACTGGGCGGGACAGACAAGGGGAACGACTACTCCGAGATTGAAGAACTTGTGAAACAGAAAGTACGTGCCTTGATCTTCCTGGGTGTCGACAATGCCAAGCTGCATGCCTTTTTCGATGGGAAAGTAGCGCAGATAGAAGATGCCCGCTCGATGGAAGAAGCGGTAAGCAAAGCGTATAAAATGGCAGAAAAGGGAGATACGGTCTTGTTATCCCCGTGCTGCGCCAGCTTCGACCTCTTCAAGAGTTACGAAGACCGTGGCGACCAGTTCAAGGCCTGCGTACGCAGTCTTTAATTTCCGGTTGTCGGAATAACGCTTTTCCGATGGTCGGAACAGTGCTCTTCCGATAGGTGGAACAACGCTATTCCGATGGTCGGAACAGTACTCTTCCGGTCATCGGAAATATAAATATCGGGAATCCGGAGATTGCCGTAGTTTTAATTTGAATAAAAGACAAGTATAGAATGGATCTGGCAAGTAAATTATTTAAGGGCGACCGGGTGATATGGATCATCTTCATGTTCTTGTGCCTGATTTCGGTTGTTGAGGTGTTCAGTGCCACGAGTACGATCGCCTACAAGAATGCGAATCATTGGGCGCCGATCGTTCGTCATGCCACTTTTCTGCTGGGCGGGTTTGTGCTGGTTTTGCTGTTGCACAATGTCCCGTGCCGGTTCTTTCCGGCGTTTATATTGTTGCTGCCCGTCTCGGTGCTGATGTTGCTTGTCACGCCTTTTGTTGGGATCAATGCCAACGACGCGCACCGCTGGCTGGAGATATTCGGTATACAGTTCCAGCCTTCGGAGTTTGCTAAGTTGGCCTCCATTGTGTTTATCGCCTTCCTGCTCAGTAAGCGGAGTCGTTTTACCGACGACCAGATATTCAAATACATACTGATCGGGGTGGGAGTGACCTGTGTGTTGATTCTTCCGGAAAACTTTTCGACGGCGTTTATGCTGTTCGGGGTCTGTTTCCTGATGATGTTCATCGGCCAGTTGCCATTGATGAAGTTGGGGAAGCTGGCGGGTGTCCTGATATTGGCACTTATCTTGTTTATCGTTTTGCTGCGGTTTACGCCGGCAGGGGTGACCCAATATTTGCCGGACCGTTTCAGTACCTGGCAGGGACGTTTGGAGCGTTTCTTCGACGGGCATGAATCGGATACCGACGAGAACGGAGTATATAAGATCACAGACGATAATTACCAGGTCTCCCATGCGAAGATCGCGATTGCACGCGGAGGAGTGTTCGGACAGTTGCCCGGTCATGGTCAGCAGAGAGATTTTCTTCCGCAGGCCTATTCCGACTTTATTTATGCGATCATTATTGAAGAATTGGGTGTGGTAGGCGGCGTATTCGTGCTGATGCTTTATATCATGTTATTGGTGCGAGTCGGGATGATTGCGCGAAAGTGCGAGAAAGCCTTTCCCAAATACCTGGTGCTCGGGTGCGGCCTGTTGATCGTCGTGCAGGCGCTTGCCAATATGGCGGTGGCCGTCAACCTGATACCGGTAACCGGTCAGCCGATGCCGTTGGTCAGCCGTGGTGGTACTTCGACGGTGATATCCTGTATTTATTTCGGGATTATCCTGAGTGTAAGCCGTTTCGGAGCCAATATGGGTAATGAGGAAGATGAACTTCCGGAAGAAGATGAAACCGAAGGCGCCGGTGCAGTCCCAGCCATCACGGAGGAAGAAATCTCCAACTGGGTGCCCGACACACAGCCTGAAACAGAAGAAGTAGTAACAGAGACAAAATCAAGAGAATGAAGGAACAGTACCGTATAATAATAAGTGGTGGCGGAACCGGAGGACATATCTTCCCGGCTATCTCCATTGCCAATACCTTCAGGAAACGTTTTCCTGATGCGGAAATCTTATTTGTAGGTGCGGAAGACCGGATGGAAATGGAAAAGGTTCCGGCTGCCGGCTATGAAATAGTAGGTTTACCGGTGAGTGGTTTCGACCGTGCCCACCTGCTCAACAATATAAAAGTGCTCAACCGTCTGCGTAAAAGCCTCGGACTGGCGAAGAAGACGATCCGCGAGTTTCGTCCGGACATTGCAGTGGGAGTGGGCGGCTATGCCAGTGGCCCGACGTTGTGGATGGCGGCTTCGCTGGGCATCCCGACCCTGATACAGGAGCAGAACTCTTATGCCGGAGTAACCAATAAATTGCTGGCAAAGAAAACATCGAAGATATGTGTCGCCTACGACGGTATGGAGAAGTTCTTTCCGGCCGACAAGATTGTGATTACCGGAAACCCTGTCCGCAAGGATCTGGAAGAAGCGACCGACAGGAAAGAGGAAGCGCTGGCTTTCTTCGGTCTTTCTCCGGAAAAGAAAACGATACTGGTAGTCGGCGGTAGCTTGGGAGCCCGCACGATCAACCGCAGCATACAGGGCGACCTGGATAAACTGTTCGCTTCCGATGTGCAGGTGATCTGGCAGACTGGGCGTTATTATTACAGCGAAGCCACCAAGCATCTGAAAGCCTATCGCGGCATGCCCATCTGGTGCTCCGACTTTATCACCCGTATGGATTATGCCTATTCGGCTGCCGACCTGATCATCTCCCGTGCCGGAGCAAGTTCTATTTCTGAACTTTGCCTATTGAAGAAACCTGTCATCCTGGTTCCTTCCCCTAACGTGGCGGAAGATCATCAGACAAAGAATGCCATGGCTTTGGTAAACAAAGATGCAGCGATCATGGTTTCAGATAAAGATGCTGAACAGCAACTGGTAACGAAAGCCCTGGAGGTTATCCACGATGACAAACGTCTGGCTCAGTTGAGTAGTAATATCGAACAGTTGGCCCAGCATCAGAGTGCAGACCGTATTGTCGATGAGATAGTAAAGATTATAGAGAAGAAATAAAGAAAACGATATGAATATAAATACGATAACGGCTGTTTATTTTGTCGGAGCCGGAGGAATCGGGATGAGTACCTTGATCCGTTACTTCCTTTCAAAGGGAAAACAAGTAGCCGGATATGATAAGACTCCGTCCGACCTGACCGCACAGTTGAACCGTGAAGGTGCCGTTATTCATTACGAAGATAATATCTCCCTGATACCGGATGCTTTTAAAGACTCGGCTAAGACTTTGGTTGTCTATACGCCCGCCGTTCCCGAGACGCATACGGAGTTGGCCTGGTTTTGTCAGAATGGTTTTGAGATCATGAAACGTGCCCGTGTCTTAGGCGAAATCACCAACTGTTCGCGTGGCCTTTGCATTGCCGGAACACATGGTAAGACAACGACCTCTTCCATGCTTGCCCACCTGCTGAAACAATCACATGTCGATTGCAATGCTTTCCTGGGAGGTATCCTGAAGAACTATGACAGTAACCTGATGTTGTCCGATAAAAGTGACCTGACCGTGATTGAGGCAGACGAGTTCGACCGCTCTTTTCACTGGCTGACACCTTATATGGCTGTCATCACTGCCGCCGACCCGGACCATCTGGATATCTACGGCACGGCAGAAGCCTATCGTGAAAGTTTCGAACATTTCACCTCGCTGATTCGTCCCGACGGTTGCCTGCTCATGAAGAAAGGCATCGACGTAACGCCCCGGCTGAAAGAGGGTGTGAAACTCTATACTTATACCGGAGCAGAAGAAGCTGATTTTTATGCTGAAAACATCCGTATCGGAAACGGTGAGATCCACTTCGACTTCGTTGGCCCGGATATCCGTATTGCCGACATTCAGCTGGGTGTTCCTGTAAAAGTAAATATAGAGAATGGGGTTGCCGCTATTGCCCTTGCCTGGCTGAACGGCGTGACTCCGGAAGAAATAAGAAAAGGCATGGCATCCTTTGCTGGTCCGAAACGCCGTTTCGACTTCCATCTGAAGAAAGATGCTATCGTCCTGATCGACGATTATGCCCACCACCCCGCCGAACTGGCTGCCAGCATCCAATCTGTGAAGGAACTTTATGCCGGACGCAAGGTAACGGGCATCTTCCAACCGCATCTGTATACCCGGACACGCGACTTTGCTCCCGACTTTGCCGCCAGCCTGTCGTTGTTGGACGAACTTATCCTGCTGGATATTTATCCTGCACGTGAAGAGCCTATTCCGGGGGTGACTTCGGAAATCATATTCGATGCTGTCACCATCCCAGCCAAGAAGCTGATTCGTAAAAGCGAACTGCTCGACCTGGTGGAGAAGGAGGCAGATACGTTTGAAGTTGTATTGATGGTTGGAGCCGGCGATATAGACCGGCTGATCGAACCTGTTAAACAAATATTGGATAAGAAATTGTGATTCGTATAGTTTCCATAGTAGTCGCTACACTGTTGTTTTGTTACATCGTGTTTGTATCCTTCTTCTTCCGTGAAATGAGGCAGGATAAGGTATGCCAGGACCTTCAGGTCGTGGTGAAAGACAGTCTCGATAAACATTTTGTAAGCGAAAGCGATCTGGTGACGATCCTTAAAAAGGCTGATCTGAACCCGATCAAGAAGCCTATGGATGCTATCAACACCGACAGGATAGAAACCGAACTCAAAAAGAACGAAATGATTGCCCGTATCGAAGCCTATAAGACACCTTCGGGAATCATAAAGCTGGAAGTTGAGCAAAAAATACCTATCTTGCGTGTGATTAGCTCCCGGGGAAACTTCTACGTGGATAACCTCGGCACAACGATGCCGGTCAGTTTCCGTTACGTCGCCGATGTCCCTTTGGTAAGTGGATATGTCGAAAAAGAGCTGGCGGTAACCGACTTATACAAATTTGCATTATTTTTGCAGGAGAATGAGTTCTGGAATAATCAGATAGAACAGATTTATGTTCATCCTGACAACGAAGTGGAACTGATTCCCCGGGTGGGAAACCACCGTATTGTACTGGGTACTTTCGACGATTTCCAGGAAAAGCTGGATAACCTCCGGCTCTTCTATGACAAGGTCATACCGAAAGTCGGTTGGGAGAAATACAGTATAATAAATTTAAAATACAAAGATCAGATTGTTTGTACTAAAAGATAGATGATATGGCATACACAGACTTTATAGCAGCCATCGACCTTGGCTCTTCTCACATGGTCGGTATGGTAGGAACGAAGAGCCCGACGGGAGCTCTCTCGATTATTGCCTACGAAGTTGAGAACTCCGCTACCTGTATACGAAGAGGATGTGTATATAATGTGGAAGAAACAGCAAATAAGATCAAACGACTCATCCTGAAGCTGGAAAATAAACTTGGCGGTGCCCGCATCGGAAAGGTTTATGTTGGCATCGGCGGGCAGTCGCTGCGCTCTATCGACCATACCGTTCCCCGGATATTGGGTACCGACGGGGTGGTGACGGAAGAGGTCATCAGCGGCCTGTATGAGGAATGCCGCAATTATCATCCGGATATGCTGGATGTGCTGGCTGCCGTTTCTCCTACCTATTTTTTAGACGATAAACCTGAACCTAATCCGGTTGGCATTCCCTGTACCCGGATTGAAGCTCGCTATAAGCTGATTGTCGGACGGCCTTCGTTGAAACGTTATGTAATCAACAGTATTGCCGACCGTGCCAGAATAGAAATTGCTGACATTGTCGTTTCGCCGCTGGCCCTGGCCGATGTGGTGTTGACCGACAATGAAAAGGACCTGGGCTGTGCCCTGATCGGTTTCGGTGCCGGAGTGACTACGCTGACGGTCTATAAAGCCGGACAGCTGGTGAACCTCTCCGTCATTCCTTTCGGAGGCCATTTGATTACCCGCGATATCACCAGTCTCCATCTGGTAGAAGCCGAAGCAGAACGTGTAAAGCTGACCTACGGCAGTGCCCAGATGGAGAAAGATAATGACTTGAGCATTCAGGTAAGTTCTGCCGATGGTATGGGATTGCGTGAGATCAAACTCGCCGACCTCAATAATGTGATCGAGGCGCGTATGAAGGAGATTCTCGAAAATGTATATGCCCGCCTTGAAGCAACCGGCCTGATAAACTCGCTTGGTGCGGGTATCATCATCACCGGTGGTGGTGCCGCTCTGAAGAACCTGCCGGAGGTGATCCGCGAACGTCTGAAGATGGACGTGCGCTACTCTGCCGTGCGTAAGGGTATCGTGGAAAGCGGGGAAATGATTGCCAACAATCCCGAATATGCTGTTGCTGTCGGTTTGCTGGCAAGAGGAGCAATAAACTGTGCCCTTTATATACCGCCTAAGATAGATCCTATACCGGAGAAGAAAGAAGAGCCGGTTGAGGAAGAACCTAAAAAGACTCCTGAGCCACCTAAGAAGAAACCGGAGAAGAAGAAAGGTCCCGGCTTGTTCGGACGCCTTACTAAAAGTATAGACACGTTTGGTAAGGGTTTGTTTGATGACGAAGACGATATAAAGTAACAACAGCGAATGTAATAAAACCGGAAGACAATGGACGACACAATATTAAGTTTCAATTATCCGACAGATACTCCTAAGATCATCAAAGTAATTGGTGTTGGAGGCGGTGGTGGTAACGCTGTTACCCACATGTACAAAGAAGGTATACATGATGTTACATTCGTTCTGTGTAACACCGACAACCAGGCACTGAACCGCTCGGACGTGCCGGTCAAAGTGCCTCTGGGGCGTAACATCACCCAGGGACTGGGAGCCGGAAACAAACCCGAACGGGCCATGATGGCTGCCGAGGAAAGTATGGAAGATATCCGCAAGATGCTGAGCGACGGTACCAAGATGGTCTTTATCACTGCCGGTATGGGTGGTGGTACGGGAACGGGAGCCGCTCCGGTAATCGCTCGTTTTGCCAAGGATATGGGAATACTGACGGTCGGTATCGTTACAATCCCCTTCGTCTTTGAAGGTGAACGCAAAATCATCCAAGCGTTGAACGGGGTGGAAGAGATCAGCAAGAACGTGGATGCCCTCCTGGTTATCAACAACGAACGTCTTCGTGAAATATATTCCGACTTGACCATGACGAATGCTTTCGGAAAAGCCGATGATACCTTGACCATTGCCGCTAAGAGCATTGCCGAGATCATCACTCTTCCGGGTATTATCAACCTCGACTTTGCCGATGTCAATACCACTATGAAAGATGGTGGCGTAGCTCTTATGAGTAACGGTTTCGGTGAAGGGGAAGGTCGTGTGCGCCAGGCAATAGAAGATGCTCTGAACTCTCCGCTGCTGAACAACAACGACGTGTTTAATGCTAAAAAGATATTGTTCAACGTATCGTTTGGCGAAGAGGCTGAGCTGCGTATGGAAGAAATGAATGACGTACACGATTTCATGTCACGCTTCGGACGTGACATCGAAGTGATTTGGGGTACGGCAATCGACAATACATTAGGGACGAAAGTCAAAATGACTATCCTAGCCACCGGTTTCGGTATGGAAGACATTCCTCAGATCGCCGAAAAGCGTCAGATCGAGCAAGGCCGCATGACCGAAGAGGAACTGCGCCTGGAAGAAGAACGCCTGAACAAGGAACGTGCCGAAAAAGACCTGATCGACAAATATTACGGAGCTTCCGGTCAGCGTATGCGCCGTGTGGCAGCCCGTGCAAAAGCGGTTGTGTTGAATCAGGATGAACTGGACGACGATGCCCTGATCGCTCTGATCGAAGATAATCCTACTTATAACCGTGACCCGAAGGTGATTGCCCGTGCCCGTTCCAAAGTGATGGGTGACGAGATCCCGGTTTCATCTTCTGCGACAACGACTCCTTCGGCGCCGCGTAGCGAAGGGAAGAAACCCGATACGGGCGGTAAGCAGGTGATAAGTTTCCGATAATTCTTAAAAAAGAAATTAGATATGGATTTGTTTGAAAAAGTCAGCGAAGACATTAAAAACGCAATGAAGGCAAAAGACAAAGTTGCCCTCGAAACATTGAGAAATGTAAAGAAGTTCTTCCTGGAAGCTAAGACAGCTCCGGGTGCCAACGATACCCTGACGGATGCCGATGCGTTGAAGATTATTCAGAAGCTGGTAAAACAGGGCAAAGACTCAGCTGAAATTTATACTCAGCAAGGTCGTGTCGATCTGGCTGAAGCCGAACTGGCGCAGGTAAAAGTGCTTGAAACTTACCTTCCGAAGCAAATGACAGCCGAAGAACTGGAAGTTGAGGTAAAGGCCATCATTGCCCAGGTAGGTGCTGCCGGCCCGAAAGACATGGGCAAGGTTATGGGCGTAGCTTCTAAAGCCCTTGCCGGTAAAGCGGAAGGACGTGCTATCTCTGAAACGGTAAAACGTTTGCTGAATAGCTGATATTTAGAAAGAATTGAGCTATCCCCTTCCCGTGCTTGACACGGGATCGCAAAGGCCAAACCGTATCCTATATACTGCCGGTTCTTCTGCGACCCCGTGTCAAGCACGGGGACAAGGTAGTTCATATCTTATACTAACTAAACCATCAGGATATCCCGTTTGTGTATCGATAAATATCCTTTTCTGAATAGACCAACATTCTAATAACTCTTTATAATGATAACCTTTATCTGCTGCCTGGCAACTCTTATTGCCGGCTATTTTATCTACGGTTCTTTTATAGAACGTATCTTCGGGGTGGACCCTTCCCGTACAACCCCAGCTTACACCCATCAGGACGGAGTCGATTACATTCCGATGTCTTCCTGGAAAGTTTTTATGATTCAGTTTCTGAACATTGCCGGCCTTGGTCCGATCTTCGGTGCTATTATGGGCGCAAAGTTCGGTACGGCTTCTTTCCTTTGGATAGTCCTGGGGACGATCTTTGCCGGAGCTGTCCATGACTACCTGGCGGGAATGCTTTCATTACGTCATAACGGGGAAAGCCTTCCGGAGATTATCGGACGTTATCTCGGAAATAACTTCAAGCAATTCATGCGCGGCTTCACTGTGGTACTGATGATATTGGTCGGTGCCGTTTTTGTAGCTGGTCCGGCCGGTTTACTGGCGAAGCTGACACCGGAGTATCTTGATGCTACATTCTGGATATTCGTGGTATTTATCTATTATATCCTGGCTACTTTATTACCGGTTGATAAAATCATCGGAAAGATTTATCCGCTGTTTGCCGCAGCCCTGCTGTTTATGGCAGTCGGCATTCTGGTGATGTTGTTTGTGAATCATCCTCCCCTGCCTGAGTTGACGGACGGGTTAGCCAATAAGCATCCGGAGAATCTACCTATTTTCCCGATCATGTTTGTAAGTATTGCCTGCGGAGCTATTTCCGGGTTCCATGCGACACAAAGTCCGTTGATGGCCCGTTGCATCAAGAGCGAAAAGATGGGACGTCCCGTCTTCTTTGGTGCGATGATCACAGAAGGTATTGTTGCTCTGATCTGGGCGGCTGCCGCAACTTATTTCTATCATAATAACGGGATGGGAGAAAGTAATGCTGCTGTAATTGTAGATAGCATCACTAAAGAATGGCTGGGTACGGTCGGAGGTATCCTGGCTGTCCTGGGAGTTATTGCCGCTCCGATCACTTCCGGTGATACGGCATTCCGTTCGGCCCGTTTGATTGTAGCCGACTTCCTGCATAAGGAACAGAAAAGCATGGTAAGCCGTCTGGTGATTTGTATACCTTTGTTTATTGTGGCGATCGGCATATTGCTCTATAGCCTGAAAGATAAGGACGGTTTCGATATGATCTGGCGTTATTTTGCCTGGACAAACCAGACGTTGGCTGTATTTACCCTTTGGGCACTGACAGTTTTCCTGGCACGTTCCAAAAAACTGTATATTGTCACCCTGATTCCGGCCCTGTTTATGACAGCTGTTTGTTCGACTTATATCTTTGTCGCCCCTGAAGGTCTGGGAATGGATGTTACTGTTTCACAAACTATCGGCTGTATCATCACCGCTATAACTCTGGTGGCATTCCTTTGGTGGAAAAAGAAAAATAAAACAGTTGAGTATTAACTCGGGCTGTTGCTTTCGAGCAAGTATTCAACTAAAATAAGAAAGGCATTGCCAACTCTTTCGAGCAGCAATGCCTTTCTTATTTTATCTTCCGAAGAACCCGCTTTTGGCGGCTATTCTCCGGGATATGTTTATTAAAGTACCTGGATACCTTCTTCGCGGGCCTGTTCTTCTCCTGAAGGAGTGATCAGTTTGTAACCCTTACCGTGGATGTTGATGATTTCGATTCCGGGATCATCTTTCAACAGTTTACGAAGTTTAGTGATATACACATCCATACTACGGGCATTGAAGTAGTTATCGTCTACCCAAATAGTTTTCAGTGCATAATTACGTTCCAGAATTTCATTAGCATGAGCGCATAACAGGCTCAGCAGTTCGCATTCTTTAGTAGTCAGCTTAGTCACTTTGTCACCGATAGCCAGTGTTTGTTTCTGCGTATCGAATAAGAAATTCCCCAGCTTGTAGAAAGGAATGTCTTTCATCTTTTTGCCTTTCACACGACGAAGGATTGCTTCGATACGAAGCAAGAGTTCTTCCATGCTGAACGGTTTTGTCAGATAGTCGTCTGCGCCGATCTTGAATCCTTCCAGAATATCTTCCTTCATCGTCTTTGCTGTAAGGAAAATAATTGGAATATCAGGATTTATAGAACGGATCTCCTGTGCAAGAGTGAAACCGTCTTTTTTCGGCATCATCACGTCTAATACGCAAAGATCATATTTGCCTTTGGTGAAACCTTTGTAACCAGCTTCTCCGTCAGAGAAAAGATCTGTTACATAACCTTTTGCCTGTAAGTATTCTCTTAATAGCATACCCAGGTTTTCGTCGTCTTCACAAAAGAAGATTTTCAGTTTTTCTTCCATAACTAACTTTTTATAAGAGGTAAAGTAATAATAAATTTTGTTCCTACATTTCCGGGTCCCATTTCAGCACGGATCGTACCTTTATGGTCCTCGATAATCTTACGGACGTAAGCCAGTCCCAAACCGAAACCTTTTACGTCGTGTACATTCCCTGTCGGTACGCGGAAGAAGCGGTCGAATACTTTCTTAAGGTATTCCTTCTTGATTCCTATACCATTGTCTTCTACGGAGATCAGCAACTTTCCGTTGTTGTCGTTCCAGGTTCTTACCATCAATGTAAGCGGCACTTCCGGACGGCGGTATTTTACTGCGTTGTCCATCAGGTTAAACAATACATTGGTGATATGCATTTCATCTACGTAGATGGACGAATCGGTTGCCTGCAAGTCAATGTCGAGTGAGCCATCATACTTTTCTACTTTCAGGACGAAGGTGTTCGCTACGCTGATCACCAGGTCGTTTGCATCTACTTCTTTCAGTTTGAATGCTGCTTTCTGCCGTTCGAACAACGACATTTGAAGCACTTTTTCAACCAGGAAGCCTAATCGCTTCGTTTCATCATTTATCACGCCTGATATATGTTTGAATACATCGGGGCTTTTCGTTATATCCGAGTCTTTCAACATCTGTGCCGCCAGCGAGATAGTGGAAACCGGAGTTTTCAGCTCGTGCGTCATATTGTTGATAAAGTCGTTCTTCATTTCTGACAGTCTCTTCTGGCGGAATACAATATATATGGTAAAGATAAATGTTACCAACAGTATCAGCGAGAAAAGAACAGACGGTACAATAAATGTTACAGAACTTGAAATATAGTCACCTTTTGTAGGGAAGTATACTTTCAGATAATTCAGTTTTGAGGGAGGATCGTTCGGGAACAATACGTACGTAATTATATCAGACGCAATAGGTTCCTTCTTTATTTCCCCACTCTGGTACACGGTTTTCCCGTCTTTGTTTATAACAAAAAATATGAACGGCAGGTTCAAACCATTGTTAATAAATTCTGATTTTAAGTAATTGTTCAACTTCTTAAAATCGACACGCTCCTGAATCGGTTTAAGGTTTGCCGTATTTAATATATTCACCAAAACTTCCTGCATCAAAGCATTCTGATATTTAAGACGACGCATAAGTGTTTTTTGCAGATCCTGGGACGTACTGATAATATTATTGGACGTTTGTTTTTTGTCCAGCGATGACAGCGGTTCGAATTTCTGACTGAAACTGTGTAGCTGATCTATTTGCAGTATATTACCGTTGGCATCCTTTATTTGTAGTTTCTGCTGGGTGATTGTCTGAGCAATCTCTTGGGGATCCTGGTTATTTTGCAGATAATAACTCTCGTCACGCTTAAGATCTTCTTCCAGATATCTCTGCGTTTCATCCAACTCCAGGTTTTTTGAGACCTGGTGCAGGCTTCTTTTGACTGTTTCATTGAATTGCTCGCTGCTTTTTTTGAGTATGATGCTCACGTACTTAACCTGTAGGAAAAGCAAACCAGCAAAAGCAAATGCCATCACAACTGCGAGTAACCAAATCGTAGATTTCCTCATTCTAAATACTTTCTCTTTTTAACAGAACAAATAACGCTCATTTTAGTTTAATATTTACACAAAAAAGGTAAAAATAGCGGGCTGTTTATATTAAAAAAGGTTTACCTGGGACTCCGGTTTTCTTCTTATTATCTTTTAAAACAACCGTTTATGCTAATTAACATCTGTCTGTGTATATATATGCATCTTCATTTCTGTTTATAAAAACATAATTATTGATTATTTTGTTTCAACTTATGCAAAAAATATGAATTCCGATGGAAGAATTCGCATCTCCATGTTCGTGCATACGTGTCAGATAGTATAATGTATAACGGATACAGGTGCTGTTTTATTTCATCCGGCAGTGAAGAACATATGGCTTAAGTACTTGAAACTTCTTAAAAACTTTTGCCGAATGCATTCAAATTTAATTATTAGCTATATCTTTGCTGCTGACAAGAGTTATGCAAGATGGCACAAGAAGGTATTACACAAATTGATGTAAAACAGGTATTACAGCAGAAAGCGCCCTCCGTGGCCGGTAAAATACCCGGTTTTATTGTCAATTATCTGATTCGTACCATTCATCAGGACGAACTGAATGATATCCTAACCCGTTATCATGATAAGGATGGGGTTGATTTTATGCAGGAACTGATCGGTTATTTTGACCTGACCCTGGAACTGGTGAACGAAGAGAACATTCCGGCGGAAGGCCGCTATATTTTTGCTTCCAACCATCCGTTGGGAGGGCTTGACGGTATCTGCCTCTCGGCAGTGATCGGACGGCATTATGACGGAAAGATCCGTTACCTGGTCAATGACCTGCTTCTCTACTTGTCAAATCTAAGGTCCATCTTTGTCCCTATCAACAAACATGGTGCGCAGGGTAAAAATAATGCCCGGCTGATCGACGAGGCTTATGCTTCCGAAAATCAGATCGTGACGTTCCCCGCAGGACTTTGTTCGCGCAAGATAAACGGACAGATACAGGATACCGACTGGAAGAAATCGTTTATCCAGAAGGCAGTCGAACATCAGCGGGATGTCGTTCCAGTATATTTCGAAGGAAGAAACTCTAATTTCTTCTATCGGTTGGCAAATCTGCGCAAGAGGTTGGGTATAAAGATGAACTATGAAATGATTTATTTGCCGGATGAAATGTTCCGGTCTAAGCATAAAACGTTCCGTATCCATTTTGGCAAGCCTGTCCCGTGGCAGACTTTCGATAGCAGCAAGAAGCCGGTCGAATGGGCCGAGTGGGTGAAGGAACTTGCTTATAATCTCAGGAAAACATAGACTCTATAATATATGCAAGACATTATTAAGCCGACTGATCGTGCTCTTCTGAAGTCGGAGTTGACGAAAGAAAAGAAACTCCGCAGCACGAATAAGTCAAACAATGAAATATATATTGTTACAGCCCACGACGCTCCCCATGTGATGCAGGAGATCGGGCGTCTGCGGGAAATCGCATTTCGTTACTATGGTGGGGGAACGGGGTTCCCGGTAGATATCGACGAGTTCGATACGATGGAGGACGCTTATCGGCAGTTGATTGTCTGGAGTCCGGAAGATGAGCAGATCCTGGGCGGTTACCGTTTCCTGTGCGGTTCGGATGTCAAGTTCGATGAGAACGGGAAGCCGATGTTGGCTACTTCGCATCTGTTCAATTTCTCGGAAAAGTTTAATAAAGAGTTCCTCCCTTATACGGTCGAGTTGGGCCGTTCTTTCGTTACTTTGGAATATCAGTCTACACGTGCTGGCGCAAAAGGATTGTTTGTGTTGGATAATTTGTGGGATGGATTGGGAGCTTTGTCGGTAGTCGATCCGAGTTTGCAATATTATTTCGGGAAGGTGACGATGTATAATACGTATAATACGGAGGCACGTAATATGATTCTTTATTTTCTGGGGATGCACTTTCCGGATGCGGATAAGCTGGTGACTCCGGTCTATCCGTTGGAAACCGATACGGACATAGAGAAGATGAAGGAGTTGTTCCGTTATGATAACTTCAAGGACAATTATAAGGTATTGAATCAGGAAGTACGTAAATTCGGTATCAATGTGCCGCCGCTGGTGAATGCCTATATGAGCCTTTCACCGAAGATGCGCGTGTTCGGGACGGCCATCAACCATGAATTTGGGGATGTGGAAGAGACCGGTATCCTGATTGCGATCAATGAGATTCTGGAAGACAAGAAAAAACGTCATATAGAAACTTATCTGAAAGAGGAAGGCCAGACGGCTGATCTGATAAGAAAAGCGGAATAACCTAGGGATGATTTCTGTTCACGAGGGCCTCATAAATGTTTTTGACGCCCTCGTGAATGTTTATGAGGTCCTTGAAAATGTTTATGAGGACGTCAAAAACAGTCTTTATACTATAGTCTGACAGAAGACACGTTATCCGTGTTCCATAAACAGGCACATCTATTATTGGCACTAACCCAATTTTTCCTGTTCCTTTTGTTTTCTCCACTCCTCAGCTACTTCGACCAGGCTTTCATACCATTTCTCGCCGAACTTGCGGATAAGCGGTTCTTTCAGGAACTTATATAAGGGTAGTTTCTCTTTTTGTCCTAATATTTCTGCCGCTTTACATATTTTCCAACGGTCGTAGTTGACAGCCCGGAAGTCTTTGTATTGGGTTACACGGACAGGATAGAGATGGCAGGATACCGGCTTGTAAAAGGACAGTTTCCCTTCACGGTAGGCTTTCTCGATAGCACATTTACAAGTACCGTCGCTGTCATAACAGGTAAATACACAATCTTTGTTGTCAACGATGGAGGTGACGATATCACCTTCGCAGTCGATATAGGCTACGCCTTGTTTGTTGATAATTGCCTGGGCTTCGGGTGACAGGTCGTTCCATACGACCGGAAGCGCTTTCTCCAGTTTGGCAATCTCGCTTTTCTCAAGCGGGGCACCGGAATCACCTTCCACACAGCAAATGCCTTTGCACTGGGCAAGGTCGCAGATGAAATTTGCCTCGATCAGGTCCAGGCTGACCAGAGTGTCGTCTATTTGGATCATTTTGTTATCAGGGAAGAGGTAATAAATACCCCTCTTCAGGGAGGACATGAGGGTTTGTTATTGAAGTTTACACACCCCCTGCCCCCTCTCAAGAGGGGAAAAGTTACTATTGGTACAATAATTATTTGATCAATGATTTTCCTGTCATTTCTTTCGGTTGCTTCAGCCCCATGATATGAAGGATTGAAGGAGCAACGTCTGCCAGGATACCGTCTTCAACTTTAGCGTCTTTGTTTTCTGTTACATAAACGAATGGAACAGGATTCAAAGAGTGAGCAGTGTTGGGTGTGCCGTCTTCGTTCAAAGCGTGGTCGGCATTACCGTGGTCGGCAATGATGATTACTTCGTAACCATTCGCTTTGGCTGCTTCGACAGTGTCGTTCAGGCAAGCGTCGATAGTAACAACAGCCTTTTCGATGGCTGAGTAAATGCCGGTGTGGCCTACCATGTCGCCATTTGCATAGTTACAAACGATATAGTCATATTTCTTTGTGTAGATGGCTTCAACCAGTTTGTCTTTTACCTCGAAAGCACTCATTTCCGGTTTCAGGTCGTAAGTGGCCACTTTCGGAGACGGAACCAGGATACGGTCTTCACCTTCGAACGGAGTTTCGCGTCCGCCGTTGAAGAAGAAAGTAACGTGTGCATATTTTTCTGTTTCGGCAATGTGCAGCTGTGTTTTACCGACTGATGCCAGAAATTCGCCCAGTGTATTTTCTACATTGTCCTTGTCGAACAGGATATGAACGCCTTTGAAACTAGCATCGTACGGAGTCATACAGAAATACTGCAAGTTCGGAATAGTCTTCATTCCGGCTTCCGGCATATCCTGTTGAGTCAGGACGACTGTCAGTTCTTTGGCACGGTCGTTACGGTAGTTGAAGAAGATCACAACGTCGCCTTCTTCGATAGTCGCTACCGGCTTACCGTTTTCTACGTGTACGATCGGTTTGATAAATTCGTCTGTTACACCTTCTGCGTATGACTCTTCCATTGCCTGAACCATGTCTTCGCAAGGTTTACCCGTGCCGTTCATGATCAGGTCGTAAGCCTCTTTTACGCGTTCCCAACGTTTGTCGCGGTCCATTGCATAGTAACGGCCGATGATGGAAGCGATCTTTCCGCCTGTTGTTTGCAGGTGATTTTCCAGCTGTTCGATAAAGCCTTTACCGCTTCTCGGGTCCGTGTCGCGACCGTCCATAAAGCAATGAACATATGCTTTGTCGATTCCGTATTCTTTGGCGATATCCGCCAGTTTGAACAGGTGTTCCAATGAGCTGTGTACACCACCGTCGGAAACCAGTCCCATGAAATGGATCTGTTTGCCGTTTTCTTTGGCGTAGCTGTAAGCACGTTTGATTTCCAGATTATCGAGGATTGTGTTCTGGCGGCATGCGATATTGATCTTCACCAGGTCTTGGTAAACGATGCGGCCGGCACCGATATTAAGGTGGCCAACTTCCGAGTTACCCATCTGTCCGTCAGGTAAACCAACATTTTCGCCGGAAGCCTGCAACTGAGAGTTTGGGTATGTTTTCAACAGTTCGTCCCAGTAAGGAGTGGGAGTGTTGTAGATTACATCATCTTTACCACGGTCGCCGATTCCCCAGCCATCGCAGATTAATAAAAGTGCTTTCTTGCTCATGATTGCCTTGTTTATATTGTTTATACTTATTAAATATCTAATACCGGGCGCAAAGATAAGCATTTCTGATGTAATATTATTTGCCTTTAAAGTATTACTTTTGCAGGTAGATATGGAAAAGAAGATATACGACAACGATCTGGGAACCATCCTTCTCCGTACTGCCCCGCGAGCTACCCGTTATACGCTGAAAATATCAAAGGGAATGATCACCGCCACTATGCCGGTCGGGGGTGATGAGGGGAGAATGTTGTCCTTTATTGAAGAGAACCGGCAAAAACTTCTGAACGCTCTGAAAAAGCATCCGGCACGTCCGTTGCTGAATGAAACTGCCAGATTGGAAACAACTACTTTCCTGCTACATATTTTCCGGACGGAACGTGCCAATTTTTATATGAAATTGGACAACAGTATCCTGCATATCGCCTGTCCGCTGGAAACCCGGTTTGAATCGGACGAGGTTCAGCTCATATTGAAAGGTTTTCTGGAGAAGGCATTGCGGCATGAGGCAAAACGTCTGTTGCCGGACCGTCTGAAGACGTTGGCAGACCGGTATAAATTGACTTTCACGAGCGTACGGATCATGAACAGCAAAACCCGCTGGGGAAGTTGCAGTACGCGTAAAAGTATCAATCTCTCCCTTTCGCTCATGCTGCTTCCCTGGCATCTGATCGATTACGTCCTGCTTCACGAACTTTGCCATACGGTAGAGATGAACCACAGCGACCGTTTCTGGAAACTCCTGAATGAGATAACGGAAAACAGGGCGTTAATGCTCCGTCAGGAGTTGAAGAAATACTCCATACTGTAACACCTTCCTCCTTCACACCTTATGCGCCGGGAGGCACCGGTGTTGTATTGCGTTTACTGTGCCAGTGAGAACCGTAATGCAACACCGTAGTTGGAGTTGGATGTCGGATAAGATGCATTCGAGATCAGCGGCTCATTGATCTGCAAGTCATAGAAAGCACGCAGTGTCAGTGCACGGCTCAATCCGTAATCGGCGGAGAACTGGATCGTTTTGGCAATATTACCGCTGGTTGCCTGTGTGAAGCTATCCTCGATCTTACGGATCAATGACTGCATCTTGTTGTATGAGAAGTCCAGACGCACGGTCAGGTCATTGCTGAAATCACGCGTTTTCTTCATCTTCAATATCTTGTTGAACTCGGCGAACTTATATCCCAGTCCTATGGTGTACTTATTAGATAGTGCTTCCACAATCTGGTAAGACGAGATATTCAGGTTCAGATTACGCGTTGTCGTGTAATCGGCACGGATCGTGATATTGTTCAACATGGTCGCATCCACTCCCAGCAACGGGCTGAAACTCTCCGTCAGGCTGACGGAAGAGATGGAGTAAGGTGAAGACGGGATAGGAGCTTCGGAAGCATTCTGTGTAAATCCGAGGTTGTCACCCAGTCCGGCATCCACCCAGGTCGAATAAGTTTCGTAGGCACCGACATTGTAAGTACAGCGATACTGATGGGTCAGCATGACCGACTTGAAATGTTTCTTTATGGCCGGAATGCGGATCAGTCCGTCGTAGGTGATACGCCAGTTCGGCAGCATGCTGCGGATAGCCGGGAACGGGGAGGATGAAATCTTATTAGGATCTTTCCCTGTATAAGCGGCCAGGAAGGCCGGGATCAGTACATCGGCCGAGTTATGGCTGACTCCGCCGCCATGTTCTTTATTATATTCTTTACCTCCGTATTGAGATTGTCCCAGGAAACCGGAATTCGGGTAGGTTGTTCCTGTATAGCGGCTTTCGAGGCGGTTCGCAATAGTCTCACGGTATTCGATAAACTTATTGAATGTTTCCGATGCATAGTTATTACTTGCATTGCCGACGCCTTTGAAGAAACTACCCAATGCGACAGTCGTCATCGTAAAGTTTCCTCCGGCCAGTTCCGGCATACCGGGATACATATATTGTATATCGGTGTTGCGGGTATCGACGCGGTTGGCATTCAGGTCGATCTTCAGTCCGGTGATAGGCTCCAGGTTCGCCCGGATATTCAGGTTTTTGGCACTGCTCATGACGGCCGGATTGACGTTGCTGGTGTTTTCAACCAGCCAGCCACGGTCTTTGGCATCGTAGAGAAAGTCCCGGTTCACGGCTCCGAAAGCAAAGCCAAGTCCCGGTGTCAGGCCGAAAGGCGAGCGGCCCTGTCCGAAGATATCACCGATCATTGGGGAGAATCCCGGAACCGACATACCGTCGGTCGTCGCATACTGGATATTGATACGGCGTATCATCATCAGGAAGCGGCTGCCATATTCTGCCGTTTTGTAGAGGAAGTCTTCCGTCGCTTTCGGACCCGGCTTGATAGTCAGTTTCAAATGAGCCGTATCCTGGTTCAGGATCATTACCTGTGCAAAGTTGATCGGTTTGTATTTGATGGCATAGACTTTGCCGTCGGCTCCGCGGGCGGTAATGCGCACCTTCTTGGTGAACATACCGTGTTGTACGACTGTTCCGCTGTCCATATTCAGTTGGATATCTCTTTCCAGTTTGATCTCTTTCTGTTCTTTCTTTTTGGTCGTGGTACGGGTGGCCGAGAATTTCTGGTTCACTTTCTTCAGGAACTTGTTCTTGTTGTAAAGCGATTGCAAGTTCAGGCTACCCTGCCAGTCGATCTGGCGCTGGTTGGTAATCGTGTTACCGAGCTCATATTCGGTGTTGGTAATGGCTCCACGGTCCCAGTTATACTGCGCGTTGTAAGTGACGGAACTGTTTACCCAATCCAATACCGGGATATACTGTAACGGCATATTCCAGGTCACGTTGAATGTCTGGTCGTATTTCAAAGGCGTACCCAGGTCGGCGATACTTTGTTTTACGGAATCTTTCCAGATCTGATACTTATCAGGGGCGAGTTCTTTGTTCACCTGTACATACGGCTCTTCGATCCGGGCATTTGTTCCGGAGGTAAAGGTCATGTTCAGGCTGTTTGTGAAGTCCCAGCGCAGGCTGAAAGCACGATCCCAGTAGAACTCGGAACTGAAGGTCACTTCAGGTTTGTAGCCGGTGTTTTCCAAGTCGCGCAGCTGCATTTCGTTATAGTTACGCATCATGGCTGTCTGGAAACTGATGTTCGACGGCAGGTAGTTCAGGCTGAACTGCTTGATGTAACGGGTGTAACCGTTGTTCTTCTTCAGCTTCTGGAACGGGCGGAACGGTTTCGCATACGGTGTGTAGTTGTAGGCGAAGTTACCGCGGTAATCCTTGGTCGTTTCATATTCCGTTTCCGGATTCTGCGTTTTCGTCTGGCTGAATGAATAGCCGATCGAGAAGTTTGCCGGGTCGTAAGGCATCGGGGTCTTGCTACGGATATCCGCTCTTACGTTATTGAATGAGATACTCTTGATGACGGTCTGGTCGACAGCCATACTCTTGATAGAGTCTTTTTCGGCTTTCGTGTCGACAGCGTCCAGGGCGTCACTCAGTTTAATATCCTGATCGAGCGGGTTATATTTTGCTTTTGTCTGATCCTTGGAGTAGGCATAATACATCGGGATGCTGACCTTCGCTTTTTCCGGGAAGAATTTACCCCATTCGATGGTAGTAGCCACGTTGTATTGTGTGAAGTCGTCGATGCGGCGTTCTGCCAGTGACTGGTCGAGGGCACCGAAACCAGCTGTTTCGATACGTCCGCCCACATTGACCGTACCCAAGTCGGAGACAGCCACGTTCAGGTTGGCGTTGGCCGCCCAACCGCCTTCTTCGTTAAACTCGCTCAGACGGAGTTCGTTTATCCAGACTTCACCGCTTTTAACTACATTTTGTCGGTTACGGACACCGATCATGATCGTTTTTACTTCCGAGAGGCTCGGGTTACCTACGATGCTGATCGTGTTGCCATTCTCGTCCATTTCTGAATAGACGGTATTGAATGTAATACCTTTGTCTCCTGCCCGTTTCTTCTTGTTGCGGCTTAGTTTAAGGTTGGTCAATACTTCAAGACGGAAGTCAAGCATGTTTTCCGCCGGCCAGATTTCTACGGCCTCATAAGATCCTTTTACCGGGGTAACTTTCAGCGGAACTTCATATTCGTAGTAATTATTTTTATAGTCGGAACCTAAGCGAATGAATACAGACAAATCTCCGTTGGCAAGGGATGTGTAATTATCCGCATCTTCAGGCAATGCTTCTGCGTGGGTAAACAGTTGTAACCGTTTGTATTGACGTAGATCGTAATAAGTATTCTTGTAAACGGCACGTGCGTCCTTGGCAGCCAGGTCACTGACCTTCATGGATAATGCCTGTTCGTTCTGACGAGTCAGTTGAGGCTGGCTAGGGTCAGCAACACGGCTTACTCCCGGAGGTGTCATGTAAGGAATAGGAGTCCGTCGGCTGTTTTCTTCTATATTTACAGAAGATACTTCGAGTGTGCCATTGAATAATGGCGGAACTTTCGGGTCGGACAGATCCTGCTCGTATGAACGCCATTCACCGCGTACCAGTTCGAATGTTCCGAAACGCAGTACGGTCGGTTTAGAGAATTGCGTCATATACATACGCATAAAGCGAATGCTCTTGAAGTCGCTGATAGCTCCGACAGTACGGTTGTATTGCTTAACAGGGATTTTGAACAGGTACCATTTGGCCGGATTGTTTCTGTTGTTATTTTCGTTATCCCCATTTGGTAATTTGGGATAGGTCGTTTTCATATCTACAATGAAGTTCTTCCCTACTTTCAGGTCTTCCGGACGAATAGATACTTTATATTCGAAATACTTTTCGTTCTTGTTCATGGTGTTATCCTGATTCAGGTCTTCCACATCCGGATTTTTGGAGGCGGATGTGTCGTAACGTTCTCCTGAAGTTCCGCTTTCGGCGGAGTTGCCTTCAGTACCATTGTAACGTTTGTAACGGTTTAAGATACTGACAGTGTCTCTGTCTAATTCCGTACCACGGAAATAACGGTATTTGTCAGTACCCGGATTCCGCAGAGGAGAGTATTCATCTTGTAACATTGCATCTATTAACTCCGGCGATAACTTTGTCATAAGTTTTTCAATAAACTCCTTGTATGCCGGATAATCCCGTTCTTCCTCTGCCGACAAACCGTTGAGTCCGACGTCCTGTCTTGCACGTGCGCCTGACGTATTGTCGAAGGCATAGACTGTGCTCTGCTGCTTCGGAACAAGTCCCCAGACAGTGGAATCTACCCTGCTTCTGTCACCATCGATAGGTAATCCGTTTTCATAGAATTTCTTTCCGTCTTTCAGGACGTCTTCCGATATTTCGCCCAGGTTGAAATACAGGTCACCGCCTTTAGCCGTAATACCTTCTTGTTCTTCATAGAGATAAGGGTCGAGCATCCAGAATTCGATGTATTCGATATTGGCTGTTTCGAAGTCGCTTTGGTCGATCTTACGCATGATACCGCCCCAGCGATTTTCCGGCTTTTGTAATGTTCCGTCAGGATTGACAAAGTCGGCATCCAGGTTGTACGGACCACGTTCATTCGGGTAATAAGCCAGGTTGAGCGCCTGGATCGTACTTGTTTCATTGTAACCCTGGTCTCTGTCCGGGAACAATTCGTCTACATAAATGGCGCGGACGTAATGGTTGGATAATTGTTCTTTATCATTACGGATATGCGTCGGAGCCTGACTGGAATTTTTACGGTTGAATAACCCGTCCACATAATACCATGCCAGCAGTGCACGGTTTTTACCATATTCTATATCGTTTGTTTTGCTTGCTTCTGGGAAAAGGGCATTAGCGCTATTATCCCAAGGCACGCTGGCGAGTTTCCACGGATACGGGTTCAGCAGGTCGAAGCCGCTTTGTGTCGATTCGAAATCGTCCAGATAAGAGTAGCCTCCGCTATATTTGTTCTCATAATGGCCGGCTATCAGATGGGCAAATTCTCCGGTGAATGCTATCTGGCTGGGTTTTGTCAGGTTTAGCAACGGTAGTTTGTCAAATGTGTTTGTCAGCCATTGGCTTTCCGCCTTGTAGGCGATGTTGAATCCCCACAAGGTGTTTTTGATGGATTCGTCGCCAAATACCGTTTTGGTCGTCAACGGCATTTCAGACATATGCATAATGGTGGCCCCCAGCGAGAAGTCGGGATTGAACTGGTAGTTGAGGTCCAGTCCCATCATTGTTTTTCGCTGCATATTGTAGGCCGTCTGGTTTTCCAGCGAAACGCTGACAGGAGTTCCGGCAGCAATGATACTTTCATTCAGGATAGTAACGGTTCCCGATGTATAATCGACCGTATAGTCCACATTTTCCGTCAGTGTGGCACCTGCTGCCGTTACGCGTACCGAACCGCGTGCCACGTTGCTGGCTCCCAATTGTATTTCGGATGCGGAAGAGGCCTTATATTCTCCCCGCATAATGAATTTGTTCTTTTCAGCGATCTGACGGGCGGCAGTCTGGGTCGTATCGTATAATTCCTGGAATACATATTTATCGGCAATTGCCGGACTGACAACTTTTTCCAGTTTTTCTTTCAGGCTGGAACCGAAAGGCTCGATGGTCGGGAAAATCACCCTACCGGTGGACGCCTGTACGGTGTATCCTTCCACAAAGTCGAAATATCCGTCCGGATGCGATTCGTTCTGGGCGTTCAGGCGGTCTGCTCCCATCAGGCGTATCCAGATTTGTCTGGACAACGTGTCGGTGCGTGCTTCCGGCAGATAGTTTATATAAGTACCGGTCGTATCGCTTTGGTACATGACATCCAGGCGGAACTTTTCTTTCTGGACAGAGTAAGCACCCAGGGAATAGATATTCTTCATCATCAAATCCCAATATTTCATGGGGGGAGACATATTTGTACCTCTCAGTAACTTTACATACAGACAGTTGCTGGGATTCGTCGGATTGCTGTCGGAAAACTCGCCGACTCTTCCTGTCCGTTTTCCACTGGCATCGGAATATTCATATTCAAAGGCCACGGCCAGCATCTGTCCTTCCTGTAAACTCATATTCAAGGACAGATATCCCAGTTGTTTGTCGTAGATATATTCGGAGTTCGGATCCAGCAAGCGGGCATTCTCTATGGCTTCATATTCGGAACCTCCGGTGAATCCGGTTAATACGCTTTCTACATCGCTGATTTGACGGGCACCGGAATAGGTGGTGGTCATTTGGTTGTATAGGTCATTCGCATTATTGGCAGGATATGATCCGTCCTTAATCGGGAATGCACCGGGATTTGCCATATAGGATGCGTCGTTTTCACCGATGTCGGTAAAAGCGACGATGTTACGAGCCTGGTCGTAGTTACCTCTTGTGTTGGTCACCCAAACTTCCAGTCGGGTAATATTCAGAGTCGCTTTTATCTGAGGCAATTGGCTGACAGCGTCGTTGTATCTGTTGCGGAAGTAGTGCGCCAGGAAGAAGTGGCGGTTCGCATCATACTCATCGATCTTCAGTTCAAAATCCTTGGTCTGTACGCCACCTTTGGAGTTTACTGTTTTTGATTCCGAGTTCTGCTGTGCGAACAACGCGTTCACCCTCAGTTTACCGAACTGAAGGTCTGCTTTCATACCGAACAGGGCAGCTCCGCCGTTGATCAGCGAGTTGCTTGTCGTCATCGACACGTTACCGGCTTCCAGTGATTTGATGATCTCATCCTCTTCGCCCGTATAAGCCAGTTTCAGCTTTTTGGAATCGAAGTCGAAAGAGGTTTCCGTATTGTAGTTCATGTCGAAATTCACTTTCGAACCGACGGAGGCTTGTACATTCAACTGCACACTTTCGTCGAAGTTGAAAATGGTATTGCTGCGGGCGCGTTCAGGGAGTGAAGGGTCTTTCGTGCTGTTCCGCTTCAAGCCTAATGTGACTTCGGCCGACCCTTGTGTCTTTACACGTACACCTCCGGGACCGAATATACGTTCTGCCGCACCGATACCGAACTGCATATCTGCCAGGTTAAACTTCTTGTCTGCTTCCTTCTGAAACTCTTCTTCGTTTTTCTGGCGGTAGTAAGAACGGAGCGATTCCTGCATGCTGTATTTCTGATATTCTTCCGGACTCAGGTCGATCGGAGTGATCAGGTCTTTCTCCCCTAAACGGGAGCGGACAACATATCGTCCGGTCCTGATATCGTATTCAACGAAGGTTTTCACGTTTTCCGGATCGCGTAAATCTACCGGGGATTTTTTCAAGAGGTCTTTATAGGTTTCATCACCCTCCGGCACGGTTTTGGATACCGGATAGCGGGTTGCCGGGACAGTATCCTTCCCGTCGGGCATGTCGTCTTGTCCTTCAAGCAACTGGATATCCGGCAAGGACGCCGTATAAGTCAGGTAATTGGCATTCAGCGAGAGCATGCCGATCCCGAATAGCAGTATTGTAACCCAGATAAGATATTTAAGAGTCTTCTTTTTCATTTTAAATTGTCAACTGTCATTTGTAAGGGCGGTTCGCGAACAGCCCCTACCTGTCAACTATTAAAGCATTCTGAGTGCACTTTTTATCACTTGTTCCACAGCCAGCATCGGCGAGGTTTTCAGTATTGAACTGACTGCCTTTTGTGAAGCAGCCTTTTGGAATCCCAGCATAACCAGGGCGGCCACCGCTTCTTCGGCCACCGCACCGTTTCCTGCCGTGGCAGCCGTTCCCGTCCCAACCGTCGAATCGCCGGCTTTCACCTTGTTTTTCAGGTCGACCAGGATACGTTGAGCAGTTTTTTGTCCGATGCCTTTTACCGAGGTCAGCGCCGTTTCGTTTTTGTTGGCGATAACCTGGATCAGTTCGGAAGGAGGAAGAGATGACAGGATCATACGTGCCGTATTAGGACCGACACCGGATACCGATGTCAGTAATAAAAACAACTCGCGTTCAACCTTTTGGGCGAAACCGAACAGCAGGTGTGCATCTTCACGTATTACTTCATATACGTAAATTTTCCCGGTTGGTTTACCGCTGAATGCGCTGTATGTGGTCAGAGATATGTTAAGTTCGTAGCCAATCCCTGCACATTCGATGATCATCTGTGTGGGAGTCAGTTCTACGATATCCCCCTTAATATATTCTATCATTTTGCGTCTCTTCTAGTTATTCGTACCTATTATAACGCAAAATTAAGCAAAAGCGTATATCAGACCTAAAGAAATATTCAAATAGGTGAATAATTATTCTCTTCCCGGATGTTCGGCAGTGAAGGTTTCGAAGCAGCCGCGGTCTTGCAGGGTGACATAGCAGCGGCGGTTGTCAGGACCTCCGAATGTGATGTTGGAGGGCTTTTTGCCTTTCAGTTGTATTTCGCGGATCAGCTTGCCCTTCGGATTTATAACGGCTACCGTTCCTTTGTCGTAGCGGCAGAGATACAGGTTGCCTTTCACATCGCAACGGATTCCGTCCATGCCGAAGCCTTCGAAGGTGTGGAAAAGCCGTTTGTTTTTGAGTGTCCCGTCCGGCTTGATATCATAGATCCATACTTTGAGTTGTGCAGACTCGTTAACATAAAGTTTTTTACCGTCCGGGCTGACATCGATACCGTTGGTCGTCCCCATATCGCTTTCCAGCAGAGTCACTTTACCGTCGGGAGTGATCAGCCAGAGTTGCCCTTTCTGGTTCGGCCAGTCCGGATCGCTGGCATAGAGATTGCCGCCCGGGGCGAGGGCGATGTCGTTGGGCTGGTTCATCCGGGACTCATGTGCATACGTGCTGATCGCTTTGGTCTGCATGTCGACTTTCAGGATGTTATGACCGGTGTAATCGGCAACCAGCATGTCTCCGGCCTTGTTGAAGCGGATACCGTTGCCTGTCGAACCTTCGGGGAGCGTCACGAAACATTCGTGCGAGCCGTCCGGACGTACAATGCCTATCGTTCCTTCTTTTCCGTAGTTAACGGCATACAGATTGCCGGCTTTGTCGGTGGCCGGACCTTCTATTCCGTTGGTGAAAGTACCTTCCGGCAGTAAATCGGCTGTTTCCCGCTGTGCGGAGGTTTGTGCGCCGGCTGCCAGTCCTACGAACAGGCAACTCATGATTGTAAGGAATATTGTACGTGTTTTCATATCAAATCTATTTTATTGTTTCCAGAATCCCGGAACAAGTAATGTCAATACAGTAAATATCTCCAAACGTCCTGTCATCATCAGTAAGGAAAGGAACCATTTGGATACGACCGGAACTTCCGAGAAGTTGTCTACCGGCCCCAGTTTGCCCAGTCCCGGCCCGACATTGCTGATGGCTGAGACGGCAGCACCGATCGATTCTTCAAAGCCCAACCCGTCGAGCATCAGCACGGCACAGCTGAGTACGATCAGTGACATATAGGCAAAAGCGAAAGCCAGTACGCGGTGTACGACCTCGCCGGATACGATATGTGAATCCATCCTTACCGGGATAATGGCATGCGGATGGGTTTGTTTCTTGAATTCGTTGAACAGGTTTTTGGAAAGGATCACGAAACGTCCCATTTTCAGCCCTCCGCAGGTCGAGCCAGCGCAACCGCAGATGAACATCAGTATCAGGGCGATCATCCAGAAGAAAGGTCCCCAGGGAATATAATTCTCTGTCGCGAAGCCGCAGGTCGAAACCAGCGTAACCACCTGGAATGCAGCCTGCCGGAAAGCTGTCGGGAAGTCTGTAAAGAATCCGTGATACATGATCCAGCCGGTTGTTATTCCCGTCATGATCAGGACGAACCAGAAGAACCAGCGAAACTCTTCATCGAAAAACAACTTCTTTATATTTCCGTTCAGGCAGAAATAGATCAGGGTGATATTAGTCGCCCCGATAAACATAAATATCGTGATAACATATTCTATATAAGCCGAGTGCCAATAAGCGATACTGGCGTTTTTGGTGGAATATCCGCCGGTAGAAATCGCTGTCAGGGCATGGTTTACCGCGTCATATAAATTCATCGGGCCTATCCATAACAACCCGATCAGCAGGACGGTAAGGAACACATAAACCCCCCACAGGCGTTTGGCGACCTGTGTTACACGCGGACGGAACCGTTCGTGTGTGATCCCCGGTGTTTCGGCATTAAACATCTGTGTCGCTCCGCCTCCCAGGATAGGCATCAATGCTACGGTAAATACGATCATACCGATACCTCCCTGCCATTGAGTGAGACTTCGCCAGAACAGGACGCCTTTAGGCAGAGCTTCTATATCGGTGAGAATGGTCGATCCGGTGGTCGTGAAGCCTGACATGGTTTCAAAGAAAGCATCCGTTATATTGTCGATATATCCTCCCAAATAGAAAGGCAACATTCCCAGCAACGAGAGCAGCAACCAGGTAAGCGTAACCGTCAGCATCCCTTCCCGTCGGCCGGCTGTGTATTCGTTTGCACGGAAACCGATGGCATAGAGCGATATGCCGACCCCGAACAGGATTCCGCTGGAGATAAGCAATGGATAGAAATCGCCTCCTTTGTACAGGAAAGCGACCACTGTTGCCATCAGCATAAACAGTGTTTCGAGGATGCACATCATCCCCAGCATTTTTATTATGAAACGTATATTCAGTAACATACTAAAACATACTAATTAAAATAATCTTCCAGTTTACGCATGGCAGTCTCCAGGCAGAATACCACCACGTGGTCGTATGCCTGTATCTGTGTGTCACCCTTAATCATCATCGGTTCGCCGTCGCGTATCAGTCCGCCCAGCGTCAGGTCTTTCGGCAGGTGCAGGTCTTTCACCTGTTTGCGGGTGATTTTCGAATCGGGGCGTGCCACCAACTCGGCCACGTCGGCATTGGCAAAGGTCAGGAACTTCACGTTCGACACGTCGGCATCCAGCAGGAACTGATAGATATGACTGGCGGCAATCAGCTTCTTGTTGATTACCGAACCGATATCCATATTCTCGGCCAGCGGGATATAGTCGATATTCTCGATCTTGGCGACTGTCTTGAATACGCCGAAACGTTTGGCAGCCAGGCAAGCCAGGATATTCGTACTCGAATTGTCTGTCAAAGCGACAAACGCCTGTGCGTCTTTGATCCCTTCCTGCATCAGTAGCTCCGTGTCGCGTCCGTCTCCGTTGATGATCAGGACATTGCTCGGCACTACCTCGGCTATGCGGTGACTTTTCTCTTTGTTTGTTTCCAGTATCTTTACGCGGATATTATTCGGCAGATACTGGCTGGTGCGGATAGCGATGCGGCTGCCTCCCATGATAAAGATTTTCTTTACTTCCGGGTCTTTCTTGCCGGCATGCATCTGCACGTCTTTGATATGTTCTTTGGTCGTCGTAAAGAAAACGATATCGCCGGGCAGGACAAGGTCGGTACCGCGGGGGATAATCGTTTCATATTGCCGTTTGATGGCAACGATATGGTACAGCTTCTGTTCGTTCAGCAGTTCGGCCAGTTGTTTGTTCACCAGGCGGGAGTTTTCGCGAACCTTCACCCCGATCAGGATCAGGGCTCCTCCGAACAGTTCCCAGTACTGGCGTGTCCACGGGCGGCGTATCGCGTTGACGATCTCTTTGGCTGCCAACATTTCCGGATAGATCATCGAGTGGATGCCCAGCTTTTCGAACAGTTCTTTGTTTTTAGGCAACAGATATTCGTAGTTGTTGATACGTGCCAGAGTTTTGCGTGCTCCCAGCTTGGAGGCCAGGATACTTGCCGCAATATTCGTTGTCTCTTCCGGAGTAACGCTGACGAACAGGTCTGTTTTTTTTATGCCGGCTTCTTCCAGGTCGCGGATCGAAGTCGGATTACCAACCATAGGAAGTATCTCCATATTGGTGTTGGTGATGTTCAACCGTTCCTCACTCGGGTCCATCAGGATGATATCCTGTTTTTCCTGCGATAACATCTTTGCAAGATGCGTACCCACTTCGCCTGCCCCGGCAATAATAATTTTCATTTTATCAATTGTTACTCATTCCACCTGCCGCATCGTCCGGCAAATCGTCATTAATAATTAATCGTTCATCATCTTTCGGATTTCTCCGGCTATGCTGCCGGCATCCAGGCCGCACAATTTGTATAACTCGGGGATCGACCCGTGTTCAATGAATGTGTCGGGTATACCGATGCGTTTCACCCGCGGAGTATATCCGTTGTCTGCCATAAATTCAAGAACCGCACTACCCAGTCCGCCTTTTGCTACACCGTTCTCTACGGTAATGACGCGTTTGAACTTTTTGCCTATTTCGTCCAGTAATTCTTCATCGATCGGTTTCAGGTAAATCATGTCATAATGTGCAACCGATATTCCTTCACCGGCTACTTCTTCAATTGCTTTTATCACATCGTTTCCAATCGGTCCGATAGATAAAACAGCGATATCGTCTCCTTCGCTCAATTTCTTCCCTTTTCCGATGGGCAGGACATGCATTTCGTTACGCCAGTCCTTTTTCTCGCCTTTCCCTCGCGGATAACGGATTACGAACGTGCCCGTAGCCTCCTTGTAGCCCGTGTACATCAGGTTCCGCAAATCCAACTCGTTGAGTGGCGAGGCAACCGTCAGGTTGGGGATCGGACGGAGGTAAGCCAGGTCGAACACCCCGTGGTGCGTGGCACCGTCTTCGCCGACCAGTCCGGCACGGTCCAGGCAGATCACCATATGCAGTTTTTGCAGAGCGACGTCGTGTATCAGGTTATCGTATGCCCGCTGCATGAAAGAGGAGTAGACATTGCAGAACGGGATCATTCCTTCTTTCGCCAGTCCGGCGGAGAAAGTCACCGAGTGACCTTCGGCTATCCCGACATCGAAGGCCCGTTGAGGGAATGCCTTCATCATATAGATCATGGAACTTCCGGTCGGCATGGCGGGAGTGATACCCACGATCCGCTCATCCTTTTCCGCCAGTTCCACCAGCGTATGTCCGAAGACGTCCTGATACAATTGCGGCTCATCCAGGTTGTGCACGATGATGCGCTGGCCTGTTTCTTTGTTGAACTTGCCCGGTGCATGCCATTCGGTAGCCGATTCCTCGGCAGGCTTGAACCCTTTTCCTTTCTTTGTCTTGATATGCAGTAGCTTGGGGCCTTGCAAGTCTTTTATATCGTTCAGCAGCTTTATCATGTAGTTCACATCGTGCCCGTCTACGGGCCGAAGTAACGGATGCTGAAACCTTCAAACAGATTATGTTGCTGGGTGAGCAGCGCTTTCAGGCTGTTGTTGAAACGCAGGATATTCCCCGGCGGTCATTGTTGATGAGCTTCATCTTCCGCAGGCCGCGGTACACATCGTAACGCATTTTGTTGTAAGCCTGGCTGGTCGTGATGTCAACCAGATACTGACTCAATCCTCCGACGCAGTTGTCGATAGCCATATCGTTGTCGTTGAGGATAATCAGCAGGTTGTTGGGGTTGGCAGAGGCATTGTTCAGCCCTTCGAAAGCCAGTCCTCCGGTCATTGCCCCGTCGCCGATCACGGCTATTACGTGGCGGTCGTGTTCCTCCTTCAGTTCCGAGGCGACCGACATACCCATGGCTGCCGAAATGGAGTTGGAGGCATGTCCGGCAATGAAAGCGTCATACTCACTTTCTCCCGGGTTGGGGAAACCGCTGATTCCTTTGAATTTCCTGAGCGTATGGAAAGCCTCCCTGCGTCCGGTCAGGATTTTGTGCCCGTAAGCCTGATGTCCGACGTCCCAAACGATCCGGTCGTAGGGCGTATTGAAGACATAATGCAGGGCGACGGTCAGTTCGACAGTACCGAGGCTGGCTCCCAGATGGCCGGGGTTTTCAGAAAGTATATCTATTATGTATTGCCGCAACTCTTCACATACCTCGCCCAATTTCTCCTGAGGCAACTTGCGTAAATCCTCGGGATAATTAATGACGTTTAATATATGTTCATCCTTGCAATCTATCATGTCCGCTAATTTTTGTGGCAAATGTAAAGAATTAACGGCACATAAAATAGTTTTGGCAGCGCATTTTCTATTTCCCGCAGCCGGATTGGGGTAATTTGTCGAATAAATTGAATTTTATTTTAATGCTCCCGTTTTAGCTTCGCCCTTATCCGGCTAAGGCTTACCGGGGTGATTCCCAGATAGGAGGCGAGGCATTCCAGCGGCATTCTTTGCAGTAAATCCGGATTGTCTTTCAGCAGTTCCCTGTAACGTTCGGATGCGGTTGTAAACAGGAGGGAGATAAGCCTTTCCTCTGTTTGCAGGAATTCTGTTTCTGCAAATTTGCGTCCCCAGTTGGCGATATGTGTATCTTCTTCGAATAACTCATAGAGTTCTTTGCGTTTCAGCATATACAGCACCGAGTTTTCCATCAGTTCGACAGTTTCATATCCTTGCCGGTTGTTCACGTAGCTTTTCAATGAAACGATGGTGCTGCCTTCCCTGCCGATCCAAAAGGTTACTTCTTTGCCGTCGACAGGGATATAAGCCCTTGCAATCCCTTTCTCGATAAAAAATAGATTTGTCTCGGTTTTGCCCGTTTCCAATATGAGGTGGCCTTTAGGATATGTAACCTTTGACAAGAGCCTCTTCAGCTTGTCTACTGAAGATTCCGGCATCGGGTATATTTTGTTTATGATCTCATGTATATCCATAGGTTATCCAATCGTTTTTACAAAAGTACTAAAAGTTACCTTTGAAAAAGGATTTTTTTGTAACCTTCTGCCGTTATTTCTTATCAAATGTAAAGAGCCGGTGAGAGGGGGGAGTTTAACTTTGCAGCCAAATTTAAAATATCGGAGTTTATGAGTTGGATTATATTGATTGTTGCGGGATTATTGGAGGTATGTTTTGCCTTTTGTCTGGGTAAGACCAAGGAGACGGTAGGAAATGAATATTATCTGTGGGGAATAGGATTTGTGGTCTCCGTAACTCTGAGTATGTATCTTTTGGCAAAAGCGACACAGACTTTACCGATAGGTACAGCTTATCCGGTATGGACCGGTATCGGAGCTGTCGGTACGGTGTTGGTCGGGATTCTTTTTTTTCATGAACCGGCTACTTTGGGACGGTTGTTTTTTATTACGACTTTAATCGTCTCCATCATAGGGTTGAAGATGGTTTGATTTCTTGAATTTTGGTTATCAGCAAAGTTTTCGGGAGCACCGCGAACTTTGCTGATCCATATAAATAAAGTGAGTGGATTACAAGTTGTCTATTTCTTCAATTGACAGACCTGTACACTGGGCAATCATTTCTGTGTTGACTCCCCGCTTTTTGAAATTGGCAGCGATAAGGCGTTGTTCCTCAGTCTTACCTTTTTCTTTACCTATTTTGATTCCCTTTTCCACACCTTTCTCTTCCGCATAGTCAATCGTATTTTTATAATCGCGATAGCGTTTCAAGGCTTCATCATACAGGATACGTTCATCCTTGCTCAGATTAGCCACATCTGCCACTTCTAGCAATTTGTCGAAGACGGCTTTGCGTGCCTTGAAAGGCATTCTTTCCAATGTATCCATATGTTTTAATAAATATAACCAACGTTCAACCGAAGATACGGTGAAAACCGAAGTCGGTAAAGGGATTTATAAATTTCCCCATAACTAATGAATTTTGGTTGTCGTCCAATAACAGACGATGTGACAAAGGTAAAGATTATTTTAATAAACAATCGTTCTGAAGGGACTTTTTTTCGTATCTCCGTCCGTTTTTGCTGTTCGGTGAAGGCGAGTATGACCTCTGATATGACTGGTCAGACAGATTTGTGGGGAGAAAATTTGTAGAGTATGATTAGTGCGATTAGGAAGAAAGTCAATAAAATCGTGATTTGGGGCAAACCGGATTTCCTTTCTGTCTCTTTTCTGATCTCTTTTGTTTGTTTTGACTGCCTCTCCAATTGTTCCTCATATTGCCAGACGAGCGTTTGCAGGCTATCGCAGGTGGCAGCGACAAATAACGTGTCATGTAGGAAACGGATTTCAGCTGTTGCCTGTCCGCTTTTTTGGATAAAGGCGGCGCCGGCAGGCAACTCTTTGAGGGTTGCGACCGGAATGGAAAGGTCGGCACGGCTTTCGGGGATTCGGGCCGTTTGAACTGTCAGGCGGCTGGTTTGCAGCAGGCTGTCGGTCTGCTGGCAAAAGGAAGCGGTGTGCTTGCGGCTCGAACAATTTGCGAAAAATAAGATGATGAGAATGAATAGGCTGAATTTCATGGAGATTTTTAATGGTATGAATTTATAGGGTGTGTTTTGCAGTTGTCTCTTATTTATCCGTAAAGTACCTGCCGGCGGTTAAACCCTTCGCGATAAGACAGATGGAGGAACTTTTTGCGGCGGTAGAGGATTGCCTGGTCGAAAGGCATGCCGGATTCTTTCAGTACTTCCAGCAGCTTTTCCGGCCCTTCGGCGATGTAGCAGTCGGCCGCTTCGCCTTTCGTGTGTTGTGAGTTTTTAACGCCGCCGGCCAGCAGGTTGACCGTTTCGTTGCGGTAGCCGCTTGTGATGGCGATTGCACTGCCGTAGCGGTTGCGAAGCGGTTGGAGCAGGTCGGCTACAAGGTTTTTCAACGCTTGAAGCGCTTGTGGGTTCGGTACGTTTTCAAGACCGTTTTCGACGGCAATCCGGCTGTATGTGAGTTCTTCGAAGGTGAAATTTCTACTAAGGTTCATTGATTTTGTTTGTATTTATAATCGACTCCGAACAGCGCTCCGGCAAACGTTGCAGTCTCACCGAAGGCCACCAGCACACTGTTATGAATCTCTCCCAGCGGAGCCGTCCAGAAGCCGAAAAATAAAAGGAGGATGCCGGCTGCGGTCAGCAGCACGGCAATCCATAATTGTACACTTTGTTTCTTCACTCGGGAAAGTCAGGGTTCGCCCAGAAAATCAAAGACGAGCGTCACCTGTTTAGGAGTTAAAATCTTTTGTCCGTTGTAATAGCCCGCATCTGTGAGGGCCTGCATGAGCGGTTTGTTATACACGAGCCAGCGTTTCAGTTGTACGCCGGCGCTGCGGATGCTGCTGTGCGGAAAATACATCGCACTCAGTTCTTTAATAGAAAGCGTTGTTGGTTTCATCGTGATAACAAAGATAATGAAAATTTTTCAATTAGCCGGGTTACTCGATTTCCGGTCTGTCGCTGCCTCCGCCGCCCCCTTCGGAGCCGCTGCCTTCGTCTTCTTTCTTTTCGGTAGAGGTGAAGGCGACCAGCTTTTTGGTATTACGCAGGGAGGCGCCGGGTGTGAAGATCACACGTGCCCCTTTCACGTCTGCCTGGGAGAACGACTTCTTGTCGCTTGCGCCGTTGCTGGACAACGAGAGGCGGAAATTACCGAACTCACCTAACTGGACGATACGTCCTGCACGCAGCTCCATGTCGAGGATGAAATTAAGGTTATCCAATACCGCTTTTACGTCGGCGCTGGAAACGGTAGATCGCGCTCCGATCATGACACACAATGTATCCATGTCGGTATGCCCGTTGTAGTCCGGTATCGCATAAATTTTTTCCTGTGCTGCACCGCCTTTCAGGTCGGTCACTTTTCTTGTTACTAATTTGTAGCCCTGGGCCATCGTTTAATTAATTGTTTTTAAGGTTGATACTTTGTTGTTTCGTCTGATTGACAATGCAAAGTTACGACCGGTCGGATAGGCGGAGTTGAGTTGTGTGCAGATAGATGCAGATAAGTCGTTTTTTTAGATAAATTCGAACAAATAACTATCGTTGTTTTCGTCGAGGATGTCGTTTTGATGGAGGACGTCGTAGACGTTTTCGAATGATTTTGTTCCGAAACCTCTGAAGCATCTTAAATGATACATCTTGAATACTTTGATTTCAACCAACAGGTCTTTGAGCGTACGTATATCTACGGCACATAAACCGAACAGGACACGGTTGTTAAAATCAAACTTGTACACGGGTTGCAGGAGTATTTTCATCATGTTTTCCAGAAGCATCGGGGTAAGTTCATACCTGTCGACTTCTTCCGGAGGAATATTGCCTTTGTTACGCCATGACTCATAAAGTAACGACCGTAACCGATTGTTATCATACTCCAGGGCCATATTTTTTACGGTCAACTGATTTACTAACTCTGTCTGCGCGGAGAGTTGTGCTTGCAACTCGTCTTCCGATGTTTCGTTTTTACTGTGTTGTGTCATAACGTTATTATTTTAAAATGAACTGCCTATCCTCACGGACGGGCAGTTCTTACTTAACCGATATTAAATTAATCAGGCTATCACCTGAAATTTATACCCCTCTTTTAAGTATAGTGAGTTCGATAAAGTCAAAAACAATGATCTTTTGTGTAAGAAAAGAAAGCTGCTTGTGACACTTATAAGATTTAAATGCGGCAGTTTTTGGGTACAAAAAAGGCGTGTGACTGCCACTATTACTGGAAACACAGGTATTTCCCTTACCTCTCCATCCAAATAATAGACAACAGCCCACGCCAATATTTATACACATAAGTATATACAACTAGCATGGGCATTTTGTTGCTATTATTCTTGATGGAAATCTAAAAACGGGAAATTTTGTGTTTCCAGAATAATATCTTAAAATGCTTAACTTATAATTTATATCATCGTAAATCCGTCACCGCTGTGACTGACCTTCATACGATGTTGCAAATATAACCTTTATTTATAAACAAACCTTGTTTATCTAGACTTTTTTCAATCTGACACCTTATTTCTGAAAGCCAGTCTCGAATTTTACATTATCTTCCCTTCCCTGTTTCACCACATCCGAGTCCGTTTTCGATTTCTCCCGGATGAAATTTGATTTTCTTCCGAAAGAAATTATTTTTTCTCCCGGAAGGGCGTTTTCCTATAAAAAACAACAGCTTTCGCCGGAATGGGGAAATTTACAATAAGTATTTTGGCGATGGCCTATTTTTCGCCGTTGGAATTTAGTAAAAATATATGTATTTAGTACGGATATAATAGTTAATATTAATGAATTGGTGACGAATAAAAGTATTTTCATAAAATCGCATACAAATATTGATTATTACTTGCTCATGTAAATTTAAACCCTTACTTTTGCATCGGTTTAATCAATCAACACCTGGTTAAATCTTAACTATTGTAATTTAATTATTTTAATTTTAAAGTAAACAATGACTAAAAGTGAAAAAGGCGTTTTAAAAGCCGGCCTACCTATGGAAAATTGCGTATCGACTCTCCAAATGAATGCGGAAAGCAGTGTCTTGTATGCCGGAAAAGGGCGCGGGCTGTTGGAACAGATCGGACGCGAAGGAATGAACGAATTCTTTGCGGGCGAAATCAGAGCCTACATTGCCGAATGTACATGCGAAGTCGGGCGAATGAACTGTATCCGTAAACCTTTCACGACCGAGCTGGTCAAGTGGCAGAAGCAATTTGTCGCTTTTGAAAAAAGTATCGATCCGGCAGAAAAAGGCAGTCCTGCCTACGAAGCCTCCTGTATCCTGTTTGCTTATATGAAGAAGCAGATGAACGAAGCAGAAAACCGTGCCCTGCAATTGCAAAAGAACCGTAACCGCACCGAAAAGCGTATTGCCGGGCGTGATGACCTCTCCGATGAACAAAAGTCGCAAGCCTTGCAGAAGGCCGATTCGCGACTGCTGGCTGGGCAGGCTGCCCTTCAATTGACTGCGGTGGCTACCGATCTTATCCCTGTCGTGACCGATCCCGAAGGTTATATCGACCTGTTGCGTTTCTGGTGGCAGGAACTTGGTCGCAACCTCTCGGATGATGATCTGGAACGTATCTTCCGCCCGATGCTGTCGTATGCCAAAAAACAGGCGCGCAAAGGGGTGAGAGTGAAAAGTGTTTACGTGGAATACCGCGAGGAACCGAAAGGGGTGCGGGCAGCGTGAATTTAGAAATGAATCTAAACGATACCATTTTAATAAAGTAATGAACAAAACAGAAAAGACTTTTTCCTTCATCTCTGTCAAAGACAGTTTTTTCAAAGCCCGCTATGAAGTGTTAGACGAAAGTACAGGCGACAACCATGTGATTACGTATGAAAACAAGGCTCCGGTGCATCCCAGTCTCTCTGAAGCGTTGCAGCGCATGGCGTATCATGTAGTCAATTTTACCGGATTGGTGGCGGTGGATGACAATTTCCAGATCACCGGTTATCAACGTCAGAACTGCGGTGATGCGCAATTGCTGACCATCTATGCCCGTGTGGGAACCTCCGAAGAGTTTTGCGGAAATGTGGTATCGCGCTTTCATATCGGCCGCGACGAATATGCTTCCATCGACCTGCTGCTCGAAGACCTATCAAGCTGCGAACGTGAAGCGCTGGCTTATATCGAAACCGGCAAGCGTCTGGAGCATGATGTCTTCATCCGACTTGACAACGATGATTTACAAACCCTTCAAACTGCTGCTTGATGAAAAAGCATACTCTTACCATCGGTTGCCTCCTGGGAGACCAGGCGGCAGCCTGCCTGATGCGCCTGATTACGGGCGAAAAAGGTTCGCGCGGTTACACCTATTCGTGTGGCGAGGAATACGGGTATTTTTACGACCCGTTTCTGAAAAAATGGATGGCGTTCGACAACCGACACAACACCTGCCTGGTCGAACAATGCAACACCTCGAAAGAGGCCGAAAACTTTCTCTATGACGACACCGGGTTATTCGCCGCTTAGCGCGTTGATCCTGAAGCATACGGGCGAGGAGGTGGTGGCGGAATACCGTTTCCATCCCGGGCGGGACTGGCGGTTCGACTTCGCCATCCCTTCCCGCCGCGTAGCTATCGAGGTGGAGGGCGGCGCCTTCAACGGTGGCCGCCATATCCGCCCCGAAGGCTACCTGCGTGATATGGAGAAATATAATGAGGCGGCAGTCTCAGGCTGGTGCGTGATACGCGTGCTGCCGGGAGAACTGCTGATGCTGAAAACGTTACGATTAATGATAAGAGCTATCAATCAAAATAAATTATGCCAAGGCCATCAAGAAAAGGATTAGATTATTTCCCTTTGGACACAACCATTCTTAATGATATCAAAGTGCGGCGAATTAAAAGACAATTTGGCGCAGATGCTTTTTTACTTTATATTTCTCTTTTGTGTGATATCTATTCGAACGGTTATTACATAGAAGCGACCGACGATTATCTGTTCGACCAGGGCGAGAAATTAGGTATCGCTGAAAATAAGGTGTTGGAAATTCTTCTGGCGTGTGTTAAAATAGGCTTGTTCAATAACGAACTCTTTATGGAAAACCGAATTTTGACCTCTAAAAGCATTCAGGAACGTTTTTCTTTAGCAACCAAGAAACGCGCTGACAATCAAGTTGTTGAGTACAAATGTGGTTTTGTTTCCGCTCCCGAAACCCCGGTTTCCGTGTCGGAAACTCCCTCAAAACAGGGTTTAAGTACACAAAGTAAAGTAAATGAAAGTAAAGTAAACTTACAACAACAGCAACAACACGCGCGCGAGGAGCCGAAAGAAGAACCGCAGAATTTGGATGAAGAGCGTGAGCAATGGAAAGATGCTTTGCTGGCAGATGAAGACTGGCAAGCAACCATCGTGCGTTATTCCGGAAAAGGCATAGCCGTCCTGCAATATGCGCGGGAAGCCATGACCGTATTCGATGATTTCCTGCGCCTGAAATTCAGCCTGGATACGATCCGGACGAAAAAAGATTACAGCCAGAGTTTCATCGGCTGGTGGCGATACCACAATTTCAATCTGAAAACTGAGGAGCTTTCCGGCGGCGTGCAGCAGCATATTCCCAAAGTGATCTATTCATCCGGCCGGCCGGAACGCTCTTCGAAAGTAGAGGAATTGATGGAAACAGGGAAACGTGCAACGGAAATAGCCATGAAAATCTATAATTCGCAAGCTGTATGAGTTTGGAAATCAGACTGCAACATGCCATTGCCGACCGCCGCCTGATGACGTACCGGCCGGAGGAAATTCTTCCGGCGGTAAATCAAATATTATTCCAGACCTATGTCTTGCTGGGTTTTTCGCCTCCTAACGACCGTGATCTGGGTATTTTGATTGCTAAACTGGCAGCCGACCTTCAGGAGTCATATCCGAGCCTGACCTTGCAGGAGGTCGCCCTTTGTTTTGAATTGGGGGCCAAAGGTGAATACGGGGATTTCATGGGTTTGAACCTGCGCACGATTACGCGCTGGCTGAAATGTTATCAAACCAGCGATTTGCGATACCGGGCTGTTGTGGAGCGCGAGCAAGCGAAATCGCTGTCCGCCCTTCCGCCCGTCTCCGAGGCTTACAAAGAGGAGCGCGAACGGGCATTCTTGCGCCGGGTGTTTGAGCAATACCGGGCGGGTTGTCCGATCGAGCGGCTTTATCCGGCGCGGGTGTATCTCTCCCTGCAAACACGGGGAATTATCCGCGACAGTCCGGAGGCGAAACGGACTGCCATGCGGCAAGCGGCCGGTTACCGGCCTGCCGGGAATATGGTGATAGACGAAGAGATGCGGCTGGCGATGGTTAAGCAGCAGGCGATGGGGATTTTGTTGAAAAGATTTTTTGATAAAGCGATAGAGGCGGGTCGGGAGGTGTTGAAAGCGGGGTGATTTTGGTTATCCAATGTGGCCAAATTGGGTAGTGTAAAACCGCCAAATTGGGTAGTTGAAATGCGCCGATTTGAGCAATTTCAGATCGCCATATTTGGTAATCCTGGCAAATTGAGTTATCTTTGCATCATAAATTCAACTATTTATGGCTAATAAATATCGTCCACGTATTATAGATATAGAACTCTCCACACGATTAAAAAGTATAGGTGCAATTGTTTTGGAGGGCGCAAAATGGTGTGGTAAGTCCACAACTGCGGAGCACCATAGCAATAGTGCTGTTTTTATGGATGACCCTCGCAGGCGTTCACAATACATGATATTTGCAGAGGATAATCCTGATATAATACTTAATGGAGAAACACCTCGTTTGATTGATGAATGGCAACTTGCACCTATAATATGGGATGCTATACGTTATACAGTGGATCATAGAAATGGAATGGGTCAGTTTATATTGACAGGTTCAGCCAAACCTGCAAATAGAGAAAAAATAAGTCATTCAGGAACCGGGCGTTTTGCTTGGTTACGGATGCGTCCGATGGCATTATTTGAATCTGGAGATTCTACTGGGGATATTAGTTTGTCAAAATTATTCAGTAATCCCAGAATGTCTATTGGATGTGAGGCAAAATCTGATTTACAAAGAATCGCGTTTTTAATTTGCCGTGGTGGTTGGCCGGTAGTTTCAGAATTACCTGAAGATGTCGCATTGAACCCTGCTAAAGATTATTATGATGCCGTAGTGAATGTGGACATTCGTCAAGTGGATGGGGTGGATCGAAGTGTTGAAAGAGCAAAACGACTTATGCGTTCATATGCAAGATTTCAAGGTACACAAACATCCATCAGGCAAATTGTTGAAGACATGAACGGTGGCGATCCCAATGTTGTGGAAGATAAAACGGTTAGGAACTATCTTGATGCATTACGTTCAATGTTTGTAGTAGAGGATATGCCTGCATGGAATCCAAATTTGAAATCTAAAACAGCTATACGTACTGCGGATACCAGATATTTTGTTGATCCATCAATAGCAACAGCCGCAATGGGAATAGGTCCTGGAGATTTAATGAACGATCTCAAAGCATTCGGTTTATTATTTGAAACATTATGTGTTCGTGATTTAAGGGTTTATGCCCAATCATTGGCGGGTGATGTATATCATTACCGGGACAAGAATGGACTGGAATGTGATGCTGTTGTTCATTTACCAAATGGAGATTATGCATTGATTGAAATAAAATTAGGAGGAGAGAAACTCATAGAAGATGGCGCAAATAGTTTGTTGCGACTAGCGTCTAAAATAGATGTTAATCGTATGAAGCATCCTTCTTTTCTCATGGTACTTACGGCCACTGGAACATTCGCATATAGAAGAAAAGATAACGTGTTGGTTGTACCTATTTCTACTCTTGGAGCATGAAGCATTTGCATTAGATGAATTATATCGTCACCATAAGGATGTGGCTTATGAAATAGTTTGCAGGGCAAGAGCAAATGAAGCTGGATATTTAAAAGAAATAATTCAAGTATATAGTGAAATGGGGCTTGATGCTGATACTATCCATAGGTTTGATTTTAGTCCCACGATTTATCCACCGAGAATATGCTTTAAAGTACCCCTTTTACTATTTGGGAGAAAAAAGAAATCCCTGATAATATCTAATTATCAGGGATTTGCTTGATTTTCTTTTGTTTCTTGGTGATCCGCCTGGGGTTCGAACCCAGGACCCCATCCTTAAAAGGGATGTGCTCTACCTGCTGAGCTAGCGAATCATCCTGTGCATACTCTGTATTGCGGTGTGCTTTACTTCTGTATTGCGGGTGCAAAGGTAGGGTTTATTTTTGAATTTGCAATAGCTGGAGTAATTTTTTTTGAAAAAAATTACTTTTCTTTCTTTTTCTCCGGTTGAATATCAGCCGGGGGAGGAGCGATAATGTCCTCTTCCAGCAAGATAAAACGCTTATAATAAGACAGACAGAGCGTTGTGAGCGGTAATGCGATGATTAAGCCGATAAAACCTAACAAAGTTCCCCAGATGGAGAGCGAAAGAAGGATGATGGCCGGATTCAGTCCCATTGCTTTTCCCATGATACGTGGTGTAAGGTATAAATCCTGGATACATTGTACGATTCCGAGTATTAATAATCCCGAACCGAAGATAATCCAGAAATTCTGTCCGGTCTCTGCCGACTTTAGCAGGCTGAGGATGACCATCGGGATAAGGCCGATCGCTTGCAGGTACGGAATCAGGTTCAGCACGCCGATAAATAACCCGAGCGTCACGGCCAGCGGGAAACCGACGATTTTGAAGCCTATCGAAAGTAAAACTCCGACGCATAGCGCAATCAATGACTGCCCGCGGAAATAGCGGTTCATGCTCTGCTCCACATCGTCGGCCAGCCCTTTGGCGAAAGGACGGATGCGTGCCGGAATCAGGTTTATCCAGCCGTTGGCTATCTTTTCGTAGTCGAGCAGGATGAAAATGAAATATAACAGAATCACGAATATAATCGTTATGCTGAAAAGGATGGAGAATGTGTTCGACAGGATGTTCCAGACCTTCGGGCGAGTTGCTTGATTGCATTCTGTATGTTCTCCCGGCTGAGGAGTTCCATCAGCTGGTTTATGTCTACATTGTTTTCGAGATATTCGATCCATGAAGCTGGTATAAGCGGAACATGACCTTCTCCCGGATTATGCGTGCGCATCAGGTTCAGGGTCCGCTCGGCTTCCTGGGCGACAGACGGAACGACCAGTGCGGCGGCAATCCCGATAATCAGCGATGCGGAGATGATGACTGCGACGATGGCCAGGATACGGCTTTTCAGCTTCAGCTTATACTGGAAGAACTTGACGAAAGGTTGCATCATATAGGCGAGCAGCCAGGCAATCAGGAAGGGGAGCAAGGCGTTACGCAATACGGTAATCAGGTAAAGCAATACGCCGATGATGACGATGCTGAATACGATACGTGTCACCCGGTCGAACGTAAAAGGTCTTTCAAACAATGAGTTCATATTATAATTTTTATCTTTGCTGAACAAAGATAGAATAAAGTAGAATAGTATAATAAGATGATAAAGAAAATATTATGTGCCGCCCTGCTGCTCGGCTGTTTTTTACAGCCACAGGCACAAACTCCGCAGCCTGTCAAACAGTTACTGAATGCTCCTTATATGAAAGGGGCTACTTTCTCCATCGTGGTGAAGGACCTTCAGGATGGGAAAACCGTCTATAATTATGATGGGGACCGGGAGGTTTCGCCTGCTTCCGTGTTGAAAACCGTCGCTACGGCTACGGCTCTGGAGATTTTGGGGGACGATTACCGTTTTCCGACTTCGCTGGAGTATGACGGTTCTATAAAAGAGGGTGTGCTGAACGGTAACCTGTATATCAAAGGCAGTGGCGACCCGTCGCTGGGTTCGGCTCATTTCGCTCCGGACAGGAATGCGTATACGCCTGCGAAAAATAAATTCGTACCGGAATGGATTGCAGCTTTGAAGAAGGCCGGTATTCGGAAGATTGCCGGGGCGGTGGTGTCGGACGAGCGAATCTTTGACACGGAAGGTGCTTCCATCAAATGGCTGCGGGAAGATATGGGAAATTATTATGCGCCGGGCAGCTACGGGGTTTCCGTGTTCGATAATATGTATAAATTGTATCTGAAGTCGGGCGCTGCTGGCAACCGTCCGGTGGTGACCGGCACTGAACCGGAACTGCCGGGTGTCCGTTTCACCAATTACCTGAAAGCGGCGCCTGTCTCGTCGGACAGTGCCTATATTATCGGTGCTCCGCTTGCCGGCGAACGTTATTTATACGGTGTCGTTCCTGCCAATCGCGAACGCTATGTGTTGAAAGGAGATATTCCTGATCCGGCATTGTTTCTGGCGGAGTATCTGACCGGATGCCTGGAACGCGAAGGCATTGCGGTGGGGAAGGAGCCGACCTGTTACCGGATTGAATCGGAAGCGGGGCGATGGAAGACGGTGGAGAGGAAAACGATTGTGACCACCTATTCCCCAACGTTGAAGGAGATTGTGGGGGTGACGAACCATGTGAGCCATAATTTGTTTGCCGATGCGTTGGTCAAGACGGTCGGTCTGCAATATACTCCGCGGAAGAACGAGGTTATTTCTTCTTTCGGCCGGGGTGTCCGGGGGGTTGCCGCCCATTGGGACAGGAAGGGGCTGGATGTTTTCCCTTTGCGGATGCACGATGGCAGCGGGTTGGCTCCTGCGGATAAGGTTTCTGCGGAGTTTATAGCCGATTTGCTGGTTTATATGGCGACGAAGTCCGATTATGCCGAAGCCTTTATCGAATCCTTGCCGCAGGCCGGTATCGAAGGTTCGGTGCGAAATTTCCTGAAAGGTTCCGGTTTGCAGGGGAAGGCTCGTCTGAAAAGTGGCGGAATCACCGGTGTGCGAAGTTATGCCGGCTATATAACAAAAGACGGCAAGCGGTATGCCGTTGCCGTTTTCTCCAATAACTATGCCTGTAGCATGAGCGAGATGACGAGAGGGTTGGAAAAGTTGCTACTGCAACTTTTCTAAGGCAGCAGTGCCCTCTGTGCCAGAAACTCCATGAACTTCTGTTTGTAGTTGTCGGAGATGGGGATGTATTCTTTGCCGAACACAATCCGGTTGCGTTCGATTACTTTGATCTTTTCCGGCTGGACGATAAAGGAGCGGTGCACGCGGATGAAGCGGTTCGCCGGCAACATGTCTTCCAGGCTTTTCATACTCATCAGCGAAAGGATGGGGTGGGCTTCGCCTTCAACGAATATCTTGACATAATCTTTCAGACCTTCGATATAGAGTATTTTACGGAGTTCGACCTGTACCAGTTTATATTCCGTCTTGATGAAAATGCTTTCGACGGAAGGGGGTATGGGGAGCGCCGGCGTTTGAGGTGTGCTCTTGCCGGAGCCTTCGCGTAGCAGTTCGTACCATTGCAGCGCCTTATTGGCCGATTTCAGGAAGTCGGCGTAGCTAATCGGTTTCAGCAGATAATCGAGTGAGTTGACCTTATAGCTGTCGAGCGCATACTGGCTGAAAGCGGTCGTAAAGATGATGCGCGTGTCGGTCTTCAGGATGCGGGAAAACTCCATTCCGTTGAGCTCCGGCATCTGGATATCGAGGAAAAGCAGGTCGACCGGCTCTTTGCTGAGGGCGGGAAGCGCGTTGACGGCGCTATTGTATTTTCCCGCCAGTTCCAGGAAAGGCGTCTTGTTTACATAACTTTCCAGCAGGCTGATAGCCAGCGGTTCGTCGTCGATGATTGCACACTTCAGAATCATAGCCTAATTTCATTTTTCACTTTTCGGTTCTTCGCCGCTTATTTGCAGCTCCAACATGCTGTAGTAGTTGTCACCCTCTACACCGTATGAGAAGATATGCCGGTTCGGATAGATCAGTTCCAGGCGTTTCCGCAGGTTCTTGATTCCGATTCCCGAGCCGCTCTTGTCCTGTTCCGCATCTTTCGGGAAATAGCTGTTTTTCAGGTGGCAGACAATCCTGTCGCCTTTCTGGTGGATATCCAGGTCGATGAACGATGGCTTGCTGTTGCTGACTCCGTGTTTGAAGGCATTCTCGATAAGCGAGATAAACAGCAGGGGAGCGATCAGCGCGTCGGGCTTGGTGGCAGCTATTTCCGTTTTCAGTTCCACATGTTCCGGCAGGCGGATACGCATCAGTTCCACATAATTACGGATGAAATCCAGCTCTTTTTCCAGTAACACCTGCGGCTGGCTGCTGTCGTAGAGTACGTAACGCAGCAGGCGGCTCAAGTCGTGGACGGCTTCCTGTGCCCGTTCGGGACTGAAAGCGATCAGGCTGTAAATGTTGTTGAGCGTATTGAACAGAAAATGCGGGTTCAACTGGCTTTTCAGGTTCTGCAATTCGGCTTCGGCACGGCTCTTCTCCAGTTCGCGACGCATGGATTCTATCTGGTACCAGCCGCTGGTCATCTTGATGGCGACACTCAGGCCGGCCACCAACGCATAAAGCATGGCATTGACCGTAAAGAAGCCGATGATATCTTTCAGCTCCCTCTCCGAACGATGCGGATGAGGAATCTCCGGCGGCGGCAATAATTGCATCAGCAGGTGCACCAGGATGATTGCCGCGGCAATCAGGGCCACGTTGCTCAGGAAAAATTTCCATCCGTGACGTGAAAACAGATAGCGGTTGACCAGCAGGAAATAATTCACGTAGAAAACCATCATGAACGATAACGGGACGATGACGGAACGTAAATAACTTGTGACGGTCAATACCTGCGACTCCCTGCCTGTAAAGAAAAAAGGCAGTCCGAACAGGATTCCCCAGGCGGCAATATGGATAATGCCGCCCATCCCTTTGAAAGGGGGAGAGATGTGTGTCTGTGTTGTTCCTTCTGTTTTCATCTGCTACAAAGATATTAATTTATTCGTAACGAATCGCCTCGATCGGGTCGAGCTGGGCCGCTTTCTTGGCCGGATACCATCCGAAGAAGACACCGGTGACGGTACAGACGGCGAACGAAAGCACTACGCTCCACGGTTGTATGTAAATCGGGAAGTGTGCCACCGCGTTCACCACCAGGGCCGCGCCTACACCGAGCACCACGCCGATTAATCCGCCGGTCACACTGATCAGGATGGATTCAATCAGAAACTGTGCCAGAATGTCGATGCCCTTGGCGCCGATACTCATACGCAGACCGATTTCGCGGGTACGCTCCGTGACGCTGACGTACATGATATTCATAATCCCGATACCTCCAACGAGTAGCGAAATACCGGCCACAGCCGCCAACAGCACGGTCATCATGTCCGTAGTGCTTGTCAACATCGTGCTCAACTCCTGCTGACTACGGATGGTAAAATCATCATCGTCACTTTCCTTCAACTTATGGTTGCGGCGCAGTATTTCAGTTATCTCGTCGATGGCCTGGTCGGTATATTCCTCTTTGAGGGCCGAACAGGTGATGCCTTGCAGATGGGTGATGGCCAGGACCTTTTTCTGAATAGTTGTGTATGGAGCTAAGATTAGGTCGTCCTGGTCCATTCCCATGCTGTTGTATCCTTTGCTCTCCAGCACACCAACGATGCGGAAAGGCAGTTTTTGAAAACGAATGACTTTTCCCACGGGATTCTCGCCACCCGTGAAAAGGTTGTCGACGACCGTCTTGCCGACTACGCAGACTTTGGCGGCGGTCTGGATGTCCTGTTCGGTGAACATGTCACCGTCGCCTACCTTGTAACGGCGGATTTCCAGATAGTCCGGGCTGATACCGTAGACGGTGGTCGGGGCGTTGTTGGCGCCGTAGATGGCTTGTCCGCTGCTGTTGACCGACGGTGAAACGGCAGAGACATAGCGGGTCTCGTCGACGATATTCTGGTAGTCTTCCAGCTTCAGCGTCTCCATGGCGGAGGCATCCTGACGGACACCGCCGCGGACGTCTGCGCCAGGATGTATCATAATCATATTGGAACCCATCTCGCTGATTTGGGCCTGTATGCTCCGTTTGGAACCTTGCCCGATGGCCAGCATCGTAATTACGGAGGCTACGCCGATGATGATGCCGAGCATCGTCAGGAATCCGCGCAACTTGTTGTTGGCAAGGGCACGGAGGGCTATTTTTATGAGGTTTGTTCCGTTCATAATCAATCGTCATTTTTCGGCAATTTGGCTAATGCCTCTGCCGCATTTTGTATGTTGTTGTTCACTGTATCCGCAGTGACATGCCCGTCGCGCAGGGTGATGTTACGGCTGCTGTATTGGGCGATCTCCGGATTGTGTGTTACGAAGATGATGGTACGTCCTTCGGCATGGAGCTTCTGGAAAAGTACCAGTATCTCGAACGAGGTGCGTGTGTCCAGATTTCCCGTCGCTTCGTCGGCGAGGATGACTGCCGGGTCGTTCACCAGGGCACGGGCGATGGCGACGCGCTGCATCTGTCCGCCGGACATCTGGTTACTCTTGTGCATCAGGCGGTCGCCCAGCCCTACGGCCACCAGTGCCTCTACGGCTTTCTCGTGGCGGGCGGCGGCACTGAAAGAGGGATTGTACATCAGGGGGAGTTCCACGTTTTCAACGGCTGTCGTTTTGGGCAGCAGGTTGTAACTCTGAAATACGAATCCGATCTTGCGGTTACGCAGCGTGGCACGGGCGTTTTTCCCCATGGTGCGGACTGAGACGCCGTCGAGATAGTATTCGCCGCTGGTCGGTGTGTCGAGGCATCCTAACGTGTTCAGTAGCGTACTTTTTCCCGAGCCGGAGGTTCCCATGATGGTCACGAATTCGCCTTCATGTATAGTGAAGCTGACACCCCTCAGGGCGTGAACGGTTTCGTCACCGACATGGAAGTCACGCTTGATATTATCTAGTTTAATAATCTCTTTCATTGTTCGTTCTGTTGTTTAATTCTGACACACCCCCTGCCCCCTCTCGAGAGGGGAAGAGTTACTACTTGTAGGTAGATAACAGGTAGTGTCGGGAGTTTCCTTTCCCCTCTTGAGAGGGGGGCAGGGGGTGTGTTACAGTTTACAATATCACTTCTTCTTGTTTCCTCCCGGAGGTCCCGGCATGAACGGGCTCTTTTCGGCTGCTTCGGCCATTGGGGCGGGAGCGTCGGAGGTCAGGTCTACGGCTATTTCTTCGCCTTCGGTCAGTCCTTCGGTCACTTCAATCATATTGCCGCTGGTAGAACCGACGGTGATGGCTCTCGGAGTGAGCTGCTGGCCTTGTTTTACCCAGATGATGCGTTTGCCGGCGGGAGCTTCCTGTGCACTGTTTTCGGTGGTGTAGCCGGTGCCCGGCAATAACTCTTCTTCAGGGACGAAACGCAATGATTTGGTCGGCACTGTCAACACGTTTTCGCGTTCAAGCGTATAGATGGTGACGTTGGCTGTCAGACGTGGTTTCAGCTTCAAGTCGGGGTTGTCGGCTGTGATGACTACCTCGTAAGTGACAACGGTTGAAGTGGAGGTCGACGAACTGCTGCTACTGCTACTGTCGCCCAGGCGAATCTGCCAGACGGTTCCTTCGAACACGTCGTTCGGATAAGCGTCGACGGTGAAGCTGACGCGCTGTCCGTTTTCTACGTTGCCTATATCGGCTTCATCTACATCGGCGATTACCTGCATCTTCGTCAGGTCGGCGGCGATGGTGAACAGGGTCGGGGTTTCGAAGCCGGCGGCAACGGTCTGCCCTTCTTCAACGGCGCGGTTGATAACGACACCGTCTATCGGGCTGGTGATGGTCGCGTATTCCAGGTTGCGGTTTACCTTCACCATCGAGGCCTGGCTCTGCTCGTAAGCGGCTTTGGCCTTCTCGTAATTGTAGGTGGCCGTTTCGTAATCGGCGTCGCTGATTAGCTTCTTGTCGAAAAGGACTTTGCTGCGGGCATAGTTCTTTTGCTGGTATTCGTATTCGGTTTTGCTGCTAGCCAGCTGGGCCTGGGCGGAAGCGAGTTCGGCTTTCAGGTTGACTTTATCCATTTCTGCGATTAACTGGCCGGCTTTCACAACGTCGTTGTAGTCGGCATAGAGCTTGTCGATGATGCCGGATACCTGTGTACCGACTTCGACCTCGGTCACCGGTTCGACTGTCCCGGTTGCCGTTACTGTGTTTGAGATGGAGCTGCGGCCTACTTTGGCTGTCTCGAGCCGGATGCCGCCTTTCGACGTTTTACCTGTGAAGAACCAGATTCCTCCGGCTACGACCAGCACGCCTGCTATACCGATAATAAGTTTCTTGTTCATATCTTTATCTGTTTTATTTTTTCTTTACTGGAAATTTAGAGCAGGTCGATTTCTTCTCCCTGGTAGAATCGCAGCAGGCTTGCATTCAGGATCGCTGTGTATTTGGCCTGGAGCGTTTCCTGTTGTGCGCTTAGCAGGTTGTTCTTTTCCGTGAGCAGTTCCACGGTGTTCTTCATGCCCAGGTTGAACTGTTCGCTGACAAGGGCGTAGCTGGCCTGTGTGCTTTTCAGTTTCTGGGTGGCGGCTACGTATTGCTGCTGTGCGCTGTTGGCACTGAGCCAGAGGCTTTCGATGGTTTTGTAAAGCGTTTTCTGGTTGTCCATCAGGTCCAGTTCGCTGGTCTGACGTTGCAGTTTGGCTTTATTGACAGCACTTTTGGTCTGCCGCTTGTCAAAGATGGGGATGCTCAGGGTCAGCCCTATCGAGTTGTTCCAGTTCTGTTTCACCTGTTCGCTGAAGCTGAAGTCGTTGCCGTTGGCATTGGTCGTTCCGATGCCGGCGCTGAGGCTCAGGCTCGGAATGTATCCGGCGCGGGAAATCTTGATGTTCATGTCGGAGGCCTCTATGTTTAGCTTGCTCGATTCGATTTCGGGACGCAGGTTGAGGGCGGTCTGATAAACGTCATCCTTGGTAGGGAGCGGTATCAGCACGCTGCTGTCGTCGAGTGGCGGCAGGAAAAGGTCCATTTCGAAGTCGCCGTCGAGTTCCAGGAGTTGCTTGAGTTGCAGCTTGTAGTTTTGCAGGGTCGTTTGCGAAGTGACCAGCTGGTAGTTGTCGTTGCTGACCTGTGCTTCCAGTTGGGCGAGGTCGCTGGAGGCGATGCTTCCGGCGTTGAACAGTTCCTGTCCGCGTTCAAACTCTTTCCGGCTGACTTCCAGTGTCGATTCGTTCACCTTCACGGCTTCGGCGGAATAAAGTATCTGCACGTAGAGCTGGGTGATGTTTTCCTCGATGGAGTTTTCGCTCTCGTCGACGGTGAGTTCGGCCACGCGGCTGTTCAGTTGCTGTTGTTTGAGCGTGTTCACCCGTTTGCTTCCGTTGTACACGGTCCAGTTTGCATCGATGCCGTAGCTTCCGTTGTACGAGGTTTTGCTTTCGCTGGTGGTGATGTTGTCGCCGCTGATGATGGTGCCGCTCGCGCTGTTCGGACGGTTCACGATACGCTGGCTGATATTACCGCTCAGGGAAGGGAGGAAATCCGCTTTTGCCGTCTTCACATCTTCCTGGGTGCTTTCGACGTTGATGCGGTTTCGACGAATAGTGATATTATGCTCCAGTGCATAATCGATACAATTACGAAGCGTCCATTGCTTCGGCATGTCGTCTTCTGCTTTCATCCCGGCAGGCAGGAGAAGCAGACAAGAGAGGATTATTAGAGATACTTGTTTCATAATGCTTTCGTTTTGCGACCTAAACATTCTTTTTACCTTGTTACGGAAGCAAAACTACTTTACATTAAAAAACTATACAATCAGAATAGAAATAGGGCAGTGGTTCATAGACGAATACGGGAATTTCACCGATAAACAGGAAAGGGCTGTTGTTAATAACAATGGTATATAAAGTTTGTAGATGGCACACAGATGACGCAGATTGAGCAGATGACCACAGATTTATATTATTTAAAAATATATTATCTGCGGCTATCTGCTCAATCTGCGTGCTATCGTGTGACTGAAATCTCCGATTTCTTATCGCTCGAGAGAAACGGTTGTTTTGCCACCGGACTTCCGGATGAATATCTTCTTGTCGTACTCATCATCCGAATAGATATGTGTGCCGTTGTATTTCCAGGAAACGATTTTCCCCCAGTACTTTCCTCCGACAACGCCCTTGTCTGTGTATTTATAGGTGATTTCCATTTTATCGGTATCGCCGTTTACATAGATAGGGAACGTATAAGTACTTTGTCTTTCGTCTCCGTAAGCGCTCACCGTGCAGTAATGGAGTCGTTCTTCCGAATCATAAAGTATCCAGTTGTGATTGCCGTTGTAGCGGATGGTGTTGCTTTCGACATCGCGGATGTTGTCGTAGGTGCGTTCGAGCGGATTGTCCAGCTCTTCGTTCCACGAGACAGGGAAGGTTTTCAGGTCGCTCGGGTTGATGAGGTCGTTTCCCTTTTCATCTATATAATAGAATCGTAAAGTGTTTCCTCTTGAAAAGAAGTTTCCCTCCGGTATATTGTTATACCATACTTCTTCGTTGTCTTCTTCCTCATCTCCGTCTTTGCCGTTTAATAAATAGTTGTTGCAGCCGGAAAGGACGGTCGCACAAAGGAACAGCAGCCATATACCGAATAGGTTATTTGTTTTCATCGTATATAAACACTTTACTTATTGATTCTTATAACTCTCTCAACCAGATATTCCGGAAGCTGATCGGTTCGCTCGGATCGCCGTGGCTTTGCAGGATGATCGGGCCGGCTCCGTGGGGAACGACTTTCGGGAAGCCGATATATTCGGTTGTTCCGAGGATGGTCGTATTGTTCTGTAAAACGATGCCGTTCTGGATAACGGTGATGCTGGGAGGAACGCGGTAGGTTCCGTCTTCCTTGAAAATCGGGGCGGTGTAGATGATGTCGTATACATTCCATTCGCCCGGTTTACGCATGGCGTTTGCCAATGGCGGTGTCTGTTTGTAGATACTGCCGGTTTGGCCGTTCACGTATGTTTCGTTGTTGTAGCAGTCGAGTATCTGAACTTCGTACATCCCTTGCATGAAGATGCCGCTGTTGCCGCGTCCCTGGCTGGTTCCGGTGATATTCTCAGGAACACACCACTCGATATGTAGCTGGTAGTTGTTGAACTTCTGTTTGGTCTGGATATCACCGGTCTTTTTATTGACTGTGAATACGCCGTCGTGAACGGTCCATTGGGCCGGTTGGCCGTTGGTGCTTTCCCAGGCGGAGAGGTCTTTGCCGTCAAACAGGACGATGGCATCCGACGGGGCGGAATTTGTTTTGATATCTCCCGGAGTTACAATCTTGGGTTGAGGCGTCCAGTACTCCGACATGCCCGGAGTCATCTTTTCCGGTTGCGGATACTCTTTTTGTTGTGCGCTCAGATTTACGCAGGCGGTGCAGGCCATAGCGGCCAGTGTTGCCTTGATAGTGAAATTTCTATTCCTCATGGTCTAAATAATTATGTAGGTTTACAATTAAGTGATTGCAAATCTACATAATTATTTGCCACGTTGTAGCATCTGCTACCGGAAAATACTTTTATGCGTTATGGTTGAAGAGGCGTTGTTCGGCCAGTTGCTCGTATTTGGTGCCCGGACGGCCGTAGTTGCAGTACGGATAGATGCTGATGCCGCCGCGAGGGGTAAAGATGCCCGTCACTTCGATATATTTCGGGTCCATCAGCTTGATAAGGTCTTTCATGATGATGTTGACACAGTCTTCATGGAAGGCTCCGTGGCTGCGGAAGCTGAAGAGGTATAATTTCAGACTCTTGCTTTCCACCATCTTCACATCGGGTATATAGTCGATATGGATAGTCGCAAAATCGGGCTGTCCGGTGATGGGGCAGAGGCTGGTGAATTCGGGGCAGTTGAAACGTACCCTGTAGTCATTACCTTGATGCTTGTTGGTAAATGCTTCCAGCACTTCCGGGGCATAATCCTGTTTATATTCGGTAGAACCGCCCAGGAGGTGCAGTTCGTTTTCATTCTTTCTTGTATCCATTTTTGCAGTTACTTGTTAGCTGTTAACTTCCTTTTAAGGTATTTCTCTAATCCTTCCCGGCGCAGTTTGCAGGCGGGCAATGGCCGCAACCGTCGGCTGGAACGCCGTTGTAGCAGGTCAGTGTCTGCGTGCGGACCAGGTCGAATACGCCCAGTTCGTCGGAGAGCTGCCATACTTCGCTTTTATTGCGGTCCATCAGAGGTGTATGGATGACGAACTGTTCATCCATCGCCAGGTTCAGCGTCACATTGAGCGAGCGGACGAAGGTGTCGCGGCAATCGGGATATCCGCTGAAGTCGGCCTCCGATACGCCGGTGACGAGATGGAAAATCCCTTTGCTCCGTGCCATGATGGCAGCGAATGTCAGGAAAACCATGTTCCTTCCCGGTACGAAGGTGTTCGGATAACTGTCGGCCGGTTTGTCTTCATCCATTTCGATAGAAGTGTCCGTCAACGAGTTAGGCGCCAGTTGGCTGATTAGCGATACGTCCAGCAATTGGAACGGCACGTCGGCATCGGCAGCAATCTTGCGTGCAATATCAATTTCGAGGGAATGTTTCTGGCCGTAAGTAAAACAGACGGCTTCTACGCGTTTAAAGTGCTTCTTGGCCCAAAATAGGCAGGTGGTGGAGTCTTGTCCACCGGAGAAGCATACCAGAGCGGCATCTTGATGTTTCATATTTTTCTTGTTTTATACGTGGTTCAGCAAGCACACGGCAAGGGAAACGTTCCTTTGCGTTGCAAAGATAAGGAGATTTTCTGAATTATTTATTCTGTGGAGAAATTGCACAATAAATGCGGAAATGTGCCGCACATTCTTGTTAAAAGTGTGCAATATTAAAGAAAAGTCTTTATCTTTGCCGGCGTTTGCATCTGAGAGGATGTTATAAGAGAGGTATTAATTAATGAATATTTTATGAAGAAAGTTATCGCTTTAGCATGTCTTTCCATGCTTCCGATGTCGTATGCAGCGGCAGAGGGTTACCAGGTTAACGCTCAGAGTACCAAGCAGGCAGGTATGGGACACGTAGGTGTAGCCATGAAGTTGGGTGCAGAAAGCATGCATTTTAATCCGGCTGGTCTGGTGTTTATGGATAAGAACGTGGATTTGTCGGCCGGTATTACCGGGGTGTTTGCCAATGGTAAGTTTACGGGAGATGATGGTTATGTACAAAAAACGGATAATAAGGCAAGTACTCCTTTATATGTATATGCCGGTTTCAAGATTTATGACTTCCTGGCAGCCGGTATCAGTGTAAACACTCCTTATGGTAGTGCGATTAACTGGGGACGCGACTGGAAAGGTGCTCACCTGGTGCAGGATATCTCTTTGAAGGCATTCAATATTCAGCCAACTGTTTCCTGGAAGATTATGGATAACCTGAGTATCGGCGCAGGCCTGATGATGGAATTCGGTAATATTGAACTGAATCGTGCCTTGATTGCTCCGCGTGCCATGACAGGTTTGGCTGAGAGCATGATGGGGCAACTTGGTCCGATACTTGAAGCAAAGCCGGAATTGAGACCGGTTGTTGACCAGTTGGTCACAGAAATGGCTAAATATGACGAAGTATCCGCAGCTTCTGCTTCTTTGAAAGGAGATGCAGGTATCCGTTTCGGGTTCAATGTGGGTGCGATGTATGATATTAACGATAAATTCACGGTCGGTTTATCTTACCGTTCAAAGGTGAAAGCCCGTGTGAAAGAAGGTGATGTCCGTTTGAGCTATGCTAATGAATTAGGAATTAAAGGATTGTTGGAACAGGTAAATGGCTTGGTTGGTCAGCTCCAGGCAAGTGGCATCACTATTCCCGGTATTCCTGAGGGCGGAATCAATATTCCTCCACTGGACCAGGCTACTTTCTCTGCTGAACTGCCTCTGCCGGATAACTGGAATGTCGGCCTGACTTACAAACCCAATGACCGCTGGATTGTTTCCGGTGAAGTTCAGTTTGTAGGCTGGGGTGCTTACAACTCTTTAGTTGTGAACTTCTATCCGGCATCCGAATTGAGCGATTATGATATCGATGCCCCGAAGAAATATAAAAACTCACGTATCTATCGTTTGGGAACTCAGTTTGCAGCAACAAACCGTCTGGACCTTCGTTTAGGTGCATATTTCGACGAAACTCCGGTAGAAGATAATTATCTGAATCCCGAAACTCCGAGTATGAACAAACTGGGTATCACTGCCGGTTTGAGTTTCCGTCCGTTACAGTCTTTATCCGTTGATTTTGCATTCTCTTATGTAACAGGTTTCGGGCGCGACGGTTCTTATACCGACCTGGACCTTTTAAAGAAACCCCGTACATTCGGCGGACATTACAACGTATATGCCTTGATGCCGTCTATCGGTCTTTCCTACGCTTTTTAACCTATACATATATAATTACAGAAGAAGAGGGCTTGTCTTGGTGGCAGGTCCTCTTTTCTTTTCGGGAAGACGGAGGTTTGTTTTATTCGGGAAGAACTTATAGCTTGTGCGGATGAAATAAAAGTTCCATCAGGGTGGGGAAATAAGCCCATTGCAGTGGGGATTTTTCCCCATTATGGTGGGGACTTTCCCCCACTGTGTAAAAAACTTTGGGGAAATTAGAATGAGATGTGATGGATATAAGTAAAAAGATATCCAAAAACAACGGAGATGTATTTAGCGGATGGCTACTTTGCGGACAGTTTCGCCGATGCGGACGATATAGTAACCTTTGGCGATGTTAACGGTGTATTCGCCATCCGGTTGTTTCAGCTCGATTTCCTTGACACGGATGCCTACTACACTGTATATTTCCAGCTTGCTTCCGATGGGAGCATTCTTCACAACCACCTTGTTGTCGTAGGCGCTGATTTCGATAGAATCGGGTTCTGCCTGCTTTATGGCATGCGTTGCCTGAACCGTTTGCTGCGCACTTGCAATAAACGGGGAACCAACGTAAGCGCTGATCAACAGGATTATGGAAAATAATATTCTCATATTCGAAACCCTAAATTCGTACAAATGTATGAATAATTTTGAATATGCTGGATATTTGGCAGTTATTATTTAAGAAAACCACGATATTATATAGGCAAAACCATCCCTTCGGCTCCGAGAATGGTGCCGGGATATACTTCTTCCGCTTCACGATGCAATGTTGCCAAGTCCTCGTAACGGGCAGAATAATGGCCGATAACGAGGCGTTTGACACCGGCTTTCAGAGCGATGTCTGCCGCTTGCCGTGCTGTAGAATGGAATGTTTCTTTGGCGCGTGCCTTGTCGCATTCGGCAAAGGTCGCCTCATGATAAAGAAGGTCTACCCCTTCAATGATCGGGATGACGGAAGGATTGTAGGCCGTATCCGAGCAATACGCATACCGTTTGGGGGGAGCTGCCGGGCGTGTCAGTCGTGAATTGGGAATCACTTCTCCTTCCGGCGTGACATAATCTTCTCCCAGCTTGATATCCTTCATGCATCTGACGGGGACCTGATAGAAGTCGGTCATCTCGCGGATGATATGGGCTTCTTTAGGCTTCTCGGCAAACAGAAAGCCGCAGGTCGGGATACGATGTTTCAGAGGAATGGAGTAGACGGAAAGCGAGCGATCCTCCATAATCAGCGAATGACTACGTGTATCCACAGGATTGAAACGGACTTCGTAAGGCATGCCTTTACAGAATGTATCCAATACCGGACGCATATAGTTTTCGATCTCTTTGGGTGCATGTATCACCAGTTCGCCGGTGCGTCCCAGCATACCAAGTGTGGAGATCAAGCCGGGCAGACCAAAACAATGGTCACCATGCAGGTGGGATATGAAAATATGATTCAACCGGCTGAATTTGATACGCATATGGCGCATCTGCACCTGTGTGCCTTCGCCACAGTCTATCATATATAATTTGTCCCGTAAATCTACTACCTGAGAGGTTGCCAGATGCCGTGTTGTAGGTAAGGCCGAACCGCATCCCAAAATGTTTAAATTGAAATCTGCCATAAAGGAATCCCTTGGATAATTGTTTGCAAAGATAATACAAAAGCATCTGTGTTCTGTGAAAAATAACAAAAAATGCGGTCGGATTGTTCCGAAGATGCTTCGGATTACATATATTTGTTTGCTGTCCTAAAGGAAGCATTCTATAGTAAGTAAAAAAGACTTAAGATATTTTATTCTAAGCCTTAACTAACTTTTTCTTTTTGTTTAAAACGGTTAAATGTAGAAACGGCCAAGCGTGAGCTTCGCCGTTTCCTTTGTTTTATGGGGTATGTTTCTTGCAAAGGGCGGTTCGTGAACCGCCCGTACGGACGCCGTGTTCTTTAGTAAGTGTGCCCGTCTTTCTGTTCCATCTCTTCTGCGTCGATCTTATGAAGGTCGAGTGCCCTCCATGCATAGAATATATAAGCCAGCACGAACGGAACGAGAATGGATACGTAACTCATCACTTTCAGCGTGAACGGACTTGATGAACTATTCTGAAGAGTCAGCGAACTTTGCAGATCGGTCAACGACGGATAATAAGCCGTGTTGTTCCAACCGGCACAGAGCAATAACGCCAGTACGGTGAGGACGGTCCCTGTCCCGGCAAACCAGATTCCTTTCCGCCACGTTTGCGACAGGATTGTTTTAATAATACCGAACAAGACAAGCACTACGCCCACCAGCAGAACTGCCAGTACAGCCGGCATCTCGATCAGGTTGATGAAATATTTATAAGGCTGCATGAACACCTCCTGCGTTTCCGGGTTCACGGCAAAACCGTCTACCAGCATCAAACGTACGAGGAACAGCAGGAAGAACACCAGGAACAAAGCTGTTTCCGGTATCAAGCGTTTCCGGCAGCGGCTCACTATATCCTTATTGTCAATATTGTTGATGAAATAGAGCAATGCCTGCACACGTGCCAGGAAGAATACGGCCAGCCCGAGACAAACGTTCCAGAATACAAATGCTGCTTCCAGCCCGTGCAGAGAGTTATTCCAGGTCGAGATAACCGGCATGGCAATATCTGTCATTTGTCCTTTATTTACCGAAAATTCGGCTCCGTTGAAGAAAGTCCCTACGGCAGTTCCCAGCAGGATCGGGCCCAGCACGCCGTTGATGATCAGGAATACCTGGTAAGTCTTTTTGCCCAGTAAGTTTCCTTTTTTAGCTTGGTATTCGTAGGATACGGCCTGTATCACGAAGCAAAGCAGAATGAGCATCCACACCCAATAAGCACCGCCGAAACTGGTCGAGTAGAATAAGGGGAAAGAGGCAAAGAAGGCACCACCGAAAGTAACCAGCGTTGTGAAGGTAAACTCCCATTTACGTCCGGTTGAGTTTAATAGCATCTTTTGTTCCAGCTCCGTCTTCCCGATCGAAAAGAGCAATGACTGACCTCCCTGTACAAAAAGCAGGAATACTAACAGTGCTCCCAGCAGGGATACGAGGAACCACCAGTAATGTTGTAATAATATATATGTACTATCCATGGTGTATATTTTTAGTTTTCATTGTTAGTAGATACGGCCGGTCCTTTCTTGATAGCCTTCACCATAATTCCCACTTCGGCAATCAGTAAGATGGTAAACAGGATCAGAAACAGGAAGAAAGTGGTCTGTACAGACGACGTAGCCAGTTTGGAGATAGATGCGCTCGTCGGAAGGATATCCTGTATGGCCCAGGGTTGGCGTCCCACCTCGGCAACGATCCATCCGGCCTGTCCGGCAATATATCCCAGCGGAATCGACCACAGGCATACTTTCTGAAGCCAGCGGGTGTCTTTAAACTTGTCTTTTTTACTCCAGATGATCGCAATGATAAAGAGCAGGATGAAGTAACCTCCCAGAATCACCATGATGCGGAAGGAATAGAACGTCATTCCTACATGAGGAACCAGGTCGCCCGGATCTTTGATGTAACCGTAACCGAAATAAGGGAAGTTTTCTTCAAGTGTCGCCCGGTATTGTTTGGCGGCCGCTTCGTCTTTCTCTTTCTTGGCTTCGCGGTATTTGGCGAGTGATTGGATAGCCAGTTGCCCTTTGGCGATCTTTTCGGCAGCGGAAAGGGCCGGCGTGCCATCTTTGGTTTCATATCCTCCTTCGATCAGATTATTGATACCCGGCACATATCCGTCTATCTTGCGTTCTGCCAGCAAAGACAGCATTTTCGGTATTTGTATATTAAAGATGAATGGCTCTACATTGTCTTTATAACTGGTCTTTTCCGGATTCAGCATCCCGATGCCCACCAGTCCGACACCGTTTCCTCCTTCGTAAAGGCCTTCCATGGCAGCCAGCTTCATCGGCTGTTTCTGAGCAACCTGATAGGCGGAACCGTCACCGGTCCAAAGGATCAGTAAAGAAGCAACCAGTCCGAAAATGGCGCTGATCTTGATACTTTCCAGGGCAAAACGCGTTTCCCGTTTCTTCAACAGATACCAGCTACTGATGCCTATTACAAATAACGCACCTACGATCCAGCCGGATAATACGGTGTGGAAGAATTTATTGATGGCGACAGGCGACAAAGCGACTGCCCAGAAATCGAACATTTCGTTGCGTACCGTGTCCGGATTGAATTGCATACCTGCCGGATGCTGCATCCAGGCATTGGCGATCAGAATCCACAGGGCGGATAAGGTGGCTCCGATAATGGTCAGCCAGGTAGAAGCCAGGTGGAAACGTTTGCTCACCTTGTCCCACCCGAAGAACATAACCGCGATGAATGTCGCTTCCATAAAGAAAGCAAGGATACCTTCGATGGCCAGCGGCGCTCCGAAAATATCTCCGACGAACCAGCTGTAGTTCGACCAGTTCGTCCCGAACTCAAATTCGAGAATCAGACCGGTGGCAACACCGATCGCGAAGTTAATACCAAACAGCTTCATCCAGAACTGAGCTGTCTTTTTCCAGAATTCGTCACCTGTTTTGTAATAAATGGTTTCCAGTATTGCCTGGATCACACCAAGCCCTAAAGTCAGGGGTACAAAAAGCCAGTGATACATGGCCGTCAGAGCGAACTGCGCCCTCGACCAGTCAATCAAAGAAGTGTCAATGCTTTCGATCATAATTATATTAATTAAGGAGTAATTGCTCGATTGATCAATTCACCCGATACGTGTTCCTGTTTCTCGGAATCGCTGTCAAACTGTCCCAGGTAATTAGGAAAGAAAAACAGTTTTAATATAAAAAACATGATGAAGAGCTTGACCAATATAATCAGCCATAGCGTTTTACCCAGCTTCATTTCACGAAATCCTTCCAGGTAAAATTGGTAAATTCGAACAAGTATTGGTTTCTTTTTCATGTTCAGCTCTTCATTTATATAACAGAAATCTGGTGAATATGTTTTGTGTTAGACAAATATAAAAGAAAGAACGACTTTTCAAACACCTAGTTCCATAGATAATATTTATGAAAAAATAGACATTGTCTATAAGCACTGTTAAAAAAAACTATTTTGAAAAAGAAAGCGGGAAGGACGGCTTGTTGTTATTTTCGCATTGGCTATATTTGCGTCAGTTTGTGTTTTTAAGATGTGACAATTGAATCAGAATATTATTATTAAGTGCTAATCTATAAAAAATTATTACTATGTCAAACATCACTAGAAGATCATTTCTTCAAAGAGGCGCAGCCGCTGCTGCTGCTTTGACCATTGTTCCGGGTTCCGTTTTAGGAAAAAGTCATGGGTATGTGGCTCCAACAGATAAATTGAATATTGCTGCTGTCGGTATCGGCGGTATGGGACATGCCAATATTAATGCTGTAAAAGGAAGTGAAAACATCGTTGCTCTTTGCGACGTGGATTGGAAATATGCGAAAGGCGTATTCGACGAACATCCGAATGCTAAAAAATATTGGGACTATCGCAAGATGTACGATGAGATGGGTAAATCTATCGATGCCGTTATTATCGCTACAGCCGACCATACGCATGCTATGATTACGGGAGATGCGATGACATTGGGCAAACATGTTTATTGTCAGAAACCGTTGACACACTCTGTGTACGAATCTCGTTTGTTGACTAAACTGGCTGCTTCTACAAATGTTGCAACTCAGATGGGTAACCAAGGTTCTTCTTCTGAAGATACGGATTTGGTTTGCGAATGGATCTGGAATGGCGAAATCGGTGATATCACAAAAGTTGAATGTGCGACAGACCGTCCTATTTGGCCGCAAGGTTTGAATACTCCGGATAAAGCAGATAAGGTGCCTTCTACATTGAACTGGGATTTATTTACCGGTCCTGCCGAATTGAAACCTTTCAACAAAATTTATCATCCTTGGAACTGGCGCGGATGGTGGGCTTATGGTACAGGTGCTTTAGGCGATATGGCTTGCCATATCATGCACACTCCGTTTAAGGCATTGAAATTGGGTTACCCGACAAGCGTTGAAGCTTCCTCTACTTTGTTGCTTCGTGATTGCGCTCCTAATGCACAGCATGTGAAGTTTATTTTCCCGGCTCGTGAAAATATGCCGAAACTGGCCATGCCGGAAGTTGAAATTCATTGGTATGACGGTGGTATGATGCCGAATCGTCCGGAAGGTTTCCCGGAAGGAAAAGAATTGATGGGACCTGGTGGCGGTCTGACTATTTTCCATGGAACGAAAGATACATTGATTTGCGGTTGTTACGGACAGCAGCCATTCTTGTTGTCAGGTCGTGTTCCAAATGCTCCTAAAGTATGTCGTCGTGTAAAAGGACATGAAATGGATTGGGTACGTGCTTGTAAAGAAAATGCATCCAGCCGTGTACAAACAAAATCGAATTTCTCGGAAGCCGGTCCGTTCAACGAAATGATCGTGATGGGTGTATTAGCAGTTCGTTTACAGAGTCTGAACAGAACATTGAAATGGGATGGCAATAACATGCAATTTACGAACATCGGTGATAACGAAATGATAAAGACTTGTATCAAAGACGGTTTCACTATCAAAGATGGTCATCCTTCGTTTGCAAAAGACTGGACAGATCCTGTTAATGCAAAACAGTTTGCAGCAGAACTGATCAAGCACAACTATCGCGATGGTTGGAAATTGCCTGATATGCCTAGATAACAGTTTTAAACTACATAAAAATGAAGAAGTCAGTATTATTTGTCAGTGCCGCGCTGATGATGTGCTATTTTACATCTTGTGGCGGTGGAAAGAAAACAGATGAAGCTGCTGCCGATGCAACAGCCGAAGCAAAAACAGAAGCAGCTGTGCCTGAATACAAATTATTGGATTTACCGACAGTCGACCTGTCTAAATTCCCGAAAGATGCCGATGGTTGGATTACTATGTTTGATGGTAAAACACTGAATGGCTGGAGAGGATATGACCGTACAGATGTTCCTAATGCTTGGGAGGTGAATGACGGCGCAATTCATATCAAAGGTTCTGGTGCCGGTGAAGCTGGTGCTAAGGACGGTGGTGACCTGGTATTTGCTCATAAGTTCAAAAATTTTGAGTTGGAATGGGAATGGAAAGTAGCTAAAGGCGCTAATTCCGGTGTATTTATTATGATCCAGGAAGTGGAAGGACAACCTTCTTATATTTCTGCTCCTGAATTCCAAATCTTGGATAACGCAAACCATCCGGATGCCAAATTGGGTAAAGATGGCAATCGTATGTCTGCTTCCCTGTATGATATGATCCCGGCTAAACCGCAGAACTCTAAACCGTTCGGCGAATGGAACAAGTCTAAGATCATGTGTTATAAAGGTACGGTTGTTCACTATCAGAATGACGAACCGGTTGTTGAATATCACTTGTGGACACAGCAGTGGAAAGAAATGCTGGATAAGAGTAAATTCAGCAAAGACAAATGGCCGTTGGCTTATGAACTACTGTTGAACTGTGGCGGACCTAACAAAGAAGGTTTCATCGGTTTGCAGGATCATGGTGACGACGTTTGGTATCGTAACATTAAGATTAAAATATTGGATTAATCTTTCCGTAGTTTACGGATAACTTATTGATAAATACCCGAAATCGGAGGTGCATCCGGTTTTCGGGTATTTTTTTTGAAAATAGTTTGTCATTCCTGTAACCTTCTTTCCGGAACGTTAGTCTTATCTGTAAACGAAACAAATTAGAAACAAATTAAATATTGAAATTATGGAAAGTTGGTTGATTCCCCTGGTTGCAATTGTTTGTGCGGTAGGCTTGCCCGTAGTGTTGCTTATAGTACTTGTAGTAAGAACTACCCGGACAAAACATGAAGAGCGTATGGCTATGATCGAGAAAGGTATTGTATTGGAAGAGCCGGAAAGGAAGGCGAATAAATTCAATGCCCTGCGTAACGGTTTGCTGATGATCGGACTGGCTTTGGGAGCTATTGGTGGTATATATCTGGATGATACGATGCCGCATGACTGGGCTGGTTTTTCTGTTGTTATCTTTACTGTTTTAGGTGGCGGCATAGCTTATCTGGCCTATTTCTTCATTGTTCTCAAGATGTTGGAAAAGGAGAAAGAACAATAAACCGGATTGATGGACGAACAAAAATGGATAAAAAGCATTCTGGCAGGGGACACCAAAAGTTTCTCCTGCCTCGTCGTGAAGTACCAGCAGATGGCATTTACGATTGCCTTCCGCATACTGGAGAATCGCGAGGAGGCAGAAGATGTCGTGCAGGATGCTTTTGTCAAGATGTATCGTGCACTTCCGTCTTTCCAGTTTGGCAGTAAGTTTTCTACCTGGTTCTATAAAATTGTCTATAATACGGCCATTACCGCCCAGCGGAAGCAATCCGTATTCGACAGTTATGATGATGCTATTGCAACCGATCTTACAACCAGTGAAGTAGATAGCGCAACAGCTATCCTGGAGCGGGAAGACCGGAAAGAAATAATTGCACGTGTATTGAAAAAGTTACCTGCCGATGAGAGCCTGGTACTTAATCTCTTTTACCTGGAAGAGTGTTCCATTGCGGACATCGGTCAGATCACGGATCTGACGCCTTCCAATATTAAAGTAAAATTGTTTCGGGGACGTAAGCATTTCTACGAGACATTACAGTTAATGATGAAGAATGAAACAGCGAATGTGTTATGAGTACATCAGATAAAGATATAAACCGCTTGACCGGCAAACTTCTGAAAGAAGGAATGGTTAAGCCATCTCCGGATTTAAGCCTGCGGATCATGGAGCTTATCATGCAGGAAGAACCGTTGAAAGTACCGGAAGTGAAAAAGGCCCGGATGAGTTCCGGAATGCCCCCTTTTATGATTGTTGGCATCATTATTGCATATCTCGTCGTATTTGCCGGCGTATTGATGCTTTTAGGCCAACAACCCGCAGGAAGCGTTGATCATATGCTGGAAGGGATAAAGGATAAACTGCCGTTTATTATGACAATTGCGGCTATCGCCGGTTCGCTGATATTTTATTCGGCACTGGATAAAGTATTGGCATTGCGATTTTGATATTATCAGGCTTGAATTGTTTATATTGACAAGTTGTAACTGTTTCCCCTCTCAAGAGGGGAATTAGTTACTCCCGTCACTATAACAAATAGTATATTCTTTTTCTATTTTAACGCCTTCACATTAATATTGCTGTAATTATTTCCGTCGAAATTGATGCGTCCCTTGTTTCCGCCGTTGATTTCATAGTAATGGTTCACTTTATCCTCTGTCGAAGAGTTTGTGATGTTGAAACCACTGACATGACGGTTGGCATATTTCATGTTTTCGGCAGCGATTTTGAAAGAGGCTTTTGCCGGAACGCTGATATTCAGATTACCATAGCGTGCATCTACATTCACCTGTTTGAAGTTGGCAGACAATTCTTTTATTGTCAATGTGCTGTAAGCCAGTTCATCCACATTCAATTCATCTTTTACCGAACCGATCATCGCTTCGCTGTATTTGATCTCCATATAGCCTTTGTCAAGACTTTCGATTTTTATATTACCATACTTGTTTTCCAGATTGATCTGGCCGCATTTCTTAATATTCATATTCGAATACTTATTGTCGGCATTCATTTGTTCTGCATCGCCGACAGAGACGTTTCCGCAGTATCCCAGGTCCAGATTCGCCTTCGTTACATTATTAATATCCACATTCCCGTATTTAGCTTCCAGGTTGAGAGGCTGGGTGAAACTGCCGGCATTCAGGTTACCGTACTTCACCTGTATCGTGCTTTTGCCTTCATTCTTGTCCGGCAGATTGATGTTCCCGTATTTCTGCGACAGGTTGATTGCCAGTTTCGAAGGCATGCTGATAAAATAATTGATCGTAAACCGGATATTGGAATTGTTATTACCCCAGTTTTGCTGTTTCAGCGAAGTGATGGCGGAAACCGTATTCCCGCTTTTCTTTAGTTCGATGTTCACACGGTCGATGCAAGCCTGTGCAGCATCCGCACTTTCGGCTTTAGCCTCTATCTCAACGCGGATTGCCACTTCATTCTTGTTCCAGTGCGTGATGGTCGTATTGCCGTAACGATTGTCCGTCATCAATAGGTCACTCAGGCTGACGTCAAAAGATTTACTGATCTCTTTTTTCTTAATACTTTCCGGTTTTGCGCCCCAACTGATAGCGGTACTAGCGATAAGTAGCACTGCCAAAAGTAATAAGGAACGGCTTTTTAATTGTTTTGTATTCATGATATATATTTTTATTTGTCATCATTATCGTTTGTAACTATTTCCATCTGTTTCAGCATGATGTTCAGGCTTTCGACACTCGCACTGTAATGCTGGTTCATTGCGAACAGGCCGTCGTTTGAGCAAGGCAGTGTCGGGAGGATTGTTTCTTCAAACATATAGTTATCTTTCAGAATCCTTTTGCTTTCCTGTAACAGACCGGCGGCTCCCGGAGTCTTCTCCTTCTTATACAACGATTCCATTTGTACCATGATATCGTTGATCTGCATCTTGTAATACATCTGAAGTTCGCCAAACTCCTTTTGCTGGCTGCACTGTTGCTGTATGGCAGCTTTTTGATTTACAGGAGCAGGCGTCCCACCCGGCATGCGGAGCAGGAGTATCAGTGCAATGGCGGCTGCGGCAGCGAAAGCAGACAAACTATATAGTTTGAAATGTTTCCTGCGGGCAGGCGGCAGTTTCTTTTCGAAGCGTTCGAAGTGACCTTCCGGCATAAGGTCATCTTCAAATGCTTCTCTATTGGTGTCTATGAAATTCTTTAATTTGTCCATGTCAATTTGCTGCTATAATGTCTAACAATTTGCGCTTTGCCCGCAGATATTGGCTGCGTACGCTTGGCGGCTGAATGTTCAGGATAGAGGCAATCTCTTCCATATCATATCCCTCGAAGAGGTAGAGCGAGAGGATTACGCGGTAACCGGCGGGTAATTTACCGGTTGCCTCTTTCACCTGTTTTACCGAATAGGCTATCTCCTCTTCGTTCGGTCCGTCCGGCTCCGGATCGGCATAGTTGTCGGATAGCTCCTCCCATTCCGGTGTTTGCCGGCGCACATAATCGATGGCCGTATGGACTGCTATCCGGTGTATCCAGGCTTCGAAACATTGTCCATCTTTATATTGGTCGATGTGCGTGAAGATTTTCAGGAACGAATCCTGCATGGCTTCTTCCGCTTCACCACTGTTGCCGACAATGCGCAGGCAAGCTATGTACAATCGCTGTGCGAATTGTTTGTACAAGCCCAGTTGCGCACTCCGTTTTCTTTCCCGGCAACCCTTTATCAGTTGTACTGTTGTTTCGTTCATTTGTTTATATAAACGAGAGAAAACGTCCGACCGTTGCATCTCTGTCACAAAATTAGACAAAAAAAAGAAAGGCATCATCACGATGCCTCTCTCCCTGAACTAAATGATAAAAATAAAAGTTATGTGGGAAGGTTTAATTTGTCACTTGAAAATTCTCGGCTCCCAACATCGGCGCTTTACCGGCAGGGGTACCTGATTTGTATTTAAGTTCAATCGTATCATCACCTTCATACGATTTATACTTCACCTTCATCGTCACTGTATCACCGTTTGTAGGCGGCAGACTATTCAGTCTGAATGAGGCCAGGCCCCATCCTTGTCCACCCGACAAGTTGTTGTATGCATTATGACGGAACTCCAGTTCATATGTATCCGTATTGTTCATCTTCACCAGATTGAGAAAATGTTTGGTCGATCCGTCGAAATAAGATTCGAACTGGAAGTTAATATAACCATCCTCAATCCATACGGACTTCATCCATAACGGATCATTGCCGTAATATTCATCATTTTTCTCGCCCAGATCGCCAACGATCGATTTAGTCAATACACTGTCGATTCTGTTTACACGGACTGCATAATCATATCCTTCTGCCATGTGGCTGGTCGAATCTCCCAATAATGTAAAGTTTATAAAAGCACGTCTTTCTTTATCTACCCCGAAATAAGGAGTAACGCCGGATGCCGGCCAGAAAGTCGTTGAATCATCCCATTGCAGGTAATAGGCGTCATTCCCTAATGGTTTGATCGTAGCTATTCCAAAACTGTATTTATTAGAAGAATTACTGTCATCATCTAAACAAGAATACATGGTAAAGGTCGCCAGAATGGTTCCCAGAACCAGTATAAAAGTTTTCAACGTCCTCATCACATTCATATCACAATTGTTTATTTTCCCATTCTAAAAGGTTAGATGGAAGAATAACGGAAAATGCTGCAAAAGAAAATGATAAAAGATGTTAATGCTTCAGTGATTGGTAAATAAGTTCGGCTGTACGTTGTGAAGCACCGGGTTTTCCGAGCATCTGAATGATCTCGTCGTAACCGTCGAGCATCTGTTGACGGTAAGCTGTATCGTGAAGTATTTTGCCCAGCTCATCGTGTATCTGCTGATAAGAGAAGCGGGCGCCGAACAATTCCTGTACGACTTCGCGTCCGGCAATCAGATTCACTAGCGAGATATATTTGGTATGGAAGAAATTGCGGAAGATAAAACTGGCCAACGGTCCGGCCACGACATAGTAACAGACTACCTGCGGAACGCGGAATAGCGACGTTTCAAGCGTTGCCGTACCCGAGGTGACCAGGGCGGCCCGGCTGTGTTGTAGCAGGTCGTATGTCTTGCCGAAGATGATTTTGGCAGGATGGTTTCCTATATATTGTTTGTAATATTCCGGTTCCAGTCCGGGAGCTCCGGCTATAACCGGCTGATAGTCCGGGTAGGCAGCTGCCACTTCGAGCATGGTCGGAAGGTTATCTTTGATTTCCTGCCGGCGGCTTCCTGCAAGGAGGGCCAGGATGGGTTTATCCGGCAGTCCTTCATCGGCCATAAACGTATCGGGGCGGGTGGCTTGCTTTTCTTTATATTGGGCAACCGAGTCGACAGATGGATTTCCTACATAATCGACCGAGTAATCCAGTTTGCGGAAAAACTCGGTTTCGAAAGGCAGGATGCAGAACATCCGGTCCACATAAAGGCGGAAGTCTTTGATGCGGTACTGTTTCCAGGCCCATATCTTGGGAGAAATATAATAGTAAACAGGCAGATGCAGCACTGTCTTTACGAATTTGGCTATTTTCAGGTTGAATCCCGGATAATCGATCAGTATCACCACGTCCGGCTGATATTTCCGGATATCTTCCTGACAGGTTTTCATATTATTCAGGATTGTTCGCAGGTTGAGCAATACGGGGATAAAACCCATAAAAGCCATCTCTTTGTAATGCTTTACCAATGTGCCGCCTACAGCTTGCATCAAATCTCCCCCGAAGAAACGGAAATCCGCCTCCGGGTCTTTTTCTTTTAATGCCGCCATCAGGTTCGACGCATGTAGGTCGCCCGAAGCTTCGCCTGCGATCAGAAAATATTTCATCCTTCCCAGTTTTTGTATTTCTCCATCCATTCGTAATCCGTCACATCCAGTTTGCAGGGCACCAGCGAAGCATATCCGCTGTCGAGTGCCAGCATATCGTTGTCCGGATGAATCGGTTTGGCATTCTCGAAAGAACCTGTCAGCCAGAATACCGGTTTGCCGGCTCCATTCTCCGAGCGTTTGTATTCCTTCACCCATTTTCCGGCAGCCTGACGGCAAATCTTCATGCTTTTGACTGTATCCACTTTCGGTACATTCAGATTCAGATAGGTTCCGGTAGGTAATCCTTCTTTCAGTACACGGCGTGCCACCATACGTCCCAGGCGGCAACATTCTGTAAAGTCGGCATCTGGATGATGGTCGAGCAACGAAACTCCCAACGAAGGAACTCCGAATACGCATCCTTCGGCAGCAGCTCCCATCGTACCGGAATAAAGAACGGCTATCGCCATATTGCCACCATGGTTGATACCCGAAACGAGCAGGTCGGGCTTACGTTCAAGCACTTCATTGATAGCCAGTTTTACACAGTCCACCGGCGTCCCTGTACATTCGTAGATTGTAAGTCCGTGTTCTCTCTTCACCAGATTATATCTGATTGGATTTTCAGAAGTAATCGCACTGCTCATGCCCGAACGTGGGCCGTCGGGAGCAAATACGACTAAATCGCCCAGGTCTCTCAGGCATTCAGTCAACTCTTTAATACCTTTGGCATTTACGCCATCATCATTTGTAATCAGTATCAACGGTCTATCATTCATCGCAACTTTTTTTAAATATCACTACAAATGTAACGATAATCTTTTGACGGAGGATGCTTTTAATTTTTTCTTAACGTTCGGAGAGAGTTACTTCCGGTCGGTACAATTTGAGTTTCTGGAGTTTATATTTGTTTTATTTAAAAGGGAGTCATTGACTGTGTTGGTTGCTTTAGAAAATTTATTCAGGGCACTATTACTTTAACCTTTAATGCCTGGTTAAAAAATGCTAATGTTATTACGTATAAGGCGTTTGTATCTATCTTTGCGAAAAAATTATAAAGAATCGCTTAATACTAAATATATAGAAAGAATCTTTTTTTTCTATGAAACGGGTAATTATTGTATTTCATTTAATACTATTTTATTTCAGTATTAGTTTGTCGGCACAAGACACGAATATACACCGGGACACATTATTTGCAAATATCAAGTTCCGGCAAGGATATTCGCAGCTAGACTCTACTTTCAATGATAATCAAATGCACTTGAATCAGCTGATTACATTATTGGACAGCACAGCGCTCGACTCATCTTTAGTCCTTAAGTCCATAACTATAAAAGGAAGTGCTTCGCCGGAAGGATCTACTCCTATGAACCGCCAACTGTCGGAAAAACGTGCCCAGAGCATGAAGGCATACATTGTCGATCATACGACCCTGAATGATTTCAACATCAAAGTCGACTCTTCGGACGTGGATTGGGAATTTCTAAGTGAGATGATTGCCTCTACCGACCTGCCTTGGCGTGACGAAGCAGTGAAGATTATCGCCAATACTCCTATCTGGGTTTTCAAAGATAAGAAAATTGTGGATGGAAGAAAGAAACAGCTTTGCATGTTGCAGGGAGGACATGCATGGGAATACATGTCGAAGAACTTTTTCCCCGCCCTGCGCGCCCGATTCCGAATCATGTGTGAATGGGAAATATCCCGTCCTGCCAACAACAGGGGTGATGAATGTAAAACAGATGAATGCGAAACGATAGTCAACCAACCTTCGACTGAAGAAAGATTAGCCGATGTCGGCAAGGATTCGGTAGCCACATCCCTGGTGCCCGACATGCGCAACACCGTCTCCACCGATTCCCTCGCCTTCACGGCAAAAAGCGAGAAAGACCGGAAGTTTGTAATGTTATTGAAAACAAATATGCTGTATGATGTTATGGCTATACCCAATATAGGTATAGAAATACCCATCACTCCCAAATGGTCGGCAAGCGCCAACTGGATGTATGCCTGGTGGAGCAACGACACCCGCCACCGCTTTTGGCGGATATACGGCGGTGATGTGGAACTGCGACGTTGGTTTTCGCCCCGGCGCGACACCCGTTCACTGCTATGCGGTCACCATTTAGGTTTGTATGGACAGATGCTGACTTACGACATCGAGTGGGGCGGACGCGGTTACTTGGGCGACCGCTGGAGCTGGGCTGTCGGGCTTTCCTATGGATATTCGCTGCCCCTGGGGAAACACTTCAACATCGACTTCACGCTAGGTGTAGGATACCTGGAGGGAGACTACATGAAATACCATCCGGAAGACGGCTGTTACTTCTGGGACTCTACTCATCGGCAAAAATGGTTCGGTCCCACTAAAGCCGAAGTTTCACTGATCTGGTTTATAGGCGGACGTAACCAACAGAAAGGAGGTGAACAATGATGCGTTCTGTAAAATACTTATGGGTAGTGCTGGCAGCATTGGCACTTCTCACCCAGTCGTGTGAGCATAAAGATCTTTGCTATCGTAACGAGCATCATACCGAACTCGAAATCAAGTTCGACTGGAGCAACGCTCCCGATGCACAACCCCGTACCATGGTGGTGCAGCTATTCCGTATGGACGGCAGCCACTACCAGCGTCGCGAGTTCTCTTCGCGCGAAGGCGGTAAAATTAGCATTGAGAGTGGTGAATACAAGGTATTGTTTCACAACGGAGAGATGGAATCTGTGACTGAACGCGGAAATTCTTTCGACAACTATCAGCTTGTCACCGATCCGCAGTCGCTTCTCGAACCCATGGGGCGCGGAGACCTCAGTACGCCTCCATTGCCCGAAGGTGCTGAAGAGCAGCCCGTGCGAAGTGTGCCGGCCTGCGTATGGGGTGGCAAGTGCGACTACCTGCAAGTGCAGGAGAATGTACCCGGGCAGATACTTACCCTGACTCCCGAAGCGGTTACCGTGGAATATACGGTAGAAGTGCGAAACGTGGAGAACATGACCGACCTGATTGATTTCAGCGCCGCCTTGAGCGGCATGTCCGAAGGGTGGAGCCCGGCTGCTGATCAGCAGCCGGATTCGTCGACTGACGAATCCGGAGAATCGGTGGTAATGCCCTTTGAATTGCAACGATATACTGACAAGAAAATGCTTATGGCGCATTTCGCGTCCTTCGGCCACTGCCCTAACGGAGAAGAAGGAAAGCACACGTTGACCATCTATACTTCCAATCAGAAATACTTTCACAACGATGTCACCGAGCAGCTGCACGCGGCTCCTGACCCTACCCACATCCATATCGTAATAGACGGCCTGAAGATTCCTTCGGGAGACGGAGGCATGAATCCTGATATTTCAGGATGGGACAACGTTGTGGAAACAGATATCGATATGAATTAAAAAAATAATAAACTTAAGGGAAACAAATTATGAACGGAAATGTAAAATTACTGGGAATGGTTGCTACAGCCTCCATTATGCTTGCCTCTTGTTCAAACGACGAGTTGAAGGAAGTTTACAAAGGCGAAGAAATTTCATTTACCACGCAGATAAAGACGCGTGCCACAGAGACAACGATTGATAATCTTGATGGATTCTATGTTTATGCAAAAGCAGATGGCTATGCACAGATGTTTATAAATGGACAAGAGGCAAAGAAGGATAAGAATAACAGTAACAGTTTTACGATTGCAGACGATAAGGGAGGCGGCTATTTATGGCCGACCGGAGTAAACAAGATAAACTTCTGGGCATATGGTCCCAACACTCTGAATAAAGACGTTTTCAAAGCCTCGATAAATGTTCAACAACAGAGCTTTACTGTAGAGTTGGCTTCATCCATGGAAAATGGAGGTGCAGACCAACAAGACTTTATAGTGGCACACAAAGAAGTAGAAAAGAACAAAGTTGCTGGAGGAAGTATACCTTTGGCGTTTTCTCATGCTTTATCGCAGATTCGCATCAATGCCAAATGTCCGGATAATGCAAATTATAATGTGTATATCAAAGGAGCATGGCTGATGAACGTACATGGAAAAGGCACATTGGGATTTAAAGCAGTTGACCACGAAAACGACGAAACAACAGCAGTTGATCACATGGATTGGCACTCCAGTACTCTCACCAATTATGGTGTCAAGTTAAAAGATAACGATACTCCACTTGATGCTCAACCTAGATCTTTAATAGGTTTTGATACGGATGGTAATAAGAATAACAGTTTGATGCTTATTCCGCAATCACAAAAAGGATGGAATTCATTAACCAATTCAAACGGAGCATACATCGTGCTACTTTGCCGTATCGAATCTATTCACAAGGGAGCTATTCATACTGACAATGGTAATACCTCTACTGATAATGGTCCGGTTTTTGAAGAGGGAGGCAAACATTACCACCAGATATTCCCTGTTTCCAACAAGTGGAATAAAGTCGAATATGGATATACATGCGTAGCTATTGATGCAGATTGGAAACCTAATTATAAATACATCTACAATCTTGTATTTTGTGGACAAGGTAGTGGAGCAGGTGTTTATCCTCCTGAATTGCCTAAGTTACCGGATGTTGATGGAGTAGAGGTTGTGCCAACTCCCGGTGATAAAGGACCTGGAGATCTGATACTCGACAAGCCGCTTTCTTTTTCTGTCAGCGTAGGAAATTGGGAGGATGGCAAAACCGGAAACGAGGATGGCGATACAAACATGGACTAATCAACAAATATCAAAAAAAAACGTGCTTATGCGACATTTTCGTATATTTCATTCATCCTTCGGACTTATGCTTGCAGGCGTTGCGGCTTGTGCCGTATTGTCCTGTACGGACGACACTTTCGATAAGTACGGACAACAAGGTGCTTCGGGCATGCTTGCGTTCGATGTGGTGGCACCGGGCAGTTGGGCCGACGGTTCTGCGGCCACTCGTGCAGCCGACAAAGACATAAGCATCCGGGAGATAACACAATCCGGAGGAGGGAAGCCCTTATATTTAGTTACTGAAATTGCGGAAGCTGCTGTGGATACAGCGGCTTCCAATGCTATAACCCGTGGCTCCACGATAACCGAAGGTACATTCAAAAAACAGTCCTTCGGACTTTCGGGGATATGCTATACCGGCGATTGGCCTGAAGGAGAAGAGGGAAATGAGTGGACCACCAACTTTGCCCACAACATACGGGTGAGCTATGAGGGTAATAAATGGAATTCGGAAAAAACTCTGCAATGGGTAGCTTCGGAAAATATCAAGTTCTTTGCCTACTCACCCTACTCTGCTGCCGTACCTTCTTCTTCCGGTGCTTCTGAAGAAGAAGCGGCCGATGCAACCAACAGCACTCCTTTCATTATCCATTCGGCAGAGGGGGCTACCGGTGTTCCCACGTTGACTTATACAGTTCCCCAGGACGTGACCAAGCAGATTGACCTGATGTATGCCATCGCAAATTGTACTGGAAACGGTACAGGAGATGTTCAGAATGGAGCAGTGCAATTGAACTTCAAGCATGCACTGACTGCCGTCACCATAAAAGCCGGCAAAAAGATGCTTCCTGGAACAGTTTCCAAAATAGAGATTTCCGGAGTGCATGGAAGCGGTATTTACCCGATAGGAGCGAATAAATGGACAACTACGGACAAAGCCGACCGTACTTTCAGCATAGAAAATGAAACAGCAATCAAGAATGAATCCGATACTGAATCTGGCACCGTGCTGAATCCGGACGATAAGGGATATACGTTTATGATGATTCCCCAAACGCTCACGAATGAAGCAAAGCTAACAATTTCATTTAAAGACGATCTTACAGGTCTGGATCGCACACTTACTGCCAAGCTAAAAGATTTTACGAACGACAGCCAATGGAAGGTAGGGAAACAATATACCTACTCCATCAATTCCACCGGAATCGTGGTAGAGCCGGTGATTGAATTGACAGTCAATCGAGATAATACGTTGTATCCTAATGGCGGTTTTTGGGGTACAGACACGCCGAATCCTAATGCTGAATCTCTATACACAGAAATGCAAGATGACGAAAAACTGGCATATCTTCCGGTCAGTGGTGTTCTGAATGATGTAAGTATTGCCGCATATATGCATGTGGTACAAGACAAAGCAGAATCAGAAGCTGCAAAAAATCAAATTCGGAAACTTGATTTTGAGATTGAGTACTCTATTGATGGTGGCTCTAGTTGGAAATCGGAAAAAGAATTTGGATGGCGATCGACAACCGTTCCCCAAAGCACAGCAGACGACACCGACTTGACGGCACCCGTAAGCGGAAGCATTGTTTTGCCTGCTCAACCCAAATTTACAGATATGCGGAATTTCTTGTATGGGAAGGGGACCACTATAGAAGGTGTGACGTCAGAAAAGACAATTTCTGAAGGTGGAAAAGGCTCGAAAGAGGTACCATACGATTTGGTTGCGAATAATGAAGTAAAAGAAAGTGCCAACTGCTATATTGTGAATGATCATGGCTATTATACATTTCCGGCTTACTATGGAAATACTTATGGCAAGGGTGGTGATAATTCGTCATACAAGTATAATACTTCTGAACCAATTCCAGAAGGATCAAAGAACTATGTACTTGAAAACTTCGTTGGACATGATGATAACCCTATTTCAAGTGGTCAAATTTCAGGAGTATCTGACGCAATACTGCTATGGCAAGACAGTCCGGACCTTGTTACAGAGGTGAAATACGACAATGATAAAGTCTCTTTCCGTGTACCCGAAGAGACCATCAACCAAGGTAATGCTGTGATTGCCGTGCGCAACAGTTCCGGGGATATTTTATGGAGCTGGCATATATGGGTTACCCATCGCAAGTGGGATTCTTCATCTTGTATACGATTGTCAGACAAAAATTTGAATGAAAAGGACAAGCCGTTTATCATAGCTCCTTGTAACCTCGGTTATTGCGAGCCACATGGAGAAGACGATAAAAGAGACATACTGATACGTTTTGTAGTTGATTCCAAACTGGTAGGTGATAGTGAAGTTAAACTAACAGTCAATGGAGCACCGCAACCTGAGACAGCAGAAACAAACAAGGGCACCATTACGTTTACTCAACCCAAGATTGCAGCATCCGTAGCTGGCGACAACACTTATTACCAATGGGGACGTAAGGACCCAATGCTCCCGGGTATTCACAATACTAATACTTACGGAGATCAAGAATTAGATATGGTAAACAAAATGTTCTATTCTAAAGAGTATCGTTTTACTTCAGGAGAAAGTGGCAGAAGTATTGGAGAAAGCATACAATATCCATATCGGTTCTTTATGTATAAGCGACCCCAAAATGATAGCGACAACAGCGGTATAGACAACTATAAACGGCGTCACTGGCATGATGGAAGCGATAAACCTTATCGCCTAAAAACCGTCATGAACTATTGGAATACGCAATTGATACAAAGTGGTATGTCTAGTTTTGATTATACAAATACAACAGATCCCAATTACAGTGCTGAACCTAATGATAAATATGTTATCAAAACAATATATGACCCTTCACCGGCAGGATTTAAAATTCCGCCTATTAAGGCTTTTGCTGATTTTTTTGATGATGTAAAACTCAAAGCAAGAGAGAATCCCAAGCCAGGACAGACCCAAACTGCAGGTGAGCCAAATGCAGTGGAAACATTAAATGGATGGCAGGTTACTGTTGGCGAAAAGGAGTTTTATTTCCCTGCTACCGGAGTACGGGATATGGGAGTGAAAGATCGTGAGGTGAGTTATGGCACTTTTCCTGCTTTCTCTTCAATAACATACATAGCAACATCCGGATTTCATAACAGCAATGGAACTTCTTCAAGTTGTTTAATATTCTCTATCGATAAAAGATCAAGTGTGGATTTTCCCAATTGTACCACTCCTATTCATGGGACCAACAACGCATACGGTTTCACCGTCCGCCCTATCCGCGACGGTCAGCAATAAAGCAGCCGTTTAGAGTCTCTCCTGAAAGGAGTACATATTTCTTTTATACTGCCATACCGGGCTTGTAGCAGGCAATCTTCTCCATCCAAAGAGAAGCGCCTCTTGCAAGCCGGGTATGGCAGTTCTTTTTTTCATCAGCCTTGCTCCAAGCATCTACTTATCGGGAGCTAAGTCGTCATTGTATCTTTGTCATATAAAGTTTTTCCGTTTTTTTCTTCATTTGTTCATATTGGTGTTATTGTGCTGATGATTAGTAGTTTGCAGATGAATAGAATGAAGGATATTATCCGATGGCATCATATAATTCAAATTTTCCATGTAATATAATAAATAAAGGCTAACTTTTTATACTCTCAACAAAAGAGCAAGTGCGTATGTTTTAGGTATTTATCTTATTATTCTTAGCTCAAAAGTCATATCTTATTTCTTGTTCGTCATCTGTCGGGCGCTTGTTCTACAGGTATCAAACAAGCGTCTGACAGATATCGAATAAGCGTTTGACAGATGACGGACAAGAACGGATACGGCACTTCCGGTCTAAAAGTATACCGGTCTCGCCTTACCTATACACCAATAAAGAGATAAGATATACTTGTGGATTTGCCGGTATTCAATGAGTATTCACCTTAATTTCAGTTGCGATTTATATCGGATCCTTCATTATATTCATCTTATATTGGTTGATTTATAACCTTTACATGCTATAGATGAAGGAATGAACATAAAAAACGGAAAAACTTTTATTGAAGAGGGGAACAGGTGCAACCGGTTGTTATTAACAGATAGTTTACCTGTGTTTTTTAAAACTTCGTTATCATTTCCAAAAAAGTATATGCATATTCCTCATTTGGAACAAGTTATTAAATATTCTGTTTATATTTGCAAGTTATCAACAGTTAGGGCGACTTTTCAACAAAACGAGCATTGTTTTGCTAAAACCTGATTTCGTTAGGTTTTTAATGTTTAGTTTTGCCTCCGAATTAATAGACGAAGTATGGGAAAGATTATCGCTTTAGCAAATCAGAAAGGTGGAGTTGGTAAGACAACGACCACGATTAATCTGGCTGCATCCCTCGCTGCACTCGAAAAGAAAGTGCTTGTTGTTGATGCGGACCCGCAGGCAAATGCCTCCTCCGGACTGGGTGTGGATATTCGCAGTGTCGAGTTGTCCATCTATGAATGCCTGGTAAATAGCGAGGATGCAAAAGGTGCCATTATCCCGACCGAGGTGGAAGGACTGGATATTATCCCGTCGCATATCGACCTGGTGGGTGCGGAGATTGAAATGCTGAACATGGAGAACCGGGAACAAATCCTGAAACAGATTCTCGTTCCCCTGAAGGATATGTACGATTTTATCCTGATTGACTGTTCTCCTTCTCTGGGGCTGATTACAGTAAATGCCCTTACGGCAGCCGATTCGGTCATGATCCCTGTACAATGTGAATATTTTGCATTGGAAGGTATCAGTAAACTGTTGAATACAATAAAAATTATTAAGTCAAAGCTGAATCCGGCTTTGGAAATCGAGGGATTCCTGCTGACGATGTACGATTCGCGCCTTCGCCTGGCCAACCAGATTTACGAAGAGGTGAAACGTCCGTTCCGCGATCTCGTTTTTACAACCGTTATTCAGCGTAATGTGAAGCTGAGTGAGGCCTCCAGCTATGGCAAACCGGTATTGCTTTACGATGCCGAATCGAAGGGAGCGCTCAATCATATGCAGCTGGCACAGGAGCTGATAGACAAAAACAAATAAGTAGAATTATGGCAGTAATGAAAAGATCGGCTCTTGGCCGTGGATTGGATGCTTTGATCACGATGGACGACCTGAAGACAGGCGGTTCGTCTTCTATCAGTGAGATAGAACTGAGCAAGATTCAGCCCAATCCGGATCAACCCCGTTCTATATTTGAGGAAGAAGCACTGGAGGAACTGGCTACTTCTATCCGCTCCCTGGGTGTTATCCAGCCGATAACCCTGAAAGAGATCGGAACCGAGAAGTATATGATCATCTCCGGCGAACGTCGTTACCGTGCCTCTCTGATGGCAGGTCTGGAACAGATTCCTGCCTATATCAAGACGGCAGCCGACGAGAATGTAGTCGAGATGGCGCTGATTGAAAATATACAGCGTGAAGACCTTAACTCGATAGAAATAGCATTGGCTTATCAGAAACTGATAGATAGCTACGGTCTGACTCAGGAAAAACTCAGCGAACGGGTAGGAAAGAAACGGGCTACTATTGCCAACTATCTGCGCTTGCTGAAGTTGCCTGCCGAGATACAGATGGGACTGAAAGATAAGAAAATCGATATGGGACATGCTCGTGCCCTGCTGCCGGTCGAAGATCCGGAGGTGCAGTTGGCTCTGTATGAACAAATATTGGCAGAAGGACTTTCCGTACGTAATGTGGAAGAGATCGTGCGGAACGGAGCGGAAGCTGTAGCGACAGAAAAGAAAGAGAAAACAGTCGGACGTAAACCGATGCTTCCCGAAGAATTTAACCTGCTGAAGGATCATTTGTCCCGATTCTTTAATACAAAGGTACAATTGGCGTGCAACGAGAAGGGAAAAGGACGCATCACGATTCCTTTTACCTCGGAAGAAGAACTGGAAAGACTGATCGGTCTGTTGGATAAATTGAAATAAGTTGACGGTAGATTCGTGAGGATGAAATTAAAAATAAGCAGGATACTGTGCTTGCTGGTGGTGCTTACGGGTATCTCTTTATATACAAAAGCACAAGGCAAGGCGGTTATACTCGACGCCGATACGGTTGTTGTTGCACCACCCGACTCAACGGTGCTGGCTGTACTTCAGTCGGCCGACTCTGCGAGCCGGGTAAAGGGCAAGGAAATAGATCTGAAACCGTTCAAACCTAATCCGACAAAGGCGGTTATTTTGTCGGCTATTTTGCCGGGATTGGGACAGATATATAACAAGGCTTACTGGAAATTACCTATTGTATATGGTGGTTTTATGGGCTGTATCTATGCGATAACCTGGAATAACAAGAATTATAAGGATTATTCGACGGCCTATTTTGATTTGATGTATGATGTGAAAAACAATGCGGATGATCCGTCTAAATGGAGTAGTTCATGGACGGATATTGCGAAGAAGAACGGATATGATCCGGAAAAATTTATTACGACCGCATCTTATCAGGATAACATCAAGCGCCGTAAGGACTATTTCCGTCGTTACAGGGATTTGAGTATTATTATCACAGCCGGCGTTTATGCTATCTGTATGATCGATGCTTATGTGGATGCCCAGTTGTTCGACTTTGATATATCTCCTGACCTGAGTATGCGGGTGGAACCGATGGTGATGCCTAAGACCAGCGTCAGTGAACGAATATATGGCCTGAATTGCAGTATAAAATTCTAATTAATACATGAAATACTTATTATCATTACTCTGTTTCTGCTGTTTCGTTACTGTTGCCCGTGCACAGGAAACAATAACTGAAAATGAAGAACCTCAGTATTCGGACCTTTCCGCCGACTCCCTGTCGGTTGATGTCGGTCTGATACCCGAAAGTCTGGATGCGGATGTCGACAGCCTGCTTCACTCCTGGCATGTGCAATACTTTTCCAAGAAAGATGAATATTGTCATGACGATGCCGCAAATGTATGGTTCCCTGACTCTGTCTACCGGGAACGTCTGGAAAGCCTTCCGCGTGTTATTTCCTTACCTTATAATAAGGTAGTACGCGATTGCATTGATTTATATGCCGACCGCCGTCGTAATCTGGTACGTTATATGCTGGGTATGGCGGATTTTTATTTTCCAATCATCGAACAGGTTCTGGATGAGCATGACTTGCCAATCGAACTGAAATATCTGGCTGTGGTGGAAAGTGCCCTGAATCCGGTAGCCTTGTCACGTGTCGGTGCCTGCGGCTTATGGCAGTTCATGCTTCCGACCGGAAAGATTTACGGACTGGAGATCAACAGTCTTGTTGACGAACGTCGTGACCCGGTAAAGGCTACACATGCCGCCTGTCGTTATTTCAAAGATATGTATGCTATTTACGGTGACTGGAATCTGGTGCTGGCTTCTTATAACTGCGGGCCGGGAAATGTCAATAAAGCTATCCGCCGTTCCGGAGGGAAGACGGACTTCTGGGAGATATTCCCTTATCTGCCCAAAGAAACCCGCTCGTATGTGCCGTTATTCATTGCGGCAAATTATATTATGAACTATTATTGCGATCATAATATCTGTCCGATACAGACCAGTATGCCGCTGGCTACCGATACGGTCGTTGTCACAAAAGCACTGCATCTGGAGCAGGTGGCGGATATACTACAAATGGATATTCAACAGGTCCGTGCCTTGAATCCGCAATATAAGCGTGATATTATCCCCGGAAACACGGAGCCGTCTGTGTTGAAATTGCCGGTAAACCAGACATATGCTTTCATCGACAAAGAAGATACGATCTATACGCATCGTGCAGAAGATTTGTTGGAGAATTGTCTGGCTTATAATCCGTCCGATAAAGACAGTAGAAAGTCCTCTAACCGCGAAAAGATTACTCATCGTGTCGCTTCCGGCGAAAATATCTATGCGATAGCCGACCGGTATGGAGTGACTCCGAAAGAAGTACGTCAATGGAACGGTCTGAAGTCGAACCGTCTGGCTAATGGGCGGCGCCTGACTTTGTATGTGGATAATGGCGGGGTGGCTTTTGCTTCAACAGCAAAGTCTAAGGCGATACCTAAAACGACTTCTCCTTCGGAAATAGTTGAGAAACAGAGTAATGGCTATGTCTCTTATCAGGTGAAATCGGGAGATTCCCTTTACACGATATCGAAAAAGTATCCCGGTGTGTCGGCAGCTTTGATACAAAAGGCGAACGGATTACCGAATGCAAATATCCGTCCCGGACAGGTTCTGAAAATTCCTGTGGGATAAAACTTGCTATTTTCTTGGCTTCCGTGCTGATTTTTGATGAATATTTGTATATTTGTGGTTACAGACGTTGTATAAAAAGAAGAGGTTGTAACCATGAGTGATGCGATAGACACAAAAGACACAAAGGAAGCTGGTGACATGTTACCCGCTATGACGGCAGACGAGAAGATGATCCAGGATGGATTTAACGAGCTGCTGAAGGACTATCTGAATTCAAATCACCGGAGGAAGGTGGAGCGCATTACTAAGGCGTTCAACTTTGCCAATCAGGCGCATGCCGGCGTGAAACGCCGGTCCGGCGAACCCTATATCATGCACCCCATTGCCGTTGCACGGATTGTTTGCCGTGAAATGGGACTGGGGTCAACTTCTATTTGTTCGGCTCTGCTCCACGATGTGGTGGAGGATACGGAATATACCGTACAGGATATTAGTGATATGTTCGGTCCGAAGATTGCCCAGATTGTAGATGGGCTGACTAAGATATCCGGTGGTATTTTCGGGGAACAGGCTTCGGCGCAGGCGGAAAACTTCCGTAAGTTGTTGCTTACCATGAGTGACGATATCCGTGTAATCCTGATCAAAATCGCCGACCGTCTGCACAATATGCGAACCTTGGGTTCGATGCTTCCCGCCAAACAATTCAAGATTGCCGGAGAGACACTTTATCTTTATGCACCTTTGGCTCATCGCCTGGGTCTCTTCACCATCAAAACGGAACTGGAGGACCTGAGTTTTAAATATGAGCATCCTCAGGAATACGATTTTATAGAACAGAAACTGCAAGCCTCCGAGGAAAGCCGTAATAAACTTTTCGAACATTTCGCAATTCCGGTCGATAAGAAACTGAAAGAAATGGGCTTGCATTATGAGATGAAAGCTCGTGTGAAATCAGCTTACTCTATCTGGAACAAGATGGAGAGCAAAGGGATTACCTTTGAAGATATCTATGACCTGTATGCCGTCCGTATCATTTTTGACCCGCTGCCGGGTGTGGATGAAAAGAATATGTGCTGGGATATCTATTCCGCTATAACAGATATTTACCGTATTCGTCCGGATCGAATCCGTGACTGGGTAAGCCGTCCGAAGGCTAACGGATACCAGGCGTTACACCTGACAGTCATGGGCCCCGATGGGCAGTGGGTGGAAATACAGATTCGCAGCCGGCGTATGGACGATATTGCTGAGAAAGGATTTGCCGCACACTGGAAATATAAAGAACACAGCGTAGAAGAAGATACCGAACTCGATAAATGGCTTCAGACAATTACTGAAATCCTGGAAAGTCCGGACCCGAATGCCCTCGACTTTCTGGATACGATCAAGCTGAACCTCTTTACCTCTGAAATATTCGTGTTTACCCCGAAAGGGGATATAAAGACGCTTCCCCAGGGGGCAACTGCGCTTGACTTTGCCTATGCGCTGCATACCAATATCGGTAATAAATGTATCGGGGCAAAAGTTAATCATCGTCTGGTTCCTCTCAGTCACCCGTTGGCCAGTGGAGACCAGGTGGAAATACTGACTTCCCGTTCACAGGAGCCGCAAGCGGAATGGCTTAATTTTGTTACTACGGCAAAAGCCCGTTCAAAGATCGATGCCGTATTGAAGCGTGCCCGTAAGGATGCAGCCAAAGTGGGTGAGGAGAAGGTGATTGCAGCCTTTAAGCGCTCTGATATGGAGGCAAGTACGTCTAATCTGGATAAGTTATGTATGTATTTCGGTTTTTCCAAGCGGGAGGAATTCTTTTATGCCGTGGAAAAGGGCGATGTCACCTTGCCGGAAAATATAAAGAAGCTGTTGAAGGAAAAGACCGATAACGTTTTATTTAAGTATGTAAAGCAGGCGTTAGGAGTCGGTGTCAAGAATAATAAGGAGAAAGAAGAGGTACAGAAAGAAGAAAAACCGAAAGCAAAATACGATAAATCGAAACCTTATATCCTTCGTGAAGAAGCATTCGAACGTAATTATGTCATTGCTGAATGCTGTAAACCTATTCCGGGTGACGATGCGTTGGGCTTCATCAACGATGACGGCAATGTGGTTGTTCATAAACGCTCCTGTCCGATTGCCATGCGCCTGAAGAGTAGTTTCGGCGAACGTATCCTGAATACCGAATGGAGTAGCCATAAGAATGCTTCCTTTGAGGCTACTCTCGAAGTGAAAGGTATCGACTCGATTGGCGTTCTGAACACAATCACTAAAACAATCTCCGATGACTTCAATGTAAATATCATGCGTCTGCTTATTGAAGCGAAAGACGGTGTGTTTGAAGGAAAGATTAAGATGAAAGTGCATGATGTGGAAGACATACAGAAGATGTGTGTGACGCTTTCTAAGATAAAGAACATAAAGTCGGTCGGTCGTGTGGCTGATTAATCGGTAGGTATTTTAACCCTCTAAAATACACATTTATAGGTATTGCCTTTATAAGGGAGATATCTGACCTTTGTCTTCGTCAATTAAAAATAGAATAAGATGAAGACAATAGGTATTTTTTACGGTTCTTCAACCGGGACAACAGAGGATATTGCAAAACGTATAGCAGCCAAGTTAGGCGTGGATGCTTCTAACCTGTACGATGTGGCGAAGGCTTCTCCTTCCGATCTGGCAGGTTATGAGGTTTTGATACTGGGTAGTTCTACCTGGGGCGCCGGCGATTTGCAGGATGACTGGTATGATTTCCTTGCCAAGATAAAGAAACTGGATTTATCCGGTAAGTTCGTGGCTATTTTCGGTTGCATCAGTCAGTGCGATGGTAACGGTCAAAGAGAATAAGATTCCCGGAGAGATAAAAGTTTTTTTGAATCATATCTACGAATATAAAAAGGGGATACGAAGCATGGTTTTATGCACGATCAATAAATCTTATGAAAAGATTGCCACCGATCGTCTGGAAAGCCAGCAGATTTGCTATGTGAAGCAGGATGCCGGTGAGCGGAGTGTGAATATTTATTTCGGCAGACCTGAATGTATTGATGCAATCCGTTTGCTGGTTACCCGTCCTTTGAACTTGCTTACTCCTGAGGAAGATTTTATTCTCGGCGCCTTATTAGGATATGATATCTGCATGCAGTGCGAACGTTTCTGCACAAAGAAGAAACAGGCATTGTCATCCGACCTGGCTGGTATGGTAGGATAGTTTTCCCTAAAATTGTTTATTTACCCCTGTTACCCCGCTTGGGATAGCCGACACCGATACTTATAGAACAAAGACTTTCTGGATTTAACAGGTAGTATCGGCCATCCCAGGAGAACGCAAAGCGTTCTATGAAAGGCATCAGCTGATGAGCGTTAAACGAAGCATTCGTAGAGAGCGTCCGGAGGCTGTGCTGTTTGAGCGCAGCGAGTTCACAGACGACAGCGAACGGAGGATGCGGAGTAGCGAAGCAGGTGCAGCCTTGATCTTTTGGCTACTTTTCCATCAAGGGAAAAGTAGGATCAATTCTTTCTAATAAGAAATCTTAACCCCCGCAAAATAACTTCTCGGTGCGGCCGGTCCGTAGATGTAGGCGGAGTCGCGTTTGCGTCCCTGGTCGAAGTCGGACTGGTAGGCTTCGAAGATATTCTGTACACCGGCGTTTACTTCCAGGTTGATGTCTTTGTAGATGTGGAAGTCGTATGACAGCTTGATGTTCATGTCGAAGAAGTCCGGTGTTTTGACCGCCTTGTCTATCGGGATATAGCCGGCCAGGTGCTGTACCAGCATGCTTCCGGTATAAGTACCCGACAAAGCCGCCGTGAAATGTTTCAGCGGAGTCAGCGTCGAGGTGAAGTAACCGTAGGTATTGGGAGTGCGGAACATCTTCCGTTCTGTCGGGACATTCTCGTTATCGCTCCATTTCTCCGGTTCGTTGTAACGGCTGCGCTGCAAGGTGATGCCTGCCTGTAAGGACAGCCAGGAGGAGAGAACGCTTTTTCCTTCGAGCGTCAGTCCCATCACTTTGGCTCCCGAACCGTTACGGCGTTCTTTGATGATATTACCCTGCTCGTCTTTACCGATGTCCTCCAACACAAAGACATCGCTCAGGCTGGTGTAGAATCCTTCAATCAGGAAATTTGTCTGGATTCCGTTCTTGAAACGGTGATAGAAGTCGACTGATGTGCTGAGACTCTGCGATTTCTCTTCTTTCAGGTCTTTTGCTCGTTGTATCATCGCAATTTCACCACCTACGGCAGAGATGTGCATATCCTCGTCGAAAGCCTGCGGCGCACGGAAGCCGCTGGAGTAACTGGCACGGATATTGATATCCTCCGTCGGATTGAAACGTACATTGGCACGAGGACTGAATATCACATTATCTATCATATTATGTTTATCCATACGTGCTCCGACCAGGAAACTCCACATTTTGTTTTTCCATTCGTTTTGCAGGAAAAGGCTTTCGATATGGACTTTCTGGTTCGTATAGCGGTTGTAGCCTATCATTTCATCTTTCAGATGGTCGTAATTGTATTCCAGTCCGGCTGTCAGGTCCGACGGCATAAACAGGAACTTGTCGAAGCTATAGGCATACTGTGTTCCCGCCATAAAAGTGAGGTCGGTAGTCTTGCCGTAGGCATTCGGGTCTTGCGCTGTACCGTAATAACTGTCGCGATCGGTGTTTTGGGCCGAAGTGAAGACGCTGAGCCTATGTTTGTAATCGGAAGAGAAAAGGTCGAACTTCAGGCCCCCGCCGTCGATGGAATGCTCCAGTTGTTCAGCAATATCCGCTTCATGGGGCGGACGGTCCAGCAGGTTACCGCCACGGCGGTATTCGTTCATGTGATGATATTCGAATGTCAGCTTGCTGTAAGTGCTTGTTTTCAGGTAGGAACGGAATCCGACCGTCTGGTTTTTAAGTTTCGGCAGTTCGGTATAACCGTCGCCGTCATGGTCGTAGCCGGAACGATGGCGGTTCTGACCGAAGATGTACATGCCGGCTTTACTGTTGTCCGTCACCAGCGAAGCGTTCAAAGTCGTGTTGTTATCAAAAGCCGAACTTCCTCCGATAGAAGAAATCGTATGCGTCAGTTCTCCGGAATTGCGCAATGGCTCTTTAGTAATGATATTGATGGTCCCCGCAATGGCAGAAGAGCCGAATAAGGCCGAACCGCCGCCGCGCATCACTTCGACACGGTCAATCATATTCGCCGGAATCTGTTCCAGTCCGTATACCCCCGAAAGGGCGCTGAAGATTGGGCGCGAGTCGATTAAGATTTGTGTGTAAGGCCCGTCCAGCCCATTGATACGAACCTGTTGGAAACCACAATTCTGGCAGTTTGTCTCAACACGTACGCCTGGTTGGAAATTCAGTCCCTGCACCAGATTTACCGCATTGGTCGTTTTAAATAGCTTCGAGTCGATGACATTGACCAGGGTGGGAGCCAGGCGCCGCGAAGTCTCGCTCCGGTTTGCCGAGACGACAACGCCGTCCAGGGCAATCCGGTCTTCTTCCAGCTCGACGTTTATTTCCTGTGTTTTCCCTTTTACCAGGGTTACTTCGCGGGTTACGGTTTTGTATCCGAGATATTTGAATTCGAGTGTAAACTTGCCCTCGGGCAGGTTTTTCAGGAAATAATGACCGGAATTGTCCGTCGTGGTCCCTATGGTCGTCCCTTTCAGCATAACGGTGATGAAAGGCAGGTGTTCGCCTGTCTCTTTGTCCAGTACATGTCCGAATACATTGGCATCCGAAGCATTCATTTTCTCGTCGTCTCCTGTTGCCCGTGCAACCGTAACGGCACAGCAAAGGCATAGTATAAGTGTTATAATCTTATTCATTTTAATTTGTTCTGATAAATAGGTAATACAAGGGATGTACCTGTTTGAACACAGGTATCCTAACAAAAAAAGTCCGTATGTATCAGATTACAGGAGGGGCACGAAGAGATAACTTTCCCCGTACAGGGAGTAGGTAATCCGGGTAGACCGGATTGTTTCTGAGTATAAATAATGTAGTAAGAAAAGCGGCAAGCAGAATCGAAACAAACGCAGCTCCGCTGATTTGAATCGTAGAAAGCTGGTGAAGTAACTGGAACTCCGCGTAACCATGTTCATGGTCCGGTTGGCCGTCGTCCGTTTTATGGTAAGGGTGCGAATGGACTATCGTTACCCCGTTCACGATATGGACGTGGGTAAACGCAATCAGGCATCCCAGATACGCAATAAACAGTGCGGGGAGCGCTATACGCAGATATTTCCTGAACTTCTCCATCACCTTGTTGCAAATATAAGGTATTATACGGTATAAAATGGCAAGTCTGGTATTAAATCTGTATTAAATACCTACTGCTAGGTATGAAAACAGGAGCCTCTCCCCGTTTGAAAGATAGATTAAATCCTATGATAAACTTCATTGAACGGCACTCTGCATCGTTCTCCCCAGATGCCTCTGTTACCTTTTCGGATGCCACATGGAATGACCATATTTATCCCGGCACCGTGCGGTAATTTCAATAGTTTTTTGATTTGTGTACTGTCGAAACCCTCTAAAGGGCAAGTGTCGTATCCTTCATTTGCCATGGCAATCATAAATGTCTGGGCAGCCAGTGCACAGGATTTATGAACGATGACACGCATGTCGCTTTCGGAAACTTCACGTACCATAGGGCGGAAGAGGCCGATGCTTTTAGCCAGTATAACCCTTAAAAATCCCAGCAAACCGAAGAACCTGGCATAAAGGAACGGCATTACTTTCCCATAATATAATTCTCTGTCTTTGATACGCTTCTCCTGGCGTTCCTCGGGACTGTTTCGCAGGATATTCCCTTTCTCGAACTCGAGAACGAATTTTGCCCGTTTCTTATATAAGTCCTGACGGGTAACGAAAATAACTATTTCCGGAGCTGTGGAGGCTGCTGTCTGCCCCAGACAAGCCTTCGAAATCTTTGCTAATAATTCGGGTTCTGTAATTTGATAGAATTCCCATAATTGCATATTCGAACTGTTGGGAGCCAGCGTTGCCAGTTCCAGACATTGTTTGACCTTTTCCGGGTCTATCGGTTTTTCTTTATCGTATACCCGCACGGAACGGCGGAACTGCAAGACTTCTGCTAAATTCATTTTTTGATTCTGTTTAATTAAATAACTTCTTTCTTATCTGATAGATGGTCGCTTAAAAGCAACTCTATAATTATAACAAAATTGTGAGTTAATTGTATTATTGAGTTATAAAGAATTCGGTAAAAGTAAATACTTTCTTGTTTGCTACCAATACCTGTGGAAAGCGATTTGTTGTACTAATAACTGTCAAAAGGGGAGATGCACCGGAGAAAATCAATACCTTAGCAGGCTGAAGACTTAATAATGTAATGCCATGAAAAGAAGAAACTTTTTTCGTTCGTTAGCCCTTGGAGGAGCGAGTGTCGCTTTTTCTCCCATCGTGAAGGCTGCCCCTTCGGTGCAGGCTGCCAAAGAGAAGTCGGCAACCAATATAAAGGATGCCCTTTCCATTCCCCGGAATGGAAACTCTATGCCGGGCAAATATCCCGGAAAAGTGGTAAAAGCGACTCACCCCGGTTGTATTGTCGACGGGCAACCGTCGGAGGAAGCCGCTTATGAAATGCTCCGGAACTGCATGTTGAACCTGACGGGGAAAGAAAATCTGAAAGAGGCATGGCTGCAATTTGTCGGTCCCGATGATGTAATCGGGCTGAAAGTGAATCCGATTGCCGGGAAGTTGCTGTCTACTTCGCACGCCCTGACGCAATCTATTATTAACCAGTTGGAAGAGGCCGGCATCTCCCGGAAAAACATCGTTATCTGGGACAGGCGGGAGGCAGACCTGAAAGAGTCCGGCTTTACTCCGGAGAATTACCCCGATATCCGCATCATCGGTACGGAATACGCCGATGAGAATGGCAGCTATATCAATGCCGAAGGAAAGTTTTACGGGGAAGAACGGATTGACAAGGAGCACTATTACTTTGTTGATTTGGAGGGCGAGTATGATGCCTATACCATGCCGTTCATGATTAATGGCGGAAAATATTCTTACTTCACAAAGATATGTACGGAGATGGTGACGAAAATCATCAATGTCCCGGTGCTGAAGAATGCGGGAACGACGATTACTTCCTGTATGAAGAACCTGGCTTTCGGCTCTATTACCAATACGGCGCGGCTTCACGACCCGATGTGGCACGACACCTGCGCTTCGGCTTGTGCCTTTCCTCCTTTGCGTGATAAGGTGGTATTGAATATTACCGACGGTATGATTGGCTGTTTCGATGGCGGGCCGGCTGCCAATCCGCAGTTTATCTGTCATTACAATACGATTCTGGCGGGAAGCGACCCGGTGGCAGTCGACCGCATCGGTTATGATATGGTGATTGCCAAACGTATCGAAGAAGGCGTGCAGGAGGAAGAGAAAGCCGGGGCACGTGCCTTTATGGATATGGCACAGGAGTTTAAGCTGGGAGTAGCCGATAAGGAAAAGATAGAACTGGTCGAAATAGATTTGCAGGCATGAAACACGTTATACAATGGTTGGTACTTTTGACGTTTATCCCTGTTTTCCTGGTGGCACAGGAGGTTAAGGTGAAAAGGGAGCGCGAATTTACCGGTTCCGGCCTTTATGGTTTTATGAACGGGGGAGCGGAACAGTTCCTCGAATACGGCGTCAGTAAGCTGGTAGCCCGCGATGTCGTTTACGAAGGGCAGGAATATACGGTTGAGATTTATGATATGCCAACGCCGGAGGACGCGTTCGGTATTTATTCGCTCCATGTGTTCAGATGCCAGCGGGCGGATACTTTAGGGTGTATCGATTGTCTGTCGCCTTACCAGTTGCAGGCTGTGGCTGGGAATAAATATGTGTCGGTCGTTTTTCCTTCCGGTTCGGCAGCGGCAAAAAGTAAGGCGGACGCGGTAATTCGTTATTATCTGCCGATGGATGGCAAGGATAATCCGGCCTTCCCGGAACAACTGGAAGGATTGTCTCCTTATTCGGGCAAAGTTAAATTTTTCCGGGGGCCTATCGGCATATCCGGGGTCAGCACTTCGCTGATGCATTATCTGGAAGGTGTTGCTTATACAGGTGTCTGGTTTGTGGCCGACAAACCTTCGAAGAGCTATCGTGCCCTGGTTTGTGTCAAGGAAAAGGGCGAGATAGATAAGTTAAAAGAAAAAGTCCCTGCCTCCGATATTATCCGGAGTGGGAACGATTTCATTTATCTAACCGATAAGGAACAGGAGAAGCAGCATGAAGAAAATGGGGATTTCGGGTTCTGAATAAGTTTTCATCATGCCTCCCTTGTTCAGCGTTACGGATGGCTTTCAGACGACGGTGTGCAGTTATCTCTTCCTTTTCCGCATCTTTTTCTTAATCCAGAAATAATAACCCGTTATGGCGAAGACTGCACCGAGGAAGGAGACCAGGCAACTCAGTATCTTCGTCGTCATGCCACCCCAGGTGCCGGCATGCACGGAATATATCCAGCCTCTTATCTTTCCTGATTTAGGCAGGTCTTTGTATAACTGGATATCGGTGATTTGGCCCGTTGCCGCATCGAATGTGTAACGGTCGCTACCCCGGGTGTTGCCGTATCGGGCGGTGGAAACGGAAGCTGAACCGTCCTGGATGGTGATGGAGTTGTATGCCGGATAGCGGTGCTGCAAATCCGATAGAACGCCGGCCCATACCGTATAATCCGTTCTTTTCTGTTGCCTTTCTTTTCTTTCAGAAGAACCGGAACGTTCCGGATGACCGCCTCTCTCCCCGCGACTTCTTTCCCCCGGCTTTTTATCTTCGGGCTGTTCCTGTTTGGCCGAAGGGGCCGGAGCATGTGCCTGCGGCTGGGTTGTCTCTACGCCGAAAGCCGTATAGAACGCATCCCGGTACCAACCGAACGACCAGGTCAGCCCGGTGAGTGTCAGGACGAGCAGAAGCAGGGTGGAGTAAAAGCCTGCCGCCACATGCAGGTCGTAGAAGAAACGGTACCAGCCGGCGTTCGCCTTTATTTTCAGGCGGTTTTTCAAGGCCTTCCTGTTACGGGGATACCAGATGACAAGGCCGCTTATCAGAATGATGGCCAGTACGAGTGTGGAGTATCCCACAAGCGCTTTCCCCAGTGAAAAGCTGCCGTCGCGTTTATAGGAGTCGAGCAGCCAGCGGTGGAGGCGCATCATCTGCATGAAGAAACCCTGTCCGTCATTGATGCCGGTGACTTCTGCGGTGTAGGGGTCGATGAAGGCGGCGGCCTTTTTGCCCGGCAGCACCAGTTGGTAGGTACGTTTCGGGTCAGGAGTGACGCGGATGCCGTTTATCTTAATGGAGTCGGGGAGTTGCCGCCGGGCTGATTCTATCAATGCGGCCGGCAGGAGCGGTTCGCCCTTCACCTCTTTTACGAAGTAGTGGGAAGGGTGGCAGAGTTCCTGTATCTCCGTTTCAAATACCAGTATTGCCCCTGTCAGGCAGACAATGGCGATGATGATACCGAAGGGTATGGATAACCATAGATGTATTTTAGCAAAGAGTTTTCTCATTTTCCGAATAATTGTTTTATCCCGTCGTATATACCTGGAATGGCGACTGTTCCGTGGTTCTCTTCGGGGAATGATTTATGAAAGAAACGCAGGTTTTTCGCCTGCGGCAATACCTCTGTGAGGAGGTGGTTTACTTTGTTGAGGTGGATGTCCACCCGGTCGGTCCGTTTCTTCGAAGCGACGCCGATGTACAGGCTTTTACCCGTGAAGTCTTTCCCTTCAACCCATGCGGCTGCTTCCTGCGATAGCTTGCCCTGGTCCCACCACAGGCTCGGGTCGACGGCCAGATAGGTGTCGAACAGCTCCGTATGGCGGAGGAAGGTGTTCAGGGTGAACAGTCCCGCGTAGGAATGGCCTATCAGCATATTCTTTCCGTTCGTCCGGCAGGTGCTGTCGATAACGCCGCGGAGCTCTTCGGTCAGGAAGCGGCTGAATGTTTCGCTTCCGCCGCCCTGGGGAGTCGCATCCGGGGCAATCCGGCCGTCCCGTCCCGCTGCCGAGGCTGTCGGCGTCAGGTCGCGTGTCCGGTTGACGTTGAGCACACCGATGATGATGCTTTCCGGGAGGTATTTGCCTCTGACGGTTGTAAATGTCCGGCTGATTCCTACCAGCGAATGAAAGAAAGCGTCTCCGTCGAGCAGATAGATGACCGGATATCTTTTCGTTGTATCCTGCTCATAGCCGGAGGGAAGGTGTATCCAGTAGTTCCGTTCCTCGTTTAATACGGCAGAGTGGAGAGACTGTTTCTTGCCTATACAAATATCCTCCTGGCTCCGCATGGTTAGCGGGAGCAGGAGGAGTATAAGAAAGATATACATGCGAATCATCTTTCGTTGTTATTGTTTACTGTGCAGCCGTCAGTTTACCGACACCGCTCACCTGTGTAGCTTCGATTGTCAGACCTTTGGTTGCCGTGGCAGTTGCCGGGTTGATTTTGTAGATAGCCGGGTTGCCGCCGCCTTCGTTGAAGGTAACGGTTACGTAGGCGTTGCCTTTTTCAACATACGGTTCGTTGCCGAAGCCGGAAATCTGGTCGGTTGAAGGTAGACCTGTTACGTATGTCAACTTCTTGTCTCCGGCCTTGAAGATAGCCAACTGGTTGGCTACATAGCCTGTTTCAGTGAGAGGTCTGTCGTACATCAGCAACATGAAATAATCGTCTGCGATATGCCAGCTACGGAGGAAAGAGTTACCGTTGGTCAGGGCTTCCAGGTTGCAGTAGTAATCGTCGAACTCAGTGCTTCCGCTGGGGATACGAACGACACCGGCGGGCAGCGTTGTCTTCTGGCGGGCATCGGTCATCGTTTTTGCGAAGCTCGGCGAGAATACATATACGTCACCGTTGTCGGCTGCCCAGATCATTTGGTAATACTGGGATTTCATACGTCCGGCGGCATAGCTGATCTTATCCGTTTTGATAAGTTTCTTGCTGGTCATGGTTGCATCGTCGAAGATGGCTACCCAGCATTCGTTCGGATACTGTGTCCACTGCAATTCGTCTTTCTTGTAAGCGCTGCTGTTGGAACCGCCCGATTCTTTCTTCACCAGGTCTTCGTTACCCGGCAATACCCATTTGCCGTTCTGGTCTTTTGTGCCGTACTGGCTCAGACCCATCGGAACGGCGGCTGTGTAAATCTTGTTGTTATGTTCCAGCATACCGGACAGGGTTACGTATTCACCGGTGCCCAGGAAGTTTTCAGACAAATAAGCTTTGTTCTGCGTATCGTTGGTGGTGAATGTTTCGGCTGCCGGGTCCAGGTAAGAAAGCAGGAATACTTTCGGGGTGTAACCGTTTTCGTCGTTCCATTCCGTAGGACCGTCACCGGTAGAAGAGGTCATGATATATTTGTCGTAGATGCCATAGGTGGTAAAACGCTTTACACCGAACTCGGCAGAACGCTTCTTCAGTTCGCCGCTGGCATCCATGATATACGAGCGGGTTCCGCCGGCTTCTCCCTGGTTGTATGTCAGGGCGTAGAGATATTGTTCCTTGAAGAATACCCAGTAGGTTGCACCGTCGTTCACAACGCCGTTGTTGATGGTCGTAACGGTACCTTCGTCCAACGATTCGGCGTTGACCAGCACATTGGTTGTATTTCCGGAAGCCGTTACAGAGGCTGCGATTACGTATTCCGCGTTGTTGTCATCGTCACCGCCATCATCGCCGCCGGTAGATGGGTCGTCGTCACACGCTGTCAGTGTCAGTCCGGCCATTGCAGTAGCGAAAAGGCCTGTTAAAAAGAAATTCTTCTTCATCTTGTCTTGTTTTAATATTGTTTATTACTATTTATTTTAGAGAGATTAATTGCCTAGATAGACACGGATCTTTCCGTAGAATGCCCGTCCTGCTTTTTGCAGGCTGAAGTTGTCGTACAGCTTTTCGTCCGTGAAGTTGCGGCACTCGAACGAGATGTTGTAACGTCCGTTCTGAAGGCTGTAAGAGAGAGTCAGGTTGTGTGAGAACTGGTTCGGCACTACATATTCTCCTTTATTCGAACCGATGATGGAAGAATAATAGGTAAAGCTGTGCAGGTACTGATTGTCGTAAGTCACTATCAGCGTGTTGCCTTTCATCCAGAGGTTACGCCAGTAGAAGGTCACGTCGGAGTCGGCGAAACGGTACGGCAGGTTCGGCATACGCTGTTTGTAGGCGATGTTGTTTGCACCGTTGCTGATGGCCGTCTTTTGGTTGTCGCGGACATTCATCTGCGTATAGTTTCCACCCAGGCTCAGCCAGTTAGCAAAGCTGTAACGGGCGGAGATGTTATAGCCTTTGGTCAGCACCTTGCCGTAGTTGATGTAGCTCGCCGCCTGTTTGCCACCGCTCAGGTCGGTGATGTTACGCTGGATATAGTCTTTGGTGTTGCGGTAAATCAAACCGCCTTCCACATATACGTTATGTTTGTTGAATGCTTTGTTGTAGCTGACATTGAGGTTCAGGTTGTCGCTGTTTTCCGGTTTGATGCCCATGTCGCCCATCTCAAGGTCTTCGTTACCGAACATTTCCTCGATGGTAGGCAGGCGGTAGGCTTTTTCGTACGACAGCTTGGCCTGCAGGCCCGGCAGTACAAAGTAGGTACCGGCAGCCCCGTATCCCATGGAGTTGACGCTGCGGGAGGTGCGGACATATTCTGAACTTGTGTTATCTGTTGCCATCGGGCCGGCTACATACTGGTTGTAATGCTTTCCGAAAACGGAGAGGTTCCAATGTTCTGACGGCATCAGGCGATAGGAGAGGCCGGCAATGTTTTTGCGTGTCTCCTTGTCGATGGCGTCCGTCAGTTCCTCGTTTGTCAGCAGGGAGGTGTTGGAGCGGCGGAAGGCGGTCAGTACGTTGTTGAACGTAAACATATGTGCCTTGCCGATGCGGTAGTTGAGGGTGACCGTACCGTTCCAGTTGTTGTTGTCCGACCGGGTGTGCTGGTAGGACTGTTCGCCGCGTGAGTTCATCAGGTGCTTGTCGCCTGCCCAGTTATATTCGTAGGCGGAGGTATCCACGTTGGTCGTCAGGTTCTTGTTGTAGTTGGCGGTGAATACCAGGTCGAGGCCATCGGTGAACAGGTTGCGTTTGTTGTTTCCAGCGAGGGCATCAGGGAATGGCCTTTGCGATGTTTTTCGCCGTAGACCGTGTTCTGGCGTACACCCGTCTGTATATCCTGGTACATATTGGAATAAGTGAAACCGAACAACAGGCGGTCGGCCCATTTCCTGTTGACAAACCCCAGCTTTCCGATGATGGCTTCGTTATGGTAGGTGTCGTTGAAGCGTTTCACACGTTCTTTCTTATCCGTGTCGAGACGTCCCGTTTCAAAATCCTTTACCGGGGCATCCACATAGTAGTCGTTGTCCGAATAGTTCTGGAAAGCATTGATTTCGTAAGTGAAACCATTATCCAGTGTCTGTCCGAAGTTGACGTATGATTTGTGCGTATTGAACGAGCCGAAAGAATAGGAGGCGTCGAGGAACCAGTTGCGCCGTTTCTTGTTCGTCACGATATTGACAACGCCGCCGATGGCATCCGTTCCGAAACCGACGGGGACTACTCCTTTATATACTTCGATGCGTTCGGCGAAATTGACCGGTATATTGTTCAGGGCGAACGAACTGCCTACGCCTTCCTGCGGCACGCCGTCGATAAAGACCTTCACGTGCTTTCCGCTGAAACCGTCGAGCATCAGCTGCATGTCCGAGCCTACACCGCCCGATTCGCGGAGTTTCATGCCCGGTGCTTTGGCGAGCGCGTCGCTCAGGCTTTTGGTGGAGTTTTGCAGTTCCTTGGTATCCACGGCTATGGCGTTGAAAGCCGAACGTTTCAGGCGGCTGATGCCGTTGGAAACGACTACGACTTCATCCAGTTCTTCCACTTGCGGGGTGATGGTGATATTTTGTTTTACGCGCTGGCCGTTGATAAGCCTGACTTGCTTTTCAACTGTTTTATAGCCGATGGCGGATACGACTAATGTATAATTTCCTGCGGGAGCTTTGAGATGGTAGATACCTTCTTCATTCGTCGTTCCCCCGTAATTGGTACCTTTCAGATAGACTGTTGCAAAGTCAACAATCTCTTTCTCCGTTGATAATATCTTCCCTGAAATCATGGCCTCCCCCTGTGCTTTTACCGTAACCGGCAGAATTACAAGGAATAGTGCAAACATTAGTGTGTTAAATATCGCTTTCAATGTCCGAATCTTTTTACATTATTAAACTGCTGCAAAGGTCGGCTGAAAAGGAAAGCGCATCAATCACCGATTATAGGTAAAAAAGAAGCGTAAGGGAAAGGGGAAAATAACTATATATAGGTATGGAGGGGAGGAGGAATAATAATCGACCTTCCCCTCAACAACTATACTTCCTAGAACGGATACCCGATTGCCAGGTGCCATCCCGGTTTATATTTGGGGACGTTGAAGTAACCATTCTTGTCCGTTTCGTAAGGTACATGTAATGGGATACCCATATCCAGGCGGATCACGATAAAGGTCAGGTCGTAACGCAGGCCGACACCGGCATCCAGTGCCAGGTCTTTCAGGAAACGTCCCCATTTCAGTTGGCCGCCGGGACGTTGCTTGTCTTCACGGATCAGCCAGATGTTACCGGCGTCTACGAATGCAGCCCCGTGCAGGTCGCCCAGGATCGGGAAACGATATTCGAGGTTGGCTTCGAACTTCAGGTCGCCGGTCTGGTCGAGGTAGCTGTAAGTAGTCTTTTCGGGAAGGTAACGGCCCGGGCCGATCGAACGGATCGTAAAGGCACGCAAACTGTTGGCTCCCCCGATATAAAACTGTTCGCTATAGGGAGCAACCCGGGCGTTCCCGTAACTGTAGACGGCACCCGCCATCATGCGTCCGACCAGATGCTGGTTATGGCCGATCTTATAATCGTAGCGTATCTCGGCTGTCCCTTTTACGAACTGGGCAAACTTGTTTCCCAGCAGATGTTTCCCTTCTTCGTTGAATTTCTTTCCGACAATGGCATAGCCGGCACCCAGCAGGTTACCTGCCTGCGAAACGGCAAGCTGGAACCACGTATGGTTCCGGCGTGTAGTGATCGGGGCATCATCATAGGTATAGGTATAACCCATTGCCGGCACGAACTGGTTCTCCAGACTCAGTTTTAACGCCTTGTTATCCTTTGTTATGCTGTCGAATTCATGCGTCGTAGACTGGAGCAGGTTGTACGTCAGCTTGAACGGCGTAATTGAATGGTGACTGGTGGCGGACGACTGGTAATCGTAGGAAGCACTTCCGCCGAAAGCCAGCATCTTGAAGAAACGTGCCCGGTTCAGCTGGTCGACATACAACCGGAAAGAGGTACTTGACGGATACAAGCCGTCTTTCTTCATCATTCCCGGGAAAAGCAATTGCGGGAATGTCAGCGTTCCGCTCAATCCCATCTCCCAGCTGTTGATGGCCGATTTGGCACCGTCCACCCGGTTGCCGGTCTGCCATTCGTAAGAACCGCGCAGGCGTACTCCGAAAGTCTCGCCGCCACCGAACACGTTCCGTTTGGTAACGCTGAAGATGGCTCCCGGTCCCACCTGGTCGTTACTTTTGGAGGTGACGTTCACTTCCAGCTCGCCGTCGAGCGGAAGGTCGTAGACCGTGTTGATCTTCAGATCGAGCGTATCCTGGCGGCGGGTGGTGTCGCGCGGGGTATATTGCATTTCGGAATACCGGAAAATACCCAGGCGTGAATAGCTGGTCTGGGTCCGTTGCTGTTTTTCCTGCGAATAAAGGTCGCCCGACCGGAACCGCAGGCGGTTATAAAGCACCGACGGACGGACGCGCAGTTTGCCTTCATAATAGACGGTCATGTCTTTGTAACGTACCGAATCGGTGGGTGTCTCATTGTTATAGCCGTTCAGCCAGACTGATATATCGCCGATCTTCCACGGGCGAAGAGCGGCACGCGACAGTCCGGGTTTGGTCATGATGCGGAGCGCCACCTTGCCGGGATTCATGATGGTATCAGCCTGGTAAGTGATGAACTCGGGACGGAAATAATAAAAACCGTTGTTGCGCAGCAAGGAGGAGATACGCTGCCGTTCGGCTTCCAGGTTCGTCACGTTGAAGTTTTCACCGTCATGAAGCAGGCGTTCACCTATCGTATTTTGTATCAGTGTATCCATCCGGTGACGCATCCTTACATAACGGATACTATCATAGGTGTAGGGATGGTTCATGGCCACCTGGTAAATGAGTTTTGCTTTCTTCGCATTTTTCGGATTGGTATCCACCTGGAAAGAAGTCGTTCCGTTGAAATAGCCATATTCCTTCAACAGGTTTTGCGCTACCTTGATGCGGACTTCGGGATTTACGGTGGAGACGAACACCGGTTTAGCAGCCAGCTTGTCGAAAATCCATTTCCCAATCTTCCCCTTTTTATTGACAAATGCATTATAGACCCAGAGGCCGAAAGGCAACGGCACACGGATGGACGAACTTCCCAGCAATGCATTGTTGGGCGGATAGGCAAGGGCGCCTTCCACTTCGGCGAGGGCATCTTCGCCGGCGGTGGTTTTATCTTCATCGGTGACTTCTATTTTCTTGATACCGGTGTATAAAACTTCGCCTTCAGGCAGGTTCTTCGTTGTCGAACAGGAAGAGGATAGCAGGATCAGGGTAGTGAATATCGAGGCGATAACACACCCTCTGCCGTTTAACAGTCTGTATAATATGTCCTTATTTTCCATCATTCTTCTTCATTTACCGGTTTGGGTCGATTCTTTTTAAAATTGAACAGTTCGCGTAGATGGAGCATCTTGCGGCGCAGGACGATACCGGCGCCTGTTTCGGTGATCTCACCTTCCAGCAAACTTTCGTAGTTCTTATCGTGGAACAGCTTCACGTAGCGGGTTCCGCTGGCATCCAGCCGGTATTCGATCGAGACATTGTCGATAAAGGCCTGTGTCTGGCTGCTGTTGCTGGCATTTTCGCCGGTCGAGATGCGTCCGCCCAGCACGACACGGATGCGGTCGTTCCAGAAACGTTTGGCAAAACTGAAATTATAATCGGTACGCTGGCCGCCTGAGCCGTCGCCGTTCTCGTCGTAGGTATCCATGCCGAAGGAGATGTCGACCGTCTTCAGGGCACTTCCGGCAATGTTGCTGATCTCACTGTTGAGGAAGCTGTTCAGGGCGGCACCCATGTTCAGATTCTGTTTGCCGCTTCCGGAGTTGCCCAGATACATGCCGGTCATGATCATGCCGACTGCCAGTTTCGTGCGTTCATCTTCACCCAAGCTGCTCAGTTCGGTCTGCATCGCCTGGTCTTCGGGAGCCGTCAGGACGAATTGCAGGCCCAGGTTCTCCAACTGCTGTTTGAGGGCGATGCCCACGTCGAAATTCACCATGCGCGGATTCTGTCCGCTGAGCGTCACGTTCGTGCGGATACGTTCGGTGGCAGTCAGGTTCAGGTACGGGTCCATCGGATCGCCGCTCCACTGCACATAACTACCGTTTTCGATATTAAATTCTTTCAGCGGGATGACCGGCAGGGCATATTTTACAATACCACCGGAAAGGGTATATCGTCCGTTCAGGATCATCTCGCCCTGCGGGGTATATTGGAAAGAAAGGTCGCCACCCCCTTCGAGTTCGACTTTGCTGGAGCGGTCGGGGGTAATGTCGGCGTTCAGCCGTACGGACTGGTCGATGCGGATGGTCAGCAGCATATCCAGGCCGCCCAAAGGCAGCGGGGCTTCTTGCCGGCGTCGGTTCACCAGCGTGTCTTCGAATGAAGTGAAAGTCACCAGGTCGGATAGACGGTCCTGTACCGTCAGCGGCGAGTCTTTCATGACATAAGTCACATTGGTTCCTCCCAACAGTTGCAGGTTGCCGCGCATCATTAAGGCATCCAGCGGACCTTTGACCGTCGACGCCAGGTTGACGAGCAGTTTGCCGTACACCATGCTTTCCTTGTTACGCTTCACGTCGAGCAACTGCATGTTGTCGGCATTTAGTTTCAGGTCGGCCATCATCCGCGAAGGATTATTGAAGTCGATCGTGCCGTCTATCACGAACGGGTTCTTTCCGGCTGCGTGGATATGGTATTTGTCGAACAGGATCTTATTCTCTTTCACCACGATTTTCTTGTCGTCCACCCGGAAACTGGTACCCACGGCAGTGACGAACATTGAAGTCGAATCCATTTCGATATATCCGTTCATTTCGGGAGCTTTGCTGCTGCCCTTTATCGTCATGTTCCCTTCGAGCACGCCGCTGAGCGCCGCCATATTATCCGGGATAAACGGGTTCACCATATCCAGCGGCAGATGTGTTACGTCGAGCGTCCCGTCCAGGTGGTCGTTTTTCCCCATCTTGTAAAGGGCGGTTGCCGACATGACTTCGTTTTGGTCACGGAAGAAGTGCATGTCGACCTGGTGCGTATTGTCGGCCAGCGGGAGATAAACGGTGCTGAACATCAGTTCGCCTACCCGTCCGCCTTCATAGATCAGATTGTCGATATTTGCATCGACAACGACCAGGAACGAACTGTCCGACGGAGCATATTGCATGTCGGCGCTCAGGATACCCTTCATCGATGGTATCTCCGCAAAAGCCTTTGAGATCACATCGAGGTTGATCTGGCTCAATTCCAGATGCAGTTCCTCCATCTTATCCTTTTCGGGCAACGAATGTATCCACAGGGAGGCGTTCTCTTCGCCCGACAGGCGGAGGTCGGCGGCAATATCTTTTTCGTTCTTATAAAGGATATAATTGTCCGGGTTCAGCTTGAAAGGGCGGAATGCCAGGATCGGATTGTCCGGGAACAGATGGAGGTTGAAACCTTCTTCCACCTTGTCGGCACGCAGTCCGAGCAGGATACCGGTTTTCCCCAGGCCGTCCGTGTACAGGAGTTCGGCATCGGCAAACGTATTCCTGACCTTCCCCTTGACTCCGGCTGTGAACGGAGCCTGCTGGCGGAATTTCGTCTTGATGACATCGGCCTGATACAACAGTCCGAGCGAGTCCTGCCGGATCGCAAAGCTGACTGTGTCTATCCGCGTCGTGTCCTGCATCAGGTTATAAATGCCGGCATCCAGCCGGAAACCTTCTTCGGGAGAGGTGAACGCCTCCAGGTTCAGGTTGTTGAACGAGACGTTTGCCTGTTGCAATATATTATAAATCGGATTATCCTTCCCTGCCGATATGGTCAGATGCATATCCGGCAGCAACGGTTTAAAGGCGGGGATATTGATCATCGAATCTTTCTCGAGCTGTTTGTTCAACCCTTCGGAAATCTTGTTGAACTTATCGGTCATGGTCTCCAGGTCGGAGTTGCCGGTCAGCACGATCCCGAGGTCGCCGGCATGGAAGGAGACGCGGGTGGTGTCCTGGGTGCTTTGGGCGTGCAGGGTCAGTGTCTTCGGTTTATAAATACCCGTGGTGGTAGTCAGTTCCCAGTTTCCGAGGGTGACGTCGACCAGGTTGTTCTTTCCCATGTCGGTTTCCGCTTCCGCGAAAAGCTGGAAGGAGGTTGCCAGCGAATCGTTCATTAGGTGCATGCCGTAGAGGTCGAAGTTTTCGACATCGGCTATCAGCATGGCTTTGATCTCTTTCTTTTGCAAGGTCGCATTCAGCGTCATATCCATCTTTGCCAGCGGATATTTGCTCAGCAGGTCGAACTTTACGAAGTTCTTTTCCAGCGAACCGGCCAGGGTGACGTCCGATACGTTGTAATTGCCGTATCGTATATCCGTCAGTTTTCCGTCCAGCTTTGCCCAGGAAGAGGTTTTGAAGGGATCGAACCCTTGGCCTTCCGCCTGTATGGATGCGCTCATATAATAGAGCGAGTCGAGCGGCATAAAATGCACAGGTTCCAGGCTATCCACTTTCAGGTCGGCTTTATAAGCCTCTTTGGCCGGGTTGAAACGGCCTGTCAGCAGGACTTTTCCTTTGTCTTCTTTCAACAGGAGATCGGCTTGATACTCATTGTTTTTCAGAGCCGCCTCACCGGTCAAGGTGATGCCTGCCGGGATATTATACCGGTGCCGTTCGGCGGGGGAAAGCATTGTCAGCAGGAAATCGAGGTTGCCGGTTTTTGCTTTCAGGTCCAGTTTTCCAGAACGGCGCACACTGTCGGTCAGTGCTTTCATCGTTCCGGAAACGTCCATGCGGAAAGTCCCCGGCAACTCCGCTTTCAGCTGGCGGAGCAGCATGGACGATAAGTTTCCCTCTACTCCGGCAGTCAGTGAAACCGGTTTCTGCGGATAGGCTTTCTGAAAATCTTCGGGCAGTGCACCGGCGAATGTCATCACATCTTCTTTTCCCAAAGAGGCGGTTAATAACACCCGCATATCACCTTCGGGGTTTTCGTCGAACGAACTCCAGGGAACCATCGCCATCAGGCGCGCTTCCGAAGCAGCTGTTTTCAGCAATAATTGCGGTACACTAATAGTCGTGCTGTCACTGTGAAGGCTTCCGGTCAGCGAAGTGATCGCCAGTCCGGAACGGTCGTCGGCAGAGAGTTCGCGTATCCGTGCCTTTATGTCCCTCCCTCCGTAGAACAGCGAATCCAGGGTGATATTGACATTACTCAGGGCGATATGCGATGGGTCGAAACCTTTCACCGGCTCCTGGTCGTTGCCGTCGTATCCCAGTGTCGAACCGGTCAGTGTGAACAGGTCCGCCCCATATTGTGAAGTGCCCAGGTCTACGACGCCGTCTTTCAGGTTCGCCTTATCTATATAGGTAGTCAGGCGCAACGAGTCGGCAGGCATCTGCAGGGCAAACGCCACCCGGTCGAAATTGATTTTTTCCAGTTTCAATATCCAGTTGACTGGGGTGGAGGTGGTGTCGGCTTTCGTTGTCGTATCGTTCAGTAGCAGGGTGATAGCGGTATCGGACAGGTCGATTGTATTGAGCGCCACCCGTTCTTTCGAGAGATTGATGCGGTCGGCCTTGGCATATAAGCGTCCCAGCACGCCTTTTATCTCCATGCCTTCGATAAAAGTCCCGGTATTCACTTTCACCCCTTCCAGGTTGATAGCGTCTACCAGCACTTCTTTTTTCAGCAGAGGCAAGGCTTGCACATTGACGGAAAGGCTTTTCAACGTCAGAAGCGTATCGGTGGGAGCCGTCAGGACCTCCACCCCCCGCACAGTCAGGTTCAGCGGGAAGGAGAGGCGTATCCGTTCGATCCCGATCTGCATCCCGGTAGCTTTTCCGGCATAGTAGGCGGCCTGTTTCACTGCAAAATTCTGTACAGGCGGTATATATAAAAGCACAGAGACAAGTAGTATCAATACCACCGGTATCAACAACACAATCCCTATCCGTTTTATCCAAATCCTCATCTTTTTATCAGCGTTTTCTTTTTTATTATCATAACGGCTAAATACCCTGTTTTGTTTGAAAATTCTTTAACAAATATAGAAATAAAATTTCGTAATAAAAACGGGGTAATGTGATAATATGCCAATTTCGAAATGGCTGATACGGATAGAGACGGGATCGAAACGGGAGGTTTCAGTCTGTCGCTCCCTTCGTCTTCCTTCTTTTGCAGTATGTTCTGCACGTTGCGTTAAATGATCTTTTGTATAATATCCTTTATATCCAGATTCAATTTAGAGAAGGCAAACCATGATTTCTCCATTATTTTTCATAGCGATACGATTTTGTTTGCGGCAAAGTTAAGATTATTATTTGTCCCGTATCTGTTTTTCTGTGGAAAATATTTAGATAAATCTGAAAGCCAGTCTCGAATTTTACATTATCTTCCCTTCCCTGTTTCACCCCATCCGAGTCCGTTTTCAATTTCTCCCGGATGAAATTTGATTTTCTTCCGAAAGAAATTATTTTTTCTCCCGGAAGGGCGTTTTCCTATAAAAAAAACAACAGCTTTCGCCGGAATGGGGAAATTTACAATAAGTATTTTGGCGATGGCCTATTTTTCGCCGCTTAGCGCGTTGATCCTGAAGCATACGGGCGAGGAGGTGGTGGCGGAATACCGTTTCCATCCCGGGCGGGACTGGCGGTTCGACTTCGCCATCCCTTCCCACCGCGTAGCTGTCGAGGTGGAGGGCGGTGCCTTCAACGGTGGCCGCCATATCCGCCCCGAAGGCTATCTGCGTGATACGCGTACTGCCGGGAGAACTGCTGATGCTGAAAACGTTACGGCTGGTTATCCGTGCGATACAAAATCATAATTGAAAAAGTTTATAACAATCATGGCTAGACCTATCAAAAAAGGACTGGATTATTTTCCGGTCGATACCGATATATTTGAAAATATACAAGTACGTAAACTGAAAAGCCGCTACAAGTCGCTCGGTTTCCTGGCTTATTTCACCATCCTGTGCGACGTATATAAGAAAGAAGGGTATTTTCTTCATATATCAGACGATTATGTGTATGACCTTGCTGATCGTTTGGGAGATACGGAAGAAAAGATTCAGGAAAGATACATTTTAGTTGTAAAACGATGCAAAAATCCCATTTCCGAAGAGTTTAATTGCATTAACATCGTGGAAAATGCTGTTAATGTATCAGAAACGGGGGTTTCTGTTACAGAAATGCGACAAAGAAAAGAAAAGGAAAGTAAAGTAAATATACAACAGCAACAACACGCGTGCGAGGAGCCGAAAGAAGAACCGCAGAATTTGGATGAAGAGCGTGAGCGATGGAAAGATGCTTTGCGAGAATTATCGGCCTTCTATCTGCCGGATAACGGAATAAGCATCTTCTATCAATGTAGCCGGGTAATCATTTATTTCCAGAATACGGATGGCGTTCCGCTGGTAGAGGTTGCCTGCCTTTAATTTATAATCGAACGAGAGAATGCCGTTGGCTATCGTTTCACAGAAATGATACAGGTCGTATTCGTTTTTCAGGAATGTTCCTAATTCCGCATCGTGAGTGGAGGCGACTACGATGTTATTCGAGGTATTCAGGTAGGACAGGACCGCTTTGGCTGCCGCTATCCGCTCGGTGGTGTTGGTTCCCTTGAATATTTCGTCCAGCAGGAAAAGGTTGATATGTTCGCTACGGCTGCATGACAGCATGTCGCGGATCGACTCTACCTCTTTCAGGTAGAAACTTTTGCCGTCTGAAAGGCTGTCGGAAAGCATCAGGGCGGCATGGATCATGACAGGCGTTTTCATCTGCATCCGCCGGGCGAAAGCCGTGTGAAGCGTCTGTGCCGTCAGCATATTGACACCCAGGGTACGGATGAAAGTAGTCTTTCCCGACATATTCGAACCGGTAAACAAGATGGAACGGCCTTCGATCCGGATCGTATTGGCTATGCAGTTTTCCAGCAGGGGATGATACATCTCTTCCGCTTCCACCCGCACCTCGTCTTCCGGCTTTCCCGGCAGACTGTAATAAGGCAGGCTTTTCCGCAGAAAAGCGACCGACGACAGGCTATCCGCCAGCCCCACAAAACGGAATACCGTTTCTATCTGCCGGTTCTTATCTTTCAGAAGGGTGATCACTTTATGATAGGCGATCGGTTCCGCCAGAAAGAAGATCTTGACGCATTCCATGATCGCCCAAAGGATGACAGCCAGGTCGCTGTCCATTTTCGATTCCATCCGCAGGTGGCCGCTCGCCTTTCTCAGTGTTTCCAATGAAGACAGCGCCTCCGGAACCTCTTTGCCGAGTTCCGTGAAAAGCGGGTTCTTCGATAGTTTGCCCGAAATATTCAGCAAACGTATCAGTTGGGGAATGGATATCAGAAAATTCAGGTTGTTCGGTTTGTTCCCGTAATGAATAACGCCGTTCACAAGTATCGCTGCAATCAACAAAAGCAGCCACGCTCCCGCCTGATAGAAATACAACAATAGAAGGAGCAAGCTCGGCAGGAAACCACAAATACGGAACAGGATTTTCCTCCATACAGGAACAGCCGGAAATCCTATACCCATCAGCGACGCAATACTATATGCTTCATGGGTATTCAGGATTTGCAGGTCTTTGACAAGTTCTTCCTGTAAATCCGGATGCGACGACAGCTCGTTTATAAGTGCTTCATGCCGTTCTATCTCGCCCGCTTTGTCCGGGATGATCCGCATCAGGTTGTACAGATACTGCTGCCCGACGCGTGAGGCGGTGCGGTCGGAAAACATGAAAAGATCCTCGAAACCCAGATCGGAACAGGTCTGGTCGGACAATACGCCCAAAGCATTCCGGTGCGTATCGAAACGGAAGAAGGAAGAGATATCGAAAAAATTATAACTCTCGGCTTTCTCTTCTCCCTTATAGCTTGGAGTCTGTTTCCATGGTTTCCGGATATTCATAGATCGTAACTGTTTTATGTCTTGTGTCAAAAGTATATCTTTTTCGTTAATATTCAGTACTACCCGTATTATTTAGTTCCAAAATGCGTATGTTTGTCACAACAAAAAGATAAAAAGAGGATATGCTTAATTTAGAAGAACTTTGTACCCAGGTACAACAGATAGCCCGCGAAGCCGGGACTTTCCTGAAAGAAGAACGGCGTAAGTTCGACCGTACACGTGTAGAAGAGAAAAGTGCTCACAATTACGTATCGTATGTCGACAAGGAATCGGAAAAATGGCTGATCGCCCAACTCTCTGCCTTGCTTCCCGAAGCAGGCTTCATCGCCGAAGAAGGCAGCGGCAGCCTGACCGACGAAAACTATTGCTGGCTGGTGGATCCGCTGGACGGGACTTCCAACTATATTCACGATGTCGCCCCTTACTGTGTCAGTATCGCCCTGCGTAATAAAGAAGAATTGCTGATCGGTGTCGTTTACGAAGTCTGTCGCGACGAATGCTTCTACGCCTGGAAAGGCAGTAAAGCCTATCTGGATGGCAGGGAGATACACGTATCGGACGTATCCGACCTGGATAAAGCCTTTATCGACCTGGGATTTCCTTATAACTCCGATGCTTACCGCCCGGTGGCCCTCCGCCTGGTCGACCGGTTATACGGTTTCGCCGGAGGAACGCGCCTGATGGGAGCGGCGGCTGCCGAAGTCTGCTATATCGCCGCCGGACGTTTCGAAGCGCGTATCGAAGCCTGGATCGGTCCCTGGGATATAGCGGCAGGCGCCCTGATCCTGATGCAGGCCGGCGGTAAAGTGACCGACTTCAGCGGTGGCGACAACTGGCAGTCGGGAGATGAAGTGCTTGCCACCAACGGAGCGATGCATGAGACACTTATGCAGTTGGTCAGGGAGTAAAGTAACTTATCCTTTGATCAGATAGATCATATAGGCAATATAGCATAGTACCATAACAATCCCTTCGAGGCGTGTTATGGTGCGCTTTCTGATAAACAGCCCGAACAGGTAAAGCAATACGCATGAACCGATCAGAACCCCGAGGTCTGCATTGGTAATACCTTTCATGTTCAGCGGACTGATGGTCGCACTGCAACCCAATACAAAGAATATATTGAACAGGTTCGAACCGATCACATTCCCGATCGCCATCTCTGGATTTTTCTTCAAGGCGGCAACGACCGAGGTGGCGAGTTCGGGCAGGGAAGTTCCTCCGGCAACCAGCGTCAGGCCGATAATAGACTCACTGACACCCAAACCACGCGCAATCCCTGATGCTCCGTCTACGAAGAACTGCCCTCCGTAAATCAAACCGGCAAGGCCACCGGCAATGAATACCCCGGATTTCCATACGGGCATCAACTTGATTTTCGTCTCTTCCTCTCCGTTCCCGTTATGTGCAATGGCGAATGTGTAACCCAGAAAGATCGCAAAGAAACAGAGCAGTAGCATCCCGTCGCTGCTGCTGATTGTATTTTCAGCCGCTCCGTTTATCAACACGTCGTTTCCGCAGATAAATAAAACGATAGATGCCAGGATACATAACGGAATCTCTTTGCTGAGCGTCCCTTTATTCATCCCGATGGGAACAATGGCTGCCGTGCAACCTACAATCATAAGGGTATTGAAAATATTACTTCCGACAACATTCCCGATGGCCATATCCGCACTTCCTTTCAGTGCCGATACAATGCTGACGGTCAGTTCGGGGGCGGATGTACCAAAGGCTACGATCGTTAATCCGATAACAAGGGAGGAGATGTTAAAACGTTTGGCTACCGAAGCAGCCCCATCGGTCAGTGCATTTGCGCCGACCAGGATGAGGAGTAGTCCGCCGATTAGGGCAACGATATCCATTAGAATGGCAGATCGTCGATCGGGTTAGCCGGACCGAAGTCGGGAGCGGCAGATGCTGTCGGGGCAGATGCCGGTGCAAAGTTTTCCGGTGTCATGGCTCCCGGTGCTGACTGGGGAGCGCCCGCCATCGGACGGTCTACCTTCCAGGCACTGATGTTGGTGAACCAACGTCCCTGATACTCGCGGCTGTCTATATCGAATGATACTGTCAATTCTTCTCCGGGTTGAATAGCTGCTTGTTCGATGCGGTCGGCACCGAAGATCTGGAAGCAGACTTTCTTAGGGTATTGGTCGTGTGTCTCTAATACGTATTCCTGTTTTTTCCACTCGTTTCCAGCTTTGCTGGTTCCGCTCTGCGCAGGCAGTACGGCGATAATTTTTCCCGTAATTTCCATGTTTATTGTTCTATTAAATTGTCGGCGAAGGTACGCTTTTCCGGCGTAACCTGCTAATTGTTTGACTTAGATTTTCTCTTCCTGAGGCAATTCGGAAGGGTCGAGCGCATCGAAGGCTGCTTTCATAGAGAGCAGTTCTTCCTTAATCTGCTTCAGCTTATTAACGATCTCTTCCTGCCGGATGGTTGTCTCCCTGTTATCCTTTAGTTTTTGCCGGGCACCAGCCAGGGTCATTCCCCGCTCTTTTACCAGATGGAAGATCAGGCGGACGGCGTCGATGTCTTCCTGCTTATAGAAACGGGTTCCTTTAGGCGTCTTGCGCGGACGGATAATATCGAATTCTTTCTCCCAGAAACGCAGTGTCGATTCGTTCACGTCGAACATCTGCGCCACCTCGCTGATGGAGAAATATAACTTCAGATTTTTATCTTTATTTAATGCCATTGTATTAAAGATGTTTAATCCATTACCTGGCCATGGTTTTCTGCAATCTGAATCATACGGTCGTATTCTTCCGGTGTCAGGTCCATATAGTAATATCTGGACGGATTATCATGTTTACCACGAACTATCACTTCATAATGCAGGTGCGGGCCGGTTGATTTACCGGTGTTACCTACTTCGCCAATCACTTCGCCGCGTGTCACTTTCTGTCCGACGCGTTTTCTGTATTTGCTCATATGACCGTATAATGTCTGGAATCCATAGCCGTGATCGATCATCAGACAGTTCCCGTAGCCCTGTTTCCAGGCGGCAAAAGTGACGACTCCATCGCCGGTTGCATAGATTTCCGTGCCTACTTTGGCGGAGAAGTCCATGCCGGAGTGGAAACGCGGAGTTCGGTAGATCGGGTCGATACGTACACCGTAGCCGGATGCCGTGCGACGCAGATCCTTATTGGAGATTGGCTGGATGGCAGGGATGCAGCGGCTGCGTTCTTCCTGGTTCTTACCCAGTTTGATCAACTCTTCCAACGAGTTGGATTGTATATAAAGTTGTTTGCTGAGCATGTCCATCTTCTGGGTGGTAGAGACAACCAGCTCCGGATTGGACAGGTTCAGCAGATGTTCGTAGCGGTTGGTTCCCCCGAAACCTGATTTACGCACCGATTCGGGAATGGATTCGGCCTGGAAGATGGCGCGGTACAGGTTCTCATCCCTTTGCTGTATATCATCCAACACTTCCAGCGCATTGGTGAGACGTAATGAAAGTACTTCATACTGAGTCTGCAACAGCTTGTTTTCCTTCTTCATCAAAGACTCTACCGGCGAATCGATCGTGTACATCATAATAAAGAATACACCGATACCGATTGCCGCACCGATGCTTAAATGACGGAGCACAATGAAGAAACGGTCTCTGGCGGAGGGGTAAACACGGTCGTAACTGAGCGTATTCGGGTTATATAAGTAATATGTTTTTCTTGTTTTAAACAGTTTCATTGAATATTTTATTGCTTGGATACGTGCAAAAATAATAATTTGCAGTACTTTTGCAAATTGTTTTTCAGAATATTAACGAGAACTATATAATAGATTATGTTGACAGCAAAAGAAATTCGTGAATCGTTTAAAGAGTTCTTCGCTTCCAAGCAGCACCAGATTGTACCGTCTGCTCCTATGGTCGTGAAGGGGGACCCGACATTGATGTTCACCAATGCGGGCATGAACCAGTTTAAGGATATAATCCTGGGAAATGTACCCATTAAATATTCACGTGTCGCGGACTCGCAGAAATGTCTTCGTGTAAGCGGTAAACATAACGACCTGGAAGAGGTAGGACACGATACCTATCACCACACGATGTTCGAAATGTTGGGAAACTGGTCGTTCGGTGATTATTTCAAGAAAGAAGCCATCGGATGGGCATGGGAATATCTGGTGGATGTCCTGAAGCTGGACCCGAAACGTTTGTATGCAACCGTATTCGAAGGAAGCCCTGCCGAAGGTTTGTCGCGCGACGACGAAGCTGCCGGTTACTGGGAACAGTTCCTGCCGAAAGATCATATTATCAATGGTAACAAGCATGATAACTTCTGGGAAATGGGTGATACCGGTCCTTGCGGTCCCTGTTCGGAAATTCATATAGACCTTCGCTCTGACGAAGAACGTGCCGTTTCTAGCGGTGCAGAGATGGTAAACAAAGACCATCCGCAGGTAATCGAGATCTGGAACCTGGTGTTTATGCAGTTCAACCGCAAAGCCGACGGTTCGTTGGAACCGCTGCCTGCGAAGGTGATCGATACGGGTATGGGATTCGAACGCCTGTGTATGTCATTGCAGGGTAAGACTTCCAACTACGATACCGATGTATTCCAGCCGATCATCCAGGTGATTGCTGAAAAGACCGGAACAAAATACGGAGACAACAGACAACAGGATGTGGCTATGCGCGTTATTGCCGACCATATCCGTACAATCGCGTTCTCTATCACAGACGGACAGTTGCCGTCGAATGCCAAAGCCGGTTACGTAATCCGCCGTATCCTTCGTCGTGCCGTTCGTTACGGTTATACGTTCCTCGGACGCCGCGAAGCTTTTATGTATAGCTTGTTGCCTGTCCTGATCGAGACGATGGGCGATGCCTATCCCGAACTGGTTGCCCAGAAGACGCTGATCGAAAAGGTAATCAAGGAAGAAGAAGAATCGTTCCTGCGCACGTTGGAAACAGGTATCCGCCTGCTGGATAAGAAGATTGAAGAAACAAAGGCTGCCGGAAAAACCGTTATCAGCGGTGTGGATGCCTTTACATTATATGATACATACGGATTCCCGTTGGACCTGACTGAACTGATCCTGCGTGAAAACGGCATGGAAGTGAATATCGACGAGTTCAATGCGGAAATGCAGAAACAGAAAGAACGTGCCCGTAATGCGGCTGCTATCGAAACCGGTGACTGGGTGGTCCTGAAAGAAGGCGAATCTAAATTCGTTGGTTACGACCTGTTCGAATGTGAAGCCGAAATCCTGCGTTACCGTAAAATCAAGCAGAAGAATAAAGAGTTGTTCCAGATCGTTCTCGACCAGACTCCGTTCTATGCAGAGATGGGTGGACAGGTAGGTGATACCGGATGGCTGATTGCCGACGATGAAAAGCTGGATGTTGTAGATACGAAGCGTGAAAACAACCTGCCGGTACATTTCGTTACGCGTTTGCCGAAAGATGTAACCGTTACTTTCACGGCGAAGATCAACGAGAAGAAACGTATCCAGTGCGAATGTAACCACTCGGCAACTCACTTGCTGCATGAGGCATTGCGCGAAGTATTGGGCACACATGTCGAACAGAAAGGTTCGTATGTTTCTCCCGAAGCGCTTCGTTTCGACTTCTCTCATTTCCAGAAAGTGACCGACGAAGAAATCCGCCAGGTAGAAAAGCTGGTAAGCGAAAAGATTCGTGCCAACTATCCGTTGGAAGAGCATCGCAATATGCCGATAGCCCAGGCGCAGGCTTTGGGTGCTATGGCATTGTTCGGTGAGAAGTATGGTGAGGAAGTACGTGTCGTTAAATACGGTTCTTCTATCGAGCTGTGCGGTGGTACACATATCCCGGCAACCGGTATGATCGGTTCACTGCGTGTGATTGCCGAAAGTTCTATCGCAGCCGGTGTACGCCGTATCGAAGCCGTGACGGCCGAAGGGGCAGAAAACTATACTTTCATGTTGCAGGATTCCATGCGTGAGTTGCGTGCTTTATTTAATAATGTACCGAACCTGGCGCAGACGATCCGTAAGTCTATCGAAGAAAATGCGGAACTGAAGAAACAGGTTAGCGACTATGTAAAGGAAAAGGTCGCTATGTTGAAGAAAGAACTGATCGCCAAGGCTGTTGAACGCCACGGTGTGAAGGTGATTGTCTTCCGCGGTGAGGCGAATGTAGATGCCATCAAAGACCTGGCCTTCCAGATCAAGGGTGAAAGCAATAGCGATGAGAAAGTGTTCTTTGTGGCCGGTATCAAGGACGGTGCAAAATGTGCTTTGATGGTGATGCTGAGCGAACCGCTTGTTGCCGAAGGACTGAATGCCGGTAAACTGGTAAAAGATGCAGCCAAACTGATTCAGGGTGGCGGTGGCGGACAGGCCCACTTTGCAACTGCCGGCGGTAAAAACTCCGACGGTTTAGCCCAGGCCGTAGAACAGATTCTGGAAGCGGCTGATTTGAAGTAAAAGAGCATCGCATATATAGCGACGGAAGTAACTCTTCCCCTCTTGAGAGGGGGCAGGGGGTGTGTTAAAGCAAGTCTTATGGCGGAATTATAACACACCCCTTATCCCCTCTCAAGAGGGGAAAGAGTTACTTCCGTCGCTATAAGTTTGTTTCTCCGCCTGTTGTTCCCTTGTTAAATACCGATTATATACCTTTTTTATATCTAACCTTTTCCTATTTGCATAAAAAATCACTGTTTTTTAATGTATATTTGCCTATGCAAAAAATACAAATCAAATAGACTTTCATCGTATGAAAATGTGTAAACAGCAAAAAGTTCCCCGTATCCTTACGCTCTGTGGAGCAGCAGCGACTTCGTTGTTGCTTTGGGGTTGTAGTGGTGCAGGGGCGACAACCGAATCGTTCGAACGTTCGGACTACTATACGCGTGGTATAGGGCAATACCCCGGTAACCCGAAGGAGGATTTCTCTCCTGAGTTGGCTCCGGATAAGTCAAATTATCGCAATATAGCCCTTCTGCGTTCGGCTTTCAACTCCTCCAGTCATGACTATAACCTGACGGCGCAGTTAGTGACAGACGGTATTGTGACCGACCAGCAACCGCAGTATTTAATACTATCGACTCCGGCGGGCGAAGCTCCCCGGCGTGAACGCGAATGGATGATCGACGAAGGTCCGTATTCCCGGAATACATTTGAAGGGGCGGATACTTATTTCCAGTTCGCGCTAAAGAATTACAGCAAACAAGCCGACAAGCTGGTGCTGACAGGTACTCTTATTTATGACGACCAGTTGGCAAAAGACGGTTACGAAATTATCTGCCAGGGTTCCAATGACGGACAGAACTGGACCGAGGTCGGCAAACTGAGCGGCAAAGGATTGCCGGGCGACGCTGTACGTTACCGTATGCCGGTAACCGACCCGAACAAGCAGACCGAACAGATTTCCATGCCGGTCCGTAAACTGAATGAAACCATAACATTCGATAAAGAGGCGAATTACTCCAATTACCGTGTTCTATTGAAGATGGCCGGTGCCTATAGCTGGGTGTTTACGGCTGCTGATTTCTATAATAAAGGCGGAATGGTGGAAATGAAACCTTCCCAATTCTTCAATAGTGCCTGGATGAGTGCCACTACGGGAGAAGAATGGTTGTATGTAGACCTGGGCAGCCAGTCTGAATTCGACAAAGTCGTTTTACGCTGGATAAACAAAGCCGTAAAAGGTAAAGTACAGGTGTCCGATAATGCTGAACAGTGGACGGATGTCGCTGAACTTCCCGGTGGGGAGGAATTGGTCGATGAAATCTCGCTGAACGGTAAGAAGAATGCGCGTTATGTGCGTATCCTGATGCAACAGCCGGCCAACGACAGCCGTTATATCCTGAGCGAACTAGAAGTGATGGGTAAAGGCGGTTTGGTTCCGCAGCCTGTGGCTGCACCTGCTGCATTGAAAGACGAAATCTATTTGTCCGGCGGCAACTGGAAACTTCAGCGTGCTTCGGAAATAACGGCTACGGGAGAAGAAATTTCGACTCCCGGCTTCCAGCCTGAAAACTGGGTTGTTGCCACGGTGCCGGGAACTGTCTTGAGCAGTTACAAGAATATCGGTGCCATTGCCGATCCTAACTATGCCGATAATCAGTTGCAGATATCCGAGTCGTTCTTCAATTCCGATTTCTGGTATCGTGACGAGTTTGAGGTGCCGGCCGACTTTAAACAGGATCGTGTGTTCCTGAACTTCGACGGTATCAACTGGAAGGCGAATGTATATGTAAATGGTAAACAGGCAGGCCGCATCGAAGGCGCCTTTATGCGTGGCAAGTTCGATGTAACGGACCTGATCGTTCCGGGTAAGAATGTGGTAGCCGTGGAGATCATCAAGAACCAGCATATCGGTGCTATCAAAGAGAAGAATGCACAGAGCACGGACTTCAACGGCGGTATCCTGGGGGCTGATAACCCGACATTCCATGCAACGATCGGCTGGGACTGGATTCCGACGATGCGTGGCCGTAATATCGGTATCTGGAATGATGTCTTCCTGACAACGACCGGAAAAGTGACGGTAGCTGACCCGCTTGTTAAATCGGTTCTGCCGTTGCCTGATACGACTTCTGCTAAACTGACGGCGGAAGTGATCGTGAAGAACCATGATGCAAATGCGGTAAAAGGTATGCTGGAAGGCAAGATCGGTGATATCACATTCCAACAGCCGGTGGAACTGGCAGCGGGCGAAGAGAAAGCGGTTGTCTTCGATGCAAAGGATTTCGCTCAGTTGAATGTTCAGAATCCGCGTCTCTGGTGGCCTAAAGGCTATGGAGAACCTAACTTGTATGATGCCAGCTTCACATTTAAGATAGATGATAAGGTATCGGATGCCAAAGACTTTAAAGTCGGTATCCGCCAGATGACCTTCAATGAGGATAATCAGATTTTGAGTCTCTTTATCAACGGCCGTCGTTTTGTTGGCCGGGGCGGTAACTGGGGATTCAGTGAATCCAACCTGAATTACCGTGCACGTGAATATGATATCGCTGTGGCTTACCATGCCGATATGAACTTTACAATCATGCGTAACTGGGTGGGTATGATTGGTGATGAAGAACTGTATGAAGCCTGTGACCGCCACGGTATCGTGGTTTGGCAAGACTTCTGGCTGGCGAATCCGGCTGACGGTCCTGATCCTTACTATCCCGAAATGTTTATTGCCAATGCGGAAGATTATGTGAAGCGCATCCGTAACCATGCTTCCATCGGTATCTATTGCGGTCGTAACGAAGGTTTCCCTCCCGAACAGATCGACAAGGCGTTGCGCCGGATCATCAAAGAGGATCATTCGGATATACATTATATATCCAGTTCGGCTGATGATGTAGTAAGCGGTCACGGTCCGTACCGTATGCTTCCTGCAAAGGAATACTTCACATTGAAGACCGGTAACGACAAGTTCCATAGCGAACGCGGTATGCCGAATGTGCTGACTTACGAAAGTATGCTCCGTACCTTCTCTCCGGAAGGTATCTGGCCGCAGGATAATCAGTGGGGTATGCACGACTATACCCGCGAAGGTGCACAGGGTGCTACTTCTTTCAACGAGATTATTGCGAAAGGATACGGCGAACCCCGTAGCGCCAAAGAGTTTTCCGAACTGGCACAATGGGTGAACTATGACGGTCACCGCAGTTTGTTCGAATCCCGCAGCCAGAACCGTAAAGGTTTGCTGATGTGGATGAGTCATTCCTGCTGGCCTTCTATGGTATGGCAGACTTATGATTATTACTTCGAACCGACAGCCGCCTATTTCGCTATCAAGAAGGCTTCCGAGCCATTGCATATCCAATGGAACCCGGTAACCGATGAAGTAGAAGTTGTAAATTACAGTGGTGGCAATCGTAAGGGCTTGACAGCTAAGGCACAGGTGCTGAATATGGATGCTTCTGTAGCCTGGGAGAAAGAAGTTGCTATTGACAGCAATGAAGATACGACCAACAAATGTATTCAGCTGGAATTCCCGGATAACCTGTCAAAGGTTCACTTTATCAAGATGGTCTTGGCTGAAAACGGAAAGGTTATTTCCGAGAACTTCTATCACAGAAGCCTGGAAGAAAACAACTACCAGGATCTGCGTAATCTCCCGAAAGTAGCATTGAAGTCCGATGTCACGACAAACAAGGGTACTGATGGAAACTGGAACGGTACAGTCGTTATCGAGAATACTACTTCAACACCGGCCTTGATGATCCGTGTAAATGTAGTAGGTGACAAGGATGGAGAGCAGTTCCTTCCGATGTTCTATTCCGACAACTACTTCGCTCTGCTTCCGGGTGAAAAGAAAGAAATCAGCTTCCGCTGGAAAGACGAAGATACCAGAGGTAATGCGCCTAAAGTGGTTGTGTCAGGATATAATGTAATGTAATATAGTTGTTTACGCTGATTCTTGCGGATAATCAGTTTTATCCGGTAGTAATTAATACCTCTCTCTAGAGGAAAAAAGTTACTACCGGATATTATAAACAAACATTTAAATCTGATAAAATTTAACTATATTCCCTACCTTCTGTTACCTGAAAAAACTCTTTTATTTTGTGAGATTCAGTATTATACTCTTCCCCTTCGTTATGTAATATTTAATATTGTTAACAAACTCCCCGTCCTGTTACTTACAATTAATATATACTTTTGTGGAAGTATAGGTAAGTTATAGAAATCAAGTGATAATGAATTGTATTGACTAAAAAAAACGGTCGTTTTTTTTAGTCTGTTTTTCTCTCCTCTTTACCGACATAAACCGACTCCAATTATTTTAAATTAACAATTGATTATCAATCAATATACAAGAACCAACAGAATCTTTCGTGAGAAGTAAACAATGACTAAAAAAAACGACCGTTTTTTTTAGTCATTCTGCCTCCTGTCATTAAGCTACTCTAAAACCACAATATATTACATTTTGATATAAAATTTAGAAGTATGGAAAACAAATTACAAGGATGGCTAGCCCCAAATACCTTGACGGAAGATCCGGACGATCAGATTTTAGTGCTGAAATCAGCAGGAACAGTTACTGAAGACGACATCGTCAAAGAGATGATCAGCGAAGACACCGGTCTTCGTAAAGAAACACTGGTTCACTCGGTTACACTTTATAACCGTATCATTGCCCGTTTCCTGGCAAATGGTAACAATGTAAACACCGGCCTGTTTTATGCAACCCCTCGTGCTACCGGAATTATTGAAGACGGTATATGGAACCCCGAAAAAAATAATATCTACGTTGATTTCACACAAAACCGTGTGCTACGCGAAGAAATCAGAAACACAAAGGTTGAAATCCTGGGCGTACGCCCCGATGTAATCTATTTCACCGGCGTGAAAGATTGTAGTAACGATATGAAAGACGGCCACATGACCCCCGGCCGCAACTTCCGCATCACCGGATCGTATATCCGCGTGGAGGGCGACAACGAGAAGGTGGGCATCTCCCTGCGCAGTTTGGCCGACGACAGCATCACGCAGGTCTCCACTGACCTGTTCGGTACTAACAAACCTTCGGAATTGATCTTTATCGTTCCCTCCGGATTGAAAGATGGTGAATACGAACTGACGCTTACCACCCAATTTTCCGGAAGCACCAGACGTCTGCTGAAAGAACCCCGTTCTGTCAGCCGCCTGGTGTATGTGGGTGAAAAGCCGGGTAGCGGCAGCGGTGGTAGTGACCGACCCGAAATTGAATAGATCGTCTGCCCGCCGTGCTTACGAACCTTAGGCACCTTTGCCTGCACATCGTAGGCGCTCCTGCCTGTACACCATAGGCGCGCCTTGCCTACGATGCACAGGCAAAAGTGGCGGGTAATCTTAATCGACAAAGAATTTAATTATAAACACGTATTAATATGAAACTTTTCTACAAATCGTATGCTCCGGACGTATCTGCCGGAAGCACAACTATTAAAGATGTGGGGAAAAAAAGAAGTCCCCGTAAGTTGATAACCCTTTGGAGCTTCCTGATGGCATTGCTGATGATGGTGCCGGTGGGGGCGATGGCTGCCGGTGATGGTACTGAAACTAACCCTTATACAGGATCAATTGGATATAGAACATTTGATACTCCCAATGGTTCTGTTTACTTAAAAGATGTAGAAAGTGGACAGTTACATATTCAAGCTGATGGTGTTACGATTTATGTGGCAGGGAGTAATGCTTTAACTGCGGATAATAGTAATAATGGACATCCAGCTTTGGAACTTGGTAGCTCTGGATCTACAGATGCACGAAAACTTACTATTAAATATTGGGATCCAGATGGTAATCAGAGTTTGGCTGCATTGACTTTGACAGCGAATGTAGAAAATGGATTGAATCTATTCGGTACGGAACCTTTTCCAGGGGTTGATTTACATGAATATGTTACTGATTTGAGCATCAATGGTTCTGTTTCATTTCGTGCGGTTTCAGTTCAAGGCCCTGCTACACGAGAAAGTGCCGAAGCATTCTTCACCTCTACAGATTCAAAAATCACCTTATCAAACGGAGCGTATTTTACTTATTCAAATAGCTACAAAACTTCACAAGTGCCGAATGCAACTAATTGGACGATTACAAACTTCGCCTCTGTCGGTGATGCTGCTGTAACTCTCCTTGCTAGCAAACAAAGCATTACTGTAAACGGAGGAAATTTGAATGCCGATCTAAAAACATTTACAAATTCCGTCGGAACTTTTTACCAAGCTAAAATAGGAGAACAAACGTTTTACGCTCCACAAAGCGGAACATCTTTTAAGTTATTGGTAGGTGATGGTTTGAAAGACTATTACGGTGAATTGGCAACCCAAACCGAAAACGTAGCCTACCCCTTCCCGATTCATTCTGAAAACGCCGCAGCTGCAATTCCGTCTACAGTAAACGTGGGAGTAGCTCAGGCAGGAGGAAGCTATGTCGGACAATTGGATGGACAAACCCAAGGTGACTTTACATTGAATGTAGGTACATACTCTCATGGAGGAACTTTGTCTGCTTCTGCCGGAGATATTACCTTGGCTGGCACACAAAATTACAAAACTCTGAACACCACAAAAGAAGGCCTTACGCTGAATACCGAAAACAATCATACGCTGACATTGAATAACATTACGATTCCTGCGGGAAACAAAGTTCTTGTAAATGGTGATGTACGTTTGGGCACAGGTAGCAGCAGATGTTTTATAGAAAACGATGTTATCAAGTTCAAGAAATCAGATAGCAGCGAAGAGTCGGTATATTTTTGCCAAATCAGTTATGTAGATACAGACTTGGAGGCAGCTTCCGCAGCTGATGCTATTGAGGTTGTAGGTAATAAAGCAGGGTATCCTTCTGTAATCGATTTGGCTGGAAATCAAATCTTGATGTGGTTACCGGTAGGTAGTCATCCTGATATTAAATTCCAACTGAAAAATACTGCTAATGCAAAACAATACTCAATGCAAAGGGCAGTTGGTACCACACATGCACAAACAATCACATTGGCTCCTCCTACAATTTACATTGAAAACACAGCTTATGAAACATTGTCAGAAGCCTTCGAAGCAGTAAAAAACGGCGAAACCATTCGTTTAGAAGGCAACTATACCGCTCGAAACGGAGGAAATGCGATTGGCACCAATATTCAGAAGGGAGAATCTTTCACGCTTGACCTGAAAGACTACACATTGGATATCGGTGGTCAGGTGGCTGATGACGGCAGATACCCGCTGATCTCCACAAAATATGGTACACTTATTATAACAGCAGGTCAGGGAAAAATCATTGGTAACTACCGCGTTGCCGGCAGGGAGACTGCAGCGGACAAAGATCTCGAGGGTTGCGTTTATACGACAATGGCCAACCCCGGTAACCCACACGTTGGCGGTACGCCTGTTACCCCGAAAGTGGTGGGTACAAGGGTAACGGTAAGCACGGAGGTTCTTTCTCCTTCACAGGAAATCCCAATGACAGAAATGCCATCCGCTATCCATTACACCATTGACGATAGAACGGTTTATGCCGCGAAGGAGGTCGAAACTAAAACCAAAGTCGATGAAACCAAATATTGTCTCTGGTTACCCAACGACAATAATACTTATCTGGTACAGGGAGAAAGAAACAAAGTATTTGCCCAGATCAACAACAGTACCAATAAGGATAACGTTGCCCTCAAACCCTTGTTTAACCTCAATAGCGGTAGTATCAAGGTTACCAAAGATGGAATCTTGTATGCGAACGGTTACAAATACGCCGGTTCTGATGATGACGGCAATGTTAACCTTGGCAAAGACACATCTACTCCGGTGGTAGTTACTACGTATGTATCGAAAGAACCCAGTTATAATGAAAGTTATACTCTTACTGTAGAAGATGGAACCTATGTGATGGTGAAAGACATCTATCGCAATGAATTATGGGAATCTATTGATGGTAAAGGTAAAGATGATAAAAAGATTGCAACCAAGCTGGTTGCCAGTGGCACCGCCAATGTCATCATGTCCGGTATCAACAGTTTCGGGAATATAGAGATTGCAGAAAACTCTAATCTGACGATCGACCGTCTCGATGAAACCCCGGCACAGGCAAATGCGTTGCGTTTCTTCACGATAAAAGGAGCGGGCAAAGACAAGTCTACATTAACTATGAATGGTGGCGCATTGCTTTCTTATATTACAGATAACAGCAGTGTTGCGATGAATACCATATCCAATGTCAAGGCTGTTTATAAAGATGGTAGCGTACGGGCGAAGTTTGATGCTAATGGTACCCGTTTTGTAGACGAAAATGATAATAATAAGGCATTGTACCGCCTCACCTTCAGTACCCTCGACGGCTATACGCCTTATACAGTAGAATATAAGGATATGGATCCCAATGCCGAGGAAGGCGCAACCGTCCGCGTACCGCTGACCTCCGATAAGAACGGTGAAGTGCATTTGTGGCTGCCGACTAATTACGACGGAACTTCTGTCTCTTTCTTCAGCGCCAACAGTTCTAAAACCATCGCGCATCCGAAAATCGAAGAGAACGATGAGAACAAGGCCCCGATTGCCGTAAGGGTGTTCAGAGGCGAAGGATCTAATGCTGGCTCAGAGATTGGTACATTCCGTAGCTTGGCACGTGCATTTGCAGCGATAGAAACAGTGGAAGCAGAACCTAATCCTGCGCAACAATATACCATCGAGTTACTTATGCCGCACACCGAGTCGAACGCAAACTGCGTAGTGCCGGGTAAAAAAGTTACACTCAAACTGAATGGCTATAACCTGGTTTGCAGCAAGGTGAATTTTGATACAAATACGAATGAGAATGCCTTCCTGATGATAACGAATGACGTAGCAACAGATAAGCATTCATCCATCGAAGGGGAAATTTCCATAACTCCGAATGTTTATATCAGCCGGACAGTTCACATGACGAACATTCATGTAACGAACCAGGATCACAAGACCGTATATCGTACACTGGTGACAGGGTTGGAGCATGGCAAAACATACCGGTACTTCTACAACGGTTTGCAGAGAGACTTTAAGGTAGAAAATCAGGTGACAGACGGGGATAAAATTCTCGATGTTGCTTGCCTATGGCCTTACGCTTCTCAAATACCGCAAGAATTACTTGTCTATCCATTGAATGGCAACGAAATAGATAAAAACGGAGCTCTGACCGTCCCCGGTGGTGAATTGGCTATCACCAGCCATTTCGACAACTATCTTGCACTGGTGAAGGTAGAGAATGTGGCAAAAGTAGGTAATACATATTATCGGAAGTTCTCTGATGCGATAAAGGCTGCCAACGATGGCGGGGGAGATATCCAACTTTTGACAAATATCCAGTCGCAAGCCACGTTCGAGATCACAAATAACTACGCGATCAACCTGGACAAGTATAATCTGAGCTTCACACAAGGCGGTTTCGATGTAAATAATAATAAGTTAACTATTAGCGGTGGAAAGGGCAGCACCCTGACAGGCGTAATCACTTTGAATGGTGATGTTGCAGTCAATGAAAGTGTATTGATCGGTGGAGTGATTCTGCAACAATCTATAGATGCCATCAAAACTGTCTACCGCTTGCTTGTTGATAAGAATGGTACTACTCAATGCGTTTGGACAGAAACTCCGGAACGGGATACGGATAAAAAACTTGGTAACGACCATGAATACACAATCCCCGCCGGTCTGGCCAATCATCAGACGAAGGTGAAAGCGTATCCGGTAGTAACGTTGAATACTGCAGATGCTACATGGAATGATGATTATGAAGATTGCAACATCGTATTGAATAGCAATGCTGTTTGGAATGTTTCTAGCGGTAAAAAGAATATCCACCGCCTGACCATCCACGAAGGTGCGAAGGTAGTAACCGACACTGGAACAAAGATTACCGCTACCGACGGTATCCGCTACATACGTACATTTAAAGATAACGCATGGTCAATGATCGCCTTGCCTTACACGGCAACTGATGTGACTACAGTGATTGACGATAAAGTCGTATCCCTCAGCCCGGCATCCAACCCGGGAACTTCGGGCCACTTTTGGTTACAAAGCATCCAGGCAGACGGTTCGACAACCGATGTGACCGATAGCGAAATGACTGCCAACAAAGTGTATGTGATGAAAGTACCGGCTAGTCTTGCGACTAAAGAGATCACCTTCGTCTCCGGTTCGAACCAGATGTTGCGTCGCGACAAGGTGCTGAACCCGAATCCGGTCAGCGGCTTTGTAGCGTATGCCAATGGTACACTGAATGATGTTACGCTCGACAAACCGTTCTATCAGTTGAACGATGCAGGCGATACATTCAAACGTGTAGACGATTTGACGACTCCGATCGCCCCGTTCAGCGGTTACTTGCTGGCCGATGCAGCGACAACAGCCAAGGTGGCCAACTTCAGCCTGCGTTCTTCCGTAGCGACAGACAACGAAGAGATCATTGTTCCGGAAGAAAGTTTGCTGGTACGTGCCGAAAAGGGACGTATCCTGCTGACTGCCGAACAACCGATGCAGGTAGTGATTTGCGATATGGCAGGCGTTGTGAAGTTCAGTGGCGAAATACCTGCCGGCAATTCTTCGTTTGAAGTGGGTGCAGGTATCCATGTCGTGAATAACCAAAAAGTAATCGTTTGGTAAATCATTTATAACTTAATATAAAAGAACATGAAAGTAAAATTGAACATACTATATATCTTACTGGCGTTTCTATGGATGCCGGTATGTGGTTGGGCACAAGAATTGGTGGACCCGGGCGAAGAAGAAGGGCCCGGTGTTGCTCCGGTGGCAAAAGTCGGGAATACGGACTATAAAACGTTGAAAGAAGCTTTCGGGGCTGCACCAGCCAATGCGCAAGTAGACTTGCAAATCAGCCTCACCCAAAAAGAAGCGGTAACAGCAAATGCTACGACTCTCAACCTGAATAACCTGACACTGACAGGTGAAGAGAAAGCTGGTTTTAACACGACTGGAAAACTGACTGTCAAGAAAGGAACGCTGAAAGGCGCATTCACCGTAACCAAACTGGCGAATTTTGTAGCCGGTACAGATGTTACCTTGGCAGATAATGTGAAGATTATTTCCGGTGGCAAGTCTTATTACCGTGTGTTGATAGACTTGGGTGCTTACACGGATGCTACAGCTCCTATACGCAATAAGGAGGAGGTTATTTATTCAAAAGTCGATGATAAAACTCTTTGCTGCTGGTTGGAAGCCGACCAGGCTGCCTATCCTATCATTCTGAAAGGAAACGGTGCAGAATACCAAACGGTTCCTGTCTCTATCCAGGCACATGGAAGCAACACGTTTACACTGACACCGATAGAAGTTCCGGAAGAAGAAAAGTACAGCATCACTTGGGCTGAAGTGCCTGGTGGAACGCTGAAAGTCATGATCGATGGTCAAGAAGTACAAACCGGAGAATATGTAGCCAATTCACAGGTTATTATCGAAGCAACACCTGCTGAAGGTTACACGAACCCTATTTTATATATCACTCGCAAATCGGAAGGTACTCCGATCGATATTACAGAACAAAAGTCATTTATCTTGAACGACAATGTAGAAATCTTGGTTACTTTCAAAAAATCTCCTACAGTAGGTCCTGATCCGGAGAATCCGGATGGCAATGCTCCGGACATCAAGATTCTGAATCCGAAACAAGCGTTCGTTTATAATGGCGAGCCGCAGGCGTTTACGTTGACGACGAGTCCGGAGAATGCGTTGGAAGGTGCAACAATCTCTTATACATTAGACGGTACACCAGTTAATAAACCTACTGATGCAGGAATATATGACGTGATCATCACACGTTCGGCCGATGTGGATTTGGCAGCAGTGAATTGTACGCTGCCTGGTGGTTTAACCATCGAAAAGGCGGAAGTTTTCTTCAAATTGAATGAAGGCAAAACCGGTTTCACTCTGAATGCAGACGCTCAAACAGCGACACTGAATGCGGGCGATTATCACGTCTATATGTTGGTTGATGGTAAAGAAGTAAAAGTTGAAGGTTCATTCGCTTGGGGTGAAGGTCAGGGGACTGCCATCAACGGCAATGTACTGACAATTGCTGAAAGTGGTATTTACGAGGTGGTTTTCACTCCTACAAAAGTAGAGAACTACAAAGAAATAGCACCAATCACTTTGCCGATCGAATTAAAAGAAGGTGATTTGAAGGACAAAATGCGTACAGTAACGGTTTCCGTAATCAATACGTACAATCCGGCCGATGACGATGAAGTACGCATTTACAATGGAAACCTGTTAATGGCAACTGCTACCTTATCAAATAAAGCAGAGGTTGAGTTTTATGAAGGCCAAAAGCCTACGTTCCGTGCCTTCCCCGGCGAAGGTTGTGCTTTTGTAAAGTATCTGATCGGAGACGAGCAGATTAATAAACAGGATTATACGCCTGAAACGTTTGATGTAGACCTGGTAGTTGAGGGACATTTCGGAGAAAAAGGCGATTTGGAATCATTAAGTCCGACGTTTGAAGCCCCGAAGGAATTGGTTTACAACGGACAGTTGTATGCCAATTCCTTCAGAATCTTGCAGGCAAAGGTGTATAGCAATTGGATTTTCAATTATACGAAGAATAATAAGATCGTTCAACCGATCAATGTAGGTGAATATACATTAGTTGTATCTCGTCCGGCAGATAGCAAGTATCAGGCATACACATCTGAACCGATGGCATTTAAAATAACGAAAGCTACTCCGACAGTTGTAGCGGATGAGATAACAGGTGCTTATCCCGGTTTGGAATTGAAGGATTTAAAGTTGAGTGGTACGGCTACGGTTGAAGGCTTGGGTACGATCGCCGGTACGTTTGAATGGGTAGAGCCTGCAACGGTTATCAAAGAAGGAGAGAACAAGGTTAAGTTTAAATTTACTCCGAAAGATGAGGTTAATATTAACTCTGTGACTGATCTGGAATTGACAATAACAGCAAGTAAAGAGAATATACCTGATTTCGTATCGGTGTCTTACAATAAACCGTTAGGTGGTACGCTGGTTGTTGTGTATGAAGAAGAGGGAGATAATCACTTCCAGGTGATTCCTTCCGGTACAAAAGTTCCTACCGGTACAAAAGTTCGTATCTTTGCTTATCCCGCTGATTATTTTGAGTTGGCAAGCCTGACAGTTAACACGGAAGATGTATTAAAAGACCTGGTCAACAACAAGTATGTAATTGTTCGTGAATTGAAAGTTGATACAGATATTCATGCGAACTTCCGTTTCACAGGCGAAGAACCGACAGATCCGGATAATCCCGATAATCCTGACAATCCGGATCTGCCTGATAACCCGAATTTGCCTGACAACTGGCCCGACAATTGGCCCGACAACTGGCCTGATAACTGGCCCGATAACTGGCCTGACAATTGGCCCGGTAACGGTGGCGGATTAGGCGAACAAAATAAAGACTATACTATATTGGTTCGTACGACCGGCCTGGGTAGCGTAACTCCTGGTACGACTGGTGCCAACAGAGGAGAAAGCATCACATTCAAGATAGAGCCGGGCTACGGACAGCAGATTGTCGACGTCCGTGTGAATGGTAATAGTGTAGGTGCCGTTACTTCTTATCAGTTGAGGAATATTTATGCACATACAACCGTAGAGGCCGTATTCTCCAATATCAATGTTCCGGTATATACATTGACTTCCAAGGTGATCAATGAAAGGATCGGTTATGTGACTCCGACTAAGGTGCGCGTGACAGAAGGTAGCAATCATATCTTCATTGCTCATCCGAACAAAAACCGTACGATCGAGGATGTACAGGTCGGTACGGAGAAGGAGCTGAAGAGTATTGGTACGCCAACCAGCTACATTTTTACAGATGTAAAGGCCGATTCGCTTATTGTTGTCACTTTCCATAGCCCTGTTGCTAATGAATCTATTGAAGCATCCAAGTATCAGATCTATACGGAAAATGGTGCAGTGGTAGTTGATCCGGATCATGCAGCAGGAACAGTAAATATTTGTGATTTCAGTGGCCGTACTATTTACAGCAATCGGGAGGTACGTTCCATCACTCGTTTCCCATTGTCTGAAGGCTCTTATATTGTTACATTGATAATCGATGGTAAACAGTATTCGCAGAAAGTGTATCTGTTGAGCCGATGATGTCGGTAAGTTGATAAAGAAAAGGGGCAAAAGCGATTTTGCCCCTTTTGGGTTTAATAAGTATGTGGTTGTTTATCTTCCGTACAAATGTTTTGCCGAGGGAACAAATATGACATTCAGTTCCGGGTCCGGCATATCCGGATCTAACGGGAACATCGGGCGGATGATATTCTTATAAGGAAGTTTCTGGAAATCCTGGTCCACTCCTCCGCGCGTCAGTGCCATTACCCAATCTGCTTTCATATTGTACCATTGGTTGACCAGGTATCCCTGTTTTACCATGACGATATCCATTTCACGGGGATCTATTCCGGTACCCTCCAGGTTAGGTGTAGGGGAAGATGTTCCTACAACTACATAAATGCTTCCTGTCTTGATAATGGCAATATTGTTGCGTCTTCTGTAAGGGGCATTGTCGGCAGCCTGCGTCTCATCCTGTGCAGGACTGACATATACGACCGTACCCGATAGTTTTACAGGTGGTTCGTAGGAGTTGTCCGTCATTGCACCTACATATCCTTCTGCGTGGCCGCCTACACCAGCCTTACGTGCGGCTTCAACCATCTCGCTTCCCGGAATAGAACAGTAAAGCAGGCTTTTGCCGTTTGGAGATTGAAGTTCCGGACGTTTCAATACCCGGGCTAATGTCCATGTAACTTCGCCTGAACCGCCACCACCGGGATTGTCACCCATATCGCTGATAAAGAAAGGCTTCTTGTCGCTGGCCAGCGCCAGATCGAGACATTTTTCGAGCGGATGCCCCGGAGCTTCCAATGTGAACTGGCGGCGGACATCCCAGAATTTTTGCGCCAGTTTCTTTGCGCCTGCTTCTACCTGTGCTTTGTCGTCACCGTAAACCATCACTACCCCCTGGTTGCGCCGGTCGTCTCCCCAGACATAACCGATCCAAATACCTGCATCTATTACGCCCGGCATTGCTTCAACTTCAGGAACCATGGCATAAAGCGATTTGGCTGGTTCGGCACGCGTACTCGACCATTCTCCGGAAACTAATACCGGAACGGCTACCCATGCTTTATAAGCTGGACGTCCTTTACCGGAGGTTAGTCGATCCAGCAGATTGACTACGCCACGACGATGCGATTCACGTGAATCATCGTGAGGAGCTTTGCGGTAAGTTGTAATCAGGTCGGAGTTAAGGGCTACGAGCCAGGAGGCATTGCCGTGAAGGTCCATAGTGGTCGTAACAAGGACGTCGTTGCCGATAACGCTGCGGACTTTTTCCATAAACTCACCTTCCGGATCGGCTACTCCATCCACGCTGCATGCCCCGTGATTGTAAAACCAGAAAGCATCGTAAGGCATGTTCGCCTTTATTATTTCAAGTGCTTCGTTGACAAAGGCGTCGTATGATTCTTTCGTAACCGGTCCGCGGCCACCGCCACGGCCCATCAGGGAGGGAAGCCATGTTGCGGCCTGCCCCATGGCGGAATCCGGACTCAGATAATCTGGCAAAGTGAGCGGCCTTCCGACTATCGGTTGCCTGTTGGGCATAAATACACTGTTCTCGATTTGTATACCGGCAACGCCGATACGTAGTTTCTGTTGCTGCGCGGCGGCATCGTTGGTGAATGACACGACCAACAGGCAGAGACTCAGGAATAGGAAAACTTTCTTCATGGTTCGTTTAAATTTAATAGTATGACATAATAAAAATATATGGGATGTATATATGATTAAAATCAGGGTTAAACTTAGTGGAAATATATGAGAAATTATTCAAAGTCAGGACTATTTATTACCAATGTCCTGACTTTTTGCCTGGTAGGTCAGGATGCTGTGATCATCAGACCGATCCCTTTTATCGTTTTGATACTGACTTTTTCGTCTTGTGACAATAGTTTGCGGAGCTTCGTGACGAAGACATCCAGGCTGCGGGAAGCAAAGTAATCGTCTTCCGTATTCCAGAATTTGTCTAAAATGATTTCACGGCGGATAATTTCTCCCGGTTTCGAAATAATAGTTCCAGTATCCCGTTCTCGCGAGGTGTCAGTAATTGACTGCTTCCGGAGATATGGTGCAAGGTCGCCTGTGCCGGATCCAATGTGTATCCGCCTATTGTCCATGTCTGGTTTTTAACTTTTTCCGTATTCCCTTGCTTCATGCGGAGCAACGCGCGGACATGTGCATCCAGTTCTTCCGGCAGGAAAGGCTTTTTGACGTAATTGTCCACTCCCAGTTCATACCCTTTTACCACGTCTTTCGGTGAAACACGGGCGGATGAGAAAAGGATCGGGAGCTCTCTGTCCGTCTCCCGGATACGGCGCACCATCTCGTAGCCGTCCATGACCGGCATTTCGATGTCGGCAACGATAATATCCGGTTTTACCTGCCGGTATTTCTCCAGGCCTTCTTTCCCGTTGCAGGCGATGATCACCTCATAACCGCCTATCATATCTTCCAATCCTCCCTGAATGATATAACTCAGGTTGGCATCGTCTTCTACTAATAATAATTTGATCATACTGTTGTTTCTTCTGTGGTGGATACTGGTAATGAGATGGTAAATTCACTGTATTTTCCTTCCTGGCTTTCGACGCTGACATAGCCGCCGTGCGAGCGGGTGACGTTCATGACATAATTCAGTCCCAGGCCGAAACCTGTAACACCATCGGCAGCATTGCTCCGGTTGATCGAAGCCCGTTCGAACTTGTCGAATATATGGTTTTGTGCAGCAAGAGAAATACCGATCCCGTTGTCTTTTACCTTGATTTGTGTGAATTGGTTATACCGGCAGGAAGTGATCTGTATTTCGATCGCCTCCCCGGAGTATTTGATCGCATTGTCTATCAGGTTGCTGACCGCCTCCTTCAGATATTCTTCATCCGCAAATATGTCTTCCGCTTCTATGTTTAACAGGAAAGTGACGGTTTTATTCGTCTTGGCAGTGAATAACTGTGTCAGTTCCTCCAACATCGGGCGGATAGGGATCAGGCTTTTTTCAAGCAGTAATTGTCCGTGTTCCAGCTTGGAGATGGTCAGCACTTTGTTGGTCAGGGCCAGCAGATGTTGTGCTTCTTCTTCCAGGATGTCGAAGTATTTCTCTTTCTTCTCCGGTTTTCCGTCCAGCTTTCCGCTTCGGAGGATACGGGCACCCATCAGGATCGAGCTGAGAGGTGTTTTCATATCGTGGATCATCGCATAGGAGAAGTCTTCCCGTATTCGTGCGATCTCGTCCTGTTGTTTGATAATTTTGATTTGCTTCCGGATACAGATCAGCAGGATTCCCAGCGCAATAGTCGTTCCGAAGAAAAAGTAGAGTAGCTTGCCGATAGAACCTGCCCGCGGATTTTTAATGTATGCCTGTACGCCTTGTGTCTCACTGACCGGGAAAACAAAAGTGTGCCGTTCGTTGAACAGGCGGTTGTAATCTGTGAAATAGCGGATATTCTCCCGTTGTACCGCAGCAGGGCTGTCCAGGGATACCGTATCTATGCGAAACGCCAGTTTGTCGAGATGGCGTTTGTCGAGTTCTTCCCGGAAGAGGGCGGGAAGGAATTTTGTTTTGTCTGTCTCATATTGTTCGGTAGCGTGGCAGAAAGATTCGTGTAGCTGTCGTGCCAGTTGTTCTTTTGTCAGTGAATAACTTCGCCCGATCCATTGCCCGATAAGGAAAAGGACGATTAAGGAGGTGACAGCCGATGATATAATGTAGAATGATTTCGTCATAATACTTTGATTTCATTGGCAAAGATAGGTAATTTCATTTTTCCGGCACCCTTCGCTTTCCATCTTAACGTAAAGATAACGTTGGGATAACATTCCGTTTCTTTGTTCCTCTGTATCTTTGCAATGTAGAAATCAAATAAAAACAAACGATATGGAAACAAAAGAAATGAATTTGGAAGGATACGCTCATTCGGAAGGCGTAGAGGTGAAAGTGAGTGCGGCCCGGGTAAATATAACGATATTGCTCTATCTGTTCTTTTTTGTCGTAGGCGCAGTTGTATTGTTCAATTATATTTGGGGAGATGGCTCGAGTTATGGCGCCGGATATGAACTGGGAAACATTGCCAGGCTACAGGCTTTATCTGTAAAAGGTGCAATTATTATGGCTCTTTGTTGTTTAGTATATACCTTGCTTCAATATGGTTTGCTGTATTGGTTTACCGGAAAAGATCGCCGGGCGCTCCATTGGAACACGGACTGGAAGTCATTAGGATTTCTGGTGAAGAAACCGCTGCTTTTGAAATATTACCGGATAGCGTTGCTGACTCCGTTTGTTCTGATTGGTTTACTTCCTTTTATACATGGTCTTTGTACAGGAAATGATGTCTGCTTTTTTATTGGTGTCTTCTGTATTGTGGGTAGCGGCGCTGATTGCTATTATTTCTGGAAACTTCGTTCTTTCAATGGCAACGATAAGATAGTGGATGGGGATGAGTCGCTGAGCGCTACTATTATAAAGAATTCTTATTAAGACCTAAACCTATAAACACACTATTTTTATGAAAGAAGGCAGGAGAACTCTCTTGCCTTCTTCTTTGATAATCGAATAACAAATAATACCTTTGTAACCTAAGAAGCAAAATAATAAAATATATGGCCGAACAAAAAGTAGTGATAAGTAAGGATTTGAAAGCAGATTTACAAGCATTCCTTGCAACACTGAATTACGATAAACTGTTTATTCTTACCGATACAAATACACAGGAAAAGTGTTATCCGCTGATACAGGATGTGCCGGCAATCAAAGAGGCTCCGGTAATAACTGTCGATGCCGGTGATACGCATAAAGGTTTGGAGGCTTTGTCGAATATCTGGATGCGCCTTTCCAATGAAGGGGCTTCCCGTAACTCACTGTTGGTGAACCTGGGTGGTGGCATGGTGACGGATATGGGCGGTTTTGCCGGTGCTACTTTCAAGCGCGGCTTGAAGACGGTCAATATCCCTACAACACTGATGGCCTCGGTAGATGCTGCCGTGGGAGGTAAGACCGGTATTAATTTCAACGGATTAAAGAACGAAATAGGTTCTTTCTATCCGCCGGAATGCGTGTTTATCGATTGTGAATTTCTTCGTACGCTGGATAGGGATAACCTGTTATCCGGCTATGCGGAAATGATTAAACATGCGCTGATCAGTTCGATGGACACCTATGCGACAGTTATGTTGTTCGACCTCGACCAGAAGATGGATTATGCATTCCTGAATAAGATGGTGGCGCAATCGGTTGCCGTTAAGGAACGTATCGTGGCAGAGGACCCGAAAGAACACGGTATCCGCAAGGCTTTGAACTTCGGCCATACGATTGGACATGCTTACGAAAGTCTTTCTTTCAAAAAGAACCGTCCTCTATTGCACGGTCATGCGGTGGCTGCCGGTATCGTGAGCGAGTTATATCTGTCCTACAAGTTATGCGGTTTCCCTTCGAGCAATCTGAGCCAGGTTATCCAGTATATCAAAGAATATTATCCGGCTTTCATCTTTGATTGCAAAGACTACGAAACTTTATATGAACTGATGACCCATGATAAGAAGAATGAAGGTGGTATAATTAACTTTACCCTTTTATCTAAAATCGGTGAGGTTCAGATAAATCAGGCAGTGACAAAAGAGAAAATACTGGAGTCATTAGATTTTTACCGCGAAAGTTTTGGCGTATAAAGGAAAAATCTTACCTTTGCAGCCGTAAAGAAAAACGGGATGTAGCTCAGCCCGGTAGAGTACGCGTCTGGGGGGCGTGTGGTCGCAAGTTCGAATCTTGTCATCCCGACAATTACTGAGCGGAAAGGGAGTTAAGTTTTATGCTTGACTCCCTTTTTTATCTTTCTGTTCTACTTATCCACCAACATCAATCCGACCCCTCTTATCGTTTTTATCAATACAAGCGGGTCATCTTCCAGGAGTTTTCTAAGTTTTGCTATAAAAACATCTAATGTGCGTGATGCAAAATAATCGTCTTCCGTATTCCAGAAACGGCTGAGGATTGCTTCCCGTTTTATTGTTTCGTTTTTGTTTTCTGCCAGCAGTTGCAGGATTTGTGCTTCTCGTACGGTCAGTATTTTCTTCTCGTTTGTCTCATCATTGCGGAGGGAAGCATGTTCTGCATCCAGCGTATAACGGCCGATTTTGTAAAATCCGCTTTCATTCCGTGTCTTTGTACCCTCCTTCATTTTTAGTAATCCATGAATATGGGCATCCAGCTCATCGGGAACAAAGGGTTTTTTGATGTAGTTGTTTACACCTATTTTGTAGCCTTCCCTCACATCTTTAGGGGAAGTCAGGGCGGAAGCGAATACGATTGGAGTATCGCCGTCTGTTTCACGGATGCGTTCCACCATCTGGAAACCATTCATGACAGGCATGTCGATATCCGAAATGATAATATCCGGATGATGTTGTTGCCAGGCTTGCAAACCTTCCATGCCGTTGCCAGCGGTTATGACTTCGTATCCTCCGATGATATCCTGTAATCCGCTTTGTATGATATAGGATAAAGTCGGGTCGTCTTCTACTAAAAGTAACTTTATCATGATGCTGTTGTTTTTCGTGGAATATATAAGGTAAATTCACTGAATTCACCTTCCAGGCTGTTTACTATCACTTTTCCTTCATGGGCTTCCATCACCTGATATACATAATTCAGTCCCAGGCCGAACCCGGTTGTTCCGCCCGATTTTGTACGCAAAGATGCAGAGGCGCGTTCGAACTTGTCGAAAATCGTTTTCATATCCTTTTCGGAGATTCCGATACCGTTATCCCGTACTTTGATAAGCGTATATTTATCTGTTACCTGTGAACTGATATCTATATTGACAGATTCTCCGGAATATTTGATGGAGTTATCCAGCAGGTTGCTGATGGCTTCTTTTATAAATTCATCATCGGCGTATGCCGTGTCTGCCTGGAGATTAATTGTGATATGTACCGGTTTGGTCGCCTTTGTGGTGAACTTCTCTTTTAAATCGGCCATCATTGGTTGCAGTTCAAAGGTGGATTTGGCCATTTCCAGTTTATGATTTTCCAGTTTGGAAAGAGTTAACACTTTATTGGTCAACATTAACAGATGGTCTGATTCGTTTTCTATGATGGTGAAGTATTTCTCTTTTATCTCCGGTTTATCGTCCAGTCGTCCGCTATGCAGGAAGTTGGCACACATGATGATGGAACTGAGCGGGGTTTTCATATCATGTATCATGGCGTAAGAGAAATCTTCTCTCATCCGGGCTATCTTATTTTGTTTGCTGATGATTTTTATCTGGTAAAGAATGCAGTAGACAACAAAGACCATGATAAGACCTGTTGCAACCAGCAACAATCCCATCTGACGGAAAACAGCCCAGTAAGGATTGATTAAAACAGCCTGAAGTCCCTGACTATTATCTGATTTGATGAATGTTATATCTGTTTGTAATGCCTGATAATCATGTGGAATTTGAAAATCAGGGACAGAACTGCTCAAAACAGAACCAGTGGAGTCGACCAGGTTGCAGGTTGTCTGTGTGTGAATATTGGCTTGTTCCAACTGGACCTGGTAGATAGAATCCAGTTTATCCAGTGCCACAGGCACATGAAGAAGAGTATCCATTGTTTCCTGTATAAACAGATAAACTTTATTGACTGCATAATCACTGTAGTCAATATTGTCACTTAGATCCATGTGAAAATTTTTCTCGATCGATACATCATTACCGTCTTCATCCGTATAGTTATCCATTCTTATATGCAATTCAGTCGTGACGGCGGTCTTAAATAATTCATTACTTTTCTTGATTGTTTCATTCCTGACGGTCGAGTAGGTCGTGAACAGCCAGATACCCTGTAAAGCCAATATAGCCAGTAATCCGCACAGAGTAAGTATTTTAATCGGTCTATTATTCATGTTTCGTCATTCCTTTTTTCCCGTTAACCTAACATTAACCCGGCATTAACCCGGTCCGGGAATGCCTTGTTTTACTTTTGCTGCATCAAAGGTAAAGAATTTAAAATAGAGAGAATATGATACGTAAATGTTTTTTATTAGCAGCCGGTATATTGCTTATCAGAATGATGGCAGATGCGCAAGACGTTAAAGGAAAAGTAGTTGATGCCTCACAGGCGCCGGTCGAATCAGTAACCGTAGTGATGCAGACCATCGATTCTGCATTTGTTGATGCTGTCATAACGGATATAGACGGTAACTTTATGCTGAAACAGCATCCGGATAAGTATCGTTTGATTTTTCAGCATTTATTATACCAGACCCAAATAAAAGAATATTCAGGGGAGGATGCCGGAATCATAATGATGCAGGAACAGGATTATGCACTGAACGAGGTCGTAATAAAAGGTGAACGTCCGCAGGTAAAGGTTGAAAACGGAGCGCTGGTTTATGATGTGTCAGTATTGGCTGAAAAATCGACAGTCAGCAATGCGTATGAATCCATCCTGCATCTGCCGGGAGTTATGGAGCAGAATGAAAGTATCAGCCTGGCCGGTACTGGTAATGTAACGGTCATATTGAATGGAAAACCTTCTTCCATGACGAATGACCAGTTAGTCAATTTATTGAAAAACATGCCTGTATCTAATGTGGCGAAAGCAGAAGTGATGTATAATGCACCGGCAAAATATCGTGTTAGGGGAGCAGTGATTAACCTGGTCCTGAAAAACACGAAATCGGAAGAACCGTTTGTGCGCGGTGAGGTGGGAACGGAGTACATGCAGGCCCGTTATGCCAATGGAAGCGGACATGCGAAGGGGGTGTGTCAAAACTAAGGCACATCTCCTTTTTTATCTTAAAAATAGTCGTTCCTCTTTTTTTGTCTATGCGACTATTTCTTCAGTAATTAGGTAAGGCTTAATATTCCTCGTATGTTGAGCCACACGTGGTCTGATAAAGATAAATATAATGTGTGTACTCCTTCTCTTTCCTGCTTTTAATAGTTTTGTACACATCTTTTTGATATTAAAAGCTATAGCAAAGAAGGCAAAGTCCATTGTAACCTTGTCTTCTCCCACATGCCGGAACCTTTTGTATGCCATGTTGTGTTTCATTTGTCCAAAAACTGCTTCCGGTTCTATACATCGCCTTCCCCTATGCCTGAAGCCTTCTTTCGAGAGTAACCTTTCCCGTGCCAGCCGTTTGTATTGGTTTAATCGGTGGTTGACTTCTATAATACGGTTCCCCCGGGCTTTAAAGCAACTACCACGTAAAGGACACCCTTCACATCTTTGTGCTTTATACCGGGCACTTTCGGTGATGTATCCGCTAGCTGTTTTGTCACTCCTGGTTCCTATACGGTTCATGTGCTGCCCCATAGGACAAACGTAATAATCCTCTTCCGCATTGTAATGGAGACTCTCCGCATGGAATGGATTGGGGGTATAACGGGGACGCTGTTCTTTATGGAAGTAGTTGTACTTGACAAAGGCTTCTATCCCATTATCTTGCATGAATCGGTAATTTTCTTCCGAGCCGTAACCGGAATCTGCCACACCGACAGTCGGTAAGCGGTTATAGCGTTGCTCAAAGGAGTGGAAGAAAGGTATGAGGGTCAGTGTATCGGTTGGATTGGGAAACAGTCGGAAGTCTATGAGGAATTGGTTCTGGGTACCTATTTGCAGATTATATCCGGGCTTGGTCTGCCCGTTTCTCATGGCGTCTTCTTTCATGCGCATGAAGGTGGCATCAGGATCGGTCTTGGAATAGGAGTTGCGTTCTCCAAGAGTGTCAAGATGGTTGTCGTATTCCATCAACTTGTCACGGTGTTCCTCAAGTTCCCGGACTTGTTTCTTCTTTTCCCGGATGACTTTCTTTTGTTCCTTGTCCTTTGTTACAGGCTGGTGTTCCAGCACCTCTTTAAGTTCATTCACTATATCTGAGAGCATGGCGGGAGTGAACTCTACGGGTGTGTCTTTGGTGGAGTTCTCTTGGGCTATGGCTTCATCCACCTGCTCCAGGAGAATGCGGATCTTATCCATCAGCTTTGTACGGTTCTTTTCGACTGTCTTGCGCCAGACAAAAGTATATTTGTTGGCTCTGGACTCAATCTTGGTACCGTCGATATACTCTACGTCAAGGCTGATGAAACCTTTGTCGACAAGGACAAGAACCAACTGCGTGAATACATTATTTATCTCTTCTTTTACACGATTACGGAAACGGTTGATGGTAATAAAATCCGGATGTTCATTACCGGAAAGCCAGATATAATGAATGTCACGTAGGAGAAGCTTCTCTATTTTGCGGCACGAATAGATATTGTTCATGTAGGCGTAGATAATCACCTTAAGCATCATTTTAGGATGATAAGGACAACGACCGGTTGCTTTATAAAGCTTCTTGAAATTGTCAAGATTGAGATTATCAACAACTGTATTAACTATGCGAACCGGATCATTCGCTGCTATGTTTTCATCAATTCTTCCGGGAAAAAGAACTGTTTGGTTGGGAATGTAAGGACGAAAATGTAACTTTGCCATAATGAAAAACTTTATGCCTAAAGATACAAAAACTTTGGGTAATAACAAAGCCTGGGCTTGTGAAAGTCTGGGCTTTGTGCATAAAAAAAGGTTGTGCCAGCGTTTTGACACAACCTCAACTATCGGCTGATATTCTTTATTCTGCCGACTATCAGAAAAGGATTATTGATAATGATATTATATCTCATCATAAGATCGGAGATATAATATATGATATAGAACAATATAATAAAGGAGAACGTCGCGGGCTGACCCATAATATGCGTGCCGCATTGGATTATCAGTTATCGGAAAATGATCATCTGAATATGGCTTATACTTCTGCAATCACTCCAAACAGGAAAGCCGTGGAAAAGTCTTCAGGCAATTTTTCCGAATCCTCTAATAGTAAAATGGGTGATGAACAAATGCATAATGTAAATGTGGATTATACTTCTTCCCTGGGTTTGAATGTCGGTCTCGATTATACCTATTATAATTATCCGTCCACTCAGGATTATATAAATAAGACAGAAAGTTCCGAACAATTGTTTCTGGCTGATGCCAGCCAGACAATCAACCGTTGGAATGTATATGCCGGACAGACCCATACTTTACCTTCTGATTGGGAGTTGAATTATGGCATCGACTTTACATTTGCCAAAGATAAAAGCTCGCAAATCTATCGTCCGCAGGATGGTTCCGATATGTCGGGGCTGAATACCTGTACAGATCTGAAAGAAGAAACGTATAATTTCTATGGTGGTGTTGAAAAGTCTTTCAACGACAAACTTTCCTTATCTCTGTCTGTTGCCGGAGAGTATTATAAATTAATGAATTATAAAAAGTGGGCCGTTTATCCTGCGATGCAGTTAAGCTATGCCCTTTCCGACAGCCATATCTTCCAGTTGGGATTTTCTTCCGATAAGACGTATCCGGAGTATTGGACTATTCAGGAATCTGTTAGTTATATGAATGGGTATGCAATGCTTTTGGGGAATCCGGCGTTACGGCCGTCTACCGATTATACGGCAGAACTGACATATGTTTTGAAGAATAAGTATATGTTTAATGTGTATTATAGCTACATAAAAGATTTGTTTAATCAATTGGCTTACCAAAGCCCGGATAAACTAGCATTGATTTACCAGACAATTAATTATGATTATGAAGAGAATTATGGCGCAACGGCAACAATTCCTTTCTCTGTCGGCAGTTTCTGGAATTCTCAGATTACGTTGGACGGATCTATCCTCAAAGATGTTTGCGATTCGTTTCATGCTATTCGCTTTAACCAGACAAAATTCCGGGGAATCGCAATGATGAACAATACCTTCAAGCTCTTTTCGGAACCGGATATTCGTCTGGAACTGAATAGTATGTATGTTTCGTCTTTTATACAGGGTATATATGATATTTCTCCCATCTGGAAGATAGACGCCGGTTTGAAATGGACTTTTGCCGGAAAGAAAGCTGAATTGAAATTGAAAGCGAATGATCTGTTCGATTCATTCAATCCGGATACCAAAATAAATTATAAAGGGCAGCACCTGATAATGAATCAGAGACGTGATAGCCGGAACATTTCAGTTTCGTTCGTTTATAAGTTCGGTGGCTATAAAGCTAAAGAACATAAATCGGTCGATACTTCCAGGTTTGGATTTTGACGGAGGTTTGATTAGAATTCTATCGTTTTCTTTTCCCTTTCATTTTTAATGACAGCGTTTCGTTCCAGGGGTTTACTGTAACCCTGGTCGAAACGCAAACTGATTTTTACCAGGAACATGTTGTTGTATGATTTCAGGTGGCGCGAAGTATTTTCCTGGTAAAGCGATGTTTCCAACATTCTCTGCTGGTTATGTCTGATACCTGCTGAAATGGGCGGAATGTAGGAGAGCGCAACAGATATCCGTTTATTCCAGAATAGCTTGTTTGCGGATATCAGCCAGTTGTCTTTATCGGTCATTTGATATCCCTGGCTGAGGATTTGCTTTTTCATATTCCGGTAATATCCGACCTGAATACCAAACGATTTGGCAGGGTGGTAATAACTTATTTCTGAGTTGGCAAGCCATCCGTCCGGTCTTGTTCTGATTTCGGCGTTCAATGCTTCTCCGAGGTAATATGTCACATTGTTTTTGAATCGGATATAATTGCCGAAAGGCTGATCATAAGTGATTTGCAAACTATATTCTCTTGTGTTTATATTACAGAAAGACCTGTATAACTTATGTCCTTTTTCGATATATAACTCACTGATTTCATCATGAACATAATTGAGTGCAGGGGTAATTGTTATCCGGTTACCTAATGAAATGCGGGCGGAAACAGTATGCCGGATGGCTGATTTCAGTTCTGGGTTTCCTATTTGTGTCAGGAACGTATCGATTACCAGGCTCATAGGGCTGAGCTGGTATAATAAAGGATAATGCTGATTAGTTGAATAACTGGCATTTATGTTTATGTTTTTATTGATGCTGATGTTGGCCTGTATGTAAGGCAGAAACCGGGTATAATTACTTTTTATATCTCTGTCATATGAGCTTATATGCTCGATGGCAGCCCCGAATTTAGTCTGTATTTTCGTTGAAGGACTAAATTTCATGTAGGCAAATACTTTATTCCGATATTCCCAGTAGTCCAAAAAGCCTCTGCCGTGACTACTTTCCGATCCATACATTCTCCAGGCATTGGAATATCCTAAGTTCATCGATATCTGGGACGATAACGAATATTTTCCTTCGACATTAAATAATGTATGGTTTTTATACTCGTTGTATGTATCCTGGATTATATAGTTCGATGCATCGTTCTGGTCGTATTGGTTTTTTATATCATTGTAATAATAATTGTATGAAAAATCGCTATATAACCGGAAACGTTCGCTAAACTGTCCCTGATAATACAGTGTGCCGACAAATGTGTAATCAGATGTGGCAGTTTCTGTTGAATTTTTGATCGTGCGTCGGTCATTGTTACTTATATCCGTACGTTCCATGGTGTATATCTGGTTTGTTTCTGTCTTGCCGGATACATAATCACCTTGGATGCCAACCGTTTGCGTCGGTGTGATTTGGTAACTGACTCCAGCCGTTATGGTATTATTCTTATGCTCATACAGGTCATTGGGTGTGTTTTCCGGCATTTCTGAAATAAGTTCCACACCTCTGTATATTAAATTTTTGGATACAGGTAAGTCTTGGTTTTCCTTGTTATGAGAATAGGTTGCATAGAAATTGATTTTGTCATAGGTATAACTCATTCTGATTACAGGTTGATTCAATATCAGCCGTTTGCTGTTGTTTATACCCGAAAGGCCGACGGCTGAAAAATTAGAGGCATAGATGTCATATCCCCGGTAATCCTTTTTCAGGGTAATATTGATAATGGCTGTATAATCGTCGGATATGAAACGGCCGGACGCTCCATTGATCACTTCAACGGTATGTATTCTGTCGGGTGACATATATTTTATATGATCCTGCGATTGTTGTATTCCGTCTACTAACAGTAATATATTCTTACTGTCGCTTACTTTGAGGGTATTAGTTGCTTTGTCGAAATAGATCCCGGGTATTTTATGCAATAGTTCTTCCGTATTGTTTATTCCTCTGCGCATATCAGGAGTGATGGAGTAACTGTTGCAGTCTACTTTATGGCGAACTTCATCTGCTGTGATAATTGTTTCGGGGAGTATGAAAATTAGTGTATCTTCGGTTTTCTTGCCGGATGCGGTTCCGGTGAAAACAAATTGTCTGTGAGGTTCGGATGGCTTTGTTTCCGTATTGCTTTTCGGTACTTGCCTGTCTAACGGAATGATGATATATACATGATTTATTTTTTCGACTTTGAACGGTTTATTGTTTAGCAGATGATAAAGGGCGTCTTCCGGATTTTTAAATGTTTTCGAGACGGATATATTATAAGCGGATAACGCTTTGTCATCAAACGATATTTCCATGCCAAGCATTCCTAAAACAGTGTTTAAAGGTTTGTTGGAAACAGTAAGCTGCATTTTCACAGGAAATGCAGCGATTGTACTTATCAACTGTATGAAAATGATGACTATTGACCTTTTCACTTATTCTATGCTGAATTTGATTTCAAAAGGTTTTCCTATAATTTCGAGTATCATATCAGGTTTTGTGGCCCTGCTAAAATTACCAGTATAGACATGTCCCGGAGGAATGTCTGCTTTGACCCTAATATCATACTGACGTTCTATTTCATTGATCACTTCAACCAGTGGGACTCCTTCAAAAACAAATTTGTCTTCTATCCATCCGATTGATTGACCGGCATTGATATTTTCTTTAATGGTCAGTTTACCGTTATGATAGGTCAGTTGCATATCCGGAGCGAGGGTGGTCGTTTCATTATGGGTTGTCACTTTTACTTTGCCGGTCAGACAGGTTACACGATAGTTCCCTGGCCGTGAAAATATATTGAAACTTGTTCCTAATACATTCACTTTATTCTGATTTGATTTTACAGAAAAACGTTTTCCCTGTTTTACTTCGAAAAAGGCTTCTCCTTCAAGTTCAACATTTCTCGATATAATCCATAGGTAAGGTTTATAGGTAAGCCGGCTATCGGCATTGAGATTTACTTTTGAGCCGTCAGGAAGGGTGACAGCAAGATGCGATCCCCGTTTCGCAATTTCGGTCACGGTATAAGATTGAGAGATTACAGACCCGGTCAGGATAATGGCAACAAGGAGCACGGCTGCATATTTCCAAAATGGGATATGCCGGTTTTTTTTTGAAGATGGGGTATCTTCAAGGCTGGCAAAAGCTTCATTCCAGATATCTTCCTTGCTTTTGCTCCATTGGGGGATTATTTTAATATTGTCCGGTTTCATTTTTAGTTTCCGTTAATAATACTTTCTTTAGAAATTGCAATGCGGAATTCATTCGTTTCTCAACTGTTTTAATACTTATATCAAGGAGTCCTGCAATTTCGTGATATTTTAATTCATCGTTCCGGCTCATCAGGAAAACGATGCGTTGTTTTTCGGGCATCTGTTCCAGAGCTCTGGCATAGGATGTGGCAAGTTCCTTGAAAAGTATCTCCTCTTCGGGAGACAAGCCTGATGCGTCATTGCGTATCATATCCTGCTCGAAATGATTCCGGCTTGTTTCTTTCCGATAAGAACTTATCACCATTTCATTCGCCATTTTATATAAAAGGGCTTTCAGGTTATTATTATGTAACTGTTCTTTTTTCTCCCATATTTTCATAAATATCTCTTGCGCTATATCAGATGCCATATCAGTATCGCCGCAACGATAAAATATGAAACTCCGGACAGCATCAAAATATGTATCAAATAAGAGTTTAAACTCCTTTTTACTCAACATTTAGCGAACAGTTTGTCGTTGATCTACTCTTTGTACTTATTCACTTTTTTCATATACCCGATAAATTTATCCCATTCATTTGCTATGGCCTGCATATTCTCATCACGTATTTTTTGTATTTCAGTCAATGAACCTAAAACTGCAATATCAGGATATCCGTCGTTTATAAAAAATTTATTTTCAATTATACTGTAATAGAATACCGGTGAGTTGAAAATTTGGGAGTTGACATCTGAAACCCGGGTCAAGGTAGAAAACAAATACTTGTCATCCAGATAAAATTTAATATTGGCATAAAGTGAAATGGAGTTTTGTTGATAGTAATTGTCTTTAAACCGGATTTCTTTTGTTGTTCCGTTGAACCATAGGATATCATCTCCTGTAAAAATGATTTCCTCAGTGGGTTCGTTTGCCGATTTTGTTTCTGCTTTTATAATGAGTTTAGAATATCCCTCTTCAGGAGAAGGATTCGAAGGATCATTTGAGCAACTACTCATAAATATAGTCAGAAACAATATTGATAAAAATAAATAAAACCTTTTCATACGATTATTATTAATGGATTAAAATTACTATATCTTTTTGAATTAATAACCGTATGAGTTAAAGGATACCCTATATAATATGTTGTCAATTAGTATCCTTTAACTATTTTGCTATTGTTGGATTTGGGAAATGAATTTCCAGTGACCGTTTTTTACCACAACGGCGGGCGGGTCAGGATACGAATCGTCATTTGTTTTTCGGAGCTAGCACCGACAAACCCTAATCCGCCGACAACGTTTTGAGGTATAATGACCGGTTCCATAAAGGTTTCGTTATAGTTTCCCGACTCAAGGCAGTTCATGGCACGCATATACCGATAGTCTGTCTGGGTGATACAGAGTAGCCGGATGACGGCATCTGTCTCTACAAACAGCTTTTCGTCCATATTTTTGTGATCATAGTAGCGTGTATATACATTAAGCGTGTATGATCCGTTTTCGAAACGACTGTCGGTGAATACATTGTTCACATTTTGGACGGTCATATCAAGGATGCCGAATTCTTCATCATCGGCAGTACTGAGATGACCATCGGTCAACACGATATCTTCCTGACTGATAATATCCGGATAGATGATTTCCGGTCCGTATGTTGTTCCCTCTTCCGGATATGTCCGGTAAGTGTTTTCCTGGATACGCAGTTGATAATAGTTCTTTTCTCCGGATCGGTCGTTGAATGTGATTCTGTACCGGATGCAGTTATCCATATAATATCCTATTTTAATTTTAGTCAGAAGGGTATCTACCTGTATAATTTTTTCGATCGGTTGGGGTATTTTTACTTCAGCCCAGGCGTGATATTGCCCGTTTTCCGCAGCTGCTTCCAGGCGTACCAGATCACCGGGGAGAAACTGGGTTTTCACGCGGCAGTATTTTGTAGAGTCATTATAACTGGTGGAGATCAATTCGGCTTCAGCAACTTCTTTCTTCTCTCCGTTGACATAGATCGTGACGGCTCCATCGCTCACTAATGTTGTTGTTTCGCCATCAATGATATGCAAGTAAACTTGATTCTCTTCTTTTTCGGCTTCCAGAAAGGCATTCATGAGTAGTTGGGGCTCTTGAATTTTACTTTGGAAGGGTATCTCGTTCTCACAAGCTGAGAAAAGAGATGTATAGAGTATGAATAATAGATAGGATAAATTCTTTCTCATGTCATTTTCTGTTTTAGAATTTAAATGTATAAGTGACGGAAGGTATACAGGGTAATAAAGTCTGTTTGATCAACCTTGTTTTCCTTTTCCAGGTTGTTTCAGGCACACCTCCTTCTCCAATATGTTCTTGTCCGATGTATTCTTCTTCCAGATAGATCAAATTGGGAGTCATGGCATTATAGGCATTGTAGACAGATATATTCCAGGTGTGTGTACCCCGGCGTACTTTTTTATGGAAGTTAACTCCCAGGTTCAATCGATGACTGACGGGTAATCGGTAATTGTTGCGGTGTTCGATATAATCGAGCAAGTTTCCGTTTATTGTCCCGGTACGCTGTTCGGCTAATGTTGCTGCCCCTCCGGTGTTAAATATCCAGGTGAGTCCAATATCGAACCGTTCACTGAACTGATGGTTCACACAAAAATTTATATTGTGGCGACGGTCATATTTATAGGGGAAACGTTCTCCGTAGTTAATGCTGCCGTCTTTGAACTGGCGGTCACTTTTGGCAATTGTATAGGCCAGCCAGCCGGTTGTTTTTCCCAGCGTTTTTTGTGCAAGTATTTCCAGTCCGAAAGAACGTCCGCGACCCATTTCCACTTTTTCCTGCCATCCTCCTGAGGTTCCGAAGAAAGAGGCGCCATCCTGATATTCCAGAACATTATGCATATCTTTATAATATCCTTCCAACGAAAATTCCCATCCTTTTATCCCTGTATAGTATCCCCCGATAGCATATTGAAATGACCGCATCGGGCGGATATTTTGAGTAACAGGCACCCATAAATCAGTTGGTAGTGAGATGGCTGACGACGATAATAAATGTACGTACTGTTCCATTTGAGTAAATGAACCTTTTATTGCATAGTCTTTGTTCAGGCGGTAGCGGGCGGACAGGCGGGGTTGTGCTGAGAAATAGCCTTTCCCTTGGGTGTAAAACAAGGAAAGATGTATACCTGCATTAATACTTAACCGGGTACCTATGTTGAAGTCATCTTCTGCATATAAAGCGCATTCATGGCCATGCAGATTACTGTTAGAAGAATCTTTATAGATGGTATCTTGTGCTACTGATCCGTTTTCTGCTTCTCTCACATTTGAGGTTGTGACCTCCGGCCGGAACGTATGATTCAGATAAGAGCCGCCGAATTTGATATGATGGTTCGGGGCAGGCGTATAGTCGAAATCTGTCTGGATACTAACATCGTGTATCCCTGACCTATAATCGGAATTATATGTATAGGTTTCGTTATGCATGGGATCGGTATTGGTCTTTTTCTCGGTTCCGGTGGCTTCCTTTTTATAACTGTCAGCCATTGACATCTGATAATGGTTGTATGCTACAGTCGTGTTACTGAACAACTTATTGTTGAATACATAATTCCAGCGTCCGGCTGCAATAGTATTCCCCCAGTTGATATTGATTTTGCTGTTATAGAAATACAGGCGCGGACCATCGTCATAACCGTCGTATTCCTTATCCCGTTTGTAATCATAATGGTCTTTTCCTTTATAAAAGCTGAGGAAGAGTCGGCTTCTGTCGGAAAACTTATGGTTTACTTTAGCATTGATATCATAGAAGTAATAGTTGTATTTTTTATCTTCCGGCAGAAAAGGTCTTGCCACCAGATCCAGATAGGTGCGGCGTCCTGTCAGACAGAAAGAAGTTTTGTTTTTTATGATCGGTCCTTCAAAATGCAGCTTACTGGTTAGCAGGCCGACACTGATCGTTCCATGATAATTTTGCATATCGCCGTCATTGGTGCGGATATCGATGATAGACGATAATCGTCCGCCATAACGGGCAGGAAAGGAGCCTTTGAAGAGAGTCACTTTTTTCATGGCCTCCGGGGTGAAGATCGAGAATACGCCCAGCAGGTGATCTGCATTGTAGATCGGAATACCATCCAGCAGGATCAGGTTCTGGTCCGGTCCGCCGCCACGCACATGCAAACCACTGAATCCTTCCATACCCGCCTGTACGCCGGGTAACAGCTGGATTGTCTTCAGTAAATCAGCTTCTCCCAAAACAACAGGTGTGTTGCGGATTTGTTTCATCGGGACATCAAGGGCACTCATCGCAGTGGCATGGATTCCGGTTTCTCTTTTATTTGACAGGACGACAACTTCCTCTAACTGATTGTCGGTCAGTAACCGGATATTCAGCAAGGTGTCCTTTTCCAACCGGAACCGGCATATTTGAGTGGCATAACCAAGGTAGGAGAATGAAAGTGCTGCATCTCCTTCGGGAAGCGTAATACTATAAAATCCGAAAGGGTTGGTCGAAGTTCCTATCCATCTGTTTTGTTCAAAGATATTCGTACCGATCAGTGTTTCCGATGATATCCCGTCTGTAACATAGCCGCTGATTGTATATTTGCGGTTAACGGGTGTTTCCCGTTTATCTAATAAGATATATTTTCCAGAGATCTTAAAAGCGATTGCTTCGTTTTCGAAAGCCCTGTGTAGAATATCCGTGATAGGAGATTGAGTCATATCCAGGGTTACAGGCTTTTTTAGCTGTATCTTTTCTCCGTAGATGAAAGAGAAGCCGGTAGAATCCTCCAACTGCTTTGCGAATTTGTCTAAAGCAGCATTCCGGATACTGAAATTTAATAATGTGTCTTTATTTTGGGCATCAAGAGGAGTTCTCCCGAAAATAACCCACAAGAGACATATGAGGCTGATGCGGAAAAGCGGGTAATGTATAGAATAGTTCATAATTTACTAAAGCTTAGTGCTGATAATGATAGTATTGTTTGTTATTGTGTAATTAAAATTGCCGGCTCCTTTTAATAATTCGAGCATTTCTTCCAGGCTTTCGCCATTGGTGAAGTTAGCCCGTATATGGTAACTCCGGAGTTCGGGATCGGTAATTTCTATTTTTACATTGAATGCATGTGAAAGTTGCCGGGTTATTTCCTGCAATGGCAGATAATCGAATAGGAAATGGCCGTTTCGCCAGACAATATCGTTGCTGCTTTTTGGATTTATTTCATGTTGTAAACTTTTCTGTAACCGGTTATAGATAGCACTTTCATTGGGAGAAAGAACGATTCGCCGGTTTTCTTCCGGTATGCTGACGGCAACGGAACCTTCGATCAGGGTAGTTTTTATTTCGGGGTCTTCGGGATAGGCTTCCACATTGAATTGGGTTCCCAGTACCTGTACGTTTACGGACTCTGCTTTTACAATGAATGGGTGCCTGGTATCTTTTTCTACATCGAAATAGGCTTCTCCGGTTAACCGGACTTCTCTTTTGGCTCCCCTGAAACGAGAAGGAAAGCTAAGTGTTGAGTAACGGTTCAGGGTGACAACAGACTGGTCGGGTAGTGTAATGTCCCGTATTTCAGCCAGGGTAGAAATAGTCTGTATGGTGCCCGATTGGATATAATCATATGTATACCAACTGGCCAGGCAGATGAGTATGGAGGCTGCAACGCTTCCTGCGATACGGAGAAATTTTATTTTTCCACTGGCAGGAGAGATACGCCTTTCTAGTATTTTCCAACTGTTTTTAGCGGAGAAGCGTCCTCTCGGTGAACGTGTAGAGGCGACCAGTTGTTCCAGAATCTTATCAAAGTTGTCGTTTTCAGGTGTCATCTTTTCTTTATCTGTTTAATTATTGCTTTCATAAATAAAGACAGAGATGTACGCTGGAACTCACTATGTCGATTTGGTGAAAATAAGTTAAGATTATGATCCGTTCTTGTCTGGCTTCAGGTAGCGTGATAACATATCCCGTAGTCGGGTTACAGCCTTTTGTAATTGTACGTCAACTGTATTGATGCTGATTTTTAATTCTTTAGCGACCTGTGCATAGCTTTGTTTTTCTTCCCGTATGCGAATAAATATCTCCCGGCATTTTTCCGGTAGACGGTCCAGTGCTTTGACATAGTGGGAAAAAAGTTCTTCGTTGATAAGGATTTCTTCCGGTGAATTTTCCTGGTCGGCTATCTTATCGGCTATTATCTCGGTAATCTGTTTTTGCCGTTCTTCTTTTGCCAGATAATTCAGTGCAGCATTTTTTACTGTGATAAAGAAGTAATCTTCCAGATTGACTATCGTTTGTAATGACTCCCGCTTTTCCCAGATTTTCATGAATACGTCGAGTACGACTTCCTGCGCCCATTCTTCCTGTTTCAGATAGTAATAAGCAATACGGAAAAAACGATCAAAGCATAGATCATAGAATTTCTGCAAGGCAGTTTGGGAGTCCTCTTCCTTCATTTGTCGTAAATATCTTCTGATCTCTTGTTCAGTCATAATTTCCTTTTCATGCTACTCTGTGGCTGCAAAGATACTTTTTAATCGATAAGTATGACAAATCGTAATAAAAAAAGGACTTATTTTGAAATAAGCCCTTTTTTTCATTTATTTTTCGTTCATCTTCTCTATTAGGAGAGAAGCACATTTGAAATGTACAATCGTTCGCGGTGTGAGTTGAATCACATCCCCGTTTCTGGGGTTTCTTGCCGGACGGCTTGTTTGCAGACGTGGTTTGAATGAACCGAAACCGGGAATGAAAACACGGTCGCCTGCCTTTGTTTTTTCTGCAACCATTTCAGTAAAAGCATCGAGAATGGTTGTTATATCCCGTTTATTGAGATTTGTTTTTGTCGCTAATTCATTGATTAATTGACTTCTGTTCATGACTTTATTTTATTAGTTATTAGATATGTAGTTTAATATTAATAATATGTTTCCATCATGCTTTTCCTGTATTCGGAAGGAGACATGCCAGTGTGTTTACGGAAGAACCGCCCAAGAGAGGACTGATTGGCGAAATTTGTTTTTACAACAATCTCCTGGATGTTAAGAGAAGAATCTCTCAGTAGCGCTTTTATTTCCAGTATGATATATTCCAGTATCCAGTCTTTCGCTGATTTTCCGCTGACAGCTTTTATTATCGTTGTCAGATATTTAGGAGTAATACATAGTTCTTTAGCATAGAATGCAACCTCCCTGTTCTCTTTGTAATGTTGCATAATCAGATAAAAGAATTTGTCTGCAAGTTCTTTTTTATGCACATCCATTGTTGGAATATAAGGAAGGGAACTGATCTTGTATGTATTGTACAGGTCCAGATAGAGAATGCGTAATACATGAATCACAGATTCCCGGGGGTATAGGTTGGATGCAGATTTAGCTTTCGAACAAACCAGCTTATAGTAATTTTCAAAGTTAATGCTTTCGCTTTCCATTAATTTGTAATGGAAGTGAGTTCGCATATAGATAAAGAAATGTGGCGAAAATCTATGAATGCCGCTCAACACATCATTAAACAATGATTGTGAAACAGAAAATGCACTTATCTTAAAATCCTGACTTGTCTCGTATATAGAAACAAGTTGTCCCGGTAATAGAATGACAAGTTCATTGTTCATCAACAAATGTTCATGTGTGTGAACTTTAATCTTTGCACTACCTTCAGAGCAAAGCATAACCAGTCCGTATTGTATATATGACGGATACGGAGTTATAGGAATTTGTTTGACATTCTCATAGAAAATTAAATCATTTTTTATAGAATCAATGGTGTCATTATTTCCTACATGTAATTTGTTTTCCTTTAAAGACATCACCCTATAATTATTTTGTGTATAAAATTAAAACATCGTTCTTTATGATATTCAGACAGTGGAAATATGGTGTGACAATGAAGAAATATGGAACGCTTATTGACATTTTTTTTACAGACAATGCCCTGATGATTTGTAAGAACCATTGTTTATGGTGAATTGTTCATTTGTTACTTCATAAAAAATGTTGTTGTTTCTCTTGAACGTCACCATCATTTTATCACACCCGACCAAACCTTTATTCGGGATGGTGGAACGTTGAAAAAGCATGTACTTTTGAATAATTTGAAGATTCTATGAAATTAAAGGGATGAAATTGTATGAAAATAAGAAGATGTTTGTATATTTAAAGCTGTAAAGAAACAGCAAGTAGAAGTAACTTGTTTATTCTGTAGTTATTAATAAAAGCGAGTATAACTTTAAAGTCAAACATCATGGGAAAGAATCTAATTCACAGCAATGAGTTGCATCTTATTGACAAAAAAGAAATTCACAATGCAGCTAAAAAAATGGTAGAGTCATTGAATCTGGCAGCCGGATCGACGGGAGGTTTCGATATTTATAAAGTCGTTGAAACTTATTTCACTGATCTGGATAAGAGACATGCAATCAATCAGCTTATCGGTATTGGTGAAGATTGTGCTTATTATGGTGCACAAGAACAGGCAGCTGAATGCGAAAAAGCAGAAGCTGCTAATGAGTAGGTAAACGTTTATTTGAAATAAGAAGGAGATACTTGTAATAAGCATCTCCTTTTTTATTTTGTATTTTCGAAGAAATTACCATGTCAACTGCGGCAAGAAACTGGAAAGAACGCTTTTGAGCTCCTTGATGTTGATAGGTTTCGTTACAAACCCGTTGCTTCCGGCTTGGCGGGCAGCTTCCATGTCATTCTCAAAGGCATAAGCCGATTGCATGATGATAGGTATGTCCTGATCAAATTTCCGGATTTCCTTTAATGCATCAATCCCGTTCATTTCCGGCATTTTAATATCCAGAAGGATCAGATCTGCATGTTGCTCCTTATAGATCTCCAATAACTCTACTCCCGTTTTAGCATGAAGTATGTTACAATGCTTTTTCAGAATTGTTTTTAATAATAAGAAATTACTTTCTTCATCTTCTGCGATGAGGATAGTGATGCCTTTGTTTGTTATGTTTTCGTCCATGATCATAATATTCAAGTAACTTCAACAAAGTTCTGTAATTAATTTAAAATACGCAAACTTATCAGGAGTAAAAATAGATGAAAGTCAACAAATATATAGCCTTTCATTATTGAGTGAGTGAATAGGGGGAGGAAATAAAGAAAAAGGAGTTGTTTTCGAAAAAACAACTCCTTTATATCGGTTATCAGTGATACTGATTATTTACCTGAAAGTTTTTCTTTCAAAGCAGCCAGTTCTTCAATGTCACCCAGTGTAGTCTTTTCAACCGGACCAGTTACCATTGCAGAAGATTCTTCGTTCTTGTTGTTGCGTCTTGCTGACGGTTTTTTGTCACCAGCAGGAGCATCTTTCTTAGCGCCCTTCTGTTCATCTTCGAAGATGCGGCTGTGAGAAAGGATGATACGTTTTGCTTCTTTGTTGAATTCGATTACCTTGAACTGTAGTTTTTCGTCTACAGCAGCCTGAGAACCGTCTTCTTTTACCAGGTGTTTCGGAGTTGCGAAACCTTCTACACCATAAGGCAAGGATACGACAGCGCCCTTGTCAAGTACTTCGATGATTGTACCTTCGTGGATTGAACCTACTGTGAAGATAGTTTCAAATACATCCCAGGGATTTTCTTCCAGTTGTTTGTGGCCTAAGCTCAAACGACGGTTTTCCTTGTCGATTTCCAGTACCTGAACTTCGATTTCTGCACCGATCTGAGTGAATTCGCTCGGGTGTTTGATCTTCTTAGTCCAAGAAAGGTCAGAGATGTGGATTAAGCCGTCAACGCCTTCTTCGATTTCTACGAATACACCGAAGTTAGTGAAGTTACGAACTTTAGCTGTGTGGCGTGAACCAACCGGGAAGCGAGATTCGATATCTTCCCATGGGTCAGCTTTCAGCTGTTTGATACCCAGAGACATCTTACGTTCGTCACGATCCAAAGTCAAGATAACTGCTTCGATTTCGTCACCAACCTTCATGAAGTCCTGAGCACTGCGCAGGTGCTGAGTCCAGCTCATTTCTGATACGTGGATCAAACCTTCTACGCCGGCAGCGATTTCGATGAATGCGCCGTAGTCAGCCATAACAACCACTTTACCTTTCACTTTGTCACCTACTTTCAAGTCCGGATCCAAAGCATCCCAAGGATGCGGAGTCAGCTGTTTCAAGCCGAGAGCGATACGTTTCTTTTCGTCATCGAAGTCAAGGATAACAACATTGATTTTCTGATCAAGCTGAACGATTTCTTCAGGATGAGAAACACGGCCCCAAGAAAGGTCTGTGATATGGATCAAACCGTCTACGCCACCCAAGTCAATGAATACACCGTAAGAAGTGATGTTTTTAACAGTTCCTTCCAGAACCTGTCCTTTTTCCAGTTTAGAGATAATATCTTTCTTCTGTGCTTCAAGCTCTGCTTCGATAAGAGCTTTGTGAGATACAACAACGTTCTTGAATTCCTGGTTGATCTTAACGATCTTGAATTCCATTGTCTTACCTACAAATACATCGTAATCGCGGATCGGTTTAACGTCGATCTGAGAACCCGGTAAGAATGCTTCGATACCGAATACGTCAACGATCATACCGCCCTTCGTACGACATTTGATGTAACCTTTGATAATTTCGTCTTTTTCAAGAGCTTCGTTAACACGATCCCAAGAACGTGTAGCGCGAGCTTTCTTGTGAGAAAGGATCAACTGTCCTTTTTTGTCTTCCTGGTTTTCGATGTAAACTTCTACTTCGTCACCAATTTTCAGATCCGGATTGTAACGGAATTCCGCCATTGATACAACACCGTCTGATTTGAAACCGATGTTCACTACAACTTCACGTTTGTTCATTGCAGTAACGGTTCCCATAACGACTTCCTTATCCTTTACAGTGTTCAGGGTTTCGTCATACGTTTTTACAAGGTCGTCCTTGCTTACGTCACCGTAAGTTTCTCCCTTTTCATAGGAGTCCCAGTTGAAATCTTCAACCGGCTGAATGTTCTTTAAATTTTCCATTCTCTAATTGTTAATACTTAAGTTTGTTTTAATTAGTAAGTTAGACATTATGTTGTCATCTCTCAAAAATCGGGGCAAAGGTAATGCTTTTTTCTGATATACAATAGTTTTGCCTTGGAATTTATGCTTTATATCACTTGCTTTTTCTGATTGGATATTACTGATATCCGCTGGAGGACTATTGATGTGTTATTTTGTTTTCGAAAGAGAAACAGTCCGCAGTTTTCCAGCGTTTTGAAAAACTGGACGACTATAAATCCGGTGCCGGTCTGGGGTTATCTATCTGTACACTGATCGCAGACCGTTTGGGCGGAACTCTTTCCATTGATTCACCTACGAGAACGGGGCCCGTTTCGTCTTTACTCATCCTTACGAAATACCTTCCTCAGCTTATAGTCAAGGAACAGCAGGAACAACGTTAGTATTCCGATATAAAAATAAAAACTAAAGATGGGGAGGTCGATTTTCGGCCATGTTATTTTCGGCACGGTTATTTGTGGAAAATCCATGTAGAAGAGGAAAGCGGCAGCCATCCCCAGCATCCCCAGCGAAGCCACAATGACAGCAGCCAACCCGAACCATTCGTTCCGTTTCTTAACCTTGACGGTCTCTTTGGCAATCTGCTGCATCACATTCAGACGGAATGATGCGGGCAACTCTTCTTCCGGCATTTGCCTGAACAGGCTTTCCAGTATATCAGGGTTCTTTTTGTTGCTGTCCATATTTAATTTTCCTCCATTCCTTTAATTAATACAAATAACTTTTTCCGTATGCGGTGTAACTTCACTTTGATATTGGATGCCCCAAGACCGGTTATCACGGTCAGTTCGTCCACCGTTTTCTCTTTCATATAAAAGAGCAGTATCAGTGCCCTTTCGTCCGGGGGGAGTTGTTCGAGGGCCGCTTCCAGCTTATCGAGTTGTTCGGTTGTCGAAGTACGTCCCAACATTTCGCTGACCTCTTCTTCCGACACATTGCTGATCTGCGATTCTTCAATGGCGACAAATTCCTGTCTCTTCCTGCGCAATTCCGAAATAGCCGTGTTATAGGCAATCCGGTAAATCCAGGTGGAGAAACTACAATCGCCCTTGAAAGACGACAAATTACGAAAGACCTTCATAAATACATCTTGCGCCAGTTCTTCCGCGTCTTCCTTACTATGTACCATTTTAAGGATTAACGAATGAACCGGACGACTGTATCTATCGAGCAGACAGGCAAAGCATCCTGTATCTCCCGCTTGTACTCTTTCTATGTAATATGCGTCGCTATACAACTCCATCCTACTTTATGGACGCAAGTTCGGCAATTTGGTTACAACTTACAACTGAAAAAAGTGAAACATTTTTCTACGCCTGAATCAAATAATCCCCTTCTCTGTTTGGATTAAATAAAATATAGCCTACATTTGTCCCGTTACCTGCTATCGGGTAATAAAACAACTAAAACTATTGATTATGGAAAAGTATGTGAATATCATGCTCGACAAGGCTTTTAAAACCGTATTCGGTGAAAAGCAAGTAGCAATCTGAATTTCAGAGTTGGCGCACCGATGTGGTGCTATCAAAATTGAGCTATCTAATTATAGACTGGTTGTAACACAGTAAATAGTTCATTTATTTCTATAATTAGAAAACAGCTATTCTTGGAATCAAATACAAGAGCGTAAATATAAGCCTGTTTGTTATCTGATTCGCCCTCCTTATGAATTGCATACTATTGCATTCAGCTTTCAGAAGCCCTGTATGGAATGTTTTTCAATGCATCCGGCTGAAGGGATGAAACTGTAAAAAATGTATACGAGAATTCAAGGTTAAATAGCTGCTGGCAAAATATAAGACTTTTGTCTTCAAACATATCAACTTTGTCATCCCAAAAGCGGTCTTGACAATTCGGAACACCTATGCTTTTGGGACGGATAACTTCTCGCCGGCAAATAGATAACTACGGGGTGACGAACGGATGCCTACTTACCGGAATCAACTTCCTGTATAAAGCATCTTTCAGGTTGATTTGTTATTTTTCAGGCAGTTATGTATCCTGAAACCTGAAAGGTAAAGTTTGAAAACTTTATTGGGGAGAGATTTATACAGCGCAGGCTTCGCTCGACGGAGGTTAAAAATGAATCTCATTTCGTTCCGGCAATGCCGGCATCAGTTATCATTGCCTTTCATCCGGCAATGTGACTTTTTAAATTAGTTCTTTCATTTCTTATAAATAGATAAAGGAGGAACTATTACATACCCCCTTACCTGTTGTCTCTTAGGTCTTTACCAGGTAAAGCTACCCTGTACACCCTAGTCGGTTAGGGTGTACACCTTATCCGGTTACCCTGTACACCGTAGTTGGTTTTCCTGTACAGGATAGTAATATCAACTAATTACTAATGAGTTAGTTAGTGGTTGCTTTTGAGATAATCGCCAGTAACCTACTGGATAACACTCGATGACAAGTTCACCACGCTGTCTTATTTTATTTATCATGTCATCAAACATACTGTCGTTGCCTATTTGATGATTATATACGTATTACATAAAAATGTGATTTCTCCATTTTCAAGCGATTTTTTTATGGAAGATATAATGAAACCTGTAACCTTTTCTAAGAAGCTGCGTCAAACTTATAAACGAATTAATAATAACATTTAATATTTACTGTTATGATGGATTTTATAATGGTTCCGCTGATCGTCGGAATAGTTTGTGCTGGTATTTACGGCTTGTTTGAATTGTTTGTACGTAAAAAAGAACGTTTGGCTATTATTGAGAAGATCGGGGATAAACTGGAGCCTTCCGCTTTCGATGTGAAGATCGGTTTACCACGTCTGGCTACTAATTTCTCTTTTAGTTCTTTGAAAACCGGATGTTTGCTGGCAGGAATCGGATTGGGGTTGCTGGTCGGATTTATTATCTCTGTGTCGCTTACAGATTTTGATATTGATAATTGGGGACGGCGTGAATTGATCAGTACGGTATATGGTGCATCAGTCCTGTTGTTCGGGGGTATCGGATTGATTATAGCTTTTGTTATTGAATTGAAGTTATCGAAAGATAAGAATAAATAATCTGGGGAGTTGTGTGTTAGATAAGGGTGGGGGTATACTTCCATCCTTATTTTTTTGTTTATTGTGGCATATTACTTACTTTTGATAAATTATTAATCCTTTGATTTGACTGATTATGAAAATGAAACTATTACTTTTTCTGATGATTTGCCTCAGTGTCGCTTGTACAAAGCAAAGCCGCGTTATCGATTATCCGGTTATTGATAATAAAAATACAACAATTATGGAAGTTTATCGGGTGGAGCTGACAGATACGGCAACGATTCTCTATGCAGAAATGTACAACCGTCCGAATTATTGGGTTCGCCTTTCTTCGGGTGCCTATCTGGAAGGTGTTACTTCGGGAAAGAAATACAAATTACTGAAATCGTCCGATTTTGAACTGGATAAGGAGATTTATATGCCTGAATCCGGCAATTCTCCGGCTACGTTATTCTTTGAGCCGGTAGATGAGAATGAAGAAGTCATCAGTTTTATCGAAGGGTCGGAAAAAGGTGATTTCCATATCGAAGGCATACATTTGAAAAAGCAGCCTGCTCAACCCGGTACTTTTGAATGTGTGCTGGAAGGAGAAGTAATAGACCGCCCTGAAAGTTCCCGCCTGACATTGATACGTGCCGGAAAAGATATGCGTACTACCCCGTTTATTTCTATCCCTGTCAGGGATGGTAAATTCAGTTATACGTTGACTGCGAATGAAAACGAGACCTACGAACTGGTTTTCTGGGAAGAGCACTTGAACGGTGCCTGGCGTCCGACCTATTTTATTTCCGAGAAAGGGACTTTACATTTCACTCTTTACCCGATGGAACACCGTCCGCATAGTATCTTACAAACGGAATCCGCTTTGAATAAAGAAGAAATCCGTATGCAGGAGGAAATGGAGAAATTGTATCCTGTGAACCAATTGGAAAAGGACCGGGATGCCCTGGATCAGGAGGAACGCTATTATTCAAAAGAAATGTATGATTTAAAGAAACGTATATCTGCTGCGAAAACGGACGAAGAACGGAGAACGCTTTATCCGGAATATGACCGTTTGAACAAAGCCGGAAAAGAGTTCTCGGAAGAAGGCATTGCGCTGAATAAGAAGTATAAAGAATATTTTGAGGGCATTCGGCAATGGAAACTTGATTATATGCAAAAAGAACCGACATTGAACGGCTTATGTATTTTGAAACAGATGCTTGACCGCGCTATTATGATGGCCCGCTATAGTCCGGGGGAGGAAGATGTTTCCGTCTATCAGGATATATTTGAAAACAAGTATAAAGAAAAATTCTCTTCCCATCCTTATATCACGGATATGGAGCGTATCATTGCGAGTTTGAATGTAAAGGTTGGAGGTTCTTACATTGACTTTTCTGCCCCCGACCTTGAAGGGAATATGGTAAAACTTTCGGATCAGATAAAAGGGAAAGTTGCTTTAATCGACTTATGGGCTTCCTGGTGCGGACCGTGCCGCCGTTTGTCATCCAGCATGATCCCTATTTATGAAGCATTTAAAGACAAAGGATTCACCGTAGTCGGCATTGCCCGTGAAAATAATAACACGGATGCCATGAAAAAGGCAATCGAACAGGACAAATACCCCTGGTTGAACTTAGTCGAACTGAACGATAAAGGAAATATCTGGGAAATGTACGGTGCCGGCAACAGTGGCGGCTGCACCTATCTGGTAGATAAGGATGGAAAGATTTTGGCAATCCATCCTTCGGCAGAAGAGGTGACTAAGATTTTGACGGAGATGTTACCTTGATCATAATGCGGACTTCTTTTTCCGGATGGGAAATGATTGACAGATCATGCTTGTTCGGGAAAAGAAGTTCTAATTTATCATAGATGCTTTGTAATCCATATCCGGGAATGAAGCCTGGCTTGAAAGGGGCTCCGGAATCTTTTACTGAGATAATGAGCCGGTTGTTATCTTTTCTAATGACAATCCGTATAAGAATAGAATTCAAATCTACATTCCAACCATGCTTAATGCTGTTTTCTACAAGTGGCTGAAGTAACATTCTGGGAATGAGTTCTTTTTCACATTCTGTATCGCATTCTATTTTATAATCTAGTTGGTTCCCGAAACGTATTTTCTCTATATCCAGATACGTGTTTATCATTTCGATCTCTTCTGAAACACAGATTAAATTTGTTTGCTCCTTATTAATGCTGTATCTGAAAAAACGAGAGAGGGCCAATGCCATTTGTCTGGTTTTTTCTCCATCGACGAGAGCGAGTCCGGCAATCGTATTGAGAGAATTGTATAAGAAATGAGGGTTAATTTTAGCATGAAGAGCTTCCAGTTGAGCATGGATCAGCTCTTTTTCCAGGATAGTTTCTTTTATCTTACGTTGTTTTTTTTCTTCTGCTTTTTCCAGTAGGTAAGTATAGAAGTACCTGGAAGCAATTAATATAATGGAAAAGATCACTGTTGTTTCCAGCATCTCATCAAAATGACCGGGAATAAAGCTATAACTTCCGTCAGGAAATCTTTCTGTAATGATTTTTGTGATTTGATAATTTCCGGCTAAGGCTACAATGGTTAATGTACCCATGAGTAAACCTCCGGTAAGTAAAGTTTCAAGAATTATCCTCCATTCTTTATTGAGCCGGTATAGTTGGTCTGCAATAAGATGAAAAAGAATGTAAGAGAAAAAGAGTGAAATGACTAGTTTTATGCTAATAGGGTCATTGTATTTTTCCAGGTATATCACCTGGCCACCTAATGAAATCAGTATAAAACTGAGTCTGTTAAGCCATTTGTTGGAGATGACTTTTTTGAGAATGAAAGATAGAAAGGGATACGTGATAATAGCGATTGTTATTATAAATATTACTCCTTCTATATAATAATTCATTGTATATCCGTTATTCATTGCTTACTTGTTTTAATTGTTCAACGACTTTTTCCAGATTATCGGGGGCGGCAGCTTTTTCTATCGCTATTTTTCCATCTTTCCCGATGATTATAAATTGTGGAATGGCTAACATCCCTTTATTTCCCAGTGATGCATAGAGAGACTTGGCCAATGTGATTCCTGCCTGTAAGTGGTATCCCTCCAGTTTGTAATAATAAACCATTTTCTTCCATTTATCCCGATTTTCCGGACGGTCCAGTGAAATATATAAATAGATAATGTCCATTTCTTTAGTTGCATTTTTTAATGCCTTACTATATGCAAACATTTTCTGGCAAGGGCCGCACCAAGTTCCCCATAAATCGATATAGACGATTTTCCCTATGAAAGGATGTACGGCTTCTTCCAGATTTTTTAGTATGGTATCTGTGGGAAGAATGGTTATATTGTTGGAAGTTTCCGGTATATGATGAAATTGTCTGATTTTCTCTATTTCAGGAGATAATATGCCGATGAATTCGCTTTGTGGAAACTCAGAACAGAACTGATCGTAAAGGGAAGGTATGTCTTCACTGAAATCACGTTGAAAAATGTCATTATAGATTAAACTGGCCCAGGCATATTCCAGGTATTTCCCTGTTCTCTTCTTTTTATATTCATTCAAAAGAAATGTATTGATCTTGTCCCTGTCTATATCCTGTGGGGAATGTTTTTCAATAATGAAGTAATTAATGGTTGTGTTCATATATAGCATTCGTTCATATTCCGAATAGCAAAGGTTTGCCCCTTCTTGGAAGTCAAACGAAAGTTGTTTTTTTATCTCTTTAAGCCATTCGTCGGTTATTTTTCGATTGTTGTAGAGGTTCAATATCTTTTTATAAAACAAATGTGTAAACATGCAATTTATAATATGACTCTGATTATGAATAAAATCGGAAGATACGTTTTGACCTTTAAGGAAAGTTATTAATTCGGCCTGTTTGTTATTGACAATCTGTGTAAATTCTTTCAGTGAATCGACCGCGTGAAGTTCATGATGCTTGGAATAGGAAATGCTGTGGCAATACTCTTCTGTTTTTTGTATTTCTTGCAAGCATTGATTATAAATGGTATTGGTCCCGGAAAAGAAGGGTTGGTTATTTCGGATCCGGATTGTATCGTGGCTGTCTTTTGTCAGATAGACACGAAAAGATAAACGATCTTCTGTCAGAAGATTGAGGACTACTGGTTGTTGTACGGGTAAGCTGATATGGAAGACCCCATCAGGTTCTGCCTGTTTCGTTTGAAATAATGTATAAAAAGGAAGATGTTCGCTATCTGAAAATTGATAGCTGATTTCTTTGTTTTCCTTTTCCGGAATGATGATGAGAGTTGCCTGTTGTCCTCTTAGTTGGCAGAAAAACAGAAGACAGAATAAAATGTAATAAAGTCTTTTCATTGTTTCATTCATTTAATTAATAGTAAGGCAAATCTAGCAGGTTAGAAGATGTTCTGAAAGTGAAATTCTTTGAACCTGAAAAAATGAAAGGCAAACCTGTATTATCGGACTGTAACTATAAATCGAGCTCTTCCCGGATCACTGTTATATAGCTGGTTCCGGTGGTTATATGGGTATGGGGTTTATCACTCATAACCAGAATGAGCCGATTATTGAAATATTTATGTATCTCTTCTATCTTCTCTTTATTAACGATATATGACTTTTGGACACGTAGGAACGAGCTCGGAAGACGTTCTTCCAATTGACTCAGGTTGAGGTCGGATATATACTCTTTACCTTCGTCTGTAAACAAAGAAACGTAACCGTCTGCCGATTTACAAAATGTAATATCGGAACAGCGGACCAATATGATTTTAGATTGAACATGAATAGGAATGGCGCTTGCTTTCTTTTGGCTTTTTTGAAGTTGGGTGAACAGCTGATTTAATTCTGTATAATTGATAGCTGGCGATTTCAGGTTTAATCGCTTTAGTTTATGAATACATTGTTCGAAACGTTTTTCTTCTATAGGCTTTAACAGATAGTCGATCGAATTTTCATTAAAAGCCTGAATAGCATATTGATCATAAGCGGTGGAAAAGATAACGTAGGGTTGAGAAGATAGCTGTTCCAGCACCTCGAAGCCATTCATATCCGGCATTCTGATATCCAGAAAGAGAAGTTCCGGTTTTAGTTTCTCACATAACGAAATAGCTTCTTTGCCGGAAAAGGCTTCTCCCGCAATTTGAATTGTATCAGCATGATTTTTGAGCAACTCTTTCAATGCGTAATGTGCAGCCGGTTCATCGTCAATCAATAGAGTGGTAAAAGGCATATCAGGAGGATTAGGTAATTGAACTATTCCCGGGATATACTCTCCGGGAATAGTTGATATTTTATAAATAAATCTCTCCGAAAAACTCCGGACGGTGGAAGTCGGGGCTTGGGAGGTCTATCGGGTTCCAGCTGACAAAGTGGGGATATTCTGTATCGTCCGCACATTTGTAGAAATTGCCCAGAATCTTTTCCGGCAGGTTTTCCGGATCGAGTCCCATGAGCCTGAAGGGGATAGATACGACCAACTCCCAGGAGAATACACCTGTCTTTTCTGAAAAAGGTTTGTTCTCTATGGATGAATACCGACGGATAGAAGTGTATTCATCGGTGTTTAGCGATCTTTTGATATCACGCGACTGGCGGCGGGCAGCATCACAGGTTCCGATACAATTGAACTCGAAATTCATGTAGTTATGATCATCGACCGTTTTCATGAAAAACTCGACACAACTATCTGTATAAACCGGGGAACCGTCTGAGCTGTGAACAGCCTTTAATGAATTCCCTTTTACGAAATAACGGATATAAAGATTTTCATCCGTTCGCGCAATATCGAAAGCGACAATTGGTTTATAAGGGTATTCTTCCCAATTGATGACATCGATATACTCTCGCTGGGCTTTGTTTTCCAACAGAAAACCGACTGATGATAAATCCAGCACATCCAGCGTTACTAAATAAGGTACTTTAAGCTTCTTCATGTTAATTATAGATTTGGAGCAACGGCAAATGGAAATATGAGGTGAGGAGTACCGATAATACCCCTACAATAGCCAATATAATGATGACTGTCCCTACAATCCGATTCAATAACCATATTCCCCGTACATTAAACCACTTTTTTAATTTCGCAACTATATATGTGATGCCGAACCACCAAAGGACGGCACCTATTCCTATGCATATTATTCCTCCCACCAACATCCAGACGGAATGATCCGGCAACACAAATCCAAAACGCGCAAACAGTCCTATATATAGCAGCACGATTAATACGTTGCTAAAGGTAAGAAGAAAAGCTGTAATAAAATCCTGTGTGAACGATAACTTTTTTTCACGTTGCTTTTTTAAGTTTTTTACAGGATTGGATTGATATATGTAGTAACCGAAAAGACCGAGAACGATACTGCCCATTAGTTGGAGAGGTGCCTGGTTGGCTTCCACGAAGTTGACGACAACTCCCATTCCCAGGCAGGTCAGTGCCGCATAGATGACATCCGATAAGGCTGCTCCCAGGCCGGTAACGAAACCGTGCCAACGTCCTTTGTTCAATGTTCTTTGTATACACAACATACCTATCGGGCCCATAGGGGCTGATACAAGTACGCCTATCACAATTCCTTTACTAATAAGTCCCAGCATTATCCTTTTATTTTCTGCCAAATTGCCACAAAGATAATGCCTATTCCCTGATAAAAAAAGGTAAAAACATAAAAATGGCCCGGAACTTTCGCTTCGGACCATTGATTTATAGTCTAAACAGATAAAATCTGATTATTTAGGTTTGACTGTATTGTTACGTACACCTTTCAGAATTTCCTGTAACTGATAAACGACTTCCGGACGTTTTTCAGCGAGGTTTTCCTGTTCGCCTACCTGTGTCATATCGTACAGTTGAGGAGTTTTGGAATAACCGGTCTCGATCTTCGGTCCCCAGGGAACTATTTTCGGTCCGTTGCTGGTTTCAATATATTTCCAGTCTTTTGTGCGGACAGATAACGTATGGTCGGATGCCTGTTCGATCACCCAAGGACGGTCGGCATTGTCTGTTCCTAACAAGGTACCCAGATAATTGTAACTGTCGGGGGCTGCTCCCTTGGGAAGAACGGAACCTGTCAGTGCTGCCAGTGAAGCGAACCAGTCAACCTGCGACATTAATGCGTCAGAGACTTGGCCTTTTTTTATTTCTTTCGGCCAGCTTGCAATAGCAGGGATACGGGTTCCGGCTTCGAAGGCACTATATTTACCGCCGCGTAACGGACCGCCCGGCTTATGATCGCCCAGCAGTTCTTCTGCCTGATCTGCATAACCGTCATCCACAACAGGACCGTTGTCGCTGGAAAGGATGATCAAGGTGTTTTCTCTCAGTCCCAGCCTGTCGAGTTCGTCGAGGATTTGTCCGACACTCCAGTCAAACTGCACGATAGCGTCGCCTCTCAGTCCCATCGGGTTCTTGCCTCTGAAGCGGTCGTGCGGGAAGCGGGGAACATGTACGTCGTTTGTCGCGAAATACATGAAGAAGGGTTTATCCTTGTTTGCTTTGATGAAATCGAGGGCATGTGTTGTGATGGAATCTGCCAGGTTTTCATCTTTCCATAAAGCCTTGCCGCCGCCTTTCATATAACCGATACGTCCTATACCGTTTACGATAGCCATATCATGGCCGTGGCTATGCTTCAGGTTATATAGAAGTTCCGGATGATCTTTTCCTAAAGGTTCGCCTTCGAAAGGTTTCTGATAACTTACTTCGATAGGAGCGGACGGGTCGTAGTTGGCCACTTTTCCGTTTTCGATGAATACACAGGGAACACGGTCGGCTGTCGCTGCCATGATATAGGAATAGTCGAATCCTAAATCACCTAATGCGGCAGGCAGAGGAGCGTTCCAGTCCTGTTCGGCAGTCTTGTCGCCCAGTCCCAGATGCCATTTACCCAGGGCAGCTGTTGTATAGCCTGCATTTTTGAACATATCGGCAATGGTATAGCGTTCCGGGCGGATAATCATTCCGGCATTACCGGCAGCGATGTCCGTACCGGGTCTGCGCCAGGCATATTCTCCGGTAAGCAGGGAATAACGGGATGGGGTACTGGTGGCTGCTGTTGCATGTGTGTTGGTAAAGCGGATACCACTGTCTGCCAGTTTGTTTACATTTGGCGTTTGTACGCGGGTTGCTCCATAGCATTCCAGGTCACCATAACCGAGGTCGTCGGCATAGATAAAAATGACATTCGGGGTCTTTGCCTCTTTCGCCTTTTGGGCATGAGAGGTGGAGGGGGAGAATAAAAAAGCTCCCAGTCCGAGACCGATCAATACGTTTGATTTCATAATATTTAAAGTATATATAAGTTTATGATATTTTTGTTTAGGAACTAAAGGTCTGCATTTTTTCTATATCCGCCTTGCTGTACGCTGTATTTTTAACGGATATTGTCTACTTTAAAAAGAAAAAGGGATACCGGAATATAAATAACCGATATCCCTCCCTTCCTAATTAACCTATTTATCTTAAGTTCGGATTGATGTTTTGTTCGGATAATGGTATAGGCCATGTGTAATCCTGTGGACTACGGAAGTCACGACGGCCTGCATACCAACGGTAGTGGCCTGTCGGATCTACGAATTTAGTAGAAGCCGCATAAGTTGTAGAGCCAGGATAAGGTGCACCCCATATCTCACCAACCAATACTTCGTGTGCAATATTCCAGCGCATAATATCCCAAAAACGGATACCTTCGTAAGCCAACTCGATGCGACGTTCATTGCGGACGATTTTACGCAATTTATCCGGATTGGTTTCTGTTGTCCCAGGCATTTTGACGTCGGATCGTCCGCGTACTTTGTTGATTGTTGCATCCAGTACGTTTTGATTGATAGATTGTCCGCTTTCAATCATACATTCCAGATAACTTAACAGTACTTCTGCATAACGGATGATCGGGGTAACGGCACTATAACTTTGTAAATCATTGATCGGATTTTCATCGTAATATTTACGCCACATAAATCCGGTTTTGGACGCCTCCGAGGAATAGTCTACACGCTCTTTCTTTGATGCATCGTAGTCTGGATGCATACGGTATTCGCTTCCCATGAATGTAGAACCGTTATAGTAAATGGTGTAATCCAAACGCGGGTCACGATTTTCACCTAAATTATCCGGATTGAAACGTGGATCATCATAACTGAAAGGTGTTCCGTCGGTGAAAGCATATGATTCGAACAAACCGGCGGTAGGATTCGATAAACTCCAACCTCCGTCTTTGGCTGACAATCCGTGTTGTGGCAAACCACAACCGAAATAGTTCTCCAGATAAGCAATATAATAGATATTCTCTTTATTGCCTACGCCGGTTCCGGGATAGAACAATTCTGAGTATTTACTGTGAAGGTCATTATCTCCCAGGTCGATAATCTCTTTATATGTTTCAGCTCCTTTAGCCCATTCTTTCATTAACATATAGGTTCTTCCCAAGAATGCCAGTGAAGCCTGTTTGCATGCACGTCCGGTTTCTGATGATTTTATTTCACTGAAACGAGGCAGATCATTGGCCGCTTCTTTAAATTCTGTGGCACACCAGTTTAAAATATTAGCTTGCGTCTCTTTCGTGACGTTGTTTGATTCTTCACCGGTGAGAACGGTTGTAACTAAAGGAACATCTTTGAAATAACTAGCCAGGTAATGATACTGTGTGGCACGCAGAAAACGAGCTTCGGCAATCATACGTGTTTTTGATTCTGACTCGGTTGCACTTTCAATTCCGGCAAGGAAACGGTTGCACATACCGATACGTTTGTAAGCCGAACTCCAGTATCCGGAAATGAAGCTGTTGTCATTCTGTAGCTGCCCGCTGGAGATTTTGAAAAATGGATTGTTTTCTCCGCGACGGTCAAATCCGTTGTCTGTAAGATGTTCTGTGAACAGGAGACCATGATACGACCAGAAGTCGGATACGGAATATTCCAACCCGTTGGTGATATTGCCCCTGTATAAACTAGTTAAAGCCAATGAACCGTTCTTTTCAGCATCCCAAAAATTTTCTTCCGATAAATCTGTTAGCGGATAACGTTCCAGGTCGCATGAAGATAAGAATAACGATGCGCATAAAGCTGTATAGGCGATATATTTTAATCTTTTCATAAGATTCTAGAATTTTAATGTTAGACCAAGAGTATAAGTAGACATGGTAGGATAGTACTGAGCGTTGTTGCTGGTATTTTCAGGATCCCAACCTTTGCGATAACCTTTGAAGGTTAGAGGGTTGTCTAAAGATACGTAAAATCTTAGGCCGCTTGAACCGAACTTCTGGCAAAGTCTGTTCGGCAAAGTATAACCTAATTGGATATTACGTACTTTCAGATATGAAGCATCTATTACCCAAAAATCGGAAGTCAGCGTATTGTTACTACCGGCATTCGACATTACTTCCAGGCGTGGATATGCCGGATAGCGATTGTCTTGTTGAACGTTCCAACATCCTTCCATCTGCCATTTCTGGATGTTACCTTCCTGATAGAATGCATGACCTGCATAAACAGATAACATACCTTTTACTTTGGCAACACCTTGGAGAAGCATACTGAAATCGAAACCTTTGTATTCTGCACCCAGGCTTAAACCGAATGTATATTTAGGAATGCGTGAGCCCAAATAAACTTTATCGTCGGTGGTTACTTTTCCATCACCATCCGTATCTACATAGCGGATATCTCCGGCTTTGGAGCCTTTGGCTATTGTGCTTTGGTCATACCATTCGCTTACTTCGTCGTCAGTCAGGAATACGCCGTCTGTCTTATAACCGTAAAACATTTGCATTGGATAGTCGATAAACAAATCACTACCGTTACCGACCATACCGTTGTTCTGAGTAACGTTCCCCATACCGAGTGTCAATACTTTGTTGTTGATAATGGAGAAATTACCATTGATATGATAACTAAAATCTCCAAGTCTGTTTTGATGTCCTATTTCAAATTCCCAACCTTTGTTTTCTACCTCACCGGTATTTACCTGAGAAACACTCAGACCGAAGATTGAAGAATAACTGGCGGACGGTTTGTATAAGATGTCTGTTGTTTTACGATAGAAGTATGAGGCGTTGAATGTTAATTTATTGTTAAAAAGAGCCGTTTCGATACCGAAGTCGGTTGTACGGGTACGTTCCCATTTAAGTGTCGGGTCTACATAAGTAGTTACTGCTGCTCCCTGTGTATATACACCACCAAATACATAATTTTGTGCTTGTCCCAATGTGTAAACAGATTGGTACGGGTAGTTACCAATATTGTTGTTACCCAATACGCCGATAGATGCTTTGAGTTTCAAATTGTCGACAAAAGACAAGTTTTCGTTTTCCTTCCAGAACTGTTCTTCAGAAACACGCCATCCCCCGGCTACAGACGGGAAGAAACCGTATTTACTATCTGTTGGGAAACGAGAAGAACCGTCGTAACGCATGGTCGTTTCGAACAAATAACGTTGGTCGAAGTTGTAAGTTAAACGACCGAATACTGATTGGATAGCCCATTCGTAACCGCCACCACCGTTTGTTTGTCCGTCTGCTCCGCCGGCGCCCAGATAAGGAACATCATCTGATGGAAAATTATTACGACTGCCGGATAAAGTCTGCTGGCCTTCGTCTTCCCATGTATAACCAACTAATGCAGCCAGGTTGTGTTTTCCTGCGATGGTCGTGTTGTAATCGGCAATAGCCTGGAATGTCTTGTAAACAGTACGTTTCATCTCGTCTGTCAAGCTGGAAGGGCCAGTGCTTTTTCCACCGGCAAGTTCCATGTCGCAACGATAATTACGGGTATGGTTCAATGTATAATTGTAACCGCCGATAACTTTTAAAGTCAATCCCTTGATAGGTTGATAAGAGAGTTCGGCATTCGATTTGAATTTATCATAATCTTCGCGATAGAAAGAGGCGCAATCAACCCATGATACCGGTGTACCCATTAATTTAGGGCCTAAGCCGACTTCTCCGGTCGAGAGGTAACTTGGTGTTAAACCAGGGAAACGTACAGCGTTGGAAATAATACTTTTATATCCGCCGCCATCCATTGAACCCGGTGTTGAAGGTTCGTGACGATCGGAAGCCATACCACTTAAGCGCACACTTAATTTTAAGTTTTTAGCCAGTTCGGCATTCAGGTTTACGCGGGCGTTATAACGATTGTAGTAGTTATTATCCAGTAAACCGTCCTGGTGTAAATAACCTAAAGATGCCATGTATTGTATTTTTTCCGTACCGCCACTTGCACTCAATTCATGTTTGGTTTGCAATGCGTGACCACCCAATAAATCTTCCAGATACATTTCGTTGGCATAATTGTCCGGGTCGGAACCATCGCGATATTTCTGAATCATTTCCGGAGTATATGTTTCTTTTCCTATGGCCATGTTATAATACTCGGCGTATTCATAAGAACGGGCTAATTCCGGTAATTCTGTTGCCTGGCTCATTCCGACAGAACCGTTATAAATGATACGGGCTTTACCTTCTTTACCTTTTTTAGTTGTAACCAGTATAACTCCATTGGCGGCACGTGAACCATAAATTGCAGAAGAGGATGCATCTTTCAGTACTGAAATTTGTTCTATATCGGTAGGTGTTAAATCACTTAATGAACCGGGAAGACCATCTACTAATACCAGCGGGCTGGGGGTGGCACCGAAAGAACCGACACCACGAACACGAATTGTTCCGGCATCCTGTCCTGGGTTTCCGCTTTCTTGTGTGATTGTAACGCCAGAAAGTTGGCCAGTCAACATGTTGGAAACATCAGGTACGGCACGTGCTTCGAGCGCTTTGCTGTCAACAGAAGCAATAGAACCGATCACGTTTACTTTCTTTTGTGAACCGTATCCTACGACAACCACCTCTTCAAGTGTTTGTGTGTCATCCATTAATTGGATATCAAAATTCGTGTTATTTCCTTTTACGGGTATTTCTTTTGTAAGATACCCGATATAAGAAATTTGTAAAACACTTCCTTCAGGAACTTCCAGAGAGAAAGCGCCGTCCAGATTGGTTATCGAACCGGTAGTGGTACCTTTTACTATGACATTGGCACCGATGATTGGCAATCCGGTGGCATCTAAAACAACTCCGGATATTTTTTTCGGGTTGTTTTTATTTTGTGCCGGAGTGGTTTGTTCTGCTCGAGCAGGAACGATTACAATGTGTTTATCTTCAATTTTATAAGAAAAACCGGTATCCTTCAAAACTTCAGTCATGACTGAAGACAAGATTTTATCACTAAAATCTTGTGATATTTTTCTATTGATATCTAGTTTTGTCTGATTATAAGCAATACTTAGGCCGGTTTGTTTTTCTATCTCTTCAAATACTTTCAAGATAGTATTATTGTTTCCGGTAATTGTAATGCGTTGATTTTGCCCCCAGCTTATAGTACTGGTGAATAGGGCTAACGATGTTAAGATAAATATTTTACGAAAATTTAGGAGTGCTTTCTTACTCTTTTGATAGTTTAAATTCATACTTTTGCGTATTAAATCAATGAATACTAAATTTAAGATCCCTAAGATTTTAAAATGCTGTTGGTTGATTTCGGGGGTCCGGAAAAGGTGTCGCGATTTTTTTCCGGTCCCTTTTTTTGTTATTTAGCTCCTTTCTTTTTTTGTGATTGAATAGTAATTATGTTGTCTTCAATTTCGTAACTCAATCCGCTGACAGTCATTGTCAGGATTTTCATGACGGTATTGATACTTTCATACTGACGGAACTTTATGGTATATAGATCCGGTGTGAATAAGCGTGGATTTATAACAAAATCTACGGCATATTTTCGTTGAATGGTTGCCAATATTTCTTTGAGAGGCTGATTTATAAAGTTTAGTTCACCTTTTATCCAGCCGGAATAGCTGGTTGCATCAATGATTTTTTTCTCAAAGACACCGGTTTTGTAGTTATATTCCAATTGCTCATTGGGAGACAAAATGAACGAGTTGTCATCTTTTTCTATTTTATCCACCCTGACGGCTCCATTTTCCAATGTAGTAATGATCTTGTCGCTTTCAGAATAGGCTTGTACGTTGAATTTGGTACCGAGAGCCTCTACTTTCAGGTAACTGGTGTTGACAATAAAAGGATGTTCTTTATCTTTCCTGACGGTGAAATTCGCTTCTCCGGTCAGGAAAAGTGTACGGGTTTTCCCCCTGAACTCTTTCGGATAGATAAGAAGACTTCCTGAATTGATATTTACTTTCGAACCGTCCGGAAGTATCAGTTCCTGTTTTTCTCCTTCCGGAACGAAACATTGTATCAGTTCGGGATCGTATGTATTGTACCGGATATACAGATATGATCCGGCAATGGATAATAGAGGAATGATTAAAATGGCGGCGGCTCTTGCCAATTTATGTATCAGACTGTAGCGTTTCTGTGAAAATTTATCCTGGTTGATTTTTCTCTTCGTTGCATTCAGTGAACGGTAAGTCTCTGCATTTGCTCCTGTCGGATATTCGTTCCATATGGAAAGAAGAGCCTCTTCTTTTTCTTTCTGATTGGAAGGGTGAACCAGCCATTGCCATACTTTGGTCCGGAGTGCCGGATCAAATGTATGGTTGACCAGATTATATAGTATTTTAGATGCTTTTGACATGCGTATATATTTCCTGTTTTGTATATATGATACGTGAGTCAGGAAGTACACACAGTCAAAAATGAACTTTTTTTTAAAAAAATGTAAAAATAAAGAATCCGATTATTTTTCGGATGTCTGCCAGTGCCAGCGTCAGGTGATTTTCGACTGTCCGTTTACTGATAGACATGCGTGCTGCAATCTCATCATTGGATAATCCGTCCACACGGCTCATCCGGTAGATTTGTTTTCGTTGGGGCGGCATCTTTTCAACGGCGACAGAAATAAGAAATTCCAGTTCTTTGGCATATAACTCTTCTTCTATGCTGTCATTGTCTGTGGAGGTAAACGAAGCATTGTTGGTTTGTTGTTCCTGGTAGTCCCTGAATAACAGGGAACGTTCGATATGTCGGAATACCGTATTTTTGGCAATGCGATACAGGTAGGCGTTCAGATTCTCGATCTCTTTCAATCTATCCCTGTTCTGCCACATGGATACGAATATATCCTGGGAAATATCTTCCGCTTCTTCCTCGTTTTGCAGGATACCGCTTATGAATCCTTTAATACGTGGAAAATAATGCAGGAACAATGACTCGAATGCCTGTTCATCGCCCCTGCTGACTGCCTCTATGTATCCCTTTTCGGTGGCGAAATCCATTAATAGGTAGATTTATTGTCTCTTTATGTGGATACAAAGATAAAGATCGTTTGCCATTAAAAAGAAAAAAAAGTATAAAACTACTATCTTTTGAGTTTAGAAAGCAAACTTCAGGTTTTCCGGTGGTGTACTGGATTCCGACATCAATTGATTAAATTTCTCAACAATATCCGGGTGTTTGTCTGCTACATCGTGTAATTCCTGAATGTCGTTTTCCAGGTCATACAGCTCCATTCTCGTATTTCCTTTGCGGATATCTGTAATGATCCCTTTCCAGTTCCCCATGCGGATCGCTTTGTTTCCTATTTGTGGGTCAGGATATTCCCAGTAAAGATATGCATGCTGTTTCTGTTTGTCTTTTTCTCCGAGTAGTGCCGGCAGGAAACTGATCCCGTCGGTGGGAGGACATTCGATGGAAACGATATCTGCCAGTGTCGGCATTACATCCTGAAATGCACAGATATGGTCGGATTCTGTTCCGGCTTTGATCTTTCCAGGCCAGGAGACGATAGCCGGTACGCGTATTCCTCCTTCGTGGACGAAACATTTCCCCCATCCGTATTCTGATTTGAATAATCCGCCGCTGTTGAACCAGGGGGAATCGCTGCCGCCGTTAAACGTCGGTCCGTTGTCGGAAGTGAAAATGATCAGGGTGTTTTCATACAATCCTTCCTGTTTCAATTTGTCGACCAGTTTTCCGACCTGTTCGTCAAAATAACTGATCATCGCTGCATAGGTTGCATGCGGATAACGGCATGGCATATACCCTTTGTTACCGGTGTAGGGCTCTTCGTCTCCGAATTTATCGACATAATAGTTGACCCAGCGTTCCGGAGCCTGTAAGGATACATGCGGAAGAGGTGTTGTCCAAAGCAGGAAGAACGGTTGCTCCTTATTCTGGTCGACAAAATGAATCATTTCGTCGAAGATGAGGTCGTTGGCATATTCATTCTGGGTAAATTTCCGGTAACTGGCTTCATCGTACGGATCCGCTCCTTCATCCAGTTTGGTCAGATGGGGGTCCCGTATTTTGTTATTGAGATATACGCGTTGATCGTTTTTCCATAAGAACGGAGGGTAATAGGTATGTGCCTGCCTCTGGCAGTTATATCCGTAAAACTGGTCGAAACCCTGTTTGCCGGGGACACCTTCCGAACCGGGATAACCTAATCCCCATTTTCCGAAACAACCGGTCGTATATCCGGCATTCTGCATCATCCGGCCGATTGTCATGGTACCGGATTTTAACGGATATTGCCCTTCCAGTTCCGGATGGACGTACATCGAGTCGTGGCTGTTGATCGCTCCCCGTGAGGCTATTTCATCATTCGCCCTGATCTGTGCGTGTCCGGAATGTAATCCGGTCAACAGTACACAGCGGGCCGGAGCGGAAACGGGCGATCCTGTATAATGTTGGGTCAGTTTGATCCCGTTATTTCTCAGGCGGTCGATATTCGGGGTTTCTATTTTTTGCTGGCCATAACATTGCAGGTCGCCATAACCCATATCGTCCATCAGTATATATATAATGTTAGGTTTGCTCTTTTCTTTCTGGCAGGAAGACAGACCTGCAATACAGAAAAGCCCTACTAATAAATTCGTTTTTTTCATCTTTTTGTACTTTAATTAGTCCCAACTGAAATCATCAGTTACTTCGCTTTTTAATCCTGGTCCGAACATATATCCTTGTTTTTCAAACCATTCTTTTTTGTCTTTTACCTTTTGGTAAAACAGTTCGAAACTCTCCGGTTCGCTCCGGCTCCACATTTGTTCGGCGATAGCCAGAATGCGGGGAAACAGCCTCCGGTCGATCATATTTTCTGTTACCCTGTAATCGGTCCAGAGGGCACAACTCATTCCTAACAAGAGAGGCGAATCTTCTTTTCTATAAGACGGGTTGGCGGTATATACATCTTTGATATCGAATGTACGCGCCGCCTCATATCCTTTCCAGGGAGTGACAGGGAAATTCAGGTAGGTATAATAATTGGTTCCGCAGATAACGGGAAGATTTCTTTTGAGTGCTTCTTTGAATGCGGTGTCTTTATGTCCCCGCCAGTTCCACCAGTGGATCACTACGTTATCAGGTAACGCATAACCATCCTGATAAACGACATCTCCCCAAAAGATTGCTTTTCTTCCTTTGTTTTTCAGATAGTTGGCCATCTGTGCTGAGAACCAGAGCTGAAGATCGTGGCTGTCTTTCAAACCGTGTTCTTTGATACATTGCCCGCAATCGGGACATGTATCCCAGTTCCCTTTGGGGGCTTCATCACCTCCCAGATGAATATATTCGGAGGGGAACAGTTCGCAGACTTCATCGAGTACATTCTTCAGAAAGTCCAGTGTATGTGTTTTGCCGGCACAGAAGATATTTTGTGTAAAGCCGTTTTCGGGAACCTGTATGGTGTCGCCGAAGCAGCCTAGTTCCGGGTAAGCGACCAGAGCGGCTTCTGCGTGTCCCGGCATATCGATTTCCGGGATAACCGTGATACCGCGTTCGGCGGCATATCTGACAATCTCTTTGATCTCTTCCTGTGAATAGAAACCCTGTTGTTCCGGGCCTTTGCCGACAAAAGCGCCCACTTCGGTAAGGCGCGGATATTGTTTGATTTCAATGCGCCATCCGAGGCCCTCCGTCAGATGCCAGTGGAAATAGTTCATTTTTAGCAGGGCTGCCATGTCGATATATTTCTTTATGGTCGAAACTTTCTGATATTGGCGGCCGGAGTCGAGCAGGAAACTTCTGAAACCGACACGCGGCCTGTCTTCTATTTTCAGGCAGGGGATGATCCATGTCCCGTTCTGATCGGAGGCCAATTGCTTTAATGTCTGCCGGGCATAAAAGAAACCCGCATCGCCGGATGCTTCTATTTCGATACCGTTTTCTGTTACCTGTAGCCGGTATGCTTCAGAAGGTAATGCCGTATTCGTAGTCTGGCGGATATCGGCTTGTAGGTTTTTTGTGCGAAATTCTCCGTTACCTTGCACGACTGTTTCCGGTGCAGGGATTACTGTTTGTGCCGTCAGGAAAAAAGAAGAAAGCAAGAGAATAATAATACTTACATATTTCATGATATATACGAGCTAAAATAAAGAAGATGCATCAAAAGTTCGTTTTGTCATGGAGGACAAGTCTCGATTTTTGATACATCCTCTTTGTTTGTGATTAATTAAACTATTCCCAACCCGGATTCTGTTTGATATTCGGATTTAATACCATCTGATTCAATGGTATCGGGTAAAGATAATAATAATCCGGCCATAATTTATTCGGATCCGGATGGAATTCCAGATAACCTTCATCCGCACCTCCGTCGATGGTCACAGCCGTACCTGCCGGGAAGTCTGATTTCCGGACATATTGCCCGAGTTTTTTCTTCATGGCATAATGACATTTCTTCCATCTTCTGAGGTCGTCGAAACGGAAATTTTCTGAAAACAGTTCGATACGTCTTTCCCTGCGTACTTCCCATAAGAGAGGAGATACGGCATAATCGCCTGCATATCTCGAATCACCCAAATCCCGCTTCGGATCAAAACTTTCATTGATCTGCGATACAATCATCGAAGGAACATTTGCCCGTGGACGTATTTTGTTGATGGTCATGTCAGCAACGGACTGGCTGAATTCTCCCAGTTCAACCATTGCTTCGGCATAATTCAGCATCACTTCTTCTACCCTGAATATCGGCATGTCGGTCTCTTCATTCCGTTGAGAACCCATGCTCAGATAAGTATTGAAATATTTCCAGTTATTATATCCGAATGCCGATTTGTACCAGGGTTGCCCGTTCAGGAAGAAATCGTAGTGGGGATTTTCTCCTAAGATACCGCCATCGTATCCTTGTCTGAACGGCAGTGTTTTCTGACGTTCGGCCGGAACGATCAGATTGATACTGTCAATAAAACTACGGTCTTTCGGATTGTCCGTAAACTTCCATTTGTTATCCCAGGCCGTTGTCGATTCCGAACGGTCGACTACATAAGGCGGAGTAACGTGCAGCCATAAACGGTGGTCCCTGTTGCTGAATTCGTCGTACATATCCTTGTCACCCAGGAATATCTGACTTGTCCAGCGCGGTTTGCCGTCCGAACATAAATAGCTGTCCACCATGTCGCGGGTTACATTATAGAATGACTGAGCCGTGGTTCCACCGATGCTGGTAGCATGTACAACATTGGCATCATTGGCATACGCTTTGTAAAGGATGATTCCGGTCATACCATTTAACGACAATGAATTGAACAGGTCGTCGTAGTTGCTGTGAACGTTCGGATATACCTTTAATACTTCTTCGGAAGCCCGCTTACATTCTCGCAGGAACTTTTCAGCATCCTGTAGTCCGTGATATTTTCTCCAGGTTCCTTCAAACAGACAGAAACGGGAGAGTAATGTCTGTACCACCACGCGGTTGATTGTGTTGGCTCCATCGCCATCCTGATTGATGTTCTGTTCTGCATACTGAAGGTCTTCCAGGATATGATTGGCAATGACATCTCTGGAGTCTCTTTCCCCATAAATGATATCCGTTTCATCGTCTGCCAGTACATGGTCGATCCAGGGAACACCGCCGTAAGCGGAAAGTAAGGTCAGATATCGGTAGGAACGGAAGAAGTAACCGACACTGCGCCAGTGGTTTCTTTCCGTTTCAGTCATATCCGACGTCTCGATATGGTCGAGCATGAGGTTTGTCCGGCGGATGAATGAATATTGTGCCCATGGTGTATTGTCTGTTTTTGACGGGGGAACAACAATTCCCCTGATCCAATCGGTTTCGCCTGACCCCCGTGTGGAGTTATAGGAGATATTGTCCGTGTTGGTTTCTCCGTAACCGAGTGCCGGGAATGTTTCATACAAACCCCATGCATATGTTTTGAAATTGTCGTATGATTTGAATACGGTTTCTGCAGTGGGACTGCCCAGCGGGTATCTTTCCAGGAAATCGTTATTCATGCAGCCGGAAAATCCGAAAATGACGAGTAGTCCGAATAATATTTTGAATGTCTTCATGATCGTATGTTTTAATTTAGAAAGTAACATTTATACCCAGTGAATATTTTTTCATGAAAGGATATTCCCAGGCTCCTTTTGAAAGCATATCCGATTCCATTCCTTCTGGCAGATGGTCCCAGGTATGCAGATTTTCACCACTGACAAATACCCGGATATTATCCATATAGATTTTTTGACAGATATTCTTGGGTAATGAATAAGACAGAGTAATGTTCTGTATTTTCAGGTAAGCGGCATTTGCCAGATATTTGGTTTGCACTTTCTGGTTGAATTTCGTATTCGTTTCATTCTGCGGATACACCCTCGGATAGAAGGCATCCGGATTATCCGGAGTCCAGAAGTCGAGTGTTTCCTTGAATAAACTACCCCAGCTTCCGTTCGGCCATGCCATCTGGTCGGTACGCCAGTAGTCGCGTTTTCCTACCCCGCGTAAAAAGATAGACAGGTCGAAACCTTTGTAACTGACTCCGGCTGTGATGCCGTATTGGTAACGGGGAGTATTGTTGCCTATGATGCGCTGGTCGCCCGGATTGTGAATAGTGTTGTCGCCTTCGAAAATAAATTCGGTATCATCGTCGAAGTTCTTGTAAAGAATATCACCCGGATATACAGTTCCTGCTCCCTTGAACATCGGAATACCCGGTTTCAGGGTTCCGTCTGCGTTGAAATCGTCCGTCGTATAGAAACGGTCGGTTACGTACCCCCATATTTCACCCAGCTTCATGCCTTTCCGGTAAAGGTCTTTTCCGAACAGGCCGGCTTCGTTGTCGTATTTGGTGATTTCGGATTGCGAGTCATACAGGTTGAAACCTACCCGGTAGCCTACATCGCCTATCCGGTCATGCCAGTTGATCTTCAGTTCCCAGCCGTATGTTTTCAGGTCTGCGGCATTTTGTTTTGCAGCACTGGCACCGACTACTCCCGGCAATTCCATTCCCGGAGCCAGCATACCTTTGGTATCACGACGGTACCAGTCGAATGTGGTATTCAGCTTGTTGTTGAACAGGTCCAGGTCGAAACCGAAGTCTAGTGTATAGACTTTTTCCCATCCAAAGCTACTGCTGACCATGGCCGGAGCTCCCAGTGTCGTAACCTTTTGCCCGTCCACCAACCAATTGGAAAGGTAAACGTTCATATCCGGGATATAAGGATAATTATCGGGTGTATTGTCGGATTTTAAGATGACCTGGTTCCCGATGGAACCCCAGGATGCCCTGAGTTTCAGGTTGGAGAGCCATTCGTTTGTCGTTTTCATGAAATTTTCTTCCGAAATACGCCAACCGGCGGAGAAAGAGGGGAAGAAACCGAACCGGCTGTTTTTGGGGAAACGGGAAGTGCCGTCGTAACGTCCGTTGGCTTCCAACAGGTATTTGCCGGCATAGCTGTAATTCACGCGATAGAATAATCCGCGGATGGCAAATTCCTCGAACGCGTCATTCGTAATCGGAGTACCCGTCGATAAGGATAACGAAGGCAGTGAACCGACCACTACATCCGTACGATAAGAATATTGGGATTCGGTATGGCTCGACTCCTGATTGTATCCTCCCATCACCGAAATATCATGTTTACTGAATGTCATATCGTAATTGGCGAATAAGTTGACGGCATTATAATCCGTATATTTGGAAGTGACCGCATAGCTGGAGTTCTCCGTGCTGTTCAGTACCCCGGTAAAGTTCATTCCTATATACTGATATTTGTTCTTATAGAATTTATTTTGCTCGGTTGTCCGGTTGTAAGTGTATTCTCCGGTTATCTTAAGACCTTTCAGCGGACTCAGGATGATTCGTCCCAATGCTCTTAGGTCATTTCTTTTGATTCTCCGGGGATCGCCGTAACGGATATAAGTGGCGGGAGACTCAGCCGGATAGACTGTCCCGTTTTCCTCATAATCTTCATTATTCTGATAAGACGGTAAATTCATGGCGGCTACCCATACAGTATTACGTCCTCCTGCCTCTACTTTTTTCTGTTTGGAATTACCATATTTCAAGTCGAGTTGGGTTGTCAGCCAGGAATTGACATCTACTCCCATAAATGTAGAGAGGTTGAGTCGGTCATAGCTGTCTTTATCCGTAATCAGGATACCGTCTTCTCCGGTATAGCCGACGCCGATGCGATAGACTGTCTTCTCACTACCGCCGGAAACCGACATGCTGTGGTTCTGCATGAATCCGAAATTATCTGTCATATCGTCGAACATATTCCGTTCTTTCATCAGAAATAGATTGCCGTTTTCGTCAAAGATATATCCGTTCGGATATTTTCCCGGGTTACTCTGGTAGTCACGTATGTATCCTTCCCACTGGGTGATGTTTTTGCCATCTACATAGGTGTCGTTGGGCCAACCCATTTCTTTGTAGGCCAGGACCGATTCCAGCGGATTGGCTTTCTGAGGTAACTCCAGCGGCTTGGAGAACGATATATTATTGTTGTAATTGAATTTCGGAGCGGAATCTTTTTTCCCCTGTTTCGTGGTGATCAGGATAACACCGAAGGCGGCTCTTGCCCCGTAGATGGCTGCCGAAGCGGCATCTTTTAATATGGAGACCGATTCGATTTCCTGTGGATCGATCATATTGATATCCATCGGAACGTTGTTCACCAGTACGAGAGGCGTACCTCCATTGATAGATGTCGTACCACGGATATTATAACTCATTGCGTCACCTGGCGTACCGGTTTCCGATCCGATCTGTAATCCGGGTGTCGTCCCTTGCAAAGCCTGTGCTATGTTAGGGACCGGACGGTCTCCCAATGTTTCCGATAAATTGACGGAAGCAACGGCTCCGGTCAGGTTGACTTTCTTCTGGGTTCCGAAACCGACCACTACGACTTCATCCAATAACTGAGTGTCTTCTTTTAAAGTGACAGTAATGTCTTTTTGTCCCTTCAGATGAATGTCTTGCGAAATGTATCCGATGAAAGATACTGTCAGGGTAGCATCCTGGGGAGCGTCCAGGATGAATTGTCCGTTCAGGTCTGTGATCGTTCCGTTGTTCGTTTTCTTGTCGATCACGTTAGCTCCGATGACAGGCATTCCTGTTTCGTCGATCACTTTACCGGTGATTTTTCCTTCCTGCGGCATTTTATCGGCCAGCAGGACGATCTTATAATTCTCTATCCGGTAACTGCCAGGCGCAAGCAACTGATTTAACACCTCTTTGATGCTGGCCTCTTTGAGATTCAGGCTGACCTGTCTGTTCATGTCGATCTCGGAGTTGTTGAGGAAGAAGACAAAAGGAGTTTTCTCTTCGATCACTTTGATTGCTTCACTCAGTTTCACATGGGTTAATTCCAAGCTTATTTTCGTATTTTGTGCATAACCGTTTATTGCGTAAAGCTGAAAAAAGCAAAAGCCTATAAATAATAGTATTAGCTTCATTTTTCTGAATGAATTAATGTTAAGAAAGGAAATAGCATTCCTTTCTGTGGAAATTTTTTTCATACATTTGTACTGTTTTAAATTTAACTTATTGCTCTCATCTTCTTGTTTTTGAGAACAGTTTGTTTCACATTACCGGGCAAATGTTACCAGCATTTGCCTGGATTGTTTTTAGACTCTCCGGTTTCTTATCCCATAGGCATTCTGTTTTTATGGTTCGTATTATTTAGGTTTCACATAGATTACATCATCTTTGATCGAATAACGAATAGGTACGATCATTTCCAGCAACTTGAATATTTCGTCAGGCGATTCTTTCCGGATCGTCAGCGACAGGCGCTGGTCGACAGGAGTTCCCGGTTGGCAGACGAGTTCCATGCCGTACCATAGTTTAATCTTGTGTAAGATGACGGACAGTTTTTCGTTGTTGCATACCAACTTTTCGTTGATCCATAATATATATTCGGAGGCATCGACCTGCCTTATTTCATGAACGCCGGTCTCTTTATCCAGGATAATCCGTTGGTTGGGTTTCAAGAGGATGCTGTTCGGATTATTCGGCAGCTGTATTTCAACCTTTCCGGTGAGCAGGGTAGTTTCGCTGTTCATTTTATCCGAGTAATCCTTTACGTCGAAGCTTGTGCCCAGTACATTGACTGTCATTTGATTGGTCTCGACGAAAAACGGTGCCTGTTCGTTCTTCTTTACTTCGAAATAACCTTCTCCTTCCAGTTTGACTTTTCTGTATTTGTCGGAAAACTTTTCCGGATAAGTCAGCTTACTGTTCGTATTCAGCCAAGCGACGCTTCCGTCGGGCAGTATAACGGAGCCTTTGCTTCCCTTGCCCATGATGGCCTGGTTCATAATGACGGCTTCTTTCTCTATGTAAACGATATCCGGAGTGTTTCTACCTATATAATATCCTCCGATCGAACAAATCAGGAGAATGGCAACGGAGGCGGCAATACGTAAAAACGGGCGTATAGAACGTTTGGACGAACGGCTGTATTGTTCGTTACGGCGGACGTTCTCTTCAAATATCCGGAAAGCGTTTTCTGTGTAACCCGGCACATGCACCGGAGTCTTTCCGGATGCCAGCCAGATATCACGTAAGTCGATGAATGTCTTTTTATTCGCATCGCTTTCCCGTAACCAGGCGAGAAGACGTTCTTTTTCCTCCTTGCCGGCTGTTCTCTGTAAATATTTTAATATGATGTCGTTCATCCTTATTTTGTATCCCTTTCGGTAATTATTCGGTTACTCTTCTATACTTATCACAAAACAAAACCGTTTAACCCTACCTCAATGAGAAAAAAAAGATTATTTTTACGCAAATATTTTGTGAACCGGAGATACAGTAATGATAACCATCAGTGATAATAAGTTTAACGAAAGGGGTAGTAGATTGGGTGAATTTGTTTTATTTCAGAAGCTTTTTGAGGATTATTTTCGCTCTTTGGTCACGTACTCGTACCGGTATGTGAACGACTGGTCGGTGGGTGAAGATATTGTACAGGATGTGTTTATGGCTCTTTGGATCAACCGGGATAAAATTGATTTTGAGGAACCGATAAAACCCTACTTGTATCGGGCTACCTATAACAGATCGATTAACTACCTTAATTCCGTGTCGGTTCAGCGACGTGTAGATCATGCCGATATGCTGGATGAACTGATCGACCGGGAGATACTGTCGTATAACCAGCATGACAATCTGTTACTGAAAGAGATAGAAGAGGAGATCACCTCTTTTGTCGGTACGCTTCCCGAACAGCGTAAAAGAGTTTTTCTGTTGAGCCGTGAAGAAAATCTAAAGAACAAAGAAATCGCACTCCGTCTGAATATCAGTGAGAAAGCGGTAGAAAAGCATATAACCAAAGCCTTATCCGATATCCGTACCCACCTGACAGAAATCGGCCTGATGTCCGGGCTGATTTGTTTCTTGCTGAACCAACACTGATTGTATCCTACCATAGGGAAGCTTTATTATTCTGGTTAAATGCCACATTTGTGATGCAATTGTCTTGTATTTAAATAATAAAGCGTATTTTTGTTAAAACGATATATATTATGAATAAAGACTTTGATTACAATTTACTGCCGTATAAATTTACTCATTGTATGAACGGACAATGCAAACAAGCTGATAAGTGCCTTCGTAGCAGGGCGGCTCAGCATATACCGATCGAACGTAAGACCGTTACCTTTGTTAATCCTGCGCATACAAATCCTGCCAATGAAGATTGTCCCTACTTTAAGGCTGACCAGTTGCAGCAATTTGCCTTGGGAATGACGCATTTACTGGCGTATATTCCACATAATGATGCAATTGCTATCAAACGACAGATGTTGACCTATTTCGGACGAACGCATTTTTACCGGCTTTGGCGTAAGGAGCGTCTTTTTAGTCCCGAGCAACAGGAGTATGTCCGGCAATTGTTCCTTGAAAGAGGTCTTCAGGAAGCTCCCGTATTCGATGAATATGTAGAGCAATATGAATGGTAAAAGGATATAAGCCGTATTTTGTTTCTCCCTAATGAAACAGTTGTTTCTATGTAATGGAACAAGTGTTTCATTAGGGAGAAACACTTTTTTATCAGTATGTACCGGTTACCGGAAAAGTGACACATCTCTTGCGGATATGGAACTTTATTGATATATTGTACCCGAAACTTTGAAAGTTATACTATCGTTTCTAATATTGTCTCTATATTTTGTTTCACTTAAAATCTCAATGAATATGAAAAGAATAGGCAGTCTTTTAGTAGTTCTCTTCTTGTTAATGACAGGATGTGGAGACAGTAAGCAATCGGCAGAAGATCTTATCACCGTGGATGTAACAGCTAGTTATCCCAAAAAAGAACTGATCCTTCAGGATTTTATGGATGTGGAATACATTGCATTGGAAACGAATGATGAGTTTGTTAATCAGGGATTTGTTCAGGCTATAGGTAAGAAATACATATTAGTAAAGAATCGAAGCGCTGACGGGAATATTTTTGTTTACGACAGGAGCGGGAAGGCTTTACGAAAGATAAATCATAAAGGGCAAGGTGGTGAAGAATATTCATATATCTTAGGCATTGCCTTGGATGAGGACAAAAATGAAATGTATGTCCACGACCATTATATAAGGAAAATTCAGGTGTATGATTTAGACGGGAGTTTTAAAAGAAGCCTGAATTACAGAGAACAAACTAAGGATGGGTTTTATACGAATATAGTCAATTATGACAAAGATCATCTGATTTGTTATGATGAATATAATAAGGAGAAAGCTTTTGTTCTGATATCCAAACAGGATGGGAGTATTGTCCGGAAAATAACAATGCCGTTTAAAGAGGCTAAGTTATTAATGCAAAAGAAACAAGATGGGGAAATGACTTATTCTGTCACTCCCGGTCCTTATTCCAATATAATTCCTCACGAAGGCAACTTTGTTCTTTTAGAACTTTCTACCGATACGGTATATTCTCTTTCGCCGGATTACAACCTGCATCCGCTTCTCGTAAGAAATCCGCCTATTCGATCTATGAATCCTGAGGTCTTTTTGATTTTAAGAATGCTTTCCGATCGTTATTATTTCATGGAAACAGTGAAGAATGTGTGGGACTTTGGTAACGATAGTGGATTCCCTCGAACGTTTTTTATGTATGACAGGCAGGATAAGAGTTTTTATGAGTATACTGTTTATAATGGTGACTATTCAACTTCCAAGGAGTTTTATATGAATGATTTAAGGCATGTAAATCAGGAAATCGAATCATGGCGTAGAATAGAAGCCTACCAGCTTGTAGAAGCTAATGAGAAAGGAGAACTGAAAGGACAGTTGAAAGAAATTGCAGCAACATTGGATGAAGAGGCTAATCCTGTGATTATGTTGATAAAACATAAGAAACAATAGAGTCTTTATAACTATTTGGTTTGTCTTTTTTTACGGATAAGTTTGCTTGTCGATAATTATGGACGAGCAAACTCATCGGGTATAATGATGTTTACACAATAAAAGGTCTTAGATTGTATTAAGGTTATACCGAAATTCTATTTTTATATTATGTGGAAAATATATGTGATATTTTTTATTCTTTGTATTTCCTGTAATTATGAAGGTAGGAGAGATATGTCTAATTTGCCCGTTGAAGAATGTGATACAATCCAAATTAGCAATTTACACTTGTTATGTAAGGTATGGGGATTTATGAAATATTATCACCCAGATATAGCCAATGGAATGTATGATTGGGATAATGAATTATTTGAAATAATGCCTCGTGTTGTAAATATTAAGAGTAAAAAAGAAAGAAATCGAGTATTGAGTAAATGGATTAATAAATATGATATCCCTACTTCATGTAATAAATCATTATCAGATACTCAGATGCCGAATGTTAAAACTTACCCGGATATATCATGGATAGAAAATAAAGAAGAATTAGGCGAAGTATCTGATTTGTTGTTGAATATGAAATACTTAGAAAGGAATTGTGTCGGATTAAGTGTTGGAGGAGATTTGTATAAAGATTATTGTTATTTGGAGTTTTCAGAAGATGAAAAAAAAGTATTTTTTAAAAATGAGAATGATTACAAGGAATTGAAAGAAATTAAAAATAAATATTCATTGTTGGCATTATTTCGGATTTGGAATGTTATTCAGTACTATTATCCATATAAATATTTGATTGATAAAAAATGGGATGATGTACTTTTTGAGTATATACATAAGTTTGCTTCCGTAAAAAGTCTATTGGAGTATAAACTTCTGATATTAATGGTTTTGACAGAAGTTGAAGATACACATATGAATTTATGGGATGAAGATATACAGAATTGGATTGGAAATAGAAAAGCTTTAGTTAATGTTGAATTTGTTGAAAATAGCTTTGTTGTAACTGGAGTATATGATAAATATTACAAAAAAGTACCTCTTGAAATAGGAGACGTTATATTGAAAATTGATGGGAGATGTGTGCAGAATATAATAGAGGAAAAAAAGATGTATATATCCGCTTCAAATAACGCTGTTTTGATGAGGGAAATTTCTCTTCAATTGTTATTTACTGATAAAGAAAAATTGCATATAGAGTATTTAAGAAATAATCAACTGTTATCTGATAGTGTTGAAACGTACTATTATAAGTCTATAAAAAATAATGGCAATAGGAGACGTTATAAACCTTTGTTTGAATATATAGATGAGGATGTTGCTTATGTCTACCCGGGAAGTTTGTTCAGTGGTAAGATTCCGGATCAAATTAATACTAAAGGCTTGATTATTGATCTTCGTGACTATCCGAATCAAAAGAATATCAAGGAATATTTGGAGTTTTATCATTTATATAATGAATCAAAAGAGAGTGTTTTATTTACATATGGAAGTTCTACTTGGCCTGGATTGTTTACGTATTCTTATACAACCGTGGTCGGGAAGAAGAATGAGAATAGTTATAAAGGACTTGTAATCATATTGGTAGATGAAGGGACACAAAGTCATGGTGAATATATGGCAATGCGATACAGATGTGCCCCAAACTCTATCATATTAGGTAGTACAACAGCAGGAGCTGATGGAGGAGTTGTTAGGTTGGCCTTGCCTGGTGGAATTTATGTTCCGGTAGGGATTCAAGGTGTATACTATCCTGACGGAAGAGAAACTCAACGTATAGGAATAGTCCCTGATATTTGGATGGAGCCAACAATAAAAGGGATTCGGGAAGGTAGAGATGAGGTGTTAGAAAAGGCAATAGAGTTAATAAATGAAATTGAATGAAGAAATCATCCCCAACTTAACAGTAATTGATCTGGAAAACTGATCACAAAGGTGACTTTATTCCTTTGTGGGAGTTTATAAAGGTGTGATTGAGTTAATTTGTTATGAATGTGATGTTTGAGATAGTGTTGCTGTTTTTGTGCGTGTTGTGGAAGTAAAATATTATAATTTCTTGGACGCTATTTCTTGTTAAGATAAAATTAATCAGTAAATTGTACCCGAAACTTTGAAACAACACGTTTCTGTCGCTTAAATCTTGATTAATTATGAAATACGTGAAACTCTTTTTGTTGACTGTTGTGGTACTTTGTTCATTTAGTAATGAAAAAATACCCAAGATCGATTTACCTGCACACACTCCTAAACAGACTGCGCAAATGAGTAAATTGTTCCGTAAAGTAAGGTATGTTCCTCTGGAAACGACAGATGATTGTTTACTTTCTTATATCCATGTGCAGAAGATACAAGATTATATACTTGCCTGGGATTACGATAGCTGTTGTTTGTTTAGTGCTAAAGATGGAAAATTTATACGGAGAATAGGGCATAAAGGCGATGATCCGGAAGCTGTCTTTTCATTTTATGAGAATTTTTATAATCCGTATGATGGGCTCCTCTATTTTCAGGGTGTTGAAGGGATTCGGGTTAAGTACGGGCTGGATGGTAAATATGTTGGTAAAATGAAAGTCCCGTTGTCGACAGGTGTCTCTCCTCAATTTGTAGTACCATTGGACTTAACGACTTTTTGTGCTTTTTTTGCGAATAGAAGTGGACGGGAGAAGAAAAGAATAGTTTTGTTTGATCATAACGGAAATGTAAAAAAAGAGTTTCCTAATCATCATTTCGTAGAAACAAAAATGTATATTCTTGATACGGGTGATGGGCTTACGTATAGATATAAAGATAATCTTTATTTTAAAGAAATGTTTATAGATACGGTTTATCAAGTTAGTAAAAATCAGTTGAAGGCTGAATATATTTTAAATATAACATCCCGTTCTGTGCCCTATAAAGAACGTTATGACAGACATAAGGAAGCGATATCACCTTATTTTATATATGAAAATGATGTAAATATAGCTTTTCGTTATCATATGAATGGAGTAGGACAATTATGTGTTTATAATAAACAAGCAGGAGAAAGTTCTTACTATTTATGTGAAAATGGCCCGATTGATGATATCAACGGTTTAATGCCTGTTTGGATATCTACGATTTGTGATGACGGAACTTGTCTGGGAGTTTTGAATGCAGGAGATATTTGCGATTATATAGATGAAAATGGAATATCTTCCAATCCGAATCTCAATTTCCTGAAATCGATTTCGCCGGATGACAATCCGGTGGTGGTGTTTATGGAGAACTAAAAAAGAAATTCAGGAAGGTAGAGATGAGGTGTTAGAAAAGGTTGTAGAGTTAATAAATGAGAAGGACTTTAAATCTAAAATGTAAAGATGGATATTCTTATCTGCTACATATTTACTATCTTTGCAGTCTGTTATTGGAATATCTTAATAAATCGACGATATGATTCTATTCTTTCAATCTCCAACAAAGACGGTGCTGGCTGTTGAGGCGGCACATGCTTTCTCTCCTGAAGATGTTCAAAAGCTCGTTTGGTTGTTTAGTGAAGCCGCTCCACTCCAATCCGAAACATTGGATGGATGGTATGTTGGTCCGCGCCGGGAAATGATTACCCCGTGGAGTACCAATGCTGTGGAAATCACTCAGAACATGGGCTTGAGCGGTATCTCACGTATCGAAGAATACTTCCCAGTTTCTTCCGGTGAAGCTGATCACGACCCGATGTTGCAACGTATCTACAACGGCCTGAACCAGGATATCTTCACAATCAGTAAACAACCGGATCCGATTGTTTATATCGAGGATATTGCAGCTTACAACAAAAAAGAAGGATTGGCTTTGAGCGACGAAGAGGTTTCTTACCTCAATGAAGTAAGCCAGAAGCTGGAACGTAAGCTGACCGACAGCGAAGTGTACGGTTTTGCACAGGTAAACTCGGAACACTGCCGTCATAAAATCTTCGGCGGTACATTCGTTATCGACGGAGAAGAGAAAGAAAGTTCTCTTTTCAATCTGATTAAGAAAACTTCGGCAGAAAACCCGAACAAGTTGGTTTCTGCCTACAAAGATAATGTGGCTTTCAACGAAGGGCCGATGATCGAACAGTTTGCTCCGGCAAGCGGTGACAAACCTGACTTTTATGAGGTAAAAGAAATCAAATCGGTTATCTCGCTGAAAGCTGAAACACACAACTTCCCGACAACGGTTGAACCGTTCAACGGGGCAGCAACCGGATCCGGTGGTGAGATCCGTGACCGTCTGGGCGGAGGTAAGTCTTCTTTGCCTATTGCCGGTACAGCCGTTTACATGACTGCTTATCCGCGTACGGAAGGTGCCCGTGAATGGGAAAAGGTGCTTGATCCGCGTCCCTGGTTGTATCAGACGCCGGAACAAATTCTGATCAAGGCTTCAAACGGTGCTTCCGATTTTGGAAACAAGTTCGGTCAGCCGCTGATCTGCGGTTCGGTGCTGACTTTCGAGCATGAAGAAAACAATAAAAAATATGCTTACGATAAGGTAATCATGTTGGCAGGCGGTGTCGGTTATGCCAATATGCGCGATGCTTTGAAGGGTGATCCTCAACCGGGTGAAAAGGTGGTGTTGCTGGGTGGTGACAACTATCGTATCGGTATGGGCGGTGGTGCTGTTTCTTCTGTAAACACGGGGCAGTACACCAGCGGTATCGAACTGAATGCCGTGCAGCGTGCTAATCCGGAAATGCAGAAACGTGTATCGAATGTGATTCGTGCCATTGCCGAATCGGATAATAACCCGGTTGTTTCTATCCATGACCATGGTGCAGGCGGTCACCTGAACTGTCTGTCGGAATTGGTGGAAGCTACAGGCGGACATATCGATATGAGCCAGTTGCCTGTCGGTGACCCGACGCTTTCTGCTAAAGAAATCGTAGGTAACGAAAGCCAGGAACGTATGGGCTTGCTGATGAAAGAAGAAGATGTGGCCCGCGTAAGACGTATCGCTGACCGTGAACGTTCTCCGATGTATGTGGTTGGTGAAACGACTAACGATATGAAATTTGTATTCGAGCAGGCTGACGGTGTGAAGCCTATCGATATCAAGTTGGAATATATGTTCGGTAAACCGCCCAGAACGATCATGAAGGATCATACGGTGGAAGAAACATATGCTCCGGTCGTTTACAAAGAATCGGAACTGCATCATTATCTGGAAAACGTACTTCAGTTGGAAGCTGTGGCATGTAAGGACTGGTTGACCAATAAGGTGGACCGTTCCGTAACAGGTAAGATCGCCCGTCAGCAGTGTCAGGGTGAATTGCAGTTGCCGTTGAGTGACCTGGGTGCCGTAGCATTGGATTACCGTGGAAAAGCTGGTATCGCGACCTCTATCGGTCATGCTCCGCAGGTGGCAATGGTTGATCCGGCTGCCGGTTCTGTTATGGCTATTGCCGAATCGTTGACGAACATCGTCTTTGCTCCGTTGGCAGATAAGCTGACAGGTGTTTCTTTGAGTGCCAACTGGATGTGGCCGTGCCGTAACGAAGGGGAAGATGCTCGTCTGTATACTGCTGTTCAGGCCGCTTCCGATTTTGCTTGCGAACTGGGTATCAATATCCCGACAGGTAAAGACTCTTTGTCGATGACACAGAAATATGGCGACGATAAGGTGATTGCTCCGGGTACGGTAATTATTTCTGCCGGTGCTGAGGTAAGCGATATCCGTAAGATTGTTTCTCCGGTATTGGCTCACGAAAAGAACTCTTACATATATTATATAGACTTCTCGTTCGATACGATGAAGCTGGGCGGTTCCGCTTTTGCACAGACTTTGAACAAGTTGGGTGATGAAGTGCCGACTGTAAAGGATAGCGAATATTTCGCTGATGCTTTCAATGCAGTTCAGGATGCTATCGAAAAGGGCCTGATCCTTGCCGGACACGATATTTCTGCCGGTGGTATGATCACAACCTTGCTTGAAATGTGTTTCGCAAATGTAGAAGGCGGTCTGGAAGTCAATCTGGATAAGCTGTCTGAAACAGACATTGTGAAGATCCTGTTTGCTGAAAATCCGGGTATCCTGGTTCAGGTGAAAGACAAGAAGGTTTTCGAGAAATTGATGGAAGAAGCTGGTGTTGGTTGTGCGGTTATTGCCAAACCGACCGACGAACGTCATATCCTGGTGGAAAAAGAAGGTGTTCAATATCATTTCGGTATCGACTATATGCGTGACGTATGGTACGAATCGTCTTACAAGCTGGATATCAAGCAGAGCGGTAGCGTATGCGCAGGCAACCGTTTCGAAAACTATAAGATGCAGCCGCTGGAATTTAAGTACGGTAAGAACTTCACCGGTAAGCTGGCTGATTACGGTCTGACTCCCGACCGTAAAGGTAAGAGTGGTATCCGTGCTGCTGTAATCCGTGAAAAGGGTTGCCAGTGTGAACGTGAGACTTCTTACGCGTTGTATCTGGCCGGTTTCGATGTGAAAGACGTTCACATGACCGACCTGGCTTCGGGACGCGAAACATTGGAAGATGTGAATATGATCGTGTTCTGTGGTGGTTTCTCCAACTCTGACGTGTTGGGTTCTGCCAAAGGATGGGCCGGTGGTTTCTTGTACAACGAAAAGGCTAAGAAAGCATTGGATAACTTCTATGCACGTCCTGACACACTGAGTCTGGGTATCTGTAACGGTTGCCAGTTGATGGCAGAGCTGGGAGTGGTTTATCCGGAACATGAAAAGAAACATAAGATGTTGCATAACGATTCTCACAAGTTGGAATCAAACTTCATCTCTGTGGAAATTCCGAAGAATCATTCAGTCATGTTCGGTCCGATGAGCGGTCAGAAGCTGGGTATCTGGATCACGCACGGAGAAGGAAAATTCTGGTTCCCGTACGAAGAGAAGGAATATCATATCGCACTTAAATATAACTATGAAGGTTATCCTGCCAACCCGAACGGTTCGCCCTGGTCGGTTGCCGGTGTTTGCTCGCATGATGGACGCCACCTGGCTATGATGCCTCACCTGGAACGTGCCTTGTTCCCGTGGCAGTGCGGTCATTATCCTGCCGATCGTAAGGGTGACGAAGTGACTCCGTGGATCGAAGGTTTCGTAAATGCACGCAAGTGGATTGAAGAAAACAAAAAGTAACAGATAAATCTAATGATATTGAAAGGTGCATCTTAAGAGTGAATAACTCTTTCGGTGCACTTTTTTATGGTTGAAGTTTTTAGAATCCAATCAGATTCAGTAAGTTTACACCTTCGTTATACAATGTTGTTTGCTACGGATTCTAATACATAATATTCGATAAGATGAAGAAAAGATCAATGTTTACTATGCTGCTTGTCCTGTTCTTATGTGCAAGTAGCGTTTATTCCCAGACAAAAGTGATTGCCCACCGTGGGTATTGGGATTGTGAAGGTTCTGCTCAGAACTCGGTTACGGCTTTGAACAAGGCTCATGAGGTTGGAGCGTATGGCTCTGAATTCGATGTGTCTATAACGGCTGATGGCATTCCGGTTGTTAATCATGATGACAGTATTCAGGGTTTTTGTATAGAAACTTCTCTCTATGAACAACTGAAAGACCTGAAGTTGAAAAACGGAGAAACGTTACCGACTTTGGAAGAATACCTGATACAGGGAAAGAAAAATCAGGGAACTCAGCTTATTCTTGAAATCAAACCTCATAAACGAGTCGTGAATGAAGATAAAGCGGTTGCAACTATTCTTTATCTGGTGCAGAAATACCAGATGGAAGACCAGGTGGAATACATCTCTTTCAGTATGAATATTTGTAAGGAGTTGATCCGCCGTGCCCCGAGTGCCCAGGTTTCTTATCTTCGTGGAGAAGTTTCACCGGCAGACCTGAAGACATTAGGTTTTTCCGGCCTGGATTATCATTATAAAGTATTTGACAAACATCCCGAGTGGATTCAGGAAGCCAAAGATGCTGGCCTGACTATCAATGTGTGGACGGTGGACGATCCGGCTGTAATGGAATCGTTCATTGCAAAGAATGTCGATTTTATCACTACGGATAAACCGGTGCAATTGAAGGAGATGATAGGGAAATAACTTGCTATGCTGCAAGGAATAATTGCAGGAAGTAAATATTCTTTTTCAGATATTTCAACGCTTCATTGATGTGTCTTTCCACTGTCTTTGGGGTAATATCGAGTCTTTCGGCAATTTCTTTATAGCTAAGTTGTTCATGGCGGCTCAGGTAAAAGACCTCCTTTTGCCTGGGCGGCAATTCGTTTACCAGCCGTTCAATATAAATCCGCAGATCTTTTGCATGCAATTCCTCTTCTATATCATAAGCCTTGTCGTAAGCTGCAAGGATAGACATTTTATAGAAAGTTTCGTTGAAATTTTTCTTTGAATTGCTGAAAATCATATTCCGGGTGATGATGAACAGTAATCCTTCCAGATTTTCATTTTCATTTACATAACTGCGTATATCCCATAATTTGATAAATACTTCCTGTACTACTTCCTCGGTGGTAGAATCGTTTGTGTAATAGAGTCTGCAAAACTTGTAGACTTTATCGCAATACTTGTGATACAAAGAAGTAAAGGCCTCCTCGCTACCGTTTTTTAATGCCAGTATTAGTGTTTGATTATCCAATTTAGCTTCTTTATTGATTATTGCAAAGATAGAAAAGAATTGAAGAATAGCAAAAGTCTCTTTGAGAGAGAGTCGGTTTTGTTAAAATAAAAAAAGTTTGATATTCTTTTGGGGGATAACTCTGAATTTGGAGTATTTAGTGTTAGATATGAAGGAAATGAAAGAAGAAGATATTATAAAAAAGGCCCTGGCAGGCGGACTGACTGATAAGGAAAAAGAATTTCTGGCCGGTCGGGAACCTGTTTTACGCCATTTGAAAGAACAGTGGAATGAACCGGGAGATTCGTTTCTTAGTCCTGTGGCTAAAGAGCGGGTGCTGGGCCGGGTTATGCGGAAGATACATCCTTATAATACCCGTCGGGACTATTGGATGAAATATGCGGTAGCGGCCTCTCTGGCTCTGCTTATTTCGGTTGGCTCCTGGTTGATAGGACAAAGCGGGACAAAAGAGAAAACTATTTATGTGGTAAGTGCCGGCCGGCAGTCGATGGAGTCGTTCTATCTGCCGGATGGTAGCCATGTGTCGTTGAATGCCGGCGGAAGATTAACTTATCCGGAGTCGTTTGACGGAGAAAGACGGGAAGTCTCTTTGTCCGGGCAGGCTTTTTTTGAGGTACACCATGATCCGGAACACCCTTTCATTGTGAAAACAAAAAGTATGGATATAAAGGCATTGGGGACTGCTTTCGAAGTCTTTTGTGTTGACTCCCTTTCTTATGCGGAAATGATTCTGGCAGAGGGGGCGGTCGAAGTAAGCACAAAGAAAGAGCGGGAGAAAGGTGATGTCTTACTGGTTAAGCCTGATGAAAAACTGGCTTATGTGATGGGCGGAAAAGCCGAAATCATGCAAGTAAATGCCGATCAGTATTCATCCTGGCGCAGGGAAGGGAGGCCAAATTTCAAAAATGAAAAGTTGGGAATGATCCTTCCCCGTCTGGAAAGCTGGTATGGCATAAGTATAAAATGTCCGTCTGAACTGGCCGGTAAATATAGTTTTACCTTTTCTATTCATGATGAATCGTTGGAACTTTTGCTGGATATCATATCCAAGAGTTCTCCGGTTGCTTATCGTAAAAAAGGAGACAGCTTTGTCTTGTATGAGAAAGTTAATAAATAATTATGTTAAACTTAAATCAGGGATATATGAAAAACAAACAAACCGGATAATGAGAGACAGTAGGAATACTGGCTGATAAAGAGAAAGAAAAAACGCATATTTATTTTATCTAATTATTAATATGAACAAACGAGTTATTTTGTTGAAAGATGTGTTCTGTAAGCAATTCAGAAAGCAGATCACACAGTTGTTTCTGGTAGGTGCGATAGGCCTGGTTCCTATTTCGGCTTTTGCACAAGTCTATCAAATTACCATGAAGAAAAGTAACGCACCTCTGTCGTCTGTGATTGCAGAAATAGAGAAAGAGAGCGGCTATACTTTCTTTTATAATGATGACCAGATTAATCTGGGTAAGAAGATTTCAATCGATGTTACCGATGCTTCTCTGGATGTAGTATTGAACCATATGTTCAAGAATACAGGATACGTTTACCGTATTGTAAATAATCAGATCGTGGTTTCAAAATCATCTGAAGGGGGGATTGCACGTACATCGTCAGTGAATACGACGCAGCAGCAGAAAAGTGTTACGATCAAAGGTGTCGTGAAAGATGCGCATGGCGAGCCTGTTATCGGGGCCAGCGTGGTGGAAGCCGGTACGACAAACGGAACTGTAACCGATTTTGATGGTAATTTTGTCCTGACAGTGTCAGGAAGAGATAAGCACGTGCTTATCTCTTATATTGGCTATACAACAAAAAATATTACATTGAAAGATGGTCAGACTTCGGTTAATGTTATTTTAGAAGAAGATTCTGAATTACTGGATGAAGTAGTGGTTGTAGGTTATGGTACACAAAAGAAAGTGAACCTGACCGGCTCGGTAGCTGCGATCAGTTCTGAAGAAATCAAAGACCGTGTACAGACAAATGTGTTGGCCGCTGTCCAGGGTACGGTTCCCGGTGTAACGGTTATTTCCCGTCCGGGTTCGACACCTTCAATCAATTTCCGTGGTCGCGGTAACCTGGGTACTTCTTCTCCCTTATATGTGATCGATGGTGCGATTGCTGATGCCGACTTGTTTTCAAACCTGGATCCGAACAGTATTGAGACTATCTCTTTCCTGAAAGATGCCTCTTCTTCTGCAATTTACGGTTCACGTGCCGCTTATGGTGTAGTATTGGTTACAACTAAACGCGGTCAGAAAGAAAAGATGAATGTTTCTTACAGCGGCTATGTCGGAATGAAGATGCCGACTTATCTGCCGGACGTACTCGATTCATGGGATTATGCAACCTTGTTGAACGAAGCATTCTATAATCGTGATGCAAGCAATGGTAAAAATGCCGCTTATTCGGAAGATGAGATCAAATGGTTCCGGGACGGTTCGAAACCGGATTATTATCCGAATACGAAATGGGCGGACCTGGTGCTCGATAATCCGGTGGTTACCACACAGCATTCGTTGAACTTTAGCGGTGGTAGCGATAAAGTACGTTTCTTCTCCGGATTGGGGTATCTGTATGATGATAAGTTCATGCCGGGACAAAGCTCACAGCGTTATAATCTGGATATCAATGTGGCTGCCGATGTAACAAAATGGCTGACATTGAAATCGGGCGTGAAGTTTATCCGTAGTACTAATAAAACGGAACATGGAGTTGCTTCGATCGGAAATTTCCTGATGGTACCTTCTACGATGGTTGCGCAGCAGTCGAACGGTGAATGGGGTTCCATTGCCGGAGGAAAAGCGGCTACCCAGTCGTTTATGAACGGTAATCCGTTGCGTGCCCTGAGCAAGAATAATTGGTCGGACGGTAAGACCGATAATACAATGATCGATCTGGGATTCGATCTTAAACCTGTTAAAGGCTTGGTGATCTCCGGACAAGGTGCATTCAAAGGATGGGAAAGTAAATCAAGAGGGTATACCGCTTTGCAGGATAATGTAAAGAATTTTGAAACAGGTGCTGAAATCCCTGGAACCGGTGTGTATACAAATGAAATGAATATGTTCTGGCAGAGTGAAAACCGAACCATGTATACATTGACAGCCCGCTACGACTGGTCGAATAAAGTACATAATATCGGTATACTGGCCGGTACCTCGTACGAACATTATAAATATGAACGTCTTTATGCAAAATGGAAAGATTTTGTAACGGATGATCTGGAAGATATGACGACCGGTGGAGAGATCAGCAAAGATCAACCGGACCAGAATTCGTATGGTACGCCGCTGAGAGAATATAAGATCCTTTCTTATTTCGGTCGTTTGAATTATAGCCTGCTGGATCGTTATCTGTTTGAAGCAAATCTGCGTGCGGATGCTTCCTCCCGTTTCCATAAAGATAACCGTTGGGGAATTTTCCCGTCTTTCTCTGCCGGATGGCGTATCAACCAGGAAAATTTCATGCAGCAGATCGATTGGATCAATAACCTGAAAATCCGTGCATCATGGGGTACGTTGGGTAATATTAATAACGTAGGTAATTACGATTATTTCCAGCTGTATAATAATGGTGCAGATTATAACTTCGATAATGAAGCGGTAAAGGGAGTATTGGAATCGAAACCGGCAAACGAGAAATTAGGTTGGGAAACGGTTGCCTTGACCGATATAGGTGTCGACTTCGATATCTTCAACGGACTACTGAGTTTAACTGCTGATTACTATGTGAAGAATACCAGTGATATCTTACTGAGTTACAATGTGCCGTTAGAAACGGGTATCTGGTCTAACCCTTCGCAAAATATTGCCAAGGTGCGTAACAGTGGTTTTGAGTTGGCTTTGACGCATCGCAAATCGTTCGGTGATTTCTCTTATATGGTAAGTGCCAATATTGCAACCAACCATAATGAGATCAAAGACATGGGTGAATCTGATGATATTATCCAGAATGGAGGTGACAAGATACGTTATATCCTGCGTGAAGGCGAGTCGATCGGTTCTTTCTTCGGATTGAAAACAGACGGGTTGTATACACAGGAGGAGATCGATGCCGGTCATTATTATACTTACGGTCGTAAACCGAAAGCCGGTGATATCAAGTATGTTCCGCAACGCGAGAATGTAGAATGGGGTAGTGCCATTAACGGAGAAGATCGTACGATTATTGGTAAAGATGTGCCTGACTTTACATATGGTATTAATTTGAATCTGCAATATAAAGACTTCGAGCTTTCTATTTTTGGACAAGGTGTATCCGGAACAATGGCTGGTTTTGAATCTGAACAGGTTTCTGCTTTTATGTTGAACTCAAACCCGCGTAAGTTCCATCTGGGACGCTGGACGGAGGAGAATCCGAATCCGCGTGCTGTTTATCCCCGTATTTATGGCGGACACAGTCTGGATGATTATAATCAGTATTTCTCAGATTACCAATTGTTTGATGCAGACTATTTCCGTATCAAGACTATTTCTCTGGGCTATCGTGTTCCGTCTAATCTCATTTCCAAATGGGGAATGTCTTCTTTGAAATTTTTCCTGACCGGTGAAAACCTGTTTACATTGCGTGCCGATCATGTGATGAAAGATTTCGATCCTGAAGCCTCTTCCGGACGTGGTATCGGTTCGTTAGGAACCAAGTCGGTTGCTTTCGGCGTGAACGTATCTTTTTAATCGATTCAATAATTTAAAATTAAGTAAGAGTAATGGTAAATCTAAATATAAAGAAATGGGCAGTGTTTGGCTTGATAACTGCCTCTTTTACAGCTTGTGATTTGGACGTGATTCCGCCATCCGATATATCGGCAGAAAGTTTCTGGACATCGGAGAAAGATGCATGGTACGGTTTGAATGCTTGTTATGCACAAGGTAACGGTTTTGATATCTGGGATGAGATGTGTACGGATAATGCCCATAGCCATAAACCCTGGGAAGGCCCGTACGAATCTATCCAGCAAAGTGAACTGAGTACGGCGGAAGACCGTGGATATAATTTCAGTACGGTTCGTATTGTAAACAACTTCCTGGAGAAGGTGGATAACTGTGAAATGGACGAAACCCTGAAAGAAAGGATGAAGGCGGAAGCTCGTTTTTTCCGTGCCCAAGCTTATCTGGATCTGACAACTAAATTCGGAAAAGTGCCGGTCGTAACAACGGTGATGGAATATGATGCTCCGAACGTTCCGCGTGACCCGGTCGATAAAGTGCAGTCTTTTATCCTGGATGAACTGGCTGCTATCGCTGCTGTCCTGCCGGACAAATACAACGGTGGTTATACAGAGGAAACCGGGCGTATCACACGTGCCGCCGCTTTGGCTTTGCGTGCACGTGCCGCACTGTATTTCGGTAATTACACGGAGGCCGAGGCTTCGGCTAACACCATTATTAAAGAGGGACACCATTCATTGTTCCGTGTGACGTCTTTGAATGAAGCACAGCGAAAAGAAGCGGAAGAATTAGGTCAGTTCATTGATTTTGAAGCAAAGGGTATCGATAAGGACAAATTTGCAAAAGGACTGTTCAGCTATGAAGCGCTTTGGCATCATGACAATGCTTCTCCTTCCAATCCTGAGTATATCCAGACCCGCGAATACATGAATGACGATAATAACAATGACTGGGCGCGTTATACGTATATCCGTCCCAGCCAGATGGGATCAGGATACTCTTCATTCGAACCGATGCAGGACCTGGTGGATGCCTATTGGGATATTGATGGCAAGACAGTCCGTTCGTTGATCCCGATGGAAACTCGTAAAACAAATTTCGAGGTGATTAATGCTGAGGTGGATGGTTTGGACCAGGCAGCCTATATAGCAAAGGTTCCGACTATGGATCTTACAAAATTTGCTTATATGCAGGAGTTCCGTAACCGTGACAGCCGTTTGTATGCTTCTATCCAGTTCCCGTTCAAGGGTTGGCACGAAACTGACTTTAAAGGCGGCACGTTCTATTACAGATGGGATCCGACTAAAGCCGGACTGGACGGAAATGAGTCATGGAGCGGATATAGCTATCGTAAAATGGTGGCATTGAGTCCATATAACGATTATAACAGTTCTGATGATTATCCTGTCATCCGTTATGCCGAAGTGTTACTCACTTTCGCTGAAGCCCGTATTGTCAATTCTGGTTGGGATGGTGAAGTGCAAGCTGCATTGAATGATCTGCGTGACCGTTGCGGAATGCCGAATGTGCCGGCTACCATGCCTTCAAAAGATGCAGCATTGGAATTTGTACGTAATGAACGCCGTATAGAACTGGCCGGCGAAGGACATCGTTATGATGATATCCGCCGTTATGGTTCGGCCTATGGGCAGAAGGCTATGAATGGAATTACATATGCTCCGAACGGATATAAACTGATCGAAAAGAGATGGAACGACCGTATCCTTCTGATGCCTATACCTCAAAATGCAATGGACTTGAACCCGCTTCTGAAAGACGATCAGAATCCAGGGTATTAATTAACCTTAGTTCCGGGCCATCCGGTATGAAGGATGGCCCGCTTTTCTTAACTTATTCGCACTTTATATATTTAAAATACTTATGAGAAGAATTGTTTATTCATTGTTTTTACTGGCTGTATTAGCCGGTTTTACCTGTAATCAGTCGGTGGCGCAGGTTAAAATGATTCCGACACCAGCTCCAGAACGTCCTGCCGGGCAGGTAGATGTTTTGAACTTGTCTTGCTATCCTATCCCGACAGTACGTATTGCGTATATTGGTCTGGGTATGCGTGGAAGCGGAGCCGTTTATCGTTCTACTTTCCTGGAAGGGGTAGAGGTGAAAGCTCTTTGTGACCTGAATAGTGATTACGTGAAAAGTGCGCAAAAAACGTTGACGGATAAAAAACTACCCGCTGCCGATGAATATACCGGTTCGGAAGACTGGAAAAAGATCTGTGAACGGGATGACATCGACCTGGTTTATATTTGCACAGACTGGTTGAAACATACTCCTATGGCTGTTTATGCGATGGAGCATGGCAAACATGTGGCTGTAGAAGTTCCTGCTGCCATGTCGATCGATGAATGCTGGCAGTTGGTTAATACGGCAGAAAAGACTCGTAAGCACTGTATGATGCTTGAAAACTGTTGTTATGACTTCTTTGAAATGGCTACCTTGAATATGGCTCAACAGGGTGTATTCGGTGAGGTGATCCATGGGGAGGGGGCTTACATCCATGACTTGCGTTCATTGAATTTCTATCCGAGTGAAAAGGGCGGTTATCAGGGAATGTGGCGTTTGAAATATAACGAGGAACATACCGGAAATCCGTATCCGACCCATGGATTGGGGCCGATCTGTCAGATTATGAATATTCACAGAGGGGATAAAATGAATTATCTGGTATCCATGTCCACTAAACAGGTCGGGATGACTGAATATGCCAAAGAAACTTTCGGAGCCGATTCGAAAGAAGCCAAACAGACCTATAAAGTAGGTGACATGAATACCACATTGATTCAGACGGAGAAAGGAAAGACTATTCTGATTCAGCATGATGTAACCAGTCCACGTCCGTACGACCGCCATCATGTTGTTAGCGGAACGAAAGGTTTTGCCCAGAAATATCCCGTAGAAGGTATTGCGCTGGAGCCTGAAGCACACGAATTCCTGAGTAAGGTGCAAATGGATTCTATCATGGCTTTGTATGAACATCCGATAACTAAAGAGGTCGGAGAAAAAGCCCGGAAAGTAGGAGGCCATGGCGGTATGGACTTTATTATGGATTATCGCCTTATTTACTGTCTGCGTAACGGTTTGCCGCTGGATCAGGATGTATATGATGCAGCCGAATGGTCCTGCCTGACCGAACTGACGGAAACATCCGTGAAGAATGGAGGCGCCCCGGTCGAAATCCCGGACTTTACCCGTGGTGCATGGGATAAGCTGAAAGGGTTACGGTTCGCTGAATAGTTACGAGCTTAAAATCAATATCAGAAAAAGTCTCCCAGGTTATTTCCCGGGGAGGCTTTTTTTGTTTTCAATATATTGGCTGGGGGATTCTCCAAATTGTTTTTTGAAACATTCCCTGAAATACTTCGGAGAAGTGAATCCTGTTTGATAAGCAATTTCAGTGATGTTTAAATCACTTTTCAATAAAAGTTTGGCTGCTTGGTTTAAACGGATGTCACGAATGAAATCGTTTGGAGTTTTTCCGGTAAGATTTTTTAGCTTTTTGAAAAATGGACTTCGGCTCATGCCTGCATTTTTAGATAGGTCATCTACTTTTAAATCCGGATTGGATACATTTGCTTTTATGAATTCGATGATTTCCAGTAGAAAGGTTGCATCTTTATCTTCTGTTACAAATTCTTCCGGTTCTAGAGCGGACAATGTTGCATAGCGGCGGGATATAAGCTCCCTACTTTTTAATACGTTCTTGATTTTTGTTTTTAAAATTTCCGGATTGAACGGTTTGGTGATATAATCATCAGCACCGACTGTTAAGCCTTCTATCTGGTCGGTTTCCGAACTCAAAGCTGTTATCATAATGAAAGGGATGTGGCAAGTTTGTATGTCCTGTTTGATTTGTACACAAAGTTGCTTTCCATCCATTTCTGGCATCAGAATATCGGAAATAATAATATCCGGACTGTCTTTTCGCGCTATATCCAGTGCTATGGCTCCATTTTCCGCTTCTATTACGTTATACTTATTATTCAGAATACTCTTAATAAATTCCCGGAGATCATGGTTGTCTTCTGCTATCAATATGGTTGGGAAACTTGAATTGGTTTCCTGAATATCCTGTTCGTTCAGCATTTTCGTTAGATATGCCCGGTCTTTTTCTTTATTAGGCCGATTGTTCTTCTCACCTGTCGGGATAATTATTACTTCATTTGTTGTTGCATTTTTATAAGGGATGTGAATGGTGAACATTGTACCTTTATTCACTTCGCTTTCCATATCGATACTTCCATGATGTAACTCTACCAGACTCTTCACTAATGACAGGCCGATACCGGTACCATTAGGTATATCTCTGTCTAACTGGTAGAAGCGATCGAATATAACCTTTTGCTTATTAACGGGAATTCCTTTCCCTGTGTCTTTTACCGAGAGGCTTAATAAATTACCTTTTTCCAGTGTAACACAAACTTCTACTGTCCCATTTTCAGGAGTATATTTTATGGCGTTTGAAATTAAATTGTATAGTATTTTTTCTATAATATTGGGATCGATAGAGCAGACAAAATCATCTTTGTCGGCATGAAAGATGAGTGTAATATTTTTCTCTCCGGCTAAAGGCTGGAAGTATGCAACACCGTGTTTAATGGAAGATATAATGTCTATATTAATCGGATTAAAGGTGAAGCAACCGGACTCTACTTTTGAAAAATCCAGAAGCCTGTTCACCAGATCCAATAGTTTATAAGCATTATTTTTTATCGTAGTGAGATAATTCTCCCGGAGGGAAACTCTGCCTTTAGTATTACTTATGGCTTCCAGAGGGCTGATAATAAGCGTTAATGGCGTTCTGAATTCGTGGGTGATATTGGAAAAAAACTGCGATTTTAATCGGTTTAGTTTTTCGAGTTGTGCCCGTTCGAACTGTTCCCTGTTAAGCTGATTTTGCATTTTCAACCGATTGGTATAAATTCTGATTGAAATAAAAATAATACCTCCGATTATTATTGTATAGATAAAATAAGCCCATGTTGTTCGCCACCAGGGAGGAAGTATCGTTATTTTCAGAGAGGCTCCTTTTTCGTTCCAGACACCGTCGTTGTTGGAGGCTTTAACCCGGAACAGATAAGTGCCGGGATTTAAATTCGTATAGGTTGCCATGTGTTGTGTCCCGACATAGTGCCAGTTATTGTCGTAATTTTCTAATTTATAGGCGTATTGGTTTTTAGGTGTGTTTGTATAATTGAGTGCAACGAAGTCTATACTGAAAATAGACTGTTTAAATGGGATTGTTATCTCTTTGTTTGAAGGGACAGGGATACGTGATATATCCCCATTTGTTTTATTTTGGGGGGAATCATCATATAACCGGTAGTGAGTAATGATAACCCCAGGGGCATAAGGATTCATTTTTATTTGATCCGGACGGAAACAGTATATTCCGTCTACACAACCAAAGAAGAAAGTTCCGTCGGTACCTTTTTCGAAACTCATATCATTGAATTCAGTTCCGACAATTCCATCTTTTAGTCCGAAGTTTATGAATTGGTAAGAAGACAGATTCAGGCAACTGAGTCCGCGATCGGTCGATATCCAGAGTTTATTATTCGGTTCGTCATGCAATAAGCCTTTGATACTTTCGCTTGGCAGTCCGTCTTCCACCTGAAATATTCGATGTTTTTGTTCTTTGTGTGAATATTTGATGAGCCCTTGCCGTGTTCCAAGCCAAAGCGTATCCTGGATTGGGCAGATCGGGATAATAGTGTTTGCCAGTGAATAGGGTTGTTCTTGGTTGGCGAGAAAATTTCTTGTAAAAGAATCCTCTTCCGGATCGTATAAATATAGTCCACAGTTTGTTGCTACCCAGAGCTGGTGATTGTCGTCTTCAATAACAGAGGTTATCAGATTGGGATAAATGTATTTTTTTAGTTCTTTCGTATTCCCGGGAAGAGTGTGCAATTTGGGATCGTAGCAGAACAGTCCGCTGTTATCTGTTCCTATCCATATTCTGTGTTGAGAATCTTCATACAAATATTTGATTGAGCTTGACGGGGGTAAACTCTTTTCTATTAGTTTGTTTATTGGTTCGGTTAAGTTTCTGGGACCGGATATGATTAGCGATTTTTTGTAAGTGCCCAGCCACAATAAACCCCGGCTATCTTTCAGAATGGTATTGATTGTTGTTTCGCTTAGTTGAGGGGCTATTTGGTTTATAGCAGTATTGTCAATTTTATAAGTTCTGCTATCCAGCGAATAGACTCCTTTTGTATTTAATCCGGCTAATATTGATTGATTATCCAATGTCTCCAATGCAAAAACACAATGGATAGTAGAAGGCGTATTATACTTGGGTGAAAGCGACAAGTGTACAAACCTGTTCCGGTTCGGATCAAATTTATTTATTCCACCATTGATCGTTCCTATCCATATTGTTTGTGTGGAATCTACATATAATGAAGTGATTCCTTCCGAATTGAGATTTACATTTTTGTGTGTATTGTTTATATATTGAAATTCGTCAGTATATATATTGTAGCAAGCAAGACCATCTTCTTCGGTTCCTAACAAGGCAAAAGTATCTTTATAAAAATGAATGTCCAGAATGGTCTGTCCGGATAGTTTGTTAAGGTTTTTCCCGTATAGATAAAAGCCGTGACTTTGTGTACCTATCCAAAAATTTCCTTTTGGATCAGTAGCAATGGTTGTGACTGTCTCAGAATTGAATGTTGAGTCGATTGCAGTTTGATAAAAGGTTTCTTCGATAGGATCGAAGTGTATGATACCCTTATTTCTTCCTCTTATCAGTAAAGAACTTTTGTCCTGCTCAATAGCCTTGATTCCCTGAGAAGCTCTATATATTTTGAGTCCTTCTGTGTTTAGGTCGAATGAAATCAGACACCCTTCTTCTGTTCCGATCCATAAAGTATTATTTCTGTCCTCAAAAAGAGAGGAGATGTTGTAGTTGGAATGTGGGCTATCCGTGGTTTCGAAGTTGAATTGTTCGAAACAGTTTTTTTCCGAAATGTATTTGCATAGGCCTGTATTTGTTCCGATCCAAAGATTGTCTTTAGAGTCCTGATATATGTAGGAGATGTAATTATTAGGAATTGATGTCGAATCATTTTGTATATGATTGTATATGGTCATTTTGTAGCCATCGTATTTATTGAGTCCGTTTTTAGTGCCGATCCAAATGAGTCTGTCCTTATCCTGTTTAATATCTGTAATATAGTTTTGGGATAATCCATCGGCTATTGTTATGTGTTCAAACCAAAAGTCTGGAAAGTTTATTCCGCTTACCTGGAAAACAAAGAAAAGGATTGATAATATTATCAAATTTGTAATTCGTATCATCTTTATAATTTTTGAGCCTTAGTACTAGGAGAACTATGTTATCAAAATTCATTTTTCAGACCAGTCAATAAGTTTATTCCTATGGATAGTCGTCTTGGAAAAGGCTTGTTTTTCTTTATAACTACTCCAGATATAACCTAAAGTTTATTTGTACATATATGTTATATAATATATACAATCTATAACATGTTTATATCACGTCTTTTAGATAGAACTATAGGGTATTATTAGAAAAATGAATAAAAATACGTTATATTTGCCCATATTAACATAGTTCTCCTAGGACTATAGTATTATTGTGTATTTTATTAATGTGTTGTTAATCATTTGTTTGTGATTGGATTGGTACAATCTTATCCCTATAAAAAACAATTTTTATCCCTTCAAGTACAATATTATCTTCTGTTAAATCTGATTTGTTCCTATTGAATTTTGTGGTAACTGTAATTTCGCCCTCAGTAATGTTAATCTAAATTAAAGAAAGGAGGGCTATTAGGAGAAAGTAAAAATTATCACAGTTCAAACAGGGTTATAAGAACAGTTGTTAATCTACGGATAAATTATGACCCTTTGCTACAAACAGAAAATGAATTTAATCAACTATTAATAATAACATTATGAAGAACACAGGTTTTTATCTGTTATCTAATCAAAAAGTTTTAAAGCGTTCGCTTTTATTTGTTTCGTTAAGCAGTGCTTTGATAGGAGGAGGACCTAGTTTATGGGCTGCCGGTTCACCTGTTGGATTTGCTGGGGGCGATATTACAGTAGAGAATACATTCTCGGGTAATCAACTAGGGGTTGATGAGATTACTGACGACCGTGAATGGACTATCCAGGGGCAGGTCATGGAAAACGTGGAACCGCCTATGTCATTGCCTGGTGTGAATGTAATCATTAAAGGTACAACATTGGGTACGATTACCGATGGAAACGGTTATTTCAGTATCAAAGCCAAAAGAGGAGATATATTGGTGTTTAAATACATTGGCTTTAAAGATTACGAATACGTTGTATCCCGTCAAATCAGTAACTTGTCTGTCGCTATGGTGGCCGACTCAGAAGAACTGGATGAAGTAATCGTAACTGGTATGTCAGAAGAAAAACGTTTGAATTCCGTTTCCGCTGTATCTACATTGAACGTAGCGGCTAATCTGACAACGAAGCCCATTACTTCTATTTCCCAATCCTTACAGGGAGGTATCACCGGTTTAAATGTATCGCAAAGCACAGGTCTTCCGGGTGCCGACAATGCCGTGATCAAGATTCGTGGTATCTCTTCTCTTAACACAAACAACGACCCGTTGGTGTTGGTGGATGGTATCCCGATGGATATGAATAATCTTGACCCGAATACCATTGAGAGTATGACCGTCTTGAAGGACGCTGCTGCTGCCGCCATGTATGGTGCTCGTGCAGCCAATGGTGTCATCGTGGTAAAGACCAAACGTGGTATGCCGGGTAAGGTAAATGTTAGCTATAATGGATATGTCGGTGTTCAAAAAGCTACTTATTTGCCCAAATTTGTAGATGGCGCTACTTTTATGGAAATGACCAATATTGCACAGCAAAATATTGGTGGCGACCCGACTTATTCACAAGAGGCTATCGATGCTACTCGTAACCAAACAGATCCGATCAAGTATCCGAATATGGACTGGGCGGATTATATGTTTAAGAACGGTTTCATCCAAAACCACTCTGTCGGTATATCCGGCGGTAGTAACTTAGCCCGTTTTGCTTTGAATGTTAACTGGTTGAAGAACCAAGGTTTGATAGAAAAAGCAAAATCAGACCGTTTGAATATTCGTGCCAATACGTCGGTCAACTTGTTGGATAATCTGTCGGTAAACATGGACTTCAATGCGTACCGTACGAATCGGTATGAACCGATGTACCGTGGTGATGAACATGCCAGCAAGATTCTGGAGTTTATTTATCGCACGCCGTCTAATGTCATGTCAGTTTATCCGATGAAAGAGGGGCGCGATGTTGTCTTTTATGGTAACCGACCGGAGCAGCGTAACCCGGCGGCTATGATTGAACAGGGTGGTGAATTCAAAGCCCTGGAGGACAACGTAAGCATCAATATCGCTCCTCGTTGGGAAATCATTCCGAAGTTGATCGTCCGTGGACAATATTCTTATCGTGTCAGCAGTACGGCCAAAACAGAAAAACGCCGTGCTTATAACTTCTTCGATTACGAGACGGATGTGTTCTTGCAAACATGGGGTGCTATCAACAATGCTTCTAAAGACCGTAGTTCTTATTACTATTTAGGTGGTACGGCTGAATACACGTTTGAAAAGGATAAACATCGTTTATTCGTATTGGGTGGTTATAACCAAGAGCTAACCAATAGTGGAGACTGGGACCAGTGGTCAATGGTTTCTTTGTTTGCCAAGGCCAACTATACATTCAACGACCGTTATTTGTTGGAAGGTACGGTTCGTCGTGATGGATCTTCTCGTTTCGGAAAAGGGCATAAATATGGTGTGTTCCCCTTTATCGGTGCCGGTTGGAACGTGTCGGAGGAAAACTTCATGAAGAATTTGTCATTTGTCAACCACATGAAGATTAGGGGATCTTATGGTATGTTGGGTAATGAAAACATAGGCTTGTACAAATACCAGAACTTGATTAGTTCAGGTGACGGTACTGAAACGGTATTCGGTAATCCGGATCTGACTTGGGAAACGGTTCGTATGTTGGATGTCGGTTTCGATATGACTTTGTTTAAAGATTTGGACATCACGTTCGACTATTACAACAAGTTGACTACCGATTTGATTCTTGCACCGCCAACATCTTTTATTGGTGGTACGTTTTTGGGTAGTGACAAGAGAGTTCTACTAAACTCCGGTAAACTGAGAAACCGTGGTTGGGAGTTGGATGTAAATTACGGAAAGCAATTGACGAAAGATTTCTCATTTAACATCCATGGCGGTCTGAGCCATAATGAAAATGAAATCGAAGATTTGTTTGGTGGCCCGTATGACAACGGTACCCGTATCCATACAGAAGGATATGCTTTGAACAGCTATTATGTTTATCCTTCCGATGGATTGTTGCAGGAAAGTGACTTCACGAAAGATGCCAGCGGAAATTGGATTCCGAAGGATGGAGTGGTTATCTATGACGGGCAACAGCCGGGTGATATCCATTATATCGATACCAACAAGGATGGATCTATTACAGCAGATGACCGTGTAATCCGTGGTGACGACCAACCGAAGTTGAACTATTTTGCCAACATTTCGTTGAATTGGAAGAAGTGGAGTTTTGAAACCTTGTTCCAGGGCGTAAGCGGCTCGGAATCTTATTATACAGCTCCGTTCTCATATGGATTGGATATTACAGGGGATGGTTTGACACCAATCACTGCCCAGACGGATTATTGGACACCGACCAATACCGGTGCACGTTATCCGCGTTTGGCTCCGAATGCTTCCTACGGCAACAACCACCACCAATCCGATTTCTGGCGTTTCAATTCAAGCTATTGTCGTATCAAGTATATCCAATTGGGTTATACATTCGACCAGTTGGCTTTGAAGAAGATGGGTATCCAGAGTATCCGTGTGTATGTCAATGCGCAAAACCCGTTCACTTTTGCAGAGGACGATTTGATCGACCCGGAAGGAAAGGGGCAGATGAGTTCTTACCCAATGGTGAAAACGTATTCTTTTGGTCTTAATTTGAACTTCTAAAACAGGAATATACGTCATGAAATTAAATAATGTATTAAATAAAAAGATGTTGGCTGTGTTAGCCTCCTCTTTTTTACTTTGTGGTTGTGAAGACTTTCTGACAAACGACCACCCGACAGGAATCACGGATGAGGATTTCTGGAAAACGCAAGATGAATGTAACAGTGCTTTAGGTGCGTGTAGTGTCTGGCCCGGTGGTTCTTATTATTACGATCCTCCTTATATGGCTTTGATGCACATGGAAGGTATGACGGACAATATGCATTGGGCAGGAAACTTCAAAGGAGAGATCGCTCAAATAGGAAATGGTACTGCTACAGCTACAACCGGTGGTTATATGAGTGATTTTTGGTCTGATTTCTATAAGCGTATCCGTCGTTGTAACCGCTTTTTGGAGCATGTAAATAGCGCATATTTCATTGATGAAAAAGAGCGCGAACGTATGATAGCGGAAGCTAAGACATGGCGGGCTTGGCATCACATGCGTCTGTTGATGTATTATGGGTATCACGATGGTATTCCAATTGTAGACAAATCGTTGAACGGTACTGAGATCTATAAGGGAAGAAACAGCGTGGACGAGGTACTCGATTTCATCAATAAAGATTTGGATGAGGTTATCGCTATCACTGACAAAGATGTATTCCCTTGGGTATTTGATGACAGTCGACGTTCTCGTATGTGCCGCTCATATGCTTTGATGTTGAAGATTGATGCGAATCTTCAGTTTAAAAGATATGATGTGGCGAAAGAGGCTTGTAAAAAGTTCTTTACACTTAATGAGGAAGCCAAAAGTGGAGGTATGGGATATGAATTGTATTATGATCCGGATATGAGTAAGGATGATGTCGGAAGACATTATAGTGGTATGTTTACTTATGTCGGTCATAAGAATAAGGAATTCATCATCTACAAAGGTAGTGGTGCTTCAGAAGCCTGGTTCCGTAACGCTCCTCAGAGTTTGAGTGGTCAGGGAGCTGCCGGCGTGTTGAAATCGTTGGTTGACGAGTATGAAACAGCCGAAGGCGTCGCTTTGAAAGATCTGCCTGCAGACGAACGCACGAAGTTTGAACACGACCCGTTATGCAAACCTCGTGACCCACGTTTGTATGCAACTGTTATCGTGCCGAATGATAATACTTCTATCTCTGGTTTCGAATATAAGCCGTTTGAAGATGGTGGAGCAAACAATGTGGGTACAGTTGGTGCAGTAAAAACAGGATATATTTTAAAGAAATTCTTGGATGAAGAAGATCGTTCCCACCCTTCCGGTGGTTCTTTGATCTATCCTTACTATCGTTATGCCGAAGTATTGCTCGACTATGTAGAATGTTTGGTTGAAACCGGTGAATGGCAGAATGCAGATGTTGAAAAATACATCAATATGATTCGTAACCGTGCCGGTATGCCGAATATGAACAAGGCGGTTTACAATACGCAGGAAAAAGTGCGTGAACTGTATCGTCGTGAACGCCGTGTCGAATTTACATTTGAGGGTAAGCGTTATTGGGATATTCGTCGTTGGGGTATTGGCAACGAAACCATGAATGGTCCGGCTTTAGGCGCTTATAACCCAAAGACAAACAATTATGTGAGATTGGAAAACCGTACATGTACATTCCCGAAATACGATGCATGGCCTCTCCCGCAAGATGAATTGAACTCAAATCCGAATATTGAACAGACTTCGGGTTGGTAAATAAATTCAAAAGGATGGCAGGAGGAAAATTATCCTCCTGTCTCTTATCAATAATAAATTGTTAAATTTAAAAATGGTGTAATCATGAAACATCCATGAAATAAATTTCGTCCAAGAGAATGTAAATAGGGGGGTATTGTTTACTTTAGTGTCATTCACTCGAAAAAACGAATGCAATGAAAACAGTACCTTTTGAACAAGTCATCCTCCGGGGTTGTGGAATAGATGTCCACAAGGACATGGTAGTTGCTACGATAAGTGGCGAAGGTCTCAAAACTGAAACCCGCAGTTACAAGACCTTCAGTAGTTCTTTGACAGAATTAAAAGAATGGTTATTATCCAGTGGCATTACGCATGTAGCCATGGAAAGTACCGGTGTTTACTGGAAGCCGGTTTATAAGATTCTTGAATGTCCAGATATGAAAGTCTGGATCGTGAACGCACGGCACATCAAGTATGTTCCCGGGCACAAAACGGATAAAAAGGATAGTGCCTGGATTTGCAAACTGCTTTTAGCAGGTTTGTTGAAACCGAGTTATATCCCGGAGCGTGAACAACGTGAGCTTCGTGATTTAACCCGTTACCGTAACAAGTTGATCCAGCATGTATCTTCTGAGAAAAACCGTATTGTTCGTATCCTGGAAGATTGTAACATCAAACTTTCCAGCGTGGTGTGCAGCCTGGACGGAGTCGTGGCGAACAAGCTGATAGATATGTTGATCGATAAGGGTCATGTAACAATGGATGACATAACTTGCATCTATCATAAAAAACTTGAAGCCAGTCCGGAACTTCTTTATCAGGCTTGTGAAGGCTTTATAGAACCGCATCACATCTATATGTTGCAGACCATCCGTAAAGATATGGAACAGACGAAAGCCATCATAGCTGACCTTACCTGCCGTATAAAAGAGGTTTTATCTCCTTATGAGAATGTGATGGAACTCTTGCAGAAGATCCCCGGACTTAGCCGGAAAACGGTTGAAGACCTGATAGCAGAGATAGGTGTGGATATGGAAGCCTTTCCAACCGAAAAGCACCTGGCTTCGTGGGCCGGTGTCTGTCCAGGCAATAACGAGAGCGCAGGTAAAAAAAAAGTGGTAGAACCACCCATGGCAACAAACAGTTGAAAGCCGTAATCACGGAGGCTGCGTGGGCAGCCACCCGTACCAAGAACACCTTTTACAGTGCACGTTATCACCGTTTAGCCGCCCGTCGAGGGAAAAAGAGGGCTTTAGTAGCAGTAGGACACTCGATCCTGAAATCGGTATGGCATGTACTGAAAGAGGCTTGTGAGTATAAGGAACTCGGTGCGGAATATCTCAACCAAAGGATGGAGCAGAAACGGAAAAATTACTTGAAGAAAGAGCTGGAAGCACTTGGCTATAAAGTTAAAATCAGCCGTGATGATGGTCCAATCCCAGAAGTAGGTTAAAAACATAGAGAAGGTCGATTTTTACTGGCTTGTTGTCGTAAGAAACAGCAAGAGGTCGCTCATGAAACTGATCTCAACTGCTAAGCGGTCAAGACTGCGAGTCCTTTAACGCGTGTATGAAATTTTTTTTCTTAGCTGTTGTAAAATTATAAAATGCCCAAAGATAATAGCCAACCGCATTTGTATCTATACAAGTGCTCTCTTTTGTTTTGTCTGAACTCTAAAAAAATCAATTTATTAATGGTTTAAACGGCTCTCTTGAGATAGGGAGCGCAATTTATTTACATATGAAAATGTAATGTATTCGATAGGTTTGATGGCGGCTGTTGTTTTGGCTGGTGTTAATGTGTTTTTTGTGGTACAGGATGGTAGAAAAGATCTATTGAATGTTGAAAAGACGCAAGCAAGTATGTCTGGAGATGATGTAGCTAATTGTGATATTTATAAATATCGAAGGTATGCTGTAGAAGACTATGATTATGTAACAACTGTTAAAGGACAGATCACTATAAATGGGGAAGTTAAGTTTAGTGTGAATATAGGTGGTTCTGTAGAAGGTGAAGTGACAGTGCGTGTACCTGTATGTAATCCGGATCAATATAATTGTTGTGAGAAAGCTCATATGCAAAGTGATGTTCTATTCCCATGACAATTTAATATAAATGTAGAAAGTTTTAGAGCCTGTTTAAATTTTGCTCGACACTGTTTTGAGATTTGTTTTCGAGGATATTTCTCAGTTTTTATGAGAAGCATAGCGGGCTATGTGACGAATAAAAACGGGAAAATAGGCCGAAAAGAAAATTAAAACAGGTCGATAAAGCCTATATAAAATTATTTCTGGAAAATTAAAACAGGCTCTTAGAGGTAAATTTAGATATTATATGGAATAAGATTTAAATGTATGTAAATCAGTGTACTTGTGTCGTATTCTATATAAACTCTATTCCACTAAATTGATTATGCTATAGGTATAATCTTTTTTAATAGAAATGCAAATGAAAATGACATTGTTATTATTTGTTGTTTTTTCTTTCTTGGTTTCCTGTACAGGAAAAATGAAAACCGGGGTAGATATTGGTGATTTGCAATACATCAGTATCAAAGAGGGTGATATTGAAAAAATAACGGAGGAGGATGTGGTTAACTCCATTCATTTTGTGCGATTGGAAACGACAGAAGATTGTTTGATTGATAAAATAGAACAAATACAAAGGCATAAGGGATGTACTTACATTTTGGATGCAAAAGAAAACCTGTTTGTGTTTGATGAGTATGGTAAATTTGTAAGAAAGATCGGACAAAAAGGACCTGGTCCCGAAGAGTATATAGGAGCACATATGTTTTATATCCATCCGAAAAAACAATATATTTCTATGATTTCTTTGGCAACGAGAAAAGTGGTCCGTTATGATTTGGAAGGAAATTATTTGGATCGCTTGTCGTTAGAGTTGAGGTCAAGATCATTGTTCTCAGGAAACTGTTATCTTATGGATAAAAATACTTTATTGTTAGAATGTAGTAATGGTCAGAAATTTGCTCCATATCAATATTTGTGTGTGGATGAGGAAACATTGACTGAAAAAGTAACTCTATTCCCTTGGCCTGCTTTAGGTGAAAAGAATGAAAGTTTTCCTTTCCCTAAAAATAATAATGCAGGAAAGGAACATTACATTATATCGTATTGCAATGACACGATTTATAAATATGAAAACGGAACAATTTCCCCTCGATTTGTATTAGAAAGCGGTTTAAAACATCCTACATCTGAAATTGTAAAAGAATATGCTCCGTACAAATTTATAGATGAAGCTCAGAAGAAGTTGAACAAGAATGGTTATTCCATGGGGGTAGGACGTGGGTTTTCTACTGATAATCATCTTTGTTTGGAATATTTCGGACTAGGCTATTGCGATTACATATTTTGGAACAGGCATAAGAATAAGGGATATTTATATAGGCTGTTGGAAAGCAATAATCCATTGTTGCATATTTACAATGAATTGCGTTGTACTGATGAGAAATATTTAATCCGTTGTCTCTCAACAGAAATGTTTTTTGTGGCAGAGAAAGAAATTCGTTCCACCAACCATCCGGAAGTACCAGAGTTATATAAAAATCTGAAAGAGGAAGACAACCCGGTATTGGTGTTGTACGATTACGATAAACTTTTGAGTCGATTCAAATGAAAAATACAGTTATATCAGCCTTGCTCGTTCTGTTTGTCCTGTTAAACGGTTATTTGTTGTACAAAACTGTTTATCAGCAGATTCGCCTTACTCGCTTGGAAAGGAAAAATTCTGATCTGGTGGTTTCGAATGCCAATTATGAAGAAATCAACCATTATCTCGGTTATATCCTGCGGAAGAATCAGGAGGCAACCTATAAGCCGCTAGTTATGAATCAACGAATTTCGTCCTTTCTTGCTTCTCAACCCAAAGACAGCTATATTTTGGTGAGGTACGACGTGAATATATGTTCGACTTGTTTAGTGAAGTTCTTTAATTGGTTGAACGAATTGATAAAAAGAGCCGGAAGTGATAATGTCATCTTGTTTCAGATAGGTGAAAGCGACCATCCGGATATCGCTGCGGCTATGCCGAAGAGATGCAGGATTGTCCCGATTAAAGCGGACGAACTTTATTCTGAAGAATATCCGCAGACAGAAACTCCATATACATTAGTCTATAAGAAAGGCGAAAAATATCCTTTCTTGTTTGCAATGTATCCGGACGACATCATTGGTATGAATGAAATGTATTGGGACAATTTTGTCAGCTATATACGTAATACAGCCACGTTTGAAAGCGATGTGGAGTTGTGCGATACAACTTTTTTTATTCGTGATGCTGTAGAAATATGGGCGGACTATAAAACGGATGTGCAATTGGAAAAGGGGGATTCCTTATTGCTTCCGAACGGTCGGATGGTGGTGATACGTTCCACCATTCCTAAGGGGGCTTCGCTTCGTTACCCGCATTATGAATATTCAAAGGGAAATTGTTGCGATAAAGACTTTTTGAAACAGGAGTATCGATTTCCTTAAAATGTAAAAATATGAAAGGTATTATTTGGAAATACTTATATACGATAGCCCTTATTGCTCCTTTGTTGGCTGTAGTTGTTGTCAACAACCAGTGGGCGTATGGTGCAATCTATTACCGGTACGGTTGGTTTTATTTGACTGTATTTGTGATTTTGTTGTTTACCGTTTTGGACTTTTTGTTCCGGAAAGGTGAAGTCAAACTGTTTCGTGTATCTGTATTGGATATAATCCTTTTCTTTTTTATCTCTTATTTGGCTGTCAATTATTATTTATCGACATCCATCTCTGAAACGTATTTGTGCTTGTCGATTTTGCTATATGTTTATTATATCTGTTTCCGATATGTTTTTGCTGTGAAAAGATTGTCGGCACGTCCGGTCTTGTTTACCTTATTGGGAGTGGGCGGCATAGAGGCCGTTTGGGGAATACTTCAAATATATAGGCTTTTGCCTTCTTATCATGCTAACTTTTTAATCACTGGAAGTTTTTTGAATCCGGGGCCTTTTGGTGGTTTTTTGGCCATTTGTGTTCCGTTGGCAGTATATGCTTTTTTGAATGAGGAGAAACAAAGGATTAAAGGCTTATTGGTTTTTTTGCTTTTGCTGTTTGTTGCCGCTTTGCCTGCTTCTATGAGTAGGACGGCATGGATTGCTTCTTTTTGTGGAACTCTTTATGTCGTTGTATCGCATTATGGATGGCTTGAAAAAATGAAGCAGATAAAAAACTGGCAAAAGATTGTTTGGGTTATTCTATGTTTTATCACTTTTGCTATTGTTATTTATTTCTTGTTTATATTGAAAAGTAACTCGGTGTTCGGGCGTTTTCAGGTTTGGTTCGTATCTCTCCAGGTATTGGCAGAACACTTTTTTACCGGTGTCGGTTTGGGGAATTTTTCGGCAGCATACGGATTGAAACAGATTGCCTGTTTTACCACACCGGGCATATTCCCCTTGGATGAAAAGTTGGCAGATTGTCCGGAATATGCGTTCAATGAATTTATCCATATAGGGGTGGAGTTAGGCATTGGAGGGATTTTATTCCTTATCGCTATTTTTTATATGGCTTTGCGGAACAGTCGCTATACCCATAAAGGAGTTACCGGTTCATTGATCGTATTGTTTATATTTTCTTTGTTTTCTTATCCGCTCAGGTTGTTACCTTTTTTGATCGTATTTGCTTTTTTATTATCAGTACAATCCGAGAAGGCGGGGATAACGCTGAGATGCCCGAATCTTTGGGTGGCTAAAACGACTATGTTGTTGCTTTTCTGCCTGTCTATCCTTTTGTTTGGAAACAGGTTAGCGCATTATGAAGCATTGAAAGTATGGAATAAAGCTGTTTATACAAACGAATTTAAACAAGGTTATCGTTATTTGCGCGATCAGCGTTTGTATTTGACCAATTATATAGATGCCTTGATTGTTGAAAAAAGATACTTTGAAGCTAATTGTGCGATCCATCAGCTGCAATCGTATTGTTGTGATTTACGCCCCTATATATTAGCCGGAATGAATTATCAAAGCTTGGATGATTTCAAACGAGCGGAAGATAGTTTTTTGAATGGCCATTATTTGGTACCCGAACGTCTTCTGCCTTGTTATTTTCTAGCCCGTTTATACCTTCAATATGAAAAAAAAGAGCAAGCTCTTCAATGGGCAGAACATATAGTGAATAAAGAAGTTCGCATCCAGTCGGAGTTGGCTTTCAATATACAACAGGAGATGGAGAAATTGATAAAAGAACATAAATCCTTATAATGATGAAGCGTAGGACTTTATATATGATAGGAGGAATCGTATTCTTGTTGGCAAATGTCTTTTTGTTTGCAGGTTCTTCGGTGTTTGTTTTCTCGCATGTCGTGTCGGAATCGATGATGCCGACGGTGTTGAAAGGCGACTATGTCGTTTCGTGCCAGTTCATCCCCGGTTGGAGATTGGCGCATACCGATCGGGATACGGTTTCGGTAAAACGGATTTTCTCGTTGTCGGCTATCCGGCGAAATGATTTGGTTGTGTTCAATTTCCCTTTTGTAGATAATGGTTGGAGGATGATATACAATACAGGCAATTATTATATAAAACGATGTGTGGGACTTCCAGGAGATGCTCTTTCGATGGAGGATGGAAAATGGGATGTGGATAGTAAACTTGGTTCGCGAAAGACAGTTTATATACCTAAGCAAGGAGATACCATACCTTTAAATAAAGATAATTATATGTTGTATTGGCGGTGTATGGATTATGAAACGAGGATGGATTTGGAATATAAGGATTCGACCTTTTTTCTCAATGGAAGAAAATTGGATTATTATGTGTTCAAGAAGAACTACTATTTTATGCTGGGTGATAATTGGATGAATTCGAATGACTCTCGCCATTGGGGATTATTGCCCGAAGATTTCATTGTGGGTAAGTCGTTGTTTGTTTGCTATTCGGTTGATTCTGAAACAAAACGGCTTCGATATGGTCGAATAGGTAAAAAACTATAAAGCTTGGAGATATGCAAATAAAATATTTGTTTTGGGTGCTAGCATTTGTTTTCGCCGGATGCGTGAAGACAAATGATAAGGAAATCGAAGCTTATTTTCGTAGTTCCGGAAATTCTTTGTGTCTTTATGCCTATTTGCATTTGCAGGAACAGTTGCCTCCTGAAAAATTGGAATGTTTGACAATCGATAAATCTTTTTTAATTCAAGACATTGAAAGGGCAGTAAGTACTTATAAGAAACGGCTGGAAACTTCTTATATTCCATTTAGCTTGTTTGAAGAATATTTGCTTCCACCTGTCATAGAAGACGAACCGTTGGAAAATTGGAGGGAGAGATGTTTGGATAAATTTTCGTTTCTGAACACTTTGGATGTAGTGGAAGTGTGTGATACGATTAACTCGTTACTGAGTAAGGATTTTTCTTTTAATTACGGAGAGATACCAGCCCGCTATTTGTCGTGGAGTTATTTGGACACATTGACGAAAGGCGATTGCTACCACATGGCAAAGTCCGTGTTGTATCCGTTAAGGACGTTAGGTTATCCTTGTACGATTGATTTTAGTCCTTGTTGGGGAAATACGACCGGTGGGCATTCATGGAATGTGGTTTATATAGAAGGGAAGATGATTCCGTTTATGGGACGTGAAAAAGGGGTATATGCATACGACCCTTTCCGGATTTATAACTTTGAAAACCCCGAAAGGATGAATCCTGCCCGTTATCCGGGAAAAGTGTATAGAAAAACATTCTCTGCTAATAAAAAGTTAAAACAGTTGATAGGGCATATTTCAATGGATGATTTGCCACCTTTTTTATCAGACTGTCGAATGATGGATGTGACGACTGAATATCTGCCTGTATCGGATGTGGAGATAGAGGTTGCAGACACGGTTCCTGTGGAAGAATCAGTTTATCTTGCTGTCTATTCGGATGATTGGACGGCCACAGCCTATACTGATACGTATCAAAATAGGATAGCGACTTTTAAAGATGTGAAGAATGAAATGCTCTACATGCCGGTTGTCTATCGAAAAGGAAATATATATCCGATTGATCACCCTTTCATAGTGGATAGGGTAGGTGAAAAAAGATTTTTGACTGCGGATGATTCGACGGAAAGATGTGTAGTATCTTATCTATTACCTTTAATGACCGAAATGTCAACTGCTGTGGCCAACAAAGATCGATTACCGAAAGATATTTTCGACCGCTTGTATTCCGGCGAAGCACGTAAAAGGCCTGTTAATGGCGCTGCTTATTCTCTTTTTTATTGGAATGCTAACCAATGGCAATATATCGGCACTGAAATTGCAACTAATAATCATATTATTTTCCCGGAAGTTCCTCAAAATGCCTTGCTGTATTTGGCAGACAAAGACAAGAAATTCGTAGGGCGATGTTTTACCTTGAATAAAGGCGAAATGATTTGGTGGTAATAAGAAAATTCAAATGAAAATATAACCAGCGTAACTTTATGGTTGCGTTTAATTTAAATTATAATATCATGAGTGCATTCACAAAATTCTGGAAAGTATGGTTGAACTTGAACCTGCTTACCAAAGACGTAGAGAACGATTACACAGCAGAAGTATCTACTGTAGGGAAAACATCACGCAACGAAGACATCGCGAAACAGATTATCGAGGAAGGTTCTGAGATAAAGTATGATACTTTATTGTCTGTCATCAACCAGCACGACCGCATTATCCGTGAATTGTTGCAAAACGGTACCAGCGTATTGACCGGGGTTGCCCAATATACTCCGAGTGTGGGGGGAGTATGGAATAGTTCTACTGAGAAGTATAATCCCGAGAAACATAAGGTTTCAGTCAGTATAAGCCCTTCAGCCGAGTTGCGGAAAGCCCTTTCGGTAGTTGGCTTGGAAGTGCTGGGCGTGAAAGACAGTACCGCGCGTATCGGTTTGGTGACTGATACGGCTACCGGCTTGACCGACGGTTCGATGACACCGGGTGACGATATCTTGATCTCCGGCGAAAAGATCCGGGTTGCCGGAGAAGCTGAAGGTGTCGGTGTATTCTTTATCGATTCGAAAGGCGTGGAAACGGCTGTGACCCGTCGCTTGACACAGAATGATCCGAAGACGGTGATTGCCCGTGTGCCGGCAGAATTAGCCGAAGGTACATATACGCTCCGTATTGTTACGCAGTATTCCAATAGCAATACCTTATTGAAGTCTCCGCGTGTGATTGAATACGAGCATGCTTTGCGCATTGGCAACGGTGGAGGTAGCGACCGTCCGGAGATCGAATAATTTGTTCGATCGACAGACGTACACCTGTTCGACTGACAGAGGCGCTTCTGTTTGATCGACAGGCGTACGTCTGTTCGGTTGACAGCAACGTGGAGTGTGACTTATGTTTTTTTATAATAATTGAATGCCATGAACACATTTATAATTAGTCAGCGTGTGTTTTTCTTGTTTTTCTTGTTGGGGTTGGGAGCTTGTCAACAGAAAAATAAGGATTTGGATACGGATGTATCAATAGAAGAGATCCATGTAAACGATTTTGATGAGCATGCAATCGCTTATAAAGATTTTGTATATGCTTATCATTTTGTACCGTTAGAGACAACTGACAGTTGTCTGGTCGGTAATGTGTTAGGAGTAGAAGTGACAGAAGAAAGAATATTTATACTGGATGATAAAGATAAATTGTGGGTATTTGACACAGACGGAAAATATGTAGGAAGAATAGGAACACAAGGACCGGGACCGGAAGAATATTCACATGCGAGCAAGTTTTATGTGAATGAGTCGAAAGGGCATATTGGTATATTGGATTTGACTAGTAGCAGAGTGTTCCGGTATACATTGGATAATAAGTTTATAGACCAGATCCGTTTTGAGTTCGATTTGGTTTGTACGGGAGTCGTTACGGTGAATAATGGCGAGACTGTCCTGTTATTATCTTCTAATTCAAAACAAGAAAAATACAATTATGCCGCTTATGACGAGTCGGATTTTTCTTTAATCTCTTATCAGATTCCGTTCCGGATATTAGGCGAGGATGGGTGCAGCAATTCCATGTTGTTGGCACATAATGCGGGAACAAGTTCTCTTGCGTTGGCAATGAATTCTGACACGATATATCAATGGAAAGAAAACCGTTTGCAACCGGCTTTCCTTGTTGAAGGGGGCCTAAAACATATTACGGCAGAGGCATTGATGGAGAAAACGCCACACGATTGTGCGACAGCTGTCGGGATTCGTTTGGCACGTGAGGATGGATATTCTATGGGGGTACAAGAATTATATGCAACCGACCGTTATTGGTGTTTGGAATATCCAAGTAAAGATATGACCTTGTTTGTAGATTGGGAACAAGGTGAAAAACGCATGCTACGGCCGGAGAAAGCTACTATTTTATCTACGTTCTCTTTTGGAGCTACCTCAACGACTAATACATCTTTGACCCGTTGTCTTTCAGTGGGGGATATGGAATTTATCAAAGAGGATTTAAAAGACAACAACCATCCAGAGTTCCATGAATTATATGGTCGGTTGACAGAGGATAGTAATCCGGTGATAGGGGTGTTGGATTATGGGAAACTTTTTAAGTGAACGAGAATTATAAAAATAGGAGGAATATAGGGATGAAGTTTTTTCAACATATAGAGCATTTCAGTAGTTTGTCATGAGAAAAAGTCTTGTATTAGGTTTGGTGTTCTGCATACTGGGTGGTTGCAGCCATAAAAAAGAAAAGGCCGACCTGCCTGTTATAGCTCTCGATTGCAACCAGCTTTCCAGTATTCATGACTGGGGCGTATTGGATCGGTTGGAGATTGTCCGGCTGGATAGTGAGGAGGCTCTTTTCGGGGATATAGACAGGATTGTCAGATATAAAGACCGGATTTATTTGATGGATGCGAATAAGACACGCACTGTCTATATTTATGATCTTTCCGGAAAGTATATCAATAAGATTTCAAAGTATGGGCAAGGACCGGATGAGTATTTGCAATTGGCTGATTTATATATCGATCCGACAGATGCCAGTTTGAATGTGGCTACACGGATCGACCGGAAAATCATGAAGTTTGATTTGGATGGTAAACAGCTTCGGAAAGTGATCGGTACCCCTAAGGCTTTTACTCGGCTTACACAGTTCAAAGATCGTTATGTCGGGTATATGGGAAATTATATCCAGGATTGTGAAAATCCGTATAACGTGTGGGTTCTGTCTGAAAAGATGGAGACGAAGCAGAAGACTTTCATGATTCCCGCCTCATGGAATAGTTTCGACTTGGGCAGCCGATATCCGTTTTCTTCCTTTCAATCGGATTTTTATTATACGAAAGCATTGGACTATACGGTTTATCAAATGGATGAAGCGGATGGCAGTTTCTTCCCTAAATATCGGTTTGATTTGGGCGACAGGAGTTGGCCCGAAGATGCCAAAGATGCTCAACCATACGAAGAACTGCGGAGGAGTAATCCGGTCTGTAAATATGTGGTTGGTTTCAGAGGGTTTCAGGAAACGGAACATTACTTGTTGGCTCCTTTCATCCTTGACGGGCAACAGGTCATGGGCGTTTACGACAAAAAGGAGGGTAAAAGCCGTGTCGTTTCTTTGGATACTTATACGGATGAGTATTTGATCAGTTTCGGTGAGGTGATCGGGATGGACGCTACAGCTATTTATTCGTTGGTGCCTGCCTGGTATTTGAAAGATCTTTGGGTGGGGCGGAATGAATATAATGATTTTGAGGCGAAGTATCCGGAACAGGTCAAGCGGTTACGGGAAAAGTTTGATTCGGTAGATGAAGAGGGTAATCCTTTTTTGTTGATTCATTATTTAAAATAAAAATATATTCAGTAATCAAATAGAAAGTGTATGAAGAAACATTGGATGTTACTGGCAGCATTGTTCATGCTGTCTTGTTCGGACGATAACGATCCGATAAAAGAGGAACCGGGAACGGACGAACCGGGAATAGAAGTGGTTGAACCGGAACCATATCGTGCAAACCGTATGTTGATCAAACATGGGTTACAGTTGCAGTGTTGGGTGGCTACCGATAATTATGAATTGGGTAGAAAGGCCGGGCAACCTGCCTATAACCTGTCGATTCCGGATTGGAAGCTGACGGGGTTTACCGGGCCTACTTTCTATGGACCGCCCTTGATTAATACCTCTTATTTCAAGGAATTTCCCGATAGCCAGTGGGCAATAGCGAAAGCGCCTCATGCCGATCAGTTGAAGAAAGGGCCGACAGATTATGAAAAGAAGAACGGATTCCTTTCGGAAGACCAGTTAAAGTATTTGAATAACCTGACTACGATCTGTTTCGGGGACGAAGAACACTACTCGTTTGAGGTGGCGAAGTTTTTGAAAGAGTGGTATGATGTGGCACGTCGTTTGTATCCGGATGTCTTGGTTCATAATAATCAATATCCCAATCAGTGGACTCGGGAAAATCTGTTGACTTACATCAAACTTGCCAAGCCGGATTTGTTGACCTACGATTGGTATTATTTCCATACATGGGATAAGGATAATTATATCGGAGCCAAAGACATGGCCGGGCATCTGGCCGAATACCGTGATTTGGCGTTAGGGGGATGGGAAGGCAACAAGAAAGATTATATGGCGTTCGGGCAATATTCGCAAGGGTATGTCAACGAAGGAACCTATAAACTGACCGAGTCGCAATTGCGCCTGTATTATTATATGACCTGGACGTTTGGCGGGAAGTGGCTGAACTGGTTCCGCTTTTTACAAGGGGATGGTTATGGCGGACAAACGGCACCGACCGACTGGTCACTGTTGCTGGAACAGGGGATGCCCGGGCATCCGACCAAACACATGGATTGGGTGAACCGTTGCAATCGCGAGAGTCTGCATATTGGCGATTATTTGGTGCGTTTGAAAACAACCGATGTCCGTTATGTGCCGGGTACCACCAAATATACGGAAGGCAAACCGGGGATGATTTCCGTTCTTAATCCGGAGGCTTCGTTCTTAAAAAAGGCTGAGGGCAGGATCGTGTCGGAGCCGGAGGAAGGTGCCGATTTGTATGTAGGTTTCTTTGATGTCATACCGAAGGAAGAGCAGGGCGACCCGGGCTTCTTCAAGGAAGGCGAAAAGACGTTTTTCATGGTCACCAACGGGTATGCTTCGAAGTTGGAGGAAGAGGCTGCTCCTTTGACTCAGCGTGTCCGGTTGGGTATAGACTTAGCTGAAGCCGGTGCCACAGGCTGTTGTTGGATAAATCCGGAGACAGGTAAAAAAGAACCACTGGAGGCTATAGGCAAAGAAGATGATACGACCTATTTTCAAGTGGATTTGCAGGGAGGGAGCGGAGCTTTATTTATGGTAGAATGAACAGATTGATAAAATAAATAGAAGATGAAAAAAGATTGTTTATTATTGGTTTTGATCGCATTGTTTAATTTAACAGGTTGTGAACGTCCGAAAGCGCCGGAGGCATGCGGACCTGTTCCGACGGAAGCCCAACTTAAATGGCAGGAACTGGAACGTTATGCTTTTATTCATTTCAGTATGAATACGTTTACCGATATGGAATGGGGATATGGCGATAAAGATCCCCAATTATTTAATCCGTCGGAACTGGATTGCAGGCAGTGGTGTCGGTTATTTAAGGACGCTGGAATGAAAGGGGTTATTCTGACGGCAAAACATCATGATGGTTTTTGTTTGTGGCCTTCGGCTTATACGGATTATAGCGTGAAACAATCTCCGTGGAGGAATGGTAATGGGGATTTAGTGCGTGAACTGGCTGACGCCTGTAAAGAATATGGATTGAAGTTGGGTATTTACCTTTCTCCCTGGGATAGAAATCATAAAGAATATGGAACGGAAGCTTATATCACTTATTTCAGAAATCAACTGAATGAGCTGTTGACGAATTACGGAGATATTTTTGAAGTCTGGTTTGATGGTGCAAATGGTGGTTCCGGTTATTATGGCGGGGCGGATGAGACGCGTAGCGTAGATCGTAAGACCTATTATGACTGGCCCGGTACCAATCAATTGGTAAAAAAATTACAGCCGGATGCCGTAATTTTTAGTGATGCAGGTCCTGATGTCCGTTGGTGTGGAAACGAGGCCGGATGGGTAGGCGAGACAAATTGGAGCACGCTTCGAAGAGAAGAAGTTTGGCCGGGATGGCCTCATTATCAGCAGTTACAGAATGGACATGAAGATGGTTCGTATTGGGTGCCGGCAGAAGTGAATGTTTCTATTCGTCCGGGTTGGTTCTATCATGAAGAGCAAGATGATCAGGTGAAGACTGTCGATCAGTTACTCGATGTGTATTATCATTCGGTCGGTCGTAATGCTACCTGGAATTTGAATATTCCGATCGACAAACGTGGGTTGGTTCACCCGACCGATTCTGCTGTCCTAATGGAAGTTGCAAAGATCTTACAGAATAACTTCAAAGAAAACTTAGCACAACAAGCAGAGGTCAGGGCTTCGAATGTGAGGGGGAAAGATTTTGCTGCTGCTCATTTAATCGATGGAAATAAAGATTCTTATTGGGCAACGGATGACGAGGTGACTTCTGCTTCTGTGGAGTTTGATTTTAAAGTTCCTACCGCGATCAATCAATTCCTGGTACAGGAATATATTTGCTTGGGACAGCGTGTAAAAGCGTTTACTTTGGAAGCCTTTGTCGGTGATGAATGGCAGGTTGTGGCTACGGGTTCGACAATCGGATATAAGCGAATCTTGCGTTTCCCAACAGTGGAGACACAAAAACTTCGTTTCACGATTAATGAAGCAAAGGCTTGCCCGTTATTATCGAACATCGAATGTAATTGTTGCTCTTACGATTGAATGTGCGGAATTAGATGTGGTAATTGAATAACTATTCTTATCTTCGGGCACTAATTGTAAATATGTTTGAAATAGAATGAAGAAGTCATTACATGCATTTTTAATGACGGGAATAGTCTGTATAAGTATTTCTTGTTCCCGTCAGTCTGTAAGTGAGCGTGATACGCTTGCCTTGATTCCTGTCCCGCAGGAAATGAAAGTAAACTCTGATTCTTTTACGCTTACCCGTAATGCTGCGATTACGCTCGATCAGTCGAATCAGGCATTGGTGGGAATTGCCGAATATTTGAATGAGAAAATTTCACCTGCTACAGGTTTTGAGCTTCCGGTAGAAAAGCATGGGAAAATAGAATTCAAGCTGGTGGAGGATGCGTCTTTAGGAGATGAAGGCTATCAGTTGAAAGTGAAACATTCAGATATCCTTATTACTGCCAATAAGCCTGCGGGTATCTTTTATGGTGTGCAAACACTGTTACAGATGTTTCCGGCAGAGATTAAAAGCAAGACTGTGCAGCCTGAAGATAAGAAATGGACTATTCCTTGTGCTGAAATCACTGACAAACCCCAGTTCCCCTGGCGCGGGCTGATGCTCGATGTTAGCCGCCACTGGTTTACCAAGGAAGAAGTTTTGAAGTATATTGATGAACTGGCCGAATACAAGATGAATGTCTTCCACTGGCACCTGACGGACGATCAGGGATGGCGGCTGGAAATAAAGTCCTTGCCGAAGCTGACGGAAGTTGGTGCCTGGCGTGCTCCCCGTGTGGGCCAATGGTGGCAGCGTGAACGTCAGCAACCGGGAGAGGAGACTACCTACGGCGGTTTCTACACCCAGGAGGATGTGAAAGAAGTGCTGGCCTATGCAGCCAAACGTTATGTACGTGTTATTCCTGAAATAGACGTGCCCGGACATAGCGTCGCAGCGTTGGTCGCTTACCCGGAACTGGCCTGTATGAAAGCCCCGGATGCCGTGAATGTCGGAAATAAGTTCTATGGGGAAGATGAAAATACGCTTTGTATCGGAAAGGATTATACATTCGAGTTCATGGATAAGGTACTGACGGAAGTTGCCGCCCTTTTCCCGGATGAATATGTACATATCGGCGGTGACGAATGTTTTAAAGGTTTCTGGCATAAATGTCCCCGTTGCCAGGCCCGCATGAAGGCTGAGAACCTGAAGAATGAAGAAGAGCTGCAAAGTTATTTCATCCACCGGATGGGCGATTTGCTGAAGTCGAAAGGAAAGAAACTGGTCGGCTGGGATGAAATCCTGGAAGGTGGTCTGGCTCCCGATGCGAACGTAATGAGTTGGCGTGGTATGGAAGGCGGTATCAAAGCGGCTAAAGCCGGCCATCATGTGATTATGACTCCGACGGAACATTGTTACCTGGATTTATGGCAGGGGGAACCTTCTGTTGAACCGGATACCTACTCTATGTGCCGTCTGAAAGATTCATACAGTTTCAATCCCATACCGGAAGGCGTTCCGGCCGAAATGGTGCTGGGTGGACAGGGAAATCTGTGGGCTGAATCGCTTCCTACTTTCCGTCATGTCGAATACATGACCTGGCCGCGCGGATGGGCCTTGTCGGAAGTATTATGGAGCGGGCCGTCTAAAACGGATTGGGAGAAATTCTGGCCGCGGGTCGAAAAACATTTTGTCCGTGCCGACCAGGCAGATATAAACTATGCCCGCAGTATGTACAATGCAATTGTGAGCCCGTACTTGCAGGATGGCGTTTTGCAGGTGGAACTGGGCAGTGAGATTGCCGGTACGGATATTTACTATACATTCGATAATACAGACCCGGATAGCCATACTCCGAAATATACCGACCCGTTGAGCATACCGAAAAATGCAACCTGGTTGCGTATCGTGACCTATCGCGACGGTAAACCGGTCGGCAAGGTAATCACCCTGACAACAAAGGAACTGGCAAAACGTGCCGAGTCCGACAAAAGAACCGGTCACGGGAACCTGACTGTTGACTAACAGGATTTTAACCAGGTTGTAACATCTATGTAACAACTTGGTTTTATCTTTGTGCTCTCTACGCAACCAACAAAGTTAGGAATGAAGATAACAAAATTAATGGCGCTTGTCCTGTTGGCGCTGCTTCCCTTTTTCACGGAAGCTCAGAACACGGAACAAATAGATGCCCGCATCGATTCGCTTGCGGAAGAGACAGCAACGCTGGATAAAATAGTGCAGAAACTAAGTAAATTTAAAGTTTCTGCCTATATCCAGGGTCAATTTCAGTACGGACAGGAGGATGCAACCCTGAAAGTCGGCGATAAGAATGAACATGAGGATAAAGGTTTTAACCGTATCGGTATCCGCCGCGGACGACTGAAGTTTGAATATAACGACGGTATCGGAACCGGAGCGGTACAGATTGAGGCTAACGACAAAGGCGTCAGTTTCCGTGACCTTTATATCGGCATTAAAGACCCCTGGACGAAACGCAGCCAGTTGATGGCCGGTGTCTTCAACCGTCCATTCGGACATGAGATAGGTTACTCTACCAGTGGCCTGGAATCGCCTGAACGTGCAACGATTATCCAGTATTTCTTCCCGGACGAACGTGACCTGGGTGCTATGCTGACGCTGCGTACCAAAAAAGAAAGTCCTCTCGCTTTCCTCCGTTTGGATGCCGGTCTGTTTGCCGGAAACAGTATCAACCGCGAAACCGATAACCGCAAAGACTTTATCGGCCGTCTAGGTGCTGACAAGGAAATCGGCAACTGGGGTAAATGGGGTGCAGGTATTTCTTATTACAACGGAGGCGTCTACAACCCGACTACAACTGCCTATGAGATGGACGGCAAGCGTTTTATCGAAGTTGATAAAGGTGAAACCGGTACGTATATGAAACGTGAATATATCGGTATGGATGCCCAGTTCTGTTTCTTGAGTTCATGGGGAACAACCTCTTTACGTGCCGAAGGTCTTTTAGGCACACAGCCGGGAATTGCCTCCAGCAGCAAAAGCCCGAATACCGGAACACGTCCGGAGAATCTTCCCGAAAATGCGTTATTCAAACGCCCCTTTATCGGTTATTTCTTCTACCTGGTACAGGACATCGGGACTTCTCCATTCTCTGCCGTACTCAAATATGATGTATACGATCCGAATACGAAGCTGAAAGGAAATGAAATAGGTACGGATAACTCATTTACATCTAAAACAGATTTGGCCCAAAGTACATTAGGCATCGGCGGCTTATACCGCTTCAACAAACATATCCGTGTCCAGGCTTACTACGAATTCAACTTCAATGAAAAGAGCGACTTCGTAAAAGGATATGAGAAAGACCGTAAGGATAATGTGTTGACGGTTCGTTTGCAATACAAATTCTGACCTTTTTATTCACACAAATGTAACACCTGTTTCATGTAGTTGAAATACGTGTGTTGTTCCTTTGCATCAGGAAATTAATTCAAATAAGAGTAATGAAAAAGACGATTCTTTTGGCAGCTATGGCAGCCTGTTTGTTTGCAACGAATGTATTTGCACAGAAAATTAAAGGAAGTGATACCTGTTTGCCGGTCAGCCAGACAGAAGCTGAAAACTTTATGAATAAGAATAAAGGAACCAAAGTGACTGTAACAGGCGGTGGTTCCGGTGTCGGCATCTCCGCCCTGATGGAAGGTACGACCGATATCGCCATGTCTTCCCGTAAAATGAAATTCGACGAGAAAGTCCGTTTGCAGGAAGCAAAGAAGAATGCAAAGGAAGTGGTTATTGCCTACGACGCTCTGGCTGTAGTGGTTCACCCTTCCAATAAGGTGGATAACCTGACCCGCGAACAACTGGAAGGTATCTTCACCGGAAAAATCAAGAACTGGAAGGAAGTAGGCGGAGCCGATATGAAGATTGTAGCCTATTCGCGCGAGACTTCATCCGGTACATACGAGTTTTTCAAGGAAAGCGTATTGAAAAATAAGAACTATATGAACGGTATCCTGAGTATGCCTGCAACCGGAGCCATTATCCAGTCGGTCAGCCAGACCAAAGGTGCTATCGGTTATGTTGGCCTGGCCTATGTAAACAAAGATGTCAAGGCTCTGCATGTTTCTTATGATGCCGGCAAAAGTTTCGTTGAACCTTCATTCGCCAATGCGAAAAATAAGACTTATCCGATTGTCCGTCCTTTGTTCTACTACTATGAAGCAAAGACCGAAGGCAGGGTAAAACCTTTCATCGACTATGTACTCTCTGCCGAAGGCCAGGAGACTGTTAAAAAAGTAGGATATATCCCCGTAAAATAAGATAATAACTCCCGTTTTTCCCCACGGACCGATAATATTGCACAAAAGTATTATACCTGTGCAATATTATTGGTCCTTTTTGCACATCATTTGGTTTATTGTGCTACCTTTGCCGCGTATTTAATAACAATATTTTTCATGAAGACATTAACAATCGGAGATTTGAAACCTCGCTTCCCAATTATCCAAGGTGGGATGGGCGTAGGCATTTCTCTATCCGGCTTAGCCTCAGCCGTAGCAAATGAAGGTGGGATTGGCGTTATCTCCGCCGCCGGTCTCGGACTTTTATATAAAAAGCTATCTCCCAATTACACAGAAGCAGGCAATCTGGGCCTGGCCGAAGAAATCCGTAAAGCCCGTGAAAAGGCAAAAGGTATCATCGGTGTAAACGTAATGGTGGCTCTTTCCGATTTTGCAGAACTGGTGAAGACGAGTATCGCCGAGAAGGTAGATATCATCTTCAGCGGTGCCGGACTGCCGCTCGACCTGCCGTCGTTCCTCAAGAAAGACAGCGTGACGAAGCTGGTGCCCATCGTATCGAGCGCCCGTGCCGTACGTATCATCTGCGAGAAATGGAAGAACAACTACGACTATCTTCCCGATGCCGTTGTACTGGAAGGTCCTAAGGCCGGCGGTCACCTCGGTTATAAGGAAAACCAGTTGGAAGACGAACATTTCTCACTGGAAGAATTGCTTCCGCAGGTTGTGCAGGAAGTATCTGTTTTCGAACAGAAATACAACAAGAGAATCCCGGTAATTGCAGCAGGAGGCATTTATACGGGTGAAGATATCAAACGCGTGATGGACCTTGGAGCATCGGGCGTTCAATTAGGAACCCGTTTCGTCACTACTACCGAGTGCGACGCCAGCGATGCTTTCAAAGAAAGCTATATCAAGGCGGAAGAAAAGGACATCGAGATAATCAAGAGTCCTGTCGGAATGCCGGGGCGTGCCATCCATTGCAACTTCCTCGAGAAGGTGAAGGCCGGCATCAAGCAACCGAAAGCGTGTCCGTTCAACTGCATCAAGACGTGTGATATTTCGAAGAGTCCATACTGCATCGTTACGGCGCTGTATAATGCTTTCAAAGGAAACTTTGAAAACGGATATGCCTTTGCCGGAAGCAATGCCTGGAAGACCAGCCGTATCATGTCGGTGAAAGAGACAATCAACGAACTCATTAATGAGTGGAAAGCAAAAGAATAAATTTTGTCTACTTATATGAATACAAAAAGCCCCGGTAAGCATGATGCCTATCGGGGCTTTCTTTGTTATCTTTGATGTTTATTGTTCATCCAGCCATTTGCTCAGTTCATCCCGGTTCTGGGCGGCAGCCTTAACGCCTGCGTTGGCAGCTTTGCCGAAATAGTCGAGTGCCTGCTGATACTCTTTCTTCTTGGCGTAAGCTACACCGAGGTTGTTCCATGCTTCCGGTGTATTGATTTTTTGCAGACGGGCGATACCTGCATCGTCGGCTCCGCGTTCTATCTCGAGGGCGGCTGTGTTCTGTTGTGCCACCGGGTCGGTCGGGTAGAGGCGTACGGCGATATCGAATACTTCCTTAAATTCGGCACTTTCTTTCGGATACGTGTTGGCTACGAGGAACATTTCGTTCAGGCTCAGATACTGCGGTTTCGTCTTGATAACCTGTTTGGCTTCGTTCACATCGAACGGACGGGCGATATACGCCAGTGTGTAGTCAATGCGGCGCAGGGCAGGATAATAGTCGTCCAGCAACATGCGATAGGTCTTACCACCGTTCAGTGCTTTCAGTTGCGCTTTACGTTTATTGATATCGGACACTTCCAATACTTTAAGGATTTCATCGCGGTTGGACAGGTTGGATGCCTTGACTGCCTGGCGCAAGCCTATCCAGTCTTCACCTTCCCAGTTGACTTTCATCAATGAAGCAGGCATATCTTCTTTATCCTTCATATAAGCGGCAAACGCTTTGGCACGGTTTTCAGACAGTTTCATGTTGTATTCGTAACCGCCTTCGGGTGAAGCGTAACCGGTGATGTTGAATTCTGTAAATTTCAGGTTCTTGTCGTTACGAACCTCGCTCACGATTTTGTTAACCTCTTTCAGTTCGGCGGCATTGTTCTTAAAGTCATGCAGCAGGACAGATTTACCCACTTCGAAGTTAAGGTAGGCCGAGTGCGTTTCGCTACGTTGTTTTACCGGCTCTGCGGGAGGTGTCACATAACTCAGTTCGTAGGTCGGTGCGACAACCGGCGGCAGGATACGGGATGACAGCGGAGTGATATTGCTTGCCACGTCGCATGAAGCGCATCCGGTCGTATTGGCCTGCATGACCAGTGAGGCGTTACGCATCCAGCTTTCGTACGGTACGGTCAGCGTCATCGGGATAGATTCTGCCTCGTTCTTTTTATGGCGGAAGATGACTGTCGGAGTCTGTTCGAACGGTTCTGCGCCGAAGCCCATCTCACGGTCGAGCGCTTTCATACGTTTCTTTCCGGTAATCACGAACGGGTCGAATTTGATGCTATGCGCCTTGTCCGCCGATTGGAGTACCGGGGTTATGATGACCATGTTCTGCGATTTCAGTTGCATGTTGTTGAGGTTGGCGGTTGTAGACAGGCTCACCTGGCTTCCCTCTTTTTTTACTTGCAGGTCGCTGTATGCTATGCCGTCGGGACTGACAACCTGCGCCTGCATGCTCCCATAGGCGGAGCATAATAAAACGGTTGCTATATAGAATAACTTCTTCATTTTGTTTGTTCGTTTTTAGTGGATAAAATAGATAAATGAGATGGAGGCTTTTGTTACACCCCAATAGTTGTGGTTGCCGGTACGGAGTTTGGGCATGTCTTTGCCTTTGGCATATTCGTCGTAGTGCATACGGGCATAACCGGCACCTATCTCGCCTTCAATACCCCAGCGTTTGCTCAGAATCCATTGATGTCCGATACTGATACCGCCGCCATACATATAACCGTCGTAGCGATGGTCGCGCAGTTTCTTGAACATGTCGAACGGCAGCTTGAAACCGGCCACGTCGTACTGTCCGCCCAAGGCGTGTACACCGATAAATGTACCGTTGAACTTCTCGCAGGTCCAGAAGCGTACGCCTGCATGGGCCAGCCAGTGTTTGGCTTGTTTGTCGTTGTTGAACTCGAATGGGTTATAACCTGCAGAAAGGTCCATTGTAACCTTTTTCCCTAATCCCACTTCCAGACCTAAGTTTGGAGTGGCGGTGGCATCATAGACGATATTATTCTTTAATGCTACATGCTGTGCACTTGCATAGAGGGATAATAATAGCGTTGCCCCTATTAAAAAGAATTTCTTCATGTGATATTCAATATTAGTTATACTCTTCCTTCTTAACAGAGTGGTTCCGGCGATTGTTTGGTTTGTTTGATAAAAAGGGTGAAAGGTTATGATTAATTATAAGAAAAACGATGGTTTTTGTATTTGTTATGTTAATACGGTATGAACCGGATTATTCCCGTGGCTTTTGAATATCGCTCAGCTCTACCAGCTTATTGACAATGGCATATACTGTCAATGCACTTGCACTATGTACCTGCAATTTGCGGGCGATATTTCTCCGGTGCGTAATGACTGTATGGGTGGAAAGGAAGAGACGGTCGGCTATTTCGCGGTTGGTCATTCCTTTGACGACACAGACAACGATTTCCTTTTCGCGGGTACTCAATGTCTGTTGTTCATCGCCATCCCCTTCGCCGTCTTCGCTTTTGGCATGCAGGCGCTCCAGTTTGAGCTTCATTTCGTCTGCACTGTCGAATATGCTGATTTGGTCGTCATAATACCGGATAACGGCATGTTCGGCTACGGAATAGAGCAGGGCCAGGCATTTCATATCCGGGCAACCCGTCATCTCCTTCAGGTGAGGGATAGTGAAGTAACCCGGGATGGAAGGATTGATGATGAGGACATCCGGATGGTGTGTCCGGAGGTCCTCCGTAAGCGATTCGATAGTCGCTATTTCTGATACCTGGATACGCAGGCCGGGGAGACGTTTCAACATGGTCTCCAGCCCGTAGCGGACAATGGCGGAAGGCTCAGCAATAACGATTTTCAGATTGGTGCTCATAGGGCATCATTTTATTGTTTTTTCTAAAGCAAGTATAGCAGGCATGAAAAGGTAGTCTTCCACATGGTTGTGGGAGGCAAGGTCCTGTTCTGTCGCGAAGATGTCGAACAGCACGCTGTTCAACAGGTTGCTTCCGGGGCCCGGATAATATTTGATGAGGATATTCTTCAGTTCGATAATCTTCATCTCTATCTGGTCGTGCCGTTTGCGGAAAATTGAGATATTGTATTTCGGGTCTTTTTTCCCTTCCAGCAAGCCGCGGACATACGGGAAAACGACTTTTTCTTCGTATGACATGTGTTTATTGACCTCATCGGCATATTCGTCGAAGAAGCGCTGGATGACGAATGCTACGTCCTGCGGGCATTCTGCGATGGCTTCCAGAAGTTTTCTTCTCAGATGCGGTAGACGGAAATTCAGGAAATAATCGTGTGCGTTATGCAGATAGGTAATTAATGCTTCAATGGAGAGGCAATTGCTTACGTTGGTGACGGGAGCGGAAATCTCTTCCGTCAGGAAATTGACGACTGTCAGGAAAGTACAGGCATCTACTCCATTCTGGCGGCATACTTCTCCGATATTCTTTTCTCCGAATCCCAAGGCAATACCAAAGCGGCTCATCACAAGAACCATCGGATAGTTCTCGCAGATAAGGTCGCTCATTTTGTCGGTTTCCCGGTATTTCCCATTTTTATACATAGGCTGTTTCTTTCTTGTTTTGGTGTTATTAATTCTCCAAAGGTACTCCTTTTTCTCTTAATGACTTTGAACGTTATTAATCTTTCACGTTTGTTGAGGACGTTTGCTTTTCATAAGGAACCGTTGGTTCGTTCAGATATTGCGGGTCCTGATTACGTAATGTATAAGCCAAACGTGCCGGGTCGCGCCGGTTATCCCAGAAGACAAGAACAGTAATTAGTTCATCGCTGTGATGATAAAATATAGAGTAGTCATCAATAACAAGTGCCTGACGAATATGTGGATATTCTGTTGAATAACCAATCATTGGCTGGGCGGCAACTAACTTCAAAGTGTCTTTTATTTCACCTTTTAGATAGTGGCTGTATCTGTTGCTACCGTTGCGCTTATTGAAGAAGTTTATAATAATATTAACTTCTAATTTAGAATTTTGCGTCCATTTTATTCTTCTTTTCCTAGCCATTCGTCAAAGAATTTATCCATTTCCTCTTCTGTATACGTTTGTCCATTCTGCATCTGTTCCAAAGCAGCATCGATTCTTCCCTTTAGCTCGGGAGAGAAGTGGAGAACGTCGTCTTCGTCATATACACCCTTGGTATCCGGCCCTTCTTTTTCATCGATTATTTCTTCAATTTTATCCAGAAGGTCTTCATCATAGATGTTTCCTAAACGGTCTATTAGTCTTTGTCTTCGCTTAATAAATGTCATATCGCTTTAGTTTATTGGTTCTGCTGCAAATGTAGCAATTATAAATCAATTATAGCGGCGGATACTCCGGTTCGTCTACGGCAACGACGGCCAGGCATTCGATTTCGACCAACCAGCCGGAACGGCATACCGGGGCGCGGACAATCAGGTAAGGCATATTCGGATGATTAGCTTTCATGTATTGTTCGATGCGGGCGAAATCACCTGTGTCGCGGATATAGACGATGGCCTGCATGATGTCGTTCAGATTGGCTCCGGCTTCATTCAGCAAGGCGGTGATGTTTTCAATCATACGTTCCGATTGCTTGATGACATCTCCCGGATGTACGATCTCACCATACCGGTCGATGCTGGCGGTACCGGAAACGAACACATGGCGGCGGTCGCCATACGTGATGGCCGTTCCCCTTTCAAAAGTCACGCCATATTCATACGTCCGGCTCAGGTGGTCGGGGGCATAGAGATATTGAATCTGTTCCTGTCCGATACCCGATACGGCATACGTGTCCATTGTCACGAAAACATTGGTATCCTGATAGCGTCCCTCAATGCCGGTACTGGCAATAAAATGAGTGTTTTCTGTCAGGTTCTGTGTAGCAAATACATCTTTGCGGGCTTTGACGACTCCCGGATAATTCACGTCTACGTTCTGAACAAATATCCAGGTACGGATACAGTTGTTTGCCAACGTGCAGTTGGCGGCCGTCAGCTGCATGATATAATCGCGGAAGATAAGCCGTGTCTGATACTCCGAATTGGCAGCACGGTTGCACAGGTTAGCCCCGAATAGTTGGCGGTAGTTGCCATGACGTGCTTCAAACAGGTTACTGGGAAGAACCTGCGTCTGTACTCCGGTTTGAAGCCATGCCCAAAGAGCTATTTTAGTACCGTTCATCGGTGCCTGTTGTACGATGGACAAAGCGCAATACGGGTTACTGCGGTCCTGTTCCATCAGCGATGCTGTCTGGTTGGTGACATCGCTCAGGAAGTAGCGGCGGAATACGGCTGTCGGGTTTCCGGGAAGTTCTTCTACACATTGCGTATAGGCTTGCAGAAGATTCTGTAGTTGGGTAGGGTAATCTTCCAGGCAATCCGTTTGCTGGAAGAGAAGATGATATTCTGTAATACCCTTTTTAGTCTCGAATGAGGTGATTTGCACCTCTGTCTTATCGTATTGTTTGGAAATTAGATTCATGGTATCCTGATATGTTTTGTTTCTTTTCCCAAAGATACAGCATATCAGTATGAACCCAAATTTTGGAGTGTGAAAAGAAAACAAAAGCTGTGAGAAAAATATATCAGGCTTTTTTTATGTCGTTCAATTCAATCAGTTTATTTACAATTGCGTATACGGTTAAACCGCTGGCACTATGTACTTGTAGTTTGCGGGCTATATTGCGGCGGTGTGTGATTACCGTATGGGTAGATAGATAGAGGCGGTCAGCTATTTCGCGATTAGTCATTCCTTTCACAACACATATAACAATCTCCTTTTCGCGCGAACTGAGTGTCTGCTGTTCCTCTTCTCCTGTATCCGGGCAGGCTTCTTCTGCGTTTAGCCGTTCCAGTTTATGCTTTAACTCATCCGGACTGTCGTAGATGTTAATCTGGTCATCGTACGACCGGAGCTGGGTATGGTCGGCCGCCATATACGTAAGGGCCAGGCATTTCATTTCGGGACATCCGCATTCCTCCTTTAAACGTTGTATGCCGGAATAACCGGGTAATGCCGGGTTAATCATCAAGACCTCCGGGCGATGCATGCGGAGGCTTTCTATGAGACATTCGGCAGTCGCTATTTCTGTGAGCTGGATGCGAAGTCCGGGCAGTCGTTTCAGTAAAGTAACCAGTCCGCAACGGATAATGGCAGACGGTTCGGCAATAGCTATTTTGATGTTAGGGTTCATAAAGCAGCAGTCATTTTATTGTTTTTTCAATTGCCAGTACAGCGGGAACGAAGAGGTAATCTTCTACCCGGTTATGAGAAGCCAAATCCTGTTCGGTGGCAAAGATGTCGAACAGGACACTGTTCAGCAGGTAATTGTCAGGCCCGGGATAGTATTTGAGCAGGATATTTTTAAGCTCTACGATTTTCATCTCTATCTGGTCGTGCCGTTTGCGGAAAATACTGATATTGTATTTGGAGTCCTTCACGCCGTCCTGTAGATTGCGGACATAAGGAAAGACAATCTTTTCTTCGTACGACATGTGCTTATGTACTTCATAAACATAATCGTCGAAGAATTTGGTGATGGCGAAGGCAATATCACCCGGGCAGCCGATAATCGCTTCCGTCAGTTTGCGGCGGATATGCGGGAGGCGAAAGTTCAGGAAATAATCGTGCGCATTGTGCAGATAGGTAATCAGTGAACCGACAGAGAGGCAGTTGTCGATACCGTTTATCACGGCGGGAGTCTCTTCCGTCAGGAAATTGACAACGGTCAGGAAGGTACAGCTGTCCACTTCGTTCTGCCGGCATACGTCGCCGATATTTTTCTCTCCGAATCCCAGGTCGATGCCGAAGCGGCTCATAACGAGAACCATCGGGTAGTTCTCGCAAATCAGGTCGCTCATTTTATCTGTCTCTGTGTATTTTCCTTGTTTATACATAGTTGTTATTTTTAGGATGTTATGTTTATAGACAGGGGTATTGCGGAAGGTCGGCTGGTATAATAGCCACGCATTCCGTTTCAATCAGCCATCCCGGACGGCATACCGGTGCCAGTACGATAAGGTGCGGCAATTCCGGATAATGGGTACTGATATATTTCTGTACATTCTCATAGTCTGCCGGGTCGCGCAGGTAAACGATGGCCTGCATGATGTCGCCGATGGAAGCCCCGGCCTCTTCCAGTAGGGCGCTGATGTTTTCCATCATCCGCCCGGTTTGTTTCAATATGTCGCCGGGATAGACAATCTCGCCTTTATTGTCGATACTGGCTGTGCCGGACAGGAAGATATGTTTACGGTCGCCGTAGGAGACGGCGGTACCCCGTTCAAAAGTGACGCCATATTCATAGGTCGGATTGAGATGGGTGGGAGCATACAGGAACTGTATCTGTTCCGGTTGCAGGCCGTCGACGGTATAGGCATCCATTTGTACCAATACATCCGGATCGGCATGGCGTCCTTCTATACCGGTGCTGGATATATAATGTGTCTTTTCCGTCAGGTTCTGCGTGATGAAAACGTCCTTGCGGGCTTTTACTACGCCGGCATAATTGACGTCTACATTCTGTACGAAGAACCAGGTCCGGATACAATCGGCAGCCAGGGTACAATGTTGTTCGGTCAGTTGCATCACATAGTCGTTGAGCAGCAACCGGGTCTGGTATTCGGAAGTCGCTGCCTTGTTGTGTGCACCTCCGTTCCATAGGTGGCGATACCCGTTGTGGGATGCTTCAAACATTCCTGAGTTGCAGGTTTCTGTCGCCATCCCGGTTTGCAGCCAGGTCCATAAGGCTATTTTTGTGCCGTTGAGGGGTGCCTGTTGCACGATGGATAAGGCGCAGAACGGGTTTTCACATTCCCGTTCCATCAATATATCCGCCTGGTTGGCCGCATCGCTCAGAAAGTAGCGACGGAAAACGGCTACGGCATTACCAGCCTCTTTTTTAGTCACTGCGTCGTATGCTCTTTGTAAAGAATCCAACTGTTCCCCGAAAGAAAGTGAAGGGTCGGTAACGGAAAACATAATATGATATTCCGTTACCCCTCCCTTGCTTTCAAAAGAACAAATTTGAGCGTATATGGTGTTTTGTTCGTATGTTTTTGTTGTGAATGTCATAATTATAAATTCATTCTTGGGCTCCCCCTTCGATCCAATTCTTCAAAAGAGAAATCTTTTCGGGTGAACCGGATAACAAATCATTATGATAATGGTTGCTCGCCCCTACTGTCAGTACATCCATGATGAAGCTGTTATCCGCATCCCCAGGCTTTACAAGTATTTTCCCTTCATTCGAAGAGTTCGCTTTTACATTGACCAAAGCACTGTAACTTTTTCCTTCAGTCAGATATAGACCATCTGCAGCACTGGCCCCGGCCCCATGACAGCCGGTACAGCTAGCATCAAAAATGCTTTTTTGTATGCCATTGAATAAACTCGCGTTGACCGTACCTATATCCAGCTTTAGCGTATCGGATGAATCCGTAAAATCCGTTTGATAGAAACTGACAATACGTTTTCTCAGTTTATTGATAACACAAACTTCTATCTGGCTGACCTCATTTGAAATACCTTTTAAAATAAGGTCCATCGAACCATCGTCTGCGGTTGTCACTGTTTTGGCAACCGCAGCATATTCATCATCCTTTTTAAATCCGGCGACAACAATCGTATAATCGCTGGGCCAGGTTTGAACGCCCTGGATAGTTGCTGTAACCCTGGCTATGCCTCCCTCTATCTCTACGTGTTTGCCCTCGTCGTAAATTTTGCCGTCATCGCAGGAAACGAAAAAACAAGAGAATAGTAGCGCATTTATTATGAATGAAAAAAACATTCTATTCATGGTGTGACAATTTAGAATGTATATTGAAGCAAAACTGTTCCTGAATGCATAGCTAACCCTAGATCATCGTTATCACGATCAAGCTGTGTGTCATGTCCCGTACGTCCGATGAACTGATACATTGCCTGTAATTTCAGATTACATCCAGTAAAGAAATAGTTGAATCCGACTGCGGGCATATTCAGGAAACCGTTTGTGTCTACTCCGTTGCGGTTAAAGAAATCGTAGCGGGCCGTCGCTTGCAGGCGATTGGTTACAAAATAACCGCCTTGTACATATCCGCCCAGATAGTTATAACTTTCATCTATTTTCTGTCGTTTGGTGAAACCAACGTTCATATAATAGAGCTCCGCTCCCAGATAAAGACGGTTTTTCAACATGGCAAATTCTGCACCGGCACGGTAATCGTTTGTACTTTCATTTTCGCTTTCTACATTTAAAGACGTTGATAGGCCGAATAATATTTTATCTTCTTTCAGACGATTGGGATTTCCTTGATTAGACGGCATAACACCTTTTGGCATGTAAGTAATACGTCCGGCATATAATAAAGAAGGGATATGCCAATCATCACTGAATGTTTTTGAAGCCACGTTTACGGAGCTACCTGTACCATTAAATATACCTACTTCATAGCCGAATTTTTCTTTGATTAATCCGTGGACTTCTACACCCAGGTCAAAGCCTGTGCCGATATTGGGAGTTACGGCATTCAGTGAATATGGCAGAATGACAGGTGCTGTCAGTGAAACAGGAAGAGTAGGCATCAGTGTCTCTCCTAATGTTGTCAGGTAAGCATGTGCGAACGGTGTTTTGAACTTACCTACGCGTATGGCAAAGCTTTCTTTGAGTTTTACGTCAAACCAAGCCTGTTGCAGAATACCACCTCCGCTTGAGGCTGCATTGATAGACAGGTTGAATGTAACCATATTGAACGCTTTTCCTGTAAAACCGAGAATGGCGTATGGAATGGAAAAACCGGAATTTGCAATATTGTCTTGATTGTAAGCAAGATCCAAACCTTCATCATCGTAATAACTGATATTTGCACTGGTTTGAACGAGCATATAAGGTTTAAAAACAAAATCGCCTTTTTTAGTGCCGATAGTGAAGCCTTCTTTGCCGGACAAAGATACCACCCCGTTTTCCGTATCTTCTTCGTGCTGGGCCAGTACTGTTAATGGTAAGAACAGTAATGCAATGATTGTAGTTATTAGTTGTTTCATCTTTGTTGTTTTGCTAATTATAATGAATTGATAAATGTGATTAACGCATCGCGATCTTCTTTACTCATTTTCTTGAATAAATTCTTGGATGCTTCTCCTTCACCTCCGTGCCACATGATGGCTTCTACCAGATTGCGTGCACGTCCGTCATGCAGATAGTAGGTATGTCCGTTGACTGTCTCTTGAAGGCCGATTCCCCATAAAGGAGTGGTACGCCATTCATTGCCACGTGCCAGACCACTGACATAGTTGTCGTTCAGTCCAACTCCCATAATCTCAGATCCCATGTCATGCAACAGAAAGTCGGAATACGGATGGATGGTTTGTCCTCCCAGCCAGGGTAATTGTGTCCCATTCAGTAAAGCAGCACCACGTGTCTTGGTGTGCAGAGTCGTTACGTGGCATAAATGACATTTGGCTTCATAGAATTTTTGTTCTCCTTTAATCACCTGCGAATCATTAACGTTTCTTCGGGCCGGAACACCCAGGGCATGCAGGTAAAGGTCTACATTTTCCATCTCTTCTGTCGAGACATCCAGCTGATCATACGAAAGGCCCATCATGCTTCCCTGATCCATTTGTATCTGTCCTTCGCAGATCTCTTCCGGATAACGACTGTTTGTTACACCCATATCGCTGGAGAAACCCAATTCGATAGTCAAGTCTGCGTGTTGCGCTTTATTACCGGATAATCCCAGTCGCATGACACCTCGTTCGGAAATGTAGTTGCAACGGCCGCTAATGCCATATTCAGGATAATTACTTTTGGCGGCAAGCGCTTCGATCTCCGTCGGGTCGAGTGCCATCATCTGCCCCATGCCGACATGGCGTAAAGGAATACGTACGGTACAGAACAGATCCTTTGGAGCGATACTGTCGGCATACCATTCTGAAATCGAATATTCAGGTTTACATAATTCGTATGTTTCGCCATCGGGAAACGAGAAAGTTTCGTAAGTATATTGAACGGAAAGTTTTCCTTCCGGCTTTACGCCATATATGGCCTGGTCGTGCAATACACGGCCGTAGTTTTTGAATTGTGCCCCGTTTCTTTTGGCGATATAAACCAGCATGGAAGAAAATCCGTAGCTTCCGGAGCCTCCTTCGCTCCATAATGTCGGTTTGGTTCGTCCGGCATTGCGATGGCAGCTTCCGCAGGAATAACCCGCATACACCGGACCGAGGCCGCCACCTGTGCCGTTACTACTAGTACGTACGTCGTCATACAATCTATCTCCATTGTTAAACCGGGTCGAATATTTACCGGAAACCCAGTCTGCTTCTGTGTCGTACGCTACGGATGAATTGAGGAAGATAGTCGAAGTCCCGGCAGAGAGCGCATAATTATTAGGAACTTCTACATCATCCATATCTATTCCTTCTTTGTCGCAGGAACAGAGTGGCACGAGGAACAACAGAGGAAAAAACAGATGTCGAAATTTCATATTGATTTTTCTTTATTTTTGATCAGATCTTATTGTTTTGAAATCCATCGTCAAACATTCCAAAGCCTTGGAGCAACCAGGTCGCATAACCGGGCTACTTCAAGGCATTATAGTAATGGTGAAAAAGATTCACCTGGTTATTTTTTAGTTGTTTACTTTACGCGGTTTGCCGTCTTTGAACAACAGGTATTCCAGCGTGTGATAACCACGTACATTCTGTGCGGCTTCTATATCAGCGCTGTCATCGTCTTCATCCCATTCGATTTTGTCGAAGTTTCCGGATTTCAGGATACTTACAATTATGTTCTGGTCCAAAGGCCAGCTGTCCATATTCGGGTCAAGATTTTCTGTGTCAACCGGACCAAACAGGAATCCTTCGCTCTTTTCCCACGGTTCGCGGGCCACAAGCCATGCTTCGCTGGCAGCATCGAAATTACTGTTGCTAGGACTGTTTTTGAACTGTTTAGCAGCTTCGAACAGGGCGGCATTTTTTTCCATCAATGATTTGTAGGTAGGCAATACAACATAGTCGGTATATTGAACCAGGATGGCTTCCAGTTTGCTGTCGTTCGGTGTGTTTTCATAGGCGGCACGTACGGCTGCTTTTACCTCTTTCAGCGTGTTTTCCAATGAAAGACAAGCATCTTGAGCGGCTAATGCCTCATCGCTGTTGATGTTGTTACGGAAAGGCTGTGGGATATTTTGGATAGCGTCGGCGGCTGCATGGATAGCATCGTCCAATTGCTTGTTCATATCGGCATCCATTGCTTCAACCAATTTGTAGATGGAGCTTGTCTGAATGTCGTTCTGGTCGTTGGTGTCGTTGCTTGAAACTGTTCCGTAGTAAGAGTTACGGATTGACCAGATGTTGTTGGTATAGTCGTCGCGTGAGTGCCAGCTATACCACGATTCTACGGCATAAAGTGCACCTTCTTTGTCACCTGAATTGTATTTGTCGAGCGGGTCACCGATTTTGGCACTACCTACTTCGTTGGCGATTTCGGCACATTTGTCGAAGATTTGTTCGATACCGTTCAGTGCCGTCTTGATGCTTGTTTCGCCTCCGATGTTATGTTTCTTGAAAGCTTCAGCATAAGGGCCTGCACCTTTGTAGTCTTCATTCCAATATTTGTATAGATTGGCAGCATCGTTTTTCAGCAAGCTGGCAACGTTATACATGTAATTTCCCCATGCGTCTGCATTCTCTGCAGAATAGTCAAGGTCTGCCGGAGTTTCTGTATCCGGTCCGTTGTTGTCGTCGTCAGAACAAGCACTGAAAGTCAATGCTATCCCTAACATAAGTGTTGCAAATGATAAAAAATTCTTTTTCATTTTCTTTTGTTATTAAATAGGTTTATATTCTTTCTTCTTATTTACTCAGAAACCAGCCTACGTAGGCAACGGCCAGGCTGAACTCGTTTTCACTGTTGTATTTTCCTCCGCCGATTTTGCGTGTTGAATAATCTGCTTTGACAACCAGGTTAGGAAGTGCATACCAGTTTAAACCGGCCGTCCACATGCTGACTTTGGTGCGCGGGTCCATGGTCTGTCTGCCTTCACCCTTTTCTTGCGGATTGTAATATTCGTAACGCGCGAACGGATAAATAACCGGAACTTTCTTATTGTCTTTGAAGATAGAGCGAAGGTTAACGCCTACTTCGCCGGCATAGCTGACTGCATTTTTAGCAACCGGGGTAAGACGGCTGTAAGGAGATGTATTACTTTGTGATCCAATTTTACCGGAGAGTGCTTCGGCATTGCTTAAGCTTCCGTAAATCATATTTCCCCGGGCTGTTACATACTTGTTTTTGTACTGAAGATCTGCCGTACAAATACGTAGCGGACTTTTCCCAATACTGACAAATGTGTGCGGTTTGTCGGAGTTCGCACCCACGTTGTTACAATAATAGAAGGAAGCGCCTAGTCTTAATCCGGGAACACCTTCATAGTTTAAACGGCCTACGTAGGCGGGAGAAGTGAAATTGTCCGTCTCGAAAATGCCCTGTTTGCCTCCTGCAACCCATTCGTCGCGGGAAAATCCACAGGCATTTAATCCGGCAACAACCAACGCTTCATAACTGAAGCGAGTATAATCCCTACCAAACGTACCGAACACTTCGATACCGTTTTCGTGCCATGTGGAGGGGATAAGAGTTGCTTCTCCTTCAGGGCGGGATGTACCGAAGAAGTTGATAGGTTCATGATGCGCGTTCGTTAAACCGACCGGAACGATAATGTGTCCCACCCGAACATTGAATGCGGGATGGATTAACCGTGTGATATGAAACTGTTCCAGTGCAACTTCGCCACCTTTTTCGACTTCAGTTTCGTATTCTCCGTTTTCTGTATTTTCAAGTTCATAGGCAGTACCTGTACCACCCGCTTCGAATTCAATTTCTGCTCCTAATATCCATTTAGGATTAAATTTATAGTCGAAAGCTACAACGAAACGAGGGATGGAGATTGAGTTTCTGTTTGTTTTTGCATTTCCATTATTCCCCCCGTAAAAGCGGTTGATACCATAATCCATAAAATTCGCAAGGATTTCACCATACCCGCCAAATCTGAATTTATCATAACCCCCGGCATAAGTCTCTGCCGATTTCTCAGCCGCAGTTGGCTCGTCATTGCTCTGCGCGAAGGCTGTTGCGCAGGATCCAAGTAGAGTGATAGCCAACAAATTTGTTAATTTTCTCATTGCCTTTTGTAATTTTTGGCAAAATTAGGGCGGTTAAAAAGTCTGCGCAATCGCGTATAGTAGGTAAAAAATGGGTGATCTTACCTATTTGTAGGTATTTGTGGGTGTCTGAATGGATATTTGTTATCTGATTCTTGTTCGTAGGTAATAATATGTATAAAATAAAACCAGTCAGGGAGTTCCCTTCGTTTAAAATAAAAAATCGTTCGACAATCATTCTTCATGCATTTAACAGCTATCGAATAATCATTCGACAATTGTCGAACGAATAAAGAATGATTGTCGAATGATTTTTTTTCTAGAAGCGAAATTTATTTTTAGAAGTATTTCGATTTATCAGGGAGAAACAAGTTATATTTGAACAATTAATATCAATATAACCTATGATCACACAATACGACCTGTATGAAACACCTTCACCCAAAGGGGAAGACGGTAAAAAATCGCTGCATGCCCGTGTTTGTCCGAAAAAGACTTACACCAGTCAAGAGTTTGTAGAACATGTGGCAGCCTTTGAACATCTGCCGAAGAATCAGATTGGCGGGGCACTTGCTGCCATTGTCGACGATCTTTGTTATCTGCTTGCCGATGGAAACATTGTGGAATTAGGTGATCTTGGATTTTTTTCTACTTCATTGAAGTGCCTGAAGGATACGGATGACGATGAGGATGAAATCAAACCGAAATCGATCGCTTTTCAAAATGTACATCTGAGAATCAGCAGTGAATTCCGAAAAAGAATCAAACATGAGATGAAGTTTCAACGCGTGCATTCCCTTACGCGGAGACCAAAAATTGTCAATTCTACCGTGAAAGAGCGGATGAAAAAAATGGTCTCTTTCCTCAAAATAAACATTTGTATTACCCGAAAGGAATATATAGGACTGGTCGGATTGACACCTTACGAGGCGATGAATGAACTGAACGATTTTATCAGCCAGGGGCTTCTTCGCCGTCGCGGGGCGGGCAGGTCTGTGGTATATGTTGCGGGGGAAAATCTGAAGGTAGAATAATTATATAGGTAATATTTTCCCTGTAATCCCTATTTATGGTTAGAAATGAGCTCGTTTTACATATATATAGGTATTGCCTGTGCCTTTCCGTGGTTTTACCTTTGCCGTATCAATTAAGTTTTACTATTAGTATAAATCGTCCTGACCAAAATCCGATTTGTTGATTTTTATGTACACCTATTATTTAAGGTAAATACCCATGGAAGGGAGTTTTTTTATTGGTTGTCCCTTTCATATATAAAAGGGAGCCATCCTGTGAAGAATGGCTCTTTTTTATTTATCAAAGAAAGCAATTTTTGCAAATATTGTTTATTCCAATGATCAATTTTCCCGATTATAACACAGAATAGGTAGTAGGAAGCTCTTTTTTTACTATATAATAGGTATTGTGTACTCCCCTTGACGGCTCTATCTTTGCAACATAGAAAAAAGTAACACTATTAGTATAATCGCTATATCAAAACCTTTTGCTAATTATGTAAGCATATAAGATGATTAAACGTGTGTCGGAAATTTTTTATTGGTTGTTTCCGGCATAAAAAAGGGACTCTCCTGCGAAGGATGGTTCCTTTTTTATTTTTTTGATATTATTTATAATCCTTCCTGTTTGATACCTATATCAGGCGATACGCTGCACTATATCTACCGTTTTAGTAACTATTTGTAGGGATTTTGGCCGTTGGGAATACATGATGTTTTTGTTGATTGTTTCGCATGCCATATAAATAACGTACCTTTGCACCGAAATTAAAACCGAAGAAAACAAAATAAGGTATGAAGTTTGAAAACGAGAACTGGGCGCAGTTCAAAGGCGAAATTTGGAAAAGAGAGATTAACGTAAGGGATTTTATCCAGAACAACTACAAACCTTACGAAGGGGACGACTCTTTCTTGAAAGACTCCTCAGATAAGACGAAGAAAGTTTGGGATAAATTGACCGAAATGTTTAAGGTTGAAAGGGAGAAGGGTGTTTACGACGCTGAAACAAAATATCCTCAAGGTATAGATACTTACGGACCAGGTTATATTGACAAAGAAAACGAAGTAATTGTCGGCCTGCAAACCGATGCCCCCCTGAAACGCGGTATTTACCCGAAATGTGGTACCCGCATGGTGGAAAACAGTCTGGAAGCATATGGCTACAAACTGGACCCGATGACAAAAGAAATCTTCACGAAATACAGAAAGACGCATAACGAAGGCGTATTCTCCGCTTATACAGATGAAATGCTTGCAGCGCGCCGTTCCGCTATCATCACCGGCCTGCCGGATGCTTACGGACGCGGACGTATTATCGGTGACTACCGCCGTGTAGCACTTTACGGTACGGAAATCCTGATCGCTGAAAAGAAACATTATCTGAAAAGACTCGATATTCAGGAACTGACCGAAGAGATCATCCAGAGCCGTGAGGAAATATCCGAACAGATCAAGGCGCTGAAGGCTTTCGAAAAGATGTGTGCCGGTTATGGTTTCGACGTGACCAAGCCTGCAAAGGATGCACGCGAAGCGGTTCAGTTTGTCTATCTGGGTTATCTGGCTGCGGTGAAGGACCAGGATGGGGCTGCCATGTCGTTGGGACGTACTTCTACTTTCCTCGATATTTATATTGAAAAAGATATCCGCGAAGGCAAGCTGACGGAAGAAGAAGCTCAGGAGCTGATCGACCAGTTTATTATCAAACTGCGTATCGTCCGTTTCCTTCGTACTCCGGAATATAACGACCTGTTCTCCGGTGACCCTGTTTGGGTAACCGAGTCTTTGGGCGGACAGGGTGTCGACGGCCGTTCATTGGTGACGAAGACATCTTACCGTTATCTGCATACATTATATAACCTCGGCCCGGCACCGGAACCCAACTTAACGGTACTGTGGTTCAACAACGCTCCTGAAAACTGGAAACGTTTCTGTGCGAAGGTTTCTATCGATACTTCCGCTATCCAGTATGAGAACGACGATCTGATGCGTCCGGATTATGGAGATGATTATGGTATTGCCTGCTGCGTGTCTCCGATGAAGATCGGTAAGCAGATGCAGTATTTCGGCGCACGTGCCAACCTGGCTAAATGTTTGCTGTATGCCATCAACGGCGGGCGCGATGAAAGATCAGGTGTACAGGTGGCTCCGAGGTTTGAACCGATCACCAGCGAATACCTGGATTACAACGAAGTGATGGAGAAATACGAACAGATGATGCGCTGGCTGGCTAAAGTTTATGTGAACGCACTGAAGATCATCCATTACATGCACGATAAATATGCGTATGAAGCATTCGAGATGGCTTTGCATGACGGTTCGGTAGAACGTATCCGCGCAACAGGTATTGCCGGCCTTTCTATCGTTGCCGACTCATTGGCTGCTATCCGCGATACGAAAGTAAAAGTGATCCGCGACGAACGTGGCCTGGCTGTCGGTTTCGAACGTGAAGGCGATTATGTTCCTTTCGGTAACAATGACGATCGTACAGATAGTATTGCTGTCGACATCACTGAAAAGTTCATGGAATATCTGCGTCAGCACCAGACATACCGTAATGCAACTCCGACACAGTCTATCCTGACTATTACGTCTAATGTCGTATACGGAAAGAAGACAGGTGCAACTCCCGACGGTCGCGAAGGTGGTACGCCGTTTGCTCCGGGTGCGAACCCGATGAACGGACGTGATACCAAAGGCGCTGTTGCTGCACTGGCTTCTGTTGCTAAACTGCCGTTCCAGCATGCACACGACGGTATCTCTTATACATTCGCTGTTTCTCCTGCAACGTTAGGAAAAGAACGTGATATTCAGATCGCCAATATGGTCGGCCTGCTGGACGGTTACTTTACTCCTGACGGCGGACAGCATCTGAATGTGAACGTATTCGACAAGGAGCTGTTGCTCGATGCTATGGAGCATCCGGAAAACTATCCGCAGTTGACAATCCGTGTATCGGGTTATGCAGTAAACTTTGTGAAACTGACACGCGAACAGCAGCTGGATGTGATTTCAAGAACAATCAATCATTCTTTGTAATTGAAAGTTGGAAATTAAAGGAAACATACATTCACTAGAGAGTTTCGGGACCGTTGATGGTCCCGGAATTCGTTTTGTTGTCTTTATGCAGGGGTGTCCGCTCCGTTGCCTGTATTGCCACAATCCGGATACCTGGGATAGCAAAGGGCTTGCCAAATATCAGATGACGCCTGAAGAATTATTGGCTGAGGTTTTACGATATAAGAACTTTATCGCCAAGGGTGGCGTGACTGTCACCGGGGGAGAACCCTTATTGCAAGCTGAATTTCTCAGGGAGTTTTTCCGTCTTTGCCGGGAAGCCGGTATTCATACGGCGCTCGATACATCCGGCTATATCTGCACACCGAAAGCCCTGGCGGTTCTGGAATATGCCGACCTGGTCTTATTGGATATAAAAACCATCGATCCCGACCTGCATCCCCGTCTAACGGCCGTGAAACTGGATAATACGTTACGTTTCCTGGACGAACTGGAAAAACGCGGTGTCCCGGTTTGGATACGCCATGTCATTGTGCCCGGACTGACGGATAATGACGAAGCCTTGGATAAACTGGCCGAATACATCAGCCACTATACGGTTGTACAGAAGGCGGAACTCTTGCCTTATCACACGATGGGCGCTTATAAATACGAGGCACAAGGTCTCGACTACAAACTGAAAGAGGTAGAACCTTTATCGGCCGAACGTCTGGCAAATGCCAAAGAAATATTTAAGAAGCACGGTATAACCATCTGGTAATTTACCTATAATCAGGTATATTTTTATTGCTCTAAAAAACATAGTTTTGTCCCATATTGTTACTCAAATAAAAGTAGGAATGAATATGGAACAACATCATCACGATCATCACCACCACGAAATAACCTCTTTGAACAAGGCTTTCATTATAGGTATTTCCCTGAACCTGGCTTTTGTCGTAGCCGAATTTACGGCTGGCTTCTGGTATAATTCATTAGGACTTTTGTCGGACGCAGGGCATAACCTGGGAGATGTAGCCAGCCTGGTACTGGCTATGCTGGCTTTCCGGCTGGCTAAGGTGCACCCGACTTGCAGCTATACCTATGGATATAAGAAAAGCACTGTACTCGTATCCCTTCTGAATGCGGTCATCCTCTTGGTGGCCGTCGGGATTATTATTGCTGAAAGTATAGGAAAACTGCTGCATCCGCGTCCGGTCGAGGGTGATGCGATCGCTTGGGTGGCAGGTATCGGAGTCGTTATAAATGCACTTACGGCATGGCTTTTTATGAAGGATAAGGATAAAGACTTGAATGTGAAAGGTGCTTACTTACATATGGCTGCCGATGCACTGGTATCGGTCGGCGTGGTTGTCTCCGGAATTGTTATTGCCCATACCGGATGGTATATCATCGACCCGATTATCGGCCTGTTGATTGCGATCGTTATCATTGTTTCTACCTGGGGACTGCTGCGCGACAGTATCCGTCTCTCTCTGGACGGTGTGCCGGCGGGAACGGACATCGATAAGGTGGAAAAGACGATACATTCGGTTGAAGGCGTCGAAGGTGTCCACCATCTTCATATCTGGGCGATCAGTACGACCGAAACGGCACTTACCGCCCATGTTTCCGTTGCGGATATTTCAGAAATGGAACGTATCAAACAGGAGATAAAACACGACCTTCAGCATGTGGGAATCCAGCATGCTACGCTCGAATTTGAAACGTCGGGATTCAAGTGCGATGGGCACTGTTGCTCAGACTGAAACAGGTATATTATAAACCTGATTTACTGATACTCAAAGATTTTGTCTATGACTGCATAAAACCTTTCGATTGGATTTTTTGTTCTTACCTCGAATCGGCAACTTATCTTTGCACCAGTAACAAAAACAAAATAGTAATAACGATTAAAATAAAAATTCTATGGAACCTATTATCAATTCACAAGCACCCGAGTTTAAAGTTCAGGCATACCACAACGGTAGTTTCAAAACTGTAAGCAGCGACGACATCAAAGGCAAATGGGCGATTTTCTTTTTCTACCCGGCTGACTTTACATTTGTTTGTCCGACCGAGTTGGTAGATATGGCTGACAAATATGACCAGTTCCAGGCAATGGGTGTAGAAGTTTATTCTGTAAGTACAGATTCACACTTCGTACACAAAGCATGGCACGATGCATCTGAAACGATTCGTAAGATCAAATACCCGATGTTGGCAGACCCGACAGGCGTATTGAGCCGTGCATTCGGTGTAATGATCGAAGAAGACGGTATGGCTTACCGCGGTACATTCCTGGTAAATCCGGAAGGAAAGATCAAACTGGCAGAAATCAACGATAACGGTATCGGCCGTAACGCCGACGAACTGCTTCGTAAAGTAGAAGCTGCCCAGTTCATCGCCGAACATCCGAGCGAAGTTTGCCCCGCCAAATGGAAAAAAGGTGGCGAAACATTGAAACCGAGCATCGATCTGGTCGGTAAGATCTAATAGTAAAACTGGAGGCCGGCAACATATTGTCGGCCTTTTTTATCTAAACAAATATCAGTTGTTCTATTCATAATTAAAATAAAGGATTCAACTATGTTAGATTCATCAATGAGAAATCAGTTGTCCGGTATCTTTAGCGGATTGACGAACGAATATATATTTGATATACAAGTTTCTCCTGAACATGAAAGCAGGAAGGAACTATTGGAATTGCTGAACGATGTGGCTTCCTGTTCCGATAAGATCACCGTACAGGTGGCAGACGGCGAAGGCCTGGAGTTCTCCCTGCTGAAAAACGGGGAAAAAACCGGTATTAAATTCCGGGGCGTTCCCAACGGACACGAATTTACTTCGTTGCTGCTGGCTATCCTGAACAGTGACGGCAAAGGCAAAAATATTCCCGACGAAAGTATTTGTAACCGTGTGAAGGCCCTGAATGGCCCGGTCAAACTGACTACATATGTTTCTTTGACCTGTACCAACTGTCCTGACGTTGTACAGGCTTTGAATGCCATGGCTACACTGAACCCGGAAATCTCTCACGAAATGGTGGACGGTGCGATCAACCAGGAAGAGGTTGCTGCCATGAAAGTGCAGGGAGTACCTTCCGTATTTGCCGACGGTAAACTGATCCATGTAGGTCGTGGAGACTTTGGCGAACTGCTTGGCAAACTCGAAGCGCAGTATGGCGTGAAAGAGGAGAACCTGTCGGTGGTAGAAAAGAACTACGATGTTATCATCGTCGGCGGAGGTCCTGCCGGAAGTGCGGCAGCTATCTATACTGCCCGTAAAGGTTTGGCGGTGGCTGTTGTGGCCGACCGTATCGGCGGACAGGTGAAGGAAACTGTCGGTATCGAGAATATGATTTCTGTTTCGCAGACGACGGGGCAGCAGCTGGCTCTCGACCTGATGTCGCATATGAAAGATTATCCGATCGATATCCTTGAACACCGCCGTATCGAGAAGGTGGAAGTCGAAGGACGCGAAAAGCTGCTGACAACCTCTACCGGCGAAAAACTGATAGCCCCGGCCGTTATCGTAGCAACCGGAGCCAGCTGGCGTAGGTTGAATGTCCCCGGAGAATCCGAATATATCGGACGCGGTGTCGCTTTCTGTCCGCATTGCGACGGTCCGTTCTATAAAGGCAAGCATGTGGCTGTTGTTGGCGGAGGAAATTCAGGCGTTGAGGCGGCTATCGACCTGGCTGGTATCTGTTCAAAAGTGACGCTTCTCGAATTTGCCGATGAGTTGAAAGCGGATCAGGTCTTGCAGGATAAGGCAAGAAGCCTTCCGAACGTGGAGATCTTTATGCATTCCCAGACGATGGAGGTACTGGGTAACGGTGAAAAAGTGACCGGTATCCGTATAAAGGACCGTAAGACAGAAGAAGTCCGCAACATCGAACTGGATGGCATCTTTGTCCAGATCGGCCTGGCAGCCAACAGCGGTCCGTTCCGTGAGGTGGTAGATACGAACCGTCAGGGTGAGATCGTGATCGATAGCCATTGTCGTACAAGCGTTCCAGGTATCTATGCGGCCGGCGACGTATCGACTGTCCCTTATAAGCAGATCATTATTTCGATGGGCGAAGGGGCCAAAGCAGCCCTGACAGCTTTCGAAGACCGGATGCGGGGAATGTTATAAGCCGCAGAACTTTCCGGAAGGCATAAAAATAATACCCGGGTATAAATCGATTCAGAAGCGTTTCTATGTCGGTTTATATCCGGGTATTGCTATCTTTGCAAGATTCATTCTAATCTATACAATTATGTCGATGCATGAAATTGAAAGTCTGGTGGAAAGTTCTGTGATAACAGTTGCCACCGCTTCTCCTATCCCTCCTTTAGCCCGAAACATTTGTTTCAATCTTTACCAGCTCCAGAATCAACTGGATTGTGGATATACTGTCCTGCGGGTACGGGAAGAACTGGAAAAACTCGGTTATCTCTTCCTTCTGCCTCCGGAGCAATTACCCGAGCCGGAACGTAGTGCAGCCCTGAAACTCAACGAAAAAGGTGGCTTTTTGAGTGACGGAACTTATTTCGACCACCGTTCGGGTCGTTGCTGTGTCACCGCAGGATCGTTGCTGTGGACGAAACTGATCGATCTCGGCATCCTTCCGGAATCGGCAAAGACCGAACTTCGTGAACTCGATCCTTTGGAACTGGCCGAACTTATCATCCCACTGGCTTCAAAGGTGCTCGCCGGGGGAGATAAAGAAGATGATAATTATGCTAATGCCGCTGATACGCTGGGATTTTGGTATGCCTTTTTCCCCTTATTCTGTCAGATGGCGGGGATGGACGAGGAGGATGCGCCGGAACCGGAGCGAATCCGGGCGTTACTTGAAATGCTGGCTGTTCCCGAATCATTTGAAGTACTTGCGACTGATGAGATTGGCAAGGAGTTGGATGACTTTGAAGAAGAAGAAATGCCTTTTCTCTCCGGTTGGAGCGCTCCGTATAATGAATGGAAGAACAAGAACAATACAGGGGATTTATCCCTGGAGTTTTGCAAATCGATGGTCCACGATTCTATTTTGAAGAGAAAGTTTGTTGAGGCCGATCGCTATGCGTCCGCTATGGAAGAAGGACCAGAACTTAACCGGCTTTTCCATCGTTGTTTGGTTGGCATGTCTTACTATGAATGGGTGAAAATACAAGGAATAAAAATCCCGATTATAGAAAGTGTTCTCTCTCAGGAAGAGGCAAAAGAAGGTTTTGAACGTGTAGCAGACTTGTCGGTATCATCTGATAATGTGCAGTGTGCCCGACTGGGTATTTTCAGAATCCTTGCTTTACAGGGTGAATATGCCGAATCGGTTGAGTATTTGAATGCCGTATATTTTAAGGCACTCGATGAGTGTGGTCAAAAATCGAAAGAACTACTGGGGCAATCGCAACGTGCTGTGTTAGTGGTAGTCTATTATCGGATGCTGGAAATGTCTATACCCGATAGTTTTCCTGGGAAAAAGGAACTGATGGCTCATAAAGCATTGAACGGTTCTGATCTTCGCAAATCCCGGGAAATACTCAGTTTATTGCTTATTGAAAAATCCGAACATGCCTATGCATGGCAACAGGCCTTCTCTTTTTGTGATGAGCTGATAAAAAAGTATGGATTCTGAAATCGTTAGTGCTGATGAAATATGTGTTATTTGCATCGGGGTTCGATGTAACGTTGCATCAGCTGTCAATGTAACGTTGCATCAGCTGTCAATGTAACGTTACATCAGCTGTCGATGTAACGTTGCACTGCATGTCGATGTAACGTTGCGTCGCATCCCGACGCAATTCTTTTACAGACTTTTTGGCGGATAGAGAGCTTCCCACCATTCCGGCTGCTCTTTCAGATATTTGGCGAACCAGGCATAGATGGTTTTGTTCCATTCCGCCCGTTTCTTATAATCCAGTATCTGATGATTTTGTCCGTTTACCTGTATGAAGGCTGTCGGCTTGCCGAGTAGTTTCAGGGCAGTGAACATCTGGATACTTTCTCCTACAGGTACGTTTGTATCGACGGAGCCGTGCAGGAACAGGATCGGCGTGTTGATCTTGTCGGCATGGAACAAGGGGCTTTGTTCTACATAGATATCCCGTGCATTCCAGGGGTAACTGTTGGCGGTAGCCAGTGCACTGTAAGAATATCCCCAGTAACCTTCTCCCCAATAACTGGTAATATCGCTGATACCGGCATGTGAGATGGCGGCGGCGAAGATATCGGTTTTAGTTTGCAGGTACTGTGTCATAAAGCCGCCGTAAGAGGCGCCGATGCAGCCGATCTTTTTGGCATCCACGAAACTGTGTTCTTCACAAAACTTTTTTGTTCCTTCGATGATCTCGTCTCCCGTACGTTTTCCCCAGGCATTGACGTGGCGTGCGGAAAATTCCTGTCCGAAACCGGTGGCACCGCTGGGTTGTATGATATAAACCACATATCCCAGTGCAGCATAGGTATGCGACGGATAACGGTTTTCGAGTGAGCGTTCCGTCGGACTTGTCCCGCCGTAATAATTAACGATCAGCGGATATTTCTTGCTTGGGTCGAAATGCGGCGGCAGATAGTAACGTCCGTAGATGGTATCTCCGGCAGCCGCCTGGAAATTCCAGTCGTGTACTTCGCCCAGGGTAATATCTTTCAGAATGTCTTTGGACAAGTCTTTCAGGCAAACAGACTCTTTCTCTTTCTTTTTCAGATTCATGGAGTAGAGTCGTTGTGAGTTGGAGGCACTTTCGCCGAAATAAACAAGTTCGGGGGTATTTTCAGCAATTGTGAAATCCGATAATATATCTTCTTTCAGTGGAACCGGACTGATCTTTCCGTTTGCTGGGTTGAGCGTATACAGGCGGACACAGTCTTTGTCTTCTCCTTGCAGGTAGATTTGTTTATCTCCGGTATTCCATGTAAATGATTGGATAGACGGATTAAAATCCTTGCTTACGGCTGTCGCCTGCTTATTGGAGAGGTCGTAGATGAACAACTGTCCGTCAGCCAGGTTGGATGTTTGTCCCGGAGCAATATTCAAGCCAATCTTGTTAAATGCTTCTCCCGAACCGGAAACAGCCAGTTGCTTTCCGTCCGGTGAAAAACTGGCATAGTTGATGAACGGATCTTCCAGGAGTGTATCAACCTGCCTGTTCTGCAAATCCATCCGGTAAAGGATTTTTGTGCTGAACGGACGCTTCGTCAGTTCGCGCCGGCTGCTGGTGAACAGCAGATAACGGCCATCTTTCGAAATGTCGTTAAGCGAAGTGGAATTGTGGCCGTAAGTGAGGCGTTCGAGAACACCCGTTGCCAGGTCATATTTGTGGAGGAAGGAACGGTTACGCCATCCCGGCTGACGGTCGTCGGGCACGAGGATTTCTTCCATGTCTTTGTCTTTTTCCGGCCCTTTCTCGGAGATCGTGAAGATTAGGAAATCTTCTGTCGGGGCGATGCTGAACCAGCCATCGGGTAAATTTTGGGAGAGGATTGTTTCGGCTTTTGTCACCGGATCGACGGTCACCAGTTCTTTTCCCTGTAATCCTTTACGGGTATAATAAAGACGGTTGCTTTGGGGCATCCAGTTGAAATTGTTCGTACTGCTTTCTATCAGCACCTGTCCGTTGGTATTATCGGTAATCTGCTGAAAATATGCGGTCTGTCCGCCGGGATAAGTAGTCTGATAGGAGGTAAGCAGATATTTTCCGTTGGGGGAGAGGCTGACGGAGCGGAAACGTGTTCCGTCGAACACGTCGCTGATCGTATATCTTTTTTCCGGATCGGTGGTAGCCGTGATAACAGCCTCTTTTTCCGTATCGAACGAAACTTTCAGGGTTTCGGCTTTATCGCTTTCGGCTAAATATTTGATAACGATTTCGTAACGATGAGGTTCCAGTGACAGGGAAACCTTTCCGTCGGGGGCTGTTTGTTTTTCGTTATTTACATAGACCTCGTATGTTTCCGGGCCTTTAACCTGCAAAGTCCCTTTTACATACCGGTCGCTGTTCAGATAGAAAGAGGCCAGTCCGATATAAGAAGACTGGTTGCCGGCCGGAAGTGTACTTTCTCCGTCGGCATTTGCTTCCAGCAATTGTGTACTTTGACGTACATTGCTAAACGGAACGGCTGTTTTCAATAATTCTTTTTCGGTGAATTTCTTACTGTTTACGTCGAGGCTGTCTTTCAGGAACGGCTTTTTCACTTCATACGGGCCGGCATATCTGAATTGCTTGACTATGACCTCCTCAGCGAAAAGGTTATAGCAGGAACAGATAGCTGCCAGAAGCAATAGGTTTCTTTTCATGGCGAATAAAATTTGATGTTTCCTGCAAAGGTATTTATTTTTTTGACAGGGAGACCTATACTTTTGAAATCCTGAAATGTATTGTAAGAAATGAAAGAAGAACTTTATTCAACCTTAATAGTAAACCAGAATAAAGTCCCTACCCCTTCTTTCGACTCGACACCTATCTCTCCGCCGAGCTTTTCTACGATGGTTTTGCAGATGGAGAGGCCGAGGCCGGTCCCTTGCTGGAAGTTGTTCAGTTTGACGAAACGTCCGAAGACTGAATCTATCTTATCCGCAGGGATGCCGCATCCGGTGTCTTTTACATAGAAACGCAGCCTGTTGCCTTCCTGTCGATAACCGAAGCGGATACTTCCCAGGGTTGTAAACTTCATAGAGTTGGTCAGCAGGTTGTTTATGACCTGGGTCAGGCGGTTTCGTTCCGTATGGATGATGCATTGTGGCAGACGTTCTTCGAAAGAGATTTGGATTTCCGGATGCCGGTTACGGATGCGGCTGCTTTGTTCTATCTCCGTCAGTAAAGAATTCACGTCTACGTCCGAGTAGATGAACTCCAGGGTTCCTGCCTCAATTTTGGAGAGGTCCAGTATGTCGTTGATCAGTTGGAGCAATAACTCATTGTTGTTCTCGATGATCTTGATGAATTCTTGCCTTTCTTCCAGATTTTCTTCATTGGCTAACAGGGTGGAGAAGCCGATGATCGCATTCAGCGGGGTGCGTATCTCATGGCTCATGTTTGCCAGGAAGGCTGATTTAAGGCGGTTGGCTTCTTCGGCTTTTTCGCGTTCGCGTATTTCCTGTTGTACTTGCCAGTAAAACCGGAGTCTCATCACCAGGATTATGACTATGGCACAAGCAAGTGCGATGATACAGATAATAGCCAGTTTGTTCTGTTCATAGAAACTCGGAGGACGCTGATAATAGACCGCATTGCGAGGATAGAGATTGCTGTCGGTATTATGTAGTTTCAAATGCCGGTAGTTCAGGTAGGTTTGTGGTTCACCTCCGTTGTGCGGCTGGATATCACGAGCCGGAGTGCCGTCTACTATTTGCTGTAAAGTATGAATAACCTCCTCGCTAAAGTCGGGTAGCGAGATATAATGACCTCCAGCAAAGTTCCCGTTTTCCGCTTGTAGGTCGGCAACGGTAAATACCGGATTATGGGCAAAGCCGTAAACGATTCGTTGTATGTTGTCATTCAGGTAATTATTTTCTTGAACCTGTTTAGAGAACCAGGAGTAATACAATATTCCGGTTTCTTTATTGTAACGTGATATTGTGTCCAGCAACTGTTCAGTTGAAAGCCGGGTTGTAGTGAGAATATCTAACTTCAGGGACGGATAATAGTCAGCCATTGCTTGTTCCACTTCTTTTTGTGCACACAGGCTGATATAGCGATTATCGGATATGAAAGCAATATTTTTTATCTCCGGTTGAATACGTTGCATGAGTTCAATCGTCTCTTTCATATAGAAAGGTTGATATAAGGTTGTTATATTATAGCCTTTCAACATCTGGCTGGCAGGGACAAGTTCTTTGTCCGATATATTCCGGGAAAGAAGATTTTCGATGCAACCTGGCATGGTTTTGCGTGAATAGCAGATTAAGACAGGGACCTCTTTCCATTCGCTGTCGAATAAGGAACGGTATACTATCCATCCGGGATCGCCTATAAAGACAACTACTTTGGGGCGTATGGGATATTTTTCCAGTAAGGAGTTTCTTTTGGCTTCGGCTTCATCCGCGTTCGCGATGGTAGGAACCATCAGTTCTTCTGTGCGGATTGCATATTGCGAGCCATTAAAGGTGTTGTAGATAGATTGATAGACTCCGTTCGTCCAGACTTCGTCGTAATTAACGGAGTTCAGAACAAGGATGTATTCCTGCTTGCCTTGATTATTACCGTATACTAGTGTGAAATGGCAGAGGAAAAGGCTTAGCATGATGATTGCTTTTCGCATAAAGCCTGTATAATTTGAAGTAAAAAAGCCGTCTGAAAGACTTACTGTCGGAAAGAGGTAAGTCTTTTAGACGGCTTTAATGTTGATGTTTTACCCTATTGAATAATAATTTCGTCTACGAACAGATAGGCCGGATTACCTGCGCCGCCATGCCATGCCGGCAGTTTGTCACTTTTGATTATCACTTCCACGTAACGGGCTTTTACCGGATCGAAGGTAATTTCCTGCGGATAGATGCCATCCTTATCGGTTTGTTTCAGGGACGGGATTGTTTTGGATACCACTTCCCTGAAGTTCTTACCGTCTTCGGATACCTTTACGGTAACTCCGGCAGCCCCCATGATCCAGTCGCCTTTAACCACATTGGTATTGAAAGCCACCTTGCTGATTTCGACCGGCTGTTTCAGGTCGATCGCCGCATCCAGGTCTTTTCCCTGGAAGCCCAGCCAACGGCCGGTTTTGTAATTTGTATCACCGGTCAGGCCGTCCGTCATTTCAGGACCACCTTTGAAATCGTATCCTTTACTCGGAGCAACACGCAAAGTAACGGGTTTTGCCGTCGATTTGCTGAAATTGATTTTTTCAGAGAATACGCGGCTGTTGCCTGTCGGACGAACGACAACGGCTTTTATGGTTGCGTTTTCCTTGATCTTTACGGGAGCTTCATATTTATTGCTTGCGCTTGTCGGTTCGCTGCCGTCGAGTGTGTAGTAGATATCACCGTCACCCAGGGTAGAGAGAGTTACGACGACTTCGCTGTTCTCCGTATCGGTGGTGAATTCTGCGTGAATGTCAAAGATATTCTTGGCATAGTTGTAACCCAGGCGGTCATACAGTTTTGTCATACGGACCAGGCGGGGTAGGAAACTCTGGTATTCTTTCTTGCTCGGGTCGGTCCACTGCACTTCGGCAAGGGCTGCCATACGCGGCATAACCATGTATTCAACCTGTGAGAATGTCGGGATATATTCTGTCCAAAGGTTAGCTTGTACGCCGATTACATATTTCTTATATTCGTCAGGAATACCGGCAGTCGGTTCCAGTGAATAAACCCGTTCCAGCGGCAGGTAACCACCGATAGCCAACGGTTCGTTTTCTGTGTCGGTAGATTGGTAATAGTCGAAATAAAGATAGGTATTCGGTGTCATGATCACATTGTGATGTTGTTTGGCTGCCTCGATACCGCCGTCTACACCACGCCAGCTCATTACCGTCGCATTCGGAGCCAGTCCGCCTTCCAGGATTTCATCCCAGCCGATGATATGGCGTCCTTTGCTTTCCACAAATTTTTCCATGCGTGAGATCACGTAGCTTTGCAGATATTCTTCGGCGCTGTGTTTCTGGTCTCCCTTGATGCCTTCCGCTTTGATGCGTGCCTGGCATTTCGGACAGGTTTTCCAGCGTACTTTCGGACATTCATCGCCTCCGATATGGATATATTCGGACGGGAACAGGTCGATCACCTCTGACAACACATCTTCCAGGAACTGCATCGCCTTGTCGTTGCCGGCACAGATCACATCGTCGGAAATGCCCCATTGTGTCCATACTTCATACGGGCCGCCAGTACACCCTAGGTCCGGATAAGCCGCCAACGCAGCTTGCTGGTGTCCGGGCAGGTCGATCTCGGGGATGATTGTGACGAAACGTTCTTTGGCGTAGGCAATGACGTCGCGGATTTCGTCCTGAGTATAGAAACCGCCGTAAGGCTTGCCGTCATATTCGCCGGAGTTACGTCCGATCACTGTTTCTTTGCGTTGGGAACCGATTGTTGTCAGTTCCGGATATTTCTTGATCTCGATACGCCATCCCTGGTCGTCTGTCAGATGCCAATGTAACGTGTTCATATTGTGCAATGCCAATATGTCGATGTATTTCTTAATAGAATCAGCCGGGAAGAAGTGGCGCGACACATCCAGATGCATTCCGCGATAAGCGAAACGGGGATAGTCGTTGATCGTTACGGCCGGGAGTTCGATATTCATCCCTTCGGCCACTGCGGGAATCGATTTGCGTAAAGTCTGTACGCCGTAGAATACGCCGGCTTCGCTCGCACCTGCAATCTCGATACCTTCCGGAGTAACGGTCAGCCGGTAACCCTCAGGGTTGGAGATACTTTTGTCGACCGACAGATGGATCGGCTTGGAACTCTTGTCGGTCCCCACTTTCGGAGCATAGCCGGTTGCTTCCTTAATATAAGAAGCCAGGAACTCGCCAGCCTGTTTCAGTAAGTCATTTCCTTCCGGGTAAATGATGGAAGTAGAAGGCGTTAACACAAAAGAGCTTCCATTGACCATGGAAACTTCCTGCGGAAGAGGGATGATGCCGTAATCGCCTTTCGCGATTTTACCATCGGAACATGCCATCATTCCGGCAAAAGCTGCACACAACAGCGTTAGTTTGCTTAGTTTATTCATGCGTTATTAAAAGTTATAAATGATAATGTCTTTTTCATATATCTTATGATCTGTAACAGATTGTTTCCAAAGATAGTGATTTATTTTATTTCTGAAATGAATCCGGATGGTAATCGGTAAACTTACTATATTTCTATCGTTTTATCTTTCTTGAAAAAGTCGTTGACTTTCTTTACCGTACTGCATCTGGTATAAGCATCATGACAGTAAATAAGGACTTGACCTTCCCTGGCGGCTTCTTCCAGCATGCGGACTTTTTCCTGATAAGAAGTGACCGGGAAGGTATCGTAAGCCGAAATCCACTCCGGTGAAACACTGGCTGCCAGGGGAATCACGTCTCCGGCAAAGACGAAAGTCTGTCCGGGAGTATGGATATATGGAACGATCTGCCCCGGCGTATGTCCGTCGAAGAGGCGCAGGTCGATGTCCGGACAAAGTTCCGTGTCGGTATCGATGAGGCGCAGTTGTCCGTTGTCGGCTATCGCCTTCATGTTTTCTATGAAGTAAGAATCTTTTTCCAGTGTGTTCGGATGCAGGAAATTATCCCATTGCTTGCGGCTGACCCAGTATGTCGCGTTGGGAAAGGCCGGATAGATTTCTCCCGTCTCTTCATTTTTTAAGGTTGAATAACCGCAATGGTCAAAATGCAGGTGGGTGAGGACAACGTCCGTCACTAGTCCGGGTGAGATGCCGCGCTTATGTAATTCTTCCCCCAGATCGACCAGGTCGAAGAAATTATAATAGCTCAGTTGCCGGAGATGTTTCGTGCCTGCTCCGTTGTCGATAAGGATCACTTTTTCGGGAACGTTTGATACAAGCAGGCTCCTCATTGCCAGGACGCAGCCGTTGGTTTCGTTGCTGGGGTAACGCCGGCTCCAGGCAGTTTTCGGAATCGCTCCGAACATGGCGCCGCCGTCTGCATAAAAGTAGCCCGTATCGATTATCTGTATATCCATTTCACTTTTTTTGTGTCAAAGATAAGCATGTTTTTTCTATTCCTTATATGTTGATGCTTGATGAAAATGTGTACATTTGCGACAAATTCAAAGTGATGCGAAAAGTTCATTTAATCTCCGTAACCGAACCTCTTGTGCTTGACCTGGCTTTGGCTATTCATGAGAAGGGATATGATGTGAGTGTTTCCGGCAATGGTATAACAGAAGATGTGATAGCAAAGCTGCACGCTGCCGGTTGTACTTGCCATGGAAACGGTTGGTTTCCGGAGAGATTAACAAAGGATAATAATTTTGTCGTTCTGGGTGCCACTGTCAAACAGGATAATCCGGAACTGATAAGAGCTAAGGAATTAGGGTTATTAATTCTCTCTATACCTGAATTTATTTTTCAGCGGACCAAAGAGAAGACACGGGTAGTTGTTGCGGGAAGCCGCGGAAAGAAAACAATTATCTCGATGATCATTCGTGCCCTTCAACGGCAGAAGCTGGCTTTCGACTATGCATTGACCAGCGAGATTCCTTTGTTGCCGAATCGTGTACATATGAGTTATGAAGCACGCATCGCCCTGATCGAAGGTGATGAACATGTTACGTCTGCTTTGGAGAAACGTTTCCAGCTGGAGTTTTTCCGTCCCCATATCGCGATATTGACCAATCTGTCATGGACGCCGGATACCGACCATCCCACTCCGGATGCTTATTATGATACGTTCAGGAACTTCACGACCCTGATCGAACGTGAAGGCAAACTGATCTATTTTGAAGGCGACCCGGCTGTGAAGCAGCTGGCAGAGGAAGTGCGCGAGGATATTACAGCTATCTCTTACGGCGAACATTCTGTGATCGAGAAAGACGGGGCGACGTTCCTCCAGACCCGTTACGGGGATTTCCCGATACATGTCCCGGACAGTTATTTCCTGACAAACCTCAATGCTGCACGTCTGGCATGCCGTCAGTTAGGTGTTAAAGATGCTGATTTCTATCGGGCGATATCCGAATATAGTGTATCTTTGCAACCATGATTGTAGCGAAGCAAAAAAGAAAAGAAAATATAGCCGAGTATCTGTTATACATGTGGCAGGTGGAAGACCTGATACGTGCCAACCAGTTTGACATCGATTCGATCCGTCGTACGGTGATCGCCCAATACGACCAGCCGGACGATGTGAAGGAAGAAATAGCCGGATGGTATGAGGAACTGATTGAGATGATGCGTAGCGAAGGTGTCAAGGAAAAAGGACATATCCAGTTGAACAAGAATGTCATCATAGCCTTGACCGACCTGCATCTGCGGCTGCTTAAATCTACGAAAGAAATGGTTTACGGGGCGGCCTACTATAAAACGCTCCCTTATATAGTGCAACTCCGCGCAAAATCCGGGGGAGAGGACTTACCTGAACTGGAGACCTGTTTTAATGCAATCTATGGCTATCTGCTTCTCCGTATGCAGGGAAAAACCGTCAGTCCGGAAACGCAGGAAGCGATCAAACAGATCAGTTCTTTTCTGGCCCTCCTTGCCGAAAAGTATCGTGAAGATATGAACGGAGAATTGAAATTAGAAGATTAATGACATGAAAACAATTCTGGTAACCGGTGCCAATGGGCAACTGGGTAATTCGATTCGTTTGTTAGCCGGCAAATATTCCGGATATAATTTCCTGTTTACAGATGTCGACACGTTGGACATTACCGATCCTGCTGCTGTGCGGGCGGTGGTAAAGGACAACGGAGTGAACTATATATTGAACTGTGCCGCCTATACGGCCGTCGATAAGGCGGAAGACGACGAGGCCCTGTGCCGCCGCATCAATACTTTTGCTGTCGGTGTGTTGGGTAAAGCGGCACATGAGGCGGGAGCTAAGATGATTCACGTCTCTACCGATTATGTATTTAGTGGAACAAACTGTCGTCCTTATGTGGAGACCGATGTCACCCGGCCTGTTTCGGCTTACGGCCGGACTAAATTGGCCGGTGAGGAGATTTTACAGGAAGTTTGTCCCGATGCGGTGATTATCCGTACCGCCTGGTTATATTCGGAGTTCGGGAATAATTTCGTGAAGACCGTGCTTCGTCTGGGAAAAGAACGGGATGAGCTCGGTTTCGTATTCGACCAGATCGGGACACCGACTTATGCAGGCGACCTGGCAGCAGCCATTCTCACGGTGGTTGACTCTGGCGAGCGGGATGCCTTTGTGCCGGGGATTTATCATTTTTCCGACGAAGGTGTTTGCAGCTGGTATGATTTTACGGTGAAAATCCTTGAGGTGGCCGGAATAGAATGCCGCGTCCGTCCGATCGAAACGAAAGATTACCCGACAAAGGCGGTCCGTCCTCCTTATAGTGTGTTGAATAAGAAGAAGATAAAAGAAACATACGGCATTGTTATCCCACATTGGGAAGAGAGTCTCCGCGTTTGCATGGAGAAACTGTAGGTTGTTGATAACCCTGTTGATATGTTGATAAGTATGTTGAAAACCCTGTTCATAACCCTGTTTGAAATAAAATAAACGATATAAAAATGAGTCAGTATTCAGAAGAGATTAAAAGAAGAAGAACGTTTGCTATTGTCAGCCACCCGGATGCCGGTAAGACCACATTGACGGAAAAACTACTGTTGTTCGGTGGCGCGATCCATGTGGCAGGAGCTGTTAAGTCCAACAAGATCAAGAAGACGGCGACCTCCGACTGGATGGAAATAGAAAAACAACGTGGAATCTCCGTTGCAACCTCTGTGATGGCTTTCGACTATGACGACCATAAAGTAAATATCCTCGATACCCCGGGCCACCAGGACTTCGCCGAAGATACTTTCCGTACGTTAACAGCCGTAGACAGTGTAATTATTGTAATCGACATTGCCAAAGGTGTGGAAGCCCAGACCCGTAAGTTGATGGAAGTCTGCCGTATGCGCAAGACACCGGTGATCGTGTTTGTCAACAAAATGGACCGTGACGGTAAAGATCCTTTCGACCTTCTGGATGAGATAGAAGAAGAATTGCAGATAAAGGTACGCCCTCTGAGCTGGCCGATCGATATGGGACAGCGTTTCAAAGGGGTATATAATATATATGAACAGAAACTCGACCTCTATACGCCGAGCAAACAGTATGTGACGGAAAAGATCGAGTTCAACGATATCAACAGTCCGGAGCTGGAAAACCATATCGGCGATACGCTGGCAGAAAAGTTGCGTGCGGACATCGAGTTGATCGAAGGCGTTTATCCGGAGTTCGATGTGGATACGTATCTGAAAGGGGATATCGCACCTGTCTTTTTCGGCTCTGCCCTGAACAACTTCGGTGTGAAGGAGTTGCTGGATTGCTTTATCAAGATTGCCCCGTCTCCCCGTCCTATTCAGGCGGTGGAACGTGTGGTTGAACCGGAAGAGGATAGCTTCACCGGCTTTATCTTTAAGATACATGCCAATATGGACCCGAACCATCGTAGTTGTATCGCTTTCGTAAAGATCTGTTCCGGTCGTTTCGAGCGTAACGCTCCTTATAAACATGTCCGTTTCGGCAAACAATTGCGTTTCAGTAGCCCGACTGCTTTTATGGCGCAGAAGAAGGAGACGGTGGACGAGGCTTTTGCCGGCGATATTATCGGTTTGCCGGATACCGGGAATTTCAAGATCGGCGATACGCTGACTTCGGGCGAGGAGCTTCATTTCAAGGGATTGCCCAGCTTCTCTCCGGAAATGTTCAAATACATTGAAAATGCCGACCCGATGAAGGCCAAGCAATTGAACAAAGGTATCGAGCAGTTGATGGACGAAGGTGTGGCACAGCTTTTCACCAATCAGTTCAACGGCCGCAAGATTATCGGTACGGTAGGGCAGTTGCAGTTTGAGGTTATCCAGTACCGCCTGCTGCATGAATACGGCGCACAATGTAAATGGGAACCGATCAGCCTGTACAAAGCCTGTTGGATCGAGAGTGACAATCCTGTTGCTTTAGAGAATTTCAAGAAACGTAAATCCCAGTATATGGCGCTCGACAAAGAAGGGCGCGACGTTTATCTGGCCGATTCCGGCTATGTGCTGACCATGGCACAGCAGGATTTCCCGGATATCAGGTTCCATTTTACGTCGGAATTCTGATAAGGAACGTGTCCGGTTTTGCCGCTTTCCACCATAAATTGGGGGATTGGGATTCATTCAAAATTTATCAGAATTGAACTATCTAATTATTGACTGGTTGTAACTGGCTCCCCTCTTGAGAGGGGGAAGGGGGTGTGTTATAGTTTCGCCCTATAACTAGCTTTAACACACCCCTTATCCCCTCTCAAGAGGGGAATTGGTTACTCCCGGCACTATTAAGCAGATAGTTCATATTTTTCTATATTTGAACCTTTTTCAATAAGGTTTTTCAGCGAATCAACTATCATACTGTCATAAATGGATGTAATGTGTTTATTATTAATCTATTAGTGTGTGATGGTTGAAAGCCATAACTATCATATCATCTATCATACCCTCATTTTATCCAGGCATATGATACATATTTAACAAAATCATCGCTCTTTTACCTCCCGAAAAATCACTGTAAAGAAGAGTATTCTGCATCTCATATTGCTCTTCCCTGCTTAATAATTTCTCAAAAACAATAGACTAATTTTCCGGGAATACTTGCTTTTTGTTTTTAAGACGCCCGTTTCGACCTGTTTTACACCCGGATGTCGACGATGCTCAGACCCGGGTGTAAAGGTTATCGAGACCCGGGTGTCAGGCAACATAAATAACTATACTGTTGAAAATAAGCAATATACTTAGCAGAGAAAGACTGTTATGTATCAGGTTTCAAGACAAGGTTATGACGGTTTATGACAGTTAAATGATAGTTGAAAATGCTAACTGTCATGGTGTAATGTGTTGATTGCATGTGCGTTAAAAGATAATATGATAGTATGATAGTTCATTTTGATAATACAATTGGATTATCTGCTCTTCCTCCCCTTTAGGTATTCTATTTACAAAAGTGTTTTTATCTCTTCCAGTCTGCTGACCGTATAGGTCGGGGTAAACTCCTGGGGCGGCAGTCCCTGCGGGTTGAACCAGAGTTGGTCGATCCGCGATTGGCGGGCACCGAATATGTCGGCCTCGAAGCAGTCGCCGATCATCAGCGTCTCGTTGCGGCGGGAGTTGGTATTGATCAGGGCAAAGTCGAAGATGCCCTTGTGCGGTTTCTGGATACCAGCGTCTTCCGACAGGATCATCCGCTTGAAATAAGGCGCCAGGCCGGAGTTGCGCAGTTTCTTGTCCTGCACTTCGCGGAAGCCGTTCGACAGGATATACAGGCGGTAGGAAGGGCGAAGATATTCCAGCAGTTCGATTGCTCCGGGAACCAGCCGTGTCTTGGTGGTCGTGCGCCTGAGGAAATCATTGTTGACGGCCAGTACCGCCTGGGTATCTTCGATGCCCATCGGGCGCAGCATATAACGGAAGCGGTCGATGATAAGCGTCTGCCTGTCGATCTCTCCCGCACGGTATTGCTTCCAAAGCAGCTCGTTGTGCGGCCAATAGATAGCAAAGAAAGCCTCGAAGGAGGCATAATACCGGTCAAAGTGGTGATCGGTATAAAGCTCTTCGAGGCATTCTTTATTATTATGGTACGTATCCCAAAGGGTATCGTCCAGATCTATAAAGAGGTTTTTGTATTTCATCATCCTACTTCGATCACCAGGTATTTGCCCAGGCTCCAGAATGTTTTCGGGTCTGTGATATTCAGTGTCAGGTTGCCGTCTTCGTCTTTCACGAATTCGTAAGAACCTTCCGGATGGTTGGATTTCAGTTTAGCCTTTGCAGCAAACAACGGAATTTCCTTTACTTCACGAACGTCGACAGAGATGAAGTAGTCCTTGTTGAAACCGCTCTGCAATACTTTTGATTTGGAGAAAAGACCGCCGCCGGAAAGGATTTTCTGGTCTTTCAGCTCTTTAGCCGTACCGAAGCAGTAGTAAGCCGTGTTGAGCGCCTTGTCCTGTTCGTTTAGTTTTTCAGATTGGGCGGCAGCTGTTGTAGCCAGGTTTTCCACATCTTCGTTCAACGAAGAGACCATTTCGTCCAGTTCCTGGATACGTACATTTTTCTTTGCGAGGTCTTCCTGCAAAGCGACGATCATCGTAGCTTTCTGGTCCAGTTCGGAAGAAAGGCGGCTGATTGTCTTCCGCAGGGCAGCCGATTGGATGCCGCTCTTTTTCAGCTTGTCTTCCAGCTGGCTGATCGTTTCCTTGTTCTTTTTCAATGTTTCGCTGATCAGTTGCATGTTCTGCTTGATCTGTTCGCGGTTGCTTTTGCTGAATTCACCGCCAGTCTGCTGCTGAAGGTTCAGATAGTTTTCCGCATCGCGGATAGACTGTATGTCTGCCTCTACATCATTTAATGTAGAAAGGATCTCATTCATTTCGCTGGTCGCTTTCGTATTCTCGATCTTCAGAGAATCGTTTTCGGCTTTCAGCTTTTTGTATTCGGCTGAGTTCTGTCCGCAGGAAACCAGCAATGTCGCGCAGGTACAAGCTAATAATAACTTCTTCATGTTCTTTTTGTTTTTTGAGTTAAACATCTTTTTCTGTCTCTTTTTCCTTTTTATCTTTTAAGCCTGCTAATACAATAACAATCTCACCTCTCGGATCGTTCACGGTAAAATGTGCTATAACCTCTTCCAGGGTTCCGCGGACGGTCTCTTCGTGCAGCTTGGATATTTCGCGCGACACGGATACTTGTCGGTCGGTTCCGAAGAATTCGGCTAGTTGGGTTAGCGTCTTTACCAGTCGGAAAGGTGATTCGTAAAAAATGATCGTCCTGTATTCGACGGCCAACTCCTTCAGGCGGGTCTGACGACCTTTCTTCTGGGGAAGGAATCCTTCGAAACAAAACTTTTCGTTCGGTAGCCCGGAGGCCACGAGGGCCGGAACAAATGCGGTTGCTCCCGGCAGACATTCCACGTCGACACCCTGCCGCACACATTCCCTGACGAGCATAAAGCCCGGGTCGGAGATGGCCGGTGTCCCGGCGTCGGATACGAGTGCGATGTTTTCGCCGCCTTTGATGCGGGAAGCGATCTGCTCCACAGTCTTATGTTCGTTGAACTTGTGGTGCGACTGCATCTTGTTCTGTATCTCAAAATGTTTCAGCAGAATACCGGTCGTGCGGGTGTCTTCGGCCAGGATCAGGTCGGCTTCCTTCAGCACACGGATGGCCCGGAAGGTCATGTCTTCCAGGTTTCCTACGGGAGTCGGTACAACTGTTAACTTTGCCATAATTTTCAATTCTTCAGAGGAATCGTTTTTCCAATAGCTTGATGAAGTCGGCTACGGCTTCATCTTCTATGTTCCATTTCAGTTCGTTATTCAGGTAGGTTACCGATTCTTCATACGAATGGATATCGTTGAGGTCGGTAATCGCCTTGTTCATTTTCTCTTCATTGCCACCGAACAGTTCGCGACGGAAACGGAAGCGGTCGTTCAGGCTGAATGCCTTGCGGAAGTCGGACAGGTTTTTCTTCTCCAGAATGTCACTCAGGAAAACACTTTGCTTTTCCGAAGTGACGGATTTATGGGGAGGTTCGGACTGCTCGGTGACGATTTCCGTCTTTTCGATGATGACTTCCTGCACGGGTTCCATCTTTGGCTCCGGGACGATCACGGGTTCTGCGACCGGCTCTTCTTTTACTTCCGGTTCTTTTACTTCCGGTTTGTATTCTTCGGGAGCGGGTGCCGCGGTGGCAACCGGGTTCGGAAGTGACTGTATCAATGCCTGATGGGCTTCCATTTGTTTACGTAACATTTCAATCTGTGCAGTCTCCAGCGAATGAAGGTCATTCAGTATTTTATGTGTCAGATTGAATGTCTGGCTAAAGAAGGATACCGGATATACTTCTGCGTCGCGCATACCGGCTATCAACGTCTCCAGTTCCTTGATATCAAGTAACAGATAATCTATTTTTTCTTTATTTGCCATTCCTTTATTTTAATTTGCAAGAGGCGTTGTGTCCCAAAAGGCACTATTTGCGACCTCTCTGTCTTATATTGCAGCAAAAATAACTATTTCTATTTATGTAACGTACTTAATATGTGAAAAAGTGTGCTGTCACTCAACAAATTCATCCGGTAAATTAACCAGATACAGCCGATGGGTGGCACGGGTGAAAGCGGTATAGAGCCACCGGTAGAAATCTTCTCCCAGCATTTCTTCCGTCATATATCCGATATCGAGGAAGACGTTCATCCATTGTCCGCCCTGTGCCTTGTGGCAGGTGATGGCATAGGCATATTTTACCTGCACTACATTGTAATGCGGATCGGCTTTCATCTTCTTCATTTTTCCGGCCTTGGTGGGGACATCGTCATAATCTTCCAGAATGGTGAAGAACAGCTTGTCGTTTAGCTCTTTCGGCAGGGCAGGGGTGTCGGTCTGTAGGGTGTCGAGCAGTATCTTTATATCCAGTTCCAGGTCGTAATCCTGAAAGCGGACGGTTACATCGGCAAAACGGAAGCCGTAAAGCTCGGTCGTCCGTCTGACGCGGAGTATCTGTACGATTTCGCCGTTGGCGATGAAGTCCATTTCCTTGCAGTCGCTGGTCCAGTAATAATTGTTTTTGGCAACCATTAAGCGGTCGCCGGCCGATAATTCCTCTTCCCGGTACAGTATCCGGTTGCGGATGCCGTTATTGTAGATGGTGGCTCGTTTGTTGGAGCGCGTGATGATCATTGTTTCTTCGATCCCGTCATGGCTGTAGGCCGATGATATTTCCTCGATCAGTTCATCCCCGTTGACCTTTCTGAAGTCGGCGAAACCTTTCAACTGAAGTTTAGGATAGATTTCTACGGTGTTATTCCGCAGCGCATCCCGCAAACGGGTTGCATTGAGCAGAATACCCGAATCGCCGCTTTGCCTTACGACCTGTGTCAGGGTGATTTCCTGTACTTGCAGGTTGTATCCTCTGAGTATTTCCGGGTTGAGTGCCGGGCTTTCGGTCTGCATGACAGGCGGCAACTGGGCCACGTCGCCCATCAGGATCAGGCGGCAGTTTTCCCCCGAATAGACGTATTGTATCAGGTCGTCGAGCAGCCGTCCCGTCCCGAAAGAAATCGAGTCGATTCCGTCATTGGAAATCATGGATGCTTCATCAACAATAAATAACGTATCTTTATGTAAATTATCAGCAGGCATGAACCCGGTCGGCTCGTTGGAGAATGCCTTCTGGCGGTAAATCTTTTTATGGATCGTATAAGCCTTTTGCCCCGAATAGTTCGAAAAAACCTTAGCTGCCCTGCCGGTTGGAGCCAACAGAAATGTTTTTTGTTGCAGTTCGTTCAGAGTTTTGACCAGGGCACCGACCAACGACGTTTTTCCGGTTCCTGCGTATCCTTTCAGCAACAGGAGTGTGTCCGATTCCACCGAAAGCAGAAAATCCGTGAGCGTTTTTAATGCAGAAAACTGGTCTTCTGTCGGATTATGTGGGAAATTTTGCGTAATTTGGCGGCTTAAATAACTATTTATCATTTTGATTGCAATAATTTTGGTGATAAAGGTAGTGTATTAAATATTCTTTTTTAAATTTGCCGAACGAAATAAATTCAAAAAAACAATACAAACCATGAAAGTTACATTAAAGATTTTATTAGCTGCTGCAGTTCTCCTGCTAGTTTACATTTGCTACAGAAGCATCATGACGCCGATCGAATTCAATGAAGCAAAAGATGCGCGTGAAAGTCTTATTAAAGCTCGTCTGATCGATATTCGTAAAGCTCAGATCGAGTACAAGAATGTGTATAAGACTCATGCTGGTAGTTTCAATGACTTGGTTAAGTTCCTGAAGGAAGATAAGCTTCCGTTCTTGATCAAGGAAGGTGTTTTGACTGACGAGCAGCTGGAAAAAGGTATGACAGAGAAAGAAGCTGTGAAGAAAGGTTTGATCCGACGTGATACTATCTGGGTCCTGGCAAAAGATACATTGTTCGGTGCCAGCTACAATGCTGATGATCTGGCCAATGTTCCGGGAACAAGCGTTAAGTTCTCTATGGATACAGCTACACTGACTTCCGGTTCCGGTTATACTGTAAAAGTATTTGAAGCAGGCGTTAAGTATGACGATTATCTGGGTGACCTGGACAAACAGTTGGTTGTAAACCTGAAGGACAAGGCTGAAAAGCTGGAAAAATATCCGGGTTTACGTGTTGGTTCACTGACTGAAATTAATAACAACGCAGGTAACTGGGAATAATCAATTGCTTATGACTATCAGTATTCCTGATACGTTGACTGCTGATAATTCTGGAAAATACATAATGTCCATCCGGCTTAGGTCGGATGGACTTTCTTTTTCAGGATACAGCCCTTCGGAGAGCGAGACTTTCTTTTACAGAAACGTGGAGTTCGACCGGACGAAGCCTTATGTCTCTTCCCTGAAAGAGTTTTTCTTTGAGCACGAGTTTATGACTTATTCGTATAGGCGGACGAACCTGGTTTGTGTTACGCCGCAGTATACGGTGGTGCCGGAGGAAGTCTTTACGGACAAGCAGAAAACGGATCTGCTGTCGTTTACGTTTTCTGCCCCGGAGAATAAATGTCTGCATAATTTGCTGACACGTGAGGCGGCGGAGGTCGTGTTCGGCATGGATGAAGAGGTGTATGAGTTTTGTTCCCGCTCGCTGATCAATCCGTCGTTTATCCACCATATGACTCCCCAGCTGGCTTTATGGAAACAGCAGAGCCGTATGTTGATCCCCCGGCAATTGTATGTAGTGCTGCATCGGAAGATGATGGACGTGGTTTGTTTTGCGCAGGGGAAACTACTTTTTGTCAATACGTTTGAGTATGATAAGCCGGATGATATCCTGTACTATATATTATATGTATGGAAACAGGTCGGCATGGATCAGGAGAGGGACCAGCTTCATATCTATGGAGGTGTCTCCCTGCGTAACAGCATAACAACTACGTTACGTAATTATATACAATATATCAGTCCGGCCGAGATACCGTCGGATGCTTATTTGTTGGGTGCCGAGGTTGTTCAGGCCCCGTTGGATTTAATAGCTTTATCTGTATGCGAATTATAAGCGGAATATATGGCCGGAGGCGTTTTGACGTACCGTCATCTTTCAGTGCACGGCCGACTACTGACTTTGCGAAAGAGAATCTCTTTAATGTGATCAACAACCTGACCGACCTGGAAAGTGCCGATGCGCTGGACTTGTTTGCCGGAACGGGGAGTATCTCTTTCGAACTGCTGTCGAGAGAATGCAAAAGCGTGACGGCTGTCGAGAAGAACAATGCACATGCCTCTTTCATTGCAAAGGTAGCGAAAGAGTTAAAGACAGATTCGCTTCATCTGATCCGTGGCGATGTGTTCCGTTATCTTCATTCGGCACCGAAACAGGGCTTTGATTTTATCTTTGCCGATCCCCCTTATGCGCTGAAGGAACTGCCGGAGGTCCCTGCCTTGGTTTTTGAGCGTGACTTATTGCGTGACGGCGGTATCTTCGTGATGGAGCATCCGAAAACGAATGATTTCTCCCACCTACCGTATTTTGACCAGCAACGTGTATACGGTTCGGTGAATTTCAGTATTTTCATAAAAGAAGAAAAGGCTTAAAGGAGCGGCGAGAACAGGCGCATGAACGATTCGGCGAGGCGCTGTTTGATTGGCCGTTTTAGCCAGCGTGAAGGAATCAGTCGTTCGCAGCTGTGCATATCGTGCATGAACACCCGCTTCATCTGTATGGCGAAAGATGGTTGATAGACGAATGCATTTATCTCGAAATTGTGTTCGAAGCTCCGGAAGTCCATATTGGCCGATCCGATGCAGGCAAGCGCATCGTCGATTATCATCAGTTTGGAATGGAGGAATCCAGGCTCATAGAAATATACTTTCACACCAGCCTTCACCATCTCATCGATAAAAGAGTGTGTCGCCATATTGGCGCTGCGGGTATCCGAGCGTTTGGGTAACATAAGGCGTACATCGATACCTCCCAACGCTGCGATCAGCAGTGCCTGGTTCAATCCTTCGGTCGGAAGGAAATAAGGGGTTTGTATATAAATGTACTTTTTGGCATTAGCGATGGCAAAGATATAGGCCTGCAACAGTGTGCGCCATTGCCCGACCGGACCACTGGTTGCTATCTGCATAATATTGTCGTCATGGTATATCGGAGTCAGGGGATAATATATTTTGTCATTCAGCAATTTCTTACTGATGACATACCAGTCGATCAGGAAAGCGGACTGGAGGCCGTGTACTCCTTTTCCTATTATCCTGAAATGAGTATCGCGCCAGATACCCCATTCCGTACCTTTCTCATAGCGATCGGCAATATTCATACCGCCCATATAGCCGATCTGCCCGTCTATAACGACAATCTTCCGGTGCTTCCGGTAGTTCACTTTGCTGGTGAAGACCGGGAATGCTACTTTCAGGAAGGCATATACCTCAATTCCGGCTTCCTGCATTTCGTCGAAGAAACTGTTTTTTACGTTCCAGCAGCCTACGTCATCGTATAAAACCCGCACCTGGACCCCCTCTTTTGCCTTTGCAATCAGGGCGTCTTTGAACCGTGTCCCGACTTCATCGTCACAAAAGATATAATATTGAAAGTGGATATGATGTTTTGCCTTTTGTATATCGTCCAGTAGATCCTTGAATTTGTCAGCTCCGTTCGTATATATTTTAATCTCGCTGCCATAGAGCAGGGAAGACTGATTGTTGTTACTCAGCAATGTGACTAACGGTTGGTACGGACCGGGGACAGTACAGGCGTCCTGCGGAAGTTTGCCTTCCTGCGGTCGTTTCATAATACGTTTGTAGGTTCTTCGGGAGATGATACGCTGTTTTCGGTTGTCCTGTCCGAAGAAGAAATAGAACAGCAGGCCGATACCCGGAGCCAGCAACAATACGATGACCCAGGGAATGGTTTTTAACGGATTTCTGTTTTCCGCTATAATAACCAGAACTAGTCCCAGGATGGTGACGGAGTATAATATAATGAATATTACCCCAACGACCCATTGTATGTGTATGGCTGCCAGCATTCTTTTTATATTTTGTTACAGGTTGATAAAGGTAGTAAGGTAATTTGTAAATAACAAATCTTTACTACATTTGCCGGATATATCAAATAAAAGAAGATGATTACATATATTATTATAGGTATAACCGTTTTAGTGTCTTATCTCTGTTTCAATAATGCGGAATTGTTCCGTAAGCTGGCGTTGATCCCCTACCGCACGGTAAAGAATAATGAATGGTACCGATTGATAACGCATGGTTTCGTTCATGCGGATATGACGCACCTGTTAGTCAATATGTTTACGTTCTGGTCGTTCGGAACCTATATAGAAAAGGTTTTTGGTTACTTGGGTTTCGGAACCTGGGGATTTCTGGGACTTTATTTCGGAGGGATGATCTTTGCTTCCATTTATGACCTGGTAAAACATCATAATGATCCTTATTATGTCTCCATTGGAGCATCGGGAGCCGTATCGGCGATTCTGTTTTCCTATATATTGTTCGACCCCTGGAGTAAAATATTACTGTTTGCGATCATTCCTGTACCGGGAATTATCTTTGGAGTAGTTTACCTGGCTTATTGTCAATATATGGCTAAACGTGCGGGAGACAATATCAACCACAATGCCCATTTTTACGGGGCGGTATATGGTTTTCTGTTCCCGGCTTTACTTAATCCTTCATTGATAAAAGCCTTCCTGTCTCACTTTTAAACGGAATATTTTCTATATATATTCGTGTTCAAGTGTTTGTATTTTAAGGTATTATTTATAGATTTGTGGAAATATCTCAATTTCTCTAATACCATAATGCAGACATAATGAAAAGAAGAAACTTCATCAGGAGTGGGGCACTGGCCCTTGCCGGCTTCACTATTTTACCCCGTCACATTTTAGGTGGAACGAATTTTGTCGCTCCCAGCGATCAGATAAATCTCGGGATTATCGGCTGCGGGGCACAGGGACGCTGGACGTTAGCTCCCGAGTTTGCCCGCCGTGCGAATCTGATTGCAGCATCCGACTGTGAATCCCGCCAGTTGAATGCCATGCAGGCAATTGTCGAAAAAGAAACCGAAAAGGCAAAAGGACAGGCCTATAAAGGTTTTAAATTGTATGCCGACTATCATGAACTACTGAACCGCAGCGATATCGACGGTGTGATTATTGCCACACCGGATCACTGGCATGCGGTACAGACTATTGAAGCCTGCCGTGCCGGAAAAGATGTATATGTGGAGAAGCCCATGTCGCACAGTATCGAGGAAGGACGTGCCATGGCCGATGCCGTTAAGAAATATAACCGGGTATTGCAGGTCGGCAACATGCAACGTTCATGGCGAAACTTCCGCCATGCCTGTGAACTGGTCCGTAATGGGTATATCGGTGAGATAAAAGAAGTAAAAGTTTCCATCGGACCTCCTCCTGTTAAATATGATCTTCCTGCGCAACCGGTTCCCAAGACGCTGGACTGGGAAATGTGGATCGGGCCGGCTCCCATGAATGTATATAATGAGGAACTGGCTCCGCCTATGGAGCGGAATATGTTCCCGAACTGGCGTAATTACCGGGAATACGGTGGTGGTATGATCTGTGACTGGGGTGCCCACATGTTTGACATAGCCCAATGGGCTTTGGGCATGGACGATTCCGGTCCGATTGAGTTTACTCCTCCTGAGGAAGGAGAACTGAAACCGCTTAGCATGCGTTATGCCAACGGAACAGTAATGACACATGAGCCTTTCCGTAAGGCGGATGGAAATGCAGTCCGCTTTATCGGTTCGGACGGTGTGATCGATATCAGCCGTAGTTTTCTGGATACGATACCTGCCAAACTACAGGATGAAGTGATCGGTGATGACAAGATCAAATTGTATAAGAGCGACGATCATTACAATGATTTCCTCACAGCAATGAAGACTCGCAAACAGCCGCTTAGTACCGTTGAGATCGGACATCGTACGGCTTCGCTTTGCCATATCGTAAATCTTTGTTACGAGTTTGACCGCAAACTGGTGTGGAATCCGGAAAAAGAAGAATTTTTCTTTGACGACGAAGCTAACAGACGAAGAGGAAATCCGATACGCGAACCGTATAGCCTGAAAGTGTAGCTATATATAATAATGTATAGGAAAAACGGTAGCGGCGATAAAAGTTTATGAAGACTTTTACTGCCGCTATCTCTTTTATTCAGCCCTTGTTTAGAACCGTGGAGGAGGACCGCCCGGTCCGCCATGGCCTCTGCCACCCGGTCCGCGCATATCGCTTGCAGATGCTCCCCCTTTAAAGATGCTGAACCGGTAAATGAAGTGAACCATGAAGTAACTACTCAGCGTATTATATTCCGAATATTGTGTATAGTCAGCTGTTACGCTCTGAGAGATATTACTGCGTTGTTGCAGGATATCATAAATTTTGAAACGCAATGTCGCCTGTTTTCCTTTCAGGAAAGATTTGGATGCGGATGCATTCCATAAAACTTCCTTCTGTTGGTATCCGGCTGCGTAACCGGAGTTGGCCGACCAGGTTATGTCACTTTCAATCTTGAAATCGAGTGGAAGATAAATGGTAGTAGTTCCTCCCACGCCATAATTGTAAATATTCTGGTCGTTCTGGTTTTGCAAAGAGTTCTTAGTCCCACTATAACGGAAGTTTCCGTTTACTCCCAGGTCGATATAATCCGAACGAAAATCGATACCGGCACGTTCCATGGCCGAATAATTCTTGTTCGTATTTTTCTTTTCGTTAATGAAACCGTTTGAATTGGCGAATGAAGCCATTGTCATCGAGTTAACGGAGAACTTTCTGTTCTTCAGCGGCGTGTTGAACATGACGCGGAAATTGCCGTTATAGTTCCCGTTGACATTATCATAAGTCGTCATTTTCTTTCCCGATTCCCCAACATATATAGATTTGGTAACGATGGCGTTGACAACATAGTTGGCATTCAACATCAACATGAGAGCTGTCTGCTTTTCCGGAACAAATTTCTGGTAACGGGCAGAGAAGTTATTTGAATAAGTCGGTTTCAAATCCGGATTACCGGTGATGGTGTTCAGCGGGTCGGAGATGTCGGCTACTGGTTGCAGTTGAGTCATCGACGGCTGGCTGGTACGACCGCGATAGTTAATGCGCAGGTTAGTTCGTTTATCGAACCGGTAGTTGAACCGAACCATCGGCGACAGGTTGACAACGTTGCGCGTCAGCTTTGAAAGGGTCGTATCGCCTACAAAATTCTCACTTACACTGTGCGAAGGCTCCAGGTTCATACCGATGGTATAATCATATTTTTCCCGGACAGCCTTAAAGGCCAGGCTTGCCTGCTGGTTGATGAAGTTATTGCGGTAACTTTTGCTGTATGCAGTGTCCAGTACATTATAATCTTCGCTGTCTTCTCCTCTTACATAAGAGTTTTTCAGGGATTCCTGTTTATTCTGGCTGATACTGTAGGTTGCCTGGATGAAGTTATTATGCCCGATCGGCTCGACCCATGATAAATAAACGCGGTAGTTAAACCCTTTGTTATCATATCTGAATTGCTGGTCGATCAGTTCATCCTGGTTATTTCCCATGAAATATTCTGTGTTCGAATAATTCAGTCCTTTGTTGTAGGAATCGCTGAGCCCTCCGGTTAAAGAACCGCTGAAGACACGCCCTTCGTCATTCAGCTTACGGCTGAACTCCAGTCGTGCATTCAGGTTGTAACCTTCACCATCGGATACGTAATCGGATTCTCCGAGGTTGACCGTATCGCCTCGGTTTGTCAGTGTGTTGAACGAACCGAACTCCCGGTTATGACTGTTGCTATAACTGAAACTAGGCTGGAAAATGATCTGGGTTGCCGAGTCAGGCTTCCATTCCATGCGGAAATCGGCACCGACGTTATCGCTTTTCGTGTTTTTATTATTTATTTCATTGTAAATAGTAGAACTGTCATTCGGCAAAATATTTGTCCGGTTGATTTTACTGTTCGCTTCATTGTCGGAATGTGAATAACGGACATTACCTCCCAGGGTCATTTTAGAGTTGAATTCTTTGCTGAAGTTCAGACCTACGTTTCCGGAGGTGGTGATACCGTTGCCGGCTCCTCCCGACCGTCCGCCCCGTCGTCCTCCCATACCGGAGAACATGTTGGAGGCAATATCGGAGAATCCCATATTGTTCGTGTTATTGATACCTCCCATAAGTGTGAACTGGTCGTTGTTGATAAACCGGTTCACCATGAAATTACCTTCATACCGATCCTCGCTTCCATAGCCAGCAAAGGCATTACCGAACCATCCCTGCTTCATTCCCGGCTTGACAGTCAGGTTGATCACGGTTTCTTCATCCCCGTCATCGAATCCGGTCATCCGTGCCATATCGCTCAGGCGGTCCAGCACTTGTACTTTTTCCACCATTTTAGAGGGCAGGTTTTTGGAAGCTACTTTGGGGTCGTCGGAGAAAAATTCTTTTCCGTCTATCAATACTTTCTTGACTTCTTTTCCATTGACGGTAATCTTTCCTTCGCTGTCAACTTCCACGCCGGGCATCTTTTTCAGCAGGTCTTCCAAGACAGCCCCTTCGGTTGTCTTGTAAGAGTCAGCGTTGTATTCGACCGTGTCGTTGCGAACGACCACTTCCGGAGCCTTGCCGATCACGACGGCTTCACCCAGCTGGATAGCTCCGTCGCTGAGTGCTAATTTACCTAATTTGACAGGATTTGTTTTTCCGGTGATACGGATGGGTTGATATAAAGGATCGAATCCCACAAAGCTGACATGCAATAAATAACTGCCGGCTTTAATACCTTTCAGTGTAAAATTACCATTACGCGAACTGGCTACACCGCCAACCATCGTGCTGTCTTTTACATTCAACAAGCGTACTGTTGCCTGTTCGATTGGCTCATTGCTTCCATCTTCTACCACCGTTCCGGTGATGTCAACTCCACCCTGCTGCGCAAATGCCGGCAAAGAAAAGAGGATAAAAAATAACCATAATAAGTACCTTCCCAATTTCATAACTAATGTATTATCTGTATCTAACAAACATTTTCCCGGACTGGTTTCCGGGTACGAGAAGATAGACACGACGAAGGTTATTAAGTTTAAAAATATATGTGATGATTTTGATTTATTAACGAAAACATTTGTCAGCAAATTGACAGATGAAAATCCCAAACTGCCGGAATATCAAAATGCTATATCAAGTGGCTGGTGAAGGAGCTGTATAAGACTGATGGAGGAGATGCTGCTTTTTATACAAACCTCGGAGGGGGTGAAGATGTTATAATGCTCTTGATGGTGAAGTAATTCTGCCATAATAGGAAATTAAAAAGGATATATGAATCCTTTTTCTGAAATAAATGATGATTGTTTGATATAACGATATTTTAACTGCGCACTGTTTTTGAATCGTTCTGGAGAAAAAAACTGTTCGTAAACATACAATTCGGGGCTTGAAAAGTCCTTTTGAGATTGTTAATTAACATCTATTTGCATTGTTTTTTGCCTATAATAAATCTTCATTTCGTTTAAAATGAAAAAAATCTCGTTTTAAACGAGATGGAAATTCCTTTAAAATGAACTGGGAACTGGATGGTAAGAATGATTGTTGTTAATTATTGTGAAAATGAATTTTCTGGGAGATGAGATTTGAAAAATTCACGTGTTATGATAAAATCTATTTCTGTAACATATTGACGTAATATGGTTGTGTTTTGACTTCTTTTGTCAAATCTCTTTTCTCTTTTTCAGGAAGGAAATCCGAATAAAAAAGAAAGCAGTGGCAAATAATCCTTTAGTCTGACACGAAGTATTTTCAACGCTTGGCTGATTCTGTATTCAACGGTTTTGACGGATACGCCGAGTTTAGTAGCTATCTGAGTATTCGTGAGTTCCCCGAAACGGCTTAAAGCGAAGGTGTCGCGGTAGGTGTCAGGAAGTTCTTTAATAGCTTTGTTAATGTGTTCAGTCAGTTCATTTATAAAATAGTAATCAGGATCTTCAAACTGATCTTTAAGTTTGTCATATATATGGTTGTGTATTCGTTCGTGATATAGTTGTTTATTAATAGCATTCAGGCAACGGTGTTTGGTTGAGATGAAAAGATAGGATTTCAGGGAGGTTTCTATTATAAGGCTTTTCCTTGTTTCCCAAATGAACAGCATCAGATCCTGCACTAACTCTTCAGAATCTTCGTCGGAAATATACTGGGAGGCATATTCGCATAGTGGGGAATAGTATTTTAGAAAAAGCTGTTTATAAGCGTTCTTATCACTATTTTGTAACAAATTCAGAATCTGATCATCATTCATGGAGTTGTATTGTTTGTCTGTTGTGGTATCTCGAATCTATAAGCAAATGTAAATTGTTTCTTTATACATACAAAATATTTTATACGATTTACTAATTACTTTTTTTGAAAAAAGTAGAATATGAGTTTAGGGTACTGTACCTGTAGTTTTGTCGTATATATAGAATGGAAAAAGAAAATAGACATATTATCAGTAATGAGCCGGATGAAGCCGTCCTTTTGAGATATATATCGGAAACCGCTTCGGAAGAGGAAAAAATCTGGGTTGACGGTTGGTTAAGGGATGATGAAGCCAGGGAGAACGTTTTATTGCAGTTGGCTACAATAGATCATGCCTTTCGCACGAAAAAGAGAATAGCATCCCGTAATTCGCTGGAGGCTTTTTGTAAAGTGGAAAGGCGTATTAAACGTTTGCAGAGAAAAAACTGGATAAATCGCACTTATCTGGCAGCAGCCTGCTTTTTGGGTATCTTGATCTTATCCACTACAATATCTTATTGGAGGCAAAAAGGAACTGGGGATGAGGCACAGATAGTAACAGTTCAGGCGAATGCAGGTATGCGTACGCATTTTAACCTGCCGGATGGGACCGTCGCTTATTTGAATTCAGGAAGTGTACTTTCATATCCGTTGCATTATGATAAAAAAGAAAGGCGGGTAACGCTTACAGGTGAGGCTTATTTTAAAGTTACGCATAATCCGGAGCAACCGTTTATAGTGAGTGTGGCTAATGACCGGATGCGTGTTAAAGTGTTGGGGACGGAATTTAACTTGCAGTCTTATAACAATGAAAGTATAGTACAAACGACATTGGTTAGTGGGGCTGTACATATAGAAGCTGTAAAAAATGGTGATATAGTGTCTAATATTAAACTAAAGCCTTCGGAAAGGGCTGTCTATGATATTTCTTCCGGTTCTGTTTCTATAGCTACTGTAAATACGGAGTACGATACGGCCTGGAAAGAGGGGCGTTTAATGTTTAAAGACGTGCCGATACCACAGGTTTTGAAGAAGTTGTCTTATTTTTATAATGTGAGGTTTGATGTAAAGGATTCTGTGATCAATACTTATCGTTTTACCGGAACATTTGAAAATAAACAATTGTCGCAAATCTTGGACTACTTGAAAATTTCTTCGCAAATAGATTATACAATTAAGCAAATGACATCGGATGATAGTTCGGGGATTCAAAATGAGACTGTCACTCTGAAGAAAATGAGATAGTGTTAAATCTGAATGTTTAACTTAAAATATATGCCTATGAAGTAATACAGGATTATTGTAAGCCTTATTGAAAACATACGGAAATATGCTGGTAACATATTCCCGTATGAAAATTCGAAAGGTCTTTGGAGACAAATCAAACATTTTTTTTAATCTTAAATCACTGCAAAAGTATGGTAAAGATTTATTATTTCCAATATAAAGGGAATATTAGTGCCTTTATATTACAATCTAAAATCACAAGAATCATGAAGTTAACCAGTCTATTGCTTTTTTTGTCAATCGGATTAGCTTGGGCATCGAATTCATATGCACAAAAGGCTATACTTTCGATGAACATGACTAATCGGACGGTTTTTGATGTATTGGAAGAGATTGAAACGCGAACTGATTTTCATTTCTTTTATAACAGCAAGATTATCGATATCCATAGAACAGTTTCGGTAAACGTAAAAGATAAATCTGTTTTTACAATCCTGGATCAAATATTTAAAAATTCAAATGTTGCTTATAAGGTCGTAGATAAGGATATTATTCTTTCGGCAAATGAAGCATCTGGAATTTTACAGAATAGGCGAAGGATAACAGGGGTAGTTAAAGATAAAAGTACAGGTGAACCTGTTATCGGAGTGAATGTCTTAGTGAAAGGCTCAACAAACGGAACGATTACTGATATAGATGGCAGGTTCTCTCTGGAGGTTTCATCGTCTGATATATTGTCTGTTTCTTATATCGGCTATATGTCACAAGAAATTACAGTAAGTAATAAAGAAGTGATCGATGTTGATTTACAGGAAGATTCGACTAGTTTGGATGAAGTTGTAGTTGTGGGATTCGGTACGCAGAAAAAAGTCAATTTGACAGGATCTGTATCGGCATTAAGCACGAAAGATATTGGGAAATTGAAAGTGACACAAACCTCTCAATTGTTATCGGGAATGGTTAGCGGTATCAATGTTACACAAGGTTCCGGACAACCAGGGGCAGATCAGTCTTCTGTAACGATCCGTGGATTGGGGACTTTCAGTAGTGCGGGAAACTCTCCATTAGTATTGGTTGACGGATTGTCTTCTTCGTTGGATAATGTGAATGCGAATGATATAGAGAGTATTTCTGTTTTAAAGGATGCAGCATCAGCTTCTATATATGGAACCAGAGCTGCAAATGGTGTCATATTGATTGAAACGAAAAAGGGAAAAGAAGGAAAAGCACGAATTACTTATCAGGGTAACTTTGGTTTTTCCCGTCCGTCAGAGACTCCTAAAATAGTGGACTCCTGGGTCTATGCAGAAATGTATAATGAAGCATTGATAAATGGAGGAGGAAGTCCGCAATATACGGCAGATGAAATTGCTAAATTTAAATCAGGGGAAGATCCGGATAATTATCCTAATAAAAGGCATTATGATGACCTGATAAATTCCGGAAGTGGTTTTCAGACCAATCATTATTTAGGTTTGACAGGAGGTACAGAAAAGAATTCTTATATGTTTTCTCTGAGTTATCTTAATCAAAAAGGTATTGTTGCGGAAACAAACTATCAACGTTATAATGTAATGTTTAATGCAAGCAGCAAGCTAAGAGATAATTTTAAAGTAAATGTGAAATTTTCCGGACAAAAAGGGGATAGTAATCAGCCAACAGCTGTTGACAGCAGTGCTCCTGAAGGAGTAGAAGGTTTAATAAGCTATGCAATAAAAGTTCCGAATACAATAGCCGGCAAACGTTCGGATGGTTATTATGGTAATCAGACGGGATTTACAATTGAAGGTTGGATGGACAGTGAGTCTTTCATTAAGAATGATGATGTAGATGTTATTGCAAGTGCTAATTTTGAATGGAATATATTGAAGGATTTAAAACTGACAGGAGTAGCAGGATATGATTATTCAGCTTCTGACTACAAAAGATTCAGGCCGACGTTGGTAATAGATCAATATCTGACTGCATCACCTTCCGATCTCCGGATACGTAAAGCTCGGAATACTCTTTTAACGTTGCAGGCATATCTGGATTATGACTGGTCTGTAAATTCTCATTTGTTCCATGTTCTTTTAGGATATTCTCAGGAAAGTAATAAAAACGATTGGGTTGAAGCCTTTCGTGATAATTTCCCCAGTAATACTTTGTATGAACTGAATGCCGGTTCGGCTTCTAACCAGCAAAATGCCGGTTCTGCATCAGAGTGGGCTTTGGCCTCTTTTTTCGGAAGATTGAATTATTCATTTCTGGATAGATACCTTTTGGAAGTAAGTGCCAGGTATGATGCATCTTCAAGGTTCCCCAAAAAGAACAGATGGGGCTTTTTTCCGTCAGTTTCCGGTGGGTGGATTATATCACAGGAAAATTTCTTCAATGTACCGGTTATAAACAATTTGAAACTGAGAGCTTCCTGGGGTAAATTAGGTAACCAGAATATTGGGGATTATCCTTATCAACAAGTAATTGCTTTGGGTATTAATGCTCCGTTTGGTGTCTCGGAAGAATTATGGCCCGGGGCTGCTGCTGTAGATGTTCCAAGTACGGATATCACTTGGGAGTCCACAGAGGTAATGAATGTCGGACTCGATATCGGTTTGTTTAGTAATAAATTGACATTTACTGCAGATTACTATGTAAAAGAAACGTCTGATATTTTATATAATGTAACAGCTTCAAAAGTATTAGGAATGACTCCGTCTGTGCAGAATGCAGGAACTGTAATCAATAAAGGTCTCGATTTTTCAGTTCAGCATAGAAATGTTATAGGAGATTTTTCTTATGGAGTTGCAGCAAATGTGTCTTATGTAAAAAATCGTGTGGATAAACTGGCTAATGTGGAAAAGGATATTGCCGGAGGACTTTTTGTCGGTCATTCTTTAAATTCGATTTATGGCTATGTTGTTGATGGTTTTTTCAATAGCCAGGAAGAGATTGATAATTATGCCAAACAACCCAGAACTGCTAAACCCGGGGACTTAAAGTTAGTCGATATAAGCGGTCCTGACGGTGTACCGGATGGTATTGTTAATGCTGATTATGACCGGCAGATAATAGGAACCCAGTTTCCAAAGTTTAATTTCGGTTTTAATATCAATGCTCAGTATAAAAATGTCGATTTCTTACTTAATATGAACGGAGTAGGAGGAATGGACCGTTTTGTCGGAGGAGAAGAAAGTTATCAGGGAAATGCTTTTTATCGAGGCTCAAATCCGCAGGAATGGATGATAAAAGGACGATGGACTGAAGATAATCATGATGCGACTTATCCTAGGTTATTGGTTGTTGGAGGAGGAGAACAACAATTTTATAAATCTACATACAGAGTTATTAATGCGTCTTTCTTTAGGATTAATGATATACAAATCGGATATACATTCCCTTCTGCAATGATTCAATCTTTAGGTATGTCAAATCTGAGAGTTTATGCAAGTGTAAAAAATCTGGCCACTTTCCATAATTTTTTGGAAGGATGGGATCCGGAAAGAACTTCTATGTATCCGGCTGTTAGGGATTTTATGGCAGGTATTAGTGTAACATTCTAATTTGAAGCAATATGAAAAAGAGTTGTGTAAGTAAATATATATTTGTAGGAGCTTTTTTAAGCTTTTCAATTGTTGTACTAACAGGGTGTGATAGTTTATTAAATAAATATCCGCTGGATAGTTTGTCTAATAGTACTTTTTGGCAAACAGAGGGAGATGCCTTATTGGCCTTAACAGGAGTATATCAACAAAATAAACTGACAGGAACCAATGCAAAACAATCGTTTGATTTATGGAATCAGGATGCTTATTTAAGATTGTTTGAGGCTACCACTGATAATGGTTTCGAAAAGGACAATGGCGTAACTGATTTTAATAATGGTGACTTAGCTGCCTCTTATCAGCCAGTAATGGATTTGTGGACAACAACTTATATCAAAATAACGAAGTGTAACAATTTTCTTGAAAATATTGATAATGTTGAAATGGATGTAAGTAAGCTGGAAGAAATGAAAGCTGAAGTCAAAACAATAAGAGCTTACGATTATTTCTGGCTGGCGTTTTTATGGAGTGATGTTCCTTTGGTTACTAAAGTCTTGACGGTGGATGAAGCTAATAGTGTGTTTCGTGATAGCCGTGAAAATGTGATCAAATTTGTAATAGAGGAGTTGCAGGCGGCAATTCCTAATTTACCGGTAACGCGCCCGGATAAAGATTATGGTAGAATAACGAAAGGGGCGGCTTTAGCTATTTTGGGAAGAGTCTTTTTGGCAGAAAAAAGATGGGAAGATGCGAAAAATGTTTATAAACAGATTATGGATCTGGGTGTCTATAGTATAGATGCACGTTTTAGTGATCTTTTTATTGAAAAAGGTGAGAACAGCAAAGAATTCTTGTTGGTAAGTAAAAGAATGCCCGATATATATGGAAATTCCATTTTGTTGAGTTGCCTTGGATTTACCTGGGGAGGATATCATCATTACAGTCCATACAATGAATTAGTGGAAGATTTTGAATGTATAGATGGTCTGCCTGTTAAAGAATCTCCATTGTTCGATCCGGAGAAACCTTATGAAAATCGTGATCCGAGATTGCTGAAAACAATATTTGTAGATAATATATCCGTCTTTAAGAATATATTATATATCGCCCATCCGGATTCGTCTCCGACAGTTTATCAGGATCAATTGACAAGACGTCAGTGGAGTGGTTATATGGTTCGTAAATTTTGCGATGAAGATTACAATGGAAATCTGAATGTATATGGATGCGATTTTCCAATGATTCGTTATGCAGAGGTTTTGTTGAGCTATCTGGAAGCGAATATAGAGTCCGGAACTCCTATAACGCAGAACTTACTGGATGAGACAATAAACCGTGTCAGAGGTCGCGAAGAAATAAAGATGCCTCCTGTTACGGAAACAAATCCGGATAAGTTGACTACTATTCTGAGACGTGAAAGGCGTGTGGAATTGGCTTGGGAAGGTTTAAGATTGTTTGATTTGTTTCGGTGGCGTACAGCTCATATATTACTTAAAGGGCGTTTTCATGGCATGAAGATCTGTTCTAAAGAGAAAGCTCCGGGATATACGAAAGTTCCAGTCAATGCAGATGGCTATTATTTTTGTGAGGAAACTTTTTTTAGAGAAAATGTCGATTATTTATGGCCAATTCCTCAGGCAGAGCGGGATGTAAATAAAAATCTGACTCAGAACAGCGGTTATTGATTTTGACGAATATGGAAAATGTCCGGTAATAACTTATGGATATGAATAGAAAAATAATAAATAATATGTTGATATGAAACTACATTCCAGAAGAAGATTTCTAAATAATATTTGTGTAGGAAGTGTCGGTCTCGGGATGCTGGGATCTATCTCTTCTTGCGTGGAGTATGGAACGAATACAAAAGCGTCATCTGTTAATTTACCGATAATTGATGAGGTTGATATATGTATATTAGGTGGAAGTTGTACCGGTGTGTTTGCCGGGGTACGTGCTGCTCGTTTGGGCGCTTCCGTTGCTGTTGTAGAAAAACAAAATGCATTTGGAGGAGTCGCAACAAGCTCTTTGGTGAATATTTGGCATTCTTTGTATGATACGGAAGGGAAGCAGCAAATAATAGCAGGCCTGACAAAAGAAGTGATAGACAGGCTGGCAGTTCGTGATGCAGTAAATGTCAGTTCTAATCCAAGTTCGGCATACACTTTTAATTCTCAGGAACTTAAAATAGAATTGGACGAACTTGTATTGGAAGCAGGTATTCATCCTTATTTACATACATTGTTTTCTGAGCCATATTTGGGGGAAGATGGTAAACTGATGGGTGTAATTGTAGATAATAAGTCAGGCAGAGGCATCATAAAAGCGAAATATTTTATAGATGCTACGGGGGATGGAGACCTTTGTTATCGTTTAGGTCTAAAATCTTATGCTTTTGAATTACTGCAACCTCCCACGACTTGTGCACATTTTGAAGGTTGGAATTCCGGAGAATTCGACGAACTATTAAAAAAGCATGGAGCAGAATTTAATATTCCGGATGGATTTGTTTGGGGAGCAACGCTGCCTGAGACAAATGTTTATATGCTTGCGGGAACACGGGTATATAAAGCGGACTGCGCTGTTGCAGATGATTTAACGAGAGCGGAAATAGAAGGCAGAAGACAAATTCGTGCAATTATGGATATGTTGAGGAAATATGGGAAGAAGGAAAATCTCCCCGGTCTGGTTGCTTTGCCGTCATACATTGGAATACGGGAAACAAGGCATATAAAATGTCTTTATCAGATTAGTGATGAAGACGCGATGTATGGAAAACATTTTGATGATGCGATAGCGAATGGAAGCTATCGTTTAGATATTCATCATCAGGATAAACCTGGTTTGACTTTTAGATATCTTGATGGTTCTGAGGTATATGTAAGGCCGGGTTTTGCAGATCAGAAAGGGCGGTGGAGAAAAGAAATGGATGTAGATCCAACTTTCTATCAAATACCGCTTCGTTCGATCATACCAGAAAAACATGATAATCTGATGGTTGCCGGAAGAATGCTGGATGCTGCGATTATTGCTTATTCCGGCATAAGGGTTATGGTGAATATGAATCAGGTTGGTGAGGCTGCCGGTGTTACTTCATATCTGGCACTACAACAGCAAAAAAGAATTAGGGATGTTTCAAGTAACGAAGTTAGGAACGAGTTGAGAAAAGGGGGATCTATAATTATCTAGGTTAGAATTTATTTTTATTGGAAACCGGACTCGGGATACTATGCCTGAGTCCGGTTAATTTCATTTTTGTTGTTTTTTTAGTTTAAGTTTGTGTATTCTGTTTTTATCTTATTACTTTGTAGAGTGTTTTTTTACAATATCTTATATCTAATAAATCTAAAGTACATGAAAACAAACATTCTGACTTTTTTGTGTTTTGTCTTCCTTTGTGCCTGCCAGGCTCCACCAGTCGAAGAGTATGCAATCATCCCGCAGCCTCAGGAAATTTCCTATACACCTGGTTTTTTCAAAATGGGGAATCATCCGGTTATTTCTTATTCCGGGGATTTGAATAATGAGGCAGGGTTGTTGCAAAAGGCTCTTTCTTCTGATTTTTCACTTAGTGCTACTGTAAAGGATACAGGTAAAGGTGATATTAACCTGGTACTTGATCCGGCAGTTTTACCGGATAAGCCGGAAGGATATCAACTGGAAGTATCTTCCGGAAAAGTGGAGATAAAAGCCGGAACTCCTGCCGGTATTTTGAATGGTGTGCAGACGTTGCGGCAGATCATCAAGGAGAAAGATGGAAAATATATGATACAGAGAGCTTCAGTTTCTGACTATCCGGCTTTTTCCTGGCGTGCTTTTATGCTGGATGAAGGACGTTACTTTAAAGGAAAAGATGTTGTCCTGAAACTTTTGGATGAAATGTCACAACTGAAAATGAACACGTTCCATTGGCATCTTACTAATGACCAGGGTTGGAGGATTGAAATTAAAAAATATCCGAAACTGACTGAAATCGGTGCTTTCCGCGATTCTTCGGAAATCAACCATTTTGGTAGTGACGTGTATGACGGGAAACGGCATGGAGGATTTTATACACAGGAAGATATAAAAGAAATTGTTGATTATGCCTCTAAACGCCATATTACCATTGTTCCGGAAGTAAGTATGCCGGGACATGCCAGTGCGGCTATCGCTTCTTATCCCTGGTTGGGCACAAGCGGAAAGCAGATCAAAGTTCCCGGAAAATTCGGAGTACATTATGAAGTGCTGAATGTTTCCGATCCTAAAGTGTTGCAATTTCTGGATGATGTAACCAATGAAGTGATAGCGTTATTCCCAAGCCCGGTATTCCATATCGGAGGTGATGAAGTGAAATACGATCAGTGGAAAGCATCTCCGGCAATACGTAGTTATATGGCAAAGAAAGGTTTGAAGACTCCGGCTGAACTTCAGATCTATTTCACAAATGAAATCTCCAATATGCTGGCGGTAAAAGGAAAGCGAATGATGGGGTGGAATGAAATTACCGGAGATAAACTGCATGAATATCAGTCGGAAGAGGATACGAAAGAAGCAGAACAGCAGTTGGCAAAAGGTACGATCGTTCATTTTTGGAAGGGCGATCCGGCTCTTATCAAGAAAACGATCGATAAAGGATATGATGTGGTAAATTCTTACCATGAGTATACTTATGTGGATTACAATTATGAATCGATACCTTTATCCAAGGCTTATGCTTTCAATCCGGTTCCTGAAGGGTTGTCTCCTGAAGAACAAAGCAGAGTGTTAGGACTTGGTTGTCAGATGTGGGGTGAATTTATTCCTACGGTTGAAAGCATGAACCGGTTGACTTATCCGCGTATTGCTGCTTATGCAGAAACAGGATGGAGCGGTTCGGATAAAAAAGATTACAATCGTTTCCTGAAATCTCTTGATTACTTTAAAAATAAATGGGCTGCTGAAGGAATAGTGATAGGACCGACTGAATAAAAAATATTTTTTTTGCAGAACGATTAAACTATTTCCATGTAACAAAGTCTATTATATCGAAGCGCTTCACAAACAGGAAAATATTAATTTAGTAATAAGTATTAGTTTATGAAGAAGGTAATAGGATTGTTTTTGGTTATCCTGATTAGTTCGGCAACAGTTTTTGCACAAAGTGGTAATCGTCAGGGAAAGAAGGGAGATCCCTCTCAACGTAGTGAAAAAATGATCGAGGAATTGAAACTCGACGATAAGCAAGCTGCGGAGTTTCGTAAGGTTGAGGCTGATTTCCGGGAACAAATGAATAAGGAACGTGAGGCTGTAAAAGATGACCGCGAAAAGATGCGGGAAAAAATGACAGCCATGCGTACTGAAAAAGAGGCTCAAATTAAGAAGATTCTGACGGACGAACAATATAAGCAGTATCAGGAAAAACAAAAAAAAGCTCCTCGTAAAAAAGGACATGGACGTAGATGATAGAAATAAAAAATCCCCGGCAGAGCATTCCGCCGGGGATTTTTATGTGTTATTAGTTGATTATAACGTTTTCAGTTTCAGATTACGCCATAATACTTTGATGCCACCACCGTCGTGGATCTGTAAAGCAATGCGGCCCTGACCGGCACCGATTTTTTCATCATTGATGTTAACCATTTCTTCGCCATTCAACCAGGTCTGTACATTATCACCCTGCACTTTGATACGCATGGTGTTCCAGTCGCCTTCTTTCAGGATTGTTTCTTTTTCATCCGGGATCTGGATCAACCATCCGCGTCCGTATGATTCGTAGATACCGCCGGTATCGTGTCCTTTAGGAGCAACTTCAACCTGCCATCCGTTTACTTTTACGTCTTCTTCAATGAAAGAACGGATAAATACGCCAGAGTTACCGTCGGCTTCCTGTTTGAATTCTACTGTCAGGTCGAAATCATCATAGTAATCACGTGTTGCCAGATAACCATATTTTTTGTCCGGACCGCTTTCGCAAATCAGTAAACCGTCTTTTACATACCATAATTCTGTACCGTATGCTTCCCAGCCTTTCAGGTCAACACCGTTGAAGAGGTTGACTTCTTTGGACTTACGGGGAAGTTCTTTGATCTTTATGTTACGGAAAGAAGCTGGATAACCATGATCCTGTAAACAGAGGACACCTTTTTTAGCTAAACCGTATTCAGGAGCGTTTGCCCATTTTCCGCTGTTTTTCTTTTCATACCAATCGTCTGTCCAAGCTTCGAATTCTAGGATTTTCTGACCATTCAGCCAATGTTCTACATGGCCATTGTCGAATACAATCTTGGAGTTGTTCCATTCGCCTTGCGGATTAACCTTCATTTTGGATTTGTCAGGCAAATGCATGGCATAATCGACACCTAGTTTCTGCCATTCTTCCAGAGGTTCCGGGAAGTTAGGCTCGTCGATCAACTGATATTCCGGACCTGTTACATAGGGTACGGCAAATTGCGGACGTTCAACAACATGATAAAGCATACCGCTGTTGCCGCCTTTAGACAGTTTCCAGTCCCATGACAATTCGAAGTTTTCATACTGTTTGTCGGTTACGATATAACCGCTGGCATCGCTGCCGTCACCTTTTGCCTGGATACATCCGTCTACTACGTGCCAGGGTTGTGTCAGGGTGGTTCCGTTATAGTCTTTCCACCCGTTGAGTGTTTTTCCGTCGAAAAGAAGTTGCCATCCGTCAGCGACTTCTTCGGGAGTAAGCGTGTTTTGCTCAACACCTGCACAAGAGGTAAACAAGGCCAATGATACTGCACAAGAGGCCAATAAGCTTGTGGCTGTTACTCTTTTCACTACTGATTCCATTTTAGATTAAGTTTAAATTAATGATAATGATAAATTGCAAAGATAAAAAAGTTATTTAAAAGATTCTGCAAAAATACACGAAGAGGGTAACTGTCTTTCTGAAAATAAAGTTTTATCTTGCATGCCTTAAATCATACCTATGGATAAGTGGATACTACATTTTTCCCTTCTATTGGTTCTGCTCGGCTTTGTGTTTTTTGGTAGCAAAAAGGGTGAAGTGACTGCCTTGTTGAGAGTGGCAGAAAAATCTATTGAGAAAGAACCGGACAAGGCGTTGATATTGTTGGATAGTATTCAACAGATGGAAGAATTATCAGAGCAACAACAAGCTCTTTGGTGTCTGTTGTATACGTCGGTGCTAGATAGAAAGCAGATAAAACATACTTCAGATTCTTTGATACAGATTGCAGTGAGTTATTATGAGAAGAATGATTTGCCCGAGCGTAAGATGCAGGCATATTATTATTATGGAATTGCTCTTCAAGATTTAAACGATGCAATTCAGGCGCAGGACTACTATTTGAGAGCTTATAAATTAGGAATTGAATTGGAAAGATACGTGTTTTTAGGACGTATATGCGCTAATTTGGGTACATTGTATACTTATCAGGATTTGTATAGCCAGGCTTCATATTTCCAGCAAAAGGCTGTCGGCTATTTTGAGAAAAACCGGGATACGGTTCGTTTATCGCTGGTGTTCAGGGATATGGCCCGGATTCATCTGAATGAGCATCGTTTGGATAGTGCGGTCGCTAATTATACAAAAGCATTGAAGTATACTTCGGATGTACATAAATTTTGTATGTTTAATGAATTGACTGGTGCGTATGCACGGATGGGAGATTATGAAAAAGGGGTGTCTTGCGCTCATATGGCTTATGATCGGGCAGAGACTGTTGAAGATTCCTGTTTAGTCAGCCTGGCGTTGGGGAGTCTTTATTTAAGAATGGGAAAGAAAGATTCGGCATATCATTATCTGTCTTTCTGTCGTCAAAGTACAGATCCGTATACCTTAAAAGATCTCTATCTATATTTGGCGCAATTCGAAAAGTCCCGGCATAATTGGCCGACTTATGCTTTTTATCAGGAGCAATATAACGTATTTCGTGATTCGATTGATAACCTGACCAAAATGGAGACCCTTGCCAGGTTGCAACGACTGTATGACTATCGTGAGATTGAAAAGAAAAAGGAATATTATCGGCAAGAATCGGATCGTAAGACAGGCAAGTTGTATAAACTCTCTTTGGGGGGCGTTGGCTGTCTGCTGTTCGTCGTCTGTATCATTTTTTATCTGTGGAAAGAAAGGAAAAAGAAGGAGGAGCAGCTTAACCAGTCTTTGCGTCGTAAGGAACAGCAATACTTGAACAGTCAGCAATATTTAGAAGAGCGAAATGCAGTTATGGCGCAGTTGGAACAACAGTATGAAGCGGTTGTGGCCCAATTATCCGAACAATCTTCCCGGTTTACAACGTCTGTTCAGGAGAAGATAAATTCATCGCATCCGTTCTTCACCTCTGAATTATATCGGGGAGTGTACGCAGAATGGAAAAAACTGGATGAAGTACAATGGGCGGAGGTCATTAAAATGATAGATCATATATTGTATAAAGATTTTACAGGTAAGATAAGAATGTTGTATCCCCGTATATCTGAGTTGGATTTGAATGTGTGTTATTTGGTAAAATTGGAGATTCCGGTAGGGCGTATTGCTGTTTTATTGTCAGTGAATAGTCAGGCGATATCCAATAAACGTAAGCGTTTGTATGAAAAATTGACTCAAGAGAAGGGATCCGCACAGGATTTCGATAAGTTCATCAAAACCTTTTGACACTTTTATTCCCTCTATGATGTTGTTTATTAGATGCTTAAAAATGTGACATTTTTGTGACATCAAATCCTTGGTGGTCTTTGGGGTGGTTTCTACTTTTACGAATCCAAATAAAATAGTCTATGTTTAATAACTAATATAACTGAAAACATGAAAAGTAGAAATCTTATGTTGGGAGCTATTCTATTCATATTAATGGGATGCGGAGTTGATAAATCAGACAGTCTTATCACAGTAGATGTTACGGTAAATTATCCAAAGAAAGAACTGGTTTTGCAGGATTTTATGGATGTGGAATATATTCCGTTGGAGACGACGGATGAATTTGTTGTCAAAGGCAAGATCACGGATGTCGGTAAAGATATCTTGGTATTGACGAATGTTCGTCAGGGAGAAATTTTGATATTTGACCGGTCGACTGGCAAAGGATTGAAGAAGATTAATCGTAGAGGTCAAGGTCCGGAAGAGTATATATTGCCTTTTAATGTTCATTTAAATAAAGAAGAGGATGAGATGTTTGTGAATGACGGTCCTTCAAGTAAAATCCAGGTATATGATTTGGATGGAAATTATAAAAGGACAATCCCTTATAAACAGGGTGCACTTGTCACGAACTTGTACGATTATGATGAAAATCATTTTCTTTCTCAGAATGTTTATTCGCCTGAAAACGAGTCTTCTTCGTCTACGTTCTTTCTTTTGTCTACACAAGATGGAAGCTGGACGGATATTGAGCTTCCATACGGGAAGAGAATCTCTCCGGTAATCGTAAAGCGTGCAGCGGATGGGATTTACGCAAGTGTTCCCGGTAATAGTTTTATATCTTCTTATCAGGGCGATTGGATTTTGAGTGAACCTTCAGCCGATACTATCTATGCCCATCGGCCGAACGGAGATCTTCGTCCGTTTATGGTCAGGACTCCTTCTGTACAGACAATGACGCCGGAAGTTTTTCTTTTTCCGGGAGTCTTGACGGATCGTTATTATTTTATGCAGACGGTGAAAAAGGAATGCGATTTCGAAAAGAATGACAAAATGCCAACTGTTGATTTAATATATGACAGGCAGGAAAAAAAGATTTATCATTCTATAGTTCATAATGCTGACTTTGATAATCGTGAGGAGGATTTGTCGGTATGTGCTTTAAACGAAGAGGTTGCTTTCGCCGTATCTTTGGATGCTTTGTCACTTATTGAAGGGAAAGGTAAATTGAAAGGTCAGTTAAAAGAAATAGCAGCTCATTTAGGGGAAGAGGATAATCCTGTGGTTATGCTGGCTAAGATAAAAAACTTCTGATTCAAAATCATTAAGACTTGTATATAACTCAGCCCGGTTACAGTATAAGTGATTCGTTTGATATATATCAAACGCAAAGAAGACATATATGCTTTATTCATTTGATAATAGTGTATTATTCATTCAATATATATTGAACGAATAAAAGAAAGGGAAGTCGTGTCCTGAAATAAGTAGACAAAAACCTAAAGTAACCGTATGGTCGAATCGAAAGATGCGGGTTGTACCGGTTAGCGAGGAATATTTTTTCAGTCTTCTTTGTGCGTACATTATATTACAGCGTCTCCGGTTAAAAAATAAATGAAAAATAATCGGTAAAAAGTTTGGAGTGTATGTAGTAATCTACTACTTTTGCACCCGCATTCGAGAGAGAGCGGCGCACGAACATGATGAAAGAGGTAACCTGAGGAAAGGGGATGAGGTTAGAGGTTCTAAGCAAAATTCCAACCGCCACAGCGACTCAAAAAAAAACTTTTCAAATTTTCTTCTAAAAAATTTGGTAGTTAAAAAAAAGTCCTTACCTTTGCAGCCGCAATCGAAAAGAAAGCGAAAGTTCTTTGAAAGATTTACATATCAACAAGTAGTACAAGTATTAAAAATTAATACCGTCAATAAACTTGAAATAAATACGAATTCTGAGCATAGAGATATAACAATTTAAACAACGAAGAGTTTGATCCTGGCTCAGGATGAACGCTAGCGACAGGCTTAACACATGCAAGTCGAGGGGCAGCACGATGTAGCAATACATTGGTGGCGACCGGCGCACGGGTGAGTAACGCGTATGCAACCTACCTATCAGAGGGGAATAACCCGGCGAAAGTCGGACTAATACCGCATAAAACAGGGGTTCCACATGGAAATATTTGTTAAAGAATTATCGCTGATAGATGGGCATGCGTTCCATTAGATAGTTGGTGAGGTAACGGCTCACCAAGTCCACGATGGATAGGGGTTCTGAGAGGAAGGTCCCCCACACTGGTACTGAGACACGGACCAGACTCCTACGGGAGGCAGCAGTGAGGAATATTGGTCAATGGGCGAGAGCCTGAACCAGCCAAGTCGCGTGAAGGATGAAGGATCTATGGTTTGTAAACTTCTTTTATATGGGAATAAAGTGAGGAACGTGTTCCTTTTTGTATGTACCATATGAATAAGCATCGGCTAACTCCGTGCCAGCAGCCGCGGTAATACGGAGGATGCGAGCGTTATCCGGATTTATTGGGTTTAAAGGGTGCGTAGGTGGTTAATTAAGTCAGCGGTGAAAGTTTGTGGCTCAACCATAAAATTGCCGTTGAAACTGGTTGACTTGAGTATATTTGAGGTAGGCGGAATGCGTGGTGTAGCGGTGAAATGCATAGATATCACGCAGAACTCCGATTGCGAAGGCAGCTTACTAAACTATAACTGACACTGAAGCACGAAAGCGTGGGGATCAAACAGGATTAGATACCCTGGTAGTCCACGCAGTAAACGATGATTACTAGCTGTTTGCGATACACAGTAAGCGGCACAGCGAAAGCGTTAAGTAATCCACCTGGGGAGTACGCCGGCAACGGTGAAACTCAAAGGAATTGACGGGGGCCCGCACAAGCGGAGGAACATGTGGTTTAATTCGATGATACGCGAGGAACCTTACCCGGGTTTGAACGCATATTGACAGCTCTGGAAACAGAGTCTCTAGTAATAGCAATTTGCGAGGTGCTGCATGGTTGTCGTCAGCTCGTGCCGTGAGGTGTCGGCTTAAGTGCCATAACGAGCGCAACCCTTATCACTAGTTACTAACAGGTCATGCTGAGGACTCTAGTGAGACTGCCAGCGTAAGCTGTGAGGAAGGTGGGGATGACGTCAAATCAGCACGGCCCTTACATCCGGGGCGACACACGTGTTACAATGGTGGGGACAAAGGGCAGCTACCGTGTGAGCGGATGCTAATCTCCAAACCCCATCTCAGTTCGGATCGAAGTCTGCAACCCGACTTCGTGAAGCTGGATTCGCTAGTAATCGCGCATCAGCCATGGCGCGGTGAATACGTTCCCGGGCCTTGTACACACCGCCCGTCAAGCCATGGGAGTTGGGGGTACCTAAAGTCCGTAACCGCAAGGATCGGCCTAGGGTAAAACCGATGACTGGGGCTAAGTCGTAACAAGGTAGCCGTACCGGAAGGTGCGGCTGGAACACCTCCTTTCTGGAGCGCAGAGTTCGTTATCAAGTTGACTCAGAGGTATTAGTTAACTTGTACTACGGTTGAATATGTATAAAATATAGATCTACCGGCAATAAAGTGTCGGCAAGAGAGAAAAATGATGCTGAGGGAAACCAAGGCAAAGTTGACAGTCCTATAGCTCAGTTGGTTAGAGCGCTACACTGATAATGTAGAGGTCGGCAGTTCAACTCTGCCTGGGACTACAGAATCTCTGAGAGAGAATTTTGGGGGATTAGCTCAGCTGGCTAGAGCATCTGCCTTGCACGCAGAGGGTCAACGGTTCGAATCCGTTATTCTCCACAAAAAGTTACCGAGACATCAGAAACGTAAAGTAACGACAAGATCTTTGACATGATGGACAACGTAAAATAAAGTAACAAGAGCAAGCTGAAGATATATCAATCCGATTTACCCCTGTGGTAACCGGAAATAAGAAAGTAAGCAAGGGCAGACGGTGGATGCCTTGGCTCTCGGAGGCGACGAAGGACGTGATAAGCTGCGATAAGCTGGGGGGAGATGCAAATAATCTTTGATCCTCAGATTTCCGAATGGGGCAACCCGGCAGGTTGAAGGCCTGTCATCCCGTAAGGGAGGCGAACGTGGGGAACTGAAACATCTAAGTACCCATAGGAGGAGAAAATAAGAATGATTCCGCAAGTAGTGGCGAGCGAACGCGGAAGAGCCCAAACCGGTATTGTTTAGGCAATACCGGGGTTGTAGGACCACGCTGTGGCAAGAACTTAGGAAAGTGGAACACTTTGGAAAAAGTGATCGTAGAGGGTGAAAATCCCGTACACGACTTTCTAACGAAGCCTAGTGGTATCCTGAGTAGCGCGGAGCACGAGAAATTCTGTGTGAATTAGCGGGGCCCATCCCGTAAGGCTAAATACTCCCGAGAGACCGATAGCGAACCAGTACCGTGAGGGAAAGGTGAAAAGAACCTCGAACAGAGGAGTGAAATAGACCCTGAACCCGTCTGCCTACAAGCGGTCGGAGCAACGTAAGTTGTGACGGCGTGCCTTTTGCATAATGAACCTACGAGTTACTTTCTCCGGCAAGGTTAAGTATTTCAGATACGGAGCCGAAGCGAAAGCGAGTCTGAACAGGGCGACATAGTCGGAGGGAGTAGACGCGAAACCAAGTGATCTACCCATGGTCAGGTTGAAGGTTAGGTAACACTAACTGGAGGACCGAACCGGTAAGCGTTGAAAAGCTTTCGGATGAACTGTGGGTAGGGGTGAAAGGCTAATCAAACTTGGAGATAGCTCGTACTCCCCGAAATGCATTTAGGTGCAGCCTTTATTTAGTATAGCATGAGGTAGAGCGACTGATTGGATGCGAGGGCTTCACCGCCTATCAAGTCCAGATAAACTCCGAATGCGTGCTATATATTGATAAGGAGTGAGGGCGCGGGTGCTAAGGTCCGCGTCCGAGAGGAGAAGAATCCAGACCATCAGCTAAGGTCCCCAAATAACAGTTAAGTTGAACTAACGAAGTCAGACTGCAGAGACAGCTAGGATGTTGGCTTGGAAGCAGCCATTCATTTAAAGAGTGCGTAACAGCTCACTAGTCGAGGAGTTTGGCGTGGATAATACTCGGGCATAAACTGTTTACCGAAGCTATGGATCCAGAGTAATGGATGGTAGGGGAGCATTCCAGTGGCGTTGAAGGTGAGGGATAACCCTTGCTGGAGTAGCTGGAAAAGCAAATGTAGGTATAAGTAACGATAAAGGAAGTGAGAAACTTCCTCGCCGAAAGACTAAGGTTTCCTGATCAACGTTAATCGGATCAGGGTAAGTCGGGACCTAAGGATAAGCCGAACGGCGATTCCGATGGAAGAATGGTTTAATATTCCCATACTACTTTATAGAGCGATGTGGAGACGGAGAAGTGACAGTCCTGCCAACTGACGGAATAGTTGGTTAAAGGGTGTAGACGTTGATCGCGGTAGGCAAATCCGCCGTGAGAGTCGAACCTGAGAGTATGCCGAGTACTTGTACAAGGCAATATGGATGTAAACAGGCTCCCTAGAAAATCCGCTAAGCATATCTATAGAGTACCCGTACCGTAAACGGACACACGTAGTTGGGTTGAGAATACTGAGGCGCTCGAGTGATTCACGGTTAAGGAACTAGGCAAATTGACCCTGTAACTTCGGGATAAAGGGTCCCTGTCAGCGATGGCGGGGCGCAGAGAATAGGTCCAGGCAACTGTTTAACAAAAACACATGGCTGTGCGAAATAGAAATATGAAGTATACAGCCTGACACCTGCCCGGTGCTGGAAGGTTAAGAGGAGAGCTCATCGCAAGAGAAGGTTTGAATTGAAGCCCCAGTAAACGGCGGCCGTAACTATAACGGTCCTAAGGTAGCGAAATTCCTTGTCGGGTAAGTTCCGACCTGCACGAATGGTGTAATGATCTGGACACTGTCTCAACCGTGAGCTCGGTGAAATTGTAGTATCGGTGAAGATGCCGATTACCCGCGATGGGACGAAAAGACCCCGTGAACCTTTACTATAGCTTTACATTGAATTTGGGCAACTAATGTGTAGGATAGGCCGGAGACTGCGAAGCAGGCACGCCAGTGTCGGTGGAGTCGCCGTTGAAATACGGCCCTTTGGTTGTTTGAGTTCTAACTCGTGGAAACGAGGACACTGTATGGTGGGTAGTTTGACTGGGGTGGTCGCCTCCAAAAGAGTAACGGAGGCTTCTAAAGGTACCCTCAGACCGATTGGTAACCGGTCGTAGAGTGTAATGGCATAAGGGTGCTTGACTGGGAGAGATACAACTCGATCAGGTAGGAAACTAGAGCATAGTGATCCGGTGGTTCCGCATGGAAGGGCCATCGCTCAAAGGATAAAAGGTACTCCGGGGATAACAGGCTGATCGCTCCCAAGAGCTCATATCGACGGAGCGGTTTGGCACCTCGATGTCGGCTCGTCACATCCTGGGGCTGGAGAAGGTCCCAAGGGTTGGGCTGTTCGCCCATTAAAGTGGCACGCGAGCTGGGTTCAGAACGTCGTGAGACAGTTCGGTCTCTATCTATCGTGGGCGTAGGAGATTTGAGTGGCTCTGACACTAGTACGAGAGGACCGTGTTGGACAGACCTCTGGTTTACCGGTTGTACCGCCAGGTGCACCGCCGGGTATCTAAGTCTGGATTGGATAAGTGCTGAAAGCATCTAAGTACGAAGCCAGCCTCAAGATAAGATCTCCCTGAGGGTCGTTGTAGACTACGACGTTGATAGGCTACAGGTGTAAGGGCAGTAATGTCGAAGCCGAGTAGTACTAATAGCCCGAGACTTTCTATTTCCGGAAGGAAGGATTGATATATCAGCAGGGTTAGTAGAGATACTAACAAAGCGAAGGTTACTGAAAGAGTAGCGTTGTCTAGGTCAAACATCTTAAAAGGTATTAAGGTGGTTATAGCGTTGGGGATCCACCTCTTCCCATTCCGAACAGAGAAGTTAAGCCCAACCACGTCGATGGTACTGCGTAAAAGTGGGAGAGTAGATAGCCGCCGTTTTAGATAAAAGGAGTTCATTCGATAGAGTGGACTCCTTTTTGCGTTTATAGCTTCTTTTCGTTTTTATTCTTCCTGATTTAACATCTCTCTTATAATAATGTATCTTATTTCCCGTTCTAATATACATTGAGTATGAATTTTAGATTATGAGCAGTATATATGATTCCCGGCAACGGCTGAAATATCTTTTCATTTTAATAGCCACATTGATCGCGATCGTTTCAGTGTTTGTCTCTGATAAGCTTGTAAAGAGTTTAGCGCAGGAAGAACGCCAGAAGGTCGAGATTTGGGCGGAAGCGCAACGTATGATTGCTACCGAAACCAATGGTTCAAATATGGCTCTTATTCTGAAGATTCTGGAGAGTAACACCACAATACCCGTTTTATGGTGTAATGAGAAGGATAGTGTAATTGCAGAGAAGAATATCGACCTTCCGGAAAAGGATTCAGACTTGTTTCTGAAAAATAAAGTACGGGAATTAAAAAGCAAGAACCCTCCTATCCTGATCGATATGCAGGATGGAACCTTCCAGTATTTATACTACGACGATTCTATTATCCTGAAAAGGCTGCTTATCTATCCTTATGCCCAGTTGACAGTCGTTTTCATATTTATCCTGATCGCCTTCCTGGCTCTTGCCAGTACGAAGAAGGCAGAACAGAATAAAGTATGGGTCGGATTATCGAAGGAGACAGCCCATCAGCTAGGAACTCCTATCTCTTCCTTAATCGCCTGGGTGGAATATCTTCGTACAAAAGAAATCGATCCGTCCCTCCTGGGTGAAATGGAAAAAGATGTGAAGCGTTTGGAGATGATTGCGGAACGTTTCTCGAAGATTGGATCAAATCCCGATCCGACACCGGTAAATATCAGCAATTCGATTCGTACGGCCTTAAATTATATGGAAACACGCATTTCTGCCAAGGTGAAGATATATACTCATCTTCCGGATAATCCCGTATTGGTTTTAATGAATGATTCACTGTTTGCCTGGGTTATTGAAAACCTGACAAAAAATGCTGTGGATGCTATGGAAGGCCAGGGTGAAATAACGTTCCAGGTGGAAGAACGTGACAAGACTGTGCGGATAGATATTACGGATTCAGGAAAGGGGATTCCCAAATCAAAATATAAGACTGTCTTCAATCCCGGCTATACGACTAAGAAGCGCGGATGGGGACTCGGGCTATCTCTGGTCAAACGTATCATAGAGTCCTACCATGGCGGCAAGATATTCGTAAAGAACTCGGAGGTCGGAAAAGGCACGACATTTCGTATAGAGCTTCGTAAATATAGAGGCTAAATAATTCAATAATAAAAAATAACTGCATAGGTATTGCATTTGTGTTTAGTTTTTTCGTACCTTTGCAAGGTTTTTACACTAAAAGGCTTTGGGAAAATTTAAATTATATAACGTAGATTTGAAAAATCTCGCTCCAGGAGTGCACGAATTCGAGTATTTACTGGAGAACAAGTTTTTTGTGGACATTGACGGAGACGAAGTCCAGAAGGGCAAAGTCAAGGTTCACCTGACAGTGAAGCGTACGTCAGTGGCTTTTGAAATGAACTTTCAGATTGAAGGTGTAGCGATCGTTCCGTGTGACAGATGTCTGGACGATATGGAGATTCCGGTTGATACACATAATCGCTTGGTAGTGAAATTCGGTAAAGAATATGCCGAAGAGAGCGACGAGGTGGTAGTAATACCAGAAGAGGAAGGTGCGATTAATTTGGCATGGTTCCTTTATGAGTTTATTGCATTGGCAGTACCGATGAAGCATGTACATGCTCCGGGAAAATGTAATAAAGCGATGTCGACGAAGCTGAAGAAGCACACTGCTAAAAGTACAGATGACGGAGATGATGATTACGAAGAAGACGAAGTGGAAGATATATCCATGGATGATGACGTAAGCGGTAATTCTGATCCTCGCTGGGATGCCCTGAAAGGTTTAATAGAGAATGATAACAATTAAATAAATTAAAACATGGCACATCCTAAAAGAAGACAAGGTAAGACAAGAACAGCCAAGAGAAGAACTCATGACAAGGCTGTCGCTCCAACAATGGCTATTTGCCCGAACTGCGGCGCATGGCATATTTATCACACTGTATGCGGCGAATGCGGCTACTACAGAGGTAAATTAGCTATCGTAAAAGAAGCAGCTGTGTAAGTTTGTCACGATCATATTGAGTCTGATAAACGAAAGAAATAGCCCTAAAAATATTTTTAGGGCTAATTTTTTAATTGGGATATAGAGTCTCTTTATTTTTTTAATTATGGATAAATTAAATGCGGTTATAACAGGTGTAGGCGGATACGTTCCGGAAGACGTGTTGACAAATGAGGACATCTCCAAATTGGTCGATACGACTGACGAATGGATCATGACACGTGTTGGCATCAAAGAACGCAGAATTTTGAAAGGTGAAGGGGTAGGTACCTCTTACATGGGTATACGTGCTGTGAAGCAGTTACTCGAAAAAACACAAGTAAATCCGGAAGAGATCGAAGTGATTCTGTCAGCTACAACAACGGCAGACCATCACTTTCCTACCATGTCTTCAATCATCGCCTATCATACCGGCTGTAAGAATGCAATGACTTTCGATTTGCAGGGAGCTTGTGCCGGATTCTTATATGGGTTGGAAACAGGTGCGAATTATATTCGTTCGGGACGCTATAAGAAAGTGATTGTTGTTGCCGGTGATAAGATGACCTCGATTACCGATTATCAGGATCGTTCTACCTGTCCTTTGTTCGGGGATGCCTGCGGTGCGGTTTTACTGGAACCGACTACGGAAGAAGTCGGCGTTCTCGACACGATTCTGCGTACTGACGGTGTAGGCTATTCTCATCTGATTATGAAGTCAGGTGGTTCGGCTTATCCTTCCAGTCATGAGACCGTGGATAAACGGGAACATTTTGTTTTGCAGGATGGCAAATATGTCTTTAAGTATGCTGTTTCGTATATGGCCGATGTGGCTGCCGAAATAGCGGAACGAAATAAACTGACCCACGACGATATTACATGGATCGTGCCTCACCAGGCTAATCTGCGTATTATCGATGCGACGGCTAAACGTCTGGGTGTGGATATGGAGAAGGTAATGATCAATATCCAGAAATATGGTAATACCAGTGCCGGTACTATTCCTATCTGTCTTTGGGAGTGGGAAGACAAGCTGAAGAAAGGGGATAACCTGATTCTGGCAGCATTCGGTGCAGGCTTTACCTGGGGTGCAATTTATCTTAAATGGGGTTATAATGGAAAACAAGCATAAGTCCGGCTTTGTTAATATTGTCGGTAATCCTAATGTGGGGAAGTCCACGCTGATGAACCGTCTGGTGGGGGAACGTATCTCCATCATCACGTCGAAAGCGCAGACTACCCGTCATCGTATCATGGGGATTGTGAATACCGACGATATGCAGATCGTGTATTCAGACACGCCGGGAGTCCTGCATCCGAATTACAAGTTGCAGGAGTCTATGCTGAATTTTTCGGAGTCGGCTTTAGGAGATGCCGACGTGTTGCTCTATGTGACCGATGTCGTTGAGACAATCGATAAAAATGAAGAGTTCCTTCAACGGGTGAAAACGGTGGAATGTCCGGTGCTGCTGCTGATCAACAAGATCGACACGAGCAACCAGGCCGAACTGGAAAAGATGGTAGCCCATTGGAAAGAGGTTCTTCCGAAGGCTGAGATCATTCCGATTTCCGCACTTTCGAACTTTAATATTGATTATGTGAAGCATAGGGTGGAGGATTTGATGCCCGAGTCTCCCCCTTATTTTGAAAAAGACGCGCTTACCGATAAGCCGGCCCGCTTCTTCGTTACGGAGATTATTCGTGAGAAGATACTCCTGTATTATCAGAAGGAGATACCGTATGCGGTGGAAGTCGTTGTTGAGCTGTTTAAGGAAGAAGAAGAAATGATTCACATCAAGGCGCTCATTATTGTGGAACGGGATTCCCAGAAAGGGATTATCATCGGGCATAGGGGACAGGCACTGAAGAAAGTCGGTGCGATGGCCCGTAAGGATATTGAACGCTTCTTTGAGAAGAAGGTATTCCTGGAAATGTTCGTCAAGGTTGAAAAAGACTGGCGTAACCGGGATAACCTGTTGAAGAATTTTGGTTATCAGCTGGATTAAAAACAGCGCACAGAAAAGAAATTTATGGGAAATATTGTAGCAATTGTTGGTAGGCCCAACGTAGGAAAGTCCACCCTGTTCAACCGTCTGACCCAATCGCGTCAGGCCATCGTGAACGAGGAAGCAGGGACTACCCGCGACCGTCAGTACGGTAAAGTGGACTGGACCGGTAAAGAGTTTTCGCTGGTCGACACCGGCGGATGGGTAATTAATTCGGATGATGTTTTCGAAGAAGAGATAAATAAGCAGGTACAGGTCGCTTTGGATGAAGCAGACGTGATCTTGTTTGTGGTGGATGTATTGAATGGTATCACGGACCTGGACATCGAAGTGGCCAAGATACTGCGCCGTAATAAAAAGCCGGTTATCGTGGTGGCAAACAAAGCGGATAACTTTGAGATGCATGCCGAGGCTGCCGAATTCTATTCGTTCGGTTTGGGCGATCCTTTCTGTGTGTCGGCTATCAACGGTTCCAATTCCGGCGACTTGCTGGATAAGATCATCGAGATCCTTCCGGAAGAAAAAAATGAAGAATTGGAAGAAGAGTTGCCCCGTATTGCCGTTATCGGTCGTCCGAATGCCGGAAAATCGTCTTTGATCAATGCGTTTATCGGTGAAGACCGTCATATCGTAACGGATATTGCCGGAACTACCCGCGATTCTATCTATACCAAATACAATAAATTCGGCCTGAATTTCTATCTGGTGGATACAGCCGGTATCCGTAAGAAGGGAAAGGTGAACGAAGACCTGGAATATTATTCGGTGATCCGTTCGATTCGTGCAATTGAGAATTCCGATGTCTGTGTACTGATGGTAGATGCTACCCGCGGTATCGAAAGCCAGGATTTGAATATTTTCTCTTTGGTGCAGAAGAATAAGAAGGGGCTGGTCGTTTGTGTGAACAAATGGGATTTGGTAGAAGATAAAGGCCAGAAGGTGATCGACAGCTATACGAATGCGATCCGCGAACGTCTGGCGCCGTTTACAGATTTCCCTATCCTGTTCATTTCGGCATTGACCAAGCAGCGTATCCTGAAAGTGCTCGAAACAGCCAAAGAAGTATACGACAACCGTAAGAAACGCATCCCGACAGCCAAGCTGAACGAGATCATGTTGCCGATCATCGAGAACTATCCGCCTCCCGCATGGAAAGGAAAGTATATCAAGATCAAATACATCACCCAGCTGCCCGCAGGCTCTGTTCCTTCCTTCGTTTTCTTTGCCAACCTGCCGCAGTGGATCAAAGATCCTTACAAACGTTTCCTGGAAAATAAGATCAGGGAGAACTGGGATTTTACAGGGACACCGATTAATGTATTTATTCGCGAGAAATAAGATAAAAAAAGAGATGCTATAACGGTATCTCTTTTTTTATGGTTATTCCTTTTATCAAATGTCTTTTATTCGGGGAAGAATATCTATCTTTATCGCATTCTAATATAATAAACAGTTTTGACTATGACAAAAATTAATCATTTTTCATCAGATCGTGATTTATCAACTCAGAAAGATAAGTCTTGTGTATGCCGGAATTCCGATAAATGGAATCCGAATGTACCGCTTCAAGTTTCTCAGGAAGAATTTTGGAAACATATCCATGAAATTGAGCAGGGAATGTTTACTTCTTTAGATGAAGGATTCCAAAAATTTGAACAATGGAAAGCGGCGCTCCTAAAAAGCCGGTTGTAGTTAGTGACCGCTTTTGGGAAAGTTATAATTCTGTATACGAACAAGGCCTTGACTTATTTGGATATTATAAATTAGCTTCAATCCGTTTCGTCTGCGTGTCATTTATATGTTTCGGAGAAGTAAAGGCTCCATGCCGTTGAATGATTGAGGATTTACATCTTTAGTGAATTTATATTCGTACTTTTACCCATCGTTAATATTAAACTTTACTGCTATGTTTACATCACATATGACTGAGGACGAACTGCAGGCCGTTGCCTACCGCGACTTTCTGGAGATACGCATGAAAGTGAAGATCGCTTTCGAACAGTTTATAAACCGCCTTCGTTTGCGCAGAGGGGAGAAGAGAGTCCTCCATTCGCTGATTGAAGAAAAAAACGTATTGACCAAATCGAAAAATACCTGGCATGTCGTTTTTATTAATACCAGCTATACCGCTGCAGATGAGTTTATAGCCGGCTGTATCGTTTATATCCCTTTGTACCGGGACAACGCGGTCGATTATCTATTCATTAATAATATGGAAGACTTTGTGCTGGAGAGGCTTTCGGCCCATTTCCTGACACGTTACAAAGAGCGGTATCTCGAATACAACGGGATCAACCTGCGTGGCATACATCCGGCTATATATTATATGATATATAATCAGGACAAAACGCTGACCTATTACCTGCCTGAAAAGTGGACTGAAAAGGAAATGGAAGAGAAAGGCTTCATGATCTCCAAACAGGGTTTGTCGTTGGTTCGGTTCGACAAAAAACTGATTACCTATATCACTTTCCTCGACCAGGAGAACCTGAGCCGTTATAAAGCGATGGTATACGAAGAAGAAGCTTTATGGAAAGACCTGGCAAATACCGAGAACCCGGAGCTTTCATTTGAATTGAAACAGGCGCTGTATATGAAGCATTGTCGTAATCCGGAGAAGACAAAAGCAATCTTGCGAAGGTATCTGCTGCGTATCTGCGGGACGAATCTCACGGAAGAGCAACGGGAAGATTTGTTGGCAAGATTTGATGACGTCATAGAAGAAACGTTGGATATCGAGCAACTCCTGAAGCAGGAGAAGGCCGAAACAAGGCGGCTCCAGATGCCGGATATCAAACTCTATTTGGATCAAATGAAAAAAGGGAAGTAATCACCTCCCTTTTTCGTTTTTTCTCCGATTGACTTATTCGATTTCCGGGCGGTCGCTACTTCCGCCTCCGCCTTCACCTGCCGGGCCGGAACCTTTCTTTCGTTGGTTGAAAGCGGTGACGGTTTCTGAGATCAGCTGGTTCAGGTTGCTGACAAATGTCGTTGCTGCGGCCGACGGCTGGGCTACGCTGAACGACTGTGCCAGCATCACCAGGTCGTCGTACTGGCTGTCGAGACGCTGACGGATTGTTGCGCTGTTGTCCTTTTTATTGGCGGCGCGGCTCTGTGTTCTCGCCGAGGTGAGTGCGATGTAGGCGTTGTTTTCCTTTTCGAGTTCGGCCAGGTAGGCTTCCAGTCCGAGGGTGGTGACGTAGGTCGCGTTTTCGTCCTTCCGCAGGTCGATCAGCAGGCCTTGTATTTTGGCTGTTTCCTGTGCTACCGGCAGGCGGGCGATGCCGATGTACGGTTTGATCACCTTATAGAGAAACTTTCCGGCATCACGTTCGGCTTCGAGCGGCAGGGTACCGGCGCGCGAAATGCGGGTGGTGATGTAGATGACCAGGTTGTCGCGGTTGGCTTCGTGAACGGCGGCCTGCTCCGTTTCCTGTGCGATGCGGCTTTCGTCGACCGTGTCGGCCAGGAGCATGACGTCGTTTTCCATTTTTTGCACAAACTGTGCCGACAGTCCGATATCGGGCGAGCCGTTTGTCCGTACGTCGGTGTCGAGCGACTCGATTTCGGGACGGTCGCCGCCGCCGGTCGGAGCGGGGACGAGGTTCAACACGGAGTTGAGGAAGGCCAGGTATTCGGCGTTGTTGAAAATGGAAAGCGGAATAGTCTTAATTTTTGTGTATGTTCCCATGATTTCGATTTTAAAGGTTGTTAAATGAATGGCAATGTAAGCATTAATTTTCAAAGATAGTGGGAATATGGCTTTTATTTCACATAAAAAGTCTTTTAGGTCTAAAAAATACCGTTCAAATGGTGAAAGTAGACTTTTTAGGCCTAAAAGGTGTGTTTTCACCGTTTAAAGTTGCCTTTTTAGGCCTAAGAAACCGTTTTTCACTGTTTGAAATAGGTCTTTTAGGCCTAAAAGGAGGCTTTTCACTATTTAAAGTTCGTCTTTTAGGCCTCGGAAGGTCACTTTCACTTGTCGGAGCTTTTTTTGTCTTTAGAAAATTGCTTCAAAAGATATTCCACATTGATAAAATGGCGGGTATATTCCGCGTGCATCTTTCTTACAACCGAACTGGCGGATGCCATTTGGGCAAGGAATTGTAAATGTTTTCCCAAGGAAGCATTCATCTCTAACCGTTCTTTCTTTTGGATGGAATCCTGTACGGAATAGACTCCGCAAGCCATTTGTATTTCCAGTATACCTTCGTCCCACGCATGTTGGGTATATTTGTATAATAGTCCGAGGTTTCTTTTCAATTGTTTACCTATGTTCTTGATTCTTGTGTATTGAGAAAAATCTTACTGAAATATAACAAAAAAAGAAGGTATCCTTTTCAGACACCTTCTTTTCTGTATATGTTAGTGCTTTATCAGAACGAATTCAGCACTTTATTCAACTCATTCACCATCTCCGTTGCCGACTTCTGTGTCTCAGCCAGTCCTTCCGGAGTAAACATGGCAACCGTTTTATTCAGCTTATCCAGTTTGCTGCCCTTCAGTTCTTCGCAGAGGATGCGGATTTTTTCAGCGTCCTGGAGGCCTTCTACCAGGCGTTCGAAACGGATACTGCTGCGGGGACCCGGGTAGATACTGTATGTATCGCCGGCTGCCCAGGTGCGGAAACGGGAGTCGCGCAACGGATCTTTTGTCCAGCTGTTGACTGCCCAACGCAGGTAACCGTCGTAACCACCGGCAACGGCGTGCAGGATCGTCCAGGGAGCTTCTGCCGGGTTGGAGAAGGTGAAGGTGTTCGGGAATGCTTCCGAACAACAGGTATAAACCGTGCTGATCTGGCCTTTGCGGTCGCGTTCGGCTTTCACATCTTCCGGAAATTTGTGGCCGTACGGAATACTCAGGTAATACAGGTCGCCTTGTATCTCTTTATGATAGTTACCGGCCAGCGTGATCTTAAATTCCGGGTCAGCCTGCTTGATTACTTTGATAGCCTCTTGCATGGCTTCCAACGGACGTTCGTCCATAGAGATAGCAGTCTTTTCGAACCAACCTTTTGCACGCAGGTGGCGGGAGAAATCTTTCAGGAAACTGCCCCAGTAGTCTGCATAAGCTGCATCGCCCGGTTTGGCTTCGATGAACTGGATGCGGTTGGTGGCCTGGTCGTAATAGTCGAAACTCAATGCCCACGGGATCATGGTGTAGCAGCTGATCAGGTCGTTGATGCCAATATCGTTCATCATGAAATCTACCCATTTGTCGAAAACAGTGTAGTCATATTCCCAACTGCCGTCGAGTTTCTTCATGCGGAACACCATGCTGTCGAAATGATCTTCGGTCTGTCCCGCCCAGGGTTTGTGCATGATGCTGGTGGTGATGGCACGCTGTCCGGCGTTGGCCAGCATCTTCATGATCGGGCGCATGGCATCGAAATGCTCTTTGCTCCAAAGAGGCACATTATAGTAACGGGCCACGGAGTACGGGTTCTGCCACAAGTCCAGATGGAATTTCCAGTCTTTCGGTTCCGGCAAGGTACGGTTCAGTACGTCTATTTCCACCTGTAACTTCATCGGTTGGAAGTTTTCGCCTGAAACGGTCAGTGTTCCTTTATATTTTCCGGGACGTGCGTCGGACGGTACCCATACATTCATCCAGATAGGTTGTGTCGTACGGGCGGCGACGTCGCGCATCTTTACGATATCCAACACGTCGGCAACAACGGAAGAATCCCATTCCGCCTTGTTTTCACGTACACCGCAACCGCCTGTACGTTCTTTGTTCAATTCGTCGGTCATTACGTAACGCACGAAATTGGTGGTGACGTTGGAAGCCGGGATAACGGATGAACCGTTTTTCAATTCGCTGACGGTAATGGTTGCGTCCGATAGGTCGTTGGTTGTCCACAGTACGGCCTGGGCGTTTACGCGTTCTCCTTTCCAGGCTTTCGTCTGCCAGCGGGAAGTTTTTGTAACGGTTGGGATACTGAGTTTCGGATAACGAACGTCCGTGCTCGCCCAGCTGAGTTGGGTAGGCGTTGTTATTTTATTCCATACAGCCTCACTATCGTGTGGCTTGGTGTCGGTCAGTTCGGTGTAATCGGTGATGTTCGATTGCTGTGCGTAACAAACCGGGCCTAGCGTTAGCAGGGCACAGAGAATAAGAGAGTTTTTCATGTATAAATTCTTTTAGAAGTTTATTCGGGGGATAAAGATAGGAAAAAGATGGGATATTGTACGCAATTACTTTATCCGATTATAATGACAGAACAACAGATTGCCGTTATCGTCGTACAGATGCATGCCGTTGCCTTCGCAATAGCGGAACATTTTACAGTCGGCACATTGCCCTTTGCGTGTCCATTCACGGTTGCGGTACGGTTTGAATTCGTTGTTCCAGATGTCGATGAATTTATCTTTGTAGATATTCCCCTGATGGAAATTGGCACGAATGCTCGGACAACCGGAAATGGAACCGTCTGCCAGCACCGAAGCCGTACTGATTCCGGCATTGCACTGGAAAATGGAGTCGCGCACTTCGGCTTCGTAGTTTCCGAGGAACCCTTCGCAACCGTAGCTGGTGTGTATCTTTCCTTCCTGCCGGCAGTAGCGGATGAAGTTGAGCATCCAGGTGAACTGTTCGTTGGTCAGTTGCAGGTCGGTTTCTTCGGCGGCCCGTCCGACGGGGAAGATGGTGAACAGACGCCACCGTTTTACTCCCATTTCCGTCAGGAATTCCTTGAAGAGTTTCAGGTCTTTGAAATTCTTTTGGTTTACGCAAGTCACCACATCCCAGACAATCTCTTTCTCTTCCGCCAGCATGCAGATGGCGTTGACTGCATTCTCGAAACTTTTCGGATGACGGCGCAACCAGTTATGTGCTTCTTCGAAGCCGTCGAGACTGATGGTTGCCGAATGCATGCCGGAGGCCAGCAGCGCGTCCAGCCGTTCGCGTGTCATCAGCAATCCGTTGGAAACGATTCCCCAGGGATATCCCCGGCGGTAAAGTTCCATTCCGCAGGTTTCGATGTCTTTGCGCACCAAAGCCTCTCCTCCGGTAAAAATTACCAATACTTTATTAGGATTGACATGGGGAGTAATATCGTCTATAACTTTCAGAAAATCTTCCACCGGCATATCCTTCATGCCAGCCGATACATGGCAGTCGCTGCCGCAATGACGGCAGGATGCATTGCAACGAAGCGTACATTCCCAAAAGAGTGTGCGTAGTTCGTGTAGCTTGGCCCTGTTTCTTCGGATACTGCGGAAGAGTTCCAGAGCGATGCGTTTACGAAATCCGGGGCGTTTATCCATTATTCTTCCGTGTTAATCTGTTCGTTCATAGTGATTGTAATCTCTTGTTTGGCTTTTCCCTCGTACCAACCGCTGCCATTTTCATAGACGGCGTTTTTAAAGGAAACAAAAGAGGTATCGGCTGCAAACTGACCGCCGTTTTTATCTTTGTCAATATCTGTCGTGATAAGTTTGAATGTTGCCCCGGGGAATTCTCCGGTTTCCCAAAGGAATTCTCCCTTTGCGTCGGTGTAGATGGTATCGCTGGGCATTTGACGGTCGGGAACCGAATCGCTGATGGCGATTTGTATATTGGGGATCGGGTTGTTCTGTCTGTTTACCACTTTCCCTTTGATCTCGTAATTAGCATGTGGGCAGCCGTATTCTTCTACCTGACCTCCCCCATCATCATCCGAATCGGAACAAGAGAAACCTAGTAAGGTGAGTAAACCGGCTAATACCCAGTTCATACTGTTCAAAAAATGAGGATAGAACCTTTTCATATAACTTGCGTTGTTTTGTTATTAACTGATAGATTACATATGATTAAATACAAAAGTACGAAAAATACTGCATCGGCGGTTGTATAAGTCTGGATATTTGTTTTTACTTATTCTTTGTTTTCCACAGCCTGCTTCATTTTGATAGTTACGTTCTTTTGTGCATTACCATAATTCCATTCGCCGTTTCCTCCTGTCAGGTCTTCTTTTTTGAAAGCTACTTCCGTGATTGTTTCTTCAAATGCTCCTCCGTTATCGGTGCCATCGATATCTTTTGTTGTGATTTTGAAAGTGATATCCGTGCCAAAAGTGGTGACAACCGGTCGTGCGACGAACTCTCCGGCACTGTTCGTGATCAGCGTATCCCGATGCGTATATTCTTCATTACCAAAAGGGTCGGGAATAATAACTTGTATGCCGTTGATGGCTTTCCCGTTCTCATCGACTACTTTCCCTTTGATTTCATAATCGGCATAGGGACATCCGTATTCGTCTGCCCCTATTTTGTCGCATGCAGCCAGTGAAAAGCCTAACAGGCTTAATAATCCTGCCAATATTTTATTTGTAAAGGTCAGGAAGAAATGGTTTGTTCTGTTCATATTCATATGGTTTTAATTGTATTTACATCCATATCTAATTGATGCAAACATAAGTCGAAACGTTGCACCGCCTGTTTTTTATGAGTAACTTGCGCGCCAAATCCAATCGAACTAAATAAACATGAAAGATTTCATACGCATATTACGGCGTTTTGTGCCTCCTTATAAGAAGTATATGGTGTCGAACATTGTGTTCAATATTTTATCCGCCATACTGAATCTGTTCTCTTTTGCCCTGATTATTCCGATATTGAATATATTGTTCAAACTGAATGATGATGTTTATTCTTATAAAGCCTGGGTGTTTGATCCCTGGACCTGGGAAAGCTGGAAAGGTACTCCCGAACTGATAAAGAACAATTTCTTCTGGTTTGTCAGCGACCTGATTGAAAAAGAAGGAGGCTCATTTACACTGATCGTTTTAGGTGCTTTCCTTATTATCTCTACGTTCCTGAAAGTGGGTACGATGTACATGGCTTTTTTTACGATGATCCCTATCCGTACAGGGGTTGTACGTGATATCCGTAACCAGATCAACAGGAAAATAACCGAACTGCCCCTGGGATTTTTCTCGGAAGAGCGCAAGGGGGACATCATTGCCCGTGTCTCCGGCGATGTGAACGAGGTGGAGACCTCCATCATGAGTTCCCTTGATATGTTGTTCAAGAATCCGATCCTGATCATTATTTATCTGATCGGTATGATCGTTATCAGTTGGCAGCTGACTGTTTTCGTCCTTGTACTGTTGCCTTTGGCGGGCTATGTGATGGGACAGGTAGGGAAGAAACTGAAACGTAAATCGCTGGAAGGCCAGCAACAATGGGGCGGCTTGATGAGCCAGATCGAAGAGACTTTAGGCGGCTTGCGCATTATCAAAGCATTCAATGCCGAGAAGAAAATACAGGCTCGTTTCGAGAACAGTAATGACCGGTTCCGTCGGACCACCATCCGTATCTATCGCCGGCAGCAGATGGCGCACCCGATGAGTGAGTTTCTGGGAACGGCTACTATCGCCATCGTTCTTTGGTATGGAGGTACGCTTATCCTGAGTAACCATAGCACGATCGATGCCTCTACATTTATTTATTACCTGGTTATCTTTTACAGTATTATTAATCCGGCGAAAGATTTAAGTAAGTCTGTTTATGCCATCCAGAAAGGACTGGCCTCTATGGATCGTATCGATAAGATCTTGAAAGCCGAAAGTAATATCAATGATCCGGCTGATCCTAAGAAGATAGAATTGAATAAGGAAATACGATATAACAATATTTGGTTTAAATACCAGCATGACTGGGTGTTGAAAGGTGTTGACCTGGTAATCCCTAAGGGAAAGACCGTCGCATTGGTTGGCCAGTCCGGTTCCGGTAAAAGTACGCTGGTGGATCTGCTGCCCCGTTTTTATGACGTGGATAAGGGGAGCATTACGATTGACGGAACGGATATCCGCGATGCCTCCCTCTACGATTTGCGCGGCCTGATGGGTAATGTGAATCAGGAAGCCATCCTCTTCAATGATACCTTCTTCAATAATATCTCTTTCGGAGTGGAAGGAGCGACATTGGAACAGGTGAAGGAAGCCGCGCGTATCGCAAATGCGCATGAGTTTATCATGGCGAGCGAAGACGGTTATAATACCAATATCGGTGACCGGGGCGGCAAACTTTCCGGCGGACAGCGTCAGCGTATCAGTATCGCCCGTGCCATCCTGAAAAACCCGCCGATCCTGATCCTCGACGAGGCAACCTCCGCATTGGATACGGAATCGGAACGCCTGGTGCAGGAAGCATTGGAAAACCTGATGCGTAACCGTACTACGATCGTTATTGCCCACCGTCTTTCCACGATTCGTAATGCAGACGAGATCTGTGTGATGCATGAAGGCGAGATCGTTGAACGTGGCCGTCATGAAGAACTGCTGGATTTGAAAGGCTATTATAAGAGGCTGTGTGACATGCAAAGTTTCTGATACCGCTTGAATTATAATTTTATTAATAATACTATGAACTCGATTCGATTAAAGGAAATAGGACGGAAAATAATTCATCCTTCTATTGTTGCTTTATTGGTATTGCTGGCTTCCTGTGATATGGCAGAAGTGAAAACAGCCAATAAGATCGCTTATCACTTTGATGAACCTGCCCGCATCTGGGAGGAAACTCTGCCATTGGGAAACGGTCGTCTGGGAATGATGCCCGACGGTGGAATCAATAAGGAAAACATCCTGTTGAATGAAATTTCCATGTGGTCCGGAAGCAAACAGGATACGGATAACCCGCAGGCCGTCTGGTCGCTGGCAAATATACGCCGTCTGCTTTTTGAAGGGAAAAACGACGAAGCACAGGACCTGATGTATCGCACCTTTGTTTGTAAAGGGGCTGGTAGCGGTCAAGGACAGGGTGCCAATGTTCCCTATGGCAGTTACCAGTTGCTGGGAAATCTGGTGCTGGATTATGTATATGTAGACGGTTCCGATTCCGTAGCCGCTTACCGTCGTGAGTTGAATCTGAACGATGCGATAGCCTCTACTTCTTTCCGCAAGGGAAAAGTGAATTACAGCCGTGAGTCGTTTACCTCTTTCTCCGGTGATCTGGGTGTGGTTCATTTGATGGCAGATGCCGATAAGGCGCTTAACTTTACGGTGGGGATGAACCGTCCCGAACATTATGCCTTGTCGGTCGACGGAAAGGACTTGCTGATGAAAGGACAATTGCCGGACGGCGTGGATACGCTGGAAATGAAAGGTGTTAAATATGGCGCCCGTGTACGGGTTCTCCTGCCTAAAGGCGGTTCTCTGATCCCCGGGGACAGTTCATTGACCGTTCAGAATGCCTCCGAAGCCATCCTGCTGGTGAGTATGGCGACTAATTATAAGAACGAAGGATTTGAAGACCAACTGTTCTCTTTGCTGGCCGAGTCGGAAAGAAAAGATTATTCCACCTTGAGAAAGGAGCATGTCAATGCCTATCGTTCCCTGTTCGACCGGGTCGATCTGGACCTGGGTCGTTCCGCAAGGGATGAGATGCCGATCAATGAACGTTTGCATGCTTTCCAGGAGGATCAGAACGATCCGTCGCTGGGGGCCCTTTATTTCCAGTTCGGACGTTATCTGCTGATCTCGTCAACCCGTACCGGTTCATTGCCTCCTAATCTTCAGGGATTATGGTGTAATACGATCAATACTCCCTGGAATGGCGACTATCATCTGAATATCAATTTTCAGATGAATCACTGGCCCGCAGAAGTAACGAACCTTTCCGAATTGCATCTCCCGATGATCGAGTGGACGAAACAGCAGGTAGAAAGTGGAGAACGTACAGCCAAAGTCTTTTATAATGCACGTGGCTGGGTGACACATATCCTGGGTAATGTATGGGAATTTACTGCTCCGGGCGAACATCCTTCCTGGGGAGCGACCAATACGTCTGCCGCCTGGTTATGCGAACATCTGTTTACCCACTATCAATATACACTGGATAAAGAATATCTGAAAGAGGTCTATCCGGTGATGAAAGGTGCTGCTTTATTTTTTACGGATATGTTGGTTCGTGACCCGCGAAATAATTATTTGGTAACGGCTCCTACCACTTCGCCTGAAAATGCTTACCGTATGCCGAACGGCAAAGCTATACATATCTGTGCCGGTTCGACTATGGATAATCAGATTGTCCGTGAGCTGTTTACCAATACGATTGCGGCAGCCAATATCCTCGGAATTGATTCTGCTTTTTGTCAGGAACTGGCGGATAAGCGTTCCCGTCTGATGCCAACCACGATCGGTAAGGATGGCCGTATCCTGGAATGGCTTGAACCCTATGAAGAAGTCGAACCGCATCATCGTCATGTTTCCCACCTGTATGGACTTTATCCGGGAAATGAAATCTCTATGGAGCATACCCCCGAACTGGCGGAAGCTGCCCGTAAGACACTCGAAGCACGAGGTGATAAGAGTACCGGTTGGTCGATGGCCTGGAAGATCAATTTCTGGGCACGTTTGCATGATGGCGACCATGCTTATAAACTGTTGGTCGACCTGCTGCGTCCCTGTGTGGAAAAAACGACGAATATGGTGAATGGAGGCGGTTCTTATCCGAATCTGTTCTGTGCGCATCCGCCGTTCCAGATCGATGGCAATTATGGAGGTTGTGCCGGTATTGCCGAAATGCTTGTACAGAGCCAGACCGGAAATATCGAGTTGCTCCCGGCCCTGCCTACAGCCTGGAAGACCGGTAGTTTCAAAGGACTCAAAGTTCAGGGTGGTGGCGAAGTATCAGCTAAATGGGCAGAAGGAAAAATGACGGAAGCCGGACTTAAAGCCGTTGTTCCGGGAACATTCCGCATCAAACTGCCTGCCGAATCTTCTAATATGAGTATTAAAATGAATCAGAAACCAGCCTCCTTACCGGTTATTGACGGTATGCTGACAGTAGAGATGGAGGCAGGAGATTCGTTGTTGCTACAGTTTTAGAATAAAGGAATCTTATAAACAAACCCTACGGAAAGGCGTCCGGTGTTCTCTGCAAAGACATCGAACGCCTTTGCTTTTTCTGTCAGGCTGTAAGCCCGTCCGGTACCTGTCATGAAAAGATGCAGGTTGTCGTCTCCCATCGGGTAGAACTCGACCCCTCCCTGATATCCCCAGGCGGTACGGTATTTACCCGACTCGTAAGGACCGTTAGCCTTGTATACGGATGCAGTTTCGTACATCCCTTTTACAAACAGGTTCCACTTCGGATGGATCTGATAATTCAAACGGGCGACCAGCGATAGATAACTCGTATTTCCTATTGAAGCCCCGTTCTCTTCGTCTTCGGGTTCGAACTGCTCGGCCAGCAATCCCATCGGGTCCATCTTGCCCCGGGTGTACATCACATCGAAATATCCCAGGAATTTTCCGGCTTCCACCTGCTGTCCGCCCCATACCATCCACATCCAGTTCCCTTTGGCCTGTTGTCCGGCTGTAACGGAATAACGAAGAGATAACATCTCATCCAGATAGCTGCTGTTCCATCCCAGGTTATAGAAAGAAGGAGATTTGCTGCGGTTATCGTTGCCGTTCGTCACTTGTACACAGATCTCCTGTGTTCCGGTAGGTTCATAGCTGACGGCGACTCCTGTAAAATAGCATTCCATCCAGTCATTCATATCACTGTAATCGTAAATCCGGTAAGGATATTCGTCGTATTCGAAACCACCCCAGGCAGCATCCTGCTTTCCGGCAGTGACGGAGAATTTTTCGGAGAGTTGGAAGTTCACCCACGCATTCTCGATATAAGAACCGAATCCGTTGGCACGCACCCATTCATTCCGGTAACAGAGCACCTGGCGGTAGGCATAGGAAAGCCAGGGGAGGACGGTGCCGGTCGCTTCCAGCTTGAAATCATTCAACAGAAAACGGTCGCGTTCGGTTTCCCCGGAAAGCGCTTCGTTATAAGAACCATGAGTTTCGAGCGACAGTTTGAATACTTCCGTATTGTTAGGAATTAACGTCTTCTGCGAAGTAGCGGTAAAAGTAGTTCCCGTCAGCAAGGCCGACAGGCAAAATACAGTCAGTCGTTTCATGAATCTTTTTCTGTTTGTTGATTTGGGGTGCAAAGATATATATAAACGGGTAATATGGCAATAAGAGAGTTTTTGCTCATTTGTCTTCAAATTTAGTGCAAATCGTTTTTTTTCTGCTTTTTCCTGTGTAAAAGGCAAATAGAGACAAAAGGATGCTTATTCGGACAAAAGACCTTTTCCTTATCCCTGTACTTTTGGACTAAAAATCACCTAAATCGCAAATCATGAAATTGAAATTTGTTTTTGTCAGTGTATTAACAATCCAGCTTTGTTCCTGCTCTTTTTCTGGAGAAAAGAAATCGGCTGAAGAAGATATTTATTCAAAAGCATTTATTAAAGAGAAAATGCTCGATGTTTTCCGATGGCAGGTTAACCATCCGGTAGATATAAATGCGGAACAGGAACAGTGGGCCCGTTCTGTCTTTTATTCCGGTATAATGTATGCGTATCAGACAACTGCTGATCCGGCCTATCTGGAACAGACAAAGAAATGGGCGGATGGATGGAACTGGAAAAGAGGACGCCGGTACCGCCATGCAGACGATCTGGCCTGTGGGCAGGCTTATCTGGATGCCTATAAAGCAGAGAAGGAACCGAAGATGCTTCACGGGATACAGGAAGCAATAGATAGTCTGATCGCTGACCCTCAACCCGGTCGTGTCGATTGGTGGTGGTGCGATGCCTTATATATGGAACCGCCGGTGCTGGCCCGTCTGGCTACTATAACAGGTGATGGTAAATATTACGACTATCTGCAAGAAATGTATTGGGATTCAACTGATTTTCTGTATAGTAAAGATGATAGTCTTTTCTTTAGGGACAAGCGTTATTTCAATGCATTGAGAACCAATGGAAAGAAAGTATTCTGGGGACGGGGAAATGCCTGGGTGGTAGGCGGGTTGGCCCAACTCTTATCGCTGATTCCGGAAAAGAGTCCGATTTATAAGGATTATGAGGAACTGTATATGCAAATGATAACAAAAATAGCATCTGTTCAGCAACCGGACGGACTCTGGCGTGCGAGTCTTCTGGATCCGGAAGAAGTGCCCGTAAAAGAAACCAGCAGCAGCACATTTTTCACTTATGCCATGATCTGGGGAATTAATAACGGATTATTGTCTCGGGATATTTATATGCCTAAAGTACGCCGGGCATGGACTGCCTTGCTGGAGTGTATAGATGAAAACGGGAAATTGGGATATGTACAGGCTATCGGCGCTAGTCCTGAAAATGTAAAGGCAGCGGATAACCAGGAATATGGCAGCGGTGCTTTTCTGATGGTCGCATCCGAGATGTATAAATTCGCAGAGAGAGAAAAATAAAATAATAGATGTTTAACCTTTTTAGTTGTATTCGACACATGAAAAAACTAAGTATTTATTTAAGCACGTTTCTGTGCCTTATCTTTATCGGTTTTGGTTGTGGCAGTGAAGATCTTAGTGATTATCCGCCATCCAACATGCGTAGTATTGTTCGCTTTACATTGAACCCTGCCCAGAACGGAGGCAATGTTTTTGTACAGCACATTGCTACTATCGACCAGAGTAAAAAAACAATTACGTTGAAGCTGCCTTCACATCTGGACCTGAAAGAGATTCGTCCGGAGATTGTGGCGGCTCCCTGGACGAGTGTCACTCCCAAAAGCCTGGAGGCTGTCGATTTTTCCGCTGGTCTCATTGAATATACGGTTGTAGCGGAAAGCGGGAAAAAAGCCGTTTATGAAGTGGTTCTGGATATGACGTACAAGTATGCGGCCTGTCAATTGTATTCTGTTGCTATCCCTGCTGTTGCAGACCCGGAAACGGGAGAACCGGTGAAAGCGGTTTGTAATGAGAATAACAAAACTGCGACTCTTGTGGTGCCCGCAAACACAGATCTGACAAAACTGGTTCCGAAATTTGAACTTTCTCCGGAGTCTTTTAATGCCTCGTTTGACAAACCGGATGGAAAGGCCTATGATTTTACAGAACCTGTTCAATTCACAGTCACTTCGGAAGATGGCAAGAAGACTGCCACTTATACGGTCTCTGTAACAACGAAACAAGAATAATCACTTTAAATTCAGTATACAATGAACCACATTAATAAATACAGACAGTTTTTGCTCCTGTTGCTCTTTGTTAGCATTGGGACTGTCCTTTCTGCTCAGAATATACAAGTCACCGGTACAGTCACCGACAAACTGGGTCCGATGGCCGGCGTCAATATCGTATTGAAGGGAACACAAACCGGTACTATGACCGATATGGACGGTAAGTATTCGATCCAGGTGCCGGCTACCGGTGTTTTGGAATTTACGTTCCTGGGATATAATACACAAACGGTCAATGTCAATAGCCGGAAAATTATCCATGTAAGTATGGAAGAATCTTCCCAGGCTTTGGATGAAGTTGTCGTTGTCGGTTACGGTTCGATGAAGAAAAGGGATATTACCGGTTCTATCGTTTCTGTAAGTGATAAGGATATACAGTCCAATGAACCTGTAAACATTGCGTCTGCCCTACAGGGGAAAGTCTCAGGTCTGGATATTATGAGTACTTCCGAACCGGGTACTGCCGCTACATTCCGTATTCGTGGTACCTCCACTTTGAGTGACGGCGGCTCCAATCCGTTGTTTATTGTTGACGGAATGGAAGTTTCGAATATCGATAATATCAATCCGCGTGACATAGCATCCGTCGAGGTCTTGAAGGATGCCGCCTCTGCTGCCATCTACGGTTCCCGCTCTGCCAATGGTGTTGTCATTATTTCTACCAAACAGGGACAGGAAGGAAAAGCAAAAGTTTCTGCCAATTATTCATTGAAACAGTCACGGATAGGTAAAAAACTGGCCCAGATGAGCCGCTTGCAAGGTATCCAATATGAAACTTTACGTAATTTCCTGAACGGCAATTATACGACGATCGCCAACCGCGACTCTTTGAACCCGTCCATGACTGCTGACAATTTCTATCAGGATTTGTTGTTCAGACATGCGTGGACAAACCAGGTGGATGTCAGCGTTTCCGGTGCAGAAAAGAAATTGAAATATTTTGTCAGTGCAGGTTATCTGGGAGAGCAGGGTATTCAGGTCAACACCTTTAATAAACGTTTGACAACTCGTATCAATGCCGATTACAACGCGACTCCGCGTCTGACTATCGGTAATCGTCTGGCATTGACTATTTCCAACCAGCGCAGGTCGACCAGTGAATCCCGGTCGCGTCTCCTTCAGCGTCCTGCCAACTATAATGTGATAGAACCCGACGGCAGTTATACCCCGATTCTGGCAAGCCGTAGTAATCCTTTGGCTGAAAGTATGGTCGGAAAGAATAATTATAAGATATACAATCTGGACCTGTACGAGTTTCTGGAATACAAGATTTTGGACGAACTGAAGTTTAAAGCCAGTATTGCCGGTAGTATCAATTTACAGAAATACCAGAGCTTCCGTCCGGCTATCCTGGATGTGAACGGACGTCGTAAATCGACCAACCAGGACGATACGAAAACCAGTTGGACACATGAAGATGTGCTGACTTATAATAAAACGTTCAATAAAGACCATGCGTTAACCGTGTTGGGAGGTTTCAGTCTTCAGGAATTTAAAACGGAAATGACGAAACTGGCCGTTGTCGATAATATCAGTGACGCCATTGAAATTTCAAATGCCTATGGTGGTGTGGATATGACCAATACGAAAGCGACCTGGACTGCGAACCGGCTGGCTTCTTTCTTCGGACGTATCTCGTACAGTTATAAAGGTAAGTACCTGTTTAATTCAAACTTGCGTTACGACGGTTCTTCCCGTTTCGGTACGGATAAACGCTGGGGCTTTTTCCCGTCAGCCTCATTGGGATGGAGATTTTCGGATGAAGTTTTTATGAAATGGATGAAACCGGTAGTCAGCGATTCCAAATTACGACTGAGTTATGGTGTAACGGGTAACCAGGTTGCCGGAAATTTCTCTTCTTTGGGATTGTACACAACAAATTTCTATGCGGATATGCCGGGTATTTACCCGAACCAGTTAGAGAACAGGAATCTGGGATGGGAACAGACGCAGCAGTACAATATCGGTCTCGATGTCTCTGTCCTGGACGGAAGAATCGGATTGATAGCAGATTATTATAACAAAAAGACTTCAGATGTTCTTTATCAGGTTAAATTGCCGCAAACATCCGGTTTCAGCAGTTCTTATCAGAATATTGGCGATGTAAAAAATACAGGATGGGAAATAACGGTGAATTCAACCAATATTAAAACGAAAGATTTCCAGTGGAATACCTCATTGAACCTTTCGTTCAATAAGAATACGATCGTTTCCATTCCGGAGGGCGGACAACAGTTTATCAATACGGTATATATCCTGGATAAGGGATATGCGGTAGGAACTATGTATGGATGGAAAGCTAATGCTATTTTCCCGTATGATGAATCGAATGCCTTTACCCCCGACTGGAAACAGCTTACTCCGATATTTGATGAAAAAGACCGCTTTACCGGCTATGAACTGGATGGCAAGGCTTATGACGGCGAGATCAAACAGTATCGTTATAATACGGCAGCCGGTGATGTTTTCAAAGGCGGTGATGTTATGTGGGACGATGTCAATAAGGACGGTATCATCGATGCCAAAGACCGTCAGGTACTGGGTTGCGGACAGCCGGACGTGATCGGAGGTTTCAATAACGACTTTACGTATAAAGGATTCACACTTTCTTTGTTCTTCTCCTTTGCCATAGGCGGAGATGTATTCAATGCTTACGAGCAGAGCCGTTCGGAACATAAATGGTCGGCTATCACCCGCGGTAACCCAGCTAATATCGCTAATTCATGGAAAGCTCCCGGCGATATAGCCAAGTTCCCGAAACCAAATGGTGCGGCAGTCATGGATAATACCCGCTTTGCCAGCAGTCTCTGGATCGAGGATGGTTCGTATATCCGTTTGAAGAATATCCGTCTGGCTTATGAATTGCCTAAAAATATCGTGAAAAAGATCGGTGTTGAATCATTGAGCGTATCAGCTATGATGCAAAACTTCTTTACCTGGTCGAACTATTCCGGTTTCGACCCTGAATTACCAAGCAGCGGATTTGCCGTAGGTTATGATAATAACTCCTATCCGAAGGCAAAAGATATTCTGTTCGGAGTAAATGTTAACTTTTAAATGTATATGAAGATGAAAAAGATATATGCAGTTTTCTTGTCGACTCTTTTGTTCACCTCTTGCCTGAATGATTTTCTGGATGTGGACCCCGTGAGTGATATTGCAACTTCCACTTTCTGGCAGACTGATAATGATGTCCGTGCCGCATTGAATTCTGTTTATGCGGATTTCCAGACAAACTATAATAAGAACAGTGCCGGTAATTATATGACCTGGTTTGAGATGCGCTCCGATAACTTTGTGGGAACAACGGTTTCCAGCAGTATGCCTACCTATGCCGCCAATACCAATAAACTGAATTCATCGCATGTCTCTGCTGATTGGAATGTGTGGTATAAATCTATCTCTACTGTTAATTATGCTTTGCATTATATACCTGATGTGCAGGGACTGACTGCGATTAAGAAGGATAATTATTTGGCTGAGGCTTATTTCTTACGTGCTTTCTGTTATTTCAATCTGGCGAGAATATGGGGAAATGTCCCGTTGGTAGAAAAGCCGACTTTATCTTTGGCTGATGTTGAAAAACCGACTCAGTCTCCTCAGTCGCAAGTGTTGGACCTGGTGGGAAAAGACCTGGAAGAAGCTGTGAAATTAGTGGACGAAGGCCAGAATGATGTGTTCCGTTTCAATCCCGGTGCCTTGTATGCCCTTTATACCGATTACGCCATGTGGATGCGTGACTATGACAAAGCAATTCTTTACTCCGGGAAACTGATGGATTTGAAACGCTATTCGCTTCTCAAAGGGACTGAATTTGCCCAGGTTTGTGCAGACGGTACTACCAGCGAAAACATCTGGACAATGAAATGGTCTTACCAGAATAATAAACAGAACTGGATTATCTATATGATGTGCCGGACAGCTGCTCCGCAGATGATACCTTCGGAAGGAGTGAAGAACTTGTGGAATACGGAGGAATATCGTGTGGACCTTCGCCGTTATCAGACGATCGATACTACGATTGTCTATGCATCCAACCACATATCCAGTCCGAATGGCGATGCATCCATCTGGAAATGGCAACCGGGTGAACGTGTGATTGAAGCAAATGAAAAGTATGTTCCTTTTTACCGTTATGCTGATATTCTATTGCTGAGAGCGGAAGCGCTGAATAAGCAGCAGAGACAGGAAGAAGCACTGGAATTACTGAATATGATCCGCGAGCGGGCGGGACTGTCACTGAAGACGATGGACGATTTTACAAATGCTTCGGACCGGACTCTGGCTATGGAGGATGCTATCCTTCAGGAAAGGCAGCTGGAACTGTTGGGTGAGGGACGCCGTTGGTTTGACCTGATCCGTACAGGCCGGGCGATGAAAGTGATGAACGATTATTTTGAAAATTACATTGAAGCGCAAACAGGTGACGTATGCCCCCGCTTTACAGATGAATGGCAGCTTTACTGGCCGGTATATTATAATAATATTCTGGAAAATGCGAATTTGATTCAAAATGGTAATTATTAAAAAGATACAGATATGAAAAAAATACTATTCCAACTAATTGCAGGTTGTTTCATGGCTTCAATATTCAGTTCATGCAACCTGTTCGGACTTGATCTGCAAAAGGATTTTGAATATGAATACAGTCCGGTTGAACTGACAATGGATATGTCGGCCTATGCTTTTATTGAAAGCCGTAAAAATATGGATATGTCTTTGCTGTATGACGCAATTACACTGGCCGGTTACCAGCAGGAATATGAGATCGACGACCGTACTTTTATTATTCTGAATGACGTAGCGTTCACCAGTTATCTAAAGGATAATCGTTATTCCGGTTTGCAGGCAATGAAAGTAGAAGATATTAAGACATTACTGAATTCATATATTGTAAAGGGACGTTATCATTCTCTGGATCTGACAACTACACCGGTAAAAGTTGAAACCATGAATCCGGATGCAATCATGTATCTGAGCCTGAGACCTCAGAATAATGATGCACAAAATAAGTTTGAAGTCCGGATCAATGACGTGGTAAATTCGGGAAAGGTCGTTTCGGTAGTGACTTCCAATTTGCAGCCGACCAATGGCATTATGCATGTGGTCGACGCTTATCCGGAGTATAAGTTGAAATAATAAATTATGGAAAGTGTTCCGTATGTCCTACGAGACCGGTACACTTTCTTTTTATTCAGTTACCCAAATAGAGAAAAAATGAAACAGTATATCTTATTGATCGCCTTGCTTTTGCCGGTAGTCTTGCATGCACAGTCATTATCCGGGATCTCTTCGCATGAGGTTGTTCCGGAGCACCCCCGTCTTCTTTTAACCAAGGGAGAAGAAACACTGTTGAAGGATAAGATATCTTCCGAGCCTCTGTTGCAAACCTTGCACAACGAGATTATACAGGAATGCGACCGGATGCTTCCGCTACCGGTCCTTACCCGTAACCAGAAAGGGCGCAGAATCTTACATACTTCGCGTGAAGCTATCCGGAGGATTCTTTACCTGTCGTATGCTTTTCGTCTGACGCAGGAGGATACCTATTTTCTGCGGGCGGAAAAAGAGTTGCTGGCAATGGCCGGTCTGTCAGACTGGAATCCCAGTCATTTTTTGGATGTGGCGGAGATGACTTCTGCCGTGTCGATCGGATATGATTGGCTATATCCCCGGTTGTCTGAAAAATCGAGGAAACAGATTGCCGCAGCAATCAGGGAGAAGGGTCTGAAGCCATCGCTGGAAAAACAATATAATGGCTGGCTGGGTGGCAATAACAATTGGAACCAGGTTTGTAATGGAGGCATTACTTTTGGGGCACTCGCCTTGTATGAATTACAACCGGAGGAGTCTGCAGCTCTGATAAACCGTGCCCTGGAGTCGATACGCAAACCGATGACCGTCTATGTGAATAACGGGGCTTATCCCGAAGGATACGGTTACTGGATTTATGGGACGACCTATAATGTGTTGTTCATTGATCTGCTGGAAACAATCTGGAAAAAGGATTTTGGCCTTTGCGAGGCCCCCGGATTTTTAAATACAGCCTCTTTTATGCAACATATGGAAGGTACTGCCAAAGCAGTAAATAAACTGGCTGTCACAAAATCGCTGGAACGTGTTGCAGAATCAAAACATGTCAGTCTACAATGTTTTAACTTTGCCGATAACGGGAGTTCCACAGTCGTGAATCCGGTTATGTATTGGTTTGCCGGAAAGACGAATACCCCTTCGCTTATCTGGAGAGAACAGGATAAGTTGAAAACGCTTGAAGTCAGAAAAGATCCCAGTCTGACTAAAGACCGTTATCTCCCCATGTTGCTTATATGGGGTAAGGATCTCTCGTTTAAAGACGTCACGACTCCTGTCGAACGGATGTATACGGGACAAGGTAAAAGTGCTCTTGCTATTATGCGGACTTCCTGGGAATCGGATAACGCTATTTACCTGGGTGTGAAGGGAGGAACCCCGAAAGAAAGCCATGGACATATGGATATAGGCTCTTTTGTGATGGAGTCGGATGGCATCCGGTGGGCAATGGATTTCGGGGCACAGGATTATCATTCGCTGGAATCGAAAGGTATTGACCTGTGGAATATGACGCAGGAATCTCCCCGCTGGGATGTGTTCCGCTATAACAATATGGCTCATAATACATTGACTGTAAATGGAAAGAAACAGATCATAGCAGGACATGCCCCGGTGGAAAATATTACAGAGAAGGACCGACTGATGTCTGTTTCAATGGATCTTACGTCTTTATACCAAACGGAAGTCAGTAGCCTGAAAAGAGGTGCCGGGATTATCAATAACGAATATGTCCTGATCCGTGATGAAATCCGGACGAATGACAAGGCGGCTTCGATCCGGTGGAATCTGCTGACAGCCGCTACCCCTCAGATCATTGATGACCATACCATTGTACTTGTCATGGACGGAAAGAAACTGACAATACAAGCAGAAGGGACGGTTGCGATAAAGAGCAGGACCTGGAGTACGGAATCTCCCCATGAGTATGATGCTTCCAATAAAGGAACTATCTTTGTTGGATTCGAATTTGAAGTTCCGGCAAATACCCGGCAGTGTGTAGATGTTTGCCTGATACCCGGAGAAAAGAAGCCTTTTGCTTTGGCTGCGCAAGTACCGAAAAGTGTTCCTTTTGAAGAGAATAACCGGCAGCGGATCAATGAAATTGCCGGTTACCTGGAGGAAGAACCTGCTGGTTTTGGCGTATCCTATCACAACCGTGCGGAGTGGGAAAAGATTAAAGATAAAATTGACTATCCTTCTGTATTGAAAAAGGCTGAGGAGGTCTTGAATACGGAAATGCCGGCGTGGGATGATGAACTTTACCTGGAATTTTCGAAGAATGGGGTCAGGCCTCCCGGCGAGAAAATGCTGAATGCCCGGAAATCACGTCTGGCACCGTTGGTCTGGGCTGAATGTATGGAGAATAAAGGGCGTTTTGTCCCTAAAATAGAATCGACCCTAAAAGACCTGATCTCTCATCGTTCCTGGATACTTCCGGCCCACGATACGTATCTGAACGTGTTTTACGGGAAAAAACATGAAGTGGACCTGGCTGCGGCAGCTTTTGTCCATGAGTTGGCAGAGACTCTTTATTTCTTGGATGATAAGATCAGTGAACCGGTCAGGCAGGCAGTGATAGACTCCATGTATGTCCGTGTTTTCAATCCGGTTAAAGATGCTTTACAAACGGGGAAAGGATATACTTTTAACTGGTTCAATAATACGAATAACTGGAATGCCGTTTGTCTGGCAGGGGTTACCAGTGCTGCTGTCGGGGTTATAAAAGATAGGAAGGAACGTGCCCTGTTTGTTGCCGCAGCCGAATATTATTCACAGAACAGTGTGCTGGGATATACGGACGACGGATATTGTACGGAAGGGTTGGGATATTTTAATTACGGGTTCCAGCATTACATCATTTTACGGGAACAGTTGTATCAGCGCACCAAAGGCACTATAGACTTGTTCAAGAGTGAAAAGATGAAAAAGATAGCGATGTATGGCATCAATTTCGAAATTATCAACGGTGCTTATCCGGCTTTTGCCGATTGCCGGATCGGAACGACTGTCTCTCCGCTGATTTTATGGTATTGTAACCATAATCTGGGATTGGGGTTGTCTGCTTATGATCAGATCGATACCCGGGAGCTCCGGCCTTCGGTTTTTACTGCGATGTTACTTTTCCCGAATACAGCCTTACAGACATCCAGCCATGCTGAAAGTGCAGCAAAGACAGCCGGAAAACAACCGATCAGAATGTTCTTTGACAAAGCTGGTGTGTTGATTTGTCGTCCGGAAAATCCAACAGCACATTCGATGGGAGTTGCCCTGAAGGGCGGAAATAATGCCGAACATCACAATCATAATGATGTGGGAAGTTATTCTCTTATCATAGGAGATGAGACACTGGCGGGTGATCCGGGAGGTCCTTATCATTATGCCGGTGCGATGTGGACGGATAAACGGTATACATTCAAGTCGATTTCCTCTTTCGGCCATCCTGTCGCAGTGATAGACCAGGCGTTACAGGGAGCCGGAAAAGAATACCGGGCAGAAATCATCGGAACGGATTTTACGGCTGCCCGTGATGAATATGTCTTGGACTTAACGAGTGCTTACGATTGTCCGAATCTGAAATCATATACCCGTAAATTTGTGTTTGACCGTAGCGGAAAAGGTAGTTTGCTGATAGAAGATCGTTTCGAATTGGATCAGGCCGGCTCTTTTGAATCTGCTGTTACGACACTGGTCGACTGGCAGGAAAAGGGAGACAATACAATAAAACTGTCAGGTAAGCAACATACAGTCAATGTAAAAATAGAAGTATCATCTCCGAAAGGATATACCATTATCCCGGAAAAAATACAGGAAAACGGTCCTGAGTTTTCCCGTATCGGAATCCGTCTGAATGAAAAGTCAAAAAAAGGCTACATCCGTATATTTTTCGAAGCTGAATAAAGAACTCTCCCCTGAATATCCTATATTTGGGGGAGTTTTATTTCTATACAAAATGAGGGATTACGATGTTTAGATTCAGAAAAAATCATACTTTATACAAGCTGATACTATTTATTTGCCTGTCTTTCAGTTTGCCAGCTCTGGCGGGGAATATAAAAAACTACAAATTCCACACCTTGTCGCCTGAGGGTGGCTTTTATTATGATGGGGTAAAGTCTATTCAGCAGGATAGTGACGGCTTTATCTGGATCGTCATGGAGAACGATCTTTTTCGTTTTGACGGTTACCAGTTTAAAAGATATTATTCTTATTTCAGGATGCTGGATACCTCGGATAAATGGTACTTCCGGGATGTGGAACTGGATGCCCGCGGACATTTGTTCGTTTCAACCAATAAAGGGCTTTTCGTTTACGATAAGATTACCGATTCTTTTAAAAGAATGTTCAAGCCGAATACGATGAACATTAAAACGGATTCCCGGGGGAACCTCTGGCTGATAAGTGCCAGCCTGGGCATTTTCGATGTGGAGAAAAAGACCTTTTTCGGAATGGAGTCGGAAAAAGGTTTATTGTATAATGCCGTAATCCTGTGTGCTGATGAGGATGAACTTATTACCGGAACGTCCAATGGTGAGATATACCGGTTTGACTATGATAAAATGCTTTTTGAGCAAATTTGTGCGCTTCCGGATAATCAGGCAATTATCGAAATAAAAAAACATGGAATTGAGTTGTGGGTGCTGACCGAAAGCTATGGGCTGTATAAGCTGGATTATCAGACTTTGTCCATTATTAACCACTACAGCTTTTTTTGTACGCTGAATAACGAATATGTTCCGTCGAAAACCTTATATGTCGATAAAAACGGTTATGTCTGGGTTGGTACTCAGAGAGGATTATATATCATGAATCCGGAAACGGAGGAATATTCCCATTTCACAAATTCAAAATCGGATATTTTTACTTTGCCCAGCAACTCGGTATGGACGATAGAAGAAGATGCCCAGAAAAATGTCTGGATAGGTACTTACTCGGGTGGATTATGTTATCTCAATTTTCAGGAAACATCCCGTTTCCGTACATTCAGTCCCCGTGAAAACGGTTTGAACCATAAAGTGGTAAGTGGTTTTGCTGAGGATGATGAATCCCTGTGGATTGCTACGGAAGGAGGCGGTGTCAACCGGATGAATAAGAAAACGGGGGAGTTCAGGTATTATACCCATAATCCGTCGCGAAACAGTTTAACTTACGATAATGTCAAATCGCTGGTCATCGACTCGTCGCAGAACCTGTGGGTTGCCATGTACCGGGGAGGACTGGATTGCTTTTCTCACAAAACCTCGACTTTTAAACGATTCAATAAAGATTATCGCTCGGACAACGGAATGTTGACCAACGATTTGAGAAAGATAATACTGGAAGCTGATTCCGGCCTATGGATCAGCTATCAGTCGACCGGTATTTCTTTCTATTCGTTTGCTACGGACCGTTTTACTCATTATATGTCGAAAAGGGACAACAACAATAGTTCCATCTCGGATCTTTGCCGGGGGAAAGGTGATGATTTATGGGTAGTCAATAACGAGGAACTCTACTATATGAACGTCAGAACTAAAGAGTACAGGAAAATTGCTCCGGATTCGGCCTACAGCCTCAGGGCACAGGCGTTATGTCTGGATGAAACAGGGAATGTCTGGATTGGAACGGTTGGGAGCGGGTTGGTTAGATATGATGTGAAGAATAACCGGTTTTATTCCGTCAACGATATTTTACGCTATGACGTATCCACTATTTACAGTCTTTGTACGGATGATGATAACGATCTCTGGATGGGTACGGATAACGGCCTGTTTAAATATAATATAGAGAAAAATACTTTTTTCCGTTTTGATAAAAAAGACGGGATACAGGGGATCGTATTTTATCCGAAGGCCTGTATGAAAGGGAAAAACGGTGAATTGTATTTTGGCGGGACTAACGGCTTTACAATTATCAATCCGAAAGAAGTGTTGCTCAGTGAATTTAAACCGACTGCTATTATTACCGATTTTTATATAGACAATGCGATTGTAAAACCTGATTCAACCGGTTCGCCGTTGCACCAGTCGATTTCTACCACCAGAGAGATCGTTTTGGATTATAACCAGATAAATTTTGGTTTTAAGTTGTCTTCCGATAATTACCTGATACCGGAGAAGAACCGGTTTAAATACAGGTTGGTGGGATACGATCAGCGTTGGATAGAGATCGATGCCACAAGCCGGATCGTGTCTTATGCCAAAGTGCCTTCGGGTAGTTATACTTTTGAAGTGATGGCATCCAATAATGATGGGGTATGGAATGATGTTCCGACAACGATCCGGATCAGAAGGTTGCCGGCTCCCTGGTTTAGCTGGTGGGCGTATACGATTTACGGTTTCCTGTTTTTTACTTTGGGAGGAACTGTTTTATATTACTACAATCATCAGAAAAAACTGAAACTGGAACTTTATATGGATTCTCTGGAAATGAAGAAGAAGGAAGAGAACCATCAGGCTCAACTGCGCTTCTTTACAAATATTTCCCATGATTTCCGAACTCCGTTGTCTCTTATCATGGCTTCTGTCGAGCATATGCAACAGCAGTACGGGAACAATCATTATATCCGGTTGTTGAACAGTAATACCCGCCGCCTGCTGAATCTGGTTAATGAACTGATGGATTTCAGGACGGTGGAGAACGGAAAAATGAAGCTGAAGGTCCATTTGTCCAACATCAACCGTTTTGTTCAGGAGGTTGCTTCTGATTTTCAGGAGTATGCTTTGCAAAAGGAGATCGACTACACGATTCAGTGCGATCCGGCTTTATCTGCGTCTGTTTACTTCGATGAACAGATCATGGAGAAAGTAATCATGAACTTATTGAACAATGCTTTCAAGTACACAGGCAACGGAGGGCATATTGTCGTCGAGACCCGGCTGGATAAGGAACCTTTCCGGTCCGGTTTTAAAAACAGCTATAAAATACAATCTAATCCGGAGTTGGTTCGGACTTTCAGTATTCTGGTCAAGGATACAGGCGTCGGTATCTCTGCCGAATCTATAGCCCAGGTGTTTGAACGTTTCTATAAAGTCGATTCGGATGATACGGAGGCTCATATCGGTTCCGGAATCGGGCTTGCATTGGTAAAAAGCCTGGTATTGTTTCATAAAGGAGCCATTTCTATTTATAGTGAACGGAATAAAGGAACGGAAATGCTTGTGCAGTTTCCTCTGGATAAAGAAATGTATGATGCTGCGGAACTGTTGGAAAATGAAGCATCAGCGAAAAATATGACATTGTCATATTTTATCGAACCGGAATCAGATAAACAGGAATCTTTCTTGTTGAGAGACAGGAAACGAATCCTTTTGGTGGAAGATAATGAGGATTTGCGCGGTTTGATGGCAGGGCATCTTCGTGCTTCTTTTGAAATTGTCGAGGCCGGGAATGGGGCGGAAGCATCCGGTATAGTGGAAGAAATGGAAATCGACCTTATCATCAGTGATATTATGATGCCGGTAAAAAACGGAATCACTTTATGCAGGGAGATAAAGGAAAACATGAACTATTCCCATATACCGTTCATTATGCTGACAGCCAGAGGAGGATTAGAGAATCAGATGGAAGGGTTGGATTCCGGTGCGGATGCTTATTTTGAAAAGCCGGTCGATTTCGGACTTCTGAAATTGACTGTGCAGAATATATTCAGGCAACAGCAAAACCTGAAGGAACATTATGCCCGGAATTATTTCGTTGACAGCCGGGAACTGGCGGCTAACCAGCAGGATAATAAATTTATCAGCCGTCTGATCGAGATTATCGAGAGCCGTATCGACCAGCCGGACATGGATGTCAGCTACATTGCCTCCGAGTTATCGATGAGCCGGAGTAAACTCTATGCGAAAGTCAAATCGTTAACGGATAAATCGATCGTCGAGTTCATCAGAAGTTACCGTCTGCGAAAGGCCGCAACATTACTGATAGAGGAAAACTTGTCTATCCGTGAAACGATGGAGCGGATTGGTATCGAGAGCCAGTCATACTTCACCCGTGTCTTCAAGAATGAGTTCGGAATGATCCCTACTGCATTTATTCAAAAGAACAAGGCCGGAAAGTAAAATTACCCTTGGGGTCTAGCCGGCTGCCTGGGACATACAATGACTTTGTTCTGGGGTAGAGTGATTTTCCCTTGATCTTCTATTCATATCACAGCTGTGATACAAAAGAAATCCATCTGTGAAACAAACGGAATCCAACTGTGATATGAAAAGAAGACAGTAGTGATATGCAATACTTGCAGTTTGCCTTTTATTTTAAGTAGAATGATGTCACTACACTTCCATGGTCTGACGGCCAGCCTACGGGATGATGGGAGAGGGCTTCCGAACGATACGGGATAAGTTTGTCTCCTTTATAATAGATATAGTCGATACGTTGGGGCAGACAGCTTAGTTTTTTGGATCCCAGGTTGATGAGGGGAGACCAGGTCGCCCCTTGATTCAGCAGAACGTCCGGATAGAGGTGGCGGAAACTATCCGTAAAACCTTCGTTGAGGACTTGCCTGGATACTTCCAGTTTGGCAAAAGCGCCCAGGTGGGCGGGACGTGCCTGTTCGTTCCAGTCCAGATGCGAATCGCAGTTGAAGTCACCGACCAATATGACCGGGGTTTCTGCCGATTGGGCAGTGTGGGGAGTCATTTGTTTCAGAATCTCCCTGATCTCCGGGATGCGGGTTTGTGCTTCATCTTCTTCATATTTCTTTACGGCTGCTTCTCCTTTGTTCAGGTCCGAAACATCGGGCAGATAATGGAGCCAGATATCGTAGAAAGCAATCTGTTGTTCTTCACTTATGCGGATGAGTGCCCCTCCTGAATTGAATGAGCGGAACAGTTGGATCGTTTCATCTATCGGATAACGGCTCATGATGCTGAGATTGGAACTGATCAGATAGAAATAATACCCCAGGGAATCAGCAATGATTGCTCCGGAACCGTATGTCTCGATCAGACCGATCACATCTGCATTTTCCTTTTTTAATACTTCGATGACGCGGTTTACACCGACCTGTTTACCAAAGCGGCGTCCTCCGTGCCATATATTCCAGACCTGTACTTTTAACCGGTCGGGTTTGTATGACGGATAAAGAGGGGATAAAGGAAAGAACTGCTTGTAACTCTCTCGTACTTCCGCGCTGCTGACCGGGCGATCCCACATTTTCACTTCATCGATTTTTCCGTTGAAAGCCATCCATTCGCCCCGGCATTCCCAGTCTTGCTCTTCGTCGCTTCCTCCTATAATCGTCCGGAATTTACTTTCAAGTGATTTCAATCCTTCGATCTGATAAATGGCGACATTGCGTCCGTCCAGATACATCCATACTTCTCCCTTTGTCTTGTCTACAGAGACTGTCAGTTGGTGCCACTTTCCGTCATTGATCGCCTGGCGCTGTGCTGTCGGTTGGTAGGTGTAACTGTTTTTTCCGTCATTCAGGCTCAGGTACCAGGCTCCGTTTTCCTGTGTGCCGATACACCAGCCGGTAGGTTCCTTGGTGGTGGCATTTGTCATGATCGGTGTACCTAAAGGAGCGTCCGGCTTGGTTTTAACCCAGACCTGCAAGGAAAAAGAACGGCCGTCGTCGAAAGACGGACAATCTTTTGCCGTCAGGGAAAGGGGAATACGGTAAGCGACTTCATCTGTCAGGTCGAGGGCTTTCCCTTTCAGTCCTTCACTGTAAGACGATGTATGTACCAGAAAAAGGGAAGATGAATCCCGCGTCGCAATTTCTGCCATCCGGATCGCTTCCGGTTGCGGGTCATCGAATGACTGATAGTAGGCCAGCCCCTGTCCGGGGCTTTGCGCTACTATGTTAGAACAGAGGGTTATCAGAGATATACCCGAAATTAGTTTGTTAAGCATAAATAAGAATGGTGTTTAATAACCTTCATTCTGGGGAAGAAGGTTACTGTTTAATGTTATCTCACTTGTCGGTACTCCGAACAGGCGATGCCAGCTATGCACGTTGCGGGCTGCTTCTTTGGGATAATACGCCTCGGAGAATAGAAATTCGATATCATCCAGATGGGTGACACCCTTGATTGCCGCCTCAAGTGTTCCGGTACGGGAAAGATCGAATTTACGGTGTCCCTCAAAGCAAAGCTCTAATGCACGTTCTTTCAGGATTGCCGTTCTCAGTTCGCTTTGTGAAAGTCCTTTGAGCTCCCAGCCCGGATTGAGGGTATTGTCTTTGTTTGTATAGGCGCGTTTTCTGACTTCATTGATGTAAGTGAATGCTTCGCCTGTATTTCCCTGTTCATTCAGCGCTTCGGCATACATCAGCAGTACATCCGACCAGCGCAGGATCGGGAAGTTTAGCGATGTACCCGAACGGTCTGGACGGCGGTTGTTTACATCGCAGAATTTGACGATATATGGCATACGGACAATCTCTCCCTTGTATTTGATACCGGCACCGAGATGTTTGGCTGATGTGCCTGTACCGTCTATCAACTCCTTATATTTGGATTCGGAAGCCAGGCGGAAATTGAAACCCCACCGGTTGTCATTCTCCGTATCATACCATTGGTCTTCTTTCGGTACGTAGTAGGAGGCAAAAGGCAGTAACGGGGCAATGGCACTGCCATTGTTATACGGACTGTCGTCATCTTCTGTGAAATCACCGTAACAAGTGGTCTGTGCCGGCGATTCTTTTTTCTCTATCAGTGACTGGATAGCCAAAAGGCTTTCTTTACTGTTGTTGTATTTTGAATCGAAAACATCGGCATACTGGTTCAGTAAACCCCGCTTACCTTCCGAATAAAGAGTTTTACAGAGTTCGGCGCATTTGGCGTAATCTTTTTCAAACAGGTAGACCTTTGCCATCATACCGATTGCTGTACTGCGGCTGATACGTCCGGCATCATTGCTGCTGTACTCGTCGAATTCAGGTAAATGGTCGGCGGCATATTGCATATCTGCCAGTACGATCTCTTTTCTGATCTGGCTGGCGGGTGTGCGTGAAAGATGCAACAGTGAATTCAAATCCTCGGCAGGTTCGGTGATGACCGGCAGATCGCCGAAAAAGTTTGTCAGGTGGAAATAAAGGAATCCCCTGATGAAACGTGCTTCAGCCAGCAGCCGTTCTTTTCCGGCATGTTTGAACAGGGAAGCATCCATGTTTTCTATACTGGCGATCGAGAGGTTGGCATTCCGGATATACTTGTAGCTATCCCGCCATACCCACCAGATACGTTGGGCGGAAGCATCGTGTGTATAGGTCGCTATCGGGTCGAGTGTCGGCCAGTTATCGCTAGGGGAACGTGTTCCCAGGTCTGTCCCGAATTCCATGACCATCATTGCCTGGCGACTATATACGTTCGCATCCCCGAAGGCATTGTAGAGATCATTTATGTTTGATAAAGCATTCTCTTCATCTGTAAAGAAGTTGCTACCAGCAACGTCTCCTCTCGGATCTTCATCCAGTAATCCGGAGCAGGAGGCTGTAGTGAACAGGATAAATAAAATCAGAAGGATATTATACTTTTTCATCTTTCAATCATTTTATAGGTTTACAAAGTGAATTTAAGTCCGATGGAGAATGAACGGTTCATCGGATATTGTCCCCAGTCGTATCCTTTCAGGATCGGGCTGGTGGAGTAGAGGCTGACTTCCGGGTCGTATCCGCGGTAGTTGCAGATATTGAACAGGTTGTTGCCGGTTGCATATACTCTGGCTGAGGCTAGGCCGATATATTGCAGCAGGTTGCGGGGTAAATCATACGCCAGGGTCAGCGAAGAGAGACGAAGGAAACTACCGTTCTCTACGAAACGTGAATCGACGGAGTAGATGTAACTGTTTCCAGGACGTGCAACGTCTGTATCCGGATTTTCAGGAGTCCACATCTTCTCTGCCAGTTCGCGATAGCAGTTTACGTTGGCATTACCCGGCAGGAAATAGGCACTGTTCAGGTTCATCACATCGTTGCCTACCGAATACTGGAAGAAGGCGTTCAGGGATATTCCTTTATAGGCTACTGTTGTGCCTAATCCTCCGAAGAAATCCGGATTGGCATTACCGATAACGGTAGAGTTGTTCGGATCATCGGGAATATTTTTAAATTTCGGATCTCCCGGACGGGCGGATAGATTTCCAGCGTCGATATCCTGCTGGGTCAGTACACCTTCGTATACCTGACCGTAAAACAGTCCGACGGGTGATCCTACTTTCAGGATACTGCTGTAATAACCGCCCCAATGTTCTCCTACCGGTTTTTCCTGGTCCGGGCCAAGGCTCAGTACCTTGCTGCGGTTGGTCGAGATATTGAAGTTCATATCCCACTGAAAATCCTTCTTGTTTATAAGGGAAGCATTCAATGATAATTCAACTCCCTGGTTGGAGAGCGATCCCAGATTCTGCAACTGGGTGGATTGTCCGATGTAGGAAGGAACGGATATCTCCCATAACAGGTCGCTGGTCTTTTTATGATAATAGTCGAGCGAACCGGTCAGGACGGAGTTGAAAAAAGAAAAATCGATTCCGGCATCGAACTGGTCTGTTTTTTCCCAGGTAAGATCTTTGCTGGGGACTTTGCTCGGAGTGTAAGTTACGACTTCCTGGCCTCCGAGGATCGTGCTGCCGGATGAGAAGAGCGACTGGGTTGAATAGATATCGATAGCTTGGTTTCCGACACGGCCATAGCTGAGGCGGAGTTTCAGATCGTTCACAACCTGTTGGCTTTTCATGAAATCTTCTTCCGTAATTCTCCAGCCGACGGAAACGGAAGGGAAAAATGCCCATTTGTTTCCCGGAGAAAAACGGGATGATCCGTCGTAACGGGCTACGGCTGTCAGCAGATAACGATTGTCATAAGAATAGTTGATACGTCCAAGCCAGGACATATATCCCCAGTTGTGGTAACCTGATTTGACCGAGTTTTTCAGTTGGGCGGAGTTCAGGTCATAGAATCCGGTGATATCATTGGCAAAGTTCGAGACTTCGGTAGATAACCCTTTATCGTAGCCTTTTTGCGCGGTGAAACCTCCCAGGGCAGAAAATGAGTGTACTTCTTTTTTCAGTGTGTAGGTCAATGTATGCTCTGTCAGCAAGTCCTGTGTTTGCAAGGTAGTGGCCTTGGCACTGTTGGTTTTTTCCTGATAAGAGCCTTTACGCGGAGAGAAATAATCTTCACGCCAGTAGTTCCATTTGATACCTAATGTAGAACGCCAGGTGAAATGTTCTCCTATCTTGAATTGCAGGTAAGAGTTGTTCAGTACGTAATAGGTATTCTTTTCATCCGTAGGCAGCAAGGCTTCTGCGAGGGGATTACGGCCGAGCGGGCGGCTGGGTTCGGTATAATTATACGAACCGTCCGGATTGAATGCTGTTCCGATAGGTGACATGCCTATTCCGTAAACGGCTAGTGAATAATCGCTCGGGAGTGTGGATATATCGCTGAATTCGCGTGACAGGCTGACTGTTGTGCCAAGACTGAACCAGGGATTGACTTCCGCATCTACATTCGTACGTAAAGTCGTACGGTTAAAACCGGAACCGACCATGATGCCATCCTGATCGAAATGGTTCAGCGAGATCAGGTATTTGATCTTTTCCGTACCACCGCTGCTTGACAGGTTTACATTATATACAGGAGCTGTGCGGAATAGTTCGTCCTGCCAGTCTACGCCTGTAACTTTGGACGGGTCGTCATAAGGAACCGTGGTCCCGTTCATTCGGGCAATTTTATTGAGATAAGAAGCATATTCTCCGGTAGAGAGCAAGTCTATCTTTTTAGGTAACTTTTGCCAGCCGTAGGATGCTTCCACGTCAAACTGTGCTTTACCTTCTTTTCCTCTTTTGGTCGTAATCAGGATAACACCATTTGAACCGCGGGCTCCGTAAATGGCAGTGGATGTAGCATCTTTCAGTACTTCGATGGATTCGATATCATTCGGATTCAGGGAATTCAGGTCTCCGGCATCGATAAAACCGTCGATTACATAAAGCGGTTCGTTGCTAGCGGAAAGTGAGTTGCCGCCACGGATACGGATACTCGATGAGGCTCCCGGTGTTCCGTTTGACTGAACGACCTGCATCCCGGCTACACGTCCGCGCAATAGCTGGTCGACGCGGGGAACCGGTTGTTCGGCCAGCTCTTTTCCGCGTACTGAAGTGATTGCACTGATCAGGTCTGACTTCTTTTGTGTACCATACCCAACGACAACTATTTCCTCCAGGTTCTGTGTGTCTTCCGTCATTTTGATGGAGAGGGAAGTTTGTGTGCCGGCTTTTATCTGCAAAGGGTTGTAGCCTATATAGCTGATCTCCAGGATATCGCCGGGAGAAGCCTGAATGACAAACTTACCGTCTAGGTCTGTGACTGTACCGTTCGTAGTCCCTTTGACCATGATGTTGGCTCCGATGATCGGTTCCCCTTTTTCGTCGGTAACAACGCCGTTGATCGTTCCCGACTGTCGGGAGGATTGAGCCGGTTGCGGTGTCTTGTCCGGTTTGATGATAATGTGTTTGTTTTTGATTTCATATTTCAGGCCTTTTCCTTTCAGTACCTGATTCAGAATATCGTTAATGGATTCGCTGCTTATTTGCAGACTGATTTTCTGCCGGGTATCCACGTCGCCGGTTTCAAAGAAGAAAATGTAATCGCTCTGTTTTCTGATTGTTTCAAAAGCCTCTTTTATCGTGGCATTTTGAAGATCCAGTGTGATCTTTTGATTTTGTGGTAATGCTGCGAACGCCTGTTGCATACTTGTTGCGAAAAGTATCATACATAACCAGGATACATAGAACCGGTTGCGAACAATTAGCGTGATTTTTCTTTCTTTATAAAGAATGTTTTCCATACTTTTGTAATGTGATTAGAATTTAATTATTAAGTTTTAATGAACTCGTGAGTCGGGAAATGGTGCGAACATTTTCCGGCTCTTTTTTGTGCTTTCTTTTTTTCTTTTCGTGATTCTCCTTTCTTTTTTAATTATCAACTATTTTAATATATCTCAATGATATTGTTATTTCGTCTGTAAGTAAATTTCTCACTGGAAGACATAATCGTCAGAATGTCGTTAAGCGTATCCGTGCTGCGGAACTCTCCGTAGAAACGAAGTTTCCGACGTTCCGGATTCCGGAAAATGAAGGTTACGTCGAAGGCTTTTTCCAACTGTCCGGCGATTTCTTCAAAACTGACTTCATTAAAGAAGTGGGCCCCTGTTGTCCATTGGCAGATTGCGTCCGTCGAAACTTTTCTGACTTCTGTCTTTCCGGTCAGTTTGTTATAAACGGCTTGCTGTTGAGGTACCATAATAACAGAATTGGCTGGGGCTGCTTTGTCTACCATGTTCACAGAACCTTCAGCCAGGGTAACGGCTATTTCCTGATCGTCGGAATAGGCTTTGACATTGAATTTTGTACCCAGTACCTTCACATCGATTTCTTTTGCATTGACGATGAACGGCAGCTTTTCATTACGGGCCACTTCAAAATAACCTTCTCCTTCCAGTGTGACCTGTCGGTTCTTCTGTGAGAATCCGGGTTGACAGCTGAATTTACTACCGGCATTCAGCCATACTATGGTTCCGTCTTCCAGTTGGAGGCGGCTTCGTGAACCGAGCGGCACTTCAATGGTTCGTATCATTGCCTGCTCGTCCTGCTTGTTAGACTGGTTGAACAGATATAATCCGGTAGTACCCAGGAAAACTCCGACCAGCAGAGCCGCTGCGATCCGGGTATATTCCCGTAGGAACAGATATTTTTGTTTTCTGAATCCGGCCTGTTCGGCAAAACGTCGGTATACGGCTTCGTTCTTTCTTCCGTTTTTATGTTGCTTGTCATACGAAGATAGCCACAGCTCGGTCATTTCATAATAATGTTTTTTATGAGACTCGTTTGCTGCGACCCAACGGCTGAGTTCTTTCTCCTGCTCAGGAATAAGTGACCGGTTCAGATAACCGGTGATCAGCTCGTCGTAGTATTCTTGTTGTTTATTTTGATCCATTTTTATGCTTCTTACCCTAAAGACAACATACGGGTAGAGCGAGGGTAGTGAAAAATGAAATATTTTTCAAAAAAATGATTTTGGATTGAAATGTATCAGAACAAAATGGAAGATAAATAGCCTTTCATACGGGTACGGAGGGTAGACAGGGCCTGTTTAATATGGTATTTGACTGTGTTAACCGAGATGCCGACTTTATCTGCGATCTCGTCGTAAGCCAACTCTTCGATCCGGCTAAAGATGAAAACTTGCCGGGTTTCGCGGGGAAGTTTATTGATTTCGAGGAGTATTTGCTCGTTGAGTTCTTTTTCTAGCAATTGTCCCAACGGATATTCATCGGAGAGGAACAGTCCCTGAAGAATTGCTTCCGGGTATTCTTCGTAATCGTCGATACTGATTTCCCGGTCTGCAAATAATTTCTTTTGATAATTGATTGCATAATTACGTATGCAACAGACCAGATAGGCTTGCAGTGAAGAGGTGATATGGAGTGATTCGCGTGTTTCCCATATATGGGATAATACATCACCGACGATGGTATCGGCTACTGTATCATCCCTTACATATTGACAGGCAATACGGAATAGAAGATGATAATAGTTGTCAAATAAAGTGCGGTAGGCTCTGCTTTCCCCACTTTTCAAACCGGCTATTAATTCTGTTTCATGAATCTCCACGATAGTATTGTAGATATTGCTCCCTTTAACGGATACAATATTACAAGATAGAAACGTAAAACACAAATCTTATTTATGCCTATTTTAATTTTCTGTCTTTCCGATATGCTTCATTACCTTGGCATCCAGATAGAATATCAGTTCTTCGGCGATGTTGGTACAGTGGTCGCCGAAGCGTTCCATTTTGCGGATGACTCCGGCCATGTAAAGGCCGACCAGGGCACTTCCCGGATGCTTTTCTATGTAATCGGCAATGATCCTGGTCGAGTTATGGTTGATCTCGTCGATCAGGTTGTCTTTCAGGAAGATGCGTGATGCAATTTCAGAACTTTCTTTTTCGAATGCTTCCTGGCTGAGTGTAAGCATACTCAGCAATTCCTGCAACATTTCTTCCACCCGGGTATCCTTTATCAGTTGTGGGTCGACGGGAACACCTTCCGGCAGGTTTCCGGCAAAGCGGGCGATGCTTTCGGCAAAGTCTCCCAAGCGTTCCAGATTCGTGTTGATTTTGTACATGGCAAGAACGAAGCGCAGGTCGACGGCAACGGGAGCATATAAAGCGATGATATCTTCGCAGTCGCTGTCTATCTTCAGTTCGAACGCATTTACCCGGCGTTCGCGGCTGATTACTTTGTAGGCCAGTTCCTTGTCTCCGGTTAGCATGGCTTCGCCGGCATTATATAACTGTTGGTGGACCAATGCCCACATCTCGCTGATGCTGTTTTTTAAGGAGGCAATCTCCTGATCTATGACTTTCATATATAATCGTTCAATTTTTAATTCTTAATTTTCAATCACCCGAACCGTCCCGTAATATAATTCTGAGTCGATTCCTTTTCCGGATTGGTAAATATCTTACGTGTATTATCGAACTCTATCAGTTCCCCCAGATAAAAGTACCCGGTCTTGTCGCTGACACGGGCAGCCTGTTGCATATTATGGGTAACGATTACGATAGTATATTCGCTTTTTAGTTCATGTATCAGGTCTTCTATCTTACCGGTCGATATAGGGTCCAGTGCTGAAGTCGGTTCGTCCATTAAAAGAATGGAAGGAGATATGGCTAATGCACGGGCGATACACAGACGTTGTTGCTGGCCGCCGGACAGGGCGAAAGCCGATTCTTTCAGTTTATCCTTTACTTCATCCCAAAGAACAACCTGTTTGAGGGTTTTGACAACAGTTTCTTCGATATAAGCATTGTCCTTTATCCCGTTTACCCGGAGCCCGTAGGCAACGTTTTCAAAGATTGTTTTCGGGAAAGGATTCGGTTTCTGGAATACCATGCCTACATTTTTCCGGAGCAGGTCGACCTTTTCTCCTTTACCGTAAATATCTCTTCCGTCGATCCCGATTTTTCCGTCCATGTGCGTGTCGGGTATCAGGTCGTTCATCCGGTTGAATAAGCGCAGGAAGGTGGATTTACCACAACCGGACGGTCCGATAAAGGCGACCGACGTGTTTGCTTCAATTTGCATAGATATATTCTTTAAGGCATGAAAATCGCCATAATAGAAATCTACATTCTGAGCATCAATCTTTATCATAATATTGTTGTTTTATTCTTTGTATTGGGTGTATGCGATTAGTTCATTTTTACTTTTCTGGCGAAATAGCCTCTCAGCGCATTGGCCAGTAAGTTTACGATTAATACGATTGCAATCAGTACCAGAGCCGTTCCGTAGGCCATTCCACGCGAGGCTTCGATGTCTGTTCCGCTGGTGGAAATAACATACAGATGATAGGGCAGGGCCATACACTGGTCGAAGATGCTTCCCGGCAGCTGGGGCAGGAAGTAAGCGGCAACGGTAAACAGGATAGGAGCCGTCTCGCCGGATACACGTCCGATAGACAGGATTAATCCGGTAATGATATTCGGAAAAGCCATCGGTAATACAACCCTGCGAATGGTCTGTAACTTGGTAGCTCCCAGTGCCAGACTGCCGTGGCGGAAAGAATCGTCGATGCTTTTGAGGGCTTCTTCCGTTGTACGGATAATCAGTGGTAAAGACATCAGTGCCAGGGTAAACGAACCGGCGATGATGGAGTCTCCCCAACCCAGGGTGACGACGAACAGGGACATTCCGAATAGTCCGAATACAACCGACGGTACACCGCTCAGGTTATTGGTCATAATCCGGATGAAACGGATTATTTTTCCGTTTGTCGCATATTCGTTCATATAGATACCGCTCATGATTCCGATTGGGAAACTAATCAGGCTGCTGCCCAATACCAGATAAAGTGTTCCGACAATCGCCGGGAAAATACCTCCGGCAGTCATCCCGTCGGCCGGCGCTTCCGTCAGGAAATCCCAGCTGATTACTTTTCCTCCCTGGATAATGATAAAACCGAGAATAAGGAAAAGAATGACAACAACCAGATAACTGAGAAGTGTGAATATACCGAACGCAACTTTCTGTGAAGTCCGTTTCTTTGTGTCAACATTGCCTAACTTTTGAACAGGTGCCATAGCTTAATCACATTTTTCTTTTGGATGAAATGTATTCTACCGTAATGCTTAACAGTAGTGTAATGATAAATAATACTGCCCCTAACAGGAACAATGCCTGGTAATGAGCTCCTCCGGCGGGTGCTTCTCCCAGTTCTGCCGCGATGGTTGCCGGAATGGTCCGTACGGGTTCAAAGAAGGAGGTCGGGATAACGGCCGCATTTCCTGTTACCATCAGGACGGCCATTGTTTCTCCGATTGCCCGCCCGATACCCAGGACAATTGCCGATGTGATACCGGATATGGAATAGGGGATGATTACCTTATAGATTGTTTGCCATTGGGTTGCTCCCAGGGCCAGACTCGCTTCTTTCATGGCACGCGGCGTGGTGCGCATGGCATCTTCGGCAACCGTGATAATGGTCGGCAACGCCATGATGGCCAGAACGACACTGCCGGCAAAGGCTGTTTCTCCAACCGGAAGGTTCAGCCCTTTCTGTATGAGCGGAACGATTACAACCAATCCGAAGAAACCGTATACGACCGAAGGAATCCCTGCCAGCAATTCAATAACCGGCTTCAGTATCTCCCGGGTCCGTTTATTTGCGATTTCTGCCAGGTAGATGGCAACGGCAATACCGAAAGGGAGCGAAAGAACAATGGCGCCGATACTGACCAGTAATGTTCCGAGCAACAGGGGGATCAATCCGAAGATAGGGGCAGGCGCAGAGGTCGGGTACCATTTGGTGCCGGCGAAGAAGTCGGAAAGCGATATTTTCTCTTCGGGAAGGACGGTTCCCCTGAAGTTTTTCGCCAGATATTGCTGAGGAAAGAATGCGATGATTCCCGGCTCTTTGCTGACGAGTTCGCTGATTTTGTCGGGAACGTACTGAAACTCATCTCCCAATTCTTCTTCACTGTAATATTGCGTCAGGTCGGAAAAACGAAAGACCAGGATTTCTTCATCCTTGCCGTTAACCTCTTTCCAGTTGGTTATTTTGGCATCGAAAATATCCATGATTGTTTCCGGTGACAGATGACTCACATCGTTGCTCTTATTCACGGCAAGCACGTATCCCTCTTCGACTACCGGACTGTTGAAAAGGCCGGATGCTTCTTTAAAAAGAAAAAAGACAATCAGCAGAATCGTGAAACTGGTTACACCTCCGCTGATTAATAATCCTCCTTCTACAATTTTTTCAAAAAACTTTCTCACGTCATTAACCTCTTTGTTCTGAGTGCAAAGTAAGGTAACATGTGTTAAGAACGGGTTAAGACGCTTTGAAGTAAATATTACATTGATGTTTCGAAAGTATTACAAAACCTGCTTAATAAGTAGACATTCGGCTACTTATTAAGCAGTGGGGTACTCTACTTATCGAGTAGACGAAGGCTTACTTAGTAAGTAAAGAAGGCATCCGGTTGGTAAGTAGAGAGGGAACAGTTCGGTAAGTAGATGCTTTTTCGATGGATGTTGTCGTTTTTTAGAATATAAACATGTATATTTGCCACAAACTTAAAAACTTAATAACTTAATAACCTATTTTTATCATGAACAAATTTCTTTCGTATGGTGTGTTTGCGTTCACAGTGTTGTTGTCTTCGTGTGATTCGCAACCCAAACAAGAACCCCTTGCTGATGTGATTGACCGTGGTTTGAAAGCATCGACCGAACAGGCCCTTTTGATGGCTAAAGACCTGGAAAGCCAGGAAGGCCGTCTTCCCAAAGCAATCGGAAAGGACGGAAAACTGGAAACAAGCGACTATAGTTGGTGGTGCAGCGGTTTCTTCCCCGGCGAATTATGGTATCTGTACGAAAACAATCCGACTCCGGAATTAAAGAAATATGCCGAAATGTTTACGGACCGTGTGGAAGAAGTGAAGAATATCACTTACAGCCACGATGTCGGTTTCATGCTATATTGCAGTTATGGAAACGGTTATCGCCTGACCGGCAAACCGGAATATAAAGAGGTGATGCTGACCGGTGCCAATTCGCTGGCGACTCGTTTTGACGAGCGGGTGGGAGCTATCCGTTCCTGGGACTTCAATAAAAAAATCTGGCAGTTCCCGGTTATTATTGATAATATGATGAATCTGGAGTTTTTCAGTTGGACTTCCAAAGCATCCGGTGACGACCGTTTTTATAAAATGGCTGTTTCTCATGCCGACAAGACAATGAATAATCATTTCCGTGACGATTATAGCTGTTATCATGTGGTTTCGTACGATACGATAACCGGTGTTCCTCATAAGAAACAAACTCACCAGGGAGCTGCCGACGAATCAGCATGGGCACGTGGACAGGCCTGGGCGTTGTATGGTTTCACCATGATGTATCGCGAAACCGGCAAACCTGAATATCTGAATCAGGCTAAACATATTGCGGCATTTATCATGAACAATCCGAATATGCCGGCTGATAAGGTGCCGTATTGGGATTTTGATGCTCCGGGTATCCCGAATGTGCCGAGAGATGCTTCTGCCGCGGCTATTATGGCTTCTGCACTGATTGAACTGAGCCAACTGGATAAGAGCGAAGAAGCAAAAAGCTACCTCGATTTTGCAGAACAGCAGGTTCGTTCTCTGACAACTCCCGAATATCTGGCAGCGAAAGGAACGAACTGTAATTTTGCTTTGATGCATTCCACCGGCCATTTCCCCGGAAACAGCGAAGTGGATGTTCCGTTGAGTTATGCTGACTATTATTATGTGGAAGCATTGATGCGTTTAAAGAAACTGACTGAAAAATAATGCTATTATGACAAATCTTCTGAAAACAACCGCTATTTTGGTTTGCTGCCTCTGCATTTCTTTCGCAGGAAAAGCGCAGCAAAACGGTACCCAGGACCGTGCTTTCTGGGTAGAAACATTGACCCGTATCGCTGACCCGGTATTGACAAACCTGAGCAACAATACGTTGAAAAAGAATATGCCTTACGAGTCTTTATCGAAAGACAGAAGTGACTTCTCGCATCTGGAAGCGGTAGGTCGTCTGGTATGCGGTATTGCCCCTTGGCTGGAACTGGGTCCGGACAATACGCCCGAAGGACAACTGCGTGATAAATATATCAAACTGACAGTGAAAGGCCTGAAGAATGCCGTAAACCCGGATTCTCCCGATTATCTGGTCTTTGGAAAACCGTATCAGCCGTTGGTGGATGCCGCTTTCCTGGCTCAGGGATTGTTGCGTGCCAGAACCCAGCTGTGGGATAACCTGGACCCGCAGGCTAAGGAATGGATGATTACGGAATTTAAACGTAGCCGTGCCATCAAGCCTTGGGAAAACAACTGGCTGTTGTTTGCTTCTATGGTCGAGGCGGCTTTGCTGGAATTTACCGGCGAATGCGATATGGACCGCCTGACGTATGGTGTCAAAAAGTTCCGTGACGAGTGGTATAAAGGAGATGCGCTGTATGGTGACGGTCCTGCTTTCCACATGGATTATTATAACAGTTTTGTTATCCATCCGATGCTGACAGATGTTTTGCTGACGATGAAAAAGCATAACCTGGAAGGGGCGGACTTTCTCGATGTGCAGTTGCCGCGTTTAACCCGTTATGCCGAACAGTTGGAACGTTTTATCTCGCCGGAAGGAACCTTCCCTGTAGTAGGCCGTTCTATCGTGTATCGTTTTGGCGCGTTTCATGCATTGGCACAAGCCAGTTTGATGCACGTGCTTCCGGAAAGAGTGAAACCGGCCCAGGTACGCTGTGCTATGACGGCTGTTATCCGTAACCAGATGAAATCGCCGAAGAACTTTGATGCAAACGGTTGGTTGCGTGTTGGTTTCACCGGTGAACAAATCGATATGTCAGAGTCTTATATTAACACAGGGAGTGTTTATTTGTGTGCCGTAGGTTTGCTGTCTTTAGGATTGCCGGCTACCGACGAATATTGGTCGGCCCCTTACACCGAATGGACGAATTTGCGTGCCTGGAAGGGTGAAAGCGATGTAAAGGCAGATCATGCGCTTAAGTAATTGAAAATGAAGAATTGAAAATTGAGAATTAAATACAGATAAGAATATGAAAACAAATTATGAATTGCGCTATGCTGCGCATCCGGAAGATGCCAAGCAATATGATACGAAACGTATTCGTCGGGATTTCCTGATCGAAACAGTTTTCGCGCCGAATGAAGTGAACATGGTTTATTCCATGTACGACCGTATGATTGTTGGCGGCGCCATGCCTGCCGGCGAAGTGTTGCAACTGGAAGCGATTGATCCGTTGAAAGCTCCCTATTTCCTGACACGCCGTGAAATGGGTATTTTCAATGTGGGTGGTCCCGGTATTGTAAAAGCCGGCGATGCCACTTTCGAGCTCGATTTTAAGGAAGCTCTTTACCTGGGTTCAGGAGATCGTGAAGTGACTTTTGAAAGCAAGGATGCAAAGAACCCGGCTAAGTTCTATTTCAACTCGACTACGGCTCATCGTAATTATCCGGATAAGAAAGTGACGAAAGCGGATGCCGTTGTTGCAGCTATGGGTTCGCTGGAAATGTCGAACGACCGTAACATCAATAAGATGATCGTGAATCAGGTATTGCCTACCTGTCAGTTGCAGATGGGTATGACCGAATTGAAACCGGGTAGCGTATGGAATACAATGCCGGCGCATGTTCACAGCCGTCGTATGGAAGCCTATTTCTATTTCGATATTCCGGAAGACCAGGCCATCTGTCATTTTATGGGTGAGGTGGATGAAACCCGCCATATCTGGATGAAGGGCGACCAGGCTGTTTTGTCTCCCGAATGGTCTATCCACAGTGCAGCAGCTACGCACAACTATACCTTTATCTGGGGTATGGGTGGCGAAAATCTGGACTATGGCGATCAGGATTTCTCTAAAATTACGGACTTAAAATAATATGCCAATGGGGAAAATGTGCCTATGTGCCAATTCCCCGTTGCTATAAATAAAAAAATCAGTGTTAACTGCTTGTGCGTTTATTGGCACATTGGCATATTGGCACATTAACACATTATTTATTATGGTAAATTTTTCATTAGAAGGTAAAGTAGCCCTTGTAACAGGTGCTTCTTACGGAATTGGTTTTGCGTTGGCTAGTGCTTTTGCTCAGGCTGGTGCAAAGGTCGTTTTCAACGATATCAAACAGGAACTGGTGGATAAAGGTATAGCTGCTTACAAGGCGGAAGGAATCGAAGCAAAAGGGTATGTTTGCGACGTGACTAGCGAAGAGCAGGTAAATGCAATGGTTGCCCAGATCGAAAAAGAAGTAGGCGTTATCGACATCCTGGTAAACAATGCCGGTATCATCAAACGTATTCCGATGCACGAAATGAGTGCTGCCGAATTCCGTCAGGTAATCGATGTGGACCTGAACGCTCCGTTTATCGTTTCTAAAGCCGTTATCCCTTCTATGATAAAGAAAGGTCACGGAAAAATCATCAACATCTGTTCGATGATGAGCGAACTGGGACGTGAAACAGTTTCTGCTTATGCGGCTGCAAAAGGCGGTTTGAAGATGCTGACACGTAATATCGCATCCGAATATGGTCAATATAATATCCAGTGTAACGGTATCGGCCCGGGTTATATCGCAACTCCGCAAACGGCCCCGCTTCGTGAAACTCAGCCGGACGGCTCACGTCATCCGTTCGATTCTTTCATTATCGCGAAGACTCCGGCAGCCCGTTGGGGAACTCCGGAAGATTTAATGGGACCGGCTGTGTTCCTGGCTTCCGATGCTTCCGATTTCGTAAACGGACATGTATTATATGTAGACGGCGGTATCCTGGCTTATATCGGAAAACAACCCTGATAAATACCGGATAAAGACTCGTTTGTCTTACTGATATAAAAGATTCCTTCCGAGAGAAATTCGGTTTTCTTTCGGAAGGATTTTTATTTTCTCTCGGATGGAGTAAAAAGAATTACTGATTACGTAAGTATGATTATTATAAGATAATTGTATGCTTCTGATGAATAATCCATTTGTAACAAGCGGCTATATTGCTCCCGAATATTTCTGTGACCGTGAAAAGGAAACGGAAGAGTTGCTTCGCTGGCTGTTGAACGAGAATAATGTGGCTATCATTTCTACCCGCCGTATGGGAAAGACCGGATTGATTCAGCATTGTTTTCAATTGGCAGAGGTGAAAGATCATTATTATACTTTTCTTATCGACATCTATGCAACGAAGACGCTTCGCGAGTTTGTTTTTCAATTGGGAAAAGCTATTCTTACTGCTTTAAAGCCTAAGGGACGGAAGACGTGGGAATTGTTCATCAATAGTCTGACATCGTTGAAGGCTGGATTCACCTTTGATATGTCTGGTATGCCTCAATGGAATATAGAGTTGGGAGATGTCAAATCACCGGAGACGACGCTGGATGAGATATTTCATTATTTTTCCTTATCAGACAAACCTTGTATTGTTGCAATTGATGAGTTTCAGCAAGTCGCTCAATATCCGGAAAAAAATACGGAAGCATTGCTCCGTACCTATATTCAGCATTGTCCTAATGCCCGCTTTGTGTTTGCCGGTTCTCAGCGTCATCTGATGGGAGAGATGTTTGTCAGCCCGCCCCGTCCTTTTTATCAGAGTGTGTCGATTCTTCATTTGGCAGCTATTGATAGGCAAAAATATATCGAATTTGCCCGGCATCATTTCAGAATGGCTCAAAAGGATATAGATGAGGAGGTTGTAGCTTCTTTGTATGATCGTTTTGAAGGAATTACCTGGTATCTTCAGAAAATATTGAATATCCTTTTTGCTGTAACTCCTCCCGGTGAGGTTTGTAATAAGGAGATGATTGAACAAGCCATACATTTTATCCTGGATTCTTATTCGTTTACCTATTCGGAATTGCTCTATCAGTTACCGGAAAAGCAAAAAGAATTACTGATTGCAATCTGTAAGGAGGGAAAAGCGACCGCATTGACTTCCGGGAAATTTATCCATAAATACAGTTTACCATCGAGCAGTTCGGTTCAATCTGCTTTAAAAGGCCTGTTGGAAAAGGATTTTGTAACCAAAGAAGGGGCTTTTTATATGGTTTATGACCGTTTCTTCTCTTTGTGGCTGAGACGTATGTAATATATTGCAGTTACAATCCTTAAAAACTCGTTTTAAACGAGATTTGAGTCTCTCATCGATTTGAACAAAAAAGTCCCGAAGTGTTTTGGCACTTCGGGACTTCATATGATATAAAAAGTCGCAATTACTTATTATACTTGCTCCAGTCTACATTGTGCATATCGCCGCTGGCAGCCAGTTCTTCGTGGAATGCGAAGCAACATTTCAGGTTTTGCGGGGTATGGCCCTTTACGCCCATTGCCAGATATTCTCTTAACAGAGGTTTGTAATCCGGGTGAACGCAATTGTCGATGATACAGTTGGCACGTTCGATCGGAGATTTACCGCGCAGGTCGGCTACACCGTATTCGGTGATGATGATCTTCACTGAGTGTTCGCTGTGATCCAGGTGAGATACCATCGGAACGAAAGCGCTGATCTTTCCCTCTTTCGCTGTAGAAGGAGTAGTGAAGATAGACAACATCGCTGAACGGGTAAAGTCGCCCGAACCACCAATACCGTTCATCATTCTTGTTCCTGATACATGAGTAGAATTGATATTTCCGAAGATGTCAGCTTCCAATGCTGTGTTGATAGCGATCAGGCCTAAGCGGCGGGCAACTTCCGGATTGTTGGAAATTTCCTGCGGACGAAGAAGGATCTTGTCCTTGAAGAAATCAAGATTTGCATAGATTTCGCGAATTACTTCATTACTTACAGATAATGAGCAACCGCTGGCAAATTTAACGCGGCCTTCTTTCATCAGACTGATTACCGCATCCTGGATAACTTCAGTATATACATTGAACGCAGGAATATTCTTGTTGGCTCCCATACAGCCCAAAACAGCGTTGGCAACATTACCTACACCACTCTGTAACGGAACGAATTCTTTCGGCAGACGGCCGGCTTCGATTTCACTTACCAGGAAGTCGGCAACATTTTTACCGATTGCCATTGTGACATCGTCCAGCGGAGAGAATTTACCACCTTCGTTTGGCTCTTCTGTCTTAACGATACCGACGATCTTAGCCGGATCAACCTTCACATAAGGAGTACCGATACGGTCGGAAGGAGTATAAACAGGAATTTCACGACGGTAAGGAGGATCAGCCGGTTCATAAATATCATGCATACCGCGTATTTCTTTCGGGTGGCGGCTGTTCAATTCAATGATGATGCGGTCAGCCATCCGGCAGATAGTCGGAAGGATACCGACACCGCTCGTCGGAACGATTTCACCGTCTTCGGTTACATCAGCAGCTTCAACGATGGCAACGTCGATTTTTCCCAGGAAACCGTAACGCAGGTCTTGTGCAAGTTCAGACAGGTGCATATCGAAATATTGTGCCCCGTGAGAATTCAGTAAAGCGCGCAGATCCTTATTTGACTGGTATGGAGTACGGAATTTGATTGCATTGGCACGAGCCAGTTCACCGTCCAGCTTGTCTCCGGTAGAAGCACCGGTAAACATACCGATCTGGAAAGGATTGCCTTTTTCATGTTCCTCCATTGCTTTTTTAGCAATGGCTCCCGGAACAACTTTCGGACATCCGGCAGGGGTAAAACCACTGAATCCTACGTTATCGTCGTGATGTACGAACGAAGCAGCTTCTTCAGCTGTAATGAATTTTAAAGCCATGATATTATACTGTTTTTATATTAGATAAATACTTGTTAGTCAGCTAAACGGCTGCAAAGGTATTAAAAAAGAATGTAGATTAATACTTGCGGTTGAGTATTTCTGAATAAATAACTGCTTTTCTTAACTCTTCGGCATTATTAAACTCAATATCTTCCAGCATGGAGTGTTCCTCTTCGGCAGGGAAGTTCATAGGTTGGGATGAACTGACTTTTGACTTTTGGATTTCCTGCTCGGTGGATAAAAATGGTTTTGAGGCAGGTGTCTTTTTTTTCTTTTTATGGATCGGTGCAGTTGGTGCTTCCGGCTTTTGAGGGGTAGTTGCCTCCTCCAGAATTTCCCAAAAACCTTTTCCCGAAGAGGTATTTTCCTCCGGGTATGAGTCGTGACCGGGCTGTCCGAGGACTTGTGTCGGGCGCTTTTTTTTGTTTTTTGAACTGAATAAACCGCTTATTGCTGCAACTATCAGAAAAACAATATAGATCCAATCGCCTACGTTATCCATAACTTTGATTATTTTTGCACTCCAAATGTACGAAGAATTATTGAATAGTGAAAGAGGTAAGAATTATAAAGGGTATAAAAGTAAATAAGGGTAACTTCACAGCCACCCTTATTCGATTTAACCAAAACCTTAACTATGAAAAAATTTACGTTTTTCGTATGCAAATATAGTGCTCGGAATTGAACTGTGCAAACCTTTGGAGGTTTATTTTTATAGAATACAGGATTTTAAATTTTATTAACGAAAACGGAATGACGAATCAGGAAAATGGCGTAGACTTAAAATCTACAGCCGCAAATGAGGAAAAAAAATTGTTCATCGAGACCTACGGGTGCCAGATGAATGTAGCGGACAGTGAGGTGGTCGCCTCCATTATGAAAATGGACGGATACACTCTGACTGACAAGATTGAAGACGCTGATGCTGTCTTCGTAAATACCTGTTCTGTGCGTGATAATGCGGAACAGAAGGTTTACGGGCGACTACAGTATTTCCAGTCGCTGAAACGCAAAAAGAAATCGCTGATCGTCGGCGTACTGGGATGTATGGCCGAACGGGTGAAAGAAGAGTTGATCAATGTGCATCATGCAGACCTCGTGGTCGGGCCGGATTCTTATATGGATTTGCCGAATCTGGTCGGGGCTGTCGAGCATGGGGAAAAGGCGATCAATGTGGAACTTTCTACACAGGAGACCTACAAAGATGTGATGCCGCTGAAGCTGGGTGGCGCGCATATCTCCGGTTTTGTGTCGATCATGCGCGGATGTAATAATTTCTGTACCTATTGCATCGTGCCCTATACCCGTGGCCGGGAACGTAGCCGGGATGTGGAAAGTATCCTGAATGAGATCCGGGATATGCGCGATAAAGGTTTTAAAGAAGCTACCCTGCTGGGGCAGAATGTCAACTCATATGCTTTTGAAAAAGATGGTGAAACTGTAACATTCCCGATGTTACTGGAGCGGGTTGCGCTGGAAGCTCCGAATATGCGTATCCGTTTTGTGACCTCCCATCCGAAAGATATGAGCGACGATACGCTTCGTGTGATTGCCGCCCATAATAATATATGTAAGTATATCCATCTTCCTGCCCAATCTGGCAGTTCGAAGATTTTGAAAGTGATGAACCGTAAATATACTCGTGAATGGTATCTGGACCGTATCGCTGCTATCCGTCGCATCGTGCCGGAAGCATCTATTGCTACCGACCTGTTCTGTGGTTTCCATTCGGAGACGGAAGAAGACTATCAGGAAACACTTTCGCTGATGCGTGAAGTGAGGTATGATGCCGCTTTCCTGTTCAAATATTCGGAACGTCCCGGAACCTATGCCGCCAAACATCTCCCGGATACCGTTTCGGAAGAAGAGAAAGTACGCCGTTTACAGGGGATGATCGATTTGCAGAATCAGTTATCCGAGGAAAGCAACCTGCGTGATATCGGTAAAGAGTTTGAAGTGCTGATCGAAGGATTTTCCAAGCGTTCGCGTGAACAGTTATTTGGCCGTACCAGCCAGAACAAGGTGGTTATTTTTGATAAGAAGAATTATAAAGTCGGTCAGTTTGTGAAAGTACGGATCAATCGTGCGTCTTCAGCAACGTTATTTGGTGAAACGATAGACTAATTGAATTGTATATCAAGTAGATAATAAGACACGGCTTTATGTCAGATTCTGATAAAAGCTGTGTCTTTTTTTATTCATAAGTAATTAGTTCTGATAGAACTAACCCATTTATGACACGCAAATATAGTTTATTTTAAACAAGTTAGCTCTATTATTAAAGAAAAACGATATTTGACTCTGTTTTATAAGTCCTTATTAATCAGTCTCTAAAAAGATATAAATACCTCAGTTCTATCAGAACTAATGCATTCTGTATTGTCTGTAGATACATGAAATATATAGTTTCTGATGGAATGAAGAGTGAAATGAGGTATGTAGAATTGTCTGATGCTCAATTGTGGAAATTGATAATTGAAAAGGATAAAGTTGCGTTTGAACAACTTTACCGGCGTTATTATTCTCCATTATTGGCATATGCTCTTTCTTTCTGTAATGATGAAGATATGGCAAAAGATTGCATTCAGGATTTATTTGTAAAGTTGTTTGTTTCAGAAACATTATCTTCGATTGAATATATTAGGGCCTATTTGTATAAATCACTTAGAAATCTTTTACTCGACAAATCGAGTAGGGTGGTTGGTAGTGTTAGTTTAGAAGAAAATATGGTTGCTGATTTTCTGGTGGAAGATGTAGAATTGGTACGATTGTTTGAAAAGGAAGATGACTATCTAGAGAAAAGTAGATTGTTGATGAATGCCTATAACCAGTTATCGGCGAACCAAAGGAATGCAATATATCTTTATTTTATCAAAGAGTTTTCGTGGGATGAAATGGCTGTGTCTTTAGATATTAATCCACATTCGTGTATGAATCTGGTAGCCCGTGCTGTTGCCAAATTGCAAAGGATGGTGGCAGGAGAGAAAAAAAAATAAATTTTTTTCTGAAAAAGTGAGGAGTAAAAATCTCTTTTCCAGTTATACTATTGTCAAGATAATAACATGGAAGAGAATTATAAACAATTTCAAAGAGTTACAGACCGATTAATTACTTATCTCCGCTTTCGTGATAATGAACGCAAGCAGGGTGAAGATGAAGTATGGGAAAAAATAGAGAAGGGACTTGTTTCAAAGAAAGTCTTTTCTTTGAAACGGCGTATTTATATGGGGATAACAGCTGTAGCTGCTGTGGTTATATTTTTATTTTTCTTTATTGAATATAAGCAACTCGGCAACTCTGATTCTCTGGACAAATATGTAGCATTACTGGAGGAGCCTGTTTTGGATAGCTCCCAGATTCAAGTCTATTTATCTTCTCAGGATAAAATAACTGTTGAAGAAAAGACTGCTTCGGTTACATATTCTTCTAAAGGAAGTGTATTAATTAATGAAGAAAAACAAGAAACCGACTCTTTGGAGAAAGTAGAACAAGAGTATAACCAGATTGTGGTACCGAAGGGAAAATATACCCACCTGACTCTATCCGATGGTTCAACCGTGCATATTAATTCCGGGACGCGTGTGGTTTATCCTCGTGTGTTTTCCGGTAATCACCGGGAAATATATGTGGAGGGAGAAGTTTGTCTGAATGTGACAAAAAATGAGAAACTCCCGTTTGTTGTTAAAACGACTTCCTTTGATGTAGAGGTATTGGGCACAACATTTAATGTGAGTGCATATAAGAATGACCGGAATAATGAAGTCGTGCTGGTTAATGGTTCTGTCCGTTTATCCGACCGGAATAAAAATAAGATAGAATTGAAGCCGGATCAGTTAGCTGCTATTAATAATGGGAAAATAGGAGCGGTAAAAAAAGTCGAAGCGGTAGATTATATTGCCTGGACAGATGGATTGCTGATCCTCCAATCCGAACCTTTATCCAATGTGTTTAAAAAGTTGGAACGTTTCTATGGAGTAACGATCGACGTATCTCCTGAGGCCAGCCAGTTGAAAATGCGCGGTAAAGTCGATTTGAAACAGTCGTTGGACGATTTGATCATCCTGATTTCTTCTACAGCCCCGATTGTGTGGACGAAGACAGATACGGGGTATTTCATTCATAAAAAAGAGAGATAGATGATATATTGTTTAACCTTAAATAAAATGATAAGCCTATGATATAAGAACACAGAAAATAAAAAATCCGGATAGTATTAGCGGTACTATCCGGAATCTCAGATTGAACCAATAGCATAAAGGTTAAATCCTTAAATCACAAAGATATGAATTATAATACATTTAAAATGAAGTGGATGATAAAAAAAATCAAAATCCTCTTCTTTGTTAATCTTTTTTTGACAATTTCGTTAAATCTTGATGCTGCTTCGATATCGAATTATGCTCAAGTAAAACAATTTACATTCCATTTTGAGAAAAGTAGAATACAAGACGTTTTTAATTATATAGAGCAAAACAGTGAGTTTGTATTCCTTTTTTACGAAAAAGTGTTGGACACGAATCGTAAAGTGAATGTTTCCGTAAAAGATGAATCCATAGAATCGGTGTTGAATAAGTTATTGAAGGATACTCCGGTGACATATGAGATTAAAGATCGTCAGGTTGTATTAAAAAAGAAAGAAGAGAGGCCTTTGCCTGTTTCTACATCGACTCCGCAGCAGCAAAAGAATGTGACGGGAAAGGTCATGGATGAGACAGGGGAACCGTTACCGGGGGTCGCTATTGTAGTTGAAGGTTCTCCACGTGGGGTAACAACGGATATCGACGGAACTTTTAGTATAGAAGTGAAGAATACCGATAAGCTGACATTCTCTTATTTGGGAATGGAACCTCAGACAATTCCGGTAGCAAGCAAGAAAGAATTGATCGTAACTTTGAAAGCAAAGGTGGATGAATTGGAAGAGGTAACGGTTGTTGCTTTTGCCAAACAGAAAAAAGAAAGTGTGATTGCCTCCGTTTCAACGATTAAACCTTCTGACCTGAAGGTCCCTTCCAGTAACTTGACGAATGCTTTTTCCGGGCGTATTGCAGGTATGATCTCTTATCAGCGTACGGGGGAACCTGGAGAAGATAATTCGGATTTCTTTATTCGTGGTGTGACGACTTTTGGTACCGGAAAGTCCAATCCATTGATCTTAATTGATGGAGTAGAGATGACTACAGAGGATCTGGCCCGTTTGACAACAGATGATATAGCCAGTTTTTCTATTATGAAAGATGCAAATGCAACCGCTCTTTACGGGGCTCGTGGTGCGAATGGTGTTATTCTTGTCAGTACCAAAGAAGGTAAAGAGGGAAAGGTCAGCATTTCCGTTCGTGCGGAAGGTTCGTTCTCTTCTCCGACTGAACAAGTGGGGATTGCTGATCCGGTCACTTATATGCGTATGCACAATGAAGCTGTGCGTACACGTGACCCGTTGGCTGCCTTACCTTATTCTACATCAAAAATAGTAAATACGGAAAAAGGATTAAATCCTCTCCAATATCCGGCTATCGATTGGCGTGATATGTTATTCAACAATCATACGTTCAATCAACGTTACAACATGAGTATTAGCGGCGGTGGTAAAATAGCCCGTTATTATGTAGCAGCAGCTTATAATAAGGACAATGGTATCATTAAGATGGATAAACGTAATAATTTTAATAATAATATCAGTATTAATAAGTATATATTGCGTTCGAATATTAATATAGACCTGACAAAATCGACTGAAATCGTTGTCCGTCTGCATGGGGCCTTTGATGATTATTCCGGTCCGTTAGACGGTGGATCGTCTTTATATAGTAAGGCCGTAAATGCCAGTCCTGTATTGTTCCAACCTTATTATCCGGCTGACGAATCAAATAAATATACTTCCCATATTCTTTTCGGTAATTATGGGGAAGGTAATTATTCGAATCCTTATGCCGATATGGTTAAAGGCTATCAGGAATATAGCCGTTCGACCATGTTAGCTCAATTTGAGGCAAAACAGAAACTGGATTTTATTACAGAAGGATTATCTGCAAGAGCATTGTTTAATGTGAACCGATATTCTAAACTGGGTAATTCAAATTCATATAAACCGTTTTATTATTCATATTCTGCCAATCCGGATAGTCCGGACTTATATAAATTGACAGCGTTGAATCCGGATGGCGGTACGGAATATCTGGAGTTTGCAACCGGGGCCCGGGAGGTAACCAGTACCTTGTATTTTGAAGGTGCGCTTGCTTATCAGAGAGAATTTAATGATAAGCATAATGTGTCCGGTATGTTAGTTTATACAATGCGCGATTATGTAGATAGTAATGCGGAGACATTGCAGTTGGCTCTTCCGCATCGTAATATAGGATTAGCCGGACGTTTTACTTATGGATACGATAGCCGTTATTTTGTGGAGGGTAACTTTGGTTATAATGGTTCCGAAAGGTTTGCTAAAAATGAACGTTTCGGTTTTTTCCCTTCTATCGGTTTAGGTTGGATAGTATCCAATGAGTCTTTTATGAAACCTTATTCCGGGTGGTTGAGCAAATTGAAATTGAAGGCTACATATGGATTAGTCGGTAACGACCAGATTGGCGAGGATAAAGACCGTTTCTTTTATCTTTCCCAAGTAAATGCAAATGATTCGGGGAAAGGATTTACTTTCGGTGAATATTTTAATTATACCAGAAATGGTGTTTCTATATCCCGTTATGAAGACCCTTTTATTACCTGGGAAATAGGAAAGAAAATGAATTTGGGACTTGAGTTGAATTTGTGGAATAGTTTGGAGTTGCAGGTAGATTACTTTACAGAACATCGTTCGAATATTCTACAGGAACGTGCATATATTCCGACTACAATGGGATTGCAGGCTACTCCTCAGGCTAATGTCGGTAAGGCAAAAGGAGGAGGTATAGATATTTCTCTTGACTATAATCATTCTTTCTCAAAAGATTTATGGGCATCTATGCGTGGTAATTTCACTTATGCAAGTAGTGAATATGTGGAATATGAAGAACCCGATTACAGTGATACTCCCTGGTTGTCACGTAAAGGAAAGAAAATATCCCAGACATGGGGATTGGTTGCTGAACGTTTATTTCTGGATGAAGAAGAGGTCAAAAATTCACCAAGACAAACTTTTGGTGATTATGGTGCCGGTGATATCAAGTATAAGGATATTAATGGTGACCAGATTATTGATGACCGTGATATGGTGCCTATCGGCTTCCCGAAAACTCCGGAGATAAATTATGGTTTCGGTCTTTCCGCGGGTTATAAAAGTTTTGATTTCTCTTGTTTCTTCCAGGGTTCGGCTCGTTCTTCTTTCTGGATTGATCCTGCAAAAACTGCTCCATTTGTAGGAAATACAGCTCCGAGGGCCTTGTTACAATATTATGCAGATGACCATTGGTCTGAAGATAATAAAAATATTTACGCTTTGTGGCCCAGGCTATCGGCTAGTCAGGTCAAAAATAATGAGCAAACCAGTACCTGGTTTATGCGGGATGGTGCATTCATTCGTTTAAAAACGGTAGAAGTAGGCTATTCTTTGCCTCAGAAATGGGTAAAAGCAATAAATCTAGCTAATGTGAGGCTTTATGTGACCGGCAACAACCTTTGTGTCTGGTCGAAATTTAAAATGTGGGATCCTGAGCTGGCTGGTAATGCTTTTAATTACCCGTTACAGCGTGTGTTTAATTTTGGAGTCAATATTAACTTATAAATCAGAATATTATGAAATGCTTTTCGAGATTGATCATAATTGCATTGACTTTTTTCTCTACCTCATGTGCAGATTATCTGGATATTGTGCCGGATGATATTGCAACGATAGAGAAATCGTTTAATAATAGGGCGGCAGCAGAACGTTTCTTCTTTACTTGTTACAGTTATCTTCCGAATCCGACGGATATTTGGAGTAGTACGGAGTTGATGACCGGAGATGAGATATGGTGGGATATTGATCAGCCTAACTGGGTCACTAATCCGGTGACTTATATTGCCAAAGGAAGTCAGAATGCCAATAACCCGTACCTGAATTATTGGGACGGCGAACAAAGTGGAAAGAAATTGTTTGTGGCAATACGCGACTGCAATATTTTTCTGGAAAATATTGACCGGGTACATGATATGGAGGATTATGAAAGAAACCGTTGGATTTCGGAAGTCAAATTTTTGAAAGCCTATTATCATTACTATTTAATGACTTTATACGGACCTGTTCCAATCATTGATGAGAACTTACCGGTTTCGGCTTCTCCGGAAGATGTTCGTGTATACCGGGAGCCGGTGGATGATGTTGTGGAATATATTGTAAATTTGATAAATGAGGCTATCCCCGACCTTCCGCTTGAAATCGCAGATAAGACAAATGAAGCTGGACGTATCACGCAGCCTATAGCCGTTGCTATTAAAGCAAAAGCTTTAGTCTGGGCTGCCAGCCCGTTATTTAACGGTAATGCGGATTATATACATTTTGTAGATAATCAGGGACGGAAACTGATAGACACTGAATTTAAAGTGGAGAAATGGCAACGTGCGGCGACAGCACTAAAAAATGCGATAGATACCTGTGAGCTGGCAGGACATCAATTGTATACTTTTAGACCGACCACTTCTATATCTGATACAACTGCATTAAAGTTGACACTTCGTTCTGCATTTTCTGAAAAATGGAATAAAGAGGTTGTTTGGGGATCGACACATGATGTGGGAGCTTTACAAAAATATTGTATGCCTCACCTGGTCGTAAACAATCTGGGGAACGGAACAAATGAAATATGTGCTACTCTGAAGATTGCAGAACAGTTTTATACTGAAAACGGTATTCCTATCGATGAGGATCCTTCATGGGACTACGAAAACAGATACGATACGCAAAAGGTTACGGATAAGGATAAGTTTTATCTGGAACCGGGTGAGGTGACAGCCAAGCTTCATTTTAACCGAGAACCTCGTTTTTATGCGACCCTGGGATTTGACAGATCTGTTTTTGAAGGTGCCGGTAAAATTACGGATAATGATAAATGGTATCTGCATGCTCGTAAGAGTGAAATATCCGGGTTCAGAAGTACGGGTGAACATATTCCGACCGGCTATTTTATTAAGAAGTTGATCAATTATGAAACAACTGCAGGGACGGCTTCCAATACTTATAACGGAGTTCGTTATTCATTTCCGCTAGTTCGTATGTCCGATCTCTATCTTTTATATGCCGAGGCTTTGAATGAAGCAAACTCTACTCCTGTGGCGGACGTTTATGGATATATTGATAAAGTTCGGGAGCGTGCCGGATTAAAAGGTGTTGTTGAATCCTGGAAGAAATCTAAACTGGCTAATAAACCGAATACACAGGAAGGAATGAGAGAGATCATTCATCAGGAACGTCTGAATGAACTGGCTTGTGAAGGGGTTCGAGCCGGTGATTTGCGCCGTTGGAAAGAAGCCATGGATTATTTGAATCAACCGGTCAGAGGCTGGAATTATCAAGGAGAAACAGTCGACTCTTATTATACGGTGGTTACTTATGCTAACCGTATATTTAAGACTAAAGATTATCTATGGCCAATTAAAACAAATTCTATAACAATTAATTCGAATCTGGTACAGAATCCTGGCTGGGAGTAATATCTAGAAATAATAAAAGAGAACGTTATGAAACAGTTAATATATTCATTTTTCTTGTTGGTATTGATCTCATGTGCAGAAGATCATATCGGACAAACTCCAACGGATGGTACAGCCCCATCAACGATCACGGCAGTGGAGGTAGAAAGTACACCCGGTGGGGCTAAGATATCGTATACAATACCTAAAGAAACCGATATCTCATATGTGAAGGGTGTTTATTATGTTAATAACCGGGAACATGTGGTGAGGTCTTCGATTTATAAAAACAGTTTGGAAATTGAAGGTTTGGGAACGACGGACCCATTAGATGTCACATTATATGTCGTTGATCATAGTGAGAATGTTTCTGAACCGTTCGTGGTGACCATCAACCCGTCAACGCCGATAGTCGATCTTATATTGAGCTCTGTAAAATTGCAGGCAGACTTTGGAGGTGTCAATGCTACCTGGGACAATGAATTAGGCTCTGAGATAGGTTTAACTATAATGGCGACAAACAGTAAAGGTGAATTGGAAGATGGGGAAACATATTATTCGAATATGAAAGAAGGTGATTATTCCTTTAGAGGTTATGATGATATCAAACGAGTGTTTGCCTTATATCTGACTGATAAGTGGGGAAATGTTTCTGATACCATTAAACAGGAGGTTTCTCCGTATTATGAAATGCAGTTGGATAAGAGTAAGCATAAACGACTTCTTTTACCGAAAGATCGTAACACCAATTATAGTGCAGGTATGACATTCGAAAAAATGTTTGATAATAGTCTTTCGAGTATGTGGCATACGACAGAGAAAGATGGAACTATACCAATCTATTTCACAGTGGATTTAGGTGTCGATGCAAAATTGAGTCGTTTTAAGCTGTATCATCGTGACGGCACGTCCTGGTTCTATAAACATTACAACCCTAAAACATTCGAAGTATGGGCTACCGATACTTATAAAGAAGGAATGGATGATGAGTATTGGACGGAAGAGTGGAAAAAGGACTGGGTACAAGTTGGTGATTTTCTCACTTTGAAGCCTTCGGGTGAAGGCGATGTAACCAATGAGGATGCGGAATATGCATCTAAAGGCTTTGAATTTTCCGCACCTTTAGATTTGAAAAAAGTACGTTATCTGCGTTTTGTTGTGAAAAGTACATGGTCGGGAGCTGCTTATTTGCATATTGCTGAATTGACTTTCTGGGGTAATGATCAATAAACTATTAAAATGAGAATCAGAATGAAAAGTATAATAAAAAACATTGCAGGGTTTATTTGTGTTATCATAGGATTAAACAGTTGTGAAAATATCAATGATGTACATGAGGAGTATCTGAAAAGGGGAGAAGAAATCTATACTGGCGTTGTAGATTCATTGGAGGCCTATCCTGGAAATGAGCGTATTAAATTTACTTGGATGATCAATGCGGATCCTCGTATTACTAAAACAGTAATTTACTGGAATGACGGGGGAGATTCTGCTGTTGTAGAAGTGAATCGTACTCAACCAGGTGTTATGCGGATGGAAACAAATTTGAATCTGCCTGAGAATAGCTATATTTTTAAATTTGTGACAAAAGATGACGAAGGGCATAAATCGTTAAATGTAGAAAAAACAGCAGATATTTACGGTTCCAAATATGTTTCGACTTTGCGAAACAGGGAAATACGAACAGTAGTAGCTCAGGAAGGTAATAGCGTTAAGTTGACCTGGAGTTCAATAGAGAGCGAGACTTTATTGTATACCATGATCATTTATACAGATAATACTGATCCGTCTAATCCTAAAATAGTTGAGGAGAAAGTGGAGAATGATACATCGGAGACTGTTCTCTCAAACTTGAAAGCAGGAGATGAATTTACCGTGGTGTCTGTTTATCAACCATTTGGCTCTCTGGATACCTTTGAAGCGAGTGCAACGGTTTATCATGTCTCGATTGCGGAATAGTAACTGAAAGATGATTATGAACTGATGGTATGCAGATAATACGTTCGAGAGGTGTTATTTTGCATACCATTAGTATGTTCGGAGATCGTTTATTCTAAATAGTAGAATGTATAAATGAGATAACAAACAAGATATTCGAAATGAAACAGAAAATAGCATTCTTTATTCTTACATTACTCTGTATTGGATGTACAAAAGATCCGCAGATTCAGGCCGCTTATGATTTGATCGAGCGTGTTACGGCCGGCTACGGCCAACTGTTTAAACTGGAATTGATAGAACCTGTCAACGGGGAAGACGCTTACGAGATCGCATCCACTGATGGAAAAATACTTCTTCGGGGTAACAACACCGTTTCCCTGGCAACGGCTTACAATCAATATCTGAAATATACTTGCAATGCACATGTTTCTTGGTTTGGCAACCAGCTTGATTTACCGGAACAATTGCCGCTTCCGGAAAAGGGAATAAAAAATACGATTAATGGCAAGTATAGAGTGTATATGAATTATTGTACCGGCAGTTATACCGCCTCCTGGTGGGACTGGGAGCGTTGGCAGAAGGAGCTGGATTATATGGCGATGAACTCCATTAATATGCCGCTCTCGGTTGTCGGACTTGAAGCGGTCTGGTATAATACATTGCTGAAATACAATTTTACAGATGAAGAAGCACGTGCCTTCCTGGCTGGTCCCGGACATTTTGCCTGGCAATGGATGCAAAATCTGCAAAGCTATGGCGGTCCGTTACCTAAATCCTGGATAGACAGCCATGTGGAACTGGGAAAAAAGGTCATCAACCGTCAATTGGAATTGGGAATGCAGCCTATACAGCAAGGATTTTCCGGTTATGTACCGCGTGAACTGAAAAATAAATATCCTGATGCAAAAATACAGTTGCAACCTTCCTGGTGTGGTTTTACCGGTACTGCGCAACTGGATCCGACCGATTCGTTGTTCAGTGCTTTCGGTCGTGATTTCCTGGAAGAAGAAAAGAAACTGTTTGGTGCGCATGGCGTGTATGCTGCCGATCCGTTTCATGAAAGCCGGCCGCCGATCGATACCCCGGAATACCTGAGTGCCGTTGGAAATTCCATCTATAAATTATTTCAGGATTTCGATCCTTCTGCTTCCTGGGCGATGCAGGCCTGGAGCCTTCGCGAGCCGATCGTAAAAGCTGTTCCCAAAGAACATCTTCTGATACTCGACCTGAACGGGGGGAGAAGCAGACAGGAAAATACTTGTTGGGGGTATCCTGTAGTTGCAGGTAACCTGCATAACTTCGGAGGCCGTATCAACCTGCATGGCGATTTACGTTTGCTGGCATCTAATCAATATGCTGTTGCCAAACAGAAATCACCTAATGTTTGCGGTTCCGGTTTGTTTATGGAATCGATTGAACAAAATCCGGTTTATTATGACCTGGCTTTTGAAATGCCGCTTCATGCCGATGAAGTGGATATCGAAGAATGGCTGGGTAATTATGTGGAGCGTCGTTATGGTGCAGTTTCTGAAAATGCGCATAAAGCTTGGTTGCATCTGCTTGAAGGTCCGTATCGTCCCGGTACGAATGGTACGGAACGTAGTTCTATTATTGCAGCCCGTCCGGCATTGAATGTAAAAAAATCAGGTCCGAATGCCGGATTAGGCATTCCGTACTCTCCTTTACTGGTAATCCAGGCACAGGGCTTACTTTTGAAAGATGCCGATAAGCTGAATGCTTCTACTCCATATCGTTTCGATGTGGTCGATATTCAGCGGCAATTAATGTCGAACCTGGGACAGGCCATCCACAAAAAAGTGGCAGAAGCATTTGTAAAGAAAGACAAAGCGGCTTTCACTTTACATAGTAACCGTTTTCTGGAAATGCTTCGTGACGTAGATGTTTTGCTGCGTACACGTCCGGAATTCAATTTCGATAAATGGCTGACCGATGCCCGTAGCTGGGGCACTACGAATGAGGAAAAAGACTTGTTCGAAAAAGATGCCACGGCATTAGTGACTGTCTGGGGAGCTGATGGCGATCCGCTGATCTTCGATTACTCCTGGCGTAAGTGGACCGGCCTGATCGATAGCTATTACCTGAAACGTTGGGAAAAGTTTTATGCCATGTTGCAGGAACATTTGGATGAAGGAAAAGAGTATTCGGAAAAAGGTCTTCCTATGACTCATGGTCGTGAAGCCTTTCGCGCGAATGACTTCTATAGCGAGCTTGGCGACTGGGAATTGGAGTTCGTCTCCCGGACCAATAAAGTCCGTACTCCGATCACGCAGGGTGACGAAATAGAGACGGCTCTGAAGATGTATAAAAAATATGTAACCCTGGCCAGGGAATATTATCAGGATGAAATGAAAGCTGATAATATTCAGGAAGGTGACATTTTTGAGAATCTGGGCGAATGATCTGATTATTATAATTTGTTCTTTCTATTATTTATTCGGGTGTCGGTTTGTTTCTAACTGACACCCGAATTGTTTATTATGGAAAATCATCTGGAAGTAAGAATTTTTGTTTATATCTTTTTTTATATGTTATTGTATTGATTTACAGAGTAGAATAATGTCTGGGTTTTTAAATGAGACGATTAACCCGAGTCAAATGATATTCAATGAGAGAAGGATAAATTAACAGAGTTCTCGTAGGACTACGTTCTTAGTAAATGCAAATTTATACATATATTTATTTATATGAATTAAATAGCATGGAAAAATATAGCAAAACTGCCGTATAACATATATTCCTTTTCTACTGGTTATATTGTTGTGAAAATTTTGCTTTAGATGATTTTATTGATTTGGCATTTACTTGATATACGGTTCTGTTCCTGATTTATGCATATTCATCATTCCTTCCCTATTCTTTGTAATTGTGATTTGTTGAATAAAATATATTAAATAGCTTGGTCGGTGTTTATTTTCCTTACTTTAAATCAAGAAACCTAACATGTTGTTTTATATTGCATTATGTGCCATCCGCAAAGTAAACCATCCTGATGATTTACATAAGTCCTACGAGAACTTAGTATTATAGACTTAATACTACAATCTAAATGTAAAATTATGAGAAGAAGAATGATGTTATTGCTTACCTGTTGTATAATGGGTGTAGGTTTGGTGATGGCTCAGTCGTCTAAGGTAACCGGTAAAGTTCTTTCCGACGAGGATGGAGAAGCGATTATTGGAGCGACTGTGATGGTGAAAGGGACAACTATCGGTACTGTAACTGATGCTGATGGTTTTTTCAATTTGAGTAATGTCCCGAATTCGGCTAAGGTTCTGGAAATCTCGTTCGTCGGAATGGAAACGATGACCGTTAAAATCGCTCCGAATCTGACAATCCGGATGAAAAACTCTTCAGAGATGCTGGATGAAGTGCTGGTTACAGGAACCTATGGTTCGGCAAAGAAATTAGGTTCAATGGTCGGCTCTGTTGCAGCTGTTAAATCAGAAAAGATTTCTAACCGTCCGAGTGCGAACTTTGCTGACGCTTTGCAAGGACAGGTTGCCGGTTTACAGGTATATACCTCTTCCGGCGAACCGAGCGAAAATGTTTCAATGCGTTTGCGTGGTGTCGGTTCTATCAATTCTTCTACGGAGCCTTTATTCGTTTTGGACGGTTCCCCGATTTCCAGCGGTGTTTTTACTGCTTTGAACCCGAGTGATATCGAAAATGTCACTGTTTTGAAGGATGCATCGTCAACATCCATTTACGGGTCACGTGCGGCAAACGGTGTCGTGATAATTACAACAAAGCGTGGTAAAGGTTCAAAACCTACCGTTAGTGTTAAAGGACAGTATGGCTTTTCACAGCCGGCATTGCCTACTACGGAAATGATGAATACGACACAGTATTATAATTTATGGAAAACAATTAAACCCGGAGCAAATCTTTCTACGGTTGAAAAATACATGAATATGGGGATTTCTACCGATTGGGCTGATTATTTCCTGAATGATAATGCCCCGACATGGCAATTGGATGCAAGTATCACAGGGGTAGCAAATAATACAAATTATTTTATTTCAGCTAGTCATTATGATGCGGACGGTGTGGAACCAGCTTCCGGTATGCGCCGTGAAACTTTGCGTAGTAATATCGACTCAAAAGTGTTCAGCTGGCTGCGGGTAGGGCTGAATTTAGGTTTGTCTTATGAAGATTTTGAAACAAACGGATTTGCCAGTACCGGTAATAGCTGGTATAATGTGGGTACTTTGAGCCGTTGGGCTGTCCCTTATGAAACTCCTTATGAAATTATTGAAAATGCCGATGGCAGCATTTCTTATGGCAAACGAAAAGATTTACTGGATGTGCTGGGACTCTGGAATCCCTATTATTTATTGGAAAATCAACCGACCGAAAAGAATAAAATTCGTCTTTATGGAAATATGTTCGAAGAACTGACTCCGGTTAAGGGTTTGACAATTCGTGCCGCTCAAGCTATGGATGCGTTTGATTACAGGTATCGCTATAAAAGTTTGCCGGCCAGATATAATAATTATTCGGGTAGCGCTGCCGAAACTTTCCAGCGGTATTCTTCTTTTACGTTGACTAATACGGCTGAATATAAGTTCGATATCAATAAGTTGCATAATATTACAGCTTTGGTCGGACAGGAATCGATCATATACGATGGCAGTTCTTTCGGAACCAGTGTAGACGGTATAACGGATTCTCGTTTGTCGATGGTAAGTCATGGTACCACTTACAAAGCGCCGAGTGCCAGTCTGAAAAAGAAAACGATGAACTCTTTCTTTGCACGCGCAGAATATAATTTCAATGAAAAATATTATCTGGATGCCTCTTACCGTACGGATGGTTCTTCTTTATTTGGAGTAAACAAACGTTGGGCTTCCTTCTTTTCTGTAGGGGCTATGTGGAATATGAAGGAAGAACAGTTCCTGGCGGATGTAGAATGGCTGGACGAATTGCGAGTGAAAGCCAGTTATGGTACAACCGGTAACTCTGCATTTGATGGTGACCCGTATTACCCGTCTTTAGGATTGATCGGTACAGGTCTTTACAACGGAAACCAGAGTTTCGGAGTTTCTTCCGTGCAAAATGACGATCTGACTTGGGAAAAACAAAAAACACTGAATATCGGTTTCAATTCGCGTTTCTTTAATCGCCTGAGCGTCGACTTTGACTTCTATAATAAGGTGACGACGGATATGTTGATGACGATCCCGTTCTCTTATACAACCGGACATGGCTCAGGATGGGGAAATATTGGCAGTATGTTCAACCGTGGTATTGAACTTACCGCATCTTATGATATAATCTCCAATAAGGATCTCTTCTGGAGTGTTTCGGCCAATATAAACTATAACAAGAACCAGATTACAGAATTGTTTGGCGGACGTGATGAATATGTTGTAGCCAATACCGGTGTTAAATATGAAGTGGGCAAAACGTATGGCGATTTCTATTATGTGAGATGGAAAGGCGTTGATCCGCAGGACGGACAGCAAATATGGCTGGACAAAGACGGGAATGAAACAAAAACCTACTCCGAGGATAATGCCGTATTTACCGGTAAAAATCAGTTTGCTCCCTGGGTAGGTGGTTTCAATACTCAGTTTTCCTGGAAGGGCTTCACGCTGAATGCGGACTTTTCTTTCATGTTGGGTAAATATATGATCGACAATAACCGGTACTTCGTTGAAAATCCGAATTTCGTCGGACAGTTAAACCAGGCTGTCGTAATGGAAAATATGTGGACAACACCAGGGCAGATAACGGATATTCCGGCTGCGAATTCTGCCATTCAATTTGATACTCATCTGATTGAGAATGCGTCGTTTATGCGTTTGAAGAATTTGACGATCGGCTATAACTTGCCGGATAATTTGTTGAGAAAAACAGGTTTTATCCGTGGTGTCAGGGTATTTGCTGTAGGTCGTAACTTATTGACTGTTACAAAATATCAGGGAGCAGACCCGGAAGTGGATTCTAACTTGCAGTTGGGTAAATATCCGAATACTCGTCAGTTCTCATTTGGTGCTGAATTTACGTTCTAATAATTTGTAAAAAGAAGAAAATCATGAAGAAAAAATCTATTATATTGTCAGTTGCTACCTGTTGTTTTGCTGCTTTTACAGCTTGCGATATGGATTTGGCTTCGGAAACAAGCATACCTACCAATCAGTCTGTTCAGTCTGTCCAGGACTGTGGAAAATATAGTAATTTGTTTCATGCGGAATGGCGTGGCTATGTGCAAAATAGCTATACTATGGATGCGTTGGTACAGTCCGGACTGATTACGGCTACGGCTGATTACGGAAATACGTATGGTGCTTTTTACCGCTGGGACTATACCATTACAGACGGAGCTTTTTCCGGTTGCTGGAGCGATAATTATAATTTTATAGCAAACGCTAACGTCCTGTTGAAGGGGGCAGAAGCTTTATTAGCTGATAATTCGTTATCGGATGACGATCGGAAAGAAATCCGGCTTTATATGGGGCATGCTTATTTTACAAGAGCATATGCTTATTTTGAGTTGGCTCTCCATTTCTGTAAGAACTATGATCCGTCCTCCGCTGCTAACGAATATGGTATTCCTCTTGTTGAAGAATATAATTCGACACCATCTATTGCCGGAACATATCCGGGGCGTAGCACGTTGGAGGAGACTTATAAACAGATCGACAGCGATCTGGCAAAAGCAGAAGAATATGTAACGACAGCAGGAGAGATAAACTCCGCTTATATCACGGCTGATGTGGTAAAAGCATTGAAAGCCAGAATTGCTTTGGAAAAAGAGGACTACCAAACTGCTATATCTACAGCTACCGCGCTGGTAAACAGTGGTACCTATCCATTGATGACGGATGGAGATGCTTATGCCGATATGTGGTTGCATGACAACGGAACGGAAGCCATCTGGCAGTTTGCCATGGTGAAAGCCAAGGAAACAGGACCGAACGCCCTGGGTAGCGCATTCAGCGGTATTATCGATAAATTACCCCGCCCTTCTTATTTGCCGACTAACACAGTATTGAATTTGTATGATAAAGACAATGATATTCGTTATAACGCTTATTTTACGTATGATTCAATCGATGCCCAGACTGTTCCGGATTTTATGATTACTTATTGTAAGAAATGGCCGGGTAACCCTGAATTATATGAAGGAAAGAGCAATAACATAAATAAGACCAAGGCTTTCCGTATTTCTGAAATGTATCTGATTGCGGCTGAGGCTTATGCGATGTCGGGAGATGAAACGAATGCTTCCGCGATGTTGAATAAACTGAAGACTGCCCGTGTGAAAGGATGGAGCGATAAATCTTATAAAGGGGATGCTTTGATAAAAGAAATTCAGGATGAGTATGTACGCGAATTATTCGGTGAACAGCCTTATTTATTTGACTTGAAACGTTGGAAGAAAGGGCTGAACCGTTCTTCAAGCGAAGCTCAGGATATTTCTTACCTGCCTGCTTTAGGTACGGATATGGTAAAGTCTGCCGACGATCATATGTGGGTATGGCCGATCCCTAAAGATGAGATCGATGCGAATCCGCAGATCAAAGGGCAGCAGAATGCTGGGTATTGATAACCCTGGCAATATTTTACACGAAATGAAATTTTAATATAATTCCAAACCTTACATAACACACTTAAAAAAATAGAGGGAATGGTCCAATGGGAATTGTGCCATTCCCGATTTTAAAAGAATTATTGAACCTAATTGATAGTTTACCAAAACGATCAATCTTCTCAACAGACCCGGCGGAGGTCGTTTCTGAATGCTCGGAATATATAATTTCCTAACCTTAAGAAATATAGTATGAAACAAACACAATTATATTACGCATTAATGTTGTTCTTTCTGGTGTTATGCTCTTGCGAAGACGATATTCCACTTTTCCCGGAGGAGAATGAGTTTATGTCCTTATCGACAAAATCTTCGATTACGCTAGACGAGAATATATTACAAATCCAGGCTACTGTGCAAAAAGTGGATAGTGCCATTCCTTTTTTCAATCGGTTTAAGGAGTTGTATGGTAATCCATTATGGCAGTATGCTATTCCAATGGGGGAAGAAGACGAGAGGGATATCTCTTTCTTTGTCCCGATATATAAGGATAATACGAAAAGGATCATCAATACTATCTGGTTTTTCGATTTGGTAGGAGATACTCTTCGTTACAAAACAATCACCCGCGATAATGACTCTATTTGCTATTATCAGCAAGATTTTGTATTTGATGAGTTAAGTTGTAATATATTCGGGGATGAATCTACGGCAAAGATAAAATTTGAGGCATCTCCTCAGACCCGTAGTTGGGTGAAAGAGTATTACGATTGCCATTATGGAATTATTCAATGGGGAGAAGTCGAGGTGCATAAAGAGTTGTATTGTAAGGAACGATTCGTATGGAAACAGGAAACAGTCACAGGTGTTACTGATAACAACCCGATTATCGGCGGTGAAACACCAATAGGTGGCGGTGGAGGTACACCTTCCCCTTCCCCGGATGAAGAGAAAAAACTGACATCAAATAATCTGATGACATCGGTCGCAGAAATAAAGAAGATGATGAAAGAGTTGGGATGTGATATTGATGATGTAACAATAGAATTGGGAATAGAGTGTGGTTCCAATGCACGAGTTAGTGTGGATGAAAAAAACGGGGCAAAAACGATAGAAATATGTAACAAATTTTTCGATTATGAATATAAAGATCAGATTTCTATCCTCTACCATGAAGCTTATCATTGTACTCATGATAGACCTTGGTCTAATAAGGAACGAATGTCTTTAGATCCTCCTCTTATAATTGAAATACCAGAGGTACACATGAATTATTTGAGAGATTATGTATACGATCTTATCCTTCCTAATGAAAAGCAAGGATATATTGATTCTTGGGATAAAAAAATAGAATATTTAAATTGTCCAGAATATTATGAAAATGAAATAAATGCTTATAAATCAGAGAGAATTACTATGCCGAATGTTTCGGCTAAATATAATCAGGAAAGAGAATATATGTTTTGGAAGAATAGTATTCTTGGAAATAAATCATCAACAATGTATAATCATCAAAAATAAAGTAATATGAAAAAGAAATTTATACATACTTTACTGTTTATACTAGCAGTATTATTTATGATACATACGGCTACCCTTTATGCACAAGTGTCTGTCGTGAGAAAAGAAAAAGGTTTTGAAGTGAAAGACTCGTTAATAGTAAATCAATCCTTTGACCGAGAAAGGAAGGTTCTGACTCTCGAAATCAAAAATGGATTTGATAATAAAGTAATGCTTAGTAATCCTCATACATCTCTGCCTTTTTTATTGAATTATATTACAGAGGAAGGAAAAAAAGAATCCTTCCCACACCCTTTAGGCTTATCTGATACAGCACGTGTTATTTGGTTAAAGTCAGATAGTTCTTGGGTTGTTAATTATAAATGGGATCATTATTTGAAGTCAAATACAAAACAAATATCTCTTTGGGGAAAATTAGTTTATTCTGTATTTGACGAAAATGATCACTCACAAGGCATTTTTCTTCAATATATAGAAGAAAAGTATTTTGATTATCGGTAAATGAACGTTATTAGTTTTTTCAATTCTCATTATTCTCATATTTTATATTTACATTTTTTTGGTTTTAGTGAAATGAAAAGAAAACTTATATGTACAATATTTATTATGGTAGCAGGTTTGTTTTGGCTACATATAGTTAATGCACAAGATACTATAGTAATGGGAAATAAAGATCTAGAGATAAAAGGTTCTTTAACGGTGAATCAGTTCTTCGATAAAAAAAATAAGCTTTTGACTCTCGAAATCAAAAATGAGTTTAATTATAAGATAATGCTTAGTAATCCATATTCTTCACCTCTTTTTTTGTTGAATTATATTACAGAAGAAGGAAAAGAAGAAACCTATCCATATTCTTTAGGCTTATCTGATACAGCACGTTTTGTTTGGGTAAATCCTGACAGTAGTTTGATTATAAATTATTATTGTGAAAAATACCTAAAACCAACAACTAGGCAGATATACCTTTGGGGCAGATTTCTTTATGCCATAGAAGATAAACAAGGTAAGATATTGGTTGTTTATGCTCATGTAATCGATGAAAAAAGGTTTGATTATTAGTGTTGCATAATAAATTTACGTCATCCATTATGTACAATTTTAAAAACATATAAATATGAAGAGACTTAATCTTATATTAATTTGTTTGATCGGAATATGTAGTATGAATGCTCAGAATATTCCTGATTTGAGATATTTTGAGGTATCTAAGAAGTTTGAAAAACGTATTGTTCTACGCGTTCCGTCTTTTCCAAAACCGGAAGGTAATTCCGGAAGTTTTCGTAGCACACCTGAATCTGACATTCATGGGTTGTTTGGCAAGAAAATGCATTTAATGCTGGAATCTTATTTCACGGATCGGGATTGGAGTGATAAAAGAGATTGGTTAAAGAAATATGGACCATCTTATTCAATTTATTTCGATAAGAACATGAAGATATTTGCGTATAGCATTATGTTAAAGCCGGAGGTATTTACGCAAATGTCTGAAGAGTATCTTAAAGGTTTTGGGGAGGAATTGATGAAAATGGATCTTCGCCCTTATTTTGAAATAGAGGAAAAAGATAAGGAGACTTTTACCTGGGGAGCAGTGCATGTCTGGGTTGCTATACGATACAGGGAAAGAAAGTGACATACATTTTTATAAACACACTGATAAGGGAATGGTCAGATGTGAATCTCGCCATTTCCCGTTTTTTCAAGTTTCTATATGCTTTTAATCGGTAGGTTTGCATGCCTAGAATCATTTGGAATTCTTTTGGTAATTGTCTTTAATTGGTTAAATAATTATAAACCAGAGGCTGTTCCATAAATTCTTTTTTTCTTTGCAGAAAAATTGGGAGGTATGCACCCTGTGCGTATCTCCCCAATTTATTGAATAATAATAAGGTTACGTCTGATGGCTGAAAATAATAAGGTTAACTCGGTTTCTTTCTTTAATTCTCGTCTTACTTCCATCATAAGTATCGCCCTGGTGCTTTTCCTGCTCGGGTTGATTTTGTTGATGGGGTTGCTTGGAAACCAGTTGTCGGTTTATGTCAGGGAAAATATATCATTTTCTATTGTATTGAAAGACAATCAGAAAGAAGCTGATATCAAGAGGATGCAGAAGAGCCTGGACGCGCTTCCTTTTATCAAATCTACCGAATATATATCGAAAGAACAGGCAGCGAAGGAACTGGAAGAAGAATTGGGTGAGAATCCGGAAACTTTCCTCGGCTTTAATCCGTTGCAGGCATCTATCGAAGTGAAGCTGCATTCCGAATATGCAAACCCGGACAGCCTGCAGCATATCGAAAAGAAAATCAAAACATATACCTCTGTATCCGACCTGCTTTACCGGAAGGATATGATGCAGATGGTGAACGATAATATGAAACGCTTGAGCATTATCCTGCTCACATTGGCTGTTATGCTGATGGCTATATCGTTTGTCCTGATCAGCAATACGATCCGTTTGCTGATTTATTCCAAACGTTTTTTGATCCATACAATGAAATTGGTGGGAGCTACTTCCGGGTTTATCCGGCGCCCTTTTGTGCGCTATAATGTGGTAAGCGGTATTTTTGCATCCATCCTGGCAATATTAATGCTGACCGGTTCGTTATATTATTTACAACACGAATTGGACGGTTTTATCCAGCTATTGGATGTGAAGGCTTTACTGGTTGTATATGCGGCGGTGTTCCTGCTGGGAATCCTGTTGTCGGTAACGGCTACCGTATTTGCTGTAAACAAGTACCTCCGTATGGGTGTTGATAAGTTGTATTATATATAATAAACAAAGAGAGATGGCTAAGAGAGATTTTGCTTTCGGAAAAGAAAATTTTATTCTGATCGCGGTTGCAGTGGCGGTGATCATTGTGGGTTTTATGTTGATGAGTGGCGGCGGTTCTGGTGATACGACCAGTTTTAACCCGGAGATATTCAGTACACGTCGTATCGTTGTTGCTCCGGTAGTAACTGTGATCGGGTTCGGCCTGATGATTGTAGGAATCCTGAAAAACAGCAAAGGTAAAGAAATCGCAGAATGAGTTGGTTGGAAGCCTTGGTGCTGGGGATTGTACAGGGACTGACGGAGTATCTTCCCGTAAGCAGCAGCGGACATCTGGCTATCGGATCGGCGCTGTTCGGAATTGAAGGAGAAGAGAATCTGGCATTTACAATCGTAGTCCATGTGGCTACGGTATTTAGTACATTAGTTATACTCTGGAAAGAGATCGAATGGATATTCCGTGGTTTGTTTAAGTTTCAGATGAACAGTGAGACACGTTATGCGATCAATATCCTGATCTCCATGATACCGATCGGTATTGTCGGAGTGTTTTTCAAAGATACGGTCGAATCTATTTTCGGATCGGGTTTGCTGATAGTCGGTTGCATGTTGTTGGTGACAGCGGCGTTGCTGGCCTTTTCTTATTATGCAAAACCCCGGCAGAAAGAAAGTATTTCGATGAAAGATGCTTTTATTATCGGCTTGTCTCAGGCTTGTGCCGTCTTGCCCGGACTTTCACGTTCCGGAACAACGATTGCCACAGGTTTGTTACTGGGTAATAATAAGGCGAAACTGGCTCAGTTCTCCTTCCTGATGGTGATTCCTCCGATTTTGGGAGAAGCCCTGCTGGATGTATTGAAGCTGGTAAAAGGTGAAGATATCGCCGGGGATATCCCGACGCTTTCGCTGGTTGTCGGTTTTGTAGCGGCTTTCCTGTCCGGTTGTCTGGCTTGTAAGTGGATGATCAATATCGTGAAGAAAGGAAAGTTGATCTACTTTGCTATTTATTGTGCAATAGCCGGTCTGGTTACTATTGCATGCACATTGATGAAGTAAATTAGAATGGATTTTATTGCAGGAGAGGTATTATATTTTAACAAGCCGCTGACGTGGACTTCGTTCGATCTGGTGAACAAGTTCCGCTATAAATTATCGCGGAAGCTGAAAGTAAAAAAAATAAAAGTCGGACATGCCGGAACACTTGATCCGCTGGCTACCGGAGTGATGATCGTTTGTACCGGCAGGGCAACCAAAAGGATCGACGAATTCCAGTATCAGACGAAAGAATATGTCGCTACCCTGAAGCTGGGAGAAACGACCCCTTCTTTTGACCTGGAAAAGGAGATAGACGCCGTATATCCGACGGAACATATAACCCGGGAGAGGGTGGAAGAGGTACTGAATTCGTTTGTAGGAACGATACAGCAGATTCCGCCGGTCTTTTCGGCCTGCAAAGTGGATGGGAAACGTGCCTATGAACTGGCGCGTAAAGGTGAAGAAGTGGAGTTGAAGTCGAAGACACTGGTGATCGATGAGATGGAGTTGCTGGAATGCAACCTGCCGGTCATTAAGATCCGTGTGGTGTGTAGTAAAGGTACTTATATCCGTGCTTTGGCGCGCGATATCGGTGTAGCCCTGAATTCGGGTGCCCATCTGATCGGATTGGAACGTACCCGGATCGGAGATATAACATTGGATAAGTGCATGAATCCGGAAGATATCGATGCTTTTCTGGATGAAGCGGTAGAAGAGGCTTGTCCCCGCACTTGATGCGAGGCCGCAAAGGAACAAGCGATATGGTCTGTTCCAATGCGATCCCGTGTCGGGCACGGGAATTAGTCTGATAAATGATAAGAATAAAAAGAAAATAAATAAAGTAACATTATGAAGCTATCTAAATTCAAATTTAACTTGCCGCAGGAACTGATCGCTCTTCATCCCGCAAAGAACAGGGATGAGTCCCGTTTGATGGTTGTACACCGCAACACCGGGGAGATCGAACACAAAGTATTTAAAGACCTGTTGGAATATTTTGGAGAAAAAGATGTATTTATCTTCAACAACACAAAAGTTTTCCCAGCCCGTTTATATGGTAACAAAGAAAAGACCGGTGCACGTATTGAAGTGTTTTTGTTGCGTGAACTGAACGAAGATCTTCGTCTTTGGGACGTGTTGGTCGATCCGGCCCGTAAGATCCGTATCGGTAATAAACTTTATTTCGGAGAAGACGATTCGATGGTTGCCGAAGTGATTGACAATACAACCTCCCGTGGCCGTACTCTGCGTTTCTTGTATGACGGTAATCATGATGAATTTAAAAAAGCATTGTATGCGTTGGGTGAAACCCCGCTACCTAAATATATCGACCGTCCGGTGGAAGCCGATGATGAAGACCGCTACCAGAACATTTTCGCTACGGAAGAAGGTGCGGTGGTTGCTCCGGCAGCCGGTCTGCATTTCAGCCGCGAATTGATGAAACGTCTGGAGATTAAGGATTGCCGTTTTGCTTTCCTGACCGTTCATTCCGGATTAGGAAACTTCCGTGAAATCGACGTGGAAGATTTGACAAAGCATAAGATGGATTCCGAACAGATGGTCGTGAACGGAGATGTTGTGAGTATTGTGAACGAGGGTAAGGACGACGGTCGTCAGATTTGTGCTGTCGGAACTTCCGTGATGCGTGCGATTGAAACGGCAGTAAGTACCGACGGACATCTGAAAGAATTCGAAGGATGGACCAATAAGTTCATTTTCCCTCCTTACGATTTCAGTGTGGCTACCAGCATGATCACCAACTTCCATATGCCGCTGTCGACTCTTCTGATGATGACTGCTTCATTCGGAGGATACGATCTGATTATGGATGCCTATGAGGTAGCCCTGAAAGAAGGATACCGTTTCGGTGCCTATGGTGACGCAATGTTGATTATCTAAGACAAGGTTTATGGCTATCGCATACCTGGCTTTAGGTACGAACATAGGGAATAAAAGACGGAATATGATAACGGCCGCAGCGCTGTTAGCTGAAAGGGTGGGAGACGTTCTCGCCCTTTCCGGTTTTTATGAAACCGAACCCTGGGGGTTTCAGTCCGAAAATACGTTCCTGAATGCAGCTTTACAGCTTGATACATCCCTGTCTCCGCTTGAACTTTTAAAAGCGACCCAGGAGATCGAGATAGAGATGGGGCGTACGCAGAAAAGTAACGGTGCCTATCATGACCGTATCATCGATATCGATATTCTGCTGTATGACAACCTGGTCCTGCAAACTCCGGAGCTGACTTTGCCGCATCCGCTGATGCATGAGCGTCTGTTCGTGATGGAACCTTTGGCCGAAATTGCCCCGAATGTAATTCATCCCGTATTTAAAAAGCCTGTTATATCTCTGTTATAAAAGGCAACATTTTGTAACTTCGCACTGTTTTCACATAAATATAAAAGATAAAGCAATGAACGATATAGAAAAAATCCTGACCGGTGGAGGAATGGTTTTCAAGAAAAAAGCCAGCGACGAAAATACCGGCGACAAGAAAATCAAATATTCTGACTTTCTGAGAGGTACCCATAAATCAGGCTCTGCCAAAATGAAAGCCGAGTATAAGTATAAGAAAGCACTTCGGAATACCAAAAAGAAAAAATAATTTTCAATTTTCAATTTTGAATTGTCAATTATTCTTATCTTTGCATCCGAATTGATGTGGATAGATTTGTATTGCTTGCAACCACAGGAAAAAATGCTAAAAACAAGATACTTTTCTTAGCCGTTCGGCATATATGGTCCTTCCGTTATCAATTCATTATTAATTAATAACCCGTTGTTAATTGAACATCGTTCTTTAGTCCCTACTAATTTTCAATTTTCAATTTTCAATTTTCAATTAAAAAGTAATGAGTTATTTATTCACCTCCGAATCGGTGTCCGAAGGGCACCCCGATAAAGTAGCCGATCAGATATCGGATGCTTTGCTGGATGAGTTTCTTGCGTATGACAAGAGCTCGAAAGTTGCTTGCGAAACCCTTGTTACAACCGGACAGGTTGTCTTGGCTGGAGAAGTTAAATCAAGTGCTTATGTAGATGTGCAGGATGTTGCACGCAGCGTGATCGAAAAAATTGGTTACACCAAGAGTGAATACCAGTTTGAAGCAAAATCATGTGGCGTATTCTCTTCTATCCATGAACAGAGTGGCGATATCAATCGTGGTGTGGAACGCGAAGACCCTTATAACCAGGGTGCCGGCGACCAGGGTATGATGTTCGGTTATGCTACCAATGAAACAGAGAATTATATGCCTCTGGCTCTCGATCTCTCACACAGCCTGTTATGGGAACTGGCTAAGATCCGCAAGAACGAAAACGACCTGATGCCTTATCTCCGTCCGGATGCAAAGAGCCAGGTCACTATTGAATATGATGACAACGGCAAGCCGTTGCGCATCGATACGATCGTTGTATCGACTCAGCATGACGAGTTTATCGGTCCGAAAGGCATTAGCCAGGAAGAAGCCGATATCGCTATGCAGAAGAAGATTGCAGCCGATGTAAAGAGTATCCTGGTACCGCGCGTAAAAGCCCAGTATCCGGCTCATGTACAGGCTTTGTTCAATGATGATATCATTTACCATGTGAATCCGACCGGCAAGTTCGTGATCGGTGGCCCTCATGGTGATACCGGATTGACCGGACGTAAGATCATTGTGGATACATACGGTGGAAAAGGTGCTCACGGTGGTGGAGCATTCTCCGGTAAAGACCCTTCGAAGGTTGACCGTTCTGCCGCTTATGCTGCCCGTCATATCGCCAAAAACCTGGTGGCTGCCGGTGTGGCTGATGAAATGCTGGTACAGGTATCTTATGCAATCGGTGTCGCCAAACCGATGAACATCTTCGTGAATACCTTCGGCCGTGCAAATGTAAAAATGACAGACGGCGAAATCGCTGAAAAGATCTGGGATCTTTTCGATATGCGCCCGAAAGCCATTGAAGAACGCCTGAAACTGCGTAACCCGATCTATCTGGAAACAGCCTCTTACGGTCATATGGGACGTAAGCCGGAAACGGTTACCAAAACGTTTATATCCCGCTATAACCCACAGCCGACAGTCTGCGAAGTAGAGTTGTTTACCTGGGAAAAGTTGGATTATGTAGATAAAGTGAAAGAAGCATTCGGAATTTAATAACTAACTTATAAGTTCTGGAGTAGACTCCTGTTCTGAAATATCTCGGAGCGGGAGTTTTTTTATATTTGCTTTCATCTTTCATTGGTTATATTGTGCTGTAATACAGTGGATTATTGTGAGGGAAGAGTGAGGGTTTACCGTCTCGCAAAACTGTGTTTTGTGTCGGCTAAAATGGCACTTGACCGAAAAAAAGCCCCGGCCCGTTTTCTTTCGGCCGGGAACTGTTTTTGGTGCGGTTACCCTGGTTGTGTCACTAAGACCAACTCTTTTTCTACTATATTTTTATTGGATTGAATTTACCATCCTGGGTTTTGAACCAAGTTGTGATTGACGGTAATATCGACATTGTTAATCGGATGTAAATGTTGTTTGCGGGTAAATACAAACGGGCGTCCGATTAATCGGGTATCTTTATAAAATTCTTCGTTTGTTTTGCCTACAGAAACAAGACCTCTCATACCTTCTGCATCAGGAGCAAAAAACTCTTCAGCTTTTTTCCAACGTTTCAAATCATATAACCAGTGACCTTCGAAGATAAACTCGATCATCTTTTCTCTATGGATGGCATTTATCAATTTATTTCCGCTCAGGTTACCGAAAGCTGTTTGGAAATCAGGTATGCCGGCTTTACGGCGGATTGCATTGATATATCCTAAAGCTTTATTGTCAAGACTACCTGTATATTCTGCGCATGCTTCGGCATAGTTGATATAAAGTTCTCCCAAACGGATGATCGGGAAAGGATATATTTCGATGCTGAATGTGGTGTTGGTTACTTTAGCTGCCGGATGAACTCCTTTTTTTACGGCATATCCGGTATATAAGTGGTCTGTATTCAAATCCATACATCCGTTTTTCTCTCCGAATTTCATATATAGGGTGACTGTCTCTTCATTGATTTCATAGTCGCCACGGTCATAGCCGACACATGCATAGAAACGCGGTTCACGATTTCTATGTAACTTGATGGTGGAATCTCCTTCTGCTATTGTAAAACGATTCTCCCAGTCAAAAGTAGGATCTTCTTCTGCCGGTATGCCATTTTTTGAATAAAACATTTCAACAGCCGTCAATGTCGGACCGATACCACCAAACGGTGGAGTCGCTCTGTTTCTAAATCCATTTTGAATAACGGAAGTTTGGTAGTTGTTCCCGTTGCCAGCTGTTTCTTTAGTTCCGGTATATCCCCAAATTAATTCTTTATTCCATTTGTCAATCATTGTATAGCGTGTATTGGCTACCGCTTGTTCAAAATCATTCAATGGTTTGTCACTTTTGTACTCATAAAGGGCATAACCGGCACTTTCGGCCATATCGATTGCTTTTTGAGTTTCATCCATCGCTTTTTTCCATTTTTCTTTGTCATAAGCCTGGCTGATAAGTAATTCACCATCTTTATTTTTGAAAGTAGAGTAATATTCGCTATTACCGTTAAACAGTGGACTGGCAGCGAATAGATACATGCGTGATTTTAATGCTTGAGCAGCCACTTTCGTTGCTCGTCCGTAATCGGCAGAACCGACTGTTGTTGGCAAGTCTTGGATGGCTTCATCAAACATGGCGGCAATTTCTTGTACGCATGTATCATAAGGACTACGTTTCAGGAAGATGTTGTCTCCGCTTCCTGTCAGTGGAATCTCTTCTTTAACGATACATACAGGTCCATAGTTTTGTAATAATAAATAGTGATAATAGGCAATCAGGAATTTAACTTCGGCTTTCCATACTTTCTTTTTAGCCTCAAACTCACTCTGAGGTAATGTGATTGGAGTTACAACATCAATGTTGTTTAAGAATGTATAGCATTGTCGGATTCCTTGGTATGTGTTTCTCCAAATATCGATTACCGGATTTGTTGAACTATATAATCCTTGTTGTATTTGTAAGTTTGGAAACCATTGTGTGCCCCAATGGTAAGAACAAGCGAACTCATTGGATACCATCCATGAATAGTTTCCGGTTCGGTAATCCATATAATTGGGAATATAACCGTAACAGCTATAGACGAAGTTTTCTGCTGTATTTTCATTTTTAAAAGCATCAGCCAGCGTTGCTGTATCATCCGGTACGACATCCAGATAGCTACATCCGGATAAACCGGCTATCGACATTAACGCAGTGAAAATATTCAATATGTATTTTTTCATTTTATCTTAGGTATTAAAAATTCATTTGTAAACCAACTGTTCCTACACGCAGGTTCGGATATCTCAGACCATTACCCATGTGTTCGGATGACTGGCCTCCTAATTCGGGATCCCAGTGTTTAAATGGAGAGAACGTGAGTAAGTTTTCTCCGGAGACGAATACACGCAGGAACTTGTAAGTATATCCGACTTCTGCACTCTTCAGACGCAAGAAAGCTCCGTTTCGTAACCAATAGGTCGAACTTTCGAAGTTATTATGGCTATTGATATTCGTAATGAGGCGTGGATATGCTGCATCCGGATTTTCCGGAGTCCAATGGTCGTCTGCGATGAATTTGAATAAGGACGACTGATCTGAGTTAAACGGATGGATACCGCTCATCAGCATACTTGTGTTTGCTACACCTTGGAAGAATACGGAGAAATCCCACCCCTTGTATTGAACGGAGCCTCCAAATCCATAAACGATTTCCGGTACGGTAGGTTTACCGATAATCTGCCTGTCGTTGCCGTCGATTTTGTTATCGCCATTCAAATCTTTGTATTTGATATCGCCGACTGTATACGGAGAGAATGTTTGCTCCGGACTATTGGCAATGTCTTCTTCATCTTTGAAAAGGCCGATTGCAACCAATCCTGTGTAGCAATTTAACGGTTTCCCGATTTCTGAGCGGTACTGTTCATTTTCCGGATAGGTCGGTTCATCTCTATCCAGTAATTTGTTTGTTGCATACGTGAAATTGGCCTTTGCGCTAACTATCAGGTCTTTGTTGATGGCTTTGTTGAAGTCGATCGAAAAGTCAACACCTTTGTTTTTTACTTTACCTAAATTGGCATAGGGATTCAAACTGCCGATTACGCCTGATTCTGCCGGGATGATACGACGTTGCATGAAAATATCGCTACGTTTCTCCTGAAAATAATCGGCTGTAATATTCAAAGAATTGAATAGGTTCATGTCGAATCCGACATTTGTTTTCACGCCTTTTTCCCATTGTGCACCTTCAGCTCCATATTTTGTGATGACGGCACCACTAGCAGATGTTTGCCAGTTATTACCGAACGTATATCCTTTGCCGGATAGGTTTACGAAAGTAAGATACGGGAAACGTGGGTCTGTAAATGAATTACCTACCAAACCGATAGAACCTCTTATCTTCAAATTGGAGAAAGCGTTCGTAAACGGTTCGAAGAACTTTTCATTGGAAATATTGTAACCGACAGCTACGGAAGGGAAGAAACCGAAGCGGTGTCCGTCTTGGAAGTTTTCACTTCCGTTGTAACCGAAATTTGCTTCAATCATGTAACGATTGTCATAAGCATACGTGACACGTCCGGCAATACCTTGATTGCGAGTCGCCAACGCGGCATAATAATCTCCCGGAGCATTTGAGTTATAATCTCGTTGCAAATAAACGAACATGGCTCCTACATCATGCAGGTCATTAAAATTACGAGCATAGTCAAAGGATGCTTGTATGTTCAGATAACGATCCCCACCATTACTAGTGCCTGTGTTTAAAGCTGTTGTCCCTTTGGTTAACGAACGGTATGTATAGGGTTCTTCACCTGTTGTTCCGGTTCCGTCGACTGCATAATAATAAGGGGTAAAGCTACGTGTAACAGTTGTTGTCGACCAGTTCTTGTAAGAGACCAGTCCTTTGAACCGTAGACCTGGAGTAATGAATTTCAAATCCTGATCGATTTCAAAGCTGGTTGTTACAGTTGATTCATCCTTGTTGGAATATCCGGATACCATCTCGGCGTATGGGTTTCTGTAGATATTGGCTCCTGATACCGGATTCGGACCTCCGTCCATGTTACCGAACAAAATATGATCTTCTCCTTTCAGTCCGGGAATAGAGGGGGCAAATAAGACCGGTGGTGCGTAGAAAATGGCACTGTAAATATCTGTTGTCTTGGTGGCAGTTCCCGAATAGCTCAATATCTGTGAGTTGATACGCAAAGATACTTTCGTTGTATTGGTTAGTTGTGCTCCGATATTACCGTTGAAAGATATTCTGAACTGGTTGATATTGTTATCAAACTTATTCAGCGGGTCACTTTTCAGCATACCATTATCATTATTCAGGCTTGCACTCAAAAAGTAGGTTACTTTTTTCATACCGCCGCTTACATTCAGGTTAGCGCTTTGAGTGGTAGACAATCCTTTGAACAGATAATCTTGCCAGTCAACATTCGGATATACATATGGATCTAACCCTTGTATGGTGGCATCGATCTTTTCCTGACTGAAGCGGGGGTAGCTTCCGGCGTGCGTGTCGACTGTGCGAAGTTATACACATTCATATAATCTACACCGTCTGCCAATTTGATCACTTCAGTGGGTGATGTAAATGAATTTTGTACACGAATGTTTATCTTGGCTCGTTCGTTTTCACGGCCGCTTCGGGTTGTAACCAACATGACTCCGTTTGCACCACGTGCACCATACAAAGCGGTGGCTGTTGCATCTTTCAAAACAGAGAAATTTTCTATTACTTCCGAAGAAAGGGCATTCAAATCGCCTGTAGATGCTTCGACTCCATCGATAAAAATCAGAGGAGAGGTCGGACCTGCAAACGTCGATACGCCTCGAATCCAGAAATTAGCACCGTCGGCACCCGGTTCACCGCTTCTTTGTACGGCAACCACACCGGCGATACGCCCGGCAAACGAGTTACTTAATGATGAGGAAGGAACTTTCAATGTTTCCGGTTTGACTGTTTGGATAGAACCTACTACACTAGCCTTTTTTTGTGTACCGAAACCTACAACTACAACCTCATCCAATGTCTCAGCATCTTCTTCTAATACGATGATCAATCCTTTTTCTTCCGCTCTGACTGCCTTTTCCACCGTTTTAAAGCCCATGAACGAAAATTGGATAGTGGATGGTGATTCACTGATATTGATACTGAAATTGCCGTCCATATCGCTTACGACTCCATTGGTTGTCCCTTTGACGACCACATTTGCACCTGGGATCGGTTCTCCGGTTTTGTCTTTAATGATTCCGGTCACCGTAAACTGTTTTTGTTGTTGGTAAACGGTTGTCTCTGTTGGGAGAGGGGTACTTGCCAACAGAATGTTTCCTCCAAGAGTGAAGGTGCACATTAGTAGAAATGAACTGATGTACCTTGTTCTTTGCATGGTAAATATTATATTTAAGTTATTAATTTGTTTTTTGAGAGATAATGAAATGGCTTTTTTAGTTTATCACCATAGTTCTCTTGGAACTAATGCTTGCTCTTTTATAAGATTTATCTTATTTTCTCATTATAGATCTATTTAATATTCTTGTTTTAAGAAATCTGTCTTCTTTCGCTCAACCAAATGACTATTTTTGAAAAAGAATCGTTTTATTCTCTTTAGATTATGAAATATTCACATAATATGTTTTGAAACATGCCAATAAAATAAGTTCTGAATTAACTGTTTTTTTATATTTGCGTCGTTTTTATGTGAAATAATAGAAAGAAATGTTTTTGTTTCTCATCTTTTCTTTAGTTCCAAGAGAACTATGGTTTTATATCTATTCTTATAGACCCTTTGTTATTCATAAACAGACTGAATCAAAGAAATAATAAGATATTTTATTAATTAGTTGGTTATTTTCTTATATTTGACGCATTAATATTCCTAAATCTAAATCTTATGCGTAAAATTATTTCGTTTCTTTCGCTGGCCGTGATTATATTACTGGCGGCAGCATGTAAGGAGACCTCCCCGTTTAAGTACGAGTCAGTCCCTAATGATCCTATGAAAGCACGTATCTACACGTTGGACAACGGCTTGAAAGTCTATTTGACAGTGAACAAAGAGACACCGCGTATCCAGACTTATATCGCAGTCAAAGTTGGTGGAAAAAACGACCCGGCTGAAACAACCGGGTTAGCGCATTACTTTGAACATCTGATGTTTAAGGGTACACAAAAGTTTGGTACTCAGAATTATGAAATGGAAAAGCCGCTGCTCGATCGAATCGAACAACTGTTTGAAGTTTACCGGAAGACTACCGATGAGGCCGAAAGGAAAGAAATCTATCATCAGATCGACAGTATTTCGTATGAAGCGTCCAAATATGCCATCCCCAATGAGTACGATAAGCTGATGGCTGCTATCGGAGCCAATGGCACCAATGCTTATACGGGATTTGATATGACTGTCTATACAGAAGATATTCCTTCCAATCAGGTCGACAACTGGGCTAAAATCCAGGCGGACCGCTTTGAAAACAATGTAATCCGTGGTTTCCATACGGAACTGGAAACCGTTTATGAAGAAAAGAACATGTCTTTAACCAGCGATGGTCGTAAAGTATATGAGGCCGTTTTGAGCGCTCTTTTCCCGGATCATCCTTATGGAACCCAGACAGTACTGGGTACTCAGGAAAACCTCAAGAATCCTTCGATTACCAATATAAAGAACTATCATAATACCTGGTATGTGCCGAATAATATGGCAATTTGTATGTCGGGCGACTTTGACCCGGATAAAACAATTGAGGTTATCAATAAATATTTCGGTCATCTGCAACCGAACCCGAATTTACCGAAGTTGCCGGTAACCCATGAATCACCCGTCAAGGCTCCGGTTGTGAAAGAGGTATTAGGCGTGGATGCGGAAAATGTGACTTTGGGATGGCGTTTCCCGGGCGCATCGTCTCCGGAAGAAGATTTGCTGAACCTCACCGGCGAAATAGTAAATAACGGCAAAGCCGGTTTGCTGGATGTGGATCTGGTTCAACAGCAGAAAGTACTGAGTTGTTATGCAGGCACTTATGGTATGGCCGATTATAATGCATTTGTAATGAGTGGCCGTCCGAAACAAGGGCAAACGCTGGACGATGTGAAAAATCTTTTCCTTGCAGAGATAGAAAAACTGAAAAAGGGAGATTTCGATGAAGGTTTGCTGGAGGCTGCGATCAATAATTATAAACTGATGCAAATGTATCGCCTGGATAATAACAGCAGCCGGGCAGATATGTTTGTTTCTGCTTTTATAAATGGTGTTGACTGGAAAGACGAGGTAGCTCAGTTGGAGCGTTTAAGTAAAGTGACCAAACAACAGATCGTCGACTTTGCCAATAAGTATTTCGGAGATAATTATGCTTTGATCTACAAAAGAGAGGGCAAGGATCCGAATGAGAAGAAAATCGACAAACCTAAAATTACTCCTATCGTAATGAACCGCGACAGCTCAAGCGTGTTCCTTAAGGAAATACAGGCAGTAGAGGTTGCTCCGATAGAACCTGTATTTCTCGATTATGACAAGGATTTGCAGAAACTGACAGCAAAGTCGGATATTCCTGTTCTTTACAAACAGAATATGACGAACGATGTTTTCTCTCTGATGTATGTCTTTGAGATGGGAACGAACAACGATAAGGCGATGGGTACGGCTTTCGAATATATGAAATATCTCGGTACTTCAAAGAAAAGCCTGAAAGAGATCAATGAAGAATTTTATCGTTTGGCATGCTACTTCAATGTTTTCCCGGGAGCGGATCGCACGTATGTCATGCTGGAAGGCCTGAAGGAAAATATGCCGAAAGCAATGGCTCTCTTTGAGGAGATTCTGGCTGATGCCCAAGTGGACAAGGATACTTACGGTAATCTGGCTGACGATATTCTGAAAAAACGGACGGATGCTAAATTGAACCAGGGACAGAATTTCAATAAACTGATTCAATATGCTATCTGGGGACCGCAATCTCCGGCTACACATGTCCTTTCTACAGCTGAATTACAACAGATGGATCCTCAGGAATTGGTCGACCGTATCCATAAGATAAATACCTATGAACATAAGATACTGTATTACGGGCCTGAAAAACCGCAGGCTTTACTGGATATCGTTAAACAGTATCATAATGTTCCGGAAAAACTTGTTCCTGTTCCGGCCGCAACAGAGTTCAAGCAACAGGAAACACCGAAAAATAAAGTTTTGCTGGCACAATATGATGCCAAACAGATTTATTTCTCAGCCGTATCCAACCGTGGCGAGAAATTCGATTCGTCGATCGAGCCGACATTGAACATGTACAATGAATATTTCGGTGGCGGAATGAATGCGATCGTATTTCAGGAAATGCGTGAAGCCCGCGGACTGGCTTATTCTGCAGGGGCATATCTTATCACTCCTTCGAAATTGAAATATCCGTATGTATACCGTACGTTTATTGCTACACAAAATGATAAAATGATCGACGCAATGAAAGCCTTTGATGATATTATCAACAATATGCCGGAGTCGGAAAAAGCGTTCAATCTGGCAAAAGAAGCTTTGATAACCCGTATGCGTACGGAACGTATCACAAAATCCGGAGTCTTATGGTCGTATCTGAATGCACAGGATTTGGGACTGAATACCGACAGCAGGAAGGAACTGTTTGAAAAAGTACCTTCCATGACCCTTGCCGATATCAAAGCCTTCCAGGAGAAATGGGTGAAAGGACGTACCTATACCTATTGTGTACTGGGAGATGAAAAGGATCTGGATCTGAAGTCTTTGGAACAGTACGGACCGGTAACGAAACTGAGTAAAGAAGAGATATTTGGATATTGAGAATTGAAAATTAGAAATTAAAAAGACGGTTGTTAAATCAAATGAGTATTTAACAACCGTCTTTCTTTTCCTATCGAATAATTTTCAATTCTCAAATTCCATCATCCTGATGCATCTCCACCTCCTTGACTTTCCGGAACAGGTCGGATGCGAAGATGAAGTCGTTGAGGGCTTTGTTGTTGGAGGTGATGACCTGGTCTTTTGTTCCCTGCCATTCTTTAACGCCTTCTTTGATGAAGATGATGTTTTCCCCGATATTCATTACGGAGTTCATGTCATGGGTGTTGATAACCGTGGTCATCTTATATTCCGCTGTAATATCGTGGATCAGGTCGTCTATCAGCAGGGACGTTTTAGGGTCCAGTCCGGAGTTGGGTTCGTCGCAAAAAAGATATTTAGGGTTCAATGCGATCGCACGGGCAATAGCGGCACGTTTCATCATACCACCGCTGATCTCTGACGGATACAGATGTTCCGCTTCCGAAAGATTCACGCGTTCCAGGCAGAACATGGCTCTTTTTTCTCTTTCTTTATAAGAATCATTAGAGAACATATTGAGCGGGAACATCACATTTTCAAGAACCGTCATGCTGTCGAACAAGGCAGACCCCTGGAACAGCATGCCCATTTCCCTGCGAAGCATGTTCAATTCCAGTTTATCCATGGAGGTAAGGTCGCGCCCGTCATACAGGATCTCACCCGAATCCGGTTTCATCAGGCCGATAATATTTTTGATCAGGACCGTTTTTCCGGAACCGCTTCGTCCGATGATCAGATTGGTCTTCCCTGTTTCAAAAACGGCGCTGATATCATTCAGCACTGTGCGGCCTTCAAATGATTTCGTTATGTTTTTTACTTCTATCATTTCTTACGTAAGCATTAAATGGGTCATTATTACGTCTGCCAGCAGGATCATGATACTGCTCATTACAACAGCATTCGTACTCGCTTTACCGACTTCGAGTGCCCCTCCTTTCACATAATAACCGAAATAAGCGGCTATCGATGAGATTATAAAGGCGTAAACGACAGATTTTATAATAGAATACCAGATATAGAATTCATTGAAATAAAATTGCAACCCGTATTCGAAAGAGGCCGGCGTCATACCTGTTCCTGTCGAATGGCTGGCGGCTATACCTCCCATAATTCCTGTAAACATACTGAAAATAACCAGTACCGGAATAAAGATCATCAGTCCGGCAATTTTCGGCATAATCAGGAAGTTTGCCGAATTGACTCCCATAATTTCCATCGCATCGATCTGCTCCGTTACACGCATGGTTCCTATTTCGGAGGCAATGTTGCTACCTACTTTACCAGCAAGGATCAGTGCCATGATGGAGGATGAAAACTCCAGCAGGATAATTTCGCGGGTCGTATACCCGATCGTAAATTTAGGGATCAGCGGTGAACTGATATTCAATGATATCTGGATGGCGATAACCGTACCGATAAATACCGAAATGATAACCACGATCCAGAGAGAGTCGACACCCAGCTTATATATCTCTTTTATCAATTGTTTGAAGAACATGCTCCATCTGTCAGGTATTGATATGGATTTCCCCATCAACATGACATATTCTCCCATTCTATGTAACGCTTTATTCATTATTTTCTTGATTACTTATCTGTTCCAGTCTGCAAATATAACTGAAATATGTCAACTACTGTTCACTGTTTATGATTTGTTTTCACGTCAGGTACCGTGTCCCTTCGTCCATACTAGCCTGGATCGGATAGGAGAGGATGAAGCTGTTACTCTGGAAATACTTGTTCAGATAGCCGGGGATACGTGGCATTACGGGGTCGTAGGAATAGCCTTCTTTCCGGCTGAAGATCACCCACATGCTGTCGTCCGCTTTCACATCCCGGAACACGATCAGGAAATCATCCCAGTCGCTGAAGTTTACATATGATATTTCTCCCGCTCTTTTGGCGAAGAGTTTTTTGATGGCTTTCAGCGTATCCTCCGAACCGTAGAACACGACTTTTGCCCCGGTATTCTGCAACACGTTCCATACCCGGTTCATGACCGGTATGAAGCCGATTTCTTTTTCCGCCCGGTCCGGCAGGATAATCAGGTGGCGTTTGATAGTGGCCAGCGGCTGTACCGGTTTGTAGATGAAGGTCGTTACGCTGCTGTGCTGTAATACGTTTTCAACAATATTTCCCAGGAATGCTGCCGGTATGTCCTTTTCCTTATGCAATCCGAGGACCAGGTCGGTTATCTCCCGTTCTTTCACGACGCTGGTAATGGCGTTGGAGATGCTCAGGTCGTAGCGGAGTAAACCTTTCAGCCGGGTGTCGGTGGCCGCGGCGGTATCGACGGCGGTCTGTAATACCCGTTTGGAGGACTTCAGCGTCTTGTCGTCCGAATTCTGGTTGTCTATCACTTTGAGGGCATATAATCCGCTGGTATTCGTTTTTGATTTTATGGCAAGGCTGAGGTTGACCAGTTCTTCAACCGTCTCCTCATTGCTGACGGGGATCAGGATATGTTCGTCCTTCGTATCTTTGTCTTCTGTCTCCTCACCGGATTCCTTCATCGCTATATTATGCGCTCCTTTCTGGGCGGAGAAGGAGGCGATGGCGCAGGTCACCAGGATCATCAGGATCGTACCGTTCAGTACGCTTTCATTCAGGAGCCGTATGGGAGCACCGTTGGCGTCGGTTCCCAAGATCACGTTATACCCGACCATGACGGCTGCCAGTGTAGCTGCCGCCTGGGCGTTGCTCAGTCCGAAAATAACACTCCGCTGGTCGACCGACAGGCGGAAGGTCTTTTGTGTCAGCCAGGCTGCCGCATATTTTGCCGCCGTAGCCACGATGATCATAACCATACCGACCTTGATCGTTTCGAAGCTGGTAAAGAAAGCCCGGTAATCGATCAGCATCCCCACACTCAGCAGGAAGAAGGGGATAAAGATCGCGTTCCCGACAAACTCTACACGGTTCATCAGCGGCGAACTCTGCGGGATCAGCCTGTTCAGGGCCAGTCCGGCAAGGAAAGAGCCGATGATCGCTTCCATCCCCGCTAACTGGGCAAGGAATGCACCGAAGAACACCATCGACAGCACGAATATATATTGCGAAATATTATCGTGTACCCGTTTGAAGAACCATCGTCCGATAAAGGGAAACACCAGTAACACAATCAAGGCAAAAATAACGATGGAAACGCCCAGGCGTATCCAGAAAGCGTTGTCGGCATTTCCTGTTGCCATCCCGACAATAATTGTCAGCACCAGTAAAGCCAGCGTATCCGTGATCATGGTCCCGCCGACGGTTATGCTGACAGCATTGTTTTTGCTGATCCCTAGCTTGCTGATGATCGGATAAGCGATCAGTGTATGGGATGCGAACATACTGGCGAGCAGTACGGACGTCTCCATGCTGAAATCAAGCACCCATAATCCAACGACCGTCCCCAGTATCATAGGGATCAGGAACGTATACATCCCGAATACAAGACTTTTCCCGCTATTCTTCTTAAAATCCCCCATGTCTATTTCCAGCCCGGCCAGGAACATGATATAAAGTAACCCTGCCGTCCCCGAAAGAATGATACTGCTGTCGCGCAGGACAAGGTTAAAACCGTTCGGCCCGATAATGGCTCCGGCAATGATCAGTCCCAGCAGGTGCGGAACCCTGAGTTTATTCAACAGGAGCGGGGCGGCCAGGATGATCAGCAGTATCAGTAAGAACTTCAATACCGGATCAGCCAGCGGGAGGGTGAAATCTATGTTTGAGAGTAATATCATATCTATAAATATTTACATATCTTGCATTGATAATCCTTTTATATCCAGCGTATAATGTGCCAACTGTTTTTTTATTGTTGCAACCTTTTCGTATAGGCGGGCTATATTTACCTTGTGAAAATTTCGTTTGACTTCTGCTATTAACGCCTTGTTCTCGAATCGGTTGAGGGCGATAAGGTCTATTTCATTCTCACCTTTGTTGTCCCAGTAATTTCCGATATCCGTGATGTCTTCACTTTCAGCTATCATATCCCTGAAATAGCGTTCCAGGATGCGCCCGCTGTATTGTTCGTAATTTTTTAAGATGAATTGTTCCAGCATATTGTTTTTTCCCAGTTCAATCATTGACAGATTCGGGAATATGAAACGGAACCAGAACATCAGGTAATTATCATTCAGGCACCAGCGACTGTTGCGGCTTTCCGGTTTTGAAAACATCGGTTTGTTTCTGTTGATCAGGGAATATTCTTTTTCGAGATTAGCCAGATAGGCGCCCGTATTTTTTCCAATGATCGAATCTATTTCACTTTGGCTGGTCTTTCCGGAAGCTATTAATTGTAAAATGGAAAAATAAGTAGCATATTCGCGTCCGAACTCTGATATCAGCAAATCACGTCCTTCCGATAAAAAAGGAGAATCCGGTCGAATGGTATAGCGGATCATTTGATTGAAAGTGACAGCTCCGGCTTCCATTAGTAAAGCTACATATTTAGCAACACCGCCTGTGATAAGATAAAAGGCCAGAAGATCTTCCGGGGTATATTTCGGGTTATAGTCTTTCAAAATTTCTTTAATTGTTGAAACGCTGAAAGGCTTTAAAATGATTTTTGAAGTAAGGCGCCCGAATAGAGGTTCTTTGTTATTTTCAAAAATTTTTTTCATCATGGAATATATCGAACCGCAAGCGATGAAATTTATTTTTGCCTGCTCCTTGTATCTATCCCAGATATTTTGAATATCACTGAAAATGGAACTGTTAATATTGTCAAACTCCTGAAATTCATCGATGATCAGTGTGAAATGTGTTTGAGTGGCGTATATCATCAGTTGTTCGAATAAAATACGAAACTCAGTTACGTTTCCGAAAATCTCCAGTTCCAGACTGTCTTTTATTTCCTGCTGGAATTGTTCACACAGAAGGACTTCGCTTTTACGTGAAACAAAGAGATAGAGAAACTTTTCACCTTTCATGCTCTCGAGCAATAAAGAGGTTTTACCGATGCGCCTGCGTCCCACCATCACCGTGAAACAAGCAGTGTTTCGTGATTGTTTATTGATATCCCGGAGTAAATCCAACTCTTGTGTACGATCGTAAAACTTCATGACTTTACTGTTTTAATGGTCATTAATTTAATGGCTGTTACATTAATGACTATTACAAAGGTAACTATTGTTCTTTTATAATGCAAATGAAAACCATTATTAGAGGCTAATAAAATTATTCGATTTGAATAATTCGAATTAAATAATTATATTTGCTGAAAAGATCGAGTATATGGCAAAAGTTGTAAATCCCTTTATCGTAACCGGTAAAATTGAACCGGAATATTTTTGTGATCGTATACAGGAATCGGCTCGCCTGATAAAGTCTGTCACGAACGGAAACAATATGGTTATTATATCTCCCCGCCGTATGGGTAAAACGGGACTGATTCAATTCTGTTATGAGAAGCCGGAGATCAGGGAGGAATATTACACTTTTTTCATTGATATTCTGCATACATCGGGGCTGCGTGAATTTACTTATTTGTTAGGGCGTGAGATTTACGAAACATTGTTGCCCCGCAGCCGGAAAATGACAAACCTTTTCATTCAAACCCTGAAATCCATCAGTGGAAAATTTGGATTTGATCCGCTTTCCGGTACACCGACATTTAATATAGAGTTAGGTGATATAGATCGTCCCGAGTATACGTTGGATGAGATTTTTCGTTATCTGGAAGCGGCTGACAAACCCTGTATCGTGGCGATCGACGAGTTTCAGCAGATCGCCAAATATCCGGAAAAGAATATTGAAGCCTTGTTGCGTACTCACATTCAGAAAATAAGGAATAGCCATTTCATTTTTGCCGGTAGCGAACGGCATATGATGCAAGAGATGTTCCTGTCTGCCGCCCGCCCTTTTTATCATAGTGCGGATATGCTTGAGTTGACCGCAATTGCTCCGGATATATATATCCCGTTCATTGTCGGACATTTCCTGAAGCGGAACCGCCAAATTGAGGTTGCAGATGTAGAACGGGTTTATACCCTGTTTAAAGGGCATACGTTCTACATTCAGAAAACTTTTAACGAAGCTTTTGCCGATACCCCGGAAGGGGAAATATGTACACTGGAAATGATACGGGCAGCTATCAACAACATGATTGCGGCGAATGATACGATTTTCCGTGAAATATTATCAAATATCCCTGAAAAACAGAAAGAATTACTCTATGCTATTGCCAAAGACGGCGAAGCAGAGCGTATTACATCCGGATCGTTTATAAAACGACATAGCCTGACATCTGCAAGTTCAGTACAGTCAGCCGTAAAAAAACTGCTGGAAAAAGACATTATTACTGAAATCAATAAAGTGTTTTCCGTGACCGATAAGCTGTTTTCCATGTGGATAAATCAAATTTACGGTAATAAATCCATTTTTTTATAGGCGAAACTTAGTATTTCAAAAAGGTGCACAAAAACAACGCGACCATACTAAAAAATCAAATAGTTATAAAACATATTTTTTAAGCGAGGTAGGGAAAGAAAATATGTACAAATATACGGCACTTAGAGATAAATGCCGTATATTTGTACTGGGTAACTCTAGCCCAGAAGCAATTCTTCTATTATTCATAATGACCTTATTTTATCGTTTATGACGCAATATTGCAGAGTTATGTTGAGGTTGTTAGTTACTGTTCTTTCAGCTTTTCCCTGAAATACATCTCCAATGTCATACCCGACAGTTTGCGTTGCTTCTTTAGAAAGGATCGGTAAAATTTCATATTATCGGAATTAATCTGAAATTTCGCGGCGGTTATTTTCGCCACCGCGAAATTTCGAACAAAGATAAAAGATAGAACGCAGAATGACAAATTTCACCCCTGCTAAAATGACCGTATATACATTGTTTGTTTCCCTCTGCCGATCTGAACCAGCTTATTGCTGTCTATCAGTAACTTCAGGTCGTTCAGGGCCATGAATCGGCTGTAATGATTTATCTGCACGCAGGTGCCGGTGTTGATACATCTGTTTTTATTCACCTCTTTCATAATATTCTCCAGCCGTTGTTCCTGTGTGAGTTTTTCTGTTTTCGCCTTTTTCACCTGTTCCAGTCCGGCTTCTCTGACCTGTTCTTTCAGGGAGGTTGCGCAGCGGAAACTGACGGTGTCGGCTTCTGCGATGACTTTGGCTTTACCGTTTTCATCCGTTACTGTCCGGCTTTTCAGCGTGGGTGTGAAATACCCCAGTCCGTCCAGCTCGATGCTATTCCCTTCCGCCAGGTGAAACCCCATCCAGAAGTTAAGTGCTTCCAATACCCCTTTTACGTCTGCCGATGAGATCGTGCTCGACATCGAGATCATCTTGCACATATACTTCGTGTCGAGCGTACCTTGTGAAATGATCCGTGCATGCGGAATCTTTTTGTCTTCCCTGTCTCCCGGGACCGGTGTCTTGTACCATCCGAATTTTAAACTCATTACTATCTTGTTTTAAATTAATACCAGCCAAAACAAATTTTCATCCCGTACAACCATTCATTCAATAATCATTGAACGAAAGGAAATCAATCATCAAACGAAAGAAGCATATATGTGTTTTATTCGTTTGATATATATCAAACGTAAAAACGTACGAATACAAATATAATACGGAATGGAAGGAATTGTACCGGAGATAGCATATATTAATGATATTCTTTCAAATAAGTTCACATAAGCGGATGAAGGGAGCTGTTTTTTGTAATTGGGCTTTCTCTATGAATTGAGGACGGAGGTCTTTTTGTTTCCATTGGAAAAAAGATTGATATTCCTGTTCATTATTGTAACATTCTTCTATATAATCGGCTAACTCTTTAGGGGATTTAAAGTCATTTGCATGGATAAAACAATGCTCTCCAGGTGCGAACTCGTTGATGTTAGGGGCGCCTAAATAGATGGGAACCGCTCCGGCGATCAACGGATCAAAGAATTTCTCCGTTACATAATCGGTTGCACAGGCATTTTCAAAAGCAATAACAAATTTGTACTGTTTATATAAATTGATTTTGGACTCCCTTCCGTTATCCTGATCCATTTTCTTATTATTGAATAGTTTTCCATAGGAATCTATAGGTATTTCCCGCATAAGTTCTTTCAGGTATTCCTGTCTCGAACTTTGGTTGATCGGGCTGGATATAAGCATACAGATATTGTTGGCTCTCTCCTTTGTGTCGACTGGTTGTTTCATCAAAGGAATAAAATTGTCATGCAAATACGATTGTATGACGTCTGCCGTTTGATGATAAGAAATCCGGTAGTCAAAAAGCTCCGTGAATTCCGGATCTTTGAAGAACGGGTAGTTTTCTTCGCATTCCAATGTCCAGGCAACCCATATTTGTCCTTCAGGTTTTTCCAGGTCGTTTTCTAATTCATTGATTAATGTCGGTAAGTGGAAAATAACTGTTTGTGCCTGAGAATAATACTGCCTGTCAGTCGTGAATCTATAGTCTTCCGGTATCTGCTCAACGGGAATGTTTAGAGGAGTATCCCACATCGTATTATATATCAATATAATATGTTTGTTTTTTATTATTTCAGGAGATAATTTCTCCGCCCAGTAAGATATCTTCCATTTTAAATAACTCTTCAAATTATTCTGGGCATTTTTGTAATAACGGTAAATCCTCTTTTTTGAGAGTGGTGAGAGATGGTGGTATATTTTAAAAATGGTATACAATGCATGTGACGGTAAAGTGAAATTACCATTTTTGATTTTGGCCAGTGATAAGAAAGCTAAATTATATAACATATAAGCTTTTGCGTATAGTTCGCTTTTCATTTCCCGGTCCGGGCCATTGAAACGGTATCCCGATGCAAAACGAATCAAACGATTAGCTATATAGATAAGGTCTCGTACGCGTTTGGACGTGACTAATGTCCTCATGATAGAACCTTCCCGTTGCCGGTATCCGTAAAAATCAATGTTGGTGATGTAAATGCTTTTTGCAAGGCAAAGAGCTTGAGGAGTCCAGAGTTCGTCTTCGTGGACAACATTCTCAAAATACAATGTTTGCTTGTTTAGCCAGTCCTTTTTGTATAGGTAATTAGAAACCATCGGAGGAAAAGCCCCGTGTTTCATTAATTCTGAAAAACACTCTTTTCCTGTCAGGCAGGTATGGCATAAATGGGATGGGATTGGATTAAATAAGGTCCCGGTTTGTCCGTCAGGATAATAGCAAACGGAATTTCCCATTATTATGTCGGGGTGAAAACCGATAGCTTCCGAGAACATTTTTTCGGTCTGTCCTTCTATTATCCAATCGTCGCTGTCGATAAACATTATATATTCCCCTTGCACTTCAGACAATCCTTTATTACGTGCTGCCGACAATCCCTGATTCGGTTGATGAAAGAGCTTAATACAGGAATGAGAAGAAGCGAACTTCTCTGCAATTTCACCGGACCGATCAGTAGAGCCATCATTGATCAAAATAATCTCCTTTGAAATTATCCGTATGTTGATCAAGGAGTTCAAACACTCTTCCAGATACGTTTCGACATTATATATCGGAACTATTATAGATAAAAAAGGACATGAAGTACTCATTGTATAATTTTTTTGTAAATGTATTGATTTTTTTGTGATCTTTTGAAAATAAAGTTCTATATTGCGTCCTATAAAACAGTTGCATATGTCAAAAGGACTTAAGCTAATACTAAATCTTTTGCTACTTTTCTGTCTGGTAGCTTGTAGTAGAAGTACCAATGTCTCTCCTTTATTGAAAAAGGCAGAGGAATATATGAATGAAAAGCCGGATAGCGCGTTATTACTTTTAGATAGTATAACAACATATCGGGAAGATATGTCAGAGGCGCAAAATGCGCTTTGGTGTTTGTTGTATACGCAAGCACAAGATAAAAAACGAATAGAACATACATCCGACTCTTTGATACAAATTGCAGTCAAATATTATGAAAAGACAAACTTCAAGGCTCGGAAGATGCAGGCTTATTATTATTGTGGAAATGTATTCTATGATTTGAATGATGCTCTTCAAGCACAGGAATATTACTTGAAAGCCTATGAAGTAGGAAAGAAATTGAATAATCCTTATTTGTTAGGAAGATTGTGTGCCAATCTAGGAACTTTATATACTTATCAGGAGCTTTATCAACCAGCGATGGCTTTTCAAAAAGAGGCTGTTGATTGTTTTTTAAGAGATGAAGACACGGTCAGCTTATCTGTGACTTTCCGGAATATTGCTCGTATTCATGTGTGCGAGAGCCGATTGGATAGTGCGATAGTCTATTATTCGAAAGCCTTGTTGTATACTTCAGGTTCACATGAATTTTATATGCTTAATGAATTGGCAGATGCGTATGGGCGAGTTGGAGATACTGAGACCGGTTTGACTTATGCCTGGAAAGCTTATTCGCAAATAGAGATAGCCGATGATTCCTGTCTGGTAAATTTAACTTTAGGTGATTTGTATTTGAAATCAGGGAAGATGGACTCTGCTTACCATTATTTGTCTTTTTGTCGGAAAAGTACTGATATTTATACATTGAAGGATACTTACTATTGGTTATCACAGTTGGAAAAAGCCAGAAGAAATCTGGACGCTTATGTCGTTTTTCAGGAACAATATGAGGCGTTTCGTGATTCGACAGACAGATTGACCTATAAGGAAACTTTAACCCGACTGCAAAGTATGTATGATTACCTGCTTGTTGAAAGAGAAAAAGAATATTACAGAAAGGAGGCAGACCGTAAAACGATTTATATGTATTCGTTTTTAGGAGGAACAATTTTATTTCTATTGGTAGCGGTTATTCTAGTTTTTAGTATAAAGGAGAAAAAGAAAGAACAAAAAAAACAATATTTACGCCTTCAGGAACAGCAGGCCCGAGAAAGCAAGCAATATCAAGCTGAACGGAATGCCACAATTTTAGAGTTGGAACAAAAAACGAGACTGGCGAATGGGTTGAAAATGGAATTGGATATAATGAAAGGTATAAAGAATGAACAGACCGTTGATCAGACTGATTTCCCGATTACAAAGGAGGAACAATATAAAATCTTTCTTACTTCCGATTTGTATAGAGGGTTGCGTTCAAAATGGGATAAGTTGGATTCTGAACAGTGGTTGGAAGTGGTTAAGTGGATTGATCACATATTGTATTTGAATTTTACCTATAAGATAAAAATGATGTATCCCCAAATTTCAGAACAGGATTTGCAGATATGCTGTTTGACTAAGTTGGAAATTCCGGTAAGTCGTATGGCTGTATTATTGGCGAAGACCAGTCAGGCAATATCTCTCGGAAGAAAACGCTTGTATAAAAAAATGACAGGCAAACAGGGGACGGCCCAGGATTTTGATACTCTCATTTTGTCATTTTGATTACTTTATTGTTGCTCATGAGGACTTTTTTGTAGGCTGTTACGTCTTTGTTACCAAAAATACTAGGTAATATCTTTGGCCACTTCTACTTTTGTGTAACATTTAAAAAAGTTATTACCATGAAAAACTATTGGATTTTAATTTTGGCTATTTTGGTAACGGGAGTCTTCCCGCAAACAGCCTTTAGCGACAATGTTCATGTAAAAGGAAAATGGGGGGATGATAGAATCCGAACAATCTTTCCCAAAGTACCGGAGGTATCCATAGACGGATCTGTTTTATCTATATATAGTGCAGATTCCTTATCTGATTTAACGATTACAGTGGTAGACGCCGAGGGGAAAGTTATCCTTGAAGAATGTATAACCATATCTTCCGGAGAAACAGTTCATTTTACGTTGGGTGAGATAACCGGGATGTATCAGGTTCGTTTGAGTCACAAATACGGTTATTTGCAGGGTGATTTTATTCTGTAGTGAACACGTAATTTATGAACGAGTCCTGTTCTGATGAGGGTGTTGCAAAAGTCTCACTATAACACACCCTCATGATTTAACAGATTTATTATCGGATATTAAAAATAACTGCCTAATCTAAAGAATACCATGATCGACATATCCGTCATAATGCCTGTTTTTAATGAAGAGAAATATCTTCATGAAGCGATAGATAGTATACTACATCAGACCTTTGACCGTTTTGAGTTTATTATTATAGATGATGCCTCTACAGATAATTCATTGGCTATTATTCAATCATATGCAGATGAACGTATTGTTCTGATTTGTAATGAATATAATGTCGGGAACTATCCTTCCCGGAATAAAGGACTGGAAATTGCTGTTGGGAAATATATTTGTGTCATGGATGCAGATGATGTCGCTTATCCTCAAAGATTGGAACTTCAATATCAATATTTGGAAGCTTGTCCGGATCTTTGGATATTAGGTACAAGACTTGATTTTTCTATTCCGGGAATGAAATGGACTTTGCCATCTTCGCATGAGCAGTTGATGATAGGCTTACTACAGGATAATGTATCTTTGCATTCGTCTCTGATGATTCGAACTGATGTGATGAGGAAGTATGGAGGATATGATGAAAAATATGTGTATTCTTCTGATTACGATTTGATGTCACGGTTTTCTTTAGCAGGAAAAGTAGAAAACTTACCAGAGGTATTAATGATGTATCGTTGGCATGCGTCTCAGATATCCCAATTACATCGAGATGAACAGAAAACATATGCGTATGATATACGCCGAAAATATCAGATTGAATTTATAAACCGTTATAGGAACGCCAATCAGCAAACGCCGGACGAATGGACTGTCGGTATTCCGGAGATTGGACGAATTATAGCATTGTATACTTATGCGAGTTATACCGGAGATGTAATTTATGAAAAACAAGCGGATGAGTTATTAGAGCAATTATTGGGAAATGATATAGAAATTGTTCCGTCTTTAGGGCAGGAATCTAGTTTTTGTAGTTTGGGATGCGGGTTTATATACATTTTGCGTAACGGATTTGCTGAAGGTGAAGAAAATGAAATACTGATGGAGTTGGATACGCGTTTGTCTGCTCTCAGTATAAATTGGAATAAAGAGCAAAAAGAGTCTTTATATGGTTGGATACATTATTTGACACTTCGGATAGATGTTCCGGAAGAGGGCACGGCTACTCTTATTAATAAACAAAACCTGATCCAATTCCTGGATCGCCTGGGAGATATTGAAATAGTCGATGACTATTTATTGAAGGATATCCGAAAAATAGATGCTTTAGGAATCTTCCCGAAGAGGACAAAGCGCTTATTGGGTGAGAAAGAGATTGTCCATATATATAATGTAGATAAACCGTTAGATGATATTGTTACGTTTGTAATCCCGGTCCGTATCGATTCGTCTGAACGACGGGAAAACCTGGATGTCGTTTTAGATCAGTTATCGAAACGTAAGCGGAGCAAAATAATAGTATTGGAAGCTGATAACGATTCCAAATATAGAGTGCCTGGAAATTGTCTGAATGTGACATACCGCTTTGTGAAAGATGATAACCCCATTTTTTATCGGACGAAATATCTGAATGAGTTGTTGTACGAAACAGATACTTCGATTGTCGGTATATGGGATACTGATGTGATAGTGCCGGACGATCAAATTGATTCTTCTATAGCCGATATTCGGAATGGGAAATCAGTAATGAGTTTTCCTTATGACGGACGTTTCAATTTTTGTTCAATGGAGGATAGTTGTGTTTTTCGTGACAACCGTTTGATTGAATTTCTGAAAGAAAAAGAACATTTAAATTGTTTTATTCATTCTGTCGGTGGTGCATTTCTTGTACATAAGGATTATTATTTGGAGGCAGGAGGAGAAAATGAACATTTTTGCGGTTGGGGAATGGAAGATATGGAGCGTGTCAAGCGAATGGAAATAGTGGGATTACCGGTTTCGCGTGCAGTCGGAGCTTTATATCACTTGTTTCATTATCGCTATGAAAATTCCCGTTTTAATAGTTTTAAGCAGGAAGAAGAGAACCGTAAAGAATTTCTCAAAATCTGTGGCATGTATAAAGAACCATTAATGCAGTATGTGCGGACTTGGAGGATGTTTGAAACTTCAGTTGGTAAACCTGTGTCATAAAGGAAATAAAAGAATTAAATTATATGGATACGATAAAAATTAAAGATAATTCATTCGTTTATTCTTATAAAGGAGGGTTAAAAACAGCCTTTTGTCGTGATTTGGTTGCGATTGAATGTGATAAACCGTTTATTTGGTTAGTTTTTAATAATGAAAAAGTATTAGTTCGTGCAAGTCTGACCGCAGTAGAAACTCAGTTGCAAAATTACTTTATAAGAGTAAGTCGACAAGTTATTGTCAATATGCATCATGTGTCTGAACTTCTTTTTAAAAATGGTTCATATTGGTTACTCTTGACAAAAGGTGCGGAATATAAAGTTAGTGAACGTCGAGAAAAGGCTGTTCGAGCTGCATTTTTTTTGTATACAGTATAAAGAATGCGTTCAGCGCCATAAATCATGCGTTCGGGAACTTGAATTGAAATTTGTTTGATGGATTGAATGGGAATGCTTAACATTGTAATGTTGGCTTGAAATGCTTTTAAGTCTTATTCAGCGGGAGGCTTTCTGAGTTGTTTAACATATAAGTTTAAGTGAAATGAAAACATTAAGTCGTTTAAAATTGAATCAGTTGAATGCTGATGAATTGGAACAAAGGCAAATGAATGCCTTGCGGGGTGGGTATAATTGCGGATGTGGATGCAATTATTGGGAAACCAATGGGATTACAGTAGAACAAAATTATAATTCTAATGTGTCACATGGTTATAGTCAATCCTATGGGGGAAATAAGGCATGTGGTGATGCTGTTCCCACAACTGCTTCAACGCATTAAGAACGGGTAACTGTAAAGTTTATTTTCCCAAGGGTTGAATTAATCCTTATTTAAAGCCAAAGCAGAGATGTATTATATTTTTGTTTTGGATTTGGGTTATAACTTGAATTGTTAATAATAGATTAAAATGAAGGAATCCGTAATAATATTATTAGTCGTTTTAATAGGCTGTACAACCAAAACAAGCTCACCTCAAGAAGAAGTAAAGGTTGACTCTTTGAACAAGAACGTTAGTTATCCTGTAAAAATTTCATTGCAAGAGGCAATGAAAAATGTAAATAATACAATTACTTTAAGTTCATTTGTTGATAGCATAGAATATATACCTTTGAAACTTCCGAATAAATATGCCATAAGTAGATTTCAAATGTATGATTATGATGAGGACATTGGTTTGTTTTTTATAGGTGATTATAACAGGGTACTTGTTGTTAATAAAAAAGGTGAATTTTTACATACTATAGGAAGAATTGGAGGAGGTCCTGGAGAACTAGCATGTATTACGGATGTATCAATAGATAAAAGAAATAAATATGTTTACCTGTATTCATCTACGATGAGATCTATGTTTCGTTTTGACTATGAAGGGAATTTTTTGAAAAAAATGTTTAGTGCTTTAGCTGATAATGAAAAATATTTTACAGCACATACTTTTTATAATAATGATAACTTTGTTTCTATATCGGAAATTTATCATTATGGATTAGAGTCTATAAAAGATCGTTTATACGGCTATGGTGTTTTAGATACGCTAGGGAAGATGCTCGATTGTACGCCTCCTCAATATACTCAACTGGATGTGGAGAAAGAGAGATATATTGGACTGATGTTTAATGGTCAGATGACTCGTTTTATAGGTGGTAATCTTTTGGTATCTAGTGGTTTGTCGGACACAATATTTACAGTGGTTGAAAATAAAGTGAAACCTAGGTATTTGTTGGATTACGGAGATGAAAAACCAGATTTATCGGAAATATGGTCATCTGATGAACAGTTGCGTCAGTCTGCTATTTATAATTCAATATTTATAATGAATCCGGCATACGAGACAGCACGATACTTTATTACAAAATTTCGTAAATCAGGGATTGAATACATTGCTATACATGATAAATATTTAAATAAATCATATTCTGTTCTTTATGATTATAGCATGTTAGGTGAAGGATATAATTCTGCTCTTTCAATAAAGAATTTAGGTTTTTATAATGATTTGGATGGTGGGGTTGATGCTTATCCGATGATAATGAGTTCGGAAGGGAACTATTGGGTAAGTTATGTTGAATCGTATCAGATGAAAGAACTTTTGAGTAAAGAGCATTTTGAGAAACGTAAAAATGTTCACAATTTGGAACAGCAGGAAGAATTGAAAAAGATGCTTCCGGAAATGAAGGAGGATGGTGATCAAGTACTGATATTGATGAAATTAAAGAAAAGTGTACTATAAAAGCAAAGTCAAAATAGTTAGAAATATGGAATTTGTTAAACTAACATCTGATACGATAAAGCAGCAGCTATTAAATTTGCGGCAAATTGTTTTTGAAGTGACAGATAGCTGTAACTTGAAATGTAAATATTGTGGTTATGGAGAGTTCTATGGCAGCTATGATAAAAGAGAAGAGCAAAATTTGCCGTTTGAAAAAGCAAAGTTGCTGATTGATTATCTTTTCTCATTGTGGAAAGATTCTAAAGTGGATTTTTATAATCGTGCCGTGCTTTGACTGTCGACAAAAGGTTCGGAATATAAAGTTAGTGTACGTCGAGAAAAGGCTGTTCGAGCTGCGTTTTTTTGTCTGCGGTATAAAGAATGCGTTCAGCACCATAAATCATGCGTTCGGGAACTTGAACTGAAATTTGTTTGATAGATTGGATGGGAATGGTTAATATTGTAATGTTGACTTGAGATGCTTTTTAGGCTTATTCAAAAGGTCTTCTTTCTGAATTGTTTAACATATAGATTTAAGTAAAATGAAAACACTGAGTCGTTTAAAATTGAATCAGCTAAATGCTGGGGAGTTGGAGCAAAGGCAAATGAATGCTTTGCGAGGTGGGTACAAATGTGGATGCGGATGTAATTACGTAGACGCACAAGGATCAAGTATAGGCGAGAATTATAATGCTAATGTGTCAAATGGTTATACTGAATCTGGTGGGGGGAATGTAGCATGTGGTGATGGTGTTCCTGCTACTAAGCCAACACATTAGTAAATTGTTTTTATAATGTATTATCCTTGTAATTTGCTTCTAAAAGTAGTAAGATTTTTCTTACTATGAACTGAATTAGTCCTTATTTGAAGCCAAAGTAAAAATATGTATATTTTTGCTTTGGCTTTAGCTTGAATTTAAATTGTTTATAATAATTCAAAATGAAGAAATCTGTAATAATCTTATTAGTTGTTTTAATAGGTTGTACTTCTAAAACAAGCTCACCTCAAGAAGAAGTAAAGGTTGACTCTTTGAACAGAAACGTTAGTTATCCTGTAAAAGTTTCATTGCAAGAGGCAATTAAAAATGTAGATAATACAATTACTTTAAGTTCATTTGTTGATAGTATAGAATATATACCTTTGAAACTTCCGAATAAATACGGTATTAAATTTTTTCAAATTTATGATTATGATGAAGAAAGTGGTTTGTTTTTTATAGGTGATTATAACAGGGTGCTTGTAATTAATAAAAAAGGCGAGTTTTTACGTACTATAGGAAGAATTGGAGGAGGTCCTGGAGAACTGGCAAATATTTCGAATGTATCAATAGATAAAAAAAATAAATATGTTTATTTGTATTCTGCTCAAATGGGAGCTATGTTCCGTTTTGATTATGAGGGAAAATTCTTAAAAAAAATGTTTAGTATTTTAACCGATACAGATAAATATAGGGCAGCATATATGTTTTATAATAATGATGATTTTGTATCTATATCAGAAACGTATACCTATAAAATGGAGCCTCTAAAAGATCGTTTATACGGCTATGGTGTTTTAGATACGCTAGGGAGGATGCTTGATCATACGCCTTCTCAACATACTCAACTGGACACGAAAAAGGATAAATATGCTGGACTGATGTTTAATTATCAGATGACTCGGTTTAAAGGTAGTAATCTTTTAGTGCCTAGTGGCTTGGCGGATACAATATTTACTGAGATTGATAATAAGGTGAAGCCTAGATATTTGTTGGATTATGGAGATGATAAACCGGATTTATCAAAACTATGGTCATATGGAGAAGAGCGTGAGTATGTAATGTATCATTCTATATTCATAATGAATCCTGCTTATGAGACATTGCGATATTTTATTATAAAATTACGTAAAAAAGGAGTTGAGTATATAGTTATACATGATAAATATTTAAATAATTCGTGTTCTGTTATTTATGATTATGTAGCAGATGAAAATAGAGATCCTAATATTCCAATAAACAATTTAGGTTTTTACAATGATCTGGATGGTGGGGTTGATGCTTATCCGATGATAATGAGTTCGGAAGGGAACTATTGGGTAAGTTATATTGAATCGTATCAGATGAAAGAACTTTTGAGTAAAGAGCATTTTGAGAAACGTAAGAATGTTCACAATTTGGAACAGCAGGAAGAATTGAAAAAGATGCTTCCGGAAATGAAGGAGGATGGTGATCAAGTACTGATATTGATGAAATTAAAGAAAAGTGTACTATAAAAGCAAAGTCAAAATAGTTAGAAATATGGAATTTGTTAAACTAACATCTGATACGATAAAGCAGCAGTTATTAAATTTGCGGCAAATCGTTTTTGAAGTGACAGATAGCTGTAACTTGAAATGTAAATATTGTGGTTATGGAGAGTTCTATGGCAGCTATGATAAAAGAGAAGAGCAAAATTTGCCGTTTGAAAAAGCAAAGTTGCTGATTGATTATCTTTTCTCATTGTGGAAAGATTCTAATGTAGATTTTTATAATCGTGTTTTGACTGTCAGTTTTTATGGTGGAGAACCTTTGTTGAATATTTCTTTTATTAAGCAGATTCAAGAATATCTGGAAACTACTTATATTGATTATTTGGATATTAAATATTCCATGACAACCAATGCGATCCTTTTGGATCGATATATGGATTATTTGGTAGAGCATAAGTTCTCTTTATTAATTAGTTTGGATGGGGATAGGGAGTCACAAGGGTATCGTGTAGATCATCATGGAACAAATTCATTTGATCGGGTATTCAAAAATGTGAAACTGTTACAAGAAAAATATCCGGACTACTTTGAAACGAATGTGAATTTTAACTCAGTACTCCACGATCGCAATAATACTACTGATATTTATCGGTTTATGAAGCATGAGTTTGGAAAAATCAGCATGTTGTCAGAATTAAATACGAGTGGAATAAGGGAGGATAAACGAAATGAATTCTCGAAAGTGTTTCAAAGTAAACAGTTTGACTTTTATCGCGCATTGTCTAATTATCCACAGCTTATTAATGAAATGTTTTATGATGTAGCTGATACAAAGATGCTTTATTTATATTTGGAACAGTTTAGTGGTAATCTTTATAAATATTACACGGATTTGTTAGTGGATAAATCGCAAATTCCTTATATACCTACCGGTACTTGTTTGCCATTTTCTAAAAAAATATTTTTGACTGTTAATGGTAAAATATTACCGTGTGAACGTATTGATCAGAAGTATGTGTTAGGAATGGTTGATGAAGAAAAAGTGGTATTAGATTTTGATAAGATTGCATTATTCTACAATACTGTCTTTGAAAAGATAGAGAAGCAATGTAATAAATGTTATAGAAATAAATTTTGTCAACAGTGTATGTTCTATATCTCTGATCTGGAAGAAGGGGGAGTTTGTCATGGATTTATGAATAAGGAAGAGTTTGATCAATTTGTATTGAGTCAAAAGAGATATTTGCGAAAAAATCCTCAATTGTATCGGCGAATTATGGAAGAATTATCAATTTATTAAGGATATGGAAATGAAAAAATATTGGCTAGTTGTTAATCCTGATGTCTTTATATGGAAAAAAGGAACTTCTGTCTTCGTTTATAATTCTGATAATTTTGAAATCAGGGAGTTTGAGACTTTTGAGCAGTTTGATAAACTATATGAATTATTGGTGAATCCGGAAAATTTGTATGTGGTTGAATTGACAGAGGAGGATATGAATAGCAATAATTTATGTAGTGTTGTAAATATTTTGCTAGAAGCCGAATGCGTTGATTTGATATCTCAAAATGAAAATTCAGAGCCTCCTGTTTCTTTTTGTCCTTTTCCTGGAGTTCAACGCTCAAAAGAAAAGTTCAGGAAAAGACCGGAAATGGTTGCTTTTGAAAATTATATGGTTTATTTACATGAACTGACTATTTATGTGAATGGAACAGGTTTATGTGATAATCTGTATGCTAAACAATTTCCTTATTTTTTGGATAAAGGTGAGGAATTAGACTATACGACATTAAGTGTTTTTTTAAAGTATATTGCTAATTCTTCCATTTCTAATATACATATATGCGGATATAATATTTTTCAATATCCCCAATGGAATAAACTGTTGGATGCATTAGATCGAATTCATGCAATGAAAAGTCTTTATGTCTCTTGCTCCCAGCTGGAAGATTTTCAGGATAGATATAGAGTTGCTTTAGCAGAACAATTTGAATATGTAATTATAGTAGATCGGGAACATCCGTTAAAGGAATCGGTTGTAACTAATGTGCTTGAAAAGCAATTACATGTTAAATGGAATTTTTATGTTGCTTCAAAAGATGAATATTATATAGTTCAGGAACAAATAGAACGGTATCATTTGGACAAATATAGTGTGAAGCCTGTTTTTACAGGAGATAATTTAGATTTCTTTTCTGAATTTGTTTTTCTGACAGAGGAAGATATTAGAAATACTAGTCTGAATAAACGTCAGATATTTGCAAATCAACTTATAAATGCAAATGATTTTGGAAAGTTTACTGTTTCTCCTCAAGGATCTGTTTTTGTGAATATAAATTTCCCTTCTTGCGGAAAAATAGCTACGGATTCTATCCATTCATTGATTCGATACGAATTGGTAAACGGTGATCTATGGTTCAGAACCCGTTCGGAACAACCTTGCTCTGATTGTAAGTATCAGTGGTTATGCCCATCTCCTTCAAATTACGAGTTGGTATTGAATAAGCAAAATTTGTGTTATAAAGAATAGTTCCCGAGATGCAGAAAGAACAGGGATTAGAAGAAATAAGAAATGTGCTGATTCTAAATACAAGCAGTTTGTCTGATGTGGGTTTATACGGAGGGAAAATGGGTGTCTCTATTTTTCTTGCGCATTATGCTCGTTATAGTAATCAAGATGTATATTTGGATTTAGTACATTCTTTGATAAAAGAGATTTTTGAAGATTTGGATAATTCTTTTTCTTCTAATTTCGAAATTGGATTAAGCGGAATTGGCTGGGGAGTGAATTATTTGTTGTGTCACCATTTTTTATCCGGTGACGTAAATGACGTATTATTCGATTTGGATCAAAACTTAATGAGATATGATGTCCGTAGGATAAATGACTTTGATTTCGATAGAGGTTTGGGCGGACTTGTGTATTATGTAAATTCACGATTAATGATACAACAAGGTGATCAGAGACCATTTGATTCTTTGTTCTTATCAGATTTATTATATGTGATAAAAAATAATTACAATGCCTGGCATAATCTTTCTGTAAAAGATGTATTCTTCCAATATATTGATTTTCTTTCGGATAAACCTATGAAAGATTGCATATGTTCATTGCCTGATTTTCTAAAAGGAAAAGAAATTAAGATAACTGATAGTATTTATCGTATGTCTTTGGGGTTAAAAAATGGGCTTGCCGGATATGGCTTAAATTTGATGAATATATGAAACACATTTATATACTTGATAATAATTTTAATGGTACGGTTTTTGGTGTTGGTACTTATTTGAAGAATCTTATTCGTATATTGAAGGATGAACCAATATTGGTGACAATGGTTACATTATTTAATCGGAAAGAGAGTGTTGAGATTGTTTCTGAAAACAATATTCGTTATATTCATATACCAGCTGTTCGCGCAAATCAGAAATCTAATTATTATTATCGGAATGTGTTTTATATACTTTATCCTTATATTGATCCCAATGATGAAAATATTCTTCATATGAATTATCGCAAAGGGACTGAATTATTTTTGATGTTAAAAGAATATTTTCATTTTAAATTTATATTGACATGGCATTATGCCAGTTGGATTGATTATTTCTCTCCGGAAGAAATAGAGAGGGTAATGGATAATATTACTAATAATATTTCCTTATCGGAAAAGGAACTTGTCTATTCCGATATATTGAAAGAAGAAATAGAAATATTGAGTAAGTATTGTGATCATTTAGTAGTGGTAGCTAATCATGCTTCAACCTTTTTATGTAAATATCTCAATTTCTCATCGGATAGGATTTCTCTAGTCTATAATGCACTACCAGATCACTGCATACGAAAACTTGACAAGTTATCCATAAAGCAAAGAATGCATATCTCCTCTGATGAAAAAATTATTCTCTTTGTTGGGAGATTAGACGATAATAAAAATTTGTCTTTACTTGTAAGAGCTTTTAATAAAGTATTTCAGAATAATGAGAAAGTCTGTTTGATGGTTGTAGGAAAAGGAAATTATGATCTGCCTCTTTATTATGCATATCCCAATAATCGAAATATTATATTTACCGGATTTATAGATCAGGAGGAACTTAATTCTTTATATGAAATTGCAGATATAGGAGTAATTCCATCTATTTATGAAGAATTCGGCTATGTGTTGGTTGAAATGATGATGCATGGTTTACCTGTCATCGCAAATAATACAACCGGGATGGCCGAAATAATAGAAAATGGTATTTCTGGTATATTATTGGATTTATATTTTGAGAATGACAGTGAAAAGTCGATAGACTTGTTGAGAGCTGCTATAACTGAGTTATTGACAGATGATGAAAAACGGAGATTTTATTCTATTAATGCTTATGAACGGTATATAAATAATTTTCAAATCGGATTATTCAAACAAAAAATGCTCGAAGTTTATAGAAAATTGTAATTGTTTATGCTAAGTCAATTTCCTCATTATATTCAGCTGGACTCTATGGATTGTGGTCCTACTTGTCTCCGTATGATTACAAAGTTTTATGGTCGTAGTTATTCTTTACAATATCTGCGTGAGCATGCATTCATAACAAGAGAAGGGGTATCGATGTTGGGGATCAGTGATGCGGCTGAACAAATAGGATTTCGTACAATGGGAGTTCGGGTTACGTTGGAACAATTGAATACGGAATTACCTTTACCTTGTATTCTTCATTGGAATCAACGTCATTTCGTTGTTTGCTACAAAATAAAGAACGGTAAATATTATATTGCTGATCCAGCCAGTAAACGGTTAGTTTATGAGAAGGAAGAATTTGAGCATTGTTGGTTTAGTACACAAGTAGAGGGAAAAGATACGGGTACGGCTCTATTACTAGAGCCTGGACCAGAATTTTACGATCGAGAGGAAGATGTAAAAGATAAGAAAAGAGAGTTATCCTTCTTTTTTCGTTATCTCACTCCCTATAAGAGGGAGCTTTTCCAATTAATATTGGGAATGCTAACAGGTAGTATCTTACAGCTTATCATGCCTTTTCTTACTCAAAGCCTGGTGGATACAGGAATACGGGATAGTAATCTAAGTTTTATTACCCTGATACTGATTGCGCAGGTAGTAATTTTTGTTGCGCAATTATCAGTTGGCTTTATCCGTAGTTGGATTTTATTGCATATGAATACCCGGATTAATATCGCTTTAATTTCTGATTTTTTGGCAAAACTCATGCGCTTACCCCTTCATTTCTTCGATACGAAGATGGTGGGGGATATTATGCAGCGTATCGGAGACCATAACAGAATAGAATCGTTTATGACGGGTTCGTCTATTAGTGCATTATTCTCTTTTGTCAATTTTATTGTATTCGGCTTTGTGCTGGCATATTATGATCTTACTATATTAGGATTGTTCTTGTTTGGGAATGGCTTGTATGTTGCTTGGGTATTAGCTTTTATGAGATATAGGCGAGAATTGGATATCAAACGTTTTGCACAAGCAGCCGGTGAGCAGAGTAATTTGTTTCAATTGGTAACCGGCATGCAGGAAATCAAGCTGAATAACTGTGAGACTGAAAAGCGCTGGGAATGGGAACGTATTCAAGTGAAATTATTTAAAATAAGTATTAAAGGGTTAGCTTTAGGGCAATATCAACAGCTCGGGTCGGTGTTTTTTAACCAAACCACCAATATCCTGATCTCCTTCACCGCAGCCCGGGCTGTTGTTTCCGGTGAGATGACTCTTGGTATGATGATGTCGCTCACCTATATTGTGGGGCAGTTGACTGCTCCGATCGAACAGTTTATTGGTTTTGCCCGTTCGTTTCAGGATGCAAAGATTAGTTTGGAACGTTTAGGAGAGATCCATCAGCGGGAAGATGAAGAACAGACCTTAGCATTGAAAGTAAATGCTTTACCGGATAACAAGGCTTTGCAGATCGAGGATGTGAGTTTTAGTTATGACGGGGCAGACCGGGATTATGTGTTGGAACATATTAATCTGACGATCCCACAGCATAAGGTGACGGCTATTGTCGGGGCCAGCGGAAGCGGAAAGACGACATTAATAAAGTTGTTGCTTGGGTTTTACGAGCCGAACAAGGGAAATATCAAAATAGGTGATCTGTCATTGAAGAATATGAATCCGCATGTATGGCGTGCCCGTACGGGATGTGTGATGCAGGATGGGTTTATTTTTTCGGATTCGATAGCGAAGAATATCGCTATAGGTGCGGAAGTGATCGATAAAGAACGGTTGTTGCATGCTGTGACTGTAGCTAATATCCGGGATTTTATTGATTCGCTACCATTGGGCTATAACACAAAAATAGGTATGGAAGGAAATGGTGTAAGCCAGGGACAGCGGCAACGTATCCTGATTGCACGTGCTGTATATAAGAATCCTGAATTTATCTTTTTGGATGAAGCAACGAATGCATTAGACGCCAATAATGAGCGTGAGATTATGGAACATCTGCATCAGTTCTATAAAGGAAGGACGGTGGTTGTTGTGGCTCACCGGCTGAGTACGGTGCGGGATGCGGATAATATAGTGGTACTGGATAAAGGACAGGTCGTGGAGGAAGGGACGCATGAGGAACTGACGGCACGACGGGGTGTATATTATAAGTTGGTAAAGAATCAATTGGAATTGGGTTCGTAAAATGTATTGATATGCCGGAGATTAGTATTATTCTGAAAGTAGATGATGGAAATAGGTATTTGCAGGAAGCTGTGAATAATGTCTTTATGCAATCGTTTTCAGATTTTGAACTTCTTGTGTTGAAGGAAGGGGCTAATTACGAGGATACTCTGGATGGTATGGATACAATCGATATGCGTTTGAGAATTTTGAATGTTGTATCATTTGAAGAACCGGGAGTATGGGGGCAGGTAATGGAAAGCATAAAGGGGAAATATGTTGTTTTAATGGATGCTGGTCATTTAATGGTTCCCAGGAAACTTCATACCCAATTTTCTTTTATGGAGGACCATAGAGATGTTGATGTTTGTGGTACCTGGGTTACGGAAAATGGAAATTCCGGAGTAAATTATTTTTATCAGGTACGGCATAATGATATTGTCATTGAGATGTTGTTTTCTAAAGCTATATATACTCAGTCGGTGATAATGCGCAAGTCTGTTTTTGGAGAGTTTCTAAAAACGTGTTTAGGGAAAATACAGAGACATGAATGTGTGGAATATTATGAGATATGGACTGATTTAATAATGAAGGGATATCTTTTTGCCAATATTCCGGAGGTGTTGTTGGATATTCGAACAGGGGAAAATGTGTCTTTATTTGCTGATCCGAGTTTACGGCGGGTAGATCTAAGATATGTCCAGTGTTGTTATCTGGATTATTTAATGAATAAGATCATTGAGCTTGATCCTGCTTATTTTGATTTTTTGAATAGTGCAGTTGAATTACAGAATAGTAATAAATTGACTTTTGAGGAGTGTAAAGGACTTGTTCGAAATGTATATAGTCATATTAGAGAAAAAGAAGAGATACATTTGAAGGATGGTAAAATCAGGATATTGTTTTGTATCGATACATTAGGAGGTGGCGGTGCTGAAAAATTATTGATCGATATATTGAAAAGATTTGATTATGAGAAATATGCCGTTGACCTTTTAGTCCTATTTGAAGAAGGAATTTATTTTGCAGATATACCGGAGGAGGTTTCGTGGTTCTTTCCGGGCAGTGAAAAAGTTAAAAACCGATTTTATGACATAGAGATTGCTTTTTTGGAAGGACTGGCGGTAAAATATATTGCAGAAAGGGGTAGCGTTGCTGTTAAGGTAGCTTGGGTTCATGCAGATTTGTGTAATTATCATTGGACAAAGCGATATTATGAAAATGATGAACATGAATATAGCATTTTTCAAAGAATGGATAAAATCGTTTTTGTGAGTGATAATGTAAAGGAGCAGTATATTAAGTTGTTTGGAGATGCTAAATCTGAATTATTAGTAATTTATAATCTTATTGATCGGTCGGAACTCTTGAGCAAATGGGATTGTGTGGGTATAACGAAAAGGAAATTTACATTATGTAGTATTGGAAGATTGACTCCGGTAAAGGGGTATTTGTTATTGATACAAGCTGTTCGACGTTTAGTTGAGGATGGATTAGATTTTGATTTATGGATTGTTGGAGAAGGTGAACAAAGGGTAAAGTTGGAAGAACTGATCAAAGAGTTTTCATTAGATGATATTGTTTTCTTGCGAGGGTATCATAAAAATCCGATACCTTTTTTGAAAGAAGCAGATGTTTTTGTTTCCTCTTCTTTGTCTGAAGGTTTTCCCCTTGTAATTTGTGAGGCTTTATGTCTGGGGTTACCGGTTGTTGCAACGAAGAATGCTGGCTCGGAAGAAATATTAGGCAAGGGAAAATATGGTTTGCTAACAGAACAAGATGAGTTTCTGTTGTATAAGGCTTTAAAAGCTGTAATAGAAAATGTGGCATTAAGGGATGATTTACGAAACAAGGCATTGGAAAGGGCTGAATTGTTTAATGAATCTACAATAATGGATCAGATTTATACTGTTCTTGGGTAATTAATAATCGAAACAATGGAAGGAAAAGAAATAGAATTACGCAGCGAAGAGGTTCAGGAGGTGATGGGGCAGATCCCGGCCTGGATTGTGCGGTGGGGGATTACGATCTTGTTTATCGTGGTGCTGGCGCTTTTGGTGGGTAGCTATTTCTTTAGATATCCGGATGTGATCACGACGGAGATGACATTGACAAGCCGGCATCCGGTGGCGGAGGTGGTGGCCCGCTCGTCGGGAAAGATAAATGAGCTTTATGTGTTTAACGGACAGGAGGTAAAGATGGGTGCTCCGTTGGCGGTGGTTGAGAACCCGGCCAGGACGGAGGATGTGTTCCGGCTGAAGAAGTTGTTGGCACGTTATCAGGAGCAGCCGGAACGTCTGAGCTATTATCTGTTGCAGGATGTGTGGCTGCTGGGGGATATTCAGCCGGCTTATATGAGTCTGGCATCGAAAGATATTTCTGCCCGCGATTACCGGGCTTCGGTCGGACAGTTACTGGCGGCGATCCGTGTCTGGGAGATGTCTTACTGCCTGGTGGCGCCGTCGGATGGAAAGGTTCAGTTGCTTGTGCAAGGGGCTCCGAACCTGTATTTGTCGGCGGGAGATATTTTTGCCCGTATGGTGCCTGAGGGCGGGGAGACCTGGATCGGGCGGGCCTTACTGCCGATTCAGCGGTCCGGAAAGGTGAAGGCCGGACAGCGAGTGATTGTGCGGTTTACGAATTTCCCGGATCAGGAATTCGGTATCGTGAACGGGCGTTTGTCGTCAGTTTCGCTGGTGCCTTCGGAAGACAATTATATGGTGGAGATTGCCTTCCCGGACGGACTGACCACCAATTATAGGAAGAATCTGCCTGTTTCTTATGAAATGAAAGCCACAGCCGAAATTGTAACTGATGATGTACGTTTGATAGAACGTTTCTTCCAGCCACTGAAAAAGATACTGAAAGAAGGGTTCTGAAGTTTTTTTGTTGTCTCTTTTGTCTCGTTTAGTGGCTTTCGAGCCGGGAAGGATGAACAATCCCCTTCCCGGATTCGTATGAAAAAGTTACTGATGGCACAGCTGGGTGCCGAGCCTACCGTCCAGCATTTTAATGAAATAGTGATAAATCTTCCGGAGAATGAAAAAGCCGGTTTTGTGAAAGGTACTTTCGGGTTGGCTTTCTCTGAGTGGGGAAACCTGAATGTTGCTTATCGTGAGTTTTTGGTCGCATTGATAAAGAGTAAACGACAGCAGTTTGTGGAGTTTGTTCGCAAGGATACGGTTCTGGGGGAATTCCTGTACGATCTGAAAGATAAAGAGTTGTTTGTGAAAATATTAAATCTGTTTGAGCGACCGTCTAAAAAGCATAAGATTTCTTATTCCAAGTTGGCTTTTTCTTTTTTGCTAGGGTTTAAGATGGACTTGGAAGTCAAGGGATTATCTGACAAAATCAGGTACGCCAAGGTGGATACGGATGATCTGGTTGAGTTGTTTGAGTTGATTGAGAAAGTAAAGTTAAGCTGAAGTTTATATTTAAAGAATATAAAATATGGGCGTTTCAGAAAAGCAGTAAGAACCGGGATTATAATCTCTTTCTTGATCGTTTAAAAGATCAACAACTTGATTCTTATGTGATTATATTGTTTTAGCTTCCTCTTCTTATTGCTTATTGCCTCTTTTTTACCGCCGTATCTTTGTGTTGTACTTAATTATTCACTTAAAAACATTTTTAATTATGGCACAAGGTTACAAGTTGGTTCTGCGCCCGTCGGAACCGGGAGTCAAAGGTTCCAAGAAGTTGTATTATGCGGTATCTAAAAGTACGGGATTTACGGATATCAGACGTTTATGCAAGTTGGTTGCTGCTAGAAGTACGGTATCGAGTGCGGATGTGAAAGCGGTACTGGATAATCTGAATTATATTCTGGATCTGGAATTGCAGGATGGTCGTATTGTTCAGTTGGGGGAATTCGGTAATTTCCGTATTACGGTCGGAAGCGAGGGCGTGGAGGATAAAAAGAAGTTCTCTGCAAGTATGATTCGTGCTCCGAAGATTGTTTTCACTCCCGGGTTTGATTTGCGTGAGACTAAGAAAACGATGGGTTATTCTTTGATTACTCCGGAAGTTGAAAAAACGGAGAATCCCGGAGGTGGTGAGGATCGTCCGGAAATCGAGTAATTCGATGATGGATGAAAAGAATGAATGTTCAATTGGTAATGGCCGTGCTGCTTTGTGCAGCCGGTCTTATCCTGATCTTTTCCGGTTTTTGGGTGGCTCCGACAGGGGAAATACATAATAGCGTTTTAGTCGCTTTCGGGGAGATCAGTACGTTTGCCGGAGCCTTGTTTGGAGTGGATTATTCATATAAAATAAGAAAAGAATGAAAACGAAATTTTGTCAATATGCAATAGAGGAACCTTTGACGTCGGAACAAATGAAGTGGAGAAGAAATCATCCGGATTGGATCAGTGATCATTTTTACATGGGGGAGTTTATCTACAGTGCGGTTGCTGTGGAGAAGGGCCTGGACAATACGCCGCCACTGGAAGCGCAGCGTGCAATCAGAAATCTGGTTAGAAAATTATTGGAGCCGCTTCGGGAGTATGCGGATTGTCCTATGGGGATGCATATCTCCAGTGGGTATCGTTGTGAAGAATTGAATCATCTGGTGGGTGGTGTCGCCGATTCCCTGCATCTGAAAGGGGAGGCGGCGGATATTTATACGTTCGGCAGTTGTCGTTTGCTGGAGGCTTTACAGCAAAGCCGGTTGAATTTTGATCAGGCGATTTATTACCGTCGCCGTGGTTTTATTCATTTGTCATTGAAATTGACGGGGAAGAACCGTCGCCAGGTGATTATCAAATGAGAGGTGGTATTTGTTTTTTATTACTTATAGCAGGATTGTCCGGCTGTGCATCGCGTAATCCCGGAAGCAGGAGAGAACTTCGTTCGTTCAGGGATTCGATATCGTATACACGGTTGGACACTTCTTGCCTGCATTATAATCGGGGGATGCAGTTGCGGGGGTGGTCTCGTTTGAAGGAAGTCTCTCTTTCCGTACCCGACAGTGCCGGTAAACAGTATGTAGAACGTATTGTATATGCTACTGAAGAATGGGGAATGGCAGATTCGACAGAGTTGGTGTCTGTGTCTGCCAATACGGTTAATGAGCAGGGTGTTACTTCATCCGTCTCCGTCGAGCAGGAAGTGACCAGAAGAAAAACGAGCCGGATTGTCTGGTGGATATTAATTCCTGGTTTGATCATTTTAATCTGTCTGCTACGAAAATTGCGACGGATAAAATAGATACTTTTGTTTGTATTGCACTATGAGAGTGCATTTTTAATCAGACGAGGGTAAATTATGATGTTATAACTTCTTGGAATGAGTTATTAGTAATTAGCATGGGAAATGTTCTGTTTGCCTGTTACGGAAATCCTAACGGATTTAAATAACTTTAATCCTTTGGATCACGGATTGTTCGTATAAGTGTGTATCTTGCAAAAATGATAAATTGTTAACCAGAAAAGAAATGATTATGAGACACTGTATCTGGATATTTGCTTTGTTGTTGCTTTCGATGGGGAGCCTGTCAGCGGAAGATTTCGGTTATGAGTTGCAGGATGGGAAGCTGACTATTCTGATGTATGGCGGTTATGCCGATTGGAAGAAGAATGCCAGTGAAAATGATAAAAGGGCAGTGACTGAAATTTATATAGAAGAGGGTGTTCCCGTTATTCCGAGTTTGATATTTAAAGATTTGCCGCGTGTCGGGTCGGTAACGATTCCTGCTTCGGTGACGATGATAGGTGGGGCAGCCTTTGCGGGATGTAGCAATTTGTCATCTGTAGTGTTTGCTAAAGATTCGGAGTTGAGAACGCTCGGTAAGTATGCTTTTTATGAAACAGCCCTGAAGTCTGTTGTAATACCGGCGTCTGTTACCGCGATCAGAAAGGCTGCTTTCAGATATTGCTATAATCTGTCGTCGGTTATATTTGCCGGAAACCAGAAGCTAAAGGAAATTGGTGAATGGGCTTTTTGTGAGACGTCTCTGGAATCGGTTGTAATCCCGGCTTCCGTAACTACTATAGGAAAGGCTGCCTTTACGGAGTGTAAGAGACTTTCGTCTGTAACTTTTACGGGAGACATGAATTTGAGGACGATTGGTGCTGGGGCTTTTTCCGGGACGAGGCTTCATTCAGTTATGATTCCATCTTCTGTTGCAACGATTGGGGAGGGGGCTTTCAGGTATTGCAGGAGATTGACGTTGGTGACGTTTGGTGGCGATAATTTAAAAGCGATCGGTGAGTGGGCTTTTTCAGAAACAGCACTGGCTTCATTCTCAATACCTTCTTCGGTTACTACGATTGGAGCGGGTGCCTTTGCTAAAACACCTCTTGAGTCGGTAATGGTTCCATCTTCCGTAACGGCAATCGGAGGGGCTGCCTTTACTGATTGTAGAAAATTATCGTCAGTGACGTTTGCCGAAAAATCGGAATTAGAGAAGATCGGAGCAGGTGGTTTTTACGGAACGGCTTTGTCCTCCGTAGAACTTCCATTTTCCGTGAAAACGATTGGTGCAGGTTCTTTTTCCCATTCCGCTCTTAAATCTGTTGTAATTCCGGCATCTGTCACGGATATTGAACGTGCTGCTTTTTCCCAAACATATCTTACCTCAGTTATAATCCCATCTTCTGTGAAAGCGATTGGGAAAGAGGTGTTTCAATGTTGTTCCGAATTGACTGATGTTACTTTTCTCTCATCAAAGGCACCTGCCCGTTTTGGAGAGAATGTATTTGAGAATTGTTTTTCATTGGAAGCTATTTATGTCCCGGAAGGAAGTTCCGGTTATTCGGGAGAAAATTGGGTTAAATATGAAGATCTGATAAAGCGTAAAATCATGTTCGTTTCTTCCGGTTCGTTAACGGCTTTATATAATCTGTTTTCTTTTGGCGAAATGGGTGGCTGGGGTGTCTTTAATCCTCTGATCTTCGGTTTGTTTGCTATAATCAGTGTGTTGAAAAAAATATTTTTAGGTTAATAAAATAGGAGAAGTGGTCATGAAAGCGGTTGGTTGGGTAGTTGGTGGTAATGGAATTGTAAGAAATGATAATAGTCTTGTGGAAAACTAATTAATTGCGTTTCTTTGTACCCGTAAATTATTAGGATATGGCAGACGAACAACAGATGGTGCTCCGGACGGAGGACCTGGTGAAAAAATATAGAACGCGAACGGTGGTGAACCATGTTTCTATTAATGTGAAACAAGGGGAGATTGTTGGATTGCTCGGACCGAATGGGGCGGGAAAGACGACGACATTCTATATGACTGTGGGGTTGGTGACTCCTAATGAGGGGAAGATATTCCTGAATGATATGGAAATTACGAAATTCCCGGTTTACAAACGTGCCCGTAACGGGATCGGTTATCTGGCGCAGGAGGCTTCTATCTTCCGTAAAATGACGGTTGAGGATAATATCCGTTCTGTTTTGGAAATGACGGAAACCACTCCCGAATATCAGAAAGAAAAACTGGAAAGCCTGATCGCTGAGTTTGGATTGAACAAGGTTAGAAAGAACCTGGGAGACCAGTTGTCTGGTGGTGAACGCCGTCGTGCCGAGATTGCCCGCTGTCTGGCGATCGACCCTAAGTTTATTATGCTGGATGAACCGTTTGCCGGTGTCGACCCGATTGCCGTGCAGGATATTCAGACGATTGTAGCCAAGTTAAAGCATAAGAATATCGGTATCCTGATTACCGACCATAATGTGTACGAAACATTGAGCATTTGCGACCGTGCTTATTTGCTGTTCGAAGGAAAAGTGCTTTTCCAGGGAACAGCAGAGCAATTGGCAGAAAACGAGATCGTACGCGAAAAATATTTGGGGAAAGACTTCGTGCTGCGGAAAAAAGATTTATAAATTCAACTTATTTTATTGCAAAAGTCTCCTGATGTGCCGGGTGCATAAGAAGAACAGGACTAATGTCACTACTGCTAATGCAGAGTAAGGCAACAGGTTCGCGTTGGATATATCTCCGGTGATAAATTCATTCTCCCGCAGATGGATATCCGACATGCTGATAACGGCAAAAGCGTTATTGACGAAATGGGCGAAGACCGGAATCCAGATGTTTCTGCTCCAATATAACAAATAACCGAAATATGCTCCCAATAACATACGGGGAAGGAACCCGTAGAACTGCAAATGGAATGCGCTGAATAGAATAGCGGCAGACCAGATGACTATATGATGATTGGATGTCCATTGACCTATAATCCGTTGCAGGGCACCACGGAACAGAAATTCTTCTGTAATACCGGCCATTATAGCGATGACAAACAGATTCGACAGGAATGTAAGCATACCGTCGCCGGCTAAAAGCGTATTGGTAATTTGTTCGGCAAGGGCTTCCTGCGCTTTCATCCAGCTTTCGACCGGGGCCATGAACTCCGGCAGTATCATTTGTTTGTTCAGCAAAGCTGTCAGTGTGATCGCAGGGGACATCAGGAACATGCTGACCAGTGCTAGCAGCAGGATTTTGGTATCCACTTTACGCTTTATACAAAGGTAGGCGGCCGGGTCCGCACTGCACAGCCAGGCTACCGCCAGTGCCGGGAACAGGAAAGTCCCGATGGCTGACAACAACTGCATCATTCGCATCATATCGGGGTATTGCGTTATATTGACGGATACACCGTGTGACAAAACAAAGATTCCCGTTCCGATCAGGGATGACAGGACTGCTCCGAACAAAAGACTGACCAGCAGGAGCCATAACTGGAACATGGCCGGTTTACCGGCATATATACCTTTTAATACCATATCTATAATATTAATGTACGGACATAAAAAAACTTCTGCCCAAATATAGGTAGAAGTTTTTATTTCTTCAGGAAAGAATGAATTACATTTTTGGTCTGGCTTCTTTTACAACCATCTGACGACCTTCGAATTCAGCCTCGTTCAATTCTCCAATAGCTTTTTTAGCTGCTGCATCATCAGGCATTTCAACAAAAGCAAAGCCTTTTGATTTACCTGTTTCACGGTCTTTGATGATCTTTACAGAATCTACCACTCCGTATTCTTCCATTACTTGTTTCAGATCTTCTTCCCGAACACGATAGTTCAGGTTGCCAATGTAAATGTTCATAAAAATAGAAATAATTAAAAAATAAAATTGTTACTGATGAAAGTAATAAACCGGAATTTCGTAACAGTGATAGATAAATCGACAAGTAACAAGTAAATGAAGAAATAAAAAACAATGTTATTTACGTTCAAGGTAAATCCCCTTTCACATTACAAAGGAATACATTTATTTTAGAAATACAAGATTTTGGATTGAAAAAATTAATATGTGTCTAATTTTGGCTTACTTATAACAAATTAAGTAAACAATTTGCGAGATTAAAAGAATAACTCTAATTTTGCAGCCTAAAATTCGATACGACTATTAATTAAATAAATCATTCAGAATGAACGTTTCGCTTAAGAACATTGATGCCGTTAGCGGTATTGTGAAATTAGAAATAGTGAAGGCTGACTATGCTGAACAGGTTGAAAAGAGCCTGCGCAACTTCCGTCAGAAAGCAAATGTACCGGGTTTCCGTAAGGGAATGGTACCGATGGGTATGGTGAAGAAGATGTATGGAAAACATGTACTGGTTGAAGAAGTCAACAAGTTGGTTTCCGAAAATCTGTTCAAATATATCAACGAGAATAAGTTGAACGTTTTAGGCGAACCGATGCCTAACGAAACAGAACAACAGCCTATTAATTTCGATACACAGGAAGATTTTGAATTTTGTTTTGACGTAGCTTTGGCTCCGGAAATCAAAATCGAACTGAGTAAGGGCGACAAGCTTCCTTATTATCAGGTTGCTATCGACGAAGAGATGTTGAACCAGCAGGTTGACGCTTATACTGCAAACTTCGGATCTTATGACACTGCTGAAGAAGTAGAAGAAAAAGACCTGGTTAAAGGTACTATTGCAGAACTTGAAAACGGTTCTCCGAAAGAAGGTGGTATCGTTGTGGAAGATGCAGTACTGATGCCTTCTTATATGAAGGATGAAGCTGAAAAAGCTAAATTCATCGGTGCAAAAGCTAACACTGTAATCGTGTTCAACCCGAATAAGGCTTACGAAGGCGCTGAAGCAGAGATCGCTTCTTTGCTGAAGGTTGACAAAGAAGCTGTTGCCGGTCTTACCGGAGATTTCAGCTTCGAGATTAAAGAAATCACACGTCACAAAAAGGCAGAACTGAACCAGGAATTGTTCGACAAAGTATTCGGTGAAGGCGTTGTTTCCAGCGAAGAAGAATTCAAGAATAAGATTAAGGATGCATTGGCAGAACAGTTCACTCCTCAGAGCGACTTCAAGTTCCTGTTGGATGCCCGTGAAGTATTGGTACAGAAAGCAGGCGAACTGAAGTTTGCCGACGACCTGTTGAAACGTTGGTTGCTGGCTGCAAATGAAAAGAATACGGCTGAAAAACTGGATGAAGAGTATCCGAAGATTATCGAAGACCTGAAATATCAGTTGATCAAAGAAAACCTGGTGAAAGGCAATAACCTGAAGGTAGAAGATGCAGATATTGAAAACTTTGCAAAACGTGTGGCAAAAGCTCAGTTTGCACAGTACGGTATGCTTTCTGTTCCTGAAGATGTATTGGCCAACTATGCAAAAGATATGTTGAAAAACAAACAGACTTTACAGAATGTTATCGACCGTGCAGTAGAAGAAAAACTGGCTGCCTGGTTGAAAGAACAGGTAGAACTGGACGTAAAAGAAGTTTCAGCAGAAGAGTTCAACAAACTCTTTGAATAATATTATTCTTCAGAAATCGTAGTATTTACTAAGGTTTCAGCAAGAAAAAGGGGTTCCTCTCTAAAAAATATCTTAGCGGATAGCAAATAAGTTGTTTCTTTCAGAAATTTATTTATAACTTTGTTATTCCGATAAGTCAGAGGGAAATCCCTTTTTTTATGACTTTCGGTTATACAATAAACAGTAAACTATGGACGATTTTAGAAAGTATGCAACAAAGCATTTGCGGATGAACAGTAACGCACTGGATAGTTATATGAATATCACCAGCAGTTATATTTCTCCGACAATTATTGAAGAGCGCCAGCTGAATGTTGCGCAGATGGACGTGTTTTCCCGTTTGATGATGGATCGTATTATCTTCCTGGGAACACAGGTCGACGATTATTCGGCCAATGTGATTCAGGCGCAATTATTATATCTGGATTCCAGCGATCCCGGCAAAGATATATCTATTTATATTAATTCGCCGGGCGGTTCGGTATATGCAGGTTATGGTATTTATGATACCATGCAGTTTATCGGATGTGATGTTTCTACTATCTGTACAGGTATGGCCGCTTCTTTTGCCGCCGTATTGCTGGTAGCCGGAACGAAGGGCAAACGTATGGCTTTGCCGCATTCTCGCGTGATGATCCACCAACCTCTGGGCGGTGTACAGGGACAAGCTTCGGATATCGAGATTACTGCTCGTGAAATCCTGAAGGTAAAGAAAGAACTGTATACTATTATTTCAACTCACTCAGGAAAACCTTATGAAGAGGTAGAACGCGATAGCGATCGCGACTACTGGATGACTGCCGAAGAAGCGAAAGCTTATGGAATGGTAGACGAGATCCTGGTCCGTAATAGTAAATAACAAACATAGAGACAAGGCCTTTGCGCCTTGTCTTTTTCGACAAATAAATAAACAAAATATCTATGGCCAAAACAGGCGACGTTTGTACGTTTTGTGGGAGAAGCAGTCGGGACGTTAATATGCTGATAAATGGGATATCCGGTGCCATCTGTGATGAATGCGCACAGCAAGCGTATGAAATTGTAAAAGAACAACAGCCTGCCAGGAAAAGTTCTCTGGGACTTGACCAGGCGGAACTGCCGAAACCGGAGGATATAAAAAACTTTCTGGATCAATATGTGATCGGACAGGATGACGCCAAGCGTTACCTTTCTGTTTCGGTGTATAACCATTACAAACGATTACTCCAGAAAGTCACTTCGGATGACGTGGAGATCGAGAAATCTAATATTATTATGGTCGGCGCAACCGGTACGGGAAAAACCCTGCTGGCTCGTACGATCGCAAAATTACTGCATGTGCCGTTTGCTATCGTGGATGCTACGGTACTGACCGAAGCCGGTTATGTGGGAGAAGATATTGAAAGTATTCTGACCCGTCTGTTGCAGGCTGCCGATTATGACGTGGATGCAGCCCAACGGGGAATTGTATTTATTGATGAGATAGATAAGATCGCGCGTAAAAGTGACAATCCGTCTATAACCCGTGATGTAAGTGGAGAAGGAGTACAGCAGGGTTTGCTGAAGCTACTGGAAGGTTCGATCGTGAACGTACCTCCCCAGGGCGGAAGAAAGCATCCGGAACAGAAAATGATAGCGGTAGATACTAAAAATATTCTTTTTGTCTGTGGCGGAGCATTTGACGGTATCGAGAAGAAAATTGCACAACGTCTGAACACTCGTGTTGTGGGATATTCTGCCAGCAAGGATACTGCTCAGGTGGACAGGAATAACTTCCTGAAATACATTACGCCAACCGACCTGAAGTCGTTCGGGCTGATTCCGGAGATCATCGGCCGTCTGCCTATTCTGACTTATCTGAACCCGCTTGACCGGAGCACGCTTCGCAGCATTCTGACAGAGCCGAAGAATTCGATCATCAAGCAGTATGTCAAATTGTTTGAGATGGATTCCATTAAACTGACGTTTGATGAAGACGTTTACGAATATATTGTAGATAAAGCTTTGGAATTTAAGCTGGGAGCCCGTGGCCTGCGTTCGATCGTAGAGGCTATCATGATGGATGCTATGTTCAGCATGCCGTCTGAGAAGAAGAAGAAACTCCATGTAACATTGGAGTATGCGAAGGAGAAGTTTGAAAAATCAGATGTAAACCGTTTGCAGATAGCGTAATGCCTGCGGTTTGTAAAATATAATAAGTATGGCGAAGAAGGATAGTTTAACTGAGCATTTAAAGACTCATTTTGGTTTTGATACCTTTAAAGGGAATCAGAAAGCAATCATTGAAAATGTGCTGGCCGGGAATGATACCTTTGTGTTGATGCCCACCGGCGGGGGCAAGTCCCTCTGTTACCAGTTGCCTTCTATAATGATGGAAGGTACTGCGATCGTTATATCTCCCCTGATTGCTTTGATGAAGAACCAGGTGGATGCCATGCGTAATTTTAGTGAAGAAGACGGAGTCGCTCATTTTATTAACTCTTCACTGAATAAGTCGGCGATCGACCAGGTGAAGGCTGATATAATGGCTGGCCGCACAAAATTATTGTATGTTGCTCCCGAGTCGCTGACTAAAGAGGAGAATGTCGAATTTTTGCGTAATGTGAATATTTCGTTTTATGCAGTAGATGAGGCGCATTGTATTTCAGAATGGGGACATGATTTCCGTCCGGAATATCGCCGGATACGTCCTATCATCAATGAAATAGGCAAGCGTCCGCTGATTGCGCTGACGGCAACGGCCACTCCGAAAGTTCAGCACGATATCCAGAAAAACCTGGGTATGATTGATGCCTCAGTTTTCAAATCCTCCTTTAACCGTTCTAATTTATATTACGAAGTTCGTCCGAAGGATGAAAATGTAGACCGCGAGATCATTAAATATATTAAGGCCAACGAAGGTAAATCGGGTATTGTCTATTGTCTGAGCCGCAAGAAGGTGGAAGAGTTTGCCGATATTCTGAAAGCGAACGGTATCAAAGCGCTTGCGTATCATGCCGGAATGGATTCAGGGCAACGGTCGGCCAATCAGGATGCATTCCTGTTGGAAAAAGCCGACGTTATCGTGGCTACTATCGCATTCGGTATGGGTATCGATAAGCCGGACGTACGTTATGTCATTCATTATGATATCCCGAAGAGCCTCGAAGGTTATTACCAGGAAACAGGTCGTGCCGGCCGTGATGGTGGCGAAGGCCAGTGTATTGCCTTTTATGCATACAAAGATTTGCAGAAGCTGGAGAAATTCATGCAGGGAAAGCCTGTAGCGGAACAGGAAATCGGTAAGCAACTGTTGCTTGAAACAGCGGCTTATGCCGAAACTTCCGTATGCCGTCGCAAAGTCTTGTTGCATTATTTCGGTGAGGAATACCTGGAAGAAAATTGTGGAAATTGTGATAATTGTTTGAACCCCAAAAAGCAAGTGGAAGCGAAAGAATTATTGAGTGCGGTACTTGAAGTGATAAGTACTTTGAAAGAAAAATTTAAGGCAGATTATATTGTCAACATGTTGGTCGGTAACGAGACCTCCGAAATTCAATCTTACAAACACAATGAACTGGAAGTCTTCGGTTCGGGAACGGACGAAGACGACAAGACCTGGAACGCAGTGATCCGTCAGGCGCTGATTGCCGGTTATCTGACAAAGGATATCGAAAACTATGGCCTGCTGAAAATCTCTCCGAAGGGAAAAGATTTCATGAAGAAGCCGGTGTCTTTCAAAATAACAAAGGATAACGAGTTTGAGGAAGAGGAAGAATCTGAAGTGCCGGTACGTGGCGGAGCAACCTGTGCGGTTGACCCGGTCCTTTATTCTATGATGAAGGATTTGCGTAAGAAGCTGTCCAAGCGATTGGAAGTTCCTCCTTTTGTGATTTTCCAGGATCCGTCGCTTGAGGCGATGGCTACCACTTATCCGGTGACTCTGGATGAGTTGCAGAATATTCCCGGTGTCGGTGCCGGTAAGGCAAAACGTTACGGACAGGAATTCATTACACTGATCAAAAAACACGTAGAAGAAAATGAGATCGAACGTCCGGAAGACTTGCGTGTTCGTACGGTTGCAAACAAGTCGAAACTGAAAGTCTCCATTATCCAGCGTATTGATCGCAAAGTCGCTCTGGATGAGATAGCGTTGACAAACGGTCTTGAATTCAACGAACTGCTGGATGAGATCGAAGCGATCGTTTATTCGGGAACACGTATCAATATCGATTACTTTGTAAACGATGTGATGGACGAAGATCATGTGGAAGATATCTATGAATATTTCAAAGATTCCGAAACGGATGATCTGGAAGATGCGATCGAAGAGTTGGGCGGTGATTATACAGAAGAAGAGATCCGTCTGGTACGCATAAAATTCTTATCGGAAATGGCAAATTAATAATATGCCGATAGGGTTAATATGCCAATATGCCAATAGAGATAATATATCGTTGTTTTTTATTGGCACATTGGCATATTGTTTTATTGGCATATTATTCGTATATTTGCGCGCAATAATTTTTAAAGCATACGTTTTATGTCATTTATTGCAGACAGGTTAGTTATGGACGGATTAACATTCGATGATGTATTGTTGATCCCCGCTTACTCAGAAGTTCTTCCCCGAAATGTCGACCTTACGACAAAGTTTTCACGAAACATTACATTGAATATCCCGATGGTATCGGCCGCTATGGATACGGTTACCGAGGCAAAGATGGCAATCGCTATTGCCCGCGAAGGTGGTATCGGTGTTATTCATAAGAACATGACGATCGCAGAACAGGCTAAGCAGGTTCAAAGCGTTAAGCGTGCTGAAAACGGAATGATCTATGATCCCGTAACAATCACGAAGGGAAAACGTGTGGCCGATGCGTTGGCTATGATGGCAGAATATAAGATCGGCGGTATACCTGTTGTGGATGAAGGCGGTTATCTGGTCGGAATCGTTACCAACCGTGACCTTCGTTTTGAAAGAGACATGAACCGTTCGATCGACGAGGTGATGACGAAGGAAAACCTGGTCGTGACAGATCAGTCTACAGACCTGGAAGCAGCAGCCCAGATCCTTCAGCAACACAAGATTGAAAAGCTGCCGGTGGTGGACAGCCATAATAAGCTGATCGGACTTGTTACCTATAAAGATATCACTAAAGCAAAAGATAAACCTTCAGCCTGCAAAGATGCCAAAGGCCGCTTACGTGTGGCTGCCGGTGTGGGTGTGACATTCAATACATTTGAACGTGTGGCTGCATTGGTAGAGGCTGGTGCCGATGCCTTGGTTATCGACACGGCTCACGGACATTCCAAAGGTGTGGTCGATGTGTTGAAACAAATTAAAGCACAGTATCCGGGTATCGATTGCGTGGTTGGTAATATTGCTACGGGCGATGCTGCCAGATATCTGGCAGATGCCGGAGCAGATGCCGTTAAGGTAGGAATCGGACCGGGGTCTATCTGTACGACCCGTGTTATTGCCGGAGTCGGTGTTCCCCAGTTGTCTGCAATCTATGATGTTGCAAAAGCATTGAAGGGTACAGGTATTCCTCTGATTGCCGATGGCGGATTGCGTTATTCCGGTGATATCGTGAAGGCGATTGCTGCCGGCGGATCATCCGTGATGATGGGTTCCTTGCTGGCCGGAGTGGAAGAATCACCGGGTGAAACGATCATTTTCAACGGACGTAAGTTTAAATCCTATCGTGGTATGGGATCGCTGGAAGCGATGCAGAAAGGATCGAAAGACCGTTATTTCCAGGATGTGGAAGACGATGTGAAGAAACTTGTGCCGGAAGGTATTGCCGCGCGTGTTCCTTATAAAGGTTCTTTATTCGAAGTGATCTACCAGATGGTTGGCGGGTTGCGTGCCGGTATGGGATATTGCGGAGCGCATAATATTGAAGAACTGCATCAGGCTAAATTCACCCGCATTACCAATGCCGGTGTACAGGAAAGTCATCCGCATGACGTGGCAATTACACAGGAAGCGCCCAATTATAGCCGTGGCGAATAATAAATGTGCATAAATCCCGTTATATAAAAAACACTAATTTAATCGGATAGCATACTTTTTGGGGATGCTATCCGTTAGATTAGTGTTATTTTTGTAATGTGTACGTAGTATGATAAACGGAATTTTGATGAAAAAGTTGCTTGTATTATCTTTAGTATTCGCTTGTTTAACCGGAGAAGCCGCTAATAAGGCTGATTCTGTAGTGATGACTGTGGCCGGAAAACAGGTATCTCTGGATGAATTTGTTTTTATGGCCAGAAAGAATGGTGAAGTTAATTTATCTGATCGTAAGTCATTGGAAAATTATGTGGAACTGTATAAAAACTTTAAGTTGAAAGTTGTCGATGCAGAAACCGCCGGTCTCGACAAGACAAAAGATTTTACCGATGAACTGGAAGGATACCGCGCTCAGCTGACATCAAGTTACTTATCTGACAGAGACGGGGAAGAAGCAGCTCTCCGTGTGGAATATGACCGTTTGGGCGAAGTGCTGGAATTGAGTCATATTTTATTCCGTCTGCCGGGAAAGACTCTTTCAAGGGATACGCTCGCTGTTTATGAAAAGGCGATGAAAGTCTATGAACGTATAAAAAACGGGGAAGACATGGCAACCGTTGGTCAGGAGCTGGCAAAGCAGGACTCTACCAAACAGACCGGATATGAATATGCACGTTGTCTGTTGCCTATGCAGACGATCAAAGCGTTCGAGAATTATGCTTATTCTATGAAACCGGGTGAATTATCCATGCCGGTACGTACTACGCTGGGATATCATATTATTAAACTACATAGCCGCAAACCCAATCCGGGGATGCGCCGTGTTGCCCATATTCTGATCCCTTTCCAGAAAGATTCGGTAACTCGCAGTGATAGTGAAACGTTGGCTTTGGCTGAAGAGGTTTATCAGAAAATACAAGGCGGAGCAGACTTCGGACAGTTAGCAGAAGAAAATTCTTCGGATGCCGCTTCGGCACGCAAAGGGGGAGTGCTTCCCTGGTTCGGTGTCGGAGAAATGGTGGAACCTTTTGAAAAAGGTGCATTTGCTTTAAATACTCCGGGAGAAGTGTCTAAACCTGTTAAAACACGGTTCGGTTATCATATTATTAAATTGCTCGACAAGGGAGGCATCCCATCTTTTGAAGAAAAGAAGAAATCATGGTCCCGTGTGATGGCACAGGGTGAACGTAATTTCGAATATTATAAGGCGTTCGATGAACGTCTGAAAAAAGAGTATGGGTATGTGTTCTATCCGGAGGCTTATGCCGAACTGGTCGCTTTGTGCAATGATCATTTTCCTTCCGACAAGGACTTCTACGAAAAGGCCAAGGATATGAATAAGACATTGATCCATCTGGTGGATACGGATTTCCCACAGAGCGAATTCGCTTATTATATCCAGCGTTGTCCGTTCTCGACAAAAACGTATGCCGGTGATTTTATGCAGGAAGTGTTCGATCTGTTCATTCGTGATATTGTGACAACAACCGAGCGCAAGAATTTGGAAACTAAGCATCCTGAATTTACACATCTGATGCAGGAATATCGGGATGGTATCCTGTTGTTCAATATCAGTAATCAGAAAGTGTGGAGCAAGCCAGCTGCTGAACAGCCGGAGTTGGAAAAAGCCTGGTTGCAGGAGCTGAATAAGGAATATCCTGTTACGATTAACTGGAAATTGTTGAAAAAACTAAAGAAATAAGAAAGAGAAGGTTATGAAGTATTGCTTCATTTTTATAGCATTCGTATCTTTGCTGTGTTCTTGTAAGCGAACCCAGCAAACCGACGATGCGGATGTGCTGGTAAGAGTGAAGGACCGGACGTTGAAACGTTCGGAAGTGGTTAGTCTGATTCCGCGGGGGACGTCCTCTGCGGATAGTTTGTTGTTAGCCGAAAGCTTTGTAAAGAAATGGGTAAAGGATGCCCTGGTTTACGAAGTTGCCCAGCGAAACCTGGGGGACGAAAAAGAAGAGGTCGACAAGCTGGTAGAAGAATACCGCCACTCGCTGATTCGTTACCGTTATCAGGAGCGCCTGATCAAAGAGAAATTGTCGGCTGATATCCGCGAAAGCGATAAGCTGAACTATTATGAGGAGAATCAGAAAAAGTTTACACTTGATAAAGCCCTGATCAAGGGACTTTTCCTGAAAATACCGGTGGATGCCCCCGGTTTGTCGGAGGTAAAAGGGTGGTACAAATCGACTTCTGAAGCCTCTTTAGAAAAAATTGAGAAGTATAGTGTGCAAAATGCCACTATTTATGACTACTTTTACGACAAATGGGTGGATTTTGACGAGGTGATGGATAATATACCTGTCCATGTATCCAACTCAACAGCTTATCTGAAGGCGAATAAGTTTGTGGAAGTAGCCGATAGTAGTTATTGCTATCTGCTGAATATCAAAGAGTATCTACCGGAGGGAAGCGTGGCGCCTTATGATTATGCGAGTTCGCAAATCACGGAGATGCTGATCAATCAGCGGAAAGTAGATTTTTTGAAGACGTTTGAAGAAGAATTATATAAAGATGGAATCAGAGGAGGTGATGTAAAGTTTTTTACTGAACCGTAATTTGTAATTTATAAAGTAGAAATGATGAAAAAGATTTTAACTGTATTCTTTCTTGCCTGCTTATCTTGTGCGGCAATGGCACAGGATAATGTGATTGATGAGATTGTGTGGGTGGTAGGAGATGATGCTATTTTACGTTCGGACGTAGAAACGCAGCGTTTGTATATGCAAAACGAAGGCGAACGTCTGGATGGTGATCCTTATTGTGTGATTCCGGAACGGATAGCGATACAGAAACTGTACCTGAACCAGGCGAAGATAGACAGTATCGAGGCCAGCGAAAGCCAGGTGATACAGCAGGCTGACCAGTGGATAACTTGGGCAATCAACCAGATCGGATCGAGGGAAAAAGTAGAGGAATATTTCGGAAAGAAAATCTCACAGATCAGGGATGAACAGAAGGAAAAGTTCCGTGAACAGCAGATCGTTTCAGAAATGCAACGCAAGCTGATCGGGGAGATCAAGATGACTCCTTCTGAAATTCGTAAGTTTTATAATCAGTTGTCGAAAGACAGTTTGCCGACTATCCCGACAACAGTGGAAGTCCAGATCATTACTTTCGAACCGAAGATTCCGTTTGATGTGACAGATGCTATCAAAGCACGTCTGCGTGATTTTACGGAACAGATCAACAGCGGTAAGATGGAGTTCTCTACGTTGGCCCGCCTGTATTCCGAAGATCCAGCTTCTGCAGCCCGTGGCGGTGAGATGGGATTTATGAGCAAGACTGACCTGGTGCCGGAGTTTGCCAATGTGGCATTCAACCTTTCTGATCCGAAGCGTGTATCTCAGGTTGTACAGACAGAATACGGATATCATATCATCCAGCTGATCGAGAAACGCGGTAACCGTATCAACTGCCGTCATATCCTGTTAAGACCGAAAGTGTCAGAAAAGGAATTGACGGAAGCGACTGCCCGCATGGACTCATTATATGCGGACTTGCAGGCAAACAAATTCTCGTTTGAGGAAGCTGCAACATTCGTTTCATACGATAAGGATACCCGTAACAACAAAGGGTTGATGGTTAACCAGAATCATGAAGGAAACAATTTCGGTACTCCGAAGTTTGAAATGCAGGAACTTCCCCAGGAAGTCGGTAAAGTGGTATACAACATGCAGGTGGGTGAAATCTCCAAACCGTTTACTATGATTTCCAACAAACAGAAGGAAGTGGTTGCCATCGTTAAATTGAAATCCCGTACGGAACAGCATAAGGCAAATCTTTCTGATGACTTCCAGGCAATGAAGAATATGGTGGAACAACAGAAAAGAGAAGAATTGTTGGATGAGTGGATCAAGAAAAAGCAAAAAACTACGTATGTCCGTATTGCCGAAGGATGGCGTAACTGCGATTTCAAATATCCGGGTTGGGTTAAAGAATGAAGATTGTAAAAAAGTTTTTTCTTACAGGACTGCTTTGTCTGCTGGCTGTTTGTGTTTTTGCACAAACGCAGGATTCCATATCCGTCAAGCAGGGAGAGACTCCTACAGCCGATACGGTCACAACTAAAAAGACACTGGTTTATCTGCTGCATGCCGATACTGTATCCTATGATAAGGAAGTGATGAAGGCTGATGCACAGTTTCTGGAGGGAAATGTCAGTTTCCGGCACGATAGTTCGTATATGTATTGCGACAGTGCATACTTTTTTGAGGCGACTAATTCGCTGGAGGCTTTCAGTAATGTCCGTATGGAACAAGGAGATACTTTGTTTGTATACGGCAATTACTTGTTTTATGACGGGGATACCCAGATTGCTTACCTGCGTGAAAATGTCCGTATGGAGAACGGGCAGGTAACGCTTTTTACCGATAGTTTGAACTATGAGCGTATTCCCGATATCGGTTATTATTTTGACGGCGGTTTGATCGTTGACTCGCTGAATCAGTTGTCCTCTTTCTACGGTCAATATTCTCCGGGCACGAAACTGGCTATATTTAATGATAGTGTGCGTCTGGAGAATCCGAATTTTACACTCTATTCGGATACGCTTCATTACGATACCGAATCGAAGATTGCAACAATACTGGGACCTTCCATCATTGTTTCAGACAGCGGGACGATCCATTCTTCCCGCGGATGGTACAATACGGAAGCTAACACTTCGCTGTTGCTAGACCGTTCCGAAGTTTATTCGGGCAACAGGGTCCTGATCGGCGATTCTATATCATATGACCAGAATGCCGGTTTCGGTGAAGCCTTCGGGAATATGTGCTTGCAGGATACGGCTCAGAAAGTAATGCTGGAGGGACAGTACGGTTTCTATAATGAGCGGACGGAATATGCGTTTGCAACCGACAGTGCCCGTTTCCTTGAATATTCGCAGGGCGACACGTTATATCTGCATGCCGATACGCTGGAAATGATGTCGATCGATTCGACGGCCCGCGAAATAAAGGCATTTTATGGTGTGCGTTTCTATCGCACCGATATGCAGGGTGTTTGTGATTCCATGCAGTTTAATACGCGTGATTCCATATTATATATGTATAGGGATCCGATTCTGTGGAATGAGCAGTACCAGATATCCGGTGATACGATAGTTATCTATATGAATGACAGTACGATCGATTATGCACATGTGATACAATATGCATTTGCAGTGCAGCATCTCGATTCGACTTATTATAATCAATTGAAAGGGAATGACCTGAAAGCATATTTTGAAGGTCAGGCTGTCCGGCAGATCGATGTCGAAGGGAATGCGGAATCCATCTTTTATCCGTTGGATAACGGTGCGATGATCGGTTTAAATGAAACCAAGAGCGGATTCCTGACAATTTGGGTGAAAGACAATGCGTTGGAACGGCTGAAGATATGGCCCAGTCCGCAGGGAAGTCTTACCCCTATACCCGATCTGAAGCCGGAACAGAAAACACTGAAAGATTTTTATTGGTTTGATTACTTGCGTCCGAAAAATAAAGATGATATTTATCAGGTAGTGAAGAGGAGAGTCGAAGACGCACCGGTTCGAAGCAATAAGTTTAAGCACGAGCAATAGCATTTATTATTAAATTTGTTGAGTTATGGCACTTTTCTCATTTTATAATGTACGTAAACCCCGGCAGTTCAATCATAAACCTATTTATTGGGATCCCCATAAAGAGGCGATGGAAGAACGTGTGCGTAAAATGAAACGCGAGATGGGCATGGAAGAATCGCTGGAAGATTACAAGCCGCAGATCAAAGGAACTTTTATTGAGGGTACTTCGCATCTGAAGAAAAGCCTTGACAGAGGCGACGATGCGCGTAGCCGTAAATATAAGAGCGCAAAACTGATCGTGGGGATCGCAGTCCTGGGTGCTTTACTCTGGTTTTTGTTTTGGTCATGAGCGATATAATTCATTTATTACCCGATAGTATAGCCAATCAGATAGCGGCCGGTGAAGTCATTCAACGGCCTGCTTCCGTTGTAAAGGAACTGGTTGAAAATGCGATCGATGCCGGAGCCGCACATATCCAGGTGAACATTAAGGATGCCGGCCGTACATTGATCCAGGTAGTCGATGACGGGAAAGGTATGTCTGAGACAGATGCCCGTATGGCATTTGAACGGCATGCTACTTCCAAGATATCTTCGGCTGAAGATCTGTTTTCCCTCCATACGATGGGATTTCGCGGAGAGGCGCTGGCTTCTATCGCTGCGGTAGCCCATGTGGAACTGCGTACCCGTTTGAGAGGAACTGAGTTGGGTACGAAGCTATCCATCGCCGGTTCCACATTGGAAGATATTAGCCCCGATGCTTGTACAGAGGGAAGTATTTTTTCGATCAAGAACCTATTCTTTAATGTACCCGCGCGCCGTAAATTCCTGAAATCGAATGAAACGGAGTTCCGTAATATAATCAATGAATTTGAACGTATCGCCCTGGTCAACCCGCAGGTAGCCCTGGTGTTGAACCACAATGATACCGAGATATTTAATTTACCGGAGTCAGGTCTCCGCCAGCGTATTATAAATGTATATGGCAAGAACCTGAACCAGAAGTTGCTTTCTGTGGATGCACAAAGCTCGCTGGTCACTATTTCCGGTTTTGTAGGTCGCCCCGACTCTGCCAAGAAGCGTGGTGCACTGCAATATTTCTTCGTGAACGGACGTTTCATGAAGCATCCCTATTTTCATAAGGCCGTTATGCAGGCTTATGAACAGTTGATCCCTCCCGGCGAACAACCCAATTATTTTATCTATTTCACGCTTGATCCTTCTACGATCGATGTAAATATCCACCCGACTAAGACCGAGATTAAGTTTGAGAACGAGCAGCCTATCTGGCAGATACTGATGGCGGCAACCCGTGAGGCGTTGGCAAAGTCGAGTGCTATCCCTACCATTGATTTTGATGTGGAAGATGCGATAGACATCCCGGTTTACAACCCGGTCAAAGAACCGGACGGATTTAGAGCACCGACCGTGCAGCTTGATTCGGGTTATAATCCCTTCAAGGCATCTTCTACCCCGTCTTCTTATTCTCCGTCTTCGCCATCTCCTTCGTCTTCCGGGAAGTCGGAGTTCGACTGGTCACAACTCTATCAGGGGTTTGAAAGCGACCGCGATGCCGTGCGTAAAGATTTGGAAATGATGGGAGAGGTGATTGAGACGGATGCTGATGAGAAGCCGGAACCGATAGCTTCTGTTGTTGGAGGCGAAGCCTTGTTTGCCGAAACGACTACTCCATGCTATCAGTACAAAGGTCGTTATATCGTTACTTCACTGAAGTCCGGCCTGGCCCTGATCGACCAGTACAGAGCTCATGTACGTATCTTGTTCGACCAGTATCTGAATAATATGCGACAGCAGAAAGGTGCATCGCAGCAGGTTCTTTTCCCCGAAATCATTGAGTTCACGGCAGCAGAAGCTGCTGTCTTGCCTGTTCTGTTGGAAGATATGCGTTTTATCGGTTTCGACTTGTCGAATCTGGGAAATAACAGTTATGCGATCAACGGCCTGCCTGCCGGACTTGAGAATGTAGACCAGCTGGTTCTGATAAAGGATATTGTCAACCGTGCTATCGAGACAGGATGTGAAGTACATGAAGAGATCTGTGAAGCAATCGCTTTGTCTCTGGCAAAAGCAGCAGCCATCCGTCCGGGTAAAACATTGTCTGCCGACGAGATGGATCACCTGATCGCAACCTTGTTCTCCTGCCCGGATTCCAACCTGACTCCCGACGGAAAGACGATCATTTCCATGCTGACTGACGAAGAACTGGAGAAACGGTTCAGATAAGTAAATAATATAGTATATTTGCTCGTCTAATAACTAAGGAGATGAGTGAGCAGGAGTTCCGCAGCATATACAAGCAGTATCATAAAAAACTATGCTATTTTCTCAATTACTATACTCACGATGAGCAAGCTATTGAGGAAGTTGTACAAGATGTTTTTGTATACCTCTGGAAAGAATCTGACAATTTGAATATAACTTATCTCAAAACCTATCTGTATAGCAGTGCCCGGAATAGGATGTTGAATTATCTACGGAATGAACATACGCGGACGATCATATTGGAGCGATGGGCTCAAATGGAATTGGAGGAAAGACAAGCGCAGGATTGCATTGACCGGGCGGAGTTTTTTTTATTATTACAGGATACGATCGAAGCTCTACCTCCAAAATGTCGGGAAATTTTTTTGATGAGCCGCGATGAGCGAAAAACTTATAAAGAAATTGCGGAAGAGAAAGGTATTTCAGTCAAAACTGTTGAAGCCCAGATGGGTATCGCATTAAAAAGAATAAGAGAAAAGATGCTTTCATCTTATAAAGAAGGAGGGGATATCTTCGTTTTTTTGCTAACTCTGCTATAATTATTCGAAAATCAGAAAAAATATTATTTTGTTTTAAGGGTATTCTTTGATGGGATGTGTCTATTATATAGAAATATAAAAAGATGGATCAGAAAATACCTCATACATTATTGGCGAAACACTTCGTAAACCAAACTTCCGTAGAAGAATCAAAGGAAGTGAGGAGGTGGCGTGCCCAATCACCTGAGAATGAAAAATTGTACCAGGAATATCTACATGAATGGGAAATTGCACATGCTGATTTTTCCCGGTTCGTGCTACCAGATAGTGATAAGATGTGGGGAAACATATTGTCCCGGATCAATGAACCTGTTAAAACAATATTATATACTAAGAAGAAACTTTATAAAGCCATTGCTGTTGCAGCTTCAATTGCTTTATTGGTTGGACTTTCTTTTTCTGTCTGGCTTTCTGCTTATTACCGTTCGGATGGAAATTATTTGGCTGCGGAGGCTGTATTTATTGTTCCTTCCGGACAAAAATCCCAGCTTATATTGCCTGATGGAACGAAAGTTTGGATGAATTCCGATTCAAAATTGACTTACCCGGTAGACTTTTCTAAAAAACGCCGATTGGTAAAATTGGAGGGTGAAGCTTATTTTGATGTCGTACATGATGAGAATAAAAAATTTATAGTGAATACCAGTACGGTCAATGTACTGGTGCACGGTACAAGTTTTTCAGTGACTGATTATCCTGCCGATTCCTTTATTTCAGTGGCTCTGGATAAGGGGAGTGTCTCGGTAGAAACCAGTCGGGAGCGTGATTTACTGACCAGATTGGTGCCGGGGCAGAAAGTGCAGATCGCTAAATCGGATATTAGCTGGAATGTTTCCGCTTTTGATGCAGAGGCTTATAATATCTGGATGTTGAATAAATTACAGTTTAAAGGAGAATCCCTTTACGATGTCTTTAGAAAAATAGAGCGTTGGTATGGGGTTAAGATCAGGTTGGAAAATGAAAATCCGTCTTATTCTTATTGGTTTACTTTGAAAACGGAATCATTGACTGAGATGTTGAATCTGATCAACCAGATAACTCCTATAGACTATAAAATAAACGGAGAGGAGGTGACCATAAGATATAAATAACAGATTCCCCCTTTACTTTTCTATTGGTGTAGTAAAGAAGAGGCATTATGAACCGCTATTCATAATGCCTGCGACCTTCAATATAACTCTTGTTCGAAGATTCTATTCATCGTAATGAATAGAATAGGGAGCTTATATTCAAGGGCAAAGATACGATTTTTATTATAACCTTAAATTTTAAGAAGATGTTTAAGATAAGAAAAACGTTAATTGTTACGTTATTATCAATAATTTTTACCAATGTAGGATTTGCCCAATCCGTGAAAGTGACGTTGTCGCTAAAGAATAGTACCTTGAAAGAGCTTGTCTCTTCCGTTGAAAAACAAACAAACTATACATTTGTTTTTTATAATGAGATCAATTCGGATTTACCTGTCTCTGTTACATCTAATAATGAGGCTCTGAAATCTGTATTGGATAAAGTTCTACCTCCGCTTGAAATCTCTTTTGAAGTTTCAGGGAATCATTTGATCCTGAAAAAAGCAATGGAACGGACTCTGAAAAAAGTGAGTGGATTTGTCAAAGACGATAGTGGAGAAGGTATTATTGGTGCGAATGTAGTTGAGAAAGGAACAACCAATGGTACGGTTACGGATATGAACGGATATTTTGAATTCTCAGTTGCTGCTGATGCTGTTTTACAGGTTACATATATTGGTTATAACCCGAAAGAAGTTTCTGCAAGTTCCCGGCAGCCGGTAGCTATTCAATTAGAAGAAGATTCAAAACAAATAGAAGAGATTGTCGTTATAGGATATGGTACACAGAAAAAGATATCTGTTACCGGATCTGTTGTTTCATTGAAGGGGGACGAGGTAATGAAAAGTCCGTCGATTAATGTAGCCAATTCTTTGATCGGACGTTTACCTGGTGTTATTATAAATAACCGTTCAGGAGAGCCTGGCAGAGACGATCCGTCCATTTTTATCCGTGGTAAAAGTACGACGGGCGACTCTTCTCCTTTAGTCCTGATCGATGGTGTGGAACGTGGAGGTTTAGGCGAAATAAATCCCAATGATATCGAAAATATTTCAGTGTTGAAAGATGCCTCTGCAGCGATTTATGGAGCAAGAGCTGCCAATGGTGTTTTACTGGTGACTACGAAACGTGGGAACACCATGAAACCCTCTGTAAGTTTCTCTTATAATCAGGGATTTTCGGAATCGACGCGTACACCAAAGATGGCAGACTCTTATACTTATGCTAAAGTATATAATGAAATAGAGGAAGGAGAAGGACGTGCTCCGAGATATACTGCAGAAGAACTGGAAAAATACAGAAACGGTTCGGATCCAGATTATCCGAACACGGACTGGTATGGCTTTATCACCAAGAAGTTAACTCCGCAACATCGTGTAAATTTGTCAGTATCAGGTGGTAATGAACGTTTGAAATATTATTTATCGTTGGGTGAGTCACATCAGAGCGGACATTATAAAAATGGGACAACAGATGTCAGATTATATAATTTACGTTCCAATATTGATGTTCAGGTTACTAAATATCTTCAGGTAGGAATGAACCTGGCAGGAAAGGTCGATGATAATCATTATCCGTATTTCTCGACGAATGAGACATATAGTCATATCTTTTTATATTTGCCCAGTTGGCAGCCTTATTGGCCCGGGACGGACAAGTTAATGCCAAACCGGGGAAGTGAAAATATCATGAATATGGTAAGCGACGCTGGTGGAACACGGGATATAAAGACTACAGCTCTTCAGAGTACGGTTTCTTTTAAACTGGATATCCCTTGGGTGAAAGGTTTGTGGCTGGACGGTAGTGCCAGTTATGATGCAGGTTATGTCTTTACCAAAGATTTTCAGACACCTGATTATGTTTATTATAAGGATGAAAAGACAGGTGAACTGTATAAAGGACGTTCCGGTATGGGAAGCGATAAGGCCAATCTTTCTGAGAAGTATGAGAATCCGACTAATTTGTACATGACTGCAAAGTTGAACTATGATCATACCTTTGGTGTTCATCATGTTGGTGCCATGGTCGGTTATGAACAAAGTGAAACAAAAGGAAATTATCTTCAGGCCTATAGAGGGGATTATGTTTCCATTTCAATACCGGAGATCTTTGCCGGAAGCAGTGATAAAAACAAACAAAGTAATGATGGGAGTTCGTCACAAACGGCGAGGCAAAATATTTTCGGACGTTTGTCTTATGATTACGCTGGGAAATATTTGGCCCAGTTCACTTTCCGTCGGGATGGATCTCCTAATTTTCCGGAAAACAAACGATATGGATTCTTCCCTGGCTTTTCTTTAGGGTGGAGAATCTCGGAAGAACCGTTTATGAAGAATTTGCTTTTCCTGGATAACCTGAAGATACGCGGCTCTTATGGCAAAATGGGGAACGATCAGGTTGGGGCTTATCAGTATCTGACGACTTATAGTTATGGTAGCAACTATGTAATAGGGAAGAATGATGTAACCGGGTTAGTTCAAAACGGTGTACCCAATCCTAATATCACCTGGGAAGTTGCCAAGACAACCAATATTGGTTTTGATTCTCGTTTATGGAATGGTCTGTTAGGAATTGAGTTTGATTATTTTAAAACCAGACGTTCCAATATATTGACGAAGCGTTCTGCTATTATTCCGGATTATACAGGATTGAAGTTGCCGGATGAGAATATCGGTATAGTAGATAATAAAGGTTTTGAAATGATCGTTTCCCATGAGAACTATTCAAATCCTCTGAAATATCGGTTGTCTGCTAATGTGTCTTTTGCTCGTAATAAAGTTGTTTTCAGTGATGAGCAACCTGCGGCTGAGCCCTATCAGTATGCAACCGGTCGCCCGATCGGATCGGGATTGTACTATAATGCAATTGGTATTTTTGAATCGGAAGAGCAGATAGAGTCATTGCCTCATTTATTGAATACACAACCGGGAGATATCATTTATGAAGATGTCAACAAAGATGGTCAGATTGATTCAAGGGACCGTATCCGTGTGAACCAGACTAATACTCCTGAAATAGTTTATTCTTTTAATGCGAATTTCGAATATAAGGGATTCGACCTCTCGTTGCTGTTCCAGGGACAGGAGAATGCAAAACAATATTTCGGAAGTTATTTTCCGGTAATGAGTTATTCATTGGGAAACTTTATGGAATGGCGTGCCAAGGATAGGTGGGCACCAGAAAATACAAAGGCTTCTATGCCGAGAGGTAGTTCGAGTATGTGGAATAATAATACGGAAGCTTCGACCCAATGGCTGTTGAATGCCGGTTTTCTTCGTTTGAAAAATCTGGAATTCGGTTATACGCTACCTGCTTCTATCTGTGAGAAGTTATGGGTAAAGAATCTGCGCGTTTCTTTTAGTGCCAATAATCTCTTTATTATTTACGATCATATGAAGGAATTGGGATTTGATCCGGAAACAACAGACTTTTGGTATTACCCGCAACAGCGTACCTATAACTTTGGCGTAAATGTAACATTCTAAATACTATTTGATATGAAAAAGATAATTTATATATTAGTGGCTATTTTAGCTTTGAACTCATGTGATGTGCTGGACATGAAACCTCTGGATAAAGTTTCGGATGCTGATGTATGGGAAGACAGTGCATTGATAGAACTTTATGTGAATGCTTCTTATAATTCTATCAATCATGAATTTAGTCAGCATATGTTAAGTGATGCGAGTGACGAAACTTATTGTATTCATAATTGGGCTAATTTCTGGGTGATTCAAAAAGGAGAAATGACTTCTGATAACGTAACGGGTATTTCAGAGAAGATTAATTATTGGAAGTCTGCATATAGTAACATCCGTACGATCAATGTTTTCTTTGACCGGATTGATGATGCTCCGGTTGAGACAGATCTAAAAAACAGAATGAAAGGCGAGATGAAATTTATCCGTGCCTGGATCTATGCGAATCTGATTTGGCGTTATGGCGATGTTCCCCTGATCACAGACTTGTTCGAGTTGAATCAGGATTATAAGGTGAAACGTGATTCTTATAGCGATTGTGTGGATTTCATTACAAAAGAACTGGATGAAGCGATGACTTGGTTACCTGCAAAATCGAGCAGTGAAACGTTGGGACGTGCTACAGGGGATGCTTGTAAGGCTTTAAAAGCGAGAGTTCTATTATATGCTGCCAGCGAGCAGAATAATCCTTCCCATTCAAAAGAAAAATGGGAAGCAGCGGCAGAAGCGACAAAGGCCGTATTGGATGCCGGATATAGTTTGGGTAATGATTATCAGTCTGTCTTCCTGGAAGATAATGATGAAATAATCTTTGCGCGTTACTTTACGCAGGCCAATTCTACCGACTTTATGCTGTTTAACGGTCGGAATGGTTCAAATGGATGGACCGGAGAGAACCCGACGCAGAATCTGGTGAATGCTTATGAGATGACAAATGGTGAATTACCATATCTGAATGAGGAATTGCCGTTGAAGATAAATCCGGCTTCCGGCTATGATGAGTCGAATCCATATGCCGGACGTGATCCGCGTCTGGATGCTTCGATCTTGCATGATGGTTCTATGTGGGCCGGACGGGAGACAGAAACCTGGCACGGCGGACTTGATTCACCGGAGAGTAGCATCGGTTCATGGAATGCCTCGAAGACGGCTTATGCGTTTAAAAAGTTCATGGTCGAATCCATTCCGCCCTCAGGGTCATCCGTAAAACCTGAAAATCCCTGGATATTCTTCCGGTTAGCAGAATTTTATCTGAATTATGCAGAGATCATGTATGAGTTGGGCAATGAGGAACAAGCCCGTGAATATGTTAATAAGGTACGTGCCCGTCAAAGTGTGAATATGCCGCCTGTTACCGCTTCCGGCGAAAAGCTGAGAGATAAGATACGGAATGAACGTCGTGTGGAGCTTGCTTTTGAAGGACATCGCTTTTTTGATGTAAGAAGATGGTGTATTGCTGATGAAACAGAGAATAGGGACCTATTGGCAATGAATATTCAAAAGCAGGCAGATGGTACTAAAACATATGAAGTTACAATGTTATTGAAGCGGTCGTTTTTAGAGCAACATAAACTGGTTCCTATTCCTCGTACGGAGATAGATAAGAGTGAAGGTTCGCTGGTGCAAAATCCAGGTTATTAATAATAAATTGATTCTCAATGAAAAAACTGATTAGTGTTCTTATTTGTGTTTTGTTTGCAAGTGTAGGCATAAGCGGTCAGGCGAAGATCGACCGCAAAGCTGTTGTTGACAGGCATCGTATCGTGACAACGAAGACCAATCCCCGGAGTCCGGCTCAGGTAGGTAACGGAGAGTTTGCCTTTTCTGTGGATATTACCGGGTTACAGACTTTTGTTCCTTTCAATACGATGTCACAGTGGAGTTGGCATAGTTTTCCTTTGCCGGAGGGTTGTAAGGTGGAGGATTTTAAAAGACTTACGATGGATACGCATGGAAGGGATGTTCCTTATGAGCTTCCAAATCCCGAACAACCGGAACTTTCGGCGTGGCTGGCAGGAAATCCGCACCGTTTTAACCTGGGACGTATCGGATTTAAGTTGACGAAGCCGGATGGTACTCCGGTGACTGAAACCGATTTGTCGGATACCCGACAGGAGGTTGATTTGTGGACAGGCATTATTTACAGTCAGTTTAAACTGGATGGTATCCCCGTATCGGTGAAAACAGCTTGTCACCCTACATCAGATGCAGTTGCAGTTTCCGTGGAAAGTCCTTTGATTCGTAAAGGGCAATTATCGGTATTTCTGGATTTTCCTTATCCTAAAGATGATCAGTTTCAGGACTGTCTGGGAACCTATGACCAACCAGGTGCCCATCAGTCCGTTCTTAAAAAGCAAGAGAAAGACCGGGTACTGATCGCCAGAAACATGGACGATATACATTACTATACAGCATTGAGATGGACATCTCCGGCACGCCTTGAACAGGCAGCCGGGGATAGTCCCCATCATTTTGAACTCTGTCCTGAAAATACCGATCGGCTTGAATTCTCCTGCCTTTATTCCCGTGAGGAAACCAATGGAGGGTTGGTTGCGGACCAGATATTCAGGGAAAGTTCCGCTGGTTGGAAATCTTTCTGGGAATCGGGAGCGGCAATCGACCTGTCTGCCAGTAAAGATCTTCGCTGGAAAGAATTGGAGAGAAGGATCGTATTGTCCCAATTCGTAATGAAGATAAATGAGGCAGGTTCGCTTCCTCCTCAGGAAAGCGGACTGGTCAATAATGGCTGGTACGGACGTTTTCATTTTGAAATGATCTGGTGGCATGGTGTTCATTATGCGTTATGGAACCGTTGGAACTTGCTGGATAAATCGCTTTCCGTTTACCGTGATTATTTGCCGACTTCCATAGAGAGGGCTAAAAGACAGGGGTACCAGGGTGCCCGTTGGCCGAAATGTACGGCTGATTTTGATCGTGAATGGCCTAACCTGATACATGCGACACTGATCTGGCAACAACCCCATCCGATTTATTTTGCAGAGTTGGATTATAGATTGCATCCTACCCGGGAAACCCTGGAGAAATGGAAACAGGTTATTTTCGGTACGGCTGATTTTATGACCGATTATGCTTTCTATGTGAAAGATAGGGATCAGTATGTCTTAGGTCCTCCTGTATTTATTGTTTCTGAAAATACAAAGCCGGAAGAAACGATGAATCCGGCCTTTGAACTGAGTTATTGGAAATTCGGTTTACGGGTAGCCAACGAATGGCGTAAACGTCTTTCACTTCCGGTAGAGGAAAACTGGAAGCTTGTTGAAGAAAAATTGTCTCCGCTGCCGGTTGAAGACGGTGTATATGTGACTCATGAAGGTATTCGGGATATGTGGACCAAGTATGCTTTTGAACATCCGGCTTTGATCGGAACCTATGGCATGTTACCGGGAGACGGAGTCGATATCTCTGTTATGGATAAAACATTATCCAAAGTTCATAATACCTGGAAGTTGAATGATACATGGGGATGGGATTTTCCTATGCTTGCCATGTGTGCGGCCCGTTTATCCCATCCGGATAAGGCTGTCGACTATTTGTTAAATTATCCGGCCTTCGACTTCGACGAACATGGTCTTGTTGGAGGAGGAAGGGCTCCTTTCCCTTATTTTCCCGGTAACGGTGGATTACTCACGGCTGTTGCCATGATGGCAGGGGGATGGGACGGTTGTCCGGCTATTAACGCTCCGGGTTTTCCAAAAGATGGTTCGTGGACTGTAAAATATGAAGGTTTTAATAAATCACTGTAAGTAGATACGGTGTTTATCCTTTCAGCTTTCAGCCACCTTTCAGCCTTGTAAAACAACATGTAGGGATGAAGGGTGGCTGATTTGTCTTATTTTTTGTAGTTCCCGGGCACAGGTACATAAATCGGGAATCTATCTAATCCTTCTTTCTTTAATTTCCCGGCTTTTACCATTTCTGTCAGACGACGATTGGCTGTCCCTTTCGTAAATCTGCAAACTTGCTGGAACTCCAGGCGGGTGATATATTCATGGGTTGAGAAATAGATGGTTAATAAGTTGTCAATTTCTGTTTCCGAGCGACTTTTCGAATGATTTTTATGTGCTGCCCTGACAAACCGGGTGGTACTCAATTCCTTTTTTAACGCTATTTCCGGACGAAACGCCACCGACTTGAACTGGATGGATTCGGCCCGTATCTCTTTCGGGTCTTTTATAGGAGGACATTGCAGTGTCATTTCCAAATAACCCAATCCTTTGATATGTATTCTTTTTCCTTGTTTCAGATTACGGATGATCGCTTTGCTTAGCATGGTTATAGTTGCTTCTACATCACCGGTTGTCAGGCTGCTGGCATCGTGTATCTCTTCTGAGAGCATTTCGGTGGTGATAACTCCTCGCGGCACAATCCGGGCATGCAGGCGTGGTTTGCGGTTACTCCCTTTCGGTATGGGGTTTTTATAGAAGTCGTATTCTGCTGACATATTCTTACTTGTTTAATGAATAACTCCTGTTTAAATGCTTGTCTATTCATCGCTTGACAATTGTAGGGCGTAAGACTCACAAGTGTAAGGCTATTGCTTAACAGCAGTGGTTCTTACGCCCTACAACTGTGGAGTGATTATTGAATGACTACAAAGGTAATAGATGTATATGACTTAAGCAATACTTTTTGCCTACTTTTCCGGTAGATGAGATTGTTGGAAAATAGTAGTCTGTTAATTTGTAAAACCTTGATATACGGTATTATATTCGCTGAAAATAACTAAAAAAAACGAATATGAATGCGATTAAAAATCTTATTGAAAAGCTGTGTGACCTGGTGATGCACGGACGGTTTTCGGATGAAACGGAAGTGATAGCAAATGCAGTATCGGAGGTGATGTCGGTAGTGGCAACAGAAGAGCTACCGGAAAAACACTCGACAATGATGCAGGAAGTGTCGGGTGTGAATAATGCAGGTAATGTTGTGCCCCTTGCAGCAACGGATACCCCTTTGCAAAAAGCGACCCGGGCGATGATGGCAATGGAGCAGTTTCTGGGTGAACAGTACGATCTCCGTTTCAACAAGCTGACATCGGAGACGGAATTCAGGAAGCGGAATCTTTCCGGAGCCTGCTTCCAGCCTGTGGGACAGCGCGAGTTGAACAGTTTCTGTATAGAAGCGCGAAAGCAAGGGATAGATTGTTGGGACAGGGATGTGTCGCGTTATGTGTTTTCCGATAGCATTCCTGAATATCATCCGTTCAGCCTTTATATGGATGAGTTACCGGACTGGGATGGGATCGACCGGATCGATAGCCTGGCACGCAGGGTTTCTTCTGTTCCGTTGTGGGTAAAATGTTTTCATCGCTGGTTGTTGGGGATGGCGGCACAATGGTTGGAGACAGACCGGCTGCATGCAAACAGTGTATCACCGGTATTAGTCAGTCGTACACAGGGAAAACAGAAGTCTACGTTTTGTAAATTATTGCTTCCCCGTGAGTTGCAGCGGTATTATACGGACAGCTACGATCTGTCCGCCCAATCGGCGGCAGAATGTAAGCTAACGGAATTCGGCTTGATCAATATGGATGAATTTGATAAGTTTACTCCTCGCAAGATGGCATTGTTGAAGAACCTGATGCAGGTTGTCAATCCATGTGTTCGCAAAGCACACCAGAAAAATTATCGTCCGTTACCCCGTGTCGCTTCTTTCATCGCAACGTCTAATCAGAAGGAGTTGCTGACTGATCCCACTGGAAGTCGTCGGTTCCTGTGTGTTGAAATAGAAAATAAAATAGATTGTTCTCCGCTTGATTATCGTCAGCTTTATGCTCAGCTGAAAGCCGAATTACTGGCCGGCGAACGGTATTGGTTCACTTCTGAAGAGGAAGCGGAGATCATGGCGGCCAACGAATCGTATTACAAGCATCCTGTTGAAGAAGATGTGTTCAGGAGTTGTTTTCGTCCGGCCGAATATGGAGAGAAGGCATTGATGCTTTCTGCTGCGGAGATTTTCCAGCGGTTGAAAAAGCATAATCCGGCAGCTATGCGCTCGGTATCGGCAGGTAATTTCGGAAAGTTCCTTTCTTCCCTGGGGATTGAACGGAAACATACCGAATCCGGTAATTATTATAGGGTGGTAGCACTGGTGTAAAATGGTCTTTTAAGGTGTAAAAAGGGCCAATTAACATTTGACTCTGAAAAATAGGGAAAATGTGGTTGGATAAGAGAAAGATTCTTGATAAATCATCTTTCATTGTTTTGGCTTGATAATCAGTGTGATATATCGGCTGAAACCTGAAAGGTGATTTGTTGTATTATATATGTCAGTACCTTTGTGAAGAGAGAAAACAGACACAAGACAAGCCCTGTTGGTTTTAAGCCGGCGGGGCTTCGTGTTAAATAATAATAAATAGTTTGAATTCACATGTTGTAGAACAGAAACAAACGGGAACTATTATGTAACTTTGCACCGTTTTTAGCGCAGATTATGCAGAAAAACAGATGTAACTCGTTGGTTATACGGAAATAATGCGTATCTTTGCAGCCTGAAATAGAAAAAAGAGATAAATAAAATTATAACACATTCAAAGTTTAAAAAAGAAAAGAAATGCCTACAATTCAGCAATTAGTTAGAAAAGGAAGGGAAACTTTGGTGGTAAAAGGTAAATCACCTGCATTGGATGCTTGTCCTCAGAGACGTGGCGTTTGTGTACGTGTTTATACTACAACCCCGAAAAAGCCTAACTCTGCAATGCGTAAAGTAGCGAGAGTTCGTTTGACAAATGGTAAAGAAGTAAACTCTTACATTCCGGGAGAAGGACACAACTTGCAGGAACACTCAATCGTATTAGTACGTGGTGGTCGTGTGAAGGACCTTCCTGGTGTACGTTATCACATTGTACGTGGTACCTTGGATACAGCTGGCGTTAATGGTCGTACTCAGCGTCGTTCTAAATACGGTGCAAAACGTCCAAAAGCGGGTGCTGCTCCAGCAAAAGGAAAGAAGTAAAAATCACCCTTTCAAACTGAGAATTTAAATTTAAGTATTAAAGCTGGTTTGAGTTATTTGGATAGGCTACAAGGTTGAGTAAATGGTTCAGCGGAACCGTTGAAGACAAAATTAAAAGGCAACCAAAGACAAAAACGAAATTTTTGAAAACAAAATGAGAAAAGCAAAACCAAAGAAAAGACAGATCCTCCCGGATCCTGTTTTCGGTGATGTAAAGGTTACGAGATTCGTAAACCATTTAATGTATGATGGCAAGAAAAATACTGCCTTCGAAATTTTCTATTCCGCTCTGGAAAACGTTAAGGCTAAATTGCCTAACGAGGAAAAGTCTGCTCTCGAAATTTGGAAAGCTGCACTCGACAATATTACCCCCCAAGTCGAAGTGAAGTCACGCCGTGTTGGTGGTGCTACTTTCCAGGTACCTACTGAAATTCGCCCCGATCGTAAAGAATCAATTTCTATGAAGAACCTGATCATCTTCTCACGCAAGAGAGGTGGTAAGACTATGTCTGATAAGTTGTCTGCAGAGATTGTAGATGCTTACAACAACCAGGGTGGCGCATTCAAAAGAAAAGAAGATATGCACCGTATGGCTGAAGCTAACCGTGCATTTGCACACTTCAGATTTTAATTTAGCAAATTTAGGAGAATAAAAGAAAGATGGCAACAAAAGCTGACGAACAATTAAAATATACCAGAAACATCGGTATCATGGCGCACATTGATGCAGGAAAGACTACGACTTCAGAGCGTATCCTTTTCTACACAGGTCTGACTCACAAAATTGGTGAGGTTCATGACGGTGCTGCAACAATGGACTGGATGGAGCAGGAACAGGAACGTGGTATCACTATCACTTCTGCTGCGACTACTACTTTCTGGAATTACGCTAATGACAAATATAAAATCAACTTGATTGACACTCCGGGGCACGTGGACTTTACTGTTGAAGTAGAGCGTTCACTGCGTATTCTGGATGGTGCAGTTGCTGCATTCTGTGCGGTTGGAGGTGTAGAACCTCAGTCTGAAACAGTATGGCGTCAGGCTGATAAATATAATGTACCCAGAATTGGTTATGTAAATAAAATGGACCGTTCCGGCGCAAACTTCTTTGAAGTAGTTCGTCAGGTGAAGGATGTATTGGGTGCTAATCCTTGTCCTATTCAGATACCTATCGGTGCAGAAGAAACTTTCAAAGGTGTAATCGACCTGGTAACAATGAAGGCTATCCTTTGGCATGACGAAACTATGGGTGCTGAATATTCTGTTGAAGAAATTCCGGCAGACCTGAAGGATGAAGCTGAAGAATGGAGAGATAAGATGTTGGAAGTTCTGGCTGAATGCGACGATGCTTTGATGGAAAAATACTTTGATGATCCTGCAACTATTACAGAAGATGAAATCAGAGTTGCTATCCGTAAAGGTACTATCGCTATGCAGATCAATCCGATGATCTGTGGTTCTTCTTTCAAGAACAAAGGTGTTCAGACTTTATTGAATGCTGTTTGTGCTTACCTGCCTAGCCCTGCTGATGCAGAAGCTATCGAAGGTACAGACCCACGTGATCCTGATACTGTAGTCGTGCGTAAACCGTTGTTCGAAGAGCCGTTGACAGCATTGGCATTTAAGATTGCAACCGACCCGTATGTAGGCCGCTTGTGTTTCTTCCGTGTATATTCAGGTTCTTTATTGGCTGGTTCTTATGTATACAACACTCGTTCAGGCAAGAAAGAACGTATTTCTCGTCTGTTCCAGATGCATTCAAACAAGCAGAACCCGATGGAAGCTATCGGTTGTGGTGATATCGGTGCTGGTGTTGGTTTCAAAGATATCCGTACTGGTGATACTCTTTGTGACGAAGCACATCCGATTACACTGGAATCTATGGAATTCCCGGACCCGGTTATCGGTATCGCAGTAGAGCCTAAGACTCAGAAAGACCTGGATAAACTGGGTATGGGATTGGCTAAGCTGGCTGAAGAAGATCCTACTTTCCGTGTTCAGACTAACGAAGAAACAGGTCAGACTGTAATTAGCGGTATGGGTGAGCTTCACTTGGATATCATCGTTGATCGTCTGCGTCGTGAATTCAAGGTTGAATGTAATCAGGGTAAACCTCAGGTTACTTATAAAGAAGCTATCACTAAATCTGTTGAACTTCGCGAAGTTTATAAGAAACAGTCTGGTGGTCGTGGTAAGTTTGCTGATATCATCGTTCGTATCGAACCGGCTGACGAAAGTTTCGAAGGAACACTTCAGTTTATTGATGAAGTAAAGGGTGGTAACATTCCTAAGGAATTTATTCCTTCAGTACAGAAAGGTTTCGAAAAAGCAATGAAGAACGGTATTCTTGCCGGTTATCCGTTGGATAAGCTGAAAGTTACATTGATCGATGGTTCATTCCATCCGGTTGACTCTGACCAGTTGTCATTCGAAATCTGTGCTATCCAGGCATTCAAGAGCGCATCAGAAAAGGCAGGTCCTGCTTTGATGGAGCCAATCATGCAGATGGAAGTTGTTACTCCGGAAGAAAGCATGGGTGATGTTATCGGTGACTTGAACAAACGTCGTGGACAGGTAGAAGGTATGGAAACAAGCCGTACTGGTGCACGTGTTGTAAAAGCTAAAGTGCCTTTGGCTGAAACATTCGGTTATGTTACTGCACTGCGTACTATCACTTCAGGTCGTGCAACATCTTCAATGCAGTTCTCTCACTATGCTCAGGTATCCTCTTCTATTGCTAAGCAGGTACTGACAGAAGTACAGGGTCGTGCTGATTTGATCAAATAATTTAGAAACATATATAACAATATGAGCCAAAAGATCAGAATTAAATTAAAGTCTTACGATTATTCTTTGGTAGACAAGTCTGCCGAGAAGATCGTGAAGACGGTAAAGGCTACAGGTGCTGTTGTTAGCGGACCGATTCCTCTGCCTACACACAAACGTATCTTTACTGTGAACCGCTCTACTTTCGTTAATAAGAAATCTCGTGAGCAGTTCGAACTGTCATCTTACAAAAGATTGATAGACATTTACAGCTCAACTGCAAAAACAGTTGACGCCTTGATGAAGCTGGAATTACCCAGTGGTGTTGAAGTAGAAATTAAAGTGTGAGTTATTTAAAAATTAAGTGAAATGCCAGGATTATTAGGAAAAAAAATCGGAATGACATCCGTTTTCAGTGCCGAGGGAAAAAATCTTCCATGCACTGTTATCGAAGTGGGTCCTTGTGTTGTTACACAGATTAAGACTTTGGAAAAAGATGGCTATGAAGCTGTACAGTTGGGTTTCGAAGACAAAAAAGAGAAACATACAACTCAGCCGGAAATGGGCCACTTCAAGAAAGCCGGTGTAACTCCCAAGAGATACTTGGCCGAGTTCAAGAATTTTGAAACTGCATACAATCTGGGTGATGTGATCACTGTGGATTATCTGGAAAATGCAGGTTTCGTTGATGTAGTTGGTACATCAAAAGGTAAAGGTTTCCAGGGTGTAGTAAAACGTCATGGTTTCGGTGGTGTAGGTCAGACTACTCACGGTCAGCATAACCGTTTGCGTGCTCCCGGTGGTATCGGTGCTTGTTCATACCCTGCAAAGGTATTCAAGGGCATGCGTATGGCCGGACAGATGGGTAATGAACGTGTAACAGTTCAGAACCTGGAAGTGATCAAGGTAATGCCGGAACATAATCTTTTATTGGTTAAAGGATCTGTTCCAGGAGCAAAAGGTTCAATCGTATTAATTGAAAAGTAATGGAACTGAGCGTATTTAATATTAAAGGTGAAGATACCGGAAGAAAGGTAACTTTAAACGATGCTATCTTCGGCATTGAACCCAATGATCATGCCATTTACCTGGATGTAAAGCAGTATTTGGCAAACCAGCGTCAGGGTACTCACAAATCGAAAGAAAGAAGTGAGATCTCTGGTAGTACACGCAAACTGATCCGTCAGAAAGGTGGTGGTGGAGCCCGTCGTGGTGATATCAACTCTCCTGTATTGGTTGGTGGTGCTCGCGTTTTCGGTCCGAAACCGAGAGATTATGAGTTCAAATTGAACAAGAAGGTAAAGGGTCTGGCTCGTAAGTCTGCTTTGGCTTATAAAGCTAAAAATAATGCAATTGTAGTTGTAGAAGATTTCGCTCTGGAAGCTCCGAAGACTAAAGAATTTGTAACAATTGCTAAAAACCTGAAAGTGGCTGATAAAAAGTTACTTATGGTTTTACCGGAGAAAAATAATTTTGTATATTTGTCGGCTCGTAATTTAGAAAAGACAAATGTTATAACAGCCTCTGAATTAAACACATACAAAGTGCTTGATGCAGCTAATTTGGTTTTGACTGAAAGTTCTGTTGCTGTTATAGAAAAACTTTTTAATGCATAAGGAGTAAGGAAATGGGAATTATTATTAAACCTATAGTAACAGAGAAGCAAACAGCGATTACTGAAAAAATGGCTAATCGCTATGGTTTTCGTGTTTCTCCTGATGCCAACAAGTTGGAGATCAAAAAAGCTGTACAGGATATGTATAATGTAACTGTAGTTGATGTTAACACCATCAACTACTCCGGCAAGCAGAAAAGCCGTTATACAAAATCAGGTATTATCAATGGTAAACAGGCAGCTTTTAAGAAGGCAATCGTAACGTTGAAAGAAGGAGAAACAATTGATTTCTTTAGTAATATCTAAAAAAAGAAATGGGAATACGTAAATTAAAGCCCACAACACCGGGGCAGAGACACAAAGTTATTGGTGCATTTGATAAAATCACTGCAAGTACACCAGAGAAGTCTCTTGTGGTAGGTAAGAGCAGTACTGGTGGTCGTAACAACACAGGTAAGATGACAATGCGTTATCTTGGTGGCGGTCACAAACAAAAGTACAGAATTATCGACTTCAAGAGAAATAAAGATGGCATTCCTGCAACAGTAAAGTCTATTGAGTACGATCCAAACCGTACTTCTCGCATCGCTTTATTGTATTATGCTGACGGAGCAAAGAGCTATATTATCGCTCCGAACGGCTTGGAAGTTGGCCAGACAGTGGTTTCAGGTAGCGATGCCGCTCCTGAGGTAGGTAATACTTTGCCTATGGCAAATATTCCCGTTGGTACTATTATTCATAATATTGAGCTTCGTCCCGGACAGGGTGCCAAAATGGTACGTTCTGCTGGTGCTTTTGCGCAGTTGACTTCTAAAGAAGGTGCTTATGCAATTATTAAGATGCCTTCTGGCGAAACCAGAAAGATTCTTGCTGCATGTAAGGCTACAATTGGTAGTGTAGGTAATTCAGACCATGGTCTTGAAAAATCAGGTAAAGCCGGTCGCTCTAGATGGTTAGGTCGTCGTCCTCACAACCGTGGTGTTGTTATGAACCCGGTTGATCACCCAATGGGTGGTGGTGAAGGTCGTGCTTCCGGAGGTCATCCAAGATCTCGTACAGGCTTGTATGCTAAGGGCTTGAAGACAAGAGCTCCGAAGAAGCATTCTTCAAAGTATATTATTGAAAGAAGAAAGAAATAATCTGATTAATTAAGTAAACTATGAGTCGTTCACTAAAAAAAGGCCCGTATATTAACGTAAAGCTGGAAAAGAAAGTCTTGGCTATGAATGAGTCAGGAAAGAAAGCCGTAGTTAAGACATGGGCAAGAGCTTCAATGATTTCGCCTGACTTTGTAGGCCATACTATTGCAGTTCATAATGGAAATAAATTTATTCCTGTTTTTGTAACCGAAAATATGGTAGGTCACAAGTTGGGAGAATTTTCACCAACTCGTACGTTCCGTGGTCACGCCGGTAACAAGAAAAAATAATTATCGGTAGTAACAGGAATTCAGGAATCTGAAAATAAAAAGAATCAATAAAAATGGGTGCTAGAAAAAGAATATCAGCTGAAGCAAGAAAAGAAGCCCAAAAGACCATGTACTTCGCAAAGTTGCGTAACGTACCTACTTCTCCGCGTAAGATGCGTCTCGTTGTAGACATGATCCGTGGTATGGAAGTATTCCGTGCACTTGGTGTTTTGAAGTTTTCTAACAAGGAAGCTGCAGCAAGAGTAGAAAAATTGCTTCGTTCAGCAATTGCCAATTGGGAGCAGAAAAATGAACGTAAAGCAGAAACTGGTGAGTTGTTTGTTTCTTCAATCAGCGTTGATTGCGCTACTACATTGAAGAGAATGCGTCCGGCTCCCCAGGGTAGAGGATACAGAATTCGTAAACGTTCGAACCATGTAACCTTGTTTGTTGATACACTTAGTAAAAACGATAGTCAAAATTAATTGTAGATGGGACAAAAAGTTAATCCGGTTAGTAATCGTTTAGGAATCATCCGTGGTTGGGATTCCAATTGGTATGGCGGCAAAAATTACGGAGATACTTTGCTGGAAGATAGCAAAATCCGTAAATACTTGAATGCTCGTCTTGCTAAAGCTAGTGTATCTCGTATCGTTATTGAACGTACGCTTAAGTTGATCACAATAACAGTTTGCACATCACGTCCGGGCATCATCATCGGTAAAGGTGGTCAGGAAGTTGATAAATTGAAAGAAGAGTTGAAAAAAATTACCGACAAAGAAGTTCAGATCAACATCTTTGAGGTAAAAAGACCCGAATTAGACGCAGTCATTGTTGCAAACAATATTGCTCGTCAACTTGAAGGAAAAATTGCTTACCGTCGTGCTATTAAGATGGCTATCGCCTCTACCATGAGAATGGGTGCAGAAGGTATTAAAGTGCAAGTATCTGGTCGTTTGAACGGTGCTGAAATGGCTCGTTCTGAAATGTACAAAGAAGGAAGAACTCCGTTACACACTCTGAGAGCAGATATCGATTACGCTTTGGCTGAAGCGTTGACGAAAGTTGGCTTGCTGGGGATCAAGGTATGGATCTGCCGTGGTGAAGTTTATGGTAAGAGAGATCTTGCTCCTTCATTCACAGCCTCTAAAGATTCAGGCCGCAGAAATGACAATGCCGGTGGCAACAGAGGAGATAAGAACTTCAAGAGAAAAAAAGCTAATCGTTAAACGTTAGAATTAAGAAGAGATGTTACAACCAAAGAAAACCAAGTTCAGAAGACAGCAGAAAGGTCGCATGAAGGGTGAAGCTCAACGTGGCAACCAGCTGGCATTCGGTTCGTTCGGTATAAAAGCGTTAGAGAATAAATGGATTACCGGTCGCCAGATTGAAGCTGCCCGTATCGCGGTAACTCGTTATATGCAACGTCAGGGTCAGGTTTGGGTTCGGATTTTCCCGGATAAACCTATTACAAAGAAACCGGCCGAAGTACGTATGGGTAAAGGTAAAGGTAACCCGGAAGGCTTTGTTGCGCCTGTTACTCCAGGTCGTCTGATTTTCGAAATTGAAGGTGTTCCCTTTGATATTGCGAAAGAAGCTTTGCGCTTAGCAGCACAGAAGCTTCCGGTAACAACGAAATTTGTTGTGAGACGTGATTATGATATGGCTAATCAAAATGCGTAATTGTTATGAAGATTGCAGAAATTAGAGAATTAAGCACAAAAGAATTGCTTGAAAGAGTAGATGCTGAGGTTGCTGCCTACGATCAGAAGGTTATTAACCACACTATCTCTCCGACAGACAACCCTGCACAGATTAAACAACAACGCAGGATGATTGCGCGCATGAGAACAGAATTGCGCCAGAGAGAACTTAACAACAAATAATTGAGCCTGATGGAAACTAGAAATTTAAGAAAAGAAAGAACGGGCGTGGTTACTAGCAACAAGATGGATAAAAGCATCACTGTTGCTATTAAATGGAAGGAAAAACACCCCATTTATGGTAAGTTCGTTAACAAAACGAAGAAATATCATGCTCACGACGAAAAGAATGAGTGCAATATCGGTGATACCGTAAAAATTATGGAAACTCGTCCTTTGAGCAAAACAAAGAGATGGAGATTAGTTCAAATAATCGAAAGAGCTAAGTAACATGATACAACAAGAATCAAGACTAGTAGTAGCAGATAACAGTGGCGCAAAAGAATGTTTATGTATCCGTGTTTTAGGCGGAACCAGAAAACGTTATGCTTCTGTTGGGGATGTAATTGTAGTAGCAATTAAGAGTGTAATCCCGTCAAGTGATGTGAAGAAGGGTGCTGTTTCTAAGGCTATCATTGTTCGCACTAAAAAGGAAATCCGTCGCCCGGATGGTTCATACATCCGTTTCGATGATAACGCTTGCGTATTGTTGAATGCCGGTGGTGATATTCGTGGAAGCCGTATCTTCGGTCCGGTTGCCAGAGAACTTCGTGCAACAAATATGAAAATTGTTTCACTTGCACCTGAAGTACTTTAATTCGTAAAATTTAAGGTAATGAGTAAATTACATATCAAAAAAGGCGATATAGTTTTTGTTAATGCCGGCGAAGACAAAGGTAAAACAGGTCGTGTTTTACAGGTGCTCGTAGACGAGAACCGTGCTATTGTTGAAGGCGTTAATATGGTATCAAAGCATACCAAGCCTAATGCAAAGAATCCGCAAGGAGGAATTGAAAAGAAGGAAGCTCCTATTCATATTTCAAACCTGAACGTGGTTGACCCGAAATCAGGTAAACCGACACGTATCGGACGTAAAGAAAATGCTGAAGGTGCTTTAGTTCGTTATTCTAAAAAATCAGGGGAGGAAATTAAGTAATGAGCAATACTGCCAGTCTTAAAAAAGAATATCAGGACAGAATTGTTCCTGCTTTGACAAAAGAGTTCGGATATAAATCAGTAATGCAGGTACCCGTATTGAAGAAGATTGTAATCAATCAAGGTTTGGGTATGGCTGCTGCCGACAAGAAGATCATCGATATCGCAATCAGCGAATTGTCTACAATTACTGGTCAAAAGGCCGTTGCGACAGTATCTAAAAAGGATATCTCAAACTTTAAGTTGCGTAAAAAAATGCCTATCGGCGTGATGGTAACATTGCGTCGTGAGCAGATGTACGAATTTTTGGAAAGATTAGTTCGTATCGCTCTTCCGCGTATTCGTGACTTTAAAGGTATTGAAAGTAAGTTAGATGGTAGAGGTAATTATACCATGGGTATTCAGGAACAAATTATTTTTCCTGAAATAAATATCGATAATATTACTAAAATATTAGGAATGAATATTACCTTTGTGACCTCTGCGAAAACAGATGAAGAAGGGTATGCTCTGTTGAGAGAATTTGGGTTGCCTTTTAAAAATGCAAAAAAAGACTAAGTTATGGCTAAGGAATCAATGAAAGCCCGCGAGGTTAAAAGAGCAAAACTAGTAGCTAAATACGCCGCTAAAAGAGCTGAACTGAAAGCTGCTGGTGACTACGAAGCTTTGCAGGCTTTACCTAAAAATGCTTCTCCTGTACGTTTGCACAACCGTTGCAAAATTACAGGTCGTCCGAAAGGGTATGTACGCCAGTTCGGCATTTCACGTATTCAATTCCGTGAAATGGCATCCAATGGTTTAATCCCGGGTGTAAAGAAAGCAAGTTGGTAAGTTTTTTTATTTAAATATTGTCCGGGTGGCCGGATCAATTTAATTCATTTATATATGACAGATCCTATTGCAGATTATTTGACAAGATTGCGTAATGCAATTAAAGCGAAGCACAGAGTTGTTGAAGTGCCGGCGTCAAATTTAAAGAAAGAGATCACTAAGATCCTTTTCGAAAAGGGCTACATTCTTAATTTTAAGTTTGTAGAAGAAGGTCCTCAGGGAACAATTAAGATTGCCTTGAAGTATGACCTGGTAAACAAAGTGAATGCAATCAAGAAACTTGAGAGAGTTTCTACTCCAGGTTTGCGTAAGTACACTGGTTACAAAGAAATGCCGAGAGTATTGAATGGTTTAGGTATTGCCGTTCTTTCGACTTCTAAGGGTGTGATGACAGACAAAGAAGCCCGCGATCTGAAGATCGGTGGTGAAGTATTATGTTATGTTTATTAATTAGGAGGAAAGAAGAATGTCAAGAATAGGAAAATTACCAATTCATGTGCCGGCCGGTGTAACGGTTACGATTAAGGATAGCGTGGTGACTGTAAAAGGTCCTAAGGGCGAAATGACTCAGGCTGTTAATCCTGATATTAATGTAACTCTGGAAGATGGAGTTATTCATTTAGCAAGACCGACAGATGATAAGAACCATCGTGCATTACATGGTTTGTATCGTTCTCTGATCAACAATATGGTGATCGGTGTATCTGAAGGATACAAAAAAGAACTGGAACTGGTCGGTGTTGGTTACCGTGTTACTAACACAGGACAGCTGTTGGATCTTTCTTTAGGTTATACTCACAACATCTATTTGCAGTTACCTAAAGAGGTGAAGGTTGAAACGAAGACTGAGAGAAATAAGAATCCTCTTATTATCCTTGAATCAGCTGATAAACAATTACTGGGTCAGATTTGTGCTAAGATTCGTTCATTCAGAATGCCGGAACCGTATAAAGGTAAGGGTATTAAGTTTGTGGGTGAGGAAATTCGCAGAAAGTCTGGTAAATCAGCAGGTAAGTAATCTACGTAAACTGAAATTATCATGACAACGAAGGAAGAAAGAAGATTAAAAATAAAACGAGGAATACGTGGAAAAGTTGCAGGAACACCTGAACGTCCACGCCTTACTGTGTTTAGAAGCAACAAGCAGATCTATGCACAGGTTATAGATGATACTACAGGTAAAACTTTGGCTGCTGCTTCATCTTTGAAATTAGATGTTAAGGCTCCCAAAAAAGAAATCGCTGCCAAGGTTGGTGAATTGATCGCTAAAGGCGCTCAGGAAGCTGGTATTCAGGCTGTTGTTTTCGATCGTAATGGTTATCTGTATCACGGTAGAATTAAAGAATTAGCAGATGCTGCACGTAACGGCGGCCTTAAATTTTAATGAAGATGGCAGGAGTTAATAATAGAGTTAAATCGACCAACGACTTAGAGTTGAAGGACAGATTAGTTGCAATCAACCGCGTAACTAAAGTAACGAAAGGTGGACGTACTTTTAGTTTTGCTGCTATTGTCGTAGTAGGAAACGAAGACGGTATCATCGGTTGGGGCTTAGGTAAAGCTGGTGAAGTAACGACAGCTATCGCTAAAGGTGTAGAAGCTGCTAAAAAGAATTTGATCAAGGTTCCTGTTCATAAAGGTACTATTCCTCACGAACAGCTTGCTAAATTCGGTGGTGCACAGGTGCTGATCAGACCGGCATCTCATGGTACTGGTGTAAAAGCCGGTGGTGCTATGCGTGCTGTATTGGAGAGTGTTGGTATTACTGACGTTTTGGCTAAATCAAAAGGATCATCAAACCCTCACAACTTGGTAAAAGCTACTATTGCTGCGCTGGGTGAATTGAGAAGTCCGTTTATTGTAGCTCAGAACAGAGGTGTATCTGTAGAAAAAGTGTTTAGAGGTTAATTAGGGAGGAAAAATTATGGCGACTATTAAAATTAAACAAGTTAAGAGTAGAATTAAGTGCCCGAAAGACCAAAAAAGAACACTTGATGCACTGGGCCTGACAAAGTTGAACCGTGTAGTAGAGCATGAAGCTACTCCGGCTATCTTAGGCATGGTTGAGAAAGTGAAACATTTGGTTTCAGTAGAAAAGTAATAATTGGTTGAAAAAATAAATTATAAGATATGAACTTATCAAATTTAAAACCTGCTGAAGGATCTACTAAGACCAGAAAAAGAATCGGCCGTGGTCCGGGTTCAGGATTAGGAGGAACTTCAACAAGAGGTCATAAAGGAGCAAAGTCAAGATCTGGTTATTCAAAAAAGATCGGATTTGAAGGCGGTCAGATGCCTATTCAGAGACGTTTGCCTAAATTTGGTTTCAAGAATATTAATCGTGTTGAATATAAAGCTATCAATATCGCTACATTACAGTTAATGGCTGAATCTCAGAACTTAACTAAAATAGGTGTTAACGAATTGATCGAAGCTGGTTTTATTTCATCATCTCAAATGGTTAAGATTCTTGGTAATGGTAGCCTGACTGTTAAATTAGATGTTGAAGCTCATGCTTTCTCTAAAAGTGCAGAAGCAGCTATCCAGGCCGTAGGTGGAACTGTTGTTAAACTCTAAGTCATGAGAGCAGTTGAAACAATAAAAAATATCTGGAAGATTGAGGATCTGAGAAATCGGATCCTCACCACTCTTTTATTGGTGGCTATATATCGCTTCGGAACGTATGTAGTACTTCCTGGTATTGATCCTCAAGCGTTAACCGCTTTACAGGCGCAGACAAGAGGCGGATTGCTTGCACTGTTGGATATGTTTTCAGGTGGTGCATTCTCTAATGCTTCTATTTTTGCATTGGGTATTATGCCTTATATTTCCGCTTCAATTGTTATGCAGTTGTTAGCCATTGCAGTTCCTTCTTTTCAGAAATTACAGAGAGAAGGGGAGAGTGGTCGTAGAAAGATCAATCAATGGACTCGCTACCTCACAGTAGCTATCCTGTTATTCCAGGGACCGACGTATCTGGTGAACTTAAGTGTTCAGTTGAAGGCCGCTGGTGCAGCTTTACCTCCGGGTATTCTGTTTACTATATCTTCTACTATTATTCTGGCTGCAGGAAGTATGTTTATCTTATGGCTAGGTGAAAGAATTACAGATAAAGGTGTTGGAAATGGTATTTCATTTATCATTTTGATTGGTATCATAGCCCGTCTACCGCATTCATTGTTCCAGGAATTTATTTCAAGAACAAGTGAAAAAACAGGTGGTCTGGTTATGTTCTTGTTTGAAATGCTGTTTCTTTTACTTGTTATTGCCGGTGCTATTTTATTGGTTCAGGGAACTCGTAAAGTGCCCGTACAGTACGCTAAGAGAATTATAGGTAACAAACAATATGGTGGCGCTCGTCAGTATATTCCTTTAAAGGTAAATGCTGCAAACGTTATGCCTATCATCTTTGCTCAGGCAATTATGTTTATTCCTATTTCTATTGTAGGATTCTCCAGTACAGGTGATCAAAGTGGTTTTTGGGCTGCATTTATGGATAATACCGGTTTCTGGTATAACTTTGTATTTGCGGTATTGATTATCCTCTTTACTTATTTCTATACAGCTATCACGATCAATCCGACCCAGATGGCTGATGATTTGAAGAGAAACAATGGGTTTATTCCGGGTGTTAAACCTGGAAAAAGCACCAAAGACTATCTGGATACAATCATGGATCGTATTACTCTTCCGGGTGCATTCTTCTTGGCATTGGTAGCTATTATGCCTGCTTTTGCAAGAATCGCTGGTGTGAGTATGGAGTTCTCTCAGTTCTTTGGAGGAACATCTTTGTTGATTTTGGTTGGTGTAGTGTTGGATACATTGCAGCAAGTAGAAAGTCATTTGTTGATGCGTCATTATGACGGTTTGTTGAAGTCAGGAAGAATTAAAGGTCGTACAGGCTCAGTTGCCGCTTATTAATAGGATGATCTATTTAAAAACAGATGAAGAAATCGAGTTGATGCGTTCGGCCAATCAATTGGTAGGCCGGACACTGGGAGAATTGGCAAAGCATATTGCTCCCGGGGTTACAACTCTTCAACTCGATAAGATTGCTGAAGAATTCATTAGGGATAATGGAGCAGTCCCAGCTTTTTTAGGGTATGGTGGTTTTCCAAATTCAATATGTGCTTCTGTAAATGAGCAGGTAGTGCATGGTATTCCTTCCTCAAAAGCAGTTTTAAAAGAAGGTGATGTCATATCAGTTGACTGTGGTACCATATTGAATGGCTTTGTTGGCGATTCAGCTTATACTTTTTGTGTAGGTGAAGTGGCACCGGAAGTGAAGAATTTGTTGAAGACGACAAAAGAATCTCTTTATCAAGGTATTCAACAAGCTGTAGAAGGAAAACGAGTAGGAGATGTTAGTCATGCGGTGCAGACATACTGTGAATCGAAAGGTTACTCTGTTGTAAGGGAACTGGTGGGACATGGTATCGGACGCAAGATGCATGAAGAACCTGAAGTACCCAATTATGGAAGATATGGTTGCGGAGCTTTATTGCGTAGTGGTATGTGCATCTGCATTGAACCTATGATCAATATGGGAAGCAAAAATGTCGTTTTTGAAAAGGACGGTTGGACGGTGCGTACAAAAGACAGAAAATGTTCTGCTCATTTTGAGCATTGTATAGCGATAAGACCCGATGGTCCTCAGATTTTATCTTCATTTGAATTTGTAGAAGAAGTTCTAGGAAATAACGCAATTTAATTTGATTTATATGGCTAAACAAGCAGCTATTGAACAAGATGGAGTTATAGTAGAAGCATTGTCAAATGCAATGTTTCGTGTGGAATTAGAGAACGGACATGAAATTACTGCCCACATATCAGGAAAGATGCGTATGCATTATATTAAAATTCTTCCTGGTGATAAGGTTAGAGTAGAAATGTCTCCGTATGATTTATCAAAAGGTAGAATTGCTTTTAGATATAAATAAAAATAACTAGATATGAAAGTAAGAGCATCTTTAAAGAAGCGTACACCTGAATGTAAGATTGTAAGAAGAAAGGGTCGCTTATACGTAATTAACAAGAAAAACCCTAAGTATAAACAACGTCAGGGATAATTTATTATTTTTGCAAAATAATTAAGTAAGTAATATGGCTATAAGAATAGTTGGTGTAGACTTGCCACAAAATAAAAGAGGAGAAATCGCTTTGACTTATATCTACGGTATCGGTCGGAGTGCTTCAAAATCTATTTTAGAGAAAGCAGGCGTTGATCGTGATATCAAAGTAAAAGACTGGACAGATGATCAAGCTGCAAAAGTACGTGAAGTCATTGGCGCTGAGTACAAGGTAGAAGGTGATCTTCGTTCTGAAGTTCAACTAAACATCAAGCGTCTGATGGATATCGGATGTTACAGAGGTGTTCGTCACCGTATTGGTTTGCCTTTGAGAGGCCAGAGCACAAAGAACAATGCTCGTACTCGTAAGGGTAAGAAGAAAACTGTTGCAAATAAGAAAAAAGCTACTAAATAATAAGAGTTGATATGGCAAAAAAAACAGTCGCAGCAAAGAAGAGAAACGTAAAAGTTGACGCTTACGGTCAAGCTCATATTCATTCTTCTTTCAATAACATTATTGTGTCTCTTGCCAACAGTGAAGGTCAGGTAATTAGTTGGTCTTCTGCAGGTAAGATGGGATTCAGAAGTTCTAAAAAGAACACTCCGTATGCCGCTCAGATGGCAGCACAAGATTGTGCTAAGGTAGCTTATGATCTTGGTTTGAGAAAAGTAAAAGTATTCGTAAAAGGACCGGGTAACGGACGTGAGTCTGCTATCAGAACTATCCACGGTGCCGGAATCGAAGTAACTGAAATCGTAGACGTTACTCCGCTGCCTCACAATGGTTGTCGTCCTCCGAAAAAGAGAAGAGTATAATTAACTATAGTTTCTTGAACATTGAATCCGGAATTGTGAATAGATTGCATAAAGACCTTATCCTCTCTGTAATCGCGGCTGCACGGTTCCAGATTCAGACAGAAAAATTAAAACAATAAAAAAATGGCAAGATATACTGGACCAAAAACAAGAATTGCCCGTAAGTTTGGTGAGGCTATATTCGGACCGGATAAAGTTCTTTCTAAAAAGAATTATCCTCCCGGACAACATGGTAACGCCAGAAAAAGAAAAACTTCTGAATACGGAATTCAGCTTCGCGAGAAGCAAAAAGCTAAATACACTTATGGTGTATTGGAAAAACAATTTAGAAACCTGTTCGACAAAGCGCAGCGTTCAAAGGGTATTACCGGTGAAGTTCTGCTTCAGTTACTGGAAGGTCGTTTGGACAATGTAGTTTATCGTTTGGGTATTGCTCCTACGAGAGCTGCTGCACGTCAGTTGGTTTCTCACCGTCACATTACAGTTGATGGTAAGGTTGTAAACATTCCTTCTTACTCTTTGAAAGCCGGTCAGATCGTTGGTGTTAGAGAGAAATCCAAGTCTTTGGAAGTGATTGCTGATGCATTATCAGGATTCAACCACAGTAAATATCCTTGGATTGAGTGGGATCAGTCTTCTTTAAGCGGAAAATTACTGCATCTGCCCGAAAGAACTGACATTCCTGAAAACATTAAAGAGCAGTTGATCGTAGAATTGTATTCTAAATAATAATTGATTTCCATGGCGATATTAGCATTTCAAAAACCCGATAAAGTATTAATGTTGGAAGCGGACAATTTCTTCGGAAAGTTTGAATTTCGTCCGTTGGAACCCGGCTATGGTATTACTATAGGTAATGCTCTGCGCCGTATTCTCCTGTCGTCGCTTGAAGGTTTTGCTATTACATCCATTAAGATCGAAGGTGTTGACCATGAATTTGGTACAATTCCCGGTGTTATTGAAGATGTAACAAACATTATCTTGAACCTGAAACAGGTACGGTTCAAGCATATTGTAGACGACATAGAGAATGAGAAAGTAAGTATTACTGTTTCGGGTTCGGAAGTGTTCAAAGCCGGTGATATAGGTAAACAGCTGACCGGATTCGAAGTATTGAATCCAGACTTGGTTATTTGCCGTTTGGATCCGAACGCTGGTTTCCAGATTGAATTAACAATAAATAAAGGACGCGGATATGTTCCCGCTGATGAAAATAGAGACCCGAATGCAGACGTTCACGTTATTGCCATCGACTCTATTTATACTCCTATACGTAATGTTAAGTATTCAATCGAGAACTTCCGTGTTGAGCAAAAGACGGACTACGAAAAGTTGGTTCTTGAAATAGCCACAGATGGTTCTATTCATCCGAAGGAAGCGTTGAAAGAAGCTGCTAAGATTCTGATACATCATTTCATGTTGTTCTCAGATGAAAAGATTGCGATCGAGACAGTAGATACTGACGGCAATGAAGAATTCGATGAAGAAGTACTTCACATGCGCCAGTTGCTTAAGAGCAAGCTAGCAGATATGGACCTTTCCGTTCGTGCTTTGAATTGCTTGAAAGCTGCAGATGTTGAAACATTGGGTGAACTGGTTAAATTCAACAAGAATGATTTGTTGAAATTCCGTAACTTCGGTAAGAAGTCGCTCACTGAACTTGATGAACTGCTTGAAAGCCTGAACCTTTCATTCGGTATGGATATCACGAAATATAAATTAGATAAAGAGTAAGTAAAGCGATGAGACATAATAAGAAATTCAATCATTTAGGTCGTACAAATACTCACCGTGAAGCAATGCTGTCTAATATGGCTTCTTCTTTGATCAAGCATAAGAGAATCTTTACGACAACAGCAAAAGCTAAAGCGCTTCGTAAGTTTGTTGAACCTCTGATCACAAAGTGCAAAGAGGATACAACTCACTCAAGACGTGTGGTATTTAGTACTTTACAGGATAAGAACGCTGTAACAGAACTTTTTAAGGAAGTAGCTCAGAAGATCGGTGATCGTCCGGGTGGTTATACCAGAATTATTAAGACTGGTAACCGTTTAGGTGACAACGCTGCTATGTGCTTCATTGAATTAGTTGATTACAACGAAAACATGTTGAAGGATACTACAGCTAAGAAAACTACGAAAACAAGACGTTCTCGTAAGAAATCTACAGCTGCTGAAACAGCTGCTCCGGTTGCTGAAGCTCCTGCAGCAGAAGCAACAGAAGAAAAAGCTGCAGAATAATTTCTGTAACTTATATACGATACAAAAACAGCCGACATTTTTATGCCGGCTGTTTTTGTATATAAACAAATTAATTTATTTGTTTACTTACTTGATATTTTTTAAAGCTTCCTGCGCTGTAGCATTAGATGGATCGATTGATAAAATCTTGTTCCAGTAAATTTTGGAGTTATCCATATCTTGTTTCAAGTAATAATAGTAGCCCAGGTAACGGTAACATTCGGTTAATTCATTGCTATATTTCTCTTTGTTTTTTTCAAGAATGGGAATGCAAGACTCGTAATAGGGTTTGGCTAAACCCTGTTCTGTCTCGGGGTCCAGTTGAGATTGTGTACGTGCCTGCCATAGGCTACCAAGGTGGCTATCCGGTACACGTTCTTTTACAATAGCAAATAAGCTATCAGCTTTGAACAGGTACTTTTGTGCTGCAATATTATCTTTTGCAGCTGCTGTATAGTAATATTTACCTAATTGATAGTAATCAGCAGCTTCCGATTCTTCTCCCAGTGCCTCTATATACTGTGTATAAGCCTTGATGGCCTCAGCATTATTTTCGCTGTTACTATAAACTTCAGCAAGGTCCTTATAGATTTCTGTATGCGAAGAACTTTCTTTTATAGCTTTCTGTAATGCATCTGCTGCCTGATCATATTGTTTTGCTTTATTCAGCAGGCGACCGTAATATAAATAGTCCTGCCAGATATATTTAGCATCCGGATTATTGAAGAAAGTCTCTATTTCTTCCAGTCCTTTTTCGTAGGCTTTGCTTTCGTAATCATTATAGATGGCCAGACGTTTCAATAAAAAGTTATCAGGGTCAATAGCTTGTCCTTCACTGATTATTTTACCGGATTCAGCGTATTGTTTATTGAAGAACAAAGCAGAGGCATAATGAACCAGATTGTCTGTTGAGTAAAGACCTCCTGCCATGTAGGTTTTATAAGCTGCTACAGCTTTAGGATAATTCCCTTGTAATGAATAGATGTTTCCCAAATGGCAGTACGCCGGCAAGTAATCCGGATAGTTTGAAATTACTTTCTGAAGCATTTCTATTGATAATGTTGGAGTGACTCCCTGATATACGTTTGCATATTTGATATAAGCTTCCTTGCAGGCCGGATCGAAGTGGATAGCCTGTTCATATCTTCCGGCGGCATCTCCTGGTTTATCTTTGCTGATAAGTAAATCGCCTTCATACAAATAAATGGCGGGGTCGTTAGCATTATATTTCTTTGCATTATCGAGAGCCGCCTGGGCTTCTGCCTCCATTCCGTTCATTGAGTAGGCTTTAGCAATAGCGACATAAACAGAAGCATCTTTTTTATTGATTTTGATTGCTGCATCAAATGCTTTTTGCGCAGTAGATTTATCTGTTTTGAGTAGCACTTTACCTTCACCTACTTTATTATAGGCATAATCAGGAAATGTCGTCCATCCTTTCTGGTAATTAGCCAGAGCTTCGGAAGTTTTATTTTCATCAAAGGCAATTTCTCCCAGATAATATAAAGCTTCAGCCTGCTCGGCAGGAGAACTGTTCAGCTGTTTCTCAAAAAGCCGGCTTGCTATGGTTGGTTCGCCGGCTTTGTAAAAGTCAATGCCTTGCCGGTTATCTGCGTAAACGGCAATAGCGATAAAACTTAAAATGATTATATATAAATCCTTTTTCATGACTGTAAATATTTATAAGGTTTATAACTGATTTCTGACATTCACCAACCTTACAGGTTGTGTAGCCGGAAGAATACCTGATTTAAGAATGATCCGCTGTCCCCGGTCGCTAGCTATGAAAGTTGTAAAACCGGAAGCCAGGCCCATGCGGGGGTCTGATAATATCAGATAGACAGGCCTGCTCATCGGATACTTTTTTAATGCGATGTAGGCCTGATACGGTTTAAAACTATTTGTTGCAGTGGCATGTCTGTAAGGACTGACTGCCATTACTTTTATATTCTCAGAAAAACTCATGTTGCTTGTATCGGACGGATTACTGATCCAGTTTACTCCGATGATACCTAACGCTCCACGGTTTTGGGATACATAGTTTATTACTTGCCGGTTTTCTTTCATTGCATGTAAATCCCCGGAAAATGATTTTCCGTTACAGATTGAATCGATAGCATAGCGTACAGTTCCGGAATTAGGGTTATCGAATACAACTTCGATCCTTCCCGATTGGTTATCGGAACAGAGTTCTTTCCATTCTTTTATTTTTCCCGTCAGTATGTCTCTCAATGCAGGGATACCAATCAGAGAATCTGTATTTTGTTTATTCACAATCAATGCAATGGCATCTGTTGCTATTTGAATGTTTCTGGGGAATAATTTTTTAGTGTTCATAAATTCCGTCTCTTCTTTGGTTAGCGGGCGTGAAGTAATGGCCAGCCGGATGCTATCGCGCAGCAACCTGTTGATAGTTTCTGTTTCACCGGAAAAGTAAGGAACAATCCCGGCTTCCTTATAAATACTTTCGAAAACGGCGATTTCTTCTTCTACGACAGGGGCAAAGCAGCCATCGGAAGCTATAGCGATAACGCCACTGGTCGGTGTATCATCCGGTGTTTCTGTTTTCTTGTTTCCGCAAGAAACCAACAGAACTATACATACTGTTATATAGAATAAACTTTTCATCGTTTGCCGTCTTTTATGAGCCTGTAACCTCTGAATAAAGTGTAGCAGAAGAACAGAATACCAACTGTTATTCGCATAGGGAATGACATATTCTCATTAAACAAGTTAGTGAAAACCAGCAGGAAAGTCATTCCGAGGTATATCATGACCATGAATATACCCCAGACAAACTTCATATTTATACACTTTACCTCCATCTTATTGCAATTTAAATCGTACCGGAACTGTAAAGTAGACCGGTACCGGTTTACCATTCTGTTTCCCCGGAACCCATTGTGGCAGAGACTTGATAACGCGTAATGCTTCTTTGTCGCAAGCCGGATCCAATTGTCTTAGAACTTCCACTTTCGTGATCTCTCCCGTTGGGCTTACAACGAAGCGGAGGGTAACTGTTCCCTGAATACCATTTTCGGCAGCGATTACCGGGTATCTCAAATGTGTACTGATGAACTTCAGTAAAGCCTCGTTTCCACCGGGGAATTGCGGCATTTGTTCAACGGCAACATAAGGTTCGGTTTCTTCTTCAATCACTTCCTTGTTGTCTTTCAGGTCTGCAATGTCGATGGCATCTTCACTTTCGGAACCTTTTACGTCTGCCACTGAGATAGCCAGTTTTGAGGTTGTCAGTTCTTCCTGTGTCTTGATTTCCTCTTCCTCCCTTACATCTTTATCCGCCTTAATAACAGGAGGGGTAAATTTGATTGTACTTTTCAGTACGGGAGGAGGTGGAGCCTCTAAATTACGGATTTGATTTTCTTCCGGTACCTTCGTTTCCATTTGCAGGTTGGAAAGTGTCGTTACTTCCAGTACCTGCTCTTTGGCGTGCTGGGGAATAACCGATTTGATCAAAACCGGGATTGTCATGACCAGAATAGCTCCGATAGCTACAATGATCAATGCGCGGATATGTCTGCCGGAAGAATTTTTACGCAACTCGTATGCTCCGTAGTCTTTATTCTTCCCGTTGAAGATCAATTCGCACCACTCCGGTGAATTCAGATTTATATTGTTCATATTAATCATGATCGTTCTTTTTTATTGGTGATACGAATTATTTTCTTTTAGGGCCGGCATTAGCCTCTGCTATTTGTTTAGCGAGTTCTCCGCCGCTTTTCAGGTTGTCGACCAGAAATTTATCTCCGTCGGTTATATCGACGATTGCATATTTACCAATATTGCATATCTGCATTTCGTCGAGCGCATCTACCAGGTCTTTATAAGAAGCATCGTCGGTCGCCTTGATCAGTACGACCGGGGCATCTTTGCCTCCTTTTATCTCTGTAGCCTGCTTTTTAAACTCATCTTCGGATATTTCTTTGTTTAGCTTTTTCACTTTCAACTCCGATATTTGTTGTACAGCGTCGGAATTGCGTTCCAGTAGGATGTTACGTAATCCGGTAGGAGAAAAATCGGTTGTTTTCAGTGATTCTACATGTTCATAATCCGGTTCACCGAAATAGTAGTACACCTTGCTGTCTTCACCCAATATAAGGGTGATGGCTTTAGAGGCTTTCACTTTTGTCTGTTCGGCTTCCGTGACATGGTCTTTCGACGGCATACTGATCTCCATGGTCTGCGGCTTACTCAGCGAAGTACAAAGCATGAAGAACGTGATCAGCAACATATTCATATCCACCATCGGCGTAAAGTCGACACGGATATTGACTTTCTTTTGTTTGCCTTTCTTGCCGTCGCCTTTTCCTTTATCTGTATTTACTTCTGCCATACTGCTTGTTGTTTAAACATTGTCGGGCACATTCTTGAGAGTTGTTATGAGATTATATCTGTTTTCTCTCAGGTCCTGCAATGTGTTCATTATATTTTTGATTTTAGGATACGGCGTCTGTTGGTCGGCTTTGATGGCGATCACCAGGTCGCGGTTCACTTCGCGGGCATGTTGTACCCAGGCTTTGAATTGGTTGTTCGTGCTATCGGCAGGGATTCCGTAATTCTGCGTCAGACGGTCTTGTTCGGAAGACGGAAGATTCAGAAATTCCTGCATATTCTGGATAGGAACACCGAAGGAAGGAAGAAGGCTAAATTCGTATATTTCTTTGTCGCTGAAGTTAATACCGTAGTCTTGTCCCAGCTTCTTTAATACGTTTGCCTTATCCTCTTGTTTGTCCATGCTCATAAATACTTTCCCTTCCGGATCTACCAGGATGGAAAGAATATTCGTTTCCGGTATTTTTATTTCGGAAACGGAAGCCGGAGTAGTAACCACGACCGGTTCTTTCTGGATGAAGGTAGATGTCAGCATAAAGAAAGTAAGCAGTAACACCGTTACATCACTCATCGCCGTCATGTCGATGAATGTGCTTTTTCGTTTTACTATAATCTTAGGCATATGTTTCAGTGTTTAGCCGCAAATGTTTGTACGATAGAGAAACCTATTTCATCGATGGCATAGGTGATATTATCTATTTTACTGGTGAAATAGTTGTACGAGATAATAGCCATGGCACCGGTGGCGATACCTAAGGCCGTATTGACCAGAGCTTCGGAAATACCGGTCGACAATGCTACCGAGTCGGGAGCTCCGGCATTGGCCAGGGCGGCAAACGAACGGATCATACCCAGTACGGTTCCAAGCAACCCGAACAGAGTTCCCAATGTCGAGATTGTAGCAATAACCGGCAGGTTCTGTTCCATAGACGGTAATTCCAGTGCCGTGCTCTCTTCGATCTCTTTCTGTATGATGACCATCTTTTGTTCTTTGGTCTGATCCGCCCTGTTTTCTACATCAGTGTAACGGGTCAATGCGGCGTTAACCACATTGGCCACAGAACCCTGCTGTTCTTTACAAGCCTTTTGAGCTGCGTCCAGATTCCCGTCTTCAAGGTCTTTTTTTATAGTACGTACAAATCCTAGCAGGGCTTTTTTCCCTTTAGACCGGTTGATGGCAATAAAACGTTCTACACTCAAGGTGATTACAGTAAGTAAAAGAGTGATAACAACGGGGACAATGAAACCTCCCTTATAAATCGTACCAGCATAGTTGCCGGGAAGCGGATGATTATCCGGATTATTATCCATGAAGTTGGAAGGATTGCCCAGTACGAAATGAAAGAAGCATACTGCCAGGATAAAGCAAATGATAATGACGATGCCGGCTGAAACGCCATTAGATGTTTTCGATATAACAGATTGATTTGTTTTCATAATTTTGATATTATTAAAGAGATAAAAAACAGAAAATAATAGTCTTAGTGTACAAAAAAGGAAATGCACACCCGGATCATGCCGTATTCGAAGGCATAATCAACAATTATAAATGTCTTATAATAATATCAAATAATGAGTTTTCGCAAAACGTAGATCCATTGATTTCCGCATTTGCGAAGCGAGAGGTAGTTTATTGTATGGATAATAGATAATGTCTCCGATATTTTATATTGTGAGGCCTGCTCTTTCAACTTCAAGAGAAGAAGACTCTTATTGCTGTTCGATAATTTGAATAGCCGTTCGTAGTTATCGAAAGCCGGTTTGGTACGTGCAGTTATATCAAGAGACTCAAGAGGGATTTTTCCTAATTCAAACTGTTTTAATTTATTATCGTAGGAGAGGCTCTTTTCTTCGCCATTAAGGTTACATGGTTGAATCATCTCTTCGTTGTCGATATTAAACGCAATCTCCTGCCCTGTAAAGATCAGGATAAGGAGTGTTAATATGGACAGAACTTTCTTCATGATTCGACAATAAACTTTTTATGTTAAAACATTTTGTTAATGCAAAAGGTTGTAACTTTTTAAGAAAAAATGCCTGTTGATTCGGGGGATAAATATAGATAAAGTATAGTATTCAGAAAGGCAGTCCTCTATTTATTCATTGAAAATCTTTATAAGGGTTTGGCAACAATCTTAGTGAACCGTTTGTTATATTTGTACTGAGTGAAAAAAATACAGAATACTAAATATTTAGGTTATGAAAATTGAAAAAGTAATAGGTAGAGAGATTCTTGATTCCCGTGGTAACCCGACAGTAGAGGTAGATGTGCTTCTTGAATGCGGCGCTTTTGGTCGTGCTGCCGTTCCATCCGGTGCTTCTACTGGTGAAAATGAAGCAATAGAACTGCGTGACGGTGATAAAAAACGCTACGGAGGCAAAGGTGTACTGAAAGCTGTGGATAATGTTAACAATGTAATTGCACCGGTTATCATCGGAATGAGTGCATTAAACCAACGTGCAATCGACCATAAACTGCTTCAGTTGGACGGAACAAAGACAAAGTCGAAACTCGGTGCCAATGCCATGTTAGGCGTTTCGCTGGCCGTAGCTAAAGCAGCTGCCAGTTATCTCGATTTACCGTTATATCGTTATATAGGCGGAACAAATACGTATGTATTGCCTGTTCCGATGATGAATATTATCAATGGCGGTTCGCATAGTGATGCTCCGATAGCATTTCAGGAATTTATGATTCGCCCGGTAGGTGCAAAGAGTTTCCGTGAAGGCTTGCGTATGGGAGCAGAAGTATTCCATGCCTTGAAGAAGGTGTTGCACGACCGCGGTCTGAGTACGGCAGTTGGTGACGAAGGTGGTTTTGCTCCGGCTCTCAACGGTACGGAAGATGCTTTGGGTTCTATTATGGCCGCTATTAAAGCTGCCGGATACGAACCGGGTAAAGATGTGACAATCGCTATGGACTGTGCTGCTTCCGAGTTTTACGATAAGAAGAGTATCTACGATTATTCGAAGTTTGAAGGTGTCCACGGTGCCAAACGGACTGCTGCCGAACAGGTGGCTTACCTGTTGGATTTGGTTAACAAATATCCGATCGACTCTATCGAAGACGGTATGGACGAAAACGACTGGGAAGGATGGAAGCATCTTACCAAAGCTTTAGGTGACCGTGTTCAGTTGGTTGGTGACGACTTGTTTGTAACTAATGTTGAATTCTTGAAGAAAGGTATCGAAGAAGGCTGTGCCAACTCTATCCTGATTAAAGTAAATCAAATCGGAACATTAAGTGAAACACTGGATGCTATTGAAATGGCTCACCGTAACGGCTATACTTCAGTGACGTCGCACCGTTCCGGTGAAACGGAAGATGCAACGATTGCCGATATCGCTGTAGCTACTAATTCAGGACAGATCAAAACTGGTTCCTTAAGCCGTTCGGATCGTATGGCTAAGTACAATCAGTTGCTTCGTATCGAGGAAGAATTGGGCGATCTGGCTGTTTATGGCTATAAGACGTACAAAAAATAATTCTGACACTTACAGAATCAGATGTAATAGACTGAAGGGCTGCCTCCCAAAGAGGTGGCCTTTTGGTGTTTATGTCCCTTACCTTTATCAGAAAGGCTAGTAGTAACTATCCCGGAGGTTATTTATTTCTAATCGAAAGCATATTATATCTTGTCTTTTTCACGACCGTCGCAAAGCTTACCGACGGACGTCAGCAAGCTTATCCACGTCCGTCGGTAAGCTTTGCGACGGCGATGGAAAAGAGAATGAGTCATATCTTTTATAGTAAAAGACAGTATGCTATGCAGGAATAGTCAGTAGGGGGAGCGATAGATGACAGGCAGATAAAAGGTGAATGGTTTTTATTCGAATTAATGCATGTGAGAGATGAAATAGCCGGAGCAAAAACAATCTCTTTACTCCGGCTATTCTATTTTATACTATTATAATTGAGCGAACCATTCACGGATAGCATCAATCAATATCTGATTTTCAGCACTTGTTTGGGTGGACAGGCGGATGTATGTTTCATCCAGTCCGCGGAAGTTGGAGGCATCACGAATCAGGATTCCATTCTTCTCCCACAAGTATTTCTTTAGTTCTGCCGCTGTGCCTTTCTTTAGGCGGACAAGGAAGAAGGTTGTTGAAGTAGGAATGACTTCCAGGTTATCGAATTTGCTTAACTGATAAATCAATTCGGCTGTTTCACGCTGCCACTTACGGATAGGCAAAGTAAACTGGGCCGGATGAATCAGGATATATTTACTGGCTTCAAGCGCAATAGCGTTTACCGACCAGGGGATGATATACTTATTTACTTCGGCTGTTATTTCTGGAGAAGCCACCAGGTAACCGATACGTAATCCCGGAATGTTGTAGGCCTTAGAGATAGACTGGATAAGAATCAGGTTTGGGTGATTCTTAACGTCTGAAGGCTTTAGCATATCTTCGGTGGTAAAGGCAACATAAGCCTGGTCGATGATGAATTTTGTATTGCGGTTGGCTGCAATCAACCGGAGTAATTCCGTACGATGAATCAATTTACCATCCGGATTGTTAGGATTGCATATCCAGCAGAAATCCTGCCCTTCCAGAGAAAGCTCCGAAAGGTCGTCGGAGGTTGGGAAGAAATTTATCTCGTGTTCGTGTAGGCGGCAGGCATCTTCATACTCAGAGAAGGAAGGAACGGCAATCGTTGATTTAGCCCCTCTCCAAGCCTGTGCCAACAGATAGAAGGCGGTAATCGAACCATTGGTTACAACTACATTTTCTTCTTTTATCTCATACCGGCGGGCAAGCAACCTTTTAAGTGAAGCAGCATCCGGTTCCGGATAACGTGTCAGTTTACTGAAATGCTCATTGAGATGTTCCTTGAGTTTATCGAGGTTAGCACCGTGCCATACGTTAGAACTGAAGTTAATCTTTACTTCGTTCTGCGAATTGTAAAAGTCATCACCGTGTCCGAATAGCATACTTTATTTGTTTTATGTAATTAATGTTGTTCTAAAAGGTGGTGCAAAAATACTAATCTTTTTGGCTTTTCCTATCAATTGCCTTATAGATTGCATCCTGTATTCGTTTGCGGATATCCAACTGGCTGAGTTTATTATTGGCACGCGACGGATTGACCCTGTTACAAAGGAAGATATAAAGTAACTGGTTGTCCGGATCCACCCAGAAACAAGTCCCGGTGAAGCCGGTGTGTCCATAGACGGAAGGTGGCGTCAGGCTGCTGCAAGGAGAACCTTTATGTGTTCCCGGGGCAGGCTTGTCGAAACCCAGTCCGCGGCGGCTTGTCGGGCTTTTACTTTGGGTGAAAAGACGACAGGTTTCTGTTGATAAGTATTGTTCGTTGCCATAAGTGCCCTGATTAAGGAAAAGCTGTAATACTTTCGCCAGGTCATTGGCATTCGAAAACAGGCCGGCATTGCCGGAGACGCCCCCCTGGAAAGCGGCAGCTTCGTCGTGCACATAGCCACGAAGTAACTGGCGGCGCACGAACTGGTCGTTCTCGGTCGGGACAATCTGAAGGCTGTCTATTCTTTTCAGCGGGTTATAAGTGGTGTGCCAGGCTCCCAGCCGGCTATAAAAGTCGTTATGCAACAGCTGGTCCATCGGTTGCTTCATCTGGTTTTCCACCATCATTTTCAGCATGATGAAGTTGACGCAGCTATACACATATTTGCCGCGTGTTCCGAGGCGGGAGTCTTTTATTTCCTGCATGATACTGTCTTTGAAGGAATCGTGCAGGTAGAAGTTGCGGGCTACCTCGGTGGTGAATCCCGGTTTCTTCTCAGTAGAAACCAGGTCGGGCAGATAGTTGAAATCATTGCGTACGTATGTTTTGGCATCGAAGCGTACCGGATGGGTAGCGTTCTTTACACTGCTGTAAAGGCTGCCTTTGTAACTATCCTTATCGATGGCATTCAGATAGAAATTGATTGTGGAGACAACTCCTGACTGATGGTAAAGCAATTCTTTTATATTCAGGTCTTTCTTGTTGGAACCTTTCAGTTCGGGGAGAAAGTCCGCTATTTTATTATTGAGGGTGAATTTCTTTTCATCGTACGCTTTCATTACGGCAAGTAAAGTCCCGGCCGCTTTGGAGGCAGACGCCAGGTCGTAGACGCAATTTTCCTGTACCTTCCGGCTTTGGTCGTAGTCAAAGTAACCAAAGGCCTTGTCGTAAATAATCATACCGTCTTTGGCAACCAGCACCTGGCAACCCGGATAGGCATTTTCTTCAAGTCCTTCTTCTGCAATGGATCCGATTACATCGAGGCGTATGGGATTGGCTCCGACTTCCTCCGGTTCGTGATAACCTAACCGTGTTTTTTCCGTGAAGATACCGGCTCCGGCATGGAATACGCCTGGGATGGTAACCGGTAGTTTGCCTTTAGCTGGAATCCCCCGAAGATAACCTGGGCGGCATATTCCTGAGCAAGAGGCGTTCCTTCGTATCCCATCACTACCGCCTTCGCTTTCATAATGGAACTTTTATATTCCTTACAGAAATAGGGCAGGGTAAAGAAGGCATAAACGAGCTCTTTCTTAGTCGCCAGCTGGCGGAGTTGCAGGCTTTCAGGGATGCGGACTGTGTGTACGCCGCAGATGATTACATCGTATTTCTCCAACTGTCTGTAAACATGTTGGATTTGTGCAGCTGTTGAACTACGGCTGATGCTGAAGCAGGCAATACTGTCGTAACGTCCCAGCATTTCCTGAAATTCATTTCCGGCAGGCGAACCGATTGACAAGGCGGCAATCTTCTTTTTATCCAGCTGTCTGAGCGGGACCATGTCGGATTCGTTCTTTAATAATGTAATTGCTTCTGCATTGAGTTTGGCGGCCAGCCAGGCAGCATGCGGTGAGTTCAGCCGTTTGCTTAATCCTTTCGTTTCAATCGGTCGGTATTTATCCAGTCCGGTAATATATTTATACTGGAGTATCTTGATACATTTGGCTTCGATATCCTCTATGGATAAAATACCTTCGTCGATCGCTTCTTTCACTGCTGTGAAATCGTTAATCGGGGCAGCCGGGGCCAGCAATATATCATTCCCAGCCAGTAATGCTTTTACTGACGGATTATCCGATTTTTTAGTCGTAGCACCTTTCATGGCCAGCGCGTCTGTGAAGCAAAGGCCTCTGAAACCAAGTTCTTCCTGCAACAGTCCCGTTACAATCGGACGGGAAAAGGAGGAAGGGAGATTACGGGTTTTATCCAGTGCCGGAACATAAAGATGTCCGGTCATAACTCCGGCATAACCATCATAGATGTAACGTTTGAAAGGATACAATTCAACGCTGTCCAGGCGTGCCCGGTCATGATGGACGGCAGGCAATGTATTATGCGAATCATCCGAAGTATCGCCATGCCCCGGGAAATGTTTAGCTACAGAGATGATACCGGCAGTTTCCAATCCGCGAGCATAGGCTATTCCTTTATCGGCAACGGCACGGGGATTCTCTCCGAACGAACGGAGGCCGATTACCGGGTTATCGGTATTACTATTTACATCTATATCGGGGCAAAGTTGATTTGAATGCCCATCTCTTTGCATTGGCGGGCTACTTCCTTTCCGTATTCGGTAATCAGTTTATCATCTTCGATAGCTCCCAGCATCATGTTTTTAGGGAAACGGGTCGTTCCGCTAAGGCGCATGGACAAGCCCCATTCTCCGTCCAGCGAAACGAACATCGGGACACGTGACGCTTTTTGCAACCGGTTGGTTACTTCAGCCTGGGTAACAGGATTCCCTTTATGAAAGAGGATTCCTCCGAGCTTTATTTCATTGACGTATCGCATAAGCCGTTGCATGGTGCGGTTATCCGATTTCGGTTCGGAAATCACCATAAAGAGTTGCCCGATCCGTTCATCGTAACTCATCTTATCAAACACAGAATCAACCCAATGATTCATTTTTGCCTGATCGACGTTACGGTACATATTAGGAATAGTCTGTGCTTTGGCCGTTAGTAAACACACAGAACATAACAGCATTGTAAGTATCTTCCTCATCTTCACGTTATCATTATTATCCACCAAAAATAAGAAAATAAGCTGAATAGTCTCTATAGAGTGGCGATAATTCATGAATTATTCCGTAAACAATTTGCGTATCAAATAAATCTTTCGTTACTTTGCATCCGCTTTGCGCAATCTCTGTCGGGAGAAGTAGCCCGTTAAATTGCGTTTCATTTAAAATTACAATTAAAAAGCTATAAAACAATGGATTTAATTAAGATTGCAGAAGAAGCGTTTGCTACAAAGAAGGAATATCCTTCATTCAAGAGTGGTGACACTATTACAGTAGCTTACCGTATTAAAGAAGGTAACAAAGAACGTATCCAGCAGTACAGAGGCGTTGTTATCCGTATCTCAGGACATGGTGACAAAAAACGTTTTACTGTTCGTAAGATGTCTGAGAACATTGGTGTAGAAAGAATTTTCCCGATCGAATCACCGTTCATCGAAAGCATCACTGTAAACAAACTGGGTAAAGTACGCCGTGCTAAATTGTATTACCTGCGTGCTCTTACAGGTAAGAAAGCAAGAATCAAAGAAAGAAGATTCTAATCCTTCGGGATTTAATTGCCATACAAAAAAGCCATCCGATTCGTTTCGGGTGGCTTTTTTGTTGGATAGGGATAAATGCTTTATAAGCAGGGACAGGCGATTCGCCGATGTTTTTAGCCGTTTCGTCGGTTTGTGTTTTTCCGGCAGGGGAATAGGGTTATCTTTGTCACCTATAAATAAAACACTTATGCAACATTCCGTAAAAAACAATCTGCTGATTGGTTTTATCGTGTCAGTGCTGTTAAGCCTATTCGTCAACTTTACCATGTTGATGCATACTTATAAAATGCAGTCGCTGGGAGTCCCTTTCCCGGGGAACTATTCGTCCGGAGATGAATTTCTTTATTATTCCTTATTTTGGTTTTTCGTATATGCCTTTCTGCTGTTTATACTGGATTCTCAAATGTATAAGTTGGGCGACCGTCTGTTTTGTAATAAAGAATATAAAACAATCCTGTTGTCTGTCGGTGTGACAATCGTCTGTGGCATTGCGTTCTTTTTCATGTATCCGGTCATACACCGTTTTGTGATGATCGACCTTTTGGAAGTTGATCAAATGTTCCGTTCTGATAGTTTTGTTATAATGGAAGATGCGGCAAGAAAGAAAGCGACACCCCCTGCTTCCCCTGATCCGCATATGTCTATGGTTCTCAGCCGGGCGACAGATTTCCCGAAACCCTTTCTGACGGAACATCTATTTATACTGCTAACCGTTTTGCTGAGTGTCCTTTTGATACGCCTGCTGAATGGTAAACAACAGATGATGCTTGAATATGAACAATTGAAGACTGAAAAACTCCAGACTTCATACAATGCTTTGATGGGACAGATCAACCCTCATTTCTTTTTCAATTCCCTGAATGGGCTGAACTCCCTGATCAGGAGCGGGGAGAAGGAGCAGACATTGACTTATCTGGATGAGTTGTCGAATGTTTTCCGTTATATTTTGCAGAGCAACAAGAAAGAAATGGTTACGCTGGCAGAAGAATTGCAGTTTGTAAAAGCATATACTTATCTCCTTGGCGTCCGTTATGAAGGGAAGCTATTCTTCTCTATTCAAGCGGTTCCGGCACTTTTATTATGGCATTTGCCCATCCTGAGTATTCTGCCGCTGATCGAAAATGCGGTTAAACATAATGTGATCAGCAAGCAGTATCCGCTGCAAATCGACGTTTATACTACTAAAGAGAGCCAACTGGTCGTATCCAACAGGGTACAGCCGAAGGTGGAAGAGAGCACAGGAAGCGGCATCGGGTTGAAGAACCTCTGGGGACGCTACCGGATGCTTACCGGAAAGGATATCCATATCTCTAACCGGAAAGATTATTTTAAGGTAACCCTTCCTTTGCTGAACGGTAACGGACGGGTATAACAATTAAAAGATTAAACTGTATGAACGCTGTAATTATCGAGGATGAAACGGCTGCTGTTGGTAGCCTGAAAGCAATTCTTTCGCAAAACACCATGATGCCTGTCGAGGTAGTGGCCGAACTGGAGAGTATAGAGGAAAGCGTTACTTATTTCCATAACTATCCCCAGCCGGATATTATCTTTATGGATATCCACCTGGCTGACGGCTCAGCCTTCAAAATATTCGAACAGGTGGAAATCGCTGCACCGGTCATTTTTACAACGGCCTATGACGAGTATGCCCTGCAAGCCTTCCAGGTCAGCAGTATCGATTATCTGCTGAAACCGATCACACTGACTTCCCTTGAACGGGCATTAGGAAAATTGCGCCTCTTCAGCCCCGAAGAGCGGTTGGCCCATATCCGGCGCACGAACGATACCATACAGGGACGGCACGTCATAAAGAGCCTTCTGATCATGCTCACCGACAAATTTTATCCGTTGCAGGTAGAAGATATCCTGTATTTTTATACAATGAATGAAAAGGTTACTGCTTATACTTCCGACGGCAAGCTGCATCCGGTAGACCGCACTCTGGATGCCTTGGGCGACCAACTGGATGAAAAGCATTTTTTTCGTGCCAACCGCCAGTTCATTATCTCCCGGAAAGCCATTAAGGATATTGACCTTTGGTTCGGCAGCCGCCTGTCGGTCAACCTCACTTTGCCTATTCCGGAACGTATCATTATCAGTAAAACGAAAACCCCGGTATTCAAGAAATGGATATTGATGGAAGAATGATCCGGTGAAATACTGCATCATCGAGGTGATTTTTTTCACCCTCTTCCTCCGGGCGATTCACCGACCCAATTCTACCATTTATCGGTTCTTAACCTTTGTTCACCGAATATTCTTATTTATTTGTAGTGTAAACTTAAAAGAAAAGCGACTATGTTGAAATGTATTACTTTCGATGGAGATGCTTCTACGTTGAATGCTCTGATGGGCTATTTTGAGAAGTTGGATAAAGCATTGGCTGATGTGCATGAAGTGTTGCACAAAGAACAGACTGAACAACCTGTTTTTGTTCGGGAAGGAAGTAAGATCATTCGCCTTCGTAAAGAAGAGATTCTTTTTCTGGAAGGCTATGGCGATTATGTGAAGATTCATCGCACGAACGGCAAACCGCTGCTTTCGCAGGTCAGCCTGAAGCGGTTTGAAGAAAACCTCACCGACAGTTTGTTTTGCCGTGTGCACCGTTCTTATATCGTATCTCTTTCCCACATCAGTTATATCGAACGGAAACGTATCCGCATCGGTGACGAGTTGATCCCGATCAGCGACTCCTACCTTCCGGCACTTATGGGGCGGTTGGCCTTGCAGGAATAGGTCTCCCTGTCCCTGATAACTAAAAAGATTCTATAAAAATGTAATTTGAGGAACAATGCCGTAATCCTGTCTGTTTGGAGGAAAATTAAAAACAAATAGACTATGAATTACGGCATTAGTGTTCTTTTTAGGGCTATACCCTTGTTGATGGCCCTGTTCTGTTTCGGTTACGGCTGGTTCGTGTATGAATATGGAACCGACCCGAGCCGTTTTGTGGCTGGTCCGGTCGTATTTTCTTTGGGTATGATTTGTATAGCCCTGTTCTCAACGGCGGCAACCATTATCAGGCAGATTATTAATACTTTCGGAGAGATCAGTCGGTATGCGCTTCCGGCATTGGGATATTTGTCGGCTATCCTGACGGTCGTTGCAGGGATATGGATTATGCGGTCGCCTGATACGGCATCGTTTGTAGCCGGTCATGTAATCTGCGGAGTGGGACTGATTACTGCTTGTGTAGCCACAACTGCCACCTCTTCCACCCGGTTCACCATGATTACCGTCAATTCGAAAAAGACAGGCCATGATATTCCGCCCGAGGCTTTTACCCGTGCCCAGGGACTGACCCTGATTGCTATTGCCGGACTGATCGCCTTGACTGTCTGGATATGGGCATTCTGCCTGTTAGCCCATAGCGACCAGAGCTCGAAATATTTTGTGGCTGGCCATGTGATGATCGGCCTGGCCTGTATCTGTACGAGTCTGATTGCCTTGGTAGCGACTATTGCCCGGCAGATCAGGAATATATTTTCTCCTACCGAACGTGAATTCTGGCCTATTATGGTATTGGTCATGGGCAGTATTTGTGTTGTATGGGGAATTATCCTGATCCTGGCTACCATCAATCCGGCAAACGGTACAACAGGCTATATCATGATCGGACTGGGATTGGTATGCTATAGCATTTCCAGCAAAGTGATCCTGCTATCCAAAATATGGCGGCACGAATTCAAATTATCAAACCGTATTCCGTTAATACCTATATTTACGGCATTGACTTGTTTGTTCCTGTCCGCCTTCCTGTTCGAACTGGGTTCCGCTCATGCTTACTATTTTGTTCCGGCCAGAGTTTTAGCCGGCTTGGGTGGCATCTGCTTTACTTTATTCTCCATTGTCAGCATTCTGGAGAGCGGGACATCTTCGAAATAGAAGGCTCCCGATTACAATTTCAACTTATAAAACAACTCACTCAGCGTATACGTAACCGTCATCCCGAAAGTGCTCTGTCCGTATACATCATTATTTAGTTGGGTCTTGTCGTAGTAAAGGGCTACGTTGATCCGTCCGTTCGTTACCGGAAGTCCCATTCCGGCACTGAAGCGGTAGGCGTAACCTTTTTGCCCGTTGATCTGCAAGTAAGGAGTCGACAGGTTTACTCCGGCCTTATACGAACTGCGTTTCCAGAAACTCGAAGACGAATAACCGTTGGGCGAATAATCGAACCCCAGCCGCAATTTATGCGAATCCCTGAATTTTACCCGGCTGTCGCCCGATGAAAGGCTGCTGTACTGGTGGAAATCATAGTCGAGCGCATAAGTACATTTCTTGTAAGTCAGCGAGCCGCCTATGCCGGCAAATTGAGGCAGATATTGGGTTGTATTCCTTTTGCTTTCCTCTGTTTCGCTGCTGCTATAAACGATCGCGATCGAATTTTCAATGCTCAGACGCTGTTTATATCCGTAAACGGCCCCGATTGTAAAAGCCGTCTCTTTTCCGATCTGGCGGTGATATTGCAATCCGAAATCAGCATAGAACGCATGCGTGTACATTCTGTTTTCTACGGAAATGCTGCTCTGGCTTTCCGTAAGTTTAGTGTTTCCGAAGATGTAACTGACGTTGACGCCAGCCGATAGATTCTTGCCCAACATAAATGCATTAGTCAGGTAAACCTTTGACAGTCCGCCATATCCTTCGAACGTACTTGTATAGTATGAACCGGGTGAACCTTCCAGCGGCTCCGTACTCTGGAAATAATAGCCGACCGATGAATAAGGGGTCAATCCCGCTGCCATATACCAGTGCGGCATGATACGTCCTGCCAGCGTGAAAGCCGACATATTTCCGGTGAAAGCATTGCTGTTACCGTTTTTCGACTGGTACGACTCGCTTTTCATAAAGGCGGATGTCTCGGCAAACAACCGGAGCGTGTCGAGCCCCGTCAGGCCAGCCGGATTTTCCGTATTGAGCAACCAGGTGCTGCGCATACCTGTCGATACACCCCCCATCGCCGAATTGGAACCATACAATCCCGTTACGATCTCGCCGATCCCGAACATCGAGTAAGGCGACGAGGTCATTATATTTTGTGCGTTGACGGTAACTGTCAGTAAAAGGAATAGAGTCAGATGCTTAATAACTTTCATATACTTTGTAGATTAGCTGTAAAACAATGGGCGAACGGCCTTGCTGGTCGCTGAAGGTCAGGTTGCGGAATGTCTTTGTATACGTATCTTCGTTGAATACCAGTTGCAGGTTATGCTTATACATACCGAAAGCTCCCAGTTCCTGTTGCATAAAACTGGTAATGTCGAAGTAATAATAGGTATTTTCATCATACGTGTCATCTTTTACCAATGTTCCGCTTTGCACCTCTTCACCGAGATAGTCGGTCACGGCATCGGTAACCACGTTGTTCTCGTCGGCGATATAAAGATAAAGGCTGTCGGGCAGGGCATTCTCTGCCGAAAACGTGCCCGGTTCAGGATAAATTTTTAGCAGTGCGCTTTCAATCGCCACCTGCTCTCCCTGCATAAGGATATTATTGATATAAGGAAATTCCAAGCGGGCATACCATCCCAGTCCGCCAAACAAAACACCCCTGTTATCCAGTTGGGAGGAAGGGATTTCCTTCTGCCCGGGAGGAAACGGTTCCAGCGCCGTACCGCTCCGGTCATGCTCGTAATGATTGAACTGGGTGCTGGTATTGGGCGTAAAGGTCAGTTCCTGTTCGTTTTCCTTTTCATCTATTATATGGTAATGGAGAACGAGCACGGCAGAACTGTCGGCCACCTGGAAGGAGAGGAGCGACTGGTTGTCGGCCCCTTCGGGAATAACGACCAGCCCTTTGAAATAATCTTCGAAATAATCGGAATTAACCTGTACGTCGCGGCTGTGGAAACGGGTCAGGAAATCCTGTCCCATTTCGTCCGGGAGGCGCACTTCCACTTCTTCCCCGCTGTTTGGCCGCGGGATAAAGCTATGGCTTGCCAATGGTTCGGCTTCATAGGTGAACGACGAGGTGTTGTAAAGATAACCGTTGTCTCCCAGCCTGAGTTTCTGGGTTAGCCTGTGTACGTTGAAGCGTAGGGCCTTCAGCGTGTCGCCGATATAATAACCTCCGTACCTGAAGGTGAGCATAAGCGAATCGAGTACGACGCGCTCGTCTATATCGGTATTATAGGAAGGACGGTTATAGGATACATAACCGGAGGAGGACATTTTGCCCCATACCGGATGCGTATATTCACCCAGCAGGATGAGCTCCTTGCCGGAGGTTTCCAGCGAGTCAATCAACATGGCTGCGACTGTCACCGTACTGGTGTCGGTACTGATATTGCGGAATGCCGAAGATACTAATCCGTTACCATACTTATTACTCTCGTCATAGCAGGATTGGAAGAGGCAACCGGCTGTTGCCAAGCATATCCATAGCAGAAAAAGGCTTCTTTTCATATATATAATACTATTCTATTGACCGCACAAAGAACCGGATTCGGTATTTCCTGTGCAAGAATAACCTGCCAATGCCCCGGATTTCTCTGTTAATCGCCTGATTCCGGAGATTAGTCGGCGCTAAGCTGGAAACAACGTCCGAAAAAGCCTTTTACCTCCCATAAATACCCGTTCATCGGACAGGAACCGCCATTTGTCGATTTAATTTGCCGGTGTTTCGGATACTTTATTCTTTTGCAACCGTAAACAGTAACACGTTATATGATGACACAAAAAAGACTATTTCTGTTCCTGCTGGCGTTGCTGCCTCTGGTAATGGTATCCTGTGGGGATGACGATGATGATGATTTGATAGGTAAGTGGTATCGCGTATCCGACTTCGACGGCCTGGCACGCAGTGATGCCTCTTCGTTCTCTATCGGAAATAAAGGCTATCTGGTTTGCGGGTATGATGGTAAAAACTGTCTGTCAGACTTGTGGGAGTATGATATGGACCGCGATTCCTGGACACAAAAGGCTAACTTCCCGGGGACAGCCCGAAACTCAGCGGTGGCCATGACTGTCGATAGTAAAGGTTATTTCGGAACCGGCTATGACAGAGTGAACCGTCTGAATGATTTCTGGGAATATGACCCTGCTACCAATACTTGGACACAGAAAGCCGACTTCCCCGGAACGGCGCGTTACGGTGCGGTGGCTTTCGGTGTCAGCGGAAAGGCCTATATCGGTTGTGGTGACGACGGAAATTATCTGAAAGATTTCTATGCGTTCAATCCTTCTTCCAACAGCTGGCAGCAGATCGTTAGTATCGGGGGGACTAAACGCTGGGGTGCCACCAGTTTTGTTTTGGACAACAAGGCATATGTCTGCTGCGGAGTGAACAACGGAGAATATGTGGACGATTTCTGGATGTTTGACCCGTCGACGGAATCATGGACGCAATTACGCGACATAGCCGATACTTCAGATGATGATTATGACGATGATTATAATATAGCACGTATGAATGGTGTGGCTTTCGTGATCGACGGAGCTGTCTACCTGACCTGCGGTGAAAGCGGAAGTTTACGTTCTGACACCTGGAAATATTATCCTGCAACCGATTTGTGGGAAAATGTAGCCAAATTCAAAGGTACGGCCCGTACGGTTGCGGTCGGCTTCTCCAATGGTGAGAGGGGATTTGTGGCAACGGGTAAAAGCAGCACTTACCGTTTTGATGACGTTTGGGAACTTCACCCTTATGAATACGACGATGATGACTATTAAAGGTAGAAAAGCTCTTTGGGGCTTGGTGCTGCTACCGGTACTTATTTTACTTATTTATTTCCGTCCCGGGGAAAAGGGGTCTCCGGACGGCCGGCAACCGGAGTTGCAAACGTTTCAATTGGAGGATGGCTGGGGCTATCGGATCGTGATGAATGAGAAGGTGTTGATATATCAGCCCACCATTCCTGCAATTGACACGCTAAGGTCTTTCCCGGATGAGGCCAGTGCCCGTAAGATCGGCGCGCTGGTCCTGGAAAGGCTCAACAACAATGAAAATTTTTCAATAACAATGGATGATATTAAACATTCACTCTCTGATTTAGAAACAAACGATAATTCAACGTGAACGTCGGAAGGGGCTGCCAGTGATGGTCGCCCTTTCTCTTTTTAGCAAGATAGGACAAGTAGGTTTTCAGGCCGGAGGTTATCTTTGTAGCGAAATACAAAAGAATATGGAACAACGACCTGCAACAACGGAAGAGTATCAGCGTAAAGTAAATATCCTCGTGGAGTATATCAACAATCATTTGAGCGAAACAATTGATCTGGATATACTGGCAGAAATGTCCGGTTTTTCGCCCTGGCATTTCCATCGGATAGTAAAGGCATTCCTCGGTGAAAATATAGGTGCCTTTATCGTCAGGATGCGAGTCGAGACGGCCGCTCGGTTACTGCGTCACTCTGATATGCCGGTACAGGAAATATCCTGGCGCGTTGGATACGATGTACCCTCTTCTCTGTCGAAGGTGTTCAAACAGTTCTATGGTATTTCGCCGAACGGATATCGTAAAAACAAAGATTACATTATCATGAGACCATTAGAAATAAGACACGATTTGAAAATAGAAGCGGAAGTGAAAGAACTTCCGGCCTGCCAGATCGCTTACCTGCGTCTGTCGGGAGCGTATATGAACCTCGATTATTGCGGAGCCTGGCAAAAGTTATGGGGATTCGTGAAAGAACAGAACCTCTTCTCGGAGGGCATCGAGCATATCTGTATTTATCATAACGATCCCAAAGTGACCGAGCCGGATAAGTTGCGGACAGACGTTTGCCTTATCCTCCCCAAACCGGCGGAACCGCGGGGTGAAATAGGAGTAAAACAGTTGCCGGGCGGCAAATATGCTGTTTACCGCTATCAGGGTTCTTATGAACATCTGAAATCCGTATACGATACGGTCTATTCGCACCTGTTACCGGAAGGCGGCTATAAACCGGCCGACTCCCCGGGGTATGAAAAGTATCTGAACAATCCGGCCAATACGGCACCGGAAGAGTTGATGACCGAGATTTATGTCCCGGTCGAATAGACGGCTTTGCCGGACATCGGCATGGTCGCCTATACGACTAAAGCAGGAATCATCCCGGATGATTGTAGTAATCATGTGGGATGATTGTGGCAATCATGTAGGATGATTCCTGCCTTAGTCCACGGAAAAAGGGTGGCAGATTGCCGGAATGATGTCGGTAGCTCTCCGACAGTTTTGTACTTCGATAGTTATATCCCGGCCGGATAAATTTGTATATTTGCCGCCATGGAATCATTTCAGATCGTATTACCATCGCCGACACTTGCTCCTTACATCAGGCATTACTGGTTGCTGGAGACGGATAGTGTCGCCCGGAGTACCGAGCGTATTATTCCGTGTGGTAATATCCAGATGCTTTTCTACCGCGGAAATCCGGTCTCGCTTTCTTCCCGGCAGGATACCCGCCGGTTGGATAGCCAGTCCGTCCTGTGCGGGCAGTTCGTCGGCTTCTCCGACCTGAGCTATACCGGAAATATAAAGATATTGGCTGTCGTTTTCCATACCTATGCCGCCAATGCGTTTTTCCGTATACCGGTCAGCGAATTTTGTGACCGGAAGGTTACTGCCGGTGAGGCAGGCGACCGCGACCTGCTGGAACTGGAAGACCGCCTCCTATACGAAGCAGAAGACCGGAATTGTATCCGTCTGGTCGAGCAATTCCTCCTTCGTCGGTTAAATCCCTTGAAATCGTATAACCTGGAGCGCATGCGTTCTGTGATCTCGACGATCGACCGTGAAAAAGGGGAGATACGTGTATCCGACCTGGCATCTTCCGTCTTTTTAAGCACCAAGCAGTTTCAGCGTGTGTTTACCGGGCATATAGGGATCAGTCCCAAAGATTTCCTGCGCATAGTCCGTTTCCAGCATGCTTTGTATATGTTGCAGTCTGTTCCGGGCATGACCTTTTCGCGGCTGGCCTGCGAATGCGGTTTCTACGACCAGCCTCATCTTATCAGCGAGTTTAAAATATTCTCCGGCTATACGCCGAAGGAATACCTGTCCCTCTGTGCACCCTATTCCGATTATTTTTCTACCGAAAACGACTAATGTCCTTTTTTTCCAAGTTTGCTCCTTCGGCGTGTCCTACCTTTGCATTGTCAATTGGCAGAAATAGTTTAACGATAAAAAAAGTGAACATGAAAAAGTTAGTTTCTTTCTTCGAGATCCCTACGGCAGATTTTGGCAGAGCCGTGAAGTTTTATGAAACAGTGTTGAACCTGGAATTGAGCGTGATGGAATGCGAATCCGAAAAGATGGCTTTCTTCCCCGACGAGGACGGCTTGGCTCCGGGTGCTATCTCATGGGCGGCCGACTTCCTTCCGGCAAAGAACGGCGTGCTTGTCCATCTGAATGTGGACGACATGGATGCAACGCTTGCTCTGATCAAAGCCAACGGTGGCAGCATCGTCCGCGAAAAGACAAAGATCGAATCCGAAGACCGCGGCTATTTCGCAATGTTTTCCGATAGCGAAGGAAATACGTTGGGATTGTATTCTGATAAGTAAACATGCTTGAAGGAGGTGCTGTAAAGTCTGTTTTGTCATGACGCACTTGATCCGACAATTCATGCAACCTGTTTTGTCGGTGTAGTATGCGATCCTAGGGCTATCCAAGGATGACTGTGGAGAGACTTTGGGCACCTCCTTGTTATTTCCTGAAAAAACTCCTACATTTGTTCCCGAATCAAATAATCCGATTATTCAACTTATGAAGTGGCAACTCTGTATATAGCGTCGTTCTCCCGGACATAAGGCAAAAACTGTTTTGCCTGACTTTCGCTATCCTATTTTATACAGGGTACAATCTATCTATTTTTTAGTATTCATGGTCGCGGTATGTTCTCTGGCGGGAACGTATGCCGACGCTATATATTAAGTTGAATTATGAATTTCACATACAAACAGATCTGGCTCATCAACTATCCCGTGATGATGAGCATTTTAATGGAACAACTGATCAATATTACCGACGCTATATTTCTGGGGCATTACGGGGAGGTTGAACTGGGCGCTTCTGCCCTGGCCGGCATGTATTACCTGATTCTTTATATGCTGGGTTTTGGTTTTAGCCTCGGATTGCAGGTTATGGTGGCACGCCGTAACGGCGAACAGAAATACGATGAAACGGGAAAGGTGTTTTTTCAGGGATTGTTTTTCCTGGTAGTGCTGGCGGTTTTCCTGTTCCTGTTATCCAAATGGATTGCACCGGTTATTTTATCCGGATTGGTCACTTCGGATGAGGTCTATGGTGCCGTAATAGATTATCTCGACTGGCGGACATTCGGGCTTCTGTTTACTTTCCCGGCACTGGCTTTCCGTTCTTTCTTTGTCGGGATTATCAAAACCAGGGTGTTGACTGTCGGGGCCGTGGTTATGGTGACGACCAATATCCTACTGAATTACCTGTTGATATTCGGTCATGCTGGGTTTCCACGGTTGGGTATTTCCGGCGCAGCTCTGGCTTCGACCTTGTCTGAATTATCTTTTTTAATCGTCTTTCTTGTCTATATCTTCCGGGAGGTAGACAAACGTCAGTATGGCTTGCGGCCTGTGTATGACGGCCTGTTGTTGCTCCGTTTGCTTCATCTCTCCGTGTGGAGTATGATGCATGCTTTTATCAGTGTGGCTCCCTGGTTCTTTTTTTTCGTGATGATTGAACATCTGGGAGAAAACATACTGGCTGTAGCCAATATCATCCGGAGCATATCGACGGTCTTTTTTGTGATCGTCTGCTCATTCTCGACAACAACGGGATCGTTGGTCAGCAATCTGATAGGGGCAGGCGAATACGCAAAGGTGATGCCTTTGTGCCGTAAAATGGTTTGCCTGGGTTATTTTGTAGGACTTCCTTTGATTGTGCTGACCTTCTTTTTCTCCGATGCGGTGTTGGGCGTTTATACGAAGAATGAGGAGTTGATCCGGATTGCCTTCTGGCCTTTTACGGTCATGTTGGCTAATTACCTCTTTTCGGTTCCGGCTCATATTTATTGCAATGCCGTTACCGGAACCGGAAGGACCCGTACGGCTTTCCTTTTTGAAGTGGTTACGACGGTTTTCTATGTGATATACCTGTATGTATTGTCCGCAACCCCGAATCTCCCTCTCGCTGTGTATTGGACGACGGAACATATTTATGTCCTGTCTCTCTTCGTCTTATCTTATTGGTACATGAAGTGTGTATATAAAAAGACATACCGGTTGTAATCGTAAACAATTCATAATCTGAATGGTTTTATAAGAAAAACGAATAAGAAGAAGTTATGGAATGTCGAATAGAAAAAGATACCATGGGAATCGTCAGGGTTCCCGTGGATGCTTATTACGGAGCGCAGACGCAACGTAGTATCGAAAACTTTGAGATTGCACAAGATATAAACCGTATGCCCAAAGAGATTATTTATGCCTTTGCCTACCTCAAAAAAGGAGCTGCGCTGGCCAATAAGGATGCAGGTGTGCTGTCGGCGGAAAAGTGCGATCTGATAGTACGTGTCTGCGATGAGATACTGGCGGGCCGCCTGGATGAGGCGTTTCCCCTGGTGGTCTGGCAGACTGGTAGCGGTACGCAGACCAATATGAATGTGAATGAAGTGATTGCCAACCGTGCACATGTCCTGAATGGCGGAAAACTGACCGATGAGGTAAAGGTCCTGATGGCTAACGACGATGTGAATAAATCGCAGTCGTCTAATGATACGTTCCCGTCGGCTATGCACATCGCCGCTTATAAGATGCTTCGGGAGAATACGATTCCGTCTCTGGAGTTGTTGCACCGTACCCTCGTCATGAAAAGCCGGGAGTTCATGCCGATCGTCAAGATCGGGCGTACTCATTTTATGGATGCGACTCCTTTGACTTTGGGGCAGGAGTTCAGCGGGTATGCCGCCCAACTGGAATACGGCATCCAGTCGATAAAGAATACATTGCCGCATCTGGCGGAACTGGCGCTGGGAGGTACGGCTGTCGGTACCGGTATCAACACTCCGGAAAACTACGGGGAGAAGGTGGCAAAGAAAATATCGGAACTGACCGATCTGCCGTTTGTCACGGCACCCAATAAATTCGAGGCGCTGGCAACCCATGATGCGATCGTTGAAACGCACGGTGCGTTAAAAGGCGTCGCAGTCAGCCTGATGAAGATAGCTAACGATATCCGTATGCTGGGTTCCGGTCCGCGTGCGGGAATCGGTGAAATCCGTTTGCCGGAAAATGAGCCGGGCTCGTCTATCATGCCGGGGAAAGTGAACCCGACCCAGTGCGAAGCTCTCACCATGATTGCAGCGCAGGTCATGGGGAACGATGTGGCGATCTCCGTAGGCGGTGCGTCGGGGCAGTTTGAGTTGAATGTGTACAAGCCGATGATTATTTATAATTTTCTGCACAGCGCGCGGCTGATCGGTGATGGTTGCCGGAGTTTCAACGACCATTGTGCTGTCGGTATCCAGCCGGTAAAAGAGACTATAAAGAAACATCTGGACGACTCCTTGATGTTGGTGACGGCACTCAATCCGAAGATCGGTTATTATAAAGCAGCTTCGATTGCCCAGAAAGCATTTCGTGAAAACAAATCGTTGAAGCAGGCAGCCGTTGATTCCGGGTTGCTTACGGCCGAAGAGTTCGATGAATGGGTGGATCCTTCCGGAATGGTAGGCAGGATTGAGTAACTTAATTTTCTGATAAGTAATTGATAAAGTGCTGTTTTTGTAATATATGCAGGAACTGCACTTTTTTATTTTCGGAAAGCGCCGGACAATAATAGCCTCGCCGTATTTCCGTAGCAGATATGTAAACATTAACGATGGATATGTGAGTTGTTTAACCGGAAAAAGTTATACATTTGTTTCAAATTGTGAAATGAGCCTTTTGTATAGTGAGTGAATAACCGACTGAATGCGATACCGTTGTAAAGGTAAATATGAGGAAACACTAATGTCGGAATTAAAAATGGGGGATGTAATGAAAAAGTTACTTTATTTAGAAGAGCATATATCTTGTAAAGATTATTCTCCGGATATTTTAGTTGGATTTAAACATCGTATAGTAAGAGAGGAGAGTGAACTGAAAGAGCAGGACAAGGATTGCCATCATCTGATCTTTTTCCTGGAAGGTGAAGCTGTTATTTGTTGTAATGAGCAAAGAAACAGAATCATCCGGTCGGATGAGTTTATATTGATCCCGAAGTCTTCTGATTTTTTCTGTAAGATATTATCTGATTCCAACCTTGTTATATTTACGTTTGACCGTTTCCCCGGTGCTTGCAATAAACTGGAACTTCAATCGCTGGCTCCCCTTAGTCGTGAGATCGAGTATGATTATCAGCCGACTGTTATATATCCGCCTTTACGTTTATTCCTGGAGACTATCATAGAATACCTGGAGTCGAAGATGAACTGCAAGCATTTGCATGAGATAAAGTCGATGGAGCTGTTTTTGCTGTTTCGAGGATTTTATCGAAAAGAAGAGTTGGCTTATTTATTTCATCCTATCGTTGGAAAATCGCTGGATTTCCGTTCCCTCATACTTGAAAATTATCTGAAGGTGGACCAGGTGGACGGGTTGGCAAAAATAGCCGGTATGGGACGTACGAATTTTAATAATAAGTTCAAGGAAGAGTTCGGAATCTCTCCCCATCAATGGTTATTGAAACAAAAAGCAAAACATGTGCGTTTCAAACTGGCCGAACCGGGAAATACGCTGAGTGATGTTATGCGGTTGTATAAGTTTAACTCGGCGACTCATTTTACACGTTTCTGCAAGCAGCAGTTTGGCTGCACTCCTTCCGAATTATTACGTCAGCTGAAAGCCGATAGATGATCATTTGAACAAAACCACTATCTTTATGCTTATAAAGTAAAAATGATATATGGAAGGAAGTAAAGTGCAATCACCCGGACTGTGGAGACGTTTGTCATCGTTGGTAAACTGGCTTTGGAAAAAGGAGGCGGAGGATATTACTGTCTATTTTATTTCCGGGATGTGCTATAACTGTAAGGTCTTTGACAAACTGCGGCTTCCGAAGGGGTATAAAAAAGCCTATATTGAATGGTTTATTCCCAGCCCCGACGAATCATTGTCGGAGTATGCCCATAAGATGGCAAAGACGATCGACACCTCGCGCCCGTTTATCCTGATCGGTTATTCTTTTGGTGCCGTTATCATGCAGGAGATGACACTTTTTCTGAAACCGGAGAAGTGCGTTATCATTTCTTCCTTTAAAAGCAAAAGGGAAATCCCTATTCTTTTCCAGGCAGTCAGGAAAGTCAACCTGATGGAGTTTATGCCTAAACGGCTTTTCTCGTCGACCGACTTTATTACCAATGCCTTTAACCGCCTGGTATATAATGCCTCCAATTCCGACCTGGCAGAGTATATGACTGTTACCGATCCCATATATATCAAATGGGCGGTAGAACAGATCACTGACTGGGTACCGGACAATAAGAGCGAACACCTTTATCATATTCATGGCACGGCCGATCAGATCTTTCCTTATGACCGGCTTGAAAATGTTTTTCCCGTTGAGGGAGGCGATCATCTGATGGTGGTCAAAAAAGCGGATACAGTCAGTTCCATTCTGGATATCATCTTGCTGAAGAAAGAGGATTGATTCCCTGTTTTAATAGAATAATTGCTAAATCAGGCAATAGAAATGAGCTTTTTGGTTGTTGAGTGGGTTATAATGAACAATCAAAAATAAATGATTATGGTAAACAGGTTTAGTGACAAGTTGACGACAGAAGAACGCAAGGAACTTCCTTCCTCTGATTTTGGCCTTCCGGAAACCCGTGAGTTTCCTATGCCCGATGCGGCCCATGTAAGGGCTGCCGAATCTTATTTCAGATATGCACCCGAGGATAAGAAGCCGTTGCTGGCTTACCGTATCCTGCAAAAAGCGGCGGAGTTCGGTGTGGATGTGCAGAGTCCGGTTATATTTGAATGGGCTGAAAAACATGAGAGCTAAAAACAACAAAACGTCCGGACTTCCCTGGGGACATCCGGACGTTTGTCTTAACCGACATAACTGTTGTTATTAAATTTTATTTTACTTCTTCGCCTTTGTCATTGAAGGTAACTGTGCTTTCCGTACCTTCGGCTGTAGCGATAACAAGTTTATAAGTCTTGGCTCCGTCTTTTTCTGCTACAGAGGCTTCTTTGATGGTCTGGCCTGCATAGGCTTTTTCAACTGCTGTTTTCACTACTTCGGGAACATCTGCCACTTCAACCTTTGTGTACTCATCCTGAGTAGACTGACAGCAAGCTACTGAATCAACACTTGTTTCTGCTGCGATAGCACTCATACAACCAACACCCATAACCATTGCCATTACTACTAATACCTTTTTCATGATCTTAATTTTTTTAATTCAACAATCTTTTATTACTAATACGCTTAATGTAATTCAATTCGTGTGCCAAACGGATGCTATGATTGCGTGTGTGTTGATAATCAAATAGTATTGCGTATTCGTGATTGTGCCAGACTGTAGAATGGGGATGTGGAATTGGGGAAATGTGATGAAATTTTCCTCAATGGCAGGTTCGTTTTAGGGGATAAAACAACAAAGGCTGTCAATCTTTCGACTAACAGCCTTTGGAGCGGAAGCGGGGGGATTCGAACCCCCGGTACCCTTACGAGTACGTCAGTTTAGCAAACTGGTGGTTTCAGCCACTCACCCACACTTCCATGTGTTCTGTGCTTCTTCCTTAGAATTGCGCTGCAAAGATAGGCGGATGTTTTTAAATAAACAAAGGATTTTGCATCTATTTTTTCGGAAAAAGGTATTACTTTTGTGACCTGTTCTGATAATCAGTATTTTATTGGAGGAAAAAATGAATAAGAAAAAACAGGGGAAGCGTAATATACTAATTGGGATTGTCGTATTTTTAGTCTTTTTGCTGGCGGGCACAGGTTTCTGGGGATACCGTCTGGCATGGGCGCCTAACTTTACTCCCAAAGAAACGGTTTATCTGTATATAGGAAAAGACAAGGATTTCGGCGAACTTTGCCGTCAGTTGATTGATTCGGCCGGCTGCAATCGTATCGGAAGTTTTAAACAGTTGGCCGGATTCCTGCAATACCAGGGAAATATGAAGACCGGCCGATATGCGGTATCGCCGGGAATGAGCAACCTGGAACTGTTGAACGATCTGCGGCGCGGTCATCAGGTGGCAACTCGTCTTACCTTTAATAATATCCGCTTTAAAGATGATCTGGTGGAACGGTTGGACGAACAGTTGATGCTGGATAAAGATGACCTGCTTGTCTTGCTGAACGATTCGGCTTATTGCGATTCGCTGGGATTTACTACCGAAACAATCCTCTCCATGTTTATTCCGAACACCTATGAGGTCTATTGGAATATTCCCGCAGAAAAACTGATGCAGCGTATGAATCGTGAATATAAAGCCTTCTGGACGGAAGCACGTCTGGAGAAGGCAAAAGCGATTGATCTGACACCTGCGGAAGTCGCCATCCTGGCCTCCATCGTAGAGGAAGAAACGGCTGCGGCGGATGAATATCCGATTGTGGCTGGTTTGTATCTGAATCGTCTGCATCGTGGCATACCGTTACAAGCCGATCCTACCGTCAAATTTGCAGTGGGTGATTTTACCTTGCAACGTATCCTGTTCGAACATCTGGAAATAGATTCTCCATATAATACATATAAATATGCCGGGTTGCCGCCCGGACCGCTGCGTGTCCCGACTATCAAGGGGATGGACAGCGTTTTGAATTATATGAAGCATAATTATCTTTATATGTGCGCCAAAGAAGATTTTTCGGGCCGGCATAATTTTGCGGCAACGCTGGCAGAGCATAATCGCAATGCAAACCGTTACCGGGCTGAACTGAACAGGAGAAAGATTCGGTAGGCTTTTTGCTTTTTGTTTATGGTAAAAGCTGTATCTTTGGCTGTTGGTATAACATAAAAATCAATTTAAGAAAACAAATATACATGGAAAAACAACTATTCTTGGGGGATGAGGCTATCGCACAGGCTGCGATCGATGCCGGTATTTCCGGTGTTTATGCCTATCCGGGTACCCCTTCTACTGAAATTACCGAGTATATACAAGGCTCGGCAGTAGCGAAAGAACGGGGAATACACAGCCGTTGGAGTACGAATGAAAAAACAGCAATGGAGGCAGCTTTAGGTATGAGTTATGCCGGAAAGCGTTCGCTTTGCTGTATGAAACATGTCGGACTGAATGTGGCGGCAGACTGCTTTATGAATGCCGGAATGAGCGGTATCAACGGTGGTATGATTATTATTACGGCTGACGACCCTTCCATGCACTCATCACAGAACGAGCAGGATAACCGTGTATATGGAAATTTTGCTATGATCCCGATGTTGGAACCATCCAGCCAGCAGGAAGCATACGATATGGTGTATGAAGGTTTCGAGCTTTCAGAAAAACTGGGTTATCCGATCTTGATGCGTATTACTACCCGTATGGCGCACTCTCGTGCCGGTGTGGTAACGCGTCCGATCAAGGAAGAAAATACGATGAGTTGTCCGCCTGACGGCCGTCAGCGTTTTATCTTGCTTCCGGCTTTGGCACGCAAACGTTTCAAAGTATTGCTGGAAGCGCAGAAAGGGTTTACCGAAGCGGCTGAAAGTTCAAAATATAACCAGTATTTCGATGCTCCCAACAAAGAGATGGGTATCATTACAACCGGTATTGCATTCAACTATCTGTCGGAGAATTATCCTGACGGGTTCGAATATCCGGTATTGAAGATTACTCAATATCCGTTGCCACGTAAGTTGGTGGAAAAGATTACCGGTGAATGTAAGGAAATTCTGGTGCTTGAAGAAGGCTATCCGGTTGTGGAAGAACAATTGAAAGGGTTCCTGAGTAAAGGGATAACTGTTCACGGCCGTTTGGACGGGACTTTACAGCGTGACGGCGAGTTGACTCCGGATGCCGTAGGCAAGGCTTTAGGCAAAGATATTACCAGTTACTATGCTATCCCCGAAGTGGTGGAACAGCGTCCGCCTGCATTATGCCAGGGTTGCGGTCACCGCGATGTGTATGAAGCATTGAATGAGGTGCTGGCTGAATATAAAGACCCGAAAGTATTCGGCGATATCGGTTGTTACACGTTGGGAGCTTTGCCTCCGTTCCGTGCAATCGATTCTTGTATCGATATGGGGGCTTCCATTACAATGGCAAAAGGGGCTTCTGATGCCGGTGTATTCCCGGCCGTATCGGTAATTGGTGATTCTACTTTCACGCATTCCGGTATGACCGGTTTGCTGGATTGTGTCAATGAGGATACAAACATCACAATCGTGATTTCCGATAATGAAACAACGGCTATGACCGGCGGACAGGATTCAGCCGGAACAGGACGCCTGGAAGCTATCTGTGCAGGTATCGGTGTTGATCCCGCTCATATCCGTGTTATGATCCCGTTGAAGAAGAATTACGAAGAAATGAAACAGATCATCCGCGAAGAGATCGAATACAAAGGCGTATCTGTCCTGATCCCGCGTCGTGAATGTATCCAGACATTAACAAGAAAGAAAAAAGCAAGCAAGAAATGAGAGCAGATATTATATTGTCAGGTGTAGGAGGACAAGGTATCCTCTCTATTGCCGCCGTTATTGGAGAAGCCGCTTTGAAAGAAGGTTTGTATATGAAGCAGGCGGAAGTTCACGGAATGAGCCAGCGTGGTGGCGACGTACAGTCGAACCTGCGTTTGTCTGACCAGCCGATCGCGTCCGACCTGATTCCGAAGGGACATGCCGACCTGATCATTTCCCTGGAACCGATGGAAAGTCTCCGTTATCTTCCTTATCTGAAAGAAGATGGTTGGTTGGTGACTAATTCACAGCCGTTTGTCAATATCCCTAATTATCCGGATATGGAGAAAGTAAACGAAGAGCTGGATAAATTGCCGCATAAGGTTATCCTGGATGTGGAAGCTATAGCTAAGGAAGTCGCTACGGCCCGTGCCGCCAATATCGTGATGTTGGGTGCTGCTGCTCCTTTTATTGGAATTGAGTATAATAAAATAGAAGATGGTATCCGTCGTATCTTCGGTCGTAAAGGGGAAGAAGTGGTTGAGATGAACCTGAAAGCCCTGAAAGCCGGTTACGATGTTGCCCAAAGAATAAAATAAAGCCTATGAAGAAGTACCTCTTAACCGTCCTGCTTGCAATTTTCGCGTTTGTAGCCCGTGCTCAGAACGATGGTGATATTATAAAAGTGGGCGACCAGATGCCTGCATTCACGATCGTTTCCGACGATGGTAAACAAATCTCGTCTGCTTCCCTGAAAGGGAAAGTAGTGCTGATAAATTTCTTTGCAACCTGGTGTCCTCCCTGTCAGAAAGAACTGGCGGAAGTACAGCAGAAGTTGTGGCCGAAGTTTAAGGATAATAAAAACTTTCAGATGTTGGTGATTGGACGTGAACATACAGATGCCGAGTTGGCAAAGTATAATGAGAAAAAAGGTTTCACCTTCCCGTTGTATCCGGATAAGAACCGTGCCATCTTCGGGGCATTTGCAAAGAACCTGATTCCCCGTACTTATCTGATAGGTAAAGACGGAAAAGTGATGTATGCCGGCAAGGGATATACCGAAGAGGAGTTTGCCGGATTGATGGATAAGATTGGTGCATCTTTAAAGTAAACGATATGCAATATCAGAATATACATTTGATTTATTTCTCTCCGACGCATACTTCTGCAAAAATAGCTTATGCAATTGCCGAAGCGTTGGAAGCGGATACTTTGTCCGAATCGGATATTACCCATGAAGGATTGAAGGAACCGCTTTCGATGGGAGGAAATGAACTGGTAATCGTTGCGGTTCCTGTATATGGAGGCCGCGTTGCGGAGACGGCTATGGAGCGCATCCGTATGTTTAAAGGAAACGCAACTCCGGTTATTCCTGTCGTAGTCTACGGAAACCGCGATTACGAAGACGCTTTAAAGGAGTTAAGCGATGCACTTTCCGCTCAGGGATTCGTGCCGGTGAGTGCCGGTGCCTTTATCGGTGAGCATTCATACAGTCGGAAAGATATGCCTATTGCCGCCGGTCGGCCGGATAAGGACGATTTGTTGAAAGCATCCGAATTCGGTAGCGAAATTCTGAAAAAGTTGGATAACGTATCGACGTTGACGGATTTACAGCCGTTGGAGGTAAAAGGAAATTTCCCGTACAAAGTAAAAGGTCCTTCCACTCCACAGGCTCCTGTGACGGATGAGGATTTGTGTACACAATGTGAGTATTGTATCGATGTATGCCCTGTTGCGGCGATATCGATTGTCGATGATCGTATGTTCAGTGATCCGTCGCTTTGTATTAAATGCTGTGCTTGCGTAAAAGAATGTCCGGAAGGGGCCCGTACTTTCGATACTCCCTATACGGCTATGCTTCATAAAAACTTCAGCGCACGTCGCGAACCGGAATTGTTTATTTGATTTTACTATATGATCAGTTTATAGCCGATCCCCCGGATGTTCACAATCTGAACCGAGGGATCGGCTTTTAATTTTTTACGTAGCTTGGTGATAAAAACATCCATGCTGCGGGCATTGAAAAAGGAATCGTCTCCCCATAACTCCAGTAAAACCGGTTTACGGTGCAATACATCATTCGTATGTTGGCAAAGCATGCGTAGAATCTCGGCTTCCCGATGCGATAATGTTTCTGTTTGGTTGCTTATCTGTAACGTCTGACGGGGGTAATCGAACGTATATTGACCGATGCTGAAAACCTCCGGTCGCTTTTCTTCTTCTATGATTATCGGACGGTTCAATAGGGCGAGGATGCGAACGATCAATTCTTCCATGTCGAACGGCTTTTTCAGATAATCATTTCCTCCCAGATGAAAACCGGTTACCAGGTCATCGACCGACGAGCGTGCGGTAAGGAATAAGATCGGTGTCTGTGTGTCGGTTTGACGGATCATTTTGGCAAGCGTGAATCCATCCATTTGAGGCATCATCACATCCAATACCAGGATATCTGGTTTTGAGCGGTGATATAAAGACATTGCTTCATTGCCGTTTGCCGCAATTGTAATTTGGAATTTCCGGCGGCTTTCCAAGCTGTCTTTGATTATTTTAGCTAATGCTATTTCATCTTCGGCCAATAATACATGTATCATTTCTTTTCCGGTATTATAATAGTAAATGTACTTCCTTCTTTTTCTTTGCTTTCAACGGTAATAGTCCCGTTATGCCGCTCTATGATGTCTTTGACATAGCTGAGTCCGAGTCCGAAACCTTTCACGTCATGTATATTCCCCTTGGGGACACGATAGAAACGTTCGAATATGCGGTTTAGTTGAACGGTAGGGATGCCTATACCGTTATCTGTCAGGTCGATTTGAGTCCCTTTCTCTATTCGGTTTATCCGAATGGAGATTAGTACGCTTTTTCCGGAGTACTTGATTGAATTATCGAGCATATTGCTGATTACATTGGTGAAATGCAGTTTATCGGCATATATCGTCAGTTCCTCAGGTTCACAGACGATCTGAAAAGAAACAGGTTTATCTGTTTTTAGCGTAAGCTGTTGTGCCAGATTATCTATGACCGGTTTTATCCGGAAAGTCTCTTTTTGCAGCCGGAAGTTTTTGCGCTCGTCGACAGCCATGCTAAGTATCTTTTCAACCAGACCGGAAAGATGCTTTAATTGTTGGCGGCAAAGTGTGAAATATTCCTCCCGTGTCTCTTTTTGTTCGACGAAATTGAATGTTTGCAAAGCGTCGATAGCTGAGTAAGTAATGGTGATCGGAGTCTTCAGTTCATGGGTCATGTTGTTGACAAAATCATTTTTTATCTGGGCGATCGTTTTCTGGTGTAAAATGGTTCGTATCAGGTAGATATAACAAGTTGTCGTAATGATAATCAGAAAGAATGAGGCGAGAAACAATGGCCCCATCCGCTTGAGTACTGTCTCTCCGGGTGCAATGATAAATCCTTGCATGCCGATACTATCGTCACTGTTAACGCCTATTTTTTGGGTGGCAAGCAAATTGGTTGGATTCTGGTTATCCGGCAAAGAAGAGGCCAGGAGAGTGTCATTGCCTAGTGTAAAGTCGATAAAATGACGGTTGTATATACCTTCTGCACTGAGAAAGGTAGACCATAGGCTGTCGGTTTTTTCAATGTTTACAGGAGAAATCCCGTTAATAGCTTGCCAGATTCCTTTGAATGCCATTCTCATCATGGGGGTGTTTTCCGGCTTATAAGCCTGAAAAACGGTGCTGTCGGTTTCATTGGATAATTGGAGCCGGGTACGGGAATAATATTTCCGGGGTGTCTGTTGGGAGGCTGTATGGGAAGTACTGTCCATAGAAAAACTGAACTCCACTTGGCCGTGAGGTGCACCGGGTGTCGTGTCGTTTTTCATTTTTTCCATCCGGTCTGTCAGATCTTCATTAATTGCTTGCTGAAGTGTTTCGTTGATAATTCTTCTGATTTGTTGTTTTTCTATGTTATAACTGTTCCATAACCAATATCCCTGGAAAAAGAATATTCCCAGGACCGATAAGGAAACGAAGATCAGTATAAGACGCATTTGTAATTTCATATTACAAATATAACTTGATTTGTCTTCGTTTATTCCTGTGGTAACACTAAATAACAGAAGATGGCAATGTGGTAACGGTTTGATTTGGGGGCTCTTTCTATATTTGTATTGTCTTAAACGAAAGAATAATATGAAGAAGATACTGGTTTTATTATTGCTATTGCCTGTTGTCGTATCTTATGCTCAGGAAGGACAGAAGATTAATGCCGGTTTCAAATATTTATTCGGTTGGCATTACACATTGAGCCAAATAGGTAATCCTGGAGTTATTGCCGCTGATATCGGATATGAATTTGATTTTGTCCCTTTTTTTGGGGTTAATGCTGGTTTTGGTGGAGGTGGTTTTACACAGCGAGTTGGGTTGGGAGGATTAAGAGGGGATAATTTAGTCTATAAAGGTTCTTTTTTTTCTCTTCATATCTCTCCGAAGTTTTATTTGCCAATTAAATACGAAGAAAAAATTGATCGTTCCCATTATATCTTTATTGAAAATAAATTTGCTTACAACCGACTGAATTGGAATTTCGATCGTTTGGCAAATAAGGGGCAATCTATTCATCACGAATTCGAATATGTAATAAAGGCTGGTTATCAGTATCCGGTAGGTCGTTCTTTTTCTATAGCCGCTTGGTTGGGATATAGCACGTTGGATTATTATAAATCAGGAATTGTTGAATTTGATAAGAAACTGAAAACATCGACTCCTATAGAAATAGGGATTGGTTTTAGTTATATTTTTAAATATGGGAAGAAAAATATTTAGTAATCCTGAGTTTTTTAAGGTTATGTATAGATACCTTTTTCCTTCCTTCGTTTTCTGTATATACTTGTATATAACTCAGCCCGGCTACAGTATAAGTGATTCGTTTGATATATATCAAACGCAAAGAAGACATATATGTTTTATTCATTTGATAATAGTGTATTATTCATTCAATATATATTGAACGAATAAAAGAAAGGGAAGTCGTGTCCTGAAATAAGTAGACAAAAACCTAAAGTAACCGTATGGTCGAATCGAAAGATGCGGGTAGTACCGGTAAGTGAGGAATATTTTTTCAGTCTTCTTTGTGCGTACATTATATTACAGTGCCTGCCGTTAAAAAATAAATGAAAAATAGTTGGTAAAAAGTTTGGAGTATATATAGTAATCTACTACTTTTGCACCCGCATTCGAGAGAGAACGGCGCACCAACATGATGAAAGAGGTAACCTGAGGAAAGGGGATGAGGTTAGAGATTCTAAGCAAAATTCCAACCGCCACAGCGACTCAAAAAAACTTTTCAAATTTTCTTCTGAAAAATTTGGTAGTTTAAAAAAAGTCCTTACCTTTGCAGCTGCAATCGAAAAGAAAGCGAAAGTTCTTTGAAAGATTTACATATCAACAAGTAGTACAAGTATTAAAAATTAATACCGTCAATAACTTGAAAATAAATACGAATTCTGAGCATAGATATAAAACAATTTAAACAACGAAGAGTTTGATCCTGGCTCAGGATGAACGCTAGCGACAGGCTTAACACATGCAAGTCGAGGGGCAGCACGGTGTAGCAATACATTGGTGGCGACCGGCGCACGGGTGAGTAACGCGTATGCAACCTACCTATCAGAGGGGAATAACCCGGCGAAAGTCGGACTAATACCGCATAAAACAGGGGTTCCACATGGAAATATTTGTTAAAGAATTATCGCTGATAGATGGGCATGCGTTCCATTAGATAGTTGGTGAGGTAACGGCTCACCAAGTCCACGATGGATAGGGGTTCTGAGAGGAAGGTCCCCCACACTGGTACTGAGACACGGACCAGACTCCTACGGGAGGCAGCAGTGAGGAATATTGGTCAATGGGCGAGAGCCTGAACCAGCCAAGTCGCGTGAAGGATGAAGGATCTATGGTTTGTAAACTTCTTTTATATGGGAATAAAGTGAGGAACGTGTTCCTTTTTGTATGTACCATATGAATAAGCATCGGCTAACTCCGTGCCAGCAGCCGCGGTAATACGGAGGATGCGAGCGTTATCCGGATTTATTGGGTTTAAAGGGTGCGTAGGTGGTTAATTAAGTCAGCGGTGAAAGTTTGTGGCTCAACCATAAAATTGCCGTTGAAACTGGTTGACTTGAGTATATTTGAGGTAGGCGGAATGCGTGGTGTAGCGGTGAAATGCATAGATATCACGCAGAACTCCGATTGCGAAGGCAGCTTACTAAACTATAACTGACACTGAAGCACGAAAGCGTGGGGATCAAACAGGATTAGATACCCTGGTAGTCCACGCAGTAAACGATGATTACTAGCTGTTTGCGATACACAGTAAGCGGCACAGCGAAAGCGTTAAGTAATCCACCTGGGGAGTACGCCGGCAACGGTGAAACTCAAAGGAATTGACGGGGCCCGCACAAGCGGAGGAACATGTGGTTTAATTCGATGATACGCGAGGAACCTTACCCGGGTTTGAACGCATATTGACAGCTCTGGAAACAGAGTCTCTAGTAATAGCAATTTGCGAGGTGCTGCATGGTTGTCGTCAGCTCGTGCCGTGAGGTGTCGGCTTAAGTGCCATAACGAGCGCAACCCTTATCACTAGTTACTAACAGGTCATGCTGAGGACTCTAGTGAGACTGCCAGCGTAAGCTGTGAGGAAGGTGGGGATGACGTCAAATCAGCACGGCCCTTACATCCGGGGCGACACACGTGTTACAATGGTGGGGACAAAGGGCAGCTACCGTGTGAGCGGATGCTAATCTCCAAACCCCATCTCAGTTCGGATCGAAGTCTGCAACCCGACTTCGTGAAGCTGGATTCGCTAGTAATCGCGCATCAGCCATGGCGCGGTGAATACGTTCCCGGGCCTTGTACACACCGCCCGTCAAGCCATGGGAGTTGGGGGTACCTAAAGTCCGTAACCGCAAGGATCGGCCTAGGGTAAAACCGATGACTGGGGCTAAGTCGTAACAAGGTAGCCGTACCGGAAGGTGCGGCTGGAACACCTCCTTTCTGGAGCGCAGAGTTCGTTATCAAGTTGACTCAGAGGTATTAGTTAACTTGTACTACGGTTGAATATGTATAAAATATAGATCTACCGGCAATAAAGTGTCGGCAAGAGAGAAAAATGATGCTGAGGGAAACCAAGGCAAAGTTGACAGTCCTATAGCTCAGTTGGTTAGAGCGCTACACTGATAATGTAGAGGTCGGCAGTTCAACTCTGCCTGGGACTACAGAATCTCTGAGAGAGAATTTTGGGGGATTAGCTCAGCTGGCTAGAGCATCTGCCTTGCACGCAGAGGGTCAACGGTTCGAATCCGTTATTCTCCACAAAAAGTTACCGAGACATCAGAAACGTAAAGTAACGACAAGATCTTTGACATGATGGACAACGTAAAATAAAGTAACAAGAGCAAGCTGAAGATATATCAATCCGATTTACCCCTGTGGTAACCGGAAATAAGAAAGTAAGCAAGGGCAGACGGTGGATGCCTTGGCTCTCGGAGGCGACGAAGGACGTGATAAGCTGCGATAAGCTGGGGGGAGATGCAAATAATCTTTGATCCTCAGATTTCCGAATGGGGCAACCCGGCAGGTTGAAGGCCTGTCATCCCGTAAGGGAGGCGAACGTGGGGAACTGAAACATCTAAGTACCCATAGGAGGAGAAAATAAGAATGATTCCGCAAGTAGTGGCGAGCGAACGCGGAAGAGCCCAAACCGGTATTGTTTAGGCAATACCGGGGTTGTAGGACCACGCTGTGGCAAGAACTTAGGAAAGTGGAACACTTTGGAAAAAGTGATCGTAGAGGGTGAAAATCCCGTACACGACTTTCTAACGAAGCCTAGTGGTATCCTGAGTAGCGCGGAGCACGAGAAATTCTGTGTGAATTAGCGGGGCCCATCCCGTAAGGCTAAATACTCCCGAGAGACCGATAGCGAACCAGTACCGTGAGGGAAAGGTGAAAAGAACCTCGAACAGAGGAGTGAAATAGACCCTGAACCCGTCTGCCTACAAGCGGTCGGAGCAACGTAAGTTGTGACGGCGTGCCTTTTGCATAATGAACCTACGAGTTACTTTCTCCGGCAAGGTTAAGTATTTCAGATACGGAGCCGAAGCGAAAGCGAGTCTGAACAGGGCGACATAGTCGGAGGGAGTAGACGCGAAACCAAGTGATCTACCCATGGTCAGGTTGAAGGTTAGGTAACACTAACTGGAGGACCGAACCGGTAAGCGTTGAAAAGCTTTCGGATGAACTGTGGGTAGGGGTGAAAGGCTAATCAAACTTGGAGATAGCTCGTACTCCCCGAAATGCATTTAGGTGCAGCCTTTATTTAGTATAGCATGAGGTAGAGCGACTGATTGGATGCGAGGGCTTCACCGCCTATCAAGTCCAGATAAACTCCGAATGCGTGCTATATATTGATAAGGAGTGAGGGCGCGGGTGCTAAGGTCCGCGTCCGAGAGGAGAAGAATCCAGACCATCAGCTAAGGTCCCCAAATAACAGTTAAGTTGAACTAACGAAGTCAGACTGCAGAGACAGCTAGGATGTTGGCTTGGAAGCAGCCATTCATTTAAAGAGTGCGTAACAGCTCACTAGTCGAGGAGTTTGGCGTGGATAATACTCGGGCATAAACTGTTTACCGAAGCTATGGATCCAGAGTAATGGATGGTAGGGGAGCATTCCAGTGGCGTTGAAGGTGAGGGATAACCCTTGCTGGAGTAGCTGGAAAAGCAAATGTAGGTATAAGTAACGATAAAGGAAGTGAGAAACTTCCTCGCCGAAAGACTAAGGTTTCCTGATCAACGTTAATCGGATCAGGGTAAGTCGGGACCTAAGGATAAGCCGAACGGCGATTCCGATGGAAGAATGGTTTAATATTCCCATACTACTTTATAGAGCGATGTGGAGACGGAGAAGTGACAGTCCTGCCAACTGACGGAATAGTTGGTTAAAGGGTGTAGACGTTGATCGCGGTAGGCAAATCCGCCGTGAGAGTCGAACCTGAGAGTATGCCGAGTACTTGTACAAGGCAATATGGATGTAAACAGGCTCCCTAGAAAATCCGCTAAGCATATCTATAGAGTACCCGTACCGTAAACGGACACACGTAGTTGGGTTGAGAATACTGAGGCGCTCGAGTGATTCACGGTTAAGGAACTAGGCAAATTGACCCTGTAACTTCGGGATAAAGGGTCCCTGTCAGCGATGGCGGGGCGCAGAGAATAGGTCCAGGCAACTGTTTAACAAAAACACATGGCTGTGCGAAATAGAAATATGAAGTATACAGCCTGACACCTGCCCGGTGCTGGAAGGTTAAGAGGAGAGCTCATCGCAAGAGAAGGTTTGAATTGAAGCCCCAGTAAACGGCGGCCGTAACTATAACGGTCCTAAGGTAGCGAAATTCCTTGTCGGGTAAGTTCCGACCTGCACGAATGGTGTAATGATCTGGACACTGTCTCAACCGTGAGCTCGGTGAAATTGTAGTATCGGTGAAGATGCCGATTACCCGCGATGGGACGAAAAGACCCCGTGAACCTTTACTATAGCTTTACATTGAATTTGGGCAACTAATGTGTAGGATAGGCCGGAGACTGCGAAGCAGGCACGCCAGTGTCGGTGGAGTCGCCGTTGAAATACGGCCCTTTGGTTGTTTGAGTTCTAACTCGTGGAAACGAGGACACTGTATGGTGGGTAGTTTGACTGGGGTGGTCGCCTCCAAAAGAGTAACGGAGGCTTCTAAAGGTACCCTCAGACCGATTGGTAACCGGTCGTAGAGTGTAATGGCATAAGGGTGCTTGACTGGGAGAGATACAACTCGATCAGGTAGGAAACTAGAGCATAGTGATCCGGTGGTTCCGCATGGAAGGGCCATCGCTCAAAGGATAAAAGGTACTCCGGGGATAACAGGCTGATCGCTCCCAAGAGCTCATATCGACGGAGCGGTTTGGCACCTCGATGTCGGCTCGTCACATCCTGGGGCTGGAGAAGGTCCCAAGGGTTGGGCTGTTCGCCCATTAAAGTGGCACGCGAGCTGGGTTCAGAACGTCGTGAGACAGTTCGGTCTCTATCTATCGTGGGCGTAGGAGATTTGAGTGGCTCTGACACTAGTACGAGAGGACCGTGTTGGACAGACCTCTGGTTTACCGGTTGTACCGCCAGGTGCACCGCCGGGTATCTAAGTCTGGATTGGATAAGTGCTGAAAGCATCTAAGTACGAAGCCAGCCTCAAGATAAGATCTCCCTGAGGGTCGTTGTAGACTACGACGTTGATAGGCTACAGGTGTAAGGGCAGTAATGTCGAAGCCGAGTAGTACTAATAGCCCGAGACTTTCTATTTCCGGAAGGAAGGATTGATATATCAGCAGGGTTAGTAGAGATACTAACAAAGCGAAGGTTACTGAAAGAGTAGCGTTGTCCAGGTCAAACATCTTAAAAGGTATTAAGGTGGTTATAGCGTTGGGGATCCACCTCTTCCCATTCCGAACAGAGAAGTTAAGCCCAACCACGTCGATGGTACTGCGTAAAAGTGGGAGAGTAGATAGCCGCCGTTTTAGATAAAAGGAGTTCATTCGATAGAGTGGACTCCTTTTTGTTTTATGTAAATGACGGTTCAAATAGAAATAATAAATGTCAAATAAGATAATAAAGCTCAGTCGAAACTCAGCTTTATTATTTCTCCGTAGGATGGCACGTTTTTAAAGGCTTCCTCTATTCCATATTCTCCCGCATAAACACGCGCACAAGTTAAAACACCTCCATGGGCAAATATACAGACATCTTGCATTCCGCTTTTTCTGATCTCATCAAGAAATGAACTGACGCGGTCGTATTGGTCTTTTAACGATTCTCCGTTTGGTGTTCTGATATTGATCCAGTCTGCAAACCAGGCTTCGGAACGTGGGTCGGAGGATAAGTCTTCCCAGGATATCATTTCCCATTCCCCAAAATTCAATTCTTTTACGCGATCTTCCCGAATGGCATCCGGATAACCGCAATAGGAGGCTAACCTTACACAGCGGGTTAACGGACTACACCAGACTTTGTCAAAAGTAAGTCCGGATAATGATTCTTTTACTTTTTCGGCTTCTTCCTCAAAAGATGGGCGCAGTAGTACGTCGGTTTGTCCGTAAGCATAACCTGCGGGAACGTCGACAGACGTATGTCTGATTAAATAGATATTCATATGTAAATAACTAAAGTGTTGTTGTATATATAACAGCTATACCCAGATAAAAGCTTAATTCGCATAATAGAAATGTAGCTCCGCAGCAGTCACCGGTATATCCTTGTATTTTCTTTTTCATAAAAGTAGTCAATAGGTACCAGGTAGCAACGGGTAGGAGACCTGCCAGAAAATATACGGGTTCAGGCAACCAGCACAGAGGCAGTAACAGACAAATCAGACTGAACAGATATTCTCCGGTTGTCATCCGGCTATAAACTGTTTTACTTTTTGCTTCTTCCTCTTTTCGGGCATATGGGAGGCGATTGATGATCATACCTGCAATACCTTTGCTATAAGGATCACCTGCAAGGATGGCACAACCTGCCAGTTCGACCGGGAGATTGCTGAGCAACAAATAATACAGGCCAAAATAGCAGATCAAACCAATGACTCCATAACTTCCTATATGCGAGTCTTTCATAATAGCCAATATCCGTTCCCGGTTTGTGCCTCCTCCGAATCCGTCAAAAAAATCAGCCAGGCCGTCTTCGTGGAGACAGCCTGTGATTAATAAACGGGTGATCATAGCCAGGGCTAAAGCAACTCCGGAAGGCAGAACAAGTGAGCCTGCATATAGTACAATCACCATCAGCCCGGCAGTAAACCAGCCGACTAAAGCCCACCGGCTCACTATATTTTTAAAATATTCGGCAGGTACTTCAGCCAGTTTCCAAAAAGGCAGACGTGTAAAGAATATGAATGCAGTCAGTATACGCAACATATATTTAAATGTTAGGAATGGATACCATCCGGTTAAAAATATTTTGTCACAGCCGCCTGTTGGAAAGTATGCATCTCGTTGATCATGCGTACGGCCGAGTCTACGATCGGATAAGCACACACGGAACCGGAACCTTCTCCCAAACGCAGTCCCAGGTTTAGAATCGGGTTTACCTGCAATACATCCAGTACTTTCCGGTGTCCGGCTTCGTCTCCGCAATGACCGAATATGCAATAAGGTAACATTTCAGGATATAACCGGGAAGCTGCCAGAACACAGTTGGTCATGATAAACCCGTCGACAAGTATGATCATTTTGAGTTCTGCTGCCCGGAGCATTCCACCGACAGCCATGACCATTTCGTATCCTCCGAAATAACGGATCACATCTAATGGGCTATTATCTCCTTTATAGTTTTCAAGCGATGCTTTCAACACATTATATTTATGTTGTACGCCTATACTGTCTAATCCGCTTCCTGCACCGACACATTCTATCAATGGAATACCTGTCAGGCAGGTCATCCACATGCTGGAAGCTGCCGTGTTACCTATTCCCATTTCGCCAAAGCTGATGACGTTGCATCCTTCCTTATGGCAATCACTCACAATTTCAGCTCCGTATTGTAGTGCCAATTCCATTTCTTCCTGTGTCATTGCTGCTTCATGGAGGAAATTACGGGTCCCTTTCCTGATTTTCCGGTCGATTAGTTGTGGAATGGAAGGAAAGTCGAAATCTACGCCACCATCAACAATCTTCAGTTCGATGCCATGCTGGCGGGCAAGAAAACAAACACCGGCTCCGCCGTTCAGGAAATTGTGAATTACCTGGCGGGTGACTTCTTTGGGTGATTTACTTACTCCTTCATTTGCAATACCGTGGTCGGAGGCATAAATGACATTGACCGGATGATGTAGGGAAGGGGTAAGTGTCTGCTGGATCAAACCGATCTGAAGAGCTAATTCTTCTAATCTACCTAATGAACCTTTAGGTTTTGTCAGATTGTTTATTTTTTCCTGTAATGTTTCTGCGATAGCAGCATCTGGTTTTTCAATATTAAAAGTAATCATTGTATTGTTATTTTGTTATCCTTTTATTTTCATGGGTATTCCGCTTACCATCAGTACGACTTCGTCGGCTCGGGAGGCTATATGTTGGTTCAGCCACCCTTGCAGGTCCGTGAATTTGCGTTGAACCGGATCTGGCGAGACTCCGCCTAGCCCAATTTCATTGGTCACGAATATAAAATAAGCCTCCTGTTGGGTCAGCCGGTTGAATTCTTCTTTCAGTTCTGTCAATGATTTTTCGACATTACTGTCATTGTCGAAAAAAAAGTTTGTGCCCCATAACGTGACACAATCTATAACGACTACCCGGCCATTCAGATTATGATGGCTCAGGTATTTTTCTTCTTCTATATTTGTCCATTCCGGACCACGGTCTGCCTGGTGACGGAGAACCCGTTGACGGAATTCTTCATCCCATACACGCGAAGTCGCCAGGTAAACCGGGTTAGTGCTCAATGATAAGGCTAACTTTTGTGCATATCCGCTTTTGCCGGAACGTTGACCTCCTGTAATAAGTACGATATGTTTGTGCGGCATCGTATTATTCTCCTTTAGGCTTGTTGCGGGTAGCAACTCGTTTTCCTTTGTTTATCGGATTGTTTTTACTCGTTTTTCGTAAACTGGCAGATTTGGGAGAAGCGGCAAGGCGTTGCGCAACGGCTGCTTTTCCCAAAGATTTACCGAACTTCGGACGCATGGCATCTTTGAGTGCCTTTTCTTCCGGAGTCAGTTTGTCTTTCGGTTTTTCTCCACTTTTAGCCGCTTTTCTGGCAGCAGCATATTTGTTGTATTTGACATATTTACCAGGTCTCAGCTTACTGCCGGAACCGGAAGGTTTCTTTTTTTCAACAGGCGCACTGTCTTCCACTTTCTTTTCTTTTTTCTCCACTTTGGCAACAGGGTCGCCGAAGATCAGATTTTGAGTTTTACCGGAACCGGTGCGTGCATGCTCCTGAGCCTGGCTGAAATTAACTTTAATATCATCAAGCATGACGATATCAGCTTTGCTAACTTTCTGGCCGACTTCCGGCTGTTTTCCGTTGACGGTAACCCGCCCCATTTCGATGAACTTGTCTGCTTCCCGGCGCGAGCAAAGTCCTGCGTCACTGAGCAATTTGTTTAGTCTTATTTCCATGTCTGTATAATTTTCTTTATTGTAATAATATTGATAGAAGACAAACAAGCAATCCCATGGCTAGTTCTGTATTGCTGTTTATTTTAGTTGCTATTAACATATCTTCTGTTGTAAAAGGCCTGTCGTTGACTCCGATATAAGGCTTTTCCACTGCTTGACCGAAGTAATCGTGTGTACCCCCGAAACGACAATCGAGGATGGCTGCCAATGCTGCTTCCGGATAACCTGAATTGGGACTGAGATGTGCCCTACCGAAACGTGTCAGAAAATCTCTTTTGTGCCAGTTTCCGGAAACCAGTAACATCAGGCAAGCTGTCAGCCGGGCAGGTATGTAGTTGGCAACGTCGTCCAACCGGGCGGCAGCTTCTCCGAATTCTTTGTATCGCTCGTTTTTATAGCCGATCATCGAGTCGAGTGTATTAATCATTTTATAAGCCATCATTCCGGGCAATCCTAAAAAGCCAAACCAGAACATCGGGGCGATCACTCCGTCACTCAGGTTTTCCGCCAAAGTTTCAAGGGCGGCGGCCCTGATTTCCTGTGGGGATAGATCGGAGGTGTCACGTCCGACGATGCGTCCGACTTGTGTCCGTCCTTCTTCCACACTACGGTCTACTGCTTCAAAAACGGCTTTTACTTCCGTAATCAATGTTTTTCCGGCAAGGCAATAGAATACACCTACTCCGACAAGAATTGCGTATAAATAAGTATTTATAAATGCTCCCCAGAAAAGGATTAGCCGGGTTATAAAGTAAATGCCTGCTACAAGGATTAGTGTCAACAGACCTCCGTTATAGAAACGGTTCTCACCCTGATTCAGTTTTTTCTCTCCGAAAGAAATGAGTTTGCCGAACCAGACGATGGGGTGGGACCAGCCTTCCGGATCACCTAACAGGCGGTCTGCCAGCCATCCGCCCAGAAAGGGGATTACCTTGAATGAATATATCGATTGAGTTAACCAGTACATATTATTTGTTTGAGAGACAAAGGTAGAAAATTGTACCGTTTTTTGTTTTGTAAATTCACTAATAAATATCTACCTTTGTCTTATGCTTAGGATAATAACACATATAGAACGATTATTACTGGTACATGACTGTGTGATTGTACCGAAATTTGGAGGTTTTGTACTGCAAACAGTTTCTGCCGTATGCAACGGAGAGGAACATTTGTTCAGTCCGCAACGCAAAGAAATCGTTTTTAATATCACACTGCAACATAACGACGGGTTACTTTCAGAGTCATACATGCAAATGTATGGTGTTAATTACCGGAAGGCACAATTGATGCTGGAGGAAGATGTCGACGATATGAAAGCAGCTTTGCAGGAAGAAAAGAGATTATCCTTTGGTCTGTTAGGTTCTTTCAGTCTGGGACAGGAAGGCCAGATGATTTTCCATCCGGGAGAATCGGATGCATTCAGTGTCTGTTCATATGGATTGGCGGCTTTTAATTTTCCACAGCTTAAACCTGTTTTGGCTGCGCGTGAAGAGGTAGCATTGCTTACCGGAAAGAAGAAAAAAGATACATTATATATACCGGTCAGCCGGAAGTTTCTCCGCGTAGTAGCTGCTTCGGCTGCTGCTGTCGCTTTATTCTTATTGGTTTCAACTCCGGTGGAAGATGTGAACCAGGCTGCTTATACTGCCAGTTTTGTTCCGACGGAAATGGTTGCTAGAAATGCGCCAGAAATGAAAACGGAGGAAATGAGCGCACCGGTTGAGACTGTGGCTCCTGAAACCAAGGCGCCGGAGGTGAAAAACGATGCGATAGCTGTTGCACCAACCCCGAAAGTGAAAAAGCAGGAGGTCGCTCCCAAACCGGCGGTCAGTAAGCCGAATCAGAAAATGTATCATATCGTGATAGCCAGTTTTCCTACGGAAGAACAAGCTGATAAATATATTGCCGGGGTAGATCGTAAAGATTGCAAGCATGTGAGTAAAGTTGTTCGTGATGGTAAGTACCGTATCTATGCCGATAGATTTGATAATCGTGAGCAGGCTGAAAGCTATATGGCTACTTTGCGTACGAATGAGAAATATAAAGATGCCTGGTTGTTTATCAGCCGATAATTAACTCCCTTCTTGTATTGATTTCATTTTATACGAATTCCTTTTATTCATCTTCCTGCTTGGATTGCTTTTTCTTTTTTAACCGGCCTGCCTTTCGTAGTGCCTGATCCAGAATGTACTGTATCTGGCCATTGGTGCTGCGGAATTCATCCGCAGCCCAGGTTTCGATAGCATCCATCATCTCCGCATCGATCCGCAGAACAAAATTTTTGGTTGCATTCTCTTTTTTGGCCATCACTTATATTAATATTAAAAATTTAGAATCATTGGTATAATGTACCTGTGTTGATAATCGGCTGGGCCGGCTCGTCTGCGCATAGTACGACTAATAAGTTGCTTACCATTGCCGCCCTTTTTTCGTCATCGAGTTCGACGATTTCTTCTTCCGATAATTTGTCTAATGCCATTTTTACCATCGAGACGGCTCCTTCAACGATCTTTTCGCGGGCAGAGATAATGGCATCAGCTTGTTGGCGCCGTAGCATGACAGCAGCAATTTCCGGGGCATAAGCCAAATAATTAATACGAGCTTCCACTATCTCCATGCCAGCCATCGCCAAACGTTCATTCAGTTGATGTTCCAGCTGTTCGTTTATTTCTTCACCTCCGCTTCGAAGGGTCAGCTTGTTGGTTTCCTGTTCGTTGTTGTCGTAAGCATATTGCCCGGCTACTTGTCGGAGAGCGGCATCGCTTTGTACACGGACAAAATCTTCGAAAGCATTCATCCGTTCGGCTACTGTTACACCTGCCTGACCATTCTTTTTATTATTAGCCATCGTTTGTGCATCGATTTCAAACATCGCTTTGTAAGTATCTTTCAGTTTCCAAACCAGCACAAGTCCTATCAGGATCGGATTGCCGATTTTGTCGTTTACTTTGATTGGCTCAACATCCAGATTGCGGGCACGCAAAGAAAGTTTCTTTTTGTTCATGAATGGATTTACCCAATAAAACCCTGTTTGCGTGAATGTGCCTTCGTATTTTCCAAAAAATACCATGACCCGGGTCTCGTTCGGCTCCTGGGAAATATATCCGGGAAGCATTAGGATGAATGCTATGAACAACACTATTGTCAGTGGAGCACAGATATAGTTTGTCTCTCCATAAAAATAGAGAACTAATACAATGAATAATGGTATTAGAATGAGATTGATAAATAGACCAATGAATCCATTGATTATTAGTCCTTTAAAATTGTGTTCTTCTGCTTTCATAATAATTTGTATTTGATATTATTTTGATATCACAAATGAAAACAATTTCCTGCACATGACCAAATAAAATATACTCTTTTTATAAGGGGATATTTAAAATATTATTTAGCTTTGTCTACTCAAAATTTACACGATTGGAATTTCAACTAGATACGGACAACAAGGAATTTCAGGATGCCCTGCAACTGATTACCCATACCCGCCAGTCTGTTTTCCTGACAGGGAAAGCGGGGACGGGCAAATCCACTTTTCTCAAATATATTTGTTCGCATACCAAAAAGAAATATGTCGTATTGGCTCCGACTGGTATCGCGGCTATTAATGCTGAAGGGGTGACTTTGCATTCTTTCTTCAAACTGCCGTTCCGTCCGATGTTACCGGATGATCCAGATTTAAGCCTGAAAGACGGGCGGATCTTTGAATTTTTCAAATACCGGAAAGAGCACCGGAAAATAATATCGGAGGTCGAGCTGATCATTATTGATGAAATTTCGATGGTGCGGGCGGATATTATCGACTGTGTAGATCGTATTTTACGTGTTTTTTCAGGAAATATGCGTTTGCCGTTTGGAGGAAAACAGTTATTGTTTGTCGGAGACGTGTTTCAGTTGGAGCCGGTTGTGCCGTCTGACCAGAAAGAGATACTCAGTCTTTTCTATGCCAGTCCGTTCTTTTTTTCAGCCAGGGTTTTCAAGTCGATCAACCTGGTGCCTATTGAGTTGCAGAAAGTTTATCGCCAGACCGATCCCGTATTTATTAATATATTGGACCGAATACGGAGCAATGCGGCAAGAAGACAGGAGCTGGAAATTTTGAATACCCGTTATTTTCCTGAATTTGAGCCGAATAACGAAGATATGTACATTACACTTGCTACCCGGCGCGATCAGGTAGACTTCATCAATGAAAAGAAGTTGTCGGAATTGCCTGGTGAAGAGTTTATTTCCGCAGGGCGTATAGATGGTGATTTTCCCGAATCATCTTTGCCAACACAATTGAATCTGGCAATCAAGGAACAGGCACAGGTGATTTTTATTGATAATGATTATGAACGTCGGTGGGTGAACGGAACTATCGGTATGATTTCGGGTATCGATGAGAACGGGAATGTATATGTCCTGTTGGAAAACGGAATCGAACATCTGGTGGAACCTACTTCGTGGCGTAATTATAAATATAAGTATAACGAAAAGGAAAAACGGATAGAGGAGGAGATTGTCGGTACTTTCGAACAATTGCCGATCCGTCTTGCCTGGGCAATTACCGTGCATAAAAGCCAGGGACTTACGTTTAACCGGGTTGTCGTGGATTTGACCGGAGGTGTCTTTGCCGGCGGTCAGACATACGTGGCACTAAGCCGTTGCACATCCCTCGAAGGACTGGTTCTGAAGAGTAAAGTGACTCCTCACGATATTTTTGTACGTAAAGAAATTGTTCAGTTCAGCCAGATCTTCAATAGTAAGGAACTGATTGAAAAGAGCCTTCGGGAAAGTGAGGCGGAACTTTTATATGCCCGTGCTGCCCATGATTTTAACCGTGGGAATATGAAGGATGCCGTGGAGTCTTTTGCTCTTGCAATAGGGAAACGAAACGAAATGGACAAACCGCTGGTGCAGCGCCTGCTCCGTTCCAAACTTCAGCGTATGAATACGCAACGCCAGGAAATCAAGAAACTAAAAGAAGAACTTTACGCGCAACGTGAAATCCTGAAAGAATATGCCCATGAATATTATTTGATGGGAAATGAATGTGTAACCAAAGCCAATGATCCGAATGCTGCTCTCCGCTCATTCGATAAAGCCTTGAAACTGTATCCTGAGTATGTGGATGCCTGGGTGCGCAAAGGTGTCACGCTGCTGGATATTGGCGAAACATACGATGCCCAAGTGGCATTGAATGAAGCTGTCAAACTGAGCCCCTTTCATTTAAGGCCCGTTATAATCGTGGAAAATGTTATCTACGCATGAAATATTATGAGGAGGCGGTCGCTGATCTCCAAAAAGCCGTTTCCATTAAGCCCAAACACGCATCAGCACACGAGTATCTGGCTGAAGCTTATCGTTTTGTCGGGGAGGAAGAACTTGCTCAGCAGCATCAGGATATAGCCGATAGTTTGCGGGAAAATCGAAATATTTAAGAAAGTCCATAAAAATCAAGCATATTCGTAATGCGTTGGTAACATAGATTATATATCTTTGTGGCGTTGTATAAAAAGTGTTTCGATTGTTTTAATTTTAATATTATCTAGTATGAAGAACTTATCTGTGTTTGTTCTTTTTCTTTTTTGTCTGACATTCACGTTGAATGGCCAGGTTACCACTTCTGGGATCAGTGGAAAAGTGACGGCGGAAGGCGAACTTCTGATCGGCGCAACAGTACAGGCTGTTCATGAGCCTTCCGGTACTACGTATGGAACTGTTACTAATGCGGATGGACGTTACAGTCTGCAGGGGATGCGTACCGGCGGTCCTTATACCGTTGAGGTGTCTTATGTCGGCTTTCAGAAAGCGGTATATAAAAGTATTACACTTCAATTAGGTGAAACTTATTTGTTGGATGTAAAGTTGACAGAATCATTATCGTTGGATGAAGTGGTTGTCACGGCATCGAAGGCAGCCTTGTTTAATTCTCAGAAGACCGGGGCGGCACAAAACTTCAATCAATCGCAAATTCAGGCGACTCCTTCTGTCAGCCGTAGTATTTTTGATGTGACAAAGATGAATCCATTAGGAGTGAATACCGCTAGTGGCATGTCTTTTGCAGGTTCGAGTAACAAATATAATTCATTCCAAATTGATGGTATTACAAACAATGATGTGTTTGGTCTTTCGTCTAGTGGAACGAATGGCGGACAAGCTGGTGCCAACCCGATTTCTCTTGAAGCGATTGAAGAAATTCAAGTAGTAATAGCGCCGTATGATGTCCGTCAGGGAGGTTTTACCGGGGGAGGTATAAATGCAATTACAAAATCCGGTACGAATACATTCCATGGTTCTGCTTATTGGTATTATAATAATGAGAATTTTTATGGGAAGACTCCGGGAAAGGATGCAAAAGAACGTAAGAAGTTAGGTGATCAGAGCAGCGCAACGTATGGTTTTACGTTAGGTGGGCCGATTGTAAAGGATAAATTGTTCTTCTTTGCAAACTATGAACGGGTAAAGGAAACATACCCGTCTTCTAATAATATCGGTTCGACTGAGTCTAATCTGGATGTGAAAGAAGTAGACCAAATCGTTAATAAAATATCCCAGTTGACAGGAGGTTATAATGCAGGTGGTTATGGACCACAGGATATTGATACGTACTCTAATAAAATTCTTACCCGTTTGGATTGGAACATCAATGAACAGAATAAATTTACTGTTCGTTATAGCTTTCTGGACGGGCGAAAAATGGTATTTTCAAATTCTGTCTCTTCTGCAAAACTGAATGATAACGGTTATTTTATGAATAACAAAACGCATTCGCTGGTATCCGAATTGAATACACAGTTTACCCCTTCCTGGTCGAATGAGTTCAGGTTTGGTTGGACTTATGTTAGGGATTATCGTGATCCAATCGGACAACCTCTTCCAAATATAACGATTAATAATTTGATAAATAATGGTGATCCTACCAAGAAATCAAGCTTGGAATTAGGTACAGAACGAAATTCAGCCGCCAATGCTTTGGACCAGGATATTTTTACACTGGAGGACAACCTGATATGGAATAAAGGAAATCATACGATAACATTGGGAACCCATAATGAGTTCTTCCATATGAAAAATCTGTATATCACTAATATTTATGGTTCTTATGTTTATAATTCGTTAGATGATTTTTTGACTGTAGGAACAGCAAATGAGGTATTACCGAATTCATATGAATACTCCTACTCTAATGAAAAAATAACAGGAACAGATCGTTGGGCACCAGTGTTTGGCGCTGCCCAGCTTGGTTTTTATGCTCAGGATGAATGGAAAGTTACGAATCGTTTTAGTATGACTTACGGGTTACGTCTGGATATTCCTTTATTATTTGATAAGCCTAGAGCGAATGAGGTGTTTAATAGCTCGACTGTAGCGACGAGTATGGGGTTGGCAACAGACCAAATGCCTACAACCAAAGTACTGTGGTCTCCCCGTGTTGGTTTCCGTTGGAGCTTAAATGAAGACCGGACAACTTTATTGCGTGGTGGGGCTGGTATATTTACAGGCCGTGTTCCATTTGTTTGGATTTCAAATAGTTTTGGAAATGCAGGAGTTGAGATGGTTCGCACCGCTTATTCTTCCAGTTTGGGCAACTATCCTTCAGATTTTAAGTTTAATATTGATCCGAACAAGCAATATAAAGATCCTAATGCAAAAGTGCCTACATCGGAAGTCGATGTAATGGCTAAAAACTTCCGTTTCCCTTCTGTTTTCCGTGCAAATTTAGCTGTGGAACAAATGCTTCCATTTGGTATCAGAGGAACATTGGAGGGACTTTACTCCAAGACTCTGAATAATATTTTATACGAAAATATTAATTATCAGTGGAAAGGCGAGACTTTGAACAACGGAGGAGATGACCGTCCTGTTTATGAAAAGCAGGACAATCATTTCACTCAGGTCATGCTGTTGAAAAACACAAGCAAAGGTTATACTTTTAATATTACGACAAAACTGGAAAAATCATTTGACTTCGGTTTGAATGCAATGATCGCTTATACATATGGGCAAGCAAAATCATTGAATGACGGAAATTCTTCACAAGCCTATTCCGGTTGGAAATATAATGCAACATATTACGGTGATATGAATCCAGAATTGACATGGTCGATGTTTGATGTCCGTAACCGTGTGATCGGTTCTGTATCTTACCGTAAGGAATATGCAAAACATTTTGCAACAACAGTCAGCTTGTTTTATAATGGGCAGACAGGTGGCAGATATTCCCTTTTGGATTATACGGATCTGAATAAAGATGGATATCGTAATGATTTGATGTATGTGCCTACAGATGCAGAACTGGAGAAGATGGTATTTACTGATATTCATTCTAACAATAATACTGTTACTGCTGCAGAACAAAAGGATGCTTTAATAAAATGGATTGAAGGAAATGGTGAACTTCGCAAATCCCAAGGAACACATATTAAACGTAATCAAATGACTTTGCCATTTGAGCATCATTTTGATTTCCATTTTGCTCAGGACTTTTTTGTTGATATCGCAGGACAAAGAAATACAATCCAGCTTAATTTTGATATTATCAATGTTGGCAATTTATTGAATAAAAAGTGGGGTATGTATTATCAAACTAATTCAGGTTATGATTTGACTCCTCTTACAACTAAGATTGGGACAAATGGAGCAACTTACCAGTTCTATGATCCGGGAGAAATGTATACTAATACAAATATCACTTCCCGCTGGCATGCCCAGGTTGGATTGAAATATATTTTCTAGCCGTGTATTTAACAATTTGAATAAAATAATCGGGAGAGGTTCACTATCTTTGTGGACCTCTTTCTTTTTGAGGTGATTGTATATGAAAAGATATGTAAGTTTATTTATAGGATGTATCGTTCTGGCTGGTATACTTTTTTCCGGCTGTTCGTCATCGAAACGCCATGACCGTTATGTGGTCGTTCTTTCCATGGATGGATTCCGTTCCGATTATCCCGATCGTGCTTATACCCCGACATTGGATTCTTTGGCGAAAGTCGGGATTCGTGCCGCTTTCCGTCCTTCTTTTCCCAGCGTAACATTTCCGAACCATTACAGTATGGCAACCGGTTTGCACCCGGATCATCACGGCCTGGTTAATAATTTCTTTTATGCCTCCGACTTGGATAGTATTTACCGTATGGCGGACCCCACTCCCGGCTTTTATGGAGGGGAACCGATCTGGAATACGGCAGAGAAGCAGGGAGTGCATGCAGCCTCTTTCTTCTGGGTGGGCAGTGAGTATCCGATCCAGGGCCGCCAGCCTTCCATCTGGAAACCTTTTGATAAAAAGGTCCCTTATTCGGACCGCGCCGATTCTGTAGTAGCCTGGTTGCAGCTACCGGAGGATATACGTCCTCATCTGGTTATGTGGTATATCGAAGAGCCGGATGCGATCGGTCATATCTGTACGCCTGACTCTTCGGCAACTTTAGAGAAAGTAGAGGAGCTGGACCGTGTATTGAACCATTTCTTTAACGAGGCCCGCAAGCTGGATATTTTCGATAAAATAGATTTTATAGTTCTGTCCGATCACGGAATGGCTACTTATACGCCTGAGAAATATGTCAATCTGAACGACTATTTGCCACGTGACAGTTTTGATTATATTTTTGACGGTGTCCCGACTTTGCTTTATCCGAAGAATGGTTATACCGAGACCGCATACAATATCCTGAAAAAGGTTCCGAATGTGACGGTTTGGAAGAAAGAGGAAATTCCTGCTGAATATGTTTATGGGAATAATCCCCGTATAGGTGATTTGGTTGTGCTTCCCAATATCGGAACTTACCTGCATTTCCGTGATAAATCCTATCCTTATCCGGGTGCAACTCATGGTTATGATAATTTTTCACCGGAGATGGAAGCTATATTTTATGCGGCAGGTCCTTCATTTAAAGAGAATGTCGAATTGCCTGTCATGGCAAATGTAAATCTTTATCTGATCATATCCCGGTTGTTGAATTTGGAGCCCGCTCCGAATGACGGTGATAGTGTGGTTGTAAATACTTTATTCCGGTAAAAATAAAAAAGCGATCTGTTGAAGGTCGCTTTTTTAATATCAAAGGGTATCTTTCATTTAATAATTGAAATTCATCCCCGGACAAAAAGCTATCTGACTTTTGGCACTAGTGATCTGAATCATGTTTTCGCGGGCTAGCCATCCGATTGCAGACCATAAATCAGCTTCACATAAGGAGGTTGCCTTTTTCAACTCCTCCAAACTCCAACATCCACCATCCAGTAACAGATTCCTGATGGTACCTGCATTTAATCCAATTGTTCCTTTCGTCATGACAAATTCTCTTTTATGTTTATGGTATGTTGAGTTAAAACAGAAATTAAAGCGGAAATGATATATTCCGACGTTTTTTTTAGTGTGTTTTATAAAAAGGAGATTCCGTCAAAAGATTTTTTTTGTAAAACAGGCGGATGGAGATTCACGAACTTAAAATAAATCATTGTTTGTTTATAAGCGTTTTTTGGGAAAAAATGTTTGAAAAAGATTGTCATAAAGTATGGTGGTGTCGAATTAAATCTTACATTTGTAGCCTATTGAGATTGATTTAAACTTGTATTTGAAGTTTTGCTCGCAACTTAGATTTGTAAAGTATATTCATTCAACTATTATTCTATTCATCCCTCAATAAACAATTAACTAAATAAGTTTTTATAAATGAATCTTTACATTTCAAATTTAAGTTATAACGTCACAGACGCTGACTTAAACGAGTTGTTTGCTGACTATGGGGAAATCCTCTCAGCTAGAGTTATCACAGACAGAGAAACAGGCCGTTCAAGAGGCTTTGGTTTTGTAGAATTGAAGGATGACGATTTAGCCAAGAAGGCTATCGAAGAATTAAACCAGGCTACTTATGATGAAAAAGTAATCAACGTAACAGAGGCTCGTCCGAGAGAAGACCGTGGTGGAAACCGTGGCGGTGGTTTCGGCGGTAATCGTGGTGGTTACGGCGGCGGTAATCGTGGCGGTGGCTACGGTGGTGGCAATCGCGGTGGCGGTGGCTACGGTAACGGCGGCGGAAGAAGATATTAATTCGCATTATAGCAAATGGAAAAGCGATCTGGCAACAGGTCGCTTTTTTGTTTCTTATGGACGCAGATTTTATATATTATGATACTACATTCTCATATATTATGATATTAGAGTCGCATAATATGTGAGAATGTAGTATCATAATATATGAGAAATTTGCAAACTGTACGTTGATCTCCATAAAAAAAGCCTGCCAAAATCATTCAGCAGGCTTTTGTAGTGCGTCCGGGGATCGAACCCGAGTTTCCGCCGTGAGAGGGCGGCGTCCTAGGCCACTAGACGAATGCACCGTTTCATATCATAGTTTTCATTGTTTGACGGGACAAAAATAGTTATTATTTCGTTTCGGTGTTCTCCGGAACGGGAAAAAATGTAAAGAATTTTGTATCTTCCTGTCATTATGCTACTATAATTGTCTCTATACACCTAAAAGGCGTTAAAACTGAGCGCAATTTCGTTTATTTTTCATTGTTCTTCCTGTTTATTTATTCTACCTTTGCCACCTGTTATTGAACAATATACTATTGAACAATTACTAATACCAGTATTAAAATAACTAATATTATGGCAGAACTAAAAGAAAAACTTTTCTCAGAATTCGCTCCGGTCACTACTGAAGAGTGGATGGCGAAGATTACGGCTGACCTGAAAGGTGCTCCGTTTGAGAAAAAGCTTGTCTGGAAGACAGGCGAAGGATTTAATGTAAATCCTTTCTATCGTGCAGAAGACATCGAAGGTTTGAAGACTACCGAGTCTCTTCCCGGTGAATTCCCTTATGTTCGCGGAACAAAGAAGGATAACGACTGGAAGGTACGCCAGAACATTGAAGTAACCTGTTTCAAGGAAGCCAACGAAAAGGCTCTTGATTTGCTAACCAAAGGTGTTACTTCTCTCGGTTTCATCATCAAAGGTGATGAAGTGAATGCCGAAAATATTGCAACATTATTAAACGGTATCTGTCCGGAAGCTACTGAACTGAACTTCAACACTTGTAACTGCAAGGCTGAAAAACTGATCGGTATTCTGGAATATATCCTGAAGGGAAAAGACGTAGACCTGAACAAATGTTTCGGTTCTGTTAACTACGACCCGTTCAAGAAACCGTTGGTAAAAGGGAAAGAAAATGAAAACTGGGTAGAAGCTGCATCTGCTGTGCTCAAAGCTGGTCAGGCGCTGCCGGGTTATAAAGTTTTAGCTGTAAACGCTTTCTACTTCAATAATGCAGGTGCTTATATTACTCAGGAACTGGGTTATGCACTGGCTTGGGGTAACGAACTGATGGCTAAACTGACTGAAGCTGGATTCAGCGCAGATGAAGTTGCCAAAAAGATTAAATTTAATCTGGGTATCAGCTCTAACTACTTCATGGAAATTGCAAAATTCCGTGCAGCACGTTGGTTGTGGGCTGAAATTGTTGCTGCTTACAATCCTGAATGCAAATGTGCATGCAAGATGAACGCACATGCTCAGACTTCCGAATGGAATATGACTGTTTACGACGCTCATGTAAACTTGTTGCGTTCTCAGACTGAAGCGATGTCTGCTGCTTTGGCAGGTGTCGATTCTATCACTGTTCGTCCGTTCGATAAGACTTATCAAACTCCGGATGATTTCTCAGAACGTATCGCACGCAACCAGCAATTGTTACTGAAAGAAGAATGTCACCTGGATAAGGTGGTCGATCCTTCTGCCGGTTCTTATTATGTAGAAGTACTGACTAACTCGTTGGCTGACGTTGCCTGGAAACTGTTCCTGGAAGTAGAAGACAAAGGCGGTTTCGGTGCTGAAGTGGCTAACGGTAACATACAGAATGCAGTAAATGCTTCTAACGTAGCTCGTAAGAAAGCTGTTGCTACCCGTCGCGAAATCCTGCTGGGTTCTAACCAGTTCCCGAACTTCACAGAAGTAGCTGCCGGTAAGATTAAAGAAACAGCTTCCTGCTGTTGCGGTGGTGGTCATTCTTGTGGTGAAGCAACGGTTACTCCTCTTGATTTCTCTCGTGGTGCATCTGAATTCGAAGCATTGCGTCTGGCAACTGAAAACAGCGGCAAGACACCGAATGTCTTTATGCTGACTATTGGTAACTTGTCTATGCGTATTGCCCGTTCACAGTTCTCAAGCAACTTCTTTGCTTGCGCCGGATATAAGGTAATTGATAACTTAGGTTTTGAAACTGTTGAAGCTGGTGTTGAGGCAGCGATGAAAGCCGGTGCTCAAATCGTTGTTCTTTGTTCTAGTGATGACGAATATGCAGAATATGCTCCTGCCGCTTATAAGGCGTTGGCCGGACGTGCTGAATTCGTTGTAGCAGGTGCTCCTGAATGCATGGAAGACCTGAAAGCTCAGGGTATCGATCAGTTTATCAATGTGAAGAGCAACGTACTTGAAACATTGAAGGCTTTCAACGCAAAATTAGGAATCGCTTAAGTAGAAACAATTATGAGACCAAATTTTAAGAATATAGATATAAAGAATGCCGGTTTTGCAGCTACCAATGCTGCCGAATGGGCAAAAGCCAATGGCATCGAAGCCAATTGGAAAACACCCGAGCATATCGAGGTGAAACCAGTATATACAAAAGAAGATCTGGAAGGTATGGAGCATCTGCACTATGCATCCGGTCTGCCTCCTTATCTGCGTGGCCCGTATAGCGGTATGTACGCGATGCGTCCCTGGACGATCCGTCAGTATGCCGGTTTCTCTACCGCAGAAGAATCAAATGCATTCTACCGCCGTAACCTGGCTTCCGGTCAGAAAGGTCTGTCTGTTGCATTCGACCTTCCGACTCACCGCGGATACGATGCTGACAACGAACGTGTTGTAGGTGACGTTGGTAAAGCCGGTGTATCCATCTGTTCTTTGGAAAACATGAAAGTATTGTTCGCTGGTATTCCTTTGAACAAGATGTCTGTTTCCATGACCATGAACGGTGGTGTTCTTCCGGTATTGGCATTCTACATCAACGCAGGTCTGGAACAAGGCGCTAAGTTGGAAGAAATGGCCGGTACTATCCAGAACGATATCCTGAAAGAATTCATGGTGCGTAATACATATATCTATCCGCCCGAATTCTCTATGAAGATCATCGCTGATATCTTCGAATATACATCACAGAAGATGCCGAAGTTCAACTCTATCTCTATCTCCGGTTACCACATGCAGGAAGCCGGTGCTACAGCAGATATCGAAATGGCTTATACATTGTGTGACGGTATGGAATATCTTCGTGCCGGTGTGAACGCAGGTATCGATGTGGATGCATTTGCTCCGCGTCTGTCCTTTTTCTGGGCAATCGGTGTGAACCACTTCATGGAAATCGCCAAGATGCGTGCCGCACGTATGTTGTGGGCGAAGATTGTAAAGAGTTTCGGTGCCAAGAACCCGAAATCTTTGGCGCTGCGTACTCACTGCCAGACTTCAGGATGGTCGTTGACCGAACAGGACCCGTTCAACAACGTAGGCCGTACTTGTATCGAAGCGATGGCAGCTGCACTGGGACACACGCAGTCTTTGCACACCAATGCGTTGGACGAAGCTATCGCCTTGCCGACAGACTTCTCTGCACGTATCGCTCGTAATACACAGATTTATATCCAGGAAGAAACAAAGATCTGTAAGGAAATCGACCCGTGGGCCGGTTCTTACTATGTAGAATCTTTGACAAACGAACTGGTACACAAAGGTTGGGCTTTGATCCAGGAAATCGAAAGCATGGGCGGTATGGCAAAAGCGATCGAAACAGGTCTTCCGAAGATGCGTATCGAAGAAGCGGCTGCTCGTACTCAGGCTCGTATCGACTCAGGCGTTCAGACTATCGTTGGTGTTAACAAATACCGCCTGCCGAAAGAAGATCCGATCGATATCCTTGAGATTGACAACACTGCCGTACGTAACGAACAGATTGCCAATTTGAAGGTGTTGCGTGAAAACCGCGACGAAGAAGCTGTTCAGAAAGCATTGGCTGACATCACCGAATGTGTGAAAACTAAGAAAGGCAACTTGCTGGAACTGGCTGTTAAGGCTGCCGGCTTGCGTGCATCACTGGGAGAAATCTCTGATGCCTGCGAAGTTGTTGTAGGACGTTATAAAGCAATCATCAGAACTATATCAGGCGTGTATTCATCAGAAACAAAGAAAGATGCCGACTTCCTGAAGGCTTGCGAGCTGACAGAAAAGTTTGCTAAGAAAGAAGGTCGCCAGCCGCGTATCATGATCGCTAAGATGGGTCAGGACGGACACGACCGTGGTGCTAAGGTTGTAGCTACCGGTTATGCCGACTGTGGTTTCGACGTGGATATGGGACCGTTGTTCCAGACTCCGGCTGAAGCTGCCCGCCAGGCTGTTGAAAACGACGTTCACGTAATGGGTGTTTCTTCTTTGGCTGCCGGACACAAGACATTGGTTCCGCAAGTTATCGATGAACTGAAGAAGTTAGGCCGCGAAGACATTATCGTTATCGCCGGTGGTGTTATTCCTGCACAGGACTACGACTTCCTGTACAAGGCAGGTGTTGCCGCTATCTTCGGTCCGGGTACATCAGTCGCTAAGGCTGCCGTTCAAATCCTGGAAATCCTGTTAGGAGAAGAATAATAGCTGTAAAGTTTTTATTATAAATAGGAGACTGCGTAGCTTTCGGTGGAGAGTTACGCAGTTTTTTTATTACCATATAAGTATTGATATGAACAAACAAGCAAAACTATTTCAAGATCAGGATGTGGCAAATGATGATTTGTCCCTGACTCCTGTTATTAAAAAGAAAGGAAGAACGAAACTTACCGCTGCCCAGTCTGAGTTCAATCGCCTGAACAGGAAGATAAATGAACTAAAGGCAGAAATCACGTTTATTCCTGAGAAGGAACGAAAAATCAGAACTTTCTATCAGGAGCATGCTAAATCTCTATTTGAGAAAGAGACTGCAATGAAATATGATTATCTGATTTATCTGGATGGAATATATGAAGAAGGAAAACTGAGTAAAACGGATCGGAAAACGCTGATAGATCTTATTGCTGCTGAAAGCGAAGGAGTGACTGACTATATGAATGAAGAGCAACGCTCCGTTATTGTTCCCCTCGTTCATAAATATGAGGAACTCTTATCCGGAATGACTCATGAAGAACTGGAAATGGAAGCAGTACAGGATACGTTGTTCGCTATCCAAATGATGGGTTTTAAACTCAATAAGAAAATGAAAAACGCAAAGACGGAAGAGGAACTGCTCAACGCTTTTAATGATTTAATGAAGAATGAGATGGAGAAAATGGAGGCGGCGGAAGAAAAAGAACAACAGAGGCGTGCAGCCAGAGAGGAACAGAAATCGTCGCAGTCCAGAGAAAGGAAAATGACCAAAGCCGAATTGAATCAGAAATTGCAGGAGGAACAAACTTTAAAGTCAATGCGTGAAATATATCTGGAACTGGTGAAGGAACTTCATCCGGACCGGGAAACTGATGAAACATTGCGTGCACAGAAGGAAGAACGGATGAAACAACTGACGGAAGCATATAAACAAAAAGACTTGGCTTCCTTGTTGATGATGCAGATTAACTGGTTGCAGGAAGAATCGGCAAAGACACCTCAATCGCAAACGGATGAGGTTTTGAAACGTTATAATAAGATTCTGCGTGCACAGTTGAATCGCTTGGAAGAAGAATTTTACCTGATTTGTCAGGCTCCTTTATCTGGTGTGGAAAATGCTTATACGCAATTGAGAACTGTTCCTTTGAAAGAGATAGATATTCACCTGGATATTCTTTTATCCCAGCAGAAAAACCTGCTGAAAACAGTGGAAGAGTATATGCAAAGCGTTTCTACACTTACGGGAATGCGAGCTTTTCTGAAAAAATACCGGAAAAAACAAAGAGAAGAAGAGCTTTATGATGACTTTTACTGGGAGGAGGATTAATCTTTTTGTTATCTTTACCCGACAATCTTAAAAGTGCTATTATGCAAACAGTAAATTGTTTTTTGCCTTATGTTTCTCCAGCCATGGTGAAACTGACTGTAGACGAACTCAGGAGTACCGGGCTGGTTAATAAAATATATCTTTTAGCTTCTGATTCATTGCAGGCAGAAGCTTGTGACGGTTGCGAAATCCTGCAGGTCGATACGCTGACCGGTACAAATACTTTGCGTACTATTTGGGAACATGCTGACGAACGGAATGTCTTATTTTATACTGGTACAACTCCTTTGAGGTTCGGACAAAACGGACTGGAGCGGATGCTTTTTGTTGCTGAAAACAGATGTTGTAAAATCGTTTATGCCGATCATTATAAAATATGTAACGGTATTCGGCAGGAACACCCGTTGAACGATTATCAGGAGGGAAGCATACGGGATGATTTTGATTTCGGTCCGTTATTGCTGCTTAATTACGATGAATTGAACTATTATTTCGAATCTCGTAAAAAAATGTTTCCGGAGTATGTCTATGCAGGTTTCTATCTTTACCAGCTCAATGCCTCATTTATGCCGGAGACTATTGTTCATATCCGGGAGTATCTTTATTCTTTTACAGAAGAAGATAATCGGAAAAGTGGCGAGAAACAGTTTGATTATGTGGATCCAAAGAACCGTGAGGTGCAGGAGGAAATGGAATCGGCCTGTACTGTCTATCTGAAATATTTGGGTGCTTTTCTGAAGAAGAAGCCTTTGAAGGTAAAGTTTAAGAAGGAAGGTTTCCCTTGCGAAGCATCTGTGATCATCCCTGTCCGCAACCGCGTCCGTACGATCGAGGATGCGATCCGTTCTGTTTTTAGGCAGCAGACCAATTTTGACTTCAACCTGATCATTGTCGACAATCATTCGACCGACGGGACAACAGAGGTTATTCAGCAGTATGCAGAAGATAAACGTCTGATACACCTGATCCCCGAACGTGACGATCTCGGAATCGGCGGTTGCTGGAATGAGGCGGCTGGGCATCCTTCGTGCGGTAAGTTTTGTGTACAGCTTGACAGTGATGATGTGTATAGCGGTCCCGATACTTTGCAAAAGATTGTGGATGCTTTTTATGCGGAAAGTTGTGCAATGGTGATCGGAACCTATAAAATGACTGATTTCGACCTGAATGAAATAGCGCCCGGCATTATCGACCACCGGGAATGGACGGAAGAGAATGGACGTAATAATGCTTTGCGTATCAATGGACTGGGAGCACCCCGTGCTTTCTATACCCCGATTCTTCGCGAGTTGAAAATGCCGAATGTGAGTTATGGCGAAGATTATGCCATAGGATTGGCTATATCGCGTATTTACCGGATCGGGCGTATTTACGATGTCCTTTATCTCTGCCGCCGTTGGGAGGACAATACCGATGCCGCATTGGATATCCGGAAAACCAACGAACATAATGCCTATAAAGACAGTATCCGAGCCATTGAATTGGGTACCCGAAGAACGTTAAATCAAAAATGATATGATTGATAAGTCTGAAATGAATGAGTTGAGAGAACGCGTAGAAGATCTTCTCGATAACCAGATAAGAGATTGGGAGTTGGTTCGCACGAATACCTATGCTTTGGCAAGCCTTAAGACCCGGTATCTTTACATAAGAGATTTCCCTGTTATATTACAGTTCAATCCGGAGCGTATCCGTTCCTCTGCTGCTAAAACAGACACTGCTTCTTTGCAAGCACGACCGTGTTTTTTCTGTCACCGGCCGGAAGAACAATATGGTATTGATTACAATGATGCTTTCGATATACTGGTTAATCCTTATCCAATCTCCAGCGGACATCTGACGATACCATTGAAGTGGCATGAAGATCAGCAAATTCTTCCTTATTATGAGGATATGCTGTGGTTGGCACACGATCTTCAGGATTATGCCGTCTTTTACAATGGTCCGAAATGTGGAGCCTCTGCACCGGATCACATGCATTTCCAGGCAATGGAACTGGGGAATTTGCCGATTGAAATGAACTATAAAAAGGCTTCCAAGGGTATAGTCTGGGAGGGGCGTAATACGGTTCTTTATGTACTTTACGATTTTATGGCGTCTGCATTTCTGCTGATCTCCAGTGATTTGCGCGAAGCTGACTATGCTTTTAAACAATTATACGCACAACTGGAAATAAAAGAAGGAGATTCTGAACCGATGATGAATGTGGTTACTTGGAAGGATGAGGATAACTGGAAGGATGAGGATAACTGGATATCCTGTATATTCCCTCGTAAGGAATTGCGTCCGTCCTGTTTTTATGCAGAAGGGGATGCCAATATCCTGATCAGTCCGGCAACGGTTGAGATGGCCGGTCTTTTTATCACTCCTTTAGAGAAGGATTTTGATAAGGTGACGTCTGAAGATCTTGAAACTATTTTGCGGGAAGTAAGCATTTCGGAAGAAGAGAAGAATGAAATAGTACGTAAAATGATACAATCTAGCTCGCGAAAATGAAACTATTAACCGGAAAATCCACAATAGCGTCTCCATGGAGCTGGATACCTACGCTTTATTTTGCAGAGGCCCTCCCTTATGTGGCAGTGATGACGATCTCTGTCATCATGTATAAACGTTTGGGGATCAGTAATACAGATATAGCCCTCTATACCAGTTGGCTTTATCTCCCCTGGGTGATCAAACCCTTCTGGAGTCCTTTCGTCGATTTACTGAAGACGAAGCGCTGGTGGGTGGTTACCATGCAGTTCCTGATAGGTGCAGGACTGGCGGGTATTGCTTTTACTATTCCGATGGATTATTCTTTTCAGCTGACTTTGGCTATATTCTGGTTGGTGGCGTTTAGTTCTGCTACGCATGATATTGCGGCTGACGGTTTCTATATGTTAGCGCTGGATTCGCATGACCAGGCTTTTTATGTCGGGATACGAAGTACATTTTACCGTATCGCAACTATTGCCGGACAAGGTCTGTTGGTGATGCTGGCTGGTGCTTTGGAAGAAAGTACCGGAAAGATACCGCTGGCCTGGTCGGTTACATTTTTGATCCTGGCAGGTTTGTTTATCGGGTTATGCCTGTATCATAAATATATATTGCCGACACCCGAATCGGACAGACCGGCTGTTGCTGTGACGGCTTCTACCCTGTTTAAAGAATTCTTTGCTACATTTGTTTCGTTTTTTAAGAAGAAACAGGCCTTGATTGCGATCCTGTTTATGCTGTTATACCGTTTCCCGGAAGCACAGCTGGTAAAACTGGTCACTCCTTTCCTGATTGATCCGCGTGATGTTGGAGGACTCGGATTATCAACGGCAGAGATCGGTTTTGTTTATGGTACGATCGGGATTATCGGACTGACCTTAGGCGGGATCATCGGTGGAATTGTTGCGGCACAAGGCGGACTGAAGAAATGGCTTTGGCCGATGGCGCTGGCAATTACTTTGCCGGATCTGGTCTTTATTTACCTGAGCAGTGCCCTGCCGGAGAATCTGCTTATCATAAATGTATGTGTCTTTATTGAGCAGTTTGGGTATGGATTCGGCTTTACGGCTTATATGCTGTTCCTTATTTATTTCTCAGAGGGTGAACATAAGACGGCTCATTATGCCATCTGTACGGCATTTATGGCTTTAGGTATGATGCTGCCGGGAATGATTGCCGGATGGTTGCAGGAGCAGTTGGGATATGAGCACTTTTTCTGGTGGGTGATGGGATGCTGCCTGATCACTTTGGCAGTGACGGCTTTCCTGAAGATAGATCCTGCATTTGGCAAAAAAGACAGACGTATTGATTGATTTTATAATAAAGTGAAATATGATATTGATAGCTGATAGTGGGTCCACGAAGACTGATTGGTGTGTAGTGGAGAATGGTGAATTTATCCTCCGTTTCAAAACACGGGGCATGAATCCTTTTTTTCAGACAGAAGAGGAAATCGGGAAGGAGATAGAAGCCGGCCTGTTACCTTCTCTAAAAGATTTCGAACCTTCAGCTATTTATTTTTACGGAGCAGGATGTGCTTTCCCGGAGAAGAATAATATGATCAGGCGGGCCGTCAACCGGTATCTGTCTGTTCCGGTTGAGGTAGGGAGCGACTTGCTTGCGGCTGCCCGTGCCCTGTGCGGAGATCAGCCGGGGATTGCCTGCATTATGGGAACCGGTTCCAACTCTTGTTATTATGATGGCAGGGAGATTGTAAAGAATGTCTCTCCTCTGGGATTTATCCTGGGCGATGAGGGGAGTGGTGCGGTATTGGGGAAATTATTGATTGGTGATGTCTTGAAAGACCAGTTGTCTCCGGCCCTGAAAGATCAGTTTCTGACACAATATGAGTTGACCCCGGCCCTGATTATGGACAAGGTTTACCGGCAGCCTTTCCCTAACCGTTTTCTGGCAGGATTTTCTCCTTTTATACGGGAGCATCTGGATGAACCGGCTATCTGGGAGTTGGTTACCCGTAGTTTTCTGGCTTTTTTTACCCGGAATGTGAAACAGTACGATTATTTTGAACTGCCTGTCCACCTGGTAGGTTCGGTAGCCTGGTATTATCAGGATATATTGAAGGAGATCGCGTTTGATTTGGGAATCCGTTTGGGGACGATCGCCCGAAGTCCGATGGAAGGACTGATTGCATATCATGGTCAATCAACGTTTTGATATCTGATAGATCGTATTTATCTTTGTTGTGTTTGTAATCTTATATTTAATAAATTCTCAAGATGAAAAAAGTGTTATTCTCATTCTGCTTCCTTCTGGTATTGCTGGTAGGAAGTTCGTTAAGGCTGGAGGCTCAGCCGGCTCAGAAATTGGTCAATGTGGTGGTATCTCCGGATCGGACAGACTGGAAATATAAACAAAAGGAGGAAGTTACTTTTACCGTTCAGGTCTTTAGGAATGAAAATCTCCTGAAAGACGTGGTGGTTGATTATGAAGTGGGACCGGAGTATTTCCCCGTAAAGAAGGAAGCGGATGTACTTTTGAAAAATGGTAAAACAACATTAAAAGGCTCCATGAATGAACCTGGTTTTTTGCGTTGTAAGGTCATAGCAAAAGTAGATGGTCGCAATTATGAAGGAATGGCCACGGTTGCCGTAGACGAAGAAAGAATCCGGCCGACAACCGCTGATCCGAAAGATTTCGACAGTTTCTGGAAGCAGGCGATTGAAGATGCCCGTAAAACGTCTCTGGACCCTAAAATGGTGTTGATGCCGGAAAGATGTACGTCTACGCAAAACGTTTATCATGTCAGTTTTCAGAATGAGCGTCCGGGTTCCCGTATGTATGGTATTCTGGTTGTCCCCAAAAAGGAAGGGGTATATCCGGCTATCCTCCAGGTTCCGGGTGCCGGTATCCGTCCGTATAACGGCATGAATTTAGGGGATGATGTTATCACATTAGAGATCGGAATTCATGGGATTCCGGTAAATATGCCACAAGAAGTATATAACAACCTGGCATCCGGTGCTTTGAACGGCTATCCCGGGATCAATAAGAATGATCGTGACACCCATTATTACAAACGGGTGTATCTCGGTTGTGTGAGAGCGGTGGATTTTATTTTCTCTTTACCTGAATTTGACGGTTCGACTGTCGGTGTAACCGGTGGTAGTCAGGGAGGAGCGCTTTCTATCGTTACGGCAGGATTGGATCCGCGTATTAAGTTTCTGGCAGCATTCTATCCGGCCTTATGTGATTATGCCGGTTATTTACACCAGCGTGCCGGTGGCTGGCCTCATTATTACCGGAATGCAAAACCTGGTCCGAATGAGGTGGAGACATTAGCTTATTTTGATGTGGTTAATTTTGCCCGTCGTGTAAATGCACCGGGGTGGTATAGCTGGGGATATAATGATGTGACTTGTCCTCCAACTTCCATGTATTCCGCTTATAATGTCATTCCGGGAGCAAAAGAACTGCATCTTTATCTGGAAACCGGTCACTGGACTTATCCGGAACAAAATATGGCACGGTTCCAATGGTTGAAAGAAATGTATAAGTAAGAAGAGGTTCGCAGACATAAATTTTGTTAGTTTTGTATCTGTTTAGCAACATACATAATACATATTTAATATGTCGTTTACTAAGATAACAGAGCAAGACTCATTATATAATAATCTGGAAAGCAAGTCGGTCCGCGAATTACTGGACGATATAAATACGGAAGACCAGAAAGTTGCGTCAGCAGTCCGGAAAACGATACCTAAAGTTGAAGAACTTGTATTACAGATCGTCCCCCGGATGAAACAAGGGGGACGTATCTTTTATCTGGGTGCCGGCACAAGCGGACGTCTGGGCGTACTCGATGCTTCGGAGATCCCCCCTACTTTCGGAATGCCGCCAACCCTGGTGATCGGACTGATTGCGGGTGGAGACAAAGCGCTTCGTAATCCGGTAGAAAATGCGGAAGATGATCTGAATCGCGGTTGGGAGGAATTGCAGGAGCACCATATCACAACAAAAGATACAGTAATCGGTATTGCCGCATCCGGAACGACTCCCTATGTAATAGGAGCTTTGCGCAAGGCACGTGAGCAAGGAATCCTGACAGCTTCCATTTCCAGTAATCCGGATTCTCCGATGGCAGCGGAGGCAGATGTAGCCATTGAAATGATCGTAGGTCCGGAGTTTGTTACCGGTAGTTCGCGAATGAAATCCGGAACAGGGCAAAAGATGATCCTGAACATGATCTCTACTTCGGTAATGATCCAACTGGGACGTGTAAAAGGCAACCGGATGGTAAATATGCAACTTACCAACCAGAAACTGATCGACCGTGGGACACGGATGTTGATGAACGAACTAAACCTTGGCTACATTGAGTCTTACCATCTGCTGCTTATGCATGGATCCGTAAAGGAAGCGATAGATGCTTATCGTGCAGGGAAATTGTGATATGATAGTATGAGGGTGCGAAACAAAAGCAAGAGAAAATGGATTTATCGATACTTTTCTTATCTTTGTCTTAGAGATATGAGATAAAGATGGAAGGTTTGACTGTATTTTTTCTTTCATTATTATGTGTTTATAGTTCGTATTAATAGAAATATCATATGGTCCGAAACTCGCAAGACCTCAAAAATGAAACTACACTTTGGGAACTTTTCCGTAATGGAGAGGAGAGTGCCTTTTCTGCGCTCTTTGAATTGACATCGGATAAATTATACAGATATGGGACAAAGTTTGTCAGCGATGAAGAGTCAGTGAAGGACTGCATTCAGGAGTTATTCATTAAACTGTATGAGAACCGACAACAACTTCCGGCTTTATCCAATCCTCTGTTTTACTTGTTCAGTTCATTGAAAAATTTATTGATAGACATGATCCGTCATAACCAGCGGATGGTCTATATTTCGCCGGAAGAATTACCTTTCCATGTACAATTTGCATTTGGACAGGAGGAGGATGAGGAACCGGATGAAAGTATAAAAGCCCGGTTTGAAGAAGTCCTCAGTCTTTTGTCTGATCGTCAGAAAGAAGCGATTTATTTGCGTTTTCAGGCGGAAATGTCGTATGATGAAATATCCCAGTTGCTGGGAATTAATAATCAGTCAGCCCGTAACATTGTTCACCGTGCAATGGAAAAAATTAGAAGTTGTCTGAATATGGATACTCTTATCATCTTGTTTTTGAGCTCGTTAAATTGATTGCTTAATTTATTTCTGATTTTTTCTCTTTTGAGTGAGTACAAAACGCGCCTCATTTTCGTTTCCCTAATGAATACATAACAGACTATAATAGGATGAACAACTCGGAAGAAAATAAAAAAAGTTCGGAAGAAGATCTTCGGTTATTGAAACGGAAGATCAGAGTGGTTGATGAAGGACTTTCTTCAGAAGCTAAAGCTGAATTGTGGACAAAAATAGAATCTGCTATCCGTCGTCCGAAACGTATGTCTGTCTCTTTCTCTATGTTCCTGCGTTATGTTGCTGTTGTAGCAATATTGTGTATTGCTACCTATTATATATATACCGGTTTATCTCCCCGGGAAGAGATCGATTATAACAGCATTCTTTCCAATACTCAATTACCGGATGATGCCTCGAATAATGTGATGGTGATTTTAGGCGATAAAGATAAAATAGAGTTTGAAGACAAAGATGTACAAGTATCCCATGATGAGGATGGGAATATGCGTGTGAATCAGAAGCAGATAGATTTGCCGGAACCATCGAGGCGTGAATACAACCAACTGATCGTTCCGCATGGAAAAACAACCCGTGTGACATTGAGCGATGGTTCCGCTATTTGGGCAAATTCCGGAACGAAACTGGTTTATCCGGCAGTATTTGCGTCCGACAGACGGGAGATATATGTGGAAGGTGAAATTTATCTGGAGGTAGCACGTAATGAAAAGTATCCGTTTGTGGTAAAAACGGATATGATGGAAGTGAATGTTCTGGGAACATCATTTAATGTATCTGCCTATAAAAATGACAAACAACAGTTCGTCGCTTTGGCGACAGGTTCTGTTGCGGTTAAAGTGGCTAATAAAAAGAATACGACAACCATTAAGCCTAATCAACTCTATACTTTGGAGAAGAGTACTTTTGCGACTCGGATAGAGGATGCGGATATATATGAATATATCTGTTGGAAAGACGGTTTCCTTATTTTTCATAATGAATCGTTGGCTGATGTCCTGAAGAAAATAGAAAGATATTATAATGTAGTCCTGACTTTTGATCCTGCGGAAATCAGTAAAGTGACGGTAAGCGGAAAACTGGATTTAAAGTCGGATATCAGGGAAACTTTCCGGATTATATCTATCACGGCGCCGATAGAATATGATAAAGAAGGTGATGTAATAAAGATTAGTGTTAAACAATAAAAAACGGAATACCATGGGATAGAAAAGACATAAAAAAGAAAACCGGAAAGTACTGGTCCTACTTTCCGGTTAAGTTCAAATTAAAAAAGCTTTACTAAAAACATTTTTTAATCTAAAAACATATACAAAGGTATGAAATTAATCACAAATCCCCGGAATTCTTGTAAAGAATTTCGGAAAGTACTTCATATTATGAGAATTACTTTGTTACTCTTGCTGTTTGTAACATATGGTTGGGCGAACGAAGCAACGTATGCCCAGGTTACGGAAATCCATCTGTCTTCAGGAAATAAAACCCTGCAAGAAGTATTCAGCGAAATTGAAGGAAAAACCGAATTTATTTTCTTTTATAATGACAATGCGATTGACTTGTCTAAAAAAGTCCATGTGGAAAAGTCTCACGGTTCTATAAATGAGATTCTGGATAACCTGCTGGAAGGATCCGGGGCGGATTATAAAATTGTAGATCGTCAAGTCATTTTTTATAAGAAGAAACAGGATCCTGAAGTCCGGCTGCCTCAGGCTGTTGTGGAAAAAAAGCAGATAACAGGACTTGTATTGGATGAACATAAATTGCCGGTTATCGGTGCTAATGTGGTGGAAAAAGGTACGACAAATGGGACTGTTACCGATCTGGATGGAAAATTTACTTTGGCAGTACAGGACAATGCTGTTTTGCTGGTCTCTTATATCGGTTATATTACGCAGGAAATCCCGGTAAAAGGCAACCGCCAGCTTAATATTACGCTACAGGAAGATTCTAAAAGTCTGGATGAAGTCGTGGTTGTCGGATATGGCACGCAGAAAAAAGTGAATTTAACCGGCTCTGTCGATGTAATCACGGAAGAGGTATTGGCAAACCGTTCGGCTCCAACCATGTCCCAGTTGATCCAGGGAGCTTCTCCTAACCTGAATATCAGTATGAATAGTCTGGGTGGTGAACCAGGTGCTGCACGGACATGGAATATCCGTGGTACCGGTTCATTGGCAGGTAACCAGTCTCCGTTGGTTCTGGTCGATGGAGTGGAAACTAATATTGACACTGTGGATCCGGAGTCTATTGAAAGTATATCTGTTCTGAAAGATGCTTCGGCTTCAGCGATATATGGTTCGCGTGCGCCTTTCGGGGTTATATTGGTAACGACTAAGAGAGGGAAAAAGAATCAGGAAATGCATATACAGTATAATAATAACCTGTCTTTTGCTTCTCCGTTGAATATTCCGCATTTTGTGGATGCTTTGACTTGGGTTACGGCATATAACCAGATACAGGCAAACTCCGGATTGGCTCCGATCTATCCGGATGCGCAGGTGCAGCGTGTGAAAGATTATATGGCTGGGACGTATAAGCCGGAATATAATCTGGAGAGTCCGCCTGCAAGTATCTGGAGAGGTAGATGGGAAGGTAATGCGAATTATGACTGGCCTTCGATGTATTATAAGAAATCGGCTTTTTCGCAAAAGCACAATATCAATATAGAAGGCGGAGGGGAGAAAACGCAATATTATGTTTCTGCCGGATATCTGGATCAGGGTGGTCTATATAAATGGGGGGATGATAAATACCAGCGTTATAATGTGATGGCCAATATATCTTCGGAAATCAAGAAATGGCTGCGTTTTGATTTCAGTTCCAAATATTCCCGTTCAGAGATAGATCGTCCGTTAGGTATTGTAGGACAGTCTCAGGGGTATATTTTACGTTCTTTCCTGTCTTTCGGACCCCTGATGCCTATGTATAATGAAGATGGTACGATCAGTAACCCGTTGGTCCGTGCTTTGCAGAGTAACGGACGTGAACGTAAGGAAAATCATGATTTGGGATTGACGCTTCGTGGTGAGATCGAATCGATAGCAGGATGGAAGACCAGTATTTCATATAACTATAATTATGGTGGCAGTTCCAATATACAGAACCCCAAGCCGGTTCAGGTTCAGAACCCGAATGGTTCGATCGGAAATATCGGTGCTCCGGAAAGTGGTTCTGTGGAACAACTGGCTTATTCCTATTATACGCTTGCCAACGGGATCACTTCGTATGAGAAGACATGGAAAGACCATTATTTCAAAGTATTATTCGGATATGAAAGGGAAACGAGTTATTTCCGTGGTTTGTATGGTTCAAAGATGCAATTGATCACGGAAGAAGTACCTTCGATCAATACGGCATTAGGTAATGTGACCTTGTCGGATGAAATCACGCATTGGGCGACAGAAGGTTATTTCGGACGTGTTAATTATAATTATAAAGAGAAATATCTGTTTGAATTCAGTGCACGTTATAATGGCTCTTCCCGTTTTGCAAAGAATTCGAGATGGGGCTTTTTCCCTTCCGTTTCAGTCGGATATAATATTTCGAAAGAAGATTTCTGGAATCCGGTGGAACCTTATATGAATTCTTTGAAGTTACGTGCTTCATACGGTTCATTGGGCAACCAGAATGTCGCTAACTATCTGTATCTTTCCACAGTTCCTGTTAATAGGGATTTACCGCATATAATCGGAAACTCGTTGCCTATATATGCAACAGTTCCCGGTATTGTTCCAAATGACTTGACCTGGGAGACTGTGACTACATTGAACATTGGTGCAGATATGGGTTTCCTCAATAATCGTCTTGGAGTTGTTTTTGATTGGTATAACAGGGTGACCAGCGATATGTTCGGACCGGCTGAAAGTGTTCCTGCCGTATTGGGAACAAGTATTCCTTACAGTAATAATGCCAAGTTGTCTACCAAAGGTTTTGAACTGACAGTAAGTTGGCGTGACCATATCACTTCGGACTTGTCTTATAATGTCGCTTTCAGCTTGGGAGACAGCCGTTCTACGATCCTTAAATACAAAAATGACAGCGGACGTATCGATGACTGGTATGAAGGTAAAAAAGTAGGAGAGATATGGGGATTTGTAACAGACGGTATCATACAATCGGAAGGTGAACCGATGCCCGACCAGTCCAAATATTACAATACCTGGGGGCCTGGTGATATGAAATATAAAGACCTGGACGGTAATAATATTCTGGATGACGGTGCAAGGACATTGAATGATCATGGCGACCTGAAAGTGATCGGTAACCATACCCCCCGTTTCAATTATGGTATTACGGCCGGTTTGACATGGAAAGATTTTGATTTCAATATGTTTTGGCAAGGCATCGGTAAACGGGATTATCTGGCAAATGTAAGCTTGAACCGGTTTTACGGAGTTGTGATAGGCGGAACGCCCGGATCAGAATCTGCATTGTTCAGTAACAGTCCGGCTTTGGACTATTGGCGTCCGGCTGATGAGCAAAGTGCATTGGGACCTAATACCGATGCTTATTTTCCGAAGCCTTATTTTACATATGAGTTGGAGAAAAATCGTTTGCCTCAGTCAAGATATGTGCTTAATGCCAGTTATTTACGTCTGAAGAATCTTCAATTAGGTTATACGGTTCCGAAACATATTTCCAGAAAATTGTTCTTGCAGCGAATACGTATCTATGTATCCGGAGAAAATCTGCTGACAATAACAAAGTTACCCGATTCTCTGGAGCCGGAGACAACGGTTGCATCCGATCCGACTTTGGGAGGAGGAAATAAAGAAAATGCAGGTGCCATCTATCCGATATCGAGAAACTATTCATTTGGAATTAATCTAACCTTTTAAATCTACAGAGTTATGAAACAGAATAAATTGACAATTATATTTTTCTCTTTGCTGGTTGCTTTGGCTTTTACGGCATGTAATGATGATTTGTTGGAGAAACATCCTTTGGACGAGGTCTCTTCTGCCGATTTTTTCAAGCAACCGTCTGATATGGAGATTTATGTGAACCAGTTTTATACGAATGCATTATTGCCTGTGTATTATGGACCGGTACTGGGAACCAAATATCGGGGTGGAGGTGATGATTTCAATAGTGATAATATGATCATCGGCAGCCTGATAGATCCCCGTTTGATGGGAAGTCGTACGGTCGGTTATGAAGGGCGTGTCCGTTGGGATTTTTCGGAAGTAAGATCTGTAAATTACTTTTTTGATAATTACCATAAATGTGAAAGCGATTTCAATAGCTACAAACAGTATGTGGGAGAGGCTTATTTCTTCCGTGCGTTGATTTATTTCCAGTTGTTACAGACATTCGGGGATGTGCCGGTAATAACAAAGACGTTGAATACGGATTCCCCGGAATTGTATGAACCCCGTACACCTCGCAATCAGGTTGCCGACCGTATTATTCAGGATCTTGATTCTGCGGCTTTCCTGATGTCTGACCTGAAAACCGATGGTGTGTCACGCATCAATAAATGGATGGCGTTGGCAGTTCAATCCAGAGTAGCCCTGTATGAAGGAACCTGGGAGAAATATCATGCGAATGACGACTTCAAGGCACAGGAATCCAATCCGGAGAAATATCTGAGAAAAGCGGTTGAAGCAGCTACCCTGGTTATGAATTCAGGATTATTTGAAATCTATTCGACAGGGAACCCGGAGAAGGATTATAATGATTTGTTCGCTCAACGGGATTATTCGTCCAATCCGGAGGTTCTGTTGTGGAAAAAGTTCTCGACGGCTTTAAATATCAATAACAATAAGAACTATCAGTTGGAATATCCTAATGATAAATCGATAACGAAAGATCTGGCGGATGCTTATCTGTGTAAAGATGGGAAACCGATCAAAGTAAGTCCTTTGTATCAAGGAGATAATACATTGATGGATGAAATGCAGGATCGTGACCCCCGGTTTAAACAGACTATATTTACGCCGGAGGCTCCCTGGATGATTGACGAGACAAGTACGACTTACTGGAAAGACGTATATGACCAGGTCAATACGAATACGAAGTTTAATGCACCTTCCGGTTATGTATTGCGTAAAGGATATGATCCGAGAATGGAATATCATAGTTTGAATTATGAAGAAACTCCTTCTGTCGTATATCGTTATGCGGAAGTGTTACTGAACTATGCGGAAGCCAAAGCAGAACTTGGTGAACTTACACAGAATGACATTGATATATCCGTTAAAAAACTCCGTGACCGGGTAGGGATGCCTAATTTAATTATATCGGAAATTGTATCTGACCCGGAATGGGACTTTCCTTCCCTTTCTCCTGTTATCAATGAAATCAGGAGAGAACGGCGTGTGGAACTGGCTTCCGAAGGTTTCCGGTGGGATGATATAGCCCGTTGGGCTGCCGCGGAGGAGCTGATTGTTGGTAAAAGACCAAAAGGTGCTAAGGCTAATCAGTTCACGGATTTTTATCCGGTTGATGAAAAGGGATATCTCGATCCGTTCAAAGGGTCGCTTCCTGACGGATACAGGTTTGATCTGAAGAGAGATTATCTGAATCCGATCCCGGAATCTCAGATCGTATTAAATCCGAATTTGAAGCAGAATCCGGGCTGGCAGACTAACTGAGGCTTATAATAAATCTATTAGGGTGATACGCTGATATATTGGGGAAGCTATGTCGCCGGTCCCGTTGTGAGGGGACCGGAACATAGTTTATCCGGAATCACTATGGCCGGAAAATAATAAAGATTATCTAATTTAGAAAATAGAATGAGACCATGAAAACTAATCGAAGAGATTTTTTGAAAGGTATGGCTGCGGTTCCCTTTTTGGGTTATTTTGCAGTTGGAGCAAAAGGTAATATTACAACAGAACTGGAAAGGATACAGAACGATTATCTCTCTACCTTGAAAATAGACCATCTGTCTGCTCCGGAAGATAAGTTAAGACCTCCTACGGGAAATAACAGTAATGTTGTTCGGTTTGGTGTGATCGGTAATGGTTGGCGTGGTGATCAGCTGTTGAATTCTATGGGTTTTGTCTCTTCGAAGTATGTGGAAGATAATACGATTAATGGTAAGTATACCAAAAGGCTTCAGGATCTGTTGGATGAGGAGGACTTGTACGTCGATTTTGCCGGAGTTTGTGATACTTTCGATGCTCATGCGAAAAGAGGATATGAGATATCATTGAATAAAGTACGGCGGGGAGGTGATAAAAGAGAACATAGGCCGGCTAAAGTATTTCCTACTTACCGGGAGATGATAGCCAGTGATGAAATAGATGCTGTAATTATTGCTACTCCTGACCATACGCATGCCCGGATTGCTATAGATGCTGCAAAAGCGGGAAAGCATGTCTATCTGGAAAAACCGATGACACACACCATTGAGGAGGCTTTGGAGTTAAGGGAAGTGATTAAATCGACAGGTGTTATTTTCCAGTTAGGACACGAAAATCGTCAGCAAATGAGTTTCAAGATAGCTAATGAACTGTATAGAAAAGGTGCATTAGGAGTCGTTTCATTGGTGCAGACATATACCAACAAGAATGATCTGAATGGTGCCTGGATACGGACAAGGGAATTTGACCATTTGGGTAATCCGGATACAATTAATTGGAAAGAATTTCTGGGTAAAGCTCCCTGGGTTGAGTTTGACCCGAAGCGATATTTTAACTGGCAGCGATATAGTGATTACGGGACCGGAGTTACCGGAAATGATTTTACCCATAAATATGATTGTGTTAATCAGGTGTTGGAACTGGGGATACCGGATACTGTCGTAGCTTTAGGCGGACAATATTATTATAAAGGACACGGAGATATGCCGGATTTGTTCAGTGCAATCTTTACCTATCCGGAAAGGGGACTCACTATGACATATGACAGTACGCTGAAGAGTGGAATTTATCGTCAGTCCCATATTTTGGGTTCGGAGGTGACAATGGATATAGATAATGCGATTATGATGTATAAGGATACTTACTCGGAGCGATACAAAGAACATGCGATAAGCTCAGACGATCCCATGTATTATTATGAACCGTGTGCTGATGTGGACGCAATATCTTCGGCCACGGCCAAGACTTACCTGAAAAGTGGTTATGGTCCGACCTATATCGACGGGAAAGTCATTGACGCCACTTTCCTGCATCTGAAAGAATGGATCGATGCTATTCGAGGATTCGGAACTACCAGTTGTGGGATCGATGTCGGGTTCGAAGAGGCGGTCACTTTTAATCTGGCAAATCTGGCTTATGAACACCGGCGACCTGTTCATTGGGATAAAGTGAATGAGAAAGTCATAATCGAATAAACTTATTATCAATCGATATATCATGGAAAAAGAAATAAAATATTCAACAGGCCAGTTATGGGCTCTTACGTTGTTACGTGTATTGATCGGCTGGCATTTTTTGTATGAAGGATTGATCAAATTTTATACTCCGGGCTGGACTGCCAAAGCCTATTTACAAAATACGACAGGTCCGTTTGCTCCCTTGTTTAAAAGCATGACTGAGTCGGAAACCGTACTGCGTTGTGTGGATTTGATGAATGAATGGGGCTGATTCTGCTGGGATTGGGATTGTTTCTGGGAATATGTTCCAGATATTGTAAGATATTCGGGATCGTACTACTGTTATTCTATTATCTGGCTTATCCCCCGTTTGCAAGCTTGGGAGTAAATGTTCATGTAGAGGGAAGTTATTGGGTCGTAAATAAGAATCTGATCGAAATGGCTGCTTTGTTTCTGCTTTGCTGGTTCCCTTCCAGCCATATCACAGGACTTGATTATTTTGTCCGGCGGTTCAGATTCAAATAGGAGGCAAGGAGGTTGTAATAATTCTAAATTCAAACAAGAATGAAGAGCAAGGTACATCGATATATAAGGACCGGAATAAAGGGGATGATAGGAATATTTTCCGTTTTCCCTTTTACGGATGCGTATGGACAATGGGGGTATACGATCGGGCAAAAAGAAATACCGTCGGTAATAATCCATTCGGATACCTCCCGGGTGAAAGTTTACCCGGGACATCCCAGGTTGTATTTTCGTGATACGGATTTACCGGTTATCCGTGAACGTGTTCGTGGTGAGTTCAGGCAGGAGTGGAATGAATTATTGTCTTATCTCAAAGAACAGATCTCACGATTCTCTCCGGAGGTGTTGGGTAGGGGAAGGTATCTCAAACATTGGGATATCGGACGTAATATGGCGTTTGTAGCTGTGGTGACGGAAGATGAAAACTATATCCGATGGGTAAAAGAATGGGTACAGGTGATGGTGGACGACGGTCCTGTCGGAAATGACGATGAATACCGCGGACGATTAATGTCGCTGGCTGTAGCCTATGATTGGTTGTACCATTTTCTGACTGTCCGGGAGAAACTGGCTATTGAAAAGGCAATACTGGATCATTTGGACACGAACTGGCATTTCTCGGCTTATGCGGATTATGTTGGCGGACATTCACGCTGGGGTAATTTTTCTTTGCTGACCGGATTGCTGGCTTTGGTTACGGATAAACCGGAGCTGAGAGAAAAATTACTGGAGATACGTGAACACTGGGTTCAGGGGTATTTTCCTGTACAAGGATGGATCACTGAGAAAGGTGGCTATCATATGGGATGGAATTACAGTGCTCCTTATTTATCGGGACGAACGCACAGTGTCATGTCAAGTGCTACGAATGAATGTATGTATTTCCCCTAGCAGGCAGAAATACCTCTTTTCTGGATATACGGACAGCAGGGAGATGGTTTGTTCGCGAATACGGGGGACGCTTACTCGGTTGACACCGACTTGCAGGATGAACAGGAGCTATTGTATATTTCTGCCGGAATCTATAAAAATCCCTATGCAGCTTGGCTGGCCAAACCGACAAAAGATCCGTTCGCCCGAATCTTGTATGCTGATAAGAGCGTTAGGCCGGTTGCACCGGATGATAAAACAATACCGTTACCTTTGAGTCGGGATTTTGGAAATGCCGGAGTTGTTATAGCACGGGATCGTTGGGATGAAGAGACAACTTTGCTTCAGTTCCGTTCTGTCCCTTTCTATTCGGCGAATCATCATCACCGGGATGAAAATACGTTCACGATCCACTATAAGTCACCCCTGGCAATTGATTCCGGAATGTATGATGAAGGTTGTGAAAACGGCGGATACGGAAGTACGCATTGGTGTAATTATTTTACCCGTACAATTGCCCATAACGGGATTATTGTATTTGATCCGGAACAGGAATATAAGGTATATGGCCGTTCGGTATCCAATGACGGGGGACAACCTTACTGGGAAGAGGAACCGACAAAGCTGACTGATATCCTGCCCGGCGGCCATGCTCATTTGGATGGAATCACGTTGTGTCGGGAGACAGATGAATATACTTATGCTGTTGGAGATGCAACTAAAGCCTATGACCGGGAAAGGGTCAGCCTTGCACAGCGGGAGATTATTTACCTGCGGAGAAATACAACATTCCGTCCTGTAATAGTCGTTTTCGATCGCGTAGAAAGTACCAGGAAGGATTTTGAAAAACGTTTCTTGCTTCATACGGTTCATGAACCGGAAGTAGTTGAGAATCGAATGGTAGCAGAGAACGGAGGAGGGCGATTGACATGTTTTACCCTTTATCCTGAAAATGCCCGGTTGGAACTGATAGGTGGAGAAGGTAAAGAGGCCTGGGTGAATGGCATCAATTACCCTTTAAATAAGAATTGCTGGCCGAAACCCCAGATACAAACTGGTGCCTGGCGGTTGGAAGTTTCATCGGCTGTCAAGCAGATGAAAGATTATTTCCTGCATGTGTTGTTTGTCGATGATGCCGGTTCTCCGGAAATAACACCCGATGAGGCACTATTGATTAAAGAAAATGGCAGACTGGGGGCGTCCGTTGCCGGTTGGAAAATTCTGTTTTCCTTAGACGGTACACCTGCAGTGATTGAGGAACATAAATAACCTGAAAGAAGATGAAACATTCTGTTTACCTGATTTTTATAACTGTTTTTACAGTCGTGTTGGCAGCCCGGGCAAAGAATCCGGTGAAAATAGTCACTATCGGAGGTGGAGGGGTTGCGGTTTCCGTAAATAATCAGATGAGTTATCAGCAAATGGTCGATCAGATGATCGATTACTGGCAAAGGCAGTTGTCAAAAGTGTTATTACATAAGCCGGATCTGATATTATTAACGGAAGCATGCGATCGTCCTTCCGGATTAACTACGGCAGAGCAGTTTGAATATTATAAAGTAAGGAAAGATCAGGTAAAGGATTACCTGGCTTCGGTAGCAAAAGATAATCACTGTTATATTGCTTTTGGAACCAAAAGGGAAGAAAACGGAAGCTGGTGGAATTCATGTATACTGCTTGACCGACGTGGAAAAGTAGCCGGTATATATAATAAGAATTTTCCTACTATCCAGGAAATGAATGAGATCATGCCTTCTGATGAAGCAGAACTCCTGCTATGTGATTTCGGGACTGTTGCTTGTGCTGTTTGTTTCGATCTTAATTTTGATGAGTTGAGGGAACGGTATGCTCAGCAAAAACCGGACATAATTTTGTTTCCATCAATGTATCACGGAGGTTTGGAACAAAGCAAATGGGCTTATTCCTGTCAGGCTTATTTTGTTTGTGCCTATGGTTTTCTGAATGCTCCGTCGGAGATACGTAACCCATTGGGAGAGGTGGTCGCCTCAAGTACGAACTATTATAATTATGCTGTGGCTACAGTCAACCTTGACCGTAAATTGGTACATCTCGATAATAACTGGGAGAAATTGACCGCTTTGAAAAGAAAGTACGGTGATCTTGTTTCTATCTCTGATCCCGGACGTATAGGGGCAGTGATGATCACCAGTGAACATGATTCGATTTCAGCAGACCGGATGATAGATGAATTTGATATTCAGTTATTGGACGATTATTTCAATCAATCCCGTGCTGTTCGTGAACAAAAATTGATTAAAGCTCCGGTAAAAGACGCAATAGATGAATATCGTAAACATAATAAATAAAATTTATAGGATCTGCTACCGTAAGATGTAAAAATATCTCTATATTTGCGCTATGCATTGTTCCGAGCCTGTATCCGCGGGTAAGGATTAAAAGGGAACCGGGTGTGAATCCCGGACAGTCCCGCTGCTGTGAGCTTCATAACGTATCAGGCATACTTTTGCCACTGTTCTGTAAGGGGAATGGGAAGGCGCTTGATCCGGAAGTAAGTCAGAAGACCTGCAAGGCATATTATTTCGACGGCTTCGAGGAAAGGCCGGATGAGAAAAACAAGACATCTGATGTCTTTCTATTCTTGTTCCATTCCCAGTTTGCTGTCCTTTTAGGATCTGTTTTTAATTATTTTGCCATAATAATTAGGAAAAGAAGCATGGTTCGGTTGACGGGATGAGCTCCGTCGGTGGTCCATGCTTTTCTTTTTCAAAGACTGAACAGTTAAGACGGAATACTTGTTTATTATTGGAAAAGTATGTTTATTTGCAGATAGTATTTATAAAACAACAGGCAATATGAAAAAGGTTACAGGTTTAGTTTTGATTATTTTGATGGCATTTATTGCTGTTCCCGCTAAATCCCAATTGAAGTTTGGGGTAAAAGGTGGTTTGAATATATCGTCCGTTCATTTGAATTCAGATATTCTGAAAGCGGATAATGTGACTGGTTTCCAGATCGGTCCGATGATCGAGACAACGATTCCTCTGATTGGAGTAGGGTTGGATGCGGCTATCCTCTATTCACAGAAAGGGATGGATGTGAAATCGGAGACAGGAACTTCCACGAATGTGAAAACAGATTATATCGATGTCCCGGTGAATTTGAAATGGAAATTCGGACTACCTATCATTAAAGGATATCTGGCTGCCGGTCCGTATATCGGTTTCCGTGTAGGTGGCGATAAATTCTGGGAGATTCCCGGAAGTGTAGTAGGACAGGTGAAAGCGAAAAACTTTAGTGCCGGTCTTAATTTTGGTGCAGGTGTGGAACTGATCAGCCATTTGCAGGTCGGTATAAACTATGGCCTGGGACTGACTGATAATTACAGTGCGGAAAAATATGATCTGAATGCCAAGAACCGCGGATGGTCGGTGACAGCCGCTATCTTGTTCTGATAACAGACAGAAGATATGAGGGGCCGGGCTTTAACAGTCCGGCCTTTTTTGTTACTTTTGACCTCGGAAATGAAATATGCAGATGTCATACTACCCCTGCCGTTGGAGAATAGCTATACATATAGTATTCCGACGGATCTGGAGGCAGCCGTAACTCCCGGTTGCCGGGTCATTGTTCATTTCGGCAAGAAACGTTACTATACTGCCATTGTGATGGAAGTACATGAACGCAGGCCGAATACGGACTTTGAGACGAAGGAGATTTATGCCCTGCTGGATGCCAGCCCAGTACTAAGGAGGCCGCAACTTCGCTTTTGGAAATGGATCGCCTCCTATTATATGTGTAAACTGGGGGATGTCTATAAAGTGGCTTTACCTTCCGGGCTGAAACTGGAAAGCGAGACGGCTGTCACTTATAATGCCGATTTTGAGGCAGACGGTCCTTTGCGTCCTAATGAGCAGACTGTGCTGGATGCTTTTAAAGGAGTGCTCAAGTTAACAGTTTCGGAGTTGGAAAAGAAAACAGGCCTGCGCAATGTCGTTCCCGTAGTTGCTTCCCTGATGGCCCGTGGGGCAGTGGAGGTCAGCGAAGAGATGAAACGCGGGTTTGTTCCGAAGATGCAGACATTTATCCGTCTGTCTCAGGAATATGCAACCGAAGAACGCTTGCAGGAAGCCTTTGCTGATTTTAAGCGGGCCAAGAAGCAGGAACTTTTGCTGGTTTGCTTCCTTGATCTGAGCCACGCATTAAATCCGGCATTAACCGTGGAAGTATCCAAAAAAGAATTACTGGAACGCAGCGGTTGTTCATCAACGATATTGGACGGGTTGCTGAAACGGGGAGTCCTTGAAAGCTATGAAAAAGAAGTGGGGCGTTTGCAGGTTCCGGTATGCCGTTTGCAACCTCTCAGTTCGCTTAGTCCGGCACAGGAGAAAGCGTATAGCGAGATACATGATACCTTTACTTCTAAAGATGTTTGCCTGCTTCACGGAGTTACTTCCAGCGGTAAGACGGAAATTTATGTACGGCTGATAGACGAGGTTCTGAAGCTGGGACGGCAGGTTCTATATATGCTTCCTGAAATAGCTATTACGACGCAGATCACCGAACGGCTGGCTAAACTGTTCGGTAATAAGCTCTTGGTATATCATTCGAAATTCTCGGATAACGAGCGTGTGGAAGTATGGAACAAACTCCTGCATGGGAACGAACCGATGGTAGTGCTGGGTGTACGTTCTTCTCTCTTCCTGCCATTCAAGGACCTGGGACTGATCATTGTGGATGAGGAACATGAAAATACGTATAAGCAGCAAGATCCGGCCCCTCGTTACCATGCCCGCAATGCTGCAATCGTGCTGGCGGGAATGCATGGGGCAAAGACGCTGCTGGGATCTGCTACCCCTTCGATCGATTCTTATTTCAATGCAACGACTGGTAAGTATGGACTGGTAGAGTTGGTTACCCGTTACGGTGACTGCCTGATGCCGGAGATTATAACTGCCGATATAAAGGAACTGAAGCGGAAAAAGATCATGAAGGATACACTTTTCTCCCCGTTATTGGTCGAGAAAGTAAATGCGTCCCTGGCACGCGGTGAACAGGCTATCTTGTTCCAGAACAGGCGTGGGTTTGCCCCGCTGATCGAATGTAAGAGTTGTGGCTGGGTGCCTCATTGTGTGAACTGTGATGTCAGCTTGACCTATCATAAATATCATAACCAATTGGTTTGCCATTATTGCGGATATACCATCCAGTTACCGCCTCATTGTCCGGAATGCCAGAGTACGGAGTTGAAGATGATGGGTTTTGGGACAGAGAAGGTGGAGGAGGAAATAGCTTCCCTGTTCCCTTCGGCGAAGGTCGAGCGGTTGGATTTCGATACGGCACGTACCCGTACGGCTTACGAACGCATCATTTCCGACTTTGAGAAAGGAAAGACGCAAATCCTTATCGGAACGCAGATGTTATCGAAAGGATTGGATTTCGGAAATGTCAGTGTTGTTGGAATCCTGAATGCCGATAACCTGATGAACTATCCCGATTTCCGGGCTCACGAACGTGCTTTCCAACTGATGGTGCAGGTAAGCGGACGAGCAGGGAGAAGGGATAAACGTGGTACGGTTGTTTTGCAAACTTCCCAGCCGGAACATCCTCTGATACGGATGGTGCAGCATTTTGCTTATAAGGAAATGGTTCGTTTGCAGTTGAGCGAGCGTAGCATGTTCCGGTATCCTCCTTATTACCGGTTGATCGTGTTGGTGCTCCGGAGCCGCAATGAGTCGGTTTTGCAGGAACTGTCGGTGATCTATGCCGAGAAACTGCATGCCCGTCTCGGAGAGCGGGTACTGGGACCTGTCACCCCTCCGGTAACACGTGTGCAGACTTTGCATATCAAGAAGATTGTGTTGAAAATAGAGATAGCCGCCGCCATTGCCCCTGTCAGGGAAATACTGGAGGTTGTCCATTCAGAGATGCAACGCTATTTGCCATTCAGGCAATTGCTGGTGCATTATGATGTGGATCCGGCTTGATAATTGAATATTGAAAATTGAGAATTGAAAATTATGGGAGAGAAGAAAGAGTATAAGATATTGTTTGTTTGTCTGGGGAATATTTGCCGTTCTCCGTCGGCGGAGGCTGTGATGAAGAAGCTGGTAAAAGATGCCGGCCTTGACAATTATATAGAAGTCGATTCGGCAGGTATCATGGGATACCATGAGGGAGAACGTGCCGACCAGCGGATGAGGGCGCATGCCTCCCGCCGGGGATATATGCTGGATTCTATTTCCCGTCCGGTTCGTACGACTGACTTTTATGATTTTGATCTGATCATTGGAATGGACGACCGGAATATAGATGACCTGAAACGGAAAGCTCCCGATCTGGAATCAGTAGCTAAAATACATCAGATGACGGAATATTCCCGTAATAAGTTGTATGATCATGTCCCTGACCCGTATTATGGGGGCGCCTCCGGTTTTGAGTTGGTACTCGATTTGTTGGAAGACGCCTGTGGAGGATTGCTCGAAACTATTTCTTCAGGTCGGGATAACTGATACGGGTGTGGAACATTGTTTTCAGCTTGTCGACAAACACGCTTTTGATCGTCTCTACATCCCGGAACGTCAGCGGGGCACTTTTCAGTAATCCGTCTGCTATCTGTCCGTCAATAATTTTATCCACCAACTGTCTGATGCTTTCTTCCGTATGCTCTTTCAGGCTGCGGGAGGCGGCTTCAACGGAGTCTGCCATCATCAGCACGGCAGTCTCTTTCGAGAACGGGTTCGGTCCCGGATAAGTAAACGTCTTTTCGTCGATCTCTTTATCCGGATATTGGTTTTTGAATGAATTATAGAAATATTTAGCCTTTCCTAATCCGTGATGTGTACGGATGAAATCGACGACAGCCTTGGGCAACAATGCCTTTTCAGCGATCCTGACTCCATCGGTGACATGATTTATGATCACTTTGGCACTCTGGTCGAAACTTAGTTGGCTGTGCGGATTCACGCTACTTTGGTTTTCGGTGAAGAAAGCCGGGTTTGCCATCTTCCCAATATCATGATACATGGCTCCTGTACGGACCAGTTGGGCATTTGCTCCGATTTTTGCAGCGGCTTCCGATGCCAGGATAGAGACCTGCAAGGAATGCTGGAATGTTCCGGGAGATGTTTCCGACAACTTTTTAAGAATAGGCGTATTGATATTGGATAGTTCCACCAGCGTGATGCTCGATACATATCCGAATGTTTTTTCCAGCATATAAACCAGGATGTAAGTAAACATCAGCAGGATGAAATTGATACCGAAGTATAGAAGCATCAACCAGTTGATCTTGTTGAAGTCCGCCTCTTGATACAAGGCAAGGCTTATATAACATAACGTATAGGACATAAAGATCAGGAATGCGCAGCGAATCAGTTGCGAACGTTCCGACAGGTCTCTCAGACTGAATGTAACCACCATTCCGGCAATGATCTGTAACAGCAGGAACTCATGCGGGAAAGGTACCATCAGCGAACAGATCAGCACGATGACCAGATGCGTAAATAGGGCTGTACGCGAATCGAAGAAGGTCCGGACAACAATAGGCACGATCGCATAAGGCAGGATATAAACATTGAACAGCGCATAAGTGACGCATAACTCCGTTAATATGCAACTGACAAATATGCATAGAATAAGGAAAAGCGCATTCCGCCTGTTGTGCAATATCTTTAACCGGAAAGACCACAGGTATAACCAGAAACAGAAGATAATGCCGCAGACCAATACAAACTGCCCTCCGAGAATAATGCTTTGGCGTTGTGCACCACCCGATTTGGTCTCGTGCACAATCTTCAACGAACGCAGTACATTATAGGTATGGTTATCAATAATCTCCCCCCTGTCTACAATACGTTCTCCGGCCTGTACCATACCGTTCGCCAAGGATACGCTCCGGAGCATATCGTCTTTTACTTTCTCTGACATCGCTTCATCATACGATATATTTTCCTTCAGATAGTTATTTATATCGCAGGATTGCAGGACCGATTTGTCTAGCCGCGGCGGACAGTTGTTTATGATAAACTCATAAGCCGTTTTTATGGTGAAAAAGTCACTGGCATATCGGGAATGAGCGATATTGTTCTCCAACAGATTGACACGCTCATAGTTATCCTTTTTCAGTTTTTCCTGTTCCTGTGATGAGATAATCCCGTTTTTATATAGGCTGATCAAACTATTTTCGATATAATGCATATAGGCAGGTGTCGCTTTCCGGTTCAGGCCATCGGTATAGGCGGCCCGTAATTTGTCGACTTCTGTGTTCTCGACAGTCGCATCCATACGGAAATACGGTTCGAAGTTTTTCAAAACGCTATCTTTCTCGGCATCGACTTCTGCATCAGTCTTGTAGATAGGAAAATCGCTTGGAGCCGTCAGTAATCCGTACCTCCAGGGTTTACCTTCATAGAACTGGTAACGGAACTTTCCCTCGCGAGGAAAAAAGTAGGCGATCAGCAAAGATGCCACGATGAAATATACGGCTGGGTGTATACTATAGTTTTTTAGTTTCATAAGATTCTCATTTGAGGGCGAAATGTACATAAAAAAGTTTAGTAAGAGAAAAAAAAGGACTACTTTTGCCGCATTATTATAGAATGAAATAATTATGACTCAAAGGAAAGTTAGAGTCCGTTTTGCACCCAGCCCGACAGGGGCGCTGCATATCGGAGGTGTTCGTACAGCTTTATACAACTATTTATTTGCCAAACAGAATGGCGGAGATTTGATCTTACGTATTGAAGATACCGACTCTCAACGGTTTGTTCCGGGAGCGGAGGCTTATATTATTGAAGCGCTTACCTGGTTGGGTATCAAATTCGACGAAGGTGTGAACTTTGGTGGCGAATACGGTCCGTACCGTCAGAGCGAGCGAAAAGCTATTTACAGGCAATATGTCGACCAGTTGCTGAATGACGGTCTGGCTTATATTGCATTTGATACACCGGCTGAACTGGATGCCAAACGTCAGGAAATTGCCAATTTCCAGTATGATGCTTCCACCCGTTTGCAGATGCGTAACTCCCTGACACTTTCTGCTGAAGAGACAAAGGCGTTGATCGATGCCGGAAACCAGTATGTTGTCCGTATCAAGATCGAGCCGAACGAAGATATTCATGTGAATGATATTATCCGTGGTGAAGTGGTAATCAACTCTTCTATCCTGGATGATAAGGTATTATATAAATCGGCTGACCAGTTGCCTACATACCACCTGGCAAACATTGTCGATGACCACTTGATGGAAGTCACTCATGTGATCCGTGGCGAAGAGTGGTTGCCGAGCGCTCCCCTTCATGTATTGCTGTACCGTTATCTGGGTTGGGCAGATACGATGCCGCAGTTTGCCCACCTGGCTTTGTTATTGAAACCGGAAGGAAACGGTAAACTGAGCAAGCGTGACGGTGACCGTCTGGGATTCCCTGTATTCCCGTTGGAATGGCATGACCCTAAAACCGGTGATATCTCTTCAGGATACCGTGAAAGCGGTTACCTGCCGGAAGCGGTTGTTAACTTCCTGGCCCTGTTAGGATGGAATCCAGGTAACGATCAGGAAATCATGAGTATGGACGAACTGATCAACTATTTCGATCTTACCCGTTGCAGCAAGGCCGGTGCCAAGTTCGACTATGAAAAGGGAAAATGGTTCAACCACCAGTATATCCAGAAAAAAGACAATAAAGAAGTCGCAGCATTGTTCATGCCTATCCTTGAAAGCCACGGTATAAAAGCCGATCCGGCATATGTGGAGAAGGTTGTCGGCATGATGAAAGACCGTGTTTCTTTTATTAAGGAATTATGGGATGTTTGTGCATTCTTCTTTGTTGCTCCGACCGAATACGATGAGAAGACAACGAAAAAACGTTGGAAGGCCGATTCTGCTGCCCAGTTGGCAGAACTGATCGAAGTACTGCGCGTTCGTGAACCGTTCGATATCGAAGGAACGGAAGAAGAGGTGAAAGCCTGGATCGAAAGCAAAGGCTACCATTTGGGTAATATAATGAATGCTACCCGTTTGGCATTAGTCGGTGAAGGAAAAGGTCCTCATATATTTGATATTACAGAAGCATTAGGAAAAGAAGAATCTATTCGCCGTATCGAAAGAGCGATTGAAGTGCTTAAATAAGTTATGTATAGTCTGGCAATCCACTTTTACGCATTTATCATTGCGTTGATTTCTCCATTCCATAAGAAGGCCCGGATCATGCGTCTGGGGCAGTGGAAAACGAATTCCATTCTTCGTGAGAAGATCGACCGGAATGCAAAATATATCTGGTTTCATGCTTCTTCCCTGGGCGAGTTCGAACAGGGACGTCCGATGATGGAGAAGATCAAGGCGGAACATCCGGAGTATAAAATACTACTTACTTTCTTTTCCCCTTCGGGATATGAAGTCCGTAAGAATTATAACGGGGTAGATGTCATTTGCTATCTGCCCTTCGATACGCCTTACCGGGTGAAGAAATTCCTGAATCTGGCAAATCCTTCCATTGCTGTATTTATTAAATACGAGTTTTGGGGAAACTACCTGCAAGAGTTGAAGCATCGCAATATCCCGGTGTACATCATTTCATCCATATTCCGTCGCGATCAGTTGTTCTTCCAGTGGTTCGGTTATCCGTACCGGAAGATGCTTTATTGCTTTACCCATTTGTTTGTGCAGGATGACCGTTCGGCAGCTTTGCTGAAAGAGTTCGGGATAACGAATGTAACTGTTACGGGAGATACCCGTTTCGATCGGGTACTGGATGTCCGTAACCAGGCACGTGAGTTATCGCCAGTGGAACATTTTGTCTGTGAAGGAGGAAAGGAGAAAAGATTGACTCTTGTAGCCGGAAGTTCCTGGCCGCAGGATGAAGAGATTCTGATCCCTTATTTCAATGAGCATCCGGAGATGAAGCTGATCATCGCTCCGCACGAGATTCATCGCGAACATCTGATGTATATCGAGTCGTTGTTGAAACGTCCTTCCGTCCGTTTGTCGGATGTGTTTCATGACCAGTCTTTGGCGGAAGGTAAAGATTGTCTGATTGTCGACAGTTTCGGTTTATTGTCCTCTATCTACCGGTACGGAACGATCGCTTATATTGGTGGTGGTTTCGGAGCGGGTATTCATAACACGCTTGAAGCGGCAGTGTATGGCATCCCTGTTTTATTCGGTCCGAAATATCATAAATTCAAGGAAGCAAAAGACCTGATCAAGGTGGGAGGCGGCTTCTCCGTATCAGATAAACAATCCTTCTGCGAGAAGATGGATGAATTGCTGACCTATCATGAAGTGCTGGAAGCTGCGGGCGAAAGTGCCGGACAGTTTGTAAATGGCAATGCCGGGGCGACAGATAAGATATTACGAATAATAAAGTTGTAAAAAATATACCGATTGATCTGGTGTTTGATTTTAGGTTTATGCCGATAAGGAATTGGACACCAGTCAATCGGTATTTTGTTTTTTAGCCCCGGAGTCTCAGAATCCGGTGTATTCCACTTTCTTCCGATCGTCCGGGGCATAGCGCATTGTTGATGTTTCTAATGAATTGCGCTTCTTATCATTGGTCTATTCTGTTTCAGGAATTACTTCACCTACTTTCAGGGGAGTGATGTTGTTTTCTGCTCCCGGATATCCGATATTCTGATTGATAACTCCTCCGGTATTTGTCTTGATCGCATTTTCCGGAACGGGCCACAGTACATGATGTACACTCAGGCGATATTCGCCATAAGGGATAACTATACCTTTATTATAGAAGTTATTGTGCTTGATCACCCAGTCAAAATAGAAATTCACGCCTGCATCTTTGTTGTTTGTTCCGGTTCCACCTGGTCCTGAGAAATTATTCAGGGTATAGATACGTCCTCCGAAAGCCTCACATGCTTTGCCTGTTTTGGCATACAGATAGGATATACGGACCAGTTCTACATGGCGGTTCTCTTCATAATACAACTCACGGGCACGTTCAGCCAGTACTTCTGCTATACCGATCGTGCCGGTCAAAGGCTCTGCTCCGGCACGTGCACGGACGATATTCAGCATGGAGGCGGCGTTGGCATTGTCGCCTTTCCAGTAATAGCATTCGGCCATCATCAGATAGGTTTCTGCTGAACGATAGATATACCAGGGTGTTTCTCCACCCTGAAGATCCTGGGTTTTCGTTGGGTCCGGGACAAACAGTTTATAATGCGGCCACATGTACCAGCAACGGATGGAGTCTGCCACGGAAATGTCGTTCGGACGAACCAGTTGCTGACCATACCACGGGCTGTTGTTCTTCTTCAGGCTCGGCTCATTATACCGCAGGTCTTCCATTCGTTTCCAGCTGTCATGATTGTTCGGGCTGCGCAGGTCATTCTTTTCCTTGTCGGTCCAGATCTCATACTGGAAATAATTCGTAGGACGACAGGTTCCGATGCCACGGCCGTAGTTGGCATCATTGTCAATTTCCGTGTTTTTGTCTTCGGAAGCAGGGACGATGGCTGTTCCTGATTTTCCGTCGGGTGTCTTGATCGCTGCCCCTTTTGCCCAGTAAGGGAGTCCGTTACGCATCGTATAAATACGTTTGTCTCCGGCTTCGACGATGTCGGGGTAGGCTACCACATACATGATACCCTCCGTGTTGCTCATGTCTATTTTGGCTTCTACACTATGCAGGTCATGCATTAAATTCGTATTGGGCTTGTTCTGGTTGGTCGTGAAGCGCTGTGTCATCAGCGGGTGCCGTGCGACGACTTCCTTTCCAACTTCAATGGCTCGGTCAAAGTCTCCCAATGACATGCATATTTTCATCAGTAACATACCGCAGGCATCTTTGTTGGCTCGGCCCCGGTCCATTTGTTCGGGTACCCATTGGTAAGCGAATTCCATATCTTTTTTACATTGCTCAAGAATACTCCAACGGTCATAGGAGTAAAAGTCGAGTTTCGGCCGGGTAATTTCTTCACTTAACCAAGGAACGTCTCCGAACTGGTGGGTGAGTTTATAGTAACGATAGGAGCGGTGGAAATAGGCCCCGCCCAGTACGGCATTCCGCTCCGCCTCATCCTTAAAAGTGGCGGCATCCAGACGGCTGATCACGATATTGGCATACTTGATTCCTTTAAAACCTTCTGCCCAATACCAGCCGTTCTTGCCTTTCATATCATTCTTGGTTCGGGCAGGAAGCATCTCGTTATCGAAGTCCACCAACGAACCGCTTTCGTCGGTTTTCCCATGTACGGCAATATCTGCGGTGTACATTTCCGTCAGGATCGGAGCGCCGTCCGTAAAGAATTCGTGGCGCATATTACGTTCACAGGCAACCAGTGCCGAATACAAACCGGCAGCATCTACATAGGTGTTTTCGGGAGTATAAAAAGATAGCGGCTTCGGGTCGAGCCAACTGTCATTGCAGGAATTCAGTAAAGGTAAGGCAGCTAAAGCCAGTACCAGGTATTTTTTATTATTCTGATTCATAATCTTAATTCTTATGGGTTAATCAATGTTTATAAAGTAAAGTTTACACCGAAATTGACGGTTCTCAGCGTCGTGTCACCGCCTTCCGGATCGCCGAAAGTCCATCCCGTGATGACGAACGGATTACGGACGGCAACGGAGAAACGCATGTTCTGTACGGAGAATCTTTTCAGGAAATTCTGCGGCACATTATATGACAGTGTGATGTTTTCCATACGCACGAATGTTTTCTTTACATAATTACTGCCGATGTTCTTGGAACCCAGGCGTCCGTAATCGTTCGTCGGATTATCTTTTGTCCAGCGCGGGATATCTACAACGGTGTAGCGGTCAAACATTCCTCCCGTATTGGCTGCCCGGTTGAAGGTTCCGTATTGCCCGATGTGCGAATACACCATAAAGGATAAATTGAAGTTCTTATAGAATGTGAACTCATTTCTCCAGGACCAGCGGAAGCGTGGAGTGGTGTAACCCTGGAATATTTTGTCATCATTATCCATTACCCCGTCGTTATTCTGGTCGATATATTTGAAATCACCCGGCTTATTCCCATATTTGGCAGCCTCTTCTTCTTCTCCGAGTTGCCAGACACCGTCGCGTTCATAGTCCCAGATCTGATCCGTATCATGCCCGATAAACCATTTGTTTGCCAGGTCGTCTGCTTCTTTATAACCGATCACATTCCCGTCGGCATCCTTTATTTCTTCTTTGTCTCCGTACAGATGTTTGATCTTCCGCCGGTTGAAAGAGAAGGTTCCGCTCGAATTCCAGGAGAAGTTTCTGTTCTCTATCACATTGGCATTCAAGGTCAGTTCAAAACCGCGGTTGGTCAGTGTACCCAGGTTGGCCTTCACATTGTCATATCCTAAAATAGAGGGCAGGGAGCGGTTAACCAGCAGATCGTTGGTTTCGGCCATGTAGGTTTCCATGCTGCCGCTCAGTCTGTCACCGCACACAGAGAAGTCGATACCTATATTATAAGAGGCAGTACGTTCCCATTTCAATGTATTGTTCGGCATACGGTTGATGTATATCTGGGAGGTAACATACACATTTCCGTTCTGGTCGATATAGGGATGCAGTCCGGAGTTGAGGGAAGCCAATGCATCATATTGACCGATATCCCTGTTCCCGTTCTGTCCCCAGGAGAAACGGAGTTTTCCGTAATTCAGCCAGCTGCCCGATGCCTCCATGAATTTTTCGGAAGTAAAGACCCATCCTAAAGCCACGGCAGGGAATGTGGCACGCGGATTCATCTGCCCGAAAGCGGAATAACCGTCACGGCGTACCGAGGCTGTGATCAGATACTTATCCTTGAAAGAGTAGAATATACGTCCCATCAGCGCATCCCCCGTTTTATAAGTATCGTTACTGGAAACGGATGGAATGGCTCCTGCTCCGATGTTATGATATCCCAGTACGTCGCTCGGGGTAAATTGCTGGTTCTTGGCTACCGTTTGCCACCATTGTCCTTTTTCCGCATTGAACAGGAATGTTGCTTCTACACGGTGATCCTTTCCGAACTCCTGTTTCCAGCGTACAATATGGTCAAGCAGCCAGTTGAACGTTTTCTCGTTTTTACGTTCCGACTTGCCGCCTTCCCCGGCCCATTCGGGATGCTGGGACGATTCATGGTTCATGTATTCGTACCAATGGTAACGGGGAGTAAAATTCATTTGATATTCCAGGCCGAAGGGTAGTTTCAGGATGGCATACAAATTGGCATTGAAATCATGGTTTATATCGCGTCTGTCACGGTACAGGTTGTCAAAGAACGGATTTTTTGTATTGTTGTCGCCGGAGGGATACATCCGGTACGGACTATCCAGGTTGTCAATTTCATTAGTCGTGTAAGGCGAATTATGTTCACGCTGGTCGACATCAGCTGCCAGATAACCGCCGATACGGGTTGCGAACTGGGAATTCAGTCCGACAGTAAGAAAAGAAGTAACCTTTGATTCCAGATTCAGTCGTGAGCGGAAGTTCCGGTAGCGGTCGCCGGTTTTTACTCCTTCACGGTCGGCATATCCTAACGACCAGTAATAAGAGAAATTATCCGTACGGTTGGAAATACTGGTGGTATAATCCTGTTGCAGGCCGGTCTGATAAACAATGTCATCCCAATTGGTTTCCACGCCGTTCAGATAATTTTCAATCTCGATGTTCTGTAGATTCAGACGGGTCAGCCAGGTCGTGACCAGTGTCTTGTCATCAGGCAGGGCTGAACCCGGATTTTTCTGATCGTAATTATACCATGTCAATGGATCGATTCCCATCGATGACAAGGTTCGCGGGTCGGCATATTTGCCGGGTTGTGCGGTTAACTCGTCTTGTGATAACAAGCCTTCTGCATATTCCTGACGGAAAGCCAGGAAGCCTGCTCCGTCGACAGTCTTAGGTAGTCGCGAATTATGTACCAGGCCGACATTGGCATTAAAAGTGATAACCGGCTTGCCCGTATTCCCCTTTTTTGTCGTAATAGCAATAACGCCATTCGCCGCTTTGGCCCCATAGACAGCGACTGAACTGGCATCTTTCAGAACATCGATGCTTTCGACATCCATGGCATTGATATCCTGCATGGAACCGTCGTAAATGACACCATCCAGTACGATCAGGGGAGCCGAACCTGCGCTTAATGTGTTTTTCCCTCGTATCTGCAGGTCGGCTGTACCGGCTGCATCGGTAGACATACTGATGGATAAACCGGCTGCACTGGCACGTAGCAGGTCCTGGACAGACCGTGGAGCTTCTGCTTCCATTTTTTCTGCTTTTACACGGGAAATAGCACCAGTCAGGTCTTTTTTCTTAGCCGTGCCGTAACCGATAACCAGCACTTCGTCCAGTTCTTCGGTGTCTTCTTTTAGCGTGATTGTGAGCATTTCCTGGCTGACGACAGGAATTTCCTCCGTTACATAACCGATATAAGAGCATACTAATACCGGCTTTTTCCCAGATACATTCAGACTGAACATTCCGTCACTACCGGTTATGGTCCCATTGGTCTTTCCTTTTTCCATAACATTCACACCGATAAGTGCTTCTCCTGAATGATCTTTTACAATACCTTTAACGGTAGTTCTTTGCGCATAGGCCTGACAGATAAACATCCCTGATAAGAATAGTATCAAGGCGAACCGATGAAAAAAACTGAGAACATGATTTTTCATACAAATACTAATACTAGATATCCATCAATCCCCAAGTGGATGGTTATACAAATAAAAGAGGCGTGAGGATTGTTGATTATATCTAGTTGGAGGCCTTCGACTGCCCTGTAGCTAATATAAACAACAACTCACGCCCTTTTATCTAGTATATCCATAGAGACATATGCATATAACAATGCCTATGAACAGATATAACAAGGAAAGGTACGTGAGCGTTCTTGTTGTCTATTATCTAGCTACATTGAAAAGTGTCGAAGTTTCCAACTAAGATAATATCTTTAAAACGCTTCCGTAATCAATAAAATGTACCGACCAATAACGCTTTACCAGTGTGTACGGCAACAAATGTATGGAGAAGTGTTGAATAAAGCAAATAAAAACGAAAAAGTTTTTCATTAGATGATGTCATAATATTCTGAGCTACTGCATCAAAATGATGGTTAATCCCTATTAAATGGTGTTATATTCAAGATTAGAAAAAATGAACCTGTCATTTGTCATATATAAACAGCAAGAAGAATAATGGCAAATGACAAATAGCATTGCAAATAAAAAGTCCATTTGCAATGCTTCATTATCCTTATTAGCAGTGAGTTACACCGGTATATTGCAAATAACAAATAGAATGTTGAAAACTTTGTGTATAAAGGATGTTTTTATCATGCCCCCTTCTTTAAACTATTGCTATCCTCCAGTCTTACTAAATCATAGCCTATAACAAACTAATAGTTAACTCCCGACTCTGAATAATTACCCTGTACAGGATAACTGACCAGCCTGTACACCTTGGCGAATTAACCTGTACACCTTAATCGGTTACCCTGTACACCCTGGCAATAATGAGTCCTTACTTGTCAATTAGTTAGTAGGGAGGAATAAATTAGTATCCCTGCTTTCGCCGGTTAGTTTGTGATTGTATCCTCCGATGATGTAATAAACATTTAGAATATGGGAAATAGGGGATGGAGTCGATGGGGCATTCCAATAAAAAGATAATTGTTGTGAGGAGGATAAATAATAAAAACGTTTGAATAATTGTGTCTTCTTTCGAAATGTAGTAAATTTGTATAGGTACAAAAAGAACAGGAAATGACTATATTTGATGAATATAAGACATACACTGGTGATACATCAATCTCGTCATCCTTGCTTTGGGAATATGACTTGTCTCATTTTGATTGGTGGAAATCAAGAAAAGTAGTAGTTCAACGTGTCATAGAGAGGGGATGGCTAAAGGATTTTTATGCTGCATTTAAATTGTATGGCGGTATAGAAGGATTTAGGGAAATAATAAAAGAAGTTCCCAATTTGTCGTCCCGGGATATGAATTTTGTCTGTATTGCCTTTAATCTTAAAAAAGAAGAACTAAAATGTTACACACGGAAACTGTTGCGAGATCAACTCTTGAACTCTTAAAAATGCTGGAAAGTGAAAGTGTGATGTCAAATTTTAATTTGGCAGAGGGAACTTCTTTGGCCTTATATTTAGGTCATAGAATCAGTGTTGATCTGGATCTTTTTACACCGGAATCATTTGATGCAGGGAAACTAGAAATATTCCTTCGTGATAAATATGGTTTCCGTACTGACTTCATGGAAAAAAATACCTTGAAGGGAACCATAGACGGTGTTAAGATAGACTGCATTACCCATTCTTATGGGGTTATCTTGAGAAGCCATACACCGAGTCTGATATAAGATTGTATAGTATGGAGGATATCGTAGCCATGAAACTTTCAGCTATTGCCGATAATGGTTCGCGGCTAAAAGATTTCATTGATATAGCTTTCCTTTCCACTCGCTTTCCTTTTAATTTAATGCTGAGATTGTATGAGCGTAAATTTCCCGGATCAAATCTCATTAGACCTTTCAAAGCTATTACTTATTTTGAAGACATAGATTTCGAAGAAGATATTGTTATGTTGAATGGTAAATATGATTGGAAACTCATTGAAAGGAGACTGATTGATATGACTCAAATTCAAAATAAAGTTTTTGAGTCGTTTCCGCTCTCTTAGTTTATGTCTCATATGTAGGTTTGCAGAATGGAAAAGTTCGAGGTGTAGTCCTAATATTCTTAATTTTATTCTTATCAATCGATAGCATTATGAAAAAAAAGATTAGTTTGTGTTTATTGGTTCTTGGTGCAATTTATATTTCCTGTGGCTCAGTGAAAGACCGGTCGGAGGAGCAACAGGCCCTTTCTTCTTATGTAAACCCTTTTATCGGGGCATCCACCAGTATGGATGCCGGAGGTTCTTATCATGGTCTGGGGAAGACTTTTCCCGGGGCAACGGCACCGTTCGGTATGGTACAGGTCAGTCCGAATACGATTACCGGAGGGGATAATGGTTCCGGGTATAGTGACGAACATACTTCTATCGAAGGTTTTGCTTTTACACAAATGAGCGGGATTGGCTGGTATGGCGATCTGGGAAACCTGCTGGTTATGCCCACGGTAGGAAAACTGCATACGTTTTCGGGTGCATCGGACGATCCGGATAAGGGATACCGGTCCCGCTACGACAAGTCTTCGGAAGAAGCATCTGCCGGTTATTACGCTGTGATGCTGACGGATTATCAGATAAAAGCGGAGGCAACGGCACTTCCCCATAGTGGAATGTTGCGTTTTACATTTCCTGAAAGTAAAGAATCGCGTATCCAGATAGACCTGGCGAGAAGGGTGGGGGGAACTTCCACCTGGCAAGCCGTCGAAGTGATCAATGACCATACGATCCGCGGAGAGATGAAATGTCCTCCCGAAGGCGGCGGTTGGGGGAATGGCGACGGTAAAGCAGATTATACTGTCTATTTCTATGCCGAGTTCTCGAGACCGTTTCGGTCACATGGCGTATGGTCGGCCGATATACCGGATGACTGGACGTGCAAACGTGGAGATATAGAGAGCGAACGCTATCAGGAAGTAGTGAGGAATGCCCGGATCATTCCGGACGTGACTTCTTATGTAGGCAAACATCTTGGATTCTATGCTGACTTTGAGACGGAAACCGGAGATCAGATTCTGATGAAAAGCGGTATCTCTTTTACCAGTATGAGGAATGCGGAAGAGAACCTGCATTCGGAAATGAATGCGTGGGATTTTGATGCGACACTGGCATCCTGCCGGCAGTTATGGAATGACGCACTTTCCAAAATATCCGTGTCTGGCGGGACGGAGGATGAAAAGCATATCTTTTATACAGCCCTTTATCACACGATGATCGATCCCCGTGTTTGCAGTGATGTAAACGGAGAGTATATGGGAGCGGATAAACAGGTACATGTAACAGACCAGTTTTCTAAACGGACGATCTTTAGCGGCTGGGATGTTTTCCGGAGCCAAATGCCTTTGCAGACGATTATTAATCCGACCTTGATCAATGACCAGATTAATTCGTTGGTTGAGATTGCGGACCAGAGCGGAAATAACTATCTGGAACGTTGGGAGTTGCTGAATGCCTATTCCGGCTGTATGCTGGGAAATCCGGCTATCTCCGTGTTATGTGACGCTTATTCTAAAGGAATCCGTTCGTATGATATAGACAAGGCTTATCAGTATGCTTTGAATACATCCCGGATGTTTGGAAATAATGAGAACGGATATACACCGGGTTCCATTTCCCATACATTAGAATATGCTTACAACGACTGGTGTATGGCCCGTTTGGCCGAATGGCTAGGGAAAGAGGCGGATAAGGATGTTTTTGATCGTAGGGCAGGAACTTATACGACCCTGTACGATCCGGATTACGGATGGTTTCGTCCCCGTAATGAAAAAGGGGAATATTTGCCGTTGCCGGAACAGGGAAGACTGGCCGAAGGATATGGCTGTGTGGAAAGTAATGCCTACCAGCAAGGCTGGTTTGTACCTCATGATGTGGAAGGTATGATCAAACTGATGGGCGGACGGGAAAAGGTGCTGGCCGATCTGACGGATATGTTTGAACAAACACCAGCCAACTATTTATGGAATCAATATTATAATCATGCCAACGAGCCGGTACATCACGTGCCATTCCTGTTCAACCGCCTGGGTGCTCCGGAGCTTACACAGAAATGGACGCGGGATATTTGCCGGAATGCTTATAAAAATTCGGTGCTGGGATTGGTCGGTAATGAAGATGTTGGCCAGATGTCTGCCTGGTATGTGTTGGCGGCTAGTGGATTACATCCGGTTTGTCCGGGCGATCAGCGGTATGAATTGACGAGTCCGGTGTTTGAGAAGGTTGTCTTCAATCTGGACCCGAACTATGCTGAGGGAAAGACATTTGTGATTGAAGCTCACAATAATAGCCCTGAAAATATATATATCCAGCAGGCAACTCTAAATGGAAAGCCTTACGATAAATGTTATCTGATACATGACGACCTGATGAAGGGAGGGACTTTGGTCTTGCAGATGGGGGCGGAGCCTTCGGATTGGGGGAAATAGAACGGAATAAAAACATTTCAGCCGTTACTGGCTGTCGGGTCACAAACAAGGGCTATTGGAGTATTTGTGGAAACAAGGGACTTGGATAGGAAGTAAAACTTCTAAAAAGAACTGAAACAGATTTATCTGTCGTTCGATCTGTTCAATCTAAGAGAAGAGGAATGTAAAACACCTCTGGAGAATATGGTTTATATATTGAAGAATATGAATTTATTTGATATGTCTCCGTTTAAGGAGAAAAATGATGCTTTCAAACGCCTGCTCGATGTAGCCAACCTGAATGCAATGACTCCTCACGAACGGGCAGTTTACGATGAGAACCTGAAGATTTATCGCGACTGGCGTAATACGCTGGAATATGCGGTAGAGGAAGCAGAGGTGAAAGGCTTGAAAAAAGGAAAGATTGAAGGGATAGCAGAAGGGCTGGCTAAAGGAAAAGCCGAAGGACAACGTCAAATTGCAGCCAACTTAAAAAATCAGGGAGTTAATATTGAGACAATTACCCTGTGCACTGGTCTGTCTGTTGAAGAGATAAACGAATTGTAAGCTATTCACACGATATTGAATCAGCAAAGTCCCGAACCATCGGAGTACTTTGCTGATTTGTTGTTTCAATTATTTCTAAATTGGCACATTGGCATATTGGCTCATTATTTTCTAAAATCGAGCCTGATAATAAATTTAAACAGGCTCTTATTTTGCAACGGAAACATCTCGAAAAGTAATAAAAGAACGATTAATTTTCGTCAGCAAACATCGGGTCCCAGGCCGGAAGACGGGTCGGTGTTTGTTTGAGGACGTTTTTTACTTTGTCGGTGATATATTTCTTATCGACTACCAGACGGAACATATATTCGTTGAACCATTCGTCGGTCATGATCAAATGTCCGTTGTTGGCACCCGGTCCCCAACTGTTTTCAACCATCCATTTTTTCGGTTGGCCGTTGCTGTCCAGGTCTACTGCCATTAAGGTCATGGCATGCGACGAACCGCTGGCGAATGTCTGGATGCGTTGTTTCTTATCCATACCGAAAGTGGTACCCATCAGTGAGCCGTAATCGTAATAGTTCACGTCCAGCAGGCCACGTTCACGATCGAAGAATTTACCCACGTCGCAAGAGAAGTACATCATAGTGCTGTCTTTGATAGAGGCGATAGCCATTTCCTTGATGTCCTCTATCGGCAGGTTAACGTATGTCCAGTTCTTGCCGTCATAGCGGTGGCGGTCGAAGTCGATTTCGTATAACTTATAGTATTCGCGGCTCGGATCGTTCATCAACATGACATAATTGTTTGTCAGATCCTTTCCGATATATTCGTCGAAGAATGACTGGGGCGTGTATTCTTTCGTTTCAACCGGATCGCCTTTGGCGTCTTTGCGTGTCCAGGTAAATTTCGTAGGCGGTTCACCCAGGTTGAGGACCAGCATCCGGTAAATAGTTCCCAGCATTTCGGTTTTATTCTTTTCCAGTGCGGCTACTTTAGCCCCTTTGGCTGACTGGTCGCGTAGTTGCAGACCAAATTCTTTCAGTTTGAGACTGATCAGGTTTGCCATTCTTCCGGTGCTCTCGCTACTATTGGTTTCTACCATTACGTCGGAGGGGACAACGCCATATTTTCCCAGGATATCGGATATTCCGGTAAACTGTCCTCCGTCGCTGAGCGGATTTTTAAATAACCATTCCACCATCTTGTCATCCATCGGTTTTTCCCGGGTATCGATGATGCCTTGCAGGAAAAGGTTTGCTTTTTCAAGTTGGTCCCAGAAGAAAGAATAGTTTTGTGAGAACTGGAAATCTCCCATATTATATTTAGCGATTGCCTGTGCACGGAATACGTTCAGTCCGGTAAACAGCCAGCAACGTCCGGAAGATTTCTGGTTGGTGATGCCTTTACCGTTTACTTTGTGAGAAAAGTAAGTGTCGAAATTGTTTTTGCTTTCAGCGTTTACTGCCAGTTTGTTGATGTCGTTATTACTGATCGCATTATGAATTGCTTTATCAGTCGGTGTTCCTTTGTAAGATTGTTTGATCTGTTGCAGCATCTCCGCGGAAATACCTCCGTCGGCTTGCTGTCCGTAGGCGGATAACGCGATACCCAAGGCCAGGGTGGTTATCCATAGGTTGTTTCGTTTCATGATATAGTTCGTTTATGTTATGTATTTAATCTGCTGCAAAGATAAGGGATACAAATTGGAATGGCTAAAATATGGGAAAAGAAAAATAAGGGATATCCTGGGACAGGAATACCTCACCTGTTATGAATTATTTTTATCTGTAATTGAATAAAGTTTATCTCGTATTGAATTTTATTCAATATAATTTATATATTTGTCCGGATAAGTTATTAGAAAAGCAATAATATGAAACAGGTAAAATTATTATTCAGCATTATCTTCTCTTTTATTACCGTTGTTTGTTTCGGGCAGTTGATGCCGCTGGCCGATGAGGCGGTAACCCTGAATACTCAAAACGGAGCCATTCATGGAAAAATACTTCTTCCCCCGGGAATGAAATCTTCTCCTGTAGTCTTGTTGATTGCCGGATCAGGACCGACCGATATGGATGGTAATTCTGCGATCGGACAGATGACGAATAATTCTTTAAAGTATCTGGCCGAAGATCTGGCAGAGCAGGGCATAGCTTCTTTACGTTTCGATAAACGGGGAATAGCATCCAGTGCACCGGCAGGAAAGAAAGAGTCTGACCTACGTTTTGAGGATTATGTCAACGATGTGAAAGGCTGGATCGATTATCTGGGAAAGGATTCACGTTTTACCGGTATTACGGTGATCGGCCATAGTGAAGGTTCGTTGATCGGGATGCTGGCATGCCGTAATGATCCGAAAGTAAAGGCTTTTGTTTCTTTGGCTGGGGCGGGAAGACCGGCTTATGAGATAATAGAAAAACAGCTTTCGTCCCAACCTGAATCTGTCAGGAATATGATCGCTTCTATCAATGATTCGTTGAAGCAGGGTAAATTAGTCCCGAATGTACCGTTCGGTATGGAGGCTTTGTTCAGGCAATCGGTCCAACCCTATATGATATCATGGTATAAATATAATCCCCAACAGGTAATAAAGGAGTTGAAAATTCCAGTGTTGATCGTACAAGGGAAAAATGATATACAGGTTCTGGTGGAAGATGCGGAGTTGTTGAAGAAAGCGGCTCCTTCTGCAACACTTCTTTTGATAGAAAAGATGAATCATGTACTGAAAGATTGTGATACGACTGATCCTCAAAAACAGATGGCGGTGTATGCAAATCCTTCTTTACCGGTTAATGCCACTTTGATTTCGTCGCTGAGTTCGTTTATTAAAGAGAAAAAGTGATTATGGGAGAAGTCAGAAAACGTTTGCCGTTGCAGTGTCCGGCCTGTGATTCCCCTCTGAGAGTGGGGAGGTTGTTTTGCGGGCAATGCGACACGGAGGTTTGCGGGAACTTTGAACTGCCTCTTTTGGCACGGTTGACCGAGAAAGAACAACAGTTTATCGTTGATTTTATTAAGTCAAGCGGAAGCCTGAAAGACATGGCGAAGAGTATGGGAGTGAGTTATCCTACCGTCAGGAATGTACTGGATGATCTGATTGATAAATTAAATAAGATAGAGTAGTTATGAAAAGACAGTGGTTAAATTTTCTTGTTAATCCGTTTGAATGGATTGCCGGAGGACAAGCGTTAGGGTGGGGATTATTAGGAATGGTAGTTTCTACAGTTATATGTTATCTTTCCGGCTGGCATTATCACGGGTTGTTACATTTTGGTCCGGCACCTAATCCGGCCTGGTGGTGTTATGCGGTGGAACATTTGGTTGTCTGGATAGTCCCGGCTGTGTTGTTTTATCTGGGTGGATTGATCCTGTCACGTTCACGGATAAGGGTGATCGATGTCTTGGGGACTGTCGCTTTTGCCCAGTTACCTTTTATCTTTATGAATTTATTCAATATGCTGCCTCCGATGCAAAACCTGGCGAAGATCGATATGAATGTGCCGCCGATGGAACTAATGGCTCAACCCGGTTTCCTGGTCGGGATATGGCTGTCGTTGATCGGTATGATATTTTTGGTGTGGGCATTGGTATGGATGTTCAAGGCTTTGAAAGTGTCCTGTAATCTGAAAGGATATCCGTTAGGTATTCTTTATTGTGTGGCTGTGTTTGGCGGAGATATTCTTTGCCGGTATCTGATTGGTTTATGTTATTAATATATTGCAGACACGGACTTTACGGTTCTTGTATAAAGAGTTATCCGTAAATCCGCGTCTGTATTATAATTAATGTATAGAATACTTATTTCTTAGCCAGGAACTTTTTGCTTAACCATTTTCTTACCGGTTCATCATATAGTTTCAGGCACAGATAAGCCACAACTATATTTAAGGTAAGAACACCCAGAACCATTTGCCAGGTTTCTCCGAGAGTGAAAAGCTGCTTGTCGATCAACCAGGCATAGAACAGGTACATGAACGGATAGTGTATGATATAAAGCGGGAAAGAGATATCCCCTAAAAATTTACAAATCTTCGTAGACTTTATATCCGTAGTCGTTCCCGATGCTCCCAACCAAATAAGGATAGGGAAAACGATGATGATACAAAACGATTCGTAAAGTCCGTTTATGCAAATCGGGTCGGTTCCTTCCAGATAAGGAACTGAGAACAATCCCAGTAATATAATTGAACAAATCCAAAAAGCGCCTCTAATCTTTATGGGTTTGAAGTTACGGGATAAGAGCATACCCATGGAGAAAGGGAAAAGCATTCGTAACAATCCGCCGATAAAGTTCACGCCATCCAGTGTCCAACCCACTCCGATATTACCGTATCCGGAAACATTGAGGGAAGCGAACGCAGCCAGTGCCACACCCATCAAAAAGACGACTACAGTCAATGCTTTGGTGGATAATCGGCGAATAAACAAGGCATAAAGAATATTACCGATATACTCGAAGAATAATGACCAGCTGGGACCGTTCAACGGAAACATTTCGCCATTCCCTCTGACATCGTAACTGGCTCCCGGTATGGCGGGTATGAAAAACAGGGAGCAAAGCAAAGATAACATAACTGTGGAGATAGCCACATGTGTTCCGTCCCATTTTACACTGCCTTGAATAAGGAAAGTGATAAGACCCAGAACCGCTCCCATGATAACCATCGGATGCAGACGGATTAAACGGCGTTTAAAGAAATCTTTCAGGGTTAAACTCTTTGCCCAACGGTCGTCGTAAGCATAGCCGATAACGAAGCCGGATAGGATAAAAAAGAAATCCACGGCCAGATAGCCATGGTTGATACCTCCGATGGTATCGCTGCCTCCGGCAAAAGCGTAGCCTTCGTACACATGATACCATACGACTAAAAGGGCCGCAACCCCTCTTAATCCGTCAAGAAGGTCGTAATGAGGTTTAGTGTCTGTAAATGCAGCGGAAGAAATGTTTTGCATGATAAAATTTATAATTTAGATTATTATTGTAAGCTGTTGCTTATGACGCCCCAAAATTAGAGAACTTCTGTTTCCAAACATTTGTCCTACGTCAAATTTTGCCGGGGAAAGATTATTTCTGAGCTCTGAGACGGCTGAGTGTCGACAACGTTATTCCCAGATATGAAGCGATATATCCCAGTTGTGCTCGCTGGCAAACCAGAGGAAACTGCTGTTTAAATTCTTCGTATCTATCTTTGGCTGATAATGTAAGGTGTTCTTTATGTGAACGGTGCAATCGTCTGTATTCGTTTTGATGAATGACTCTTCCCCAATTGGCTAATTCAATATTTGTCTCAAACAGCCGTAATAAATCGGTCAGTGATATTCTATAGGCAACAACGTCTTCAAGTGTTTCCACAAATTCTTCACTGGGTTTGTTATAGTATAATTCGTCCATGCTGAATACAATTCCCCCCTCGTCAGAAAAGGAGGTCGTTATTTCTTCCCCGTTTACCAGCCAGAAAGAGCGGGTCATTCCTTTTTCTATGAAATAGGCTGATTTGCAAAACATATCTGCCTTTATCAACTGATATTTTTTAGGGAAATGGCATAAAGTCACATTTTCTTTCAATGTTCGTATCGTATCATCAGAAATGGGGTACGAAGAGTTTATCTTTTCTATAACATTCATCATAAGGCAAATACTAAATTGCTTTCCTTCATATGCAAAAGTAAGAGGAAAACACCGAAAACGTGAATAAAATCGGAAGAATAATGCAAAACTACAGAAGTAATCTGCGGAGTGCCGGAATATCTTCTGCTATGTAATCCGCTCCGGCTTCCGATAGTTCTTCGTAATCTCCGAATCCGTATAAAACGCCGATAGAATCTATACCTGTGTTTTTGGCACCGATGATATCGTGTTTCCTGTCGCCGATCATGACGACTGAATCTCGGTTCGTTGTATTGTTTTCCTCTAATATATAGTTGATTACATCCGTTTTGGTATGAAGCGAACCATCCAGGCCACTTCCTGCGACGAAAGAAAAATAACTGCTTAATTCAAAATAATCCAGAATGCGTCTGGCGAATATTTCCGGTTTGGATGTGGCCAGTATGACGGTTTTGCCGTTTTGTCGGACTTGTGCCAGCAATTCTTTAATTCCCGGATATAACTCATTTTCCAGAATACCCTTGACAGCATACCTTTCTCTGTATTTGGCAACGGCGATGGTTGCCTGTTCATCGGTAAAATTGTAAAAGTCTTTGAATGAATCCATCAAAGGAGGACCGATGAACGGTGATAATTCGCGTAAATCGTTTACCTGAATGCCAAAATGGTTCAGTGCATATTCAACGCAACGGGTAATCCCGCTTTCCGAATCGGTAATTGTACCGTCGAGATCAAAAAGGAGGTATTTGTATTGTTTCATTTGTTATCATATTTGAATGTTATTTTTCTCTTGATAGAAAAGTAACCAAAAGATCAAGGCTACATCTGCCTCGCTACTCAGCCTCCTGCGTTCGCTGTCGTCTGTGAACTCGCTTCGCTCAAACAGCACAGCCTTCGGGCGCTCACTCCGGATGCTTCGCTTTATGCTCACCAGATGAGGCCTTTCAGAGGAAGCGGAGCTTCCTTTTAGGGTTGCCGATTCCGACCTTCTATAACAGACTGATACCTATTAACAGACAGTATTGGCAATCCTAAAAGAACGCTTTGCGTTCTTGTCAAGGCCTAAGCGGGTGAACGTCCGCGAAGGGGAAAGACGAAGCGTTCGGAGTATCTGCTGTTTGAGCGTAGCGAGTTCAGAGGCGACGGTGTAGTCTTTCACCGTAGCAGTGAAGCCGGTTAAGCCTTGATCTTTTGGCTACTTTTCCATCAAGGGAAAAGTAGGTTCAATTATTTCTTGGAAGTCCAAACCAATCCGTCCTGCCGGATATGCCATACATTACCGTCTGTTCCGGGCAATGTGATTTCATACATGGAAGGCGTATTGAACAGTTTGATCTGTTTGGCCTGTTCTGCCGGGCATAATTCTTCCGGTTTGAGGGCGGTTACAGATGGTGCATATTCGCCGAAGGTAGCAGCATATTCGTTCTGACGGTAATACAGGTTACGCAGAAGCCATTTAACTTCATCATTCGGGTCTGTTACGAATGGTGTTTCGCCGGTTCCGGCCACTTTATCGGATATCTGTACGAATCCCCAGTATTCCGGCATATGAATATTGATTACCCCTGTCGGAGCCCATACCCAGTTGTATTCACGAATCTTATCTTCGCCTTTGATAGGGACTTTTACGTATTTTCCGTCCCGTATATCCGTTGTCCATTCCACACGTGAGAAGTTCGTACGGATATGTTCGCCGGGTACAGGTTTTTCTTTTCCTCTCGCCACCTGATAGATGGAAGACCAGGGAATGAAAACTTCCACGCTCCATGATTTGTCTGTATCTTTCGGGTTGTTCAAAGTCCCGTCTACATGAACGGCCGATTTCATACCGGCAAATTCCCAGTTGTTCAGGACTTGCGGATTATCCCGGTAAGGTTTGCTCAGATACAGATCCCATTCCGTACCCAGTGAGTTTACTTCATATTCCAGATAGTTATGCGTATCGTTTGTCGGATTGAGGAATATTTCAAAATCGTTATCCTGATAGATTACGGCATCGTGTTCCGTGATGGTGCCCCATACATGCGGTTCTTCCATCAGAACGGCGAAGTACATACCGTTATCATCATAAGTCATTTTTGCCCGTGTTTGCAGAAGTGGTTTAGGACGTTTGTCTCCTTCGATATCGACAAAGTCGGTAGTCCAGGGAATCGCATCCCATTCTTCGGGAGAGAGTTTGCCGTCTATCTTGATCGGAGCCGGAGCCTTGTAACATACATACGTCGGAGGATTGTAAGCAGCCTGCGGCGTGTAAGTGATCTCTTTCCCTTTCTCCTGTGGCGCTTCTGCACAAGAAAGGAGTAACAATGCTGCGATTGGCGCAGTTAAAACTGTTTTCTTCATTTGTTGTTTAATTTAGTATGTTTATTCTGATTTATTCTGATTTTCAGTTGATTCCTGTATCATTTCCACCGCTGCTCCCAACCATGTATCAATATCATCCGGATAATGTTGGGCGGAACGCGTATCACTGCGTTTATGCCCCAGGCGTACGACGACGGCATTCAGTTCCGGAATGGCAAAAACATATTGGCCGAGAATTCCCCGCATATAAGGAATTTCCATGCCTTTATAGGTAAGATGCCAGAACTGGAAACTGTAACAGTGGTTTGTCTCATTATACTCTTTGAAGGTCAGGCAGGTGTCGGGTGTTGTCGCTTCCGTTATATAGGATTCGGAAACCAGTTGCCTGCCGTTCCAGCTGCCTTTGTTTAAGATTAGTTGTCCGAAACGGGCGAAGTCGCGGGCATTACTGTTGAAACAGCAATATGCTTTTTCGATACCCTCTTTTTTATCCAGACTCCAGAGCGCATCTTCTTCCGCATTCATTGGAGTCCATAATTTTCTTGAAACGTACGAACTGATGTTTTCTCCGGTCGCTTTTTCTACAATGAGGGAAAGTAGTTGTGTCACCCCGCTCTGGTAGATAAAGTTAACGCCCGGCTCTTCCGTTTCTTTCATGCCTAAAGCGATCTTTTCCAGGTCATCCCCGTAATACAATTTCGTGGTAGGCGAGAAAGGGGAGGAGTAGGCTTCGTCGAAATCCACACCGGCACTCATTGTCAGCAGATGACGGAGGGTCAGCACTTTCCCATTGTATCCCTGAAATTCCGGATAGAAATCGCTGACCGGTTGATCTACGTTTTTGATGAATCCGTCGTCAATAGCACATCCTATAGCTAGCGAAACAATGCTTTTGGCCATGGAAAACGAGTTACTGTGCGATTTAGGGGAATAATCTTCCCAGTATTGTTCGAAAAGTAAAGAACTGTCTTTGATAATGACAAAAGCGACCGTTCCCAGTTCATCAAATACCGGCAGGTATTTTTCGGGGATGGAGAGTTTGTTGTAGTCCTCAGACTGTATCCATGCTTGTGGAGCTCCTGCTTCTATGGTCCGGTTTTCAAAGATCGGATACTGGTCGATCTTCGGGAGCAGATGAATCAGCGCACGACGCAGATAATAATTGGAGGGCAATACCAGATAGCCTCCGATACAACATAGAGCCAGCAGTATTGCCCAACCTGTTTTTTTCATTTATTCCGAATCTTCTTTATACCAGCTTGAATACATGTGGTAGTTTTTAGCAATCTTCTGATTTATCTCTTTCGCCTGTTCCGGGTCTACTTTCTTTACGAACTTAGCCGGTACGCCGGCATAGATACTGCCCGGTTCGACAATCGTCTTGCTCAGTACGACTGAACCGGCAGCTATGATCGCTCCTTCACCGATCACGGCATGATCGAGGACAACCGATCCCATTCCGATCAGGGCACCGTTGGATATCTTAGCCCCGTGTATGGTAACGTTGTGTCCCACCGAAACGTCATCGCCAATCTCTATGGTTGACTTTTCATATAATGTATGTAGTACGGAACCATCCTGTATGTTGACACCGTTTCCGATGCGGATCGAGTTTACGTCGCCGCGGAGGACAGTCCCGAACCAGATGCTGCAACCGTCTCCAATTTCGACATCGCCGATAATTGCGGCGTTGTCTGCTAAAAATGTGTCTTTACCGATCTTCGGGGTAAAACCTCTTACTGATTTTATTATTGCCATGTTTATATAATTGTAATTCTTCAGATTTCTGCTGTTTTCTCTTTTAACCAGGCTTTTTCATCTTCATTCAGATGAGGGCTTAACAAGTCGTATACCATTTGGTGGTATTTGTTGATCCATGCGTGTTCTCTCACTGACAACATGGGGACAACGATCAGTTTGGTGTCGATGTAGCATAAAGTCAGTGTGTCGAATCCGTAAAATTTGCCATATTCCGTTTCACTGTCTTCGCGGACCAGAACCATATTCTCTGTCCGGATGCCGTATTCGCCTGTCCGGTACATGGCAGGTTCATCACTGATAACCATGCCGGGTTTCAGCGGGACGGGGTTTGCTTCCATACGGATACTCTGCGGGCCTTCGTGTACATTCAGGCAATGACCGATTCCGTGTCCCGTTCCGTGCAGGTAATTAATACCTGCGTCCCATAATGCTTTGCGGGCCAGGATATCCAACTGAACACCTTTTGCTCCGGCCGGGAATTTGCATTTGGCAATCCCGATCGTGCCTTTCAGCACACGGGTAAAATCTTTTTTCATCTGTTCGGTCGGTTCACCCAGGGCTATTGTACGGGTGATGTCGGTCGTTCCGTCCAGATACTGGGCACCGGAGTCCATCAGAAGCATACTGTCTGCTTTTATTTCCACATCGGTCTCGGGCGTGGCGGCATAATGTACGATGGCTCCGTGGGCGGCGTATCCGCAGATGGTCTCAAAACTATCCATGATGTATTGCGGCTGTTCTGCACGTAAAGCCGTCAGCATGGCTGATGCGCTAAGTTCTGTTACTTTTTCTCCTGCAGCTAATTTCTTTTCCAGCCAAATGTAGAAACGGGTCAGGGCAATACCGTCTTTTATCACAGCATTGCGGAATCCTTTTATTTCTGTTTCGTTCTTGATACTTTTCAGGTGGTTGGCGGGAGTGATGCCTTCGATGATCGTGCAACCTTTGGGAAGGGCGTTGTACAATGATATATTTGTTTTTGCCGGGTCGATGAATACGCGGCTGTTTTCCGGAAGCCGGGACAGGTATTTCTGTATCATCGTGTAGTCGGCCAGTATAACCCCCTCTTTTTTTAGGTTTTCAGCAGACTCTGCCGTTATCTTTTTAGGGTCGATAAAAAGCACACTTTCGTCTTCCGAGACAAACGCATAACTGATTACCACCGGATTGTAAGCGACGTCTGTTCCGCGTATATTAAATGTCCAGGCCACTTCGTCGAGAGCAGCGAGGATCAGGCTGTCGGCTCCTTCCTTGCGAAGCATGTTATTTAATTCATCCAGCTTTTCGCGGACGGATTTTCCACTTAACTCGACAGGCATTTCAAACAGCGGATTACCAGGGATGGCAGGCCGGTCTTTCCAGACCAGATCGATCAGATCGCAGGATGTTTCCAGTTTGATCTCTTTCCGGCGCAGGGCCTTTTCAAGTATTGCCGTTTCAGCTACGCTGTATGTCTGTCCGTCGGTTCCGACGGTTTGTCCGCTTTCCAGTTCATGAAGCAGAAACTCCTGGATTGTCGGAGTTTCCGGCAAAGCCATTTTATATAGTTCGATACCTGAACCTTCGAGTTGGATACTGGCCTGCAGGAAATACCGAGAGTCTGTCCATAACCCGGCTTTATCGGCTGTTACGACCACTGTTCCGGCAGAACCGTCAAAACCGGATATCCATTCGCGTGATTTCCAACGGTCGGCAGGGTATTCGCTCAGATGCGGGTCTGAACTGGGGATGATGTAAGCATCTATATTCTTTTCTTTCATTGCCTCTCTAAGCGCGGCAATACGTTCCGGAATGTTTGTTTTCATCGCATTATTGTTTAGTCAACGTTACTATTCGCAAAGTTAAGAAAATATCGGGAAAACCATTTTCTTCACCTGGAAAATACCGGAACATTGTGATCCTCTTTAAATATCATCGTTATGTCTGTCTGAATTTTTGCCGATGAAATTGTTTGCCGATAATTATGGGCAAACTTGTCGACAATTGTAGGTAATCTTATCGATAATTATGCGCAAGCTTGCCGATAGTTATCAACAAACAAAAATGTAACGGAAAAAAATTGAAACGATAAGAAGGATTGTGTCTGTGGTAAGTATAATTTAGACATATGAAGTAGGGGTTTTTTATTGATGGAATGTCTTAAATATACCAGGATGTCATTAAAACAGGCAACTTCGGTAAGCTAATACGGAAAAGTGCGGGTCGCATTCGTTTAAAGCTGGAAACGTTGAAGATTTTAAATAAAAAAGAATATATTTGTTGGACTTTACTTAATCGGATGATCATGAAAAGAATGTTGTTTGTTTTGAGTGTAGTGGCTCTGCTTTGCATGAGTTCATGTTCTTCTTACTATTATTCAGTATTGGAGTCGAATGATGCAGTCGGAGAGAAAAATGACGATAAAGATTTTGTCATAGAAAATGACAGTGTGTGCATATCTTACTGTTTTTATGGTGAAGATGCGCCTATATCTATCACGGTATATAATAAGATGGATGAGCCTCTGTTTGTTGACTGGCAACGTTCTGCATTGATCATTGACGACGTTGCAACCAGCTATTACCAGGAGAATGCCCCGATACAGGGACAAACCGAATCTTCTTCATATGGTGACAGTTTCAGTTGGAGCAGAAGATATAGTTCGACAGACGCTTATTCTAGCGGCTCATTTGCCGGTCAGATAGCTTTGCCTAAAGGTGTCAGTTTTATTCCTCCCAGGTCAAAGGTGGAATCTACTCCTTTGAGACTTACGAATTTTCCGTTCGACCGTATACCCAAAGGGGCATATACGACACAGAAATTTGCCAAGTCCAATTCAGATGTGGTAAATGTGAAAGTGAAGAAGTTTACGGAGGATGATAGTCCTTTGTCTTTCAGGAGTTATCTGAGTTTATATACGGCTAATCCGGAGAACGGAGGGAAAAACTATTCTTCTTATGAAAGTAGTTTCTATGTTGCACAGCTGATCAAGACGGGGAATGTGCCGCCAGCTTCTTTTGATGCCGGGAAAAAGCAGGCCGGAGACTTTTTCTATGTGCATAAGGTAAAAGGCGCTGATGCCGGAATTATCGTAGGTGCCGTAGCCATTGGTGCTGCCGGTATTGTAATAGAGTCGACGCTGACACCTGATCACTATTGATAGCGGTAGGAAATGAGGATAATATAAAAATGGAAGGTTATGAAGAAGTGGATGTTTTTGGTTTGTTTGTCAGGGATGTTGTTGAGTCTGAGTAGTTGTTCTTCTTATTACTATTCGACGCTTGCTTCTAATGACCGGTCGGGTCGTTATGATGTCAATAAAGATTTTGTGATCGATAACGATAGTGTGTGTATCATCTATAACTTTCATGGAGAGGATGGTCCGGTATTGGTGACGGTTCAAAACAAAATGGATGAACCTCTGTTTGTGGACTGGCAGCGTTCGGCATTGATCATTAACGGTAAGGCAACCAGCTATTATAAAGATGCCATTCCTGTCGAAGGGGTCACGGAGTCTTCTTCGTACGGAAGTTCGTATAACTGGAACCGGCAATATGGTTCGGTGAGTAGCCGTTCGCGTGGCAGTTTCTCCGGAGAGATACAGCTTCCGAAAGGAGTGGAGTTTATACCTCCTTGTGCTCAGATAGAATCCTCCAATCTTACATTAGATAAATTAGTATTTGATATAGTATCACGTGAAGATTTGACCGATCAGCCGTTTGAAAAGGCAAACGGTGGCCGGACAAACTTGAAGATGAAGACTTTCAGTGAGAGAAACAGTCCTTTACGTTTCAGAAGTTATCTGGCGCTTTTTACCGGGGGAGAAAACGGAGTGGAACGTCATTATTCTTATTATGAAACGTCTTTTTATTTGTCGGAGTTGATAAAAGCCGGAAATGTGGCCCCTTCCAGCTTTCAGGCCTGGAGAAATGAAGAAGGAAACTTTTTTTATAACTGCGATTATCGGAGCAGACGTACCGGATTGATTTGGGGATCTGTTGCTCTTGGTGTTGCCGGGCTTACTACTGTTATATTACTGGCAACGAAAACTCCTTCGCTTGATATGCCTCATTTTTAAATGACAATGAAGAATATTACAGATTTGAAAACCGTCCGTCTCAGCGACGACCAGAATGCAGTCGTGATTCTGGACCAGACCCGGTTACCGGCTGAAGAATGTTATTTGGAACTTACTTCGGCTGAGGATATCTGGGATGCAATTTATAAATTGAAAGTACGCGGAGCACCTGCAATCGGTGTTGCTGCGGCCTATGGTATATATGTTTGTAGCAGGCAGATCGAGGCCGGCTCATTCGATGAATTCTATACGGCGTTTCGTCGGGTTAAAGAATATTTGGCGGGATCGCGGCCTACGGCTGTCAACCTGGTCGCAGCTTTGAACCGGATGGAAAAGGTCGTATTGGAAAATGCTTCGGAAACAGTACCGGCTTTGGTTGAACTATTACATAAGGAATCACTGGCTATCCGTGAGGAAGATGCGGCTGCCTGCCGGCGTATCGGGGAACATTGCCTGTCATTGTTGCGTCCGGGGATGGGGATTTTGACCCATTGCAATGCAGGTCATCTGGCCGTATCTGAATATGGGACGGCATTGGCTCCGGTTTACCTGGGAGAAGAGAGAGGATATGGTTTTAAAGTTTTTGCCGATGAAACCCGCCCGCTGCTCCAGGGAGCTCGCCTGACGGCATACGAGTTGAACAGAGCCGGGGTGGATGTCACGCTTATTTGCGATAATATGGCTTCGTCTGTTATGCAGAAGGGTTGGGTACAGGCGGTCATTGTCGGTTGTGACAGGATCGCTGCCAATGGCGATATCGCTAATAAGATCGGGACTTCGGGCGTTGCCATACTTGCCCGGCATTATGGCATTCCTTTTTATGTTTTGGGACCTACTTCTACGATTGATATGCAATGTCCCGATGGAAAATCCATTGTTATTGAAGAGCGGGATCCTGCTGAAGTAACAGAAATGTGGTATATGCATCGTATGGCTCCGAAAGATGTAAAAATATTTAACCCGGCTTTTGATGTAACACCTAACGAATTAATTACTGCAATTATTACGGAAAAAGGAATTTTCAATCCGGCGAATGGGGGATTTGAGTCATAGTGGATAAATCGGTATGACACTAAGTGGGATAGCTGCATTTTCAGGGGCTCCAAAAGTCGTTATGCAGTTATCTACTTGCTTTGTATTCAATGTTTTGTGGTGTTTTGTTAAGTGATAGAAATAGAGTAGAAAAAGATATTGATTTTTTCTTGTATCCAAGGAAAAAGATTGTTTATCTAGAATTAGAAGACATGTAAGCCTGCAATTGAATTTAATAAAAGTAACCTATTTAAATGGTAGCATTTTAATCCGCTCTGTGTAGTCCGGATGAGGGTATTGTTGATAATTAAGCCTTGAAATTCTTCTTGTTTATAGTTCTGCCAGAACTATGTCCTTCGAATGCAAATGTACGGACTAAATTTATGAAAAACAAATCAATAAATATAAAAGTTTTCGTTTTGTCTGTTATTGTACGTGTTAAATTTTGTTGCGCGTGTATGTTTGCGTATTGCTAAAGATATTTTGTATCCAATTTTGGGAAATTCAGATTAAACCAGCCCGCATTTATTAAAAAATACTCTAATATAATAGCTCTTATTATTTGCTTTGGGTGATATTCAGCATGTATAAGGAATAATTACCATAGTTCTGGCAGAACTCGATTCACCATGTAAAAAATTGAAAAACAGAATAGCCGGATAGAGTTTCTTCAATGTGAATATATTGTTAACCTATTAAAAAAATGTCTATGAGCGGATAAAGTTGAACCCCGGTTTTTGCAGTACAATGATACTGAAACAGAAAGTTATACCTAAACATCTAAAGTAATCAATTATGACAATTTATTTTAAACCCAAGAGATTTGTTACTAAGAATGTACCATCTCTTATGTTAAGTTGTTTGCTTATCTCCATTTTTTCTTGTTCTGATGATAAGACGAATGCAAATGGAAGCGGGCAACCCTATGATCCGAATACTCCGGTCAAGTTGGAAACATTTTATCCCGATTCGGGAGGGATGGCAACTAAGGTGATCATTAAAGGTACTAATTTCGGAACAGATCCGGAAGCTATAAAAGTATATTATAACACCAAAAAAGCGGCTGTTGTGCGTGCTGCCGGTGATATGCTTTATGTAATTACTCCGAGACAGCCCGGTGCAGAGTGTCAAATATCTGTTGCAATAGGAAAAGACTCCCTTACTTTTGAAAACACATTTTCCTATACAACGCAGACTACGGTTTCTACTATAGCCGGAAAACCAGTGGGAGGTGACGATGGACATGGTGAGATGATTGATGGAACATTGGCAGAGGCTTCTTTTGATCAACCCTGGTTCTTATGTGTGGATGCAGAGAAAAATATTTTTGTTAGTGAACGTCTTGGACATGCAGTTCGCCAAATTAATGAGGAAAAGAATGTTGTCAGTACGTTGGTCAAAGGTTCAGGTAATTGTCCGTATCCCAACGCTTCTGCAACGGATGCAGAAGGTAAAACCGTTTTTGTAGCCTTAGATCAGGGGTCTCAGGGATTGATCGAGTTTGATCCTGAAACTCAGTGGGCGCCTAAAAGAATTAAACCTAGGCCCAAAGAAGGAACCCCTGCCTTTACACTTGACTGGATGCATTCGGTTGCACCAAATGTAAACGACGGATTAATCTATACACGTGCCTATAATGGTCAACTTGTTCGCTTTGATCCGAGAACAAAATCTGCGGAACAACTGGATGAAGGATTATTAAGTAGCTCTGATAGCTTTGTTAGTTTTGATACTCTTGAGCCTGATATGTTGTATATCTGTTATTCTGCTAAACATTGTATATATAGCTATAACATCAAAACCAAAAAGCATGAACTCTACGCCGGTGTTCAGAATGAAACCGGATGGCAGGATGGAGAACGTGAAGATGCTTTATTTAATGATCCGAAACAAATCTGTTTTGATCAAGACGGAGTGATGTATGTCGCTGATGCCGGAAATCATGTTATACGAAAAATAACACGTGATGGTGTGGTTAGTACTGTTATTGGTATTGCCGGTGTAAAGGGGTATGTGGATGGTTCGCCGGAAGATGCCTTGTTTCAATATCCTACAGGAGTGGCTATCGACAAAGAAGGCACTATTTATGTCGGTGATGCAAGGAATAATTGTGTTCGTAAGTTGGCTATAGAATAATCTAATAAATTAAACAATTTTAAAATTGATGGTATGAAAAGACTCTTCATCATACAAATGTTGCTATGGTGTGCTCTGGTTGTGGTCGCACAGAAGCAAACATTTACGATACAAGGAACAATTATTGATCCGTCATTTAATAATGAACCGTTATCAGGAGTGAATGTATACCTGAAGGATCGTCCGGGTGTCGGTACGGCTTCGGATATAGACGGTAAATTTTTAATAAAGGCCAGTAAAGGCGATATGATTGTCTTTACTTATTTGGGATATGATAATTTTGAATACCAAGTCGCAAAGGAAGAAAAGAATTTGGTTATCAAAATGGTAACTTCTTCGGTTCAGTTGGAGGAAGCTGTTGTTACTGCTATGGGTAATAAACAACGGAAAATCAGTGTGCTTAGTGCTGTTTCAACTGTTGATACAAAAGATTTACAAGTACCGTCTACGTCGATCAATAATATGCTGGGAGGTAGAGTTGCCGGAGTAATTTCTTTACAAACGAGTGGAGAGCCCGGTAAAAATATATCGGAATTCTGGGTTCGCGGTATGAGTACTTTCGGTGCAAATAGTAGTGCTTTGGTACTTATTGACGGCTTGGAAGGGGATTTGAGTCATATAGAACCGGCTGATATTGAAAGTTTTTCTGTACTGAAGGATGCCTCTGCAACCGCAGTATATGGGGTGAGAGGTGCTAATGGGGTTGTATTGGTGACAACCAAACGTGGAACGGTGGATCGTTTGAGAATTACAGCGCGCGCAAATTTGACAGTATCTACATTGAAGCGTTTGCCGGAATACGTGGGAGCTTACGATTATGCCAAACTGGCCAATGAAGCTCGGGTAGTATCAGGATCAACGCCTTTATATTCTCCCATGGAAATGGATTTGATCAAATACCAGCTTGACCCGGATTTATATCCGGACGTAAACTGGCAGAATGAGGTTTTGAATAAGACGTCTTTGCAGCAAACTTATTATATCAATGCGCAGGGGGGAGGTAGTATTGCCCGTTATTTCATCAGTTTGGGTATGTCTGATGAAGGCGCCGCTTATAAACAGGATAAGAATAGTAAATATAAGGCCGGTTCCGGATATAATACATATAATTATAGAACGAACTTGGATGTTAATGTGACGAAGACGACTCAAGTCTATTTGGGACTCGATGGAACTTTAACATCTAAAAAAGAACCGGGTATGGCAAATACCGACTATTTGTGGTATGCACAAGCCGCTCTGACTCCCCTTACGATTCCAACTAAATATTCAAACGGTATGTTACCGGCTTATGGAACGGGTAGCCAGTATTCTCCTTATGTGATGTTGAACCATACGGGGATGAAAACGTCCGAGACCTATTCCAATATGGTGACGCTTGCTTTAACTCAGGATTTTTCTCCGATTCTGAAGGGGTTAAAAGTAAAGATACAGGGTGCTTTAAATAATAAGAGTTACTATGATGAAACGCGCTATGTTTTACCTGATATGTATTATGCGGTGGGACGTTCGACTGACGGGGAGTTGAAGTTGGTAAAGAAAATTAATGCGGAAGCGGCTCAGTTTATGAATTATCAGCGGCAATGGCGTAAATACCATTTTGAAGCAAATGTGAATTATGAAAATATGATCGGTGACGATCATCGTTTTACCGGACTACTTTACTACTATATGAGTGATGAGAAAGACACATATAATGTAAAAACAAGTATGGATGCGATACCAAAGAGGTATCAAGGGTTATCCGGACGTGTGACATATGGTTTTAAGGATACTTATTTCATTGATGCTAACTTTGGTTATACCGGTTCTGAAAATTTCCGTCCTGGACAACAATTCGGTTTTTTCCCTTCCGGTGCAGTCGGTTGGGTTCCGACAAACTATGATTTTATGAAAAAAGCGTTGCCTTGGTTGAACTTCTTGAAATTCAGATTCTCTTACGGGCAAGTAGGTAACGACCGTATTTCGGATAAACGATTCCCTTATTTGACTATTATCAATTCGACTGCGAATACCGGTTGGGGAAGTCGTTATTCCTGGGGGGTAAACGAGTCTATCGTCGGCGCGGATAATCTGGCCTGGGAAAAATCAACAAAAGCGGATTTAGGTATTGAAGGTCGTTTGTTTGATGAACGAGTGAATTTTGTTGTGGACTTTTTTAATGATCAACGGGAAGGCATTTTCCAACAGCGTACCCAGGTTCCTGATTTTGCAGGTATTATAACGATGCCTTTTGGTAATGTCGGACGTATGAGAAGTTATGGATCTGATGGTAATATTTCGTATACACAAACATTTGGTAAAGATTTTGCTTTTACGGTTCGTGGAAACTTTACCTATTCGACAAATGATGTTCAAGACTGGGAACAGGCATATCCTAAATATGAGTATCAACGTATTGCCGGTAATCCGTTGAATATACAGAGAGGATATATAGCTTTAGGGTTGTTTAAGGATGACCAGGATGTGGCAAGTAGTCCAGCCCAGTTCGGTACGGTTCGCCCAGGGGATATCAAATATAAAGATGTCAATGGAGATGGAAAAATAACGACTGACGACAAGGTTCCTTTATCTTTTTCTGATTATCCACGGTTGATGTATGGTTTTGGTGGTGAGTTCAGATATAAAAATCTAACCTTGTCGGTATTGTTTAAAGGTACCGGTAACACTGACTATTACAAAGCCGGTTTACCGGATGGTTATGGTAATTATGATGTGTATGAAATGGGGTATATACCGTTCCATAAAGCGGTAGTAGGTAATGTTCCGGTACAGGCTGGCATCCAGGCAAACCGATGGACTCCGGCCTGGTATTCAGGAGATCCGTCTACAGAAAATCCTGATGCCATGTTTCCTCGTTTGACTTATGGAAAGAATGAGAACAATACACAAGTCTCGACTTTCTGGAAAGGTAATTCCAAATATTTGCGTTTGCAGGAAATCAGCTTGACCTACAACCTGAAGTCTTTAGGTTGGTTGAACAATGTAGGAATTTCCTCTGTAGACCTTCAATTGGTCGGCTATAATCTTTGTGTATGGGATAAGGTAAAGACGGTAGATCCGGAGCAAGCCGGTAAAAACGGGAATGTATATCCGATACCGGCCCGGTATGCGATACAGATGTATGTTAATTTCTAAAAATAACGGAATATGAGATATTTAAGATATTTGAAGCATTTAATCATTGTTGCTTTTATTGCTTTGTATTGTTCTATGAGTTCGTGTAATTATCTGAATGTTGATGATTATTTTATGGATACGTTGGGATATGATTCTATCTTTCAGAATAAGTTGAATTTACAACAATATTTATGGGGTACGGCAGCCTTTTTTTATGATGAAGGAGCTATTTGGGGTAGTACGTATACACCGGGAGTTGTCGGTTCGGATGAAGCTTTTACTATGTGGGACCATGATGAGTATCCGGGTACGCAATTTGTGTTGGGAAATATAAATCCTGACAACCTGATGAGTATGAATGTCTGGCCGCAAATGTATAAGATCATACGGAAAACCAATCTTATTTTTCAACGAATAGATGAGTGTAAAGACCTTACGACCTTAGAAGAGCGTGAGATATTAGGATATGCTCATTTTATGCGTGCTTATGCCTATTATCATATATTGATGAATTTTGGTCCGGTTGTTTTGATAGGTGATGAAACTCTGGAGACGAATGAGAAACCGGAGTATTACAACCGGGAAAGAGCGACCTATGACGAGTCGGTAGATTATATTTGTGATGAGTTGGAGTTGGCTGCGAAATATATACCTCTTACTGTTTCTATGGGGCAATTCGGACGTCCTACCCGTGGAGCGGCTTACGGGCTGATTGCGCGTCTGCGTTTGCAGCAGGCAAGTCCCTTGTTTAACGGTGGTGCAGCTGCTAAAACCCATTTTGCATCGTGGAAACGTACGGTCGATGGAGTTGATTATGTTTCACAGCAATATGACGAAAAGAAATGGGCGGTTGCCGCTGCGGCAGCAAAACGGGTGATTGATATGGGAGTTTATGAGTTATATACGGTAAAACGAGATTCGACAACTATGCCGTTACCCAAAAATGTTCCTTCGGGAGATTTTCCTAATGGAGCGGGAAATATCGACCCTTTCAAGTCGTATAGCGATATGTTTACAGGAGAAGCGTTGTCTCAAAAAAATACGGAATTTGTGTGGGGGCGTATTTCCAGTAATGTAAGAAACTATACCCGGCATGCGTTTCCTATTGATAATTTAGGTGGCTGGAATGGTATGGCTATTCCTCAAAAGATTGTAGATGCGTATTATATGGTAGACGGTCGTGATATCAACAACTCGAGTGAAGAATATCCTTATTCGGAAATCGGATTTTCCAGTGAGAAGCAATCCTTCTCCGGTTATCAGTTGAATAATGGTGTATATAATATGTATATGAACAGAGAAATGCGCTTTTATGCCTCTATCGGTTTCAGTGAATGTTTTTGGCCTTGTCTTTCTACAAGCGAGAGTGGACGCAGAAATCAGACGATCACCTATTTTAAGGGAGGGAACTCCGGGAAAGACCGTACAAATTCAGATATTCGAAATTACCCGATCACAGGTTACGTAATCAAGAAGTTTATCCACAAAGACGATGCCTGGGCCGGAAATGATGCGGAAACACTGGAAAAACCTTTCCCTATAATCCGATATGCAGAAATTCTTCTTTCTTATGTGGAAGCACTCAACAACCTGACGGGAGGGCATACCATTACAGATGCTGAAGGTAACAGTCAGACATTTACCAGAGATGTGAATGAGATGGCTAAATATTTTAATATGATCCGTTACCGTGCCGGGCTTCCGGGATTGACATCTGCTGAATTATCATCCCCTGATCAAATGTTTGATTTAATAGTACGCGAAAGAATGATCGAGTTTTTACATGAGAATCGTCGTTTCTATGACGTACGTCGCTGGGGTATTTATGAAGAGGTCGACAAAGAGCCTATTGTCGGAATGGACACCGAATCACGTAAAGACGGTTATTATGAGCGTACGGTGGTCAATCATCCGATAGCCAGAAATCGTAAAGTCGAAAGAAAAATGATCTGGTTGCCTATTAGTCGCCAGGAGATCAGAAAAGTACCGAAAATGGATCAAAATCCGGGATGGGATAATTAATAATATTAAAATATATGGATATGATAAACAAGGTAATATATAGAATAACCGCATGTTTGTTTTTTTCCGGACTTCTCGCTTGTAACCAAAGTGATATGTTTAAGGAAGAACAATATAAAAAGGTGCTTTATGTGTTAAGTGATGATAATATGGCTTTTCAGGTTGTTCATTCGCTAAATGAAACAGAAAGTACTGGTTATTTGACTTTATATGCAGGAGGGACATTGGACATAGATCAGGATATAACGTTTACGTTGGAGCCTGATGAAGAGTTGTTGGGTGAATATAATCTGCTGAACTATGATTTGGATACGGATAAATATGCAAAAAGATTGGATCCGTCTAAATACACGATCGAGTCATATTCGGTAACAATGAAGCAGGGGGGAGAAATGCCTTATGCTTTATTGCCGATCAAGATACGTCCGGAAGGACTTTCTCCGGACTCTTTATATATGATACCATTGAAGTTGACAGGCGTTTCAGCTTATGAAATTAATCCAAAGAAGAACCGTGTGCTTTATCAGGTTGTTCTGGAGAATGATTTTGCATCGGAAAAGGACAATACATTAATGTCGATGAGAGGTACTCGCCAGGTCGGTGATGGGCCTGTTTCTAAAATTGCAGCCAATAAGCGTATGTATCCTTTAAGTAAGCAGGAAGTAAGGATTAACGCAGGTATGGAAAACAGTGGAAATAAGGCAGATCTGGAGTTAATCAATAAATATAGCGTTATTGTAAAGATTGGCGAAGAAAAAACGCTGAATTATAAAGGTGTTTCTTATTATCCATTGACAGTCTATCCTTATAATAAGGAAAATATACAAGTTGAGATGCTTGGAAGTGAGGAAGATAAAGAAGTCCTGACAGTGGCTGAATCGAATCGGTACGGAGAAGAACTGGGAATAATGAGATTCCATATTTCTTATCGATATCGGACTTTAGTTACTCCTGCTTCGGAAGGATTGGAGGCAGAATGGAGTGATTGGGTTGTTGTTACTGAAAATATGAAACAGTTAGCGAAGTAGTATCATACTGATTATCGGTAGGTCCAAAAGGCGGGAACGATGGTTTTGTTTTTTGGACCTACTATAAAACACAGTGAGAGAATGATGAAAAATATCAGTTGATTTATGAAATTCCTATTTATAACTATCGTCTGTGTCCTATTGAATGGAATGTCATTTCGTTTGTTTCGGGAAAAAACAACAAGTGAACAGATAATCTCCTTTTTTTTAAATCTTCAAACAGTTCAACAGGAAAAGTTGTATTTGCATTTGGATAAACCTTATTATGCTGCAGGAGAGCAAATTTGGTTTAAAGGATATCTGGTGAACTCGTCTACCCATGCTCCGGATATGCCGGATAATTTTATTTATGTGGAATTGGTAAATCAGAATAATAAAATTGTTTGTAGGCAAAAAGTAAAGAAAAATGAAGGTGGCTTTTGGGGTAATTTACTATTACCAACGGATATGATTGTAGGAGAATATACATTGAGGGGATATACAAATTGGATGCGTAATGCTAATGTAAACTTTTTCTTTCAAAAAAATATTCCGATAGCCAATACTTTGGATAGGCCGGATACTTTGGAACTAAAGAAGAAAGATATAAGTAAAAATGATTTTAGTGTTTCTTTTTTTCCGGAGGGAGGACATTTATTAACGGGATATCGTCAGCAAATGGCTTTTAAATGTCAGCGTTCAAATGGTTATAGTGGAATGTTGGAAGGATATATAGTCAATCAGTCAGGGGATACGCTAACACAAGTGAAGAGCGAGCATGATGGAATGGGAACTTTTTCTTTTCTTCCGGCGAAGGATAATTCATATTACGCATTAGTCCGTTCTCCCGGATGTGAAGAGAAAAAGATACAATTACCAAAAGCTGAAGATTCAGGCATTACATTATCATTAAATCAATCGGCTGGAAAAATACGTTATCAGATATTTTCATCACTGCCGGATAGTCAACAATCGGATTCCCTATATTTGATTGGTCATACGCGAGGATTACTTCGTTTTTTATTGCCAATAAGTAAAGAGAATCATACGGGTGTTATTAGTTCTTCTTATTTTCCGGATGGTATTTCTCATTTTCTGTTGATGGATCAGGCTGGTAATAAATTGAGTGAACGACTGATATTTAATTATCCAAAGAAGGAAAGCTATTGGACTTTACAAACTGATAAAGATACATATGAGCGTCGGGAAAAAATAAAAATAAATATCAGGTTGGATAATGAATCGGGATTGCCGGCAAAAGGCTCTTTTTCATTAAGCATTACGGATAATAATTCGGTTTCTGTGGATTCACTGTCAAGCAATATTTACTCTGATCTGTTACTTGTGTCGGATTTGAAGGGATTTGTGGAGAATCCCGGATGGTATTTTAAAGAGAAGTCCAGAACAACTATAAGAGGGTTGGATTTATTGATGTTGACACATGGCTGGAGTCGGTTTGATATTACTCCTTTTGCAGAGCAATCGTTAATGCCTGATTATTTTGTGGAGAAGGGGCAATATATAAGTGGAAGGATTTTGAATTTTTTCGGTAAAGAGGCAAAAGATGCGGCAATAGTCGCAGTCGATCCTGCAAATAATCTAGTCAGGACGTTGGAGTCGGATGAAAAAGGTTGTTTTTTGTTGGATGGGATTGATTATTGTGACTCAACGACTTTTGTCGTACAAGCCCGAAGTAAAAAAGGTCTGGCAGTTGTCGATATAAAGATGGACGAAGAAACCGTTCCTGTTGTAGAAGACAAAAATTTATTCCCTGATTCATTGTTTGTTTTTAATCCACATTATCTATCCTCTGCAATGGACGCCGGTGGTATGCGTGTAATCAATCTGGAAGATGTCGTGATTGAAGGAAAACGGACTCAGACAGCCAAAGAAAAAGCTGAACGTGTGTGGGCTGATTATTCCATGACAGAAGATATGCTTGGAAAGTCGGTGTCCAGGACTGCAAAAGATTTATTCAGACAAGCTATGGGAGGCGCAGATGTAAGTGATCCACTTGTCGTGATTGATGGGATGTGCTGTTGGGATGATAATTATATATTGGAAACAATTTATCCGGATGATATGAGGAGCTTTGATGTGTTTAGGGATCAGAAACGGTGTAAATACGGTTCTATAAGTAAGTCGACTCCTGCCGTAGTAATTACATTGAAACCGGAAGCAATGAATCGCAAGAGGAAGGGGGTAGCTTTATTCCATTCGCAAGGGTATGTGAAACCGGATCAATTCTATCATCCGGTATATGAGACACCTGATGAAAAAAAGTCGGAAAAAATGGATATACGCAGTACTCTTTATTGGAATCCTACTTTGGAAATAGACTCTCAGGGAGAAGGAAGTGTGGAATTTTATGCTTCGGATCTCCCGGCTTCATATCATGTGGTAATTGAGGGCGTGGATGAGAGCGGACAGTTGTATCGGTATTCGGGTAATTTATTGAAAAATGCAGAATGATGAGTAAATTGTTTTATATAAGCCTGTTCATTCTATTATTTTTATTGTTGCAGATTGGATATAGTTATCATTTTTTCTATATCGAGCAGTTTCAGTTGTTTATGTTTTCGGAGGACTATCTGTTTGAAACGGTTTCTCATCCTGGAGGCTTATCAGTGTACTTGGGTGAGTTTCTGGTACAGTTTTTTTATTATCCGCTGGTAGGTGAGTTTGTTTCAGCATTATTATTAGTATGTATAGCCGGGTTAATAAAGCAATACGTCTCTTTCAATAAAAACTGTTTTTTATTGGAGGGTTTCATTTTATTATTTCTACTGATTGATATTCTTGATTTTAATTTTCTTTATGCAGGAGTCGTTGCTTATTTGTTTTGTGTGGTTTTTCTGTTGGTTTATAAGCGTATTCAAAAAGAGTCCGTACGTATCCTGACCGGATGTTTAATGATCTGCTTGCTATATCTGATAGCCGGATCGGTTTTTGTCGCCTTTGCTGTTTCTTTATTGATCCAGGAAATAAAGGTGTACAGGCTAAAAATCGGTCTGCTTCTTATTCCTGCGCTATTCACAATATTACTGGTGTTTTATTTGAATTATGCCGGATATCTGTATTATTCGGAGATCATATGTTTTGCTGATGGGATATATGTATTGAAAGGGGAAGCCGGATGGGTGATTTATGCTCCGTGGTTTTTATTGGCTTTCAGTCCATTGTTGAGTCCATTATTTGACTTAGTCTTTGTTGCGATAGAGAATAAATATTGGAGGATAGGTACTCAGGTCGTTATATTTTTACTCTGTGGTGCTTTTTTATTGTCAGAATATGATGATAGAAAGTCTTTGCCGGTAAAAAAATATGCGTATTATGCAGATCACAAAAAATGGGAAAAGATATTACATAGTTGTAAGAAACAGAAACCTACGGATTTATTATGTCTTAATTATCAAAACTTGGCTTTGGCAGAACAGGGCGTTTTGGCAGACTCTTTGCTTATGTATACACAGCAGGGGAGTAAAGGGCTGTTTGTCGATTGGAATATGACGCCATTTGTTTCTATGACACTACAAAAGATATGTTATTACTATGGAGATATAGCATCGGCTCGGAAGTATGCTTTTGAATGTAATGTTTGTGCACGATCAGTCGGATATCCACAGACTTTAAAAATGCTGGCAACATGTAATTGGGAGATGGGAGAGTATGCAGTTGTAGATAAATATCTTTCCTATTTACACAAAACATGGGTTTATCGGAATTGGGAGGTGGACACTCTTTGTTTGAGACGAGTCGAATCTCAGGCCGATAATTTTGTATATCTCCAAGACATAGACCTGTTGGCTTATGATAATGTGCATAATAAGAAGTTGGCAGATTTTGTTCTATGCTCATATTTGTTGGATAAGAACCTGAATGAGTTTTTGAAAGCATTTTACTATTTCTATAAAAATGAGAAAAATGTCCCGGTTATTTATCAGGAGGCAATTTTTCTGGGAGCACAAAGCAACCCTCAAATACTTGATTATTTCTTTATACCGGATTCGTTGAAAGAGCGTTTTCTGGCTTATCAATCCTTTTGTAAGACGAATCACTTGGATATATCTATGAATATGGAGAATAGGAATATTCGTTGTTATACAAGTAGTTATTGGTATTATTACGATTTTAATCCTGTTCGTTTATGATTAAATATTTATTGTTTTGCTGGTATGTAATTTTGTTTTTGTCTTGTTGTGAAGAAGAGAGACCTGGTTATGCAACGAGAGAACTTATATTTCCTGATTACAGAAATGTTACAATTCCGGTTGATATTGCACCGTTATCTTTTTATGTAAATCTGCCGGAAGTGAATGAGAATGTTCAGGTATTATTATGTACACGAACCAAACAGTTAAATCGCCGGGGTAAAGAGGTGCGTTTTTCTTCACTCGAATGGAGAGAGTTAGTGACATCTGATAGTGTAATGAATGTTTATATTCAGAAAAAGACTGACCATTTGTGGAACTGCGTTGATTCTTTTAAGATATATATATCCTCGGATCCGATAGATCCTTATCTTTCATATCGCCTGATTGAGCCAGGATATGAGGTGTGGGGGAATATGGGGATTTATCAACGTTGTTTGGCTAATTATGAAGAGGATGCCATTTTTGAAAATTCAAGAGTAAAAGAAATTTGTGTGAATTGTCATGCGACCAATCAAGGAAACCCGGAAGAGTATATATTCCATCAGCGCCCTAAACCGGCAGGAACTATTTTAGTTAAAGATGGAGTTGTTAGTAAATTGAATACGGATTATTCCGAAAAAATAAAAACTTTAGTTTATCCATCTTGGCATTCATCAGGTAAATATATAGCTTTTTCAGTAAACAAGATGGTACAGGCAGTACATTCACAGCACAGGAATCGCATTGAGGTGATGGATCTGCACTCGGATATTGTGATCCTGGATGTACAAAAGAATATACTTTTAACCAGTTCTCTATTATCGTCGGCTGATGCTTATGAGACTTTTCCCTGTTTCTCTTCCGATGGAAAAAAGTTATACTTTTGCTCTGCTCCTGCAATATCGTTACCGGATTCATTTAATTACGTACGATATCATTTATGTAGCCTGGATGTGGATTTGGAGAAAGGGACTTTGGGAAGTAAAATTGATACGGTGATACGAGTCGATACACTAAATGCCAGTATCTCTTTCCCTAAAATATCACCCTCCGGGCGTTTTATGTTATACACACGACATGCTTATGGTAATTTTTCTATCTGGCATCGGGATGCGGACTTATGTATGTTTGATTTGCATAACCAAAGAGAAGTAGATACATCGATCTTAAATTCGGAAGAAACGGAAAGTTATCATTCCTGGTCGTCGGAAGGTCATTGGATCGTTTTTAGTAGCCGTCGGATGACAGGGCTTTTTACTTGCTTGTATCTGGCTCATATAGATTCTTCCGGACATGCAGGAAAGCCTTTTTTATTACCACAAAAAAGGAGTGATTCTTATTTTTTTCAATATAAGTCTTATAATGTACCCGAATTTATGAAGGGGCCGGTCTGCACAAGCGAAAAGGATCTGGAGGCGGTTATGGAGAGATGATGTGTCTTGCTGCTACAAAGAGTTTTATAACGGATCGGGTTTTAGCTTATTTTGTGGAGGCTTCGTAAAATAAATTCCGGAAAGTTTTGCTAATAACGAAAGAATCAGTAATTTTGCTGCCCATTTTGAGGATGTAATTAAAAACAATATAATAAATTAAATTATGATCGTAGTTCCATTGAAAGAAGGCGAAAACATTGAAAAAGCGCTTAAGAAATTTAAAAGAAAGTTCGAAAAGACAGGTGTGGTAAAAGAACTGAGAAGTCGTCAGGCTTTTATAAAACCCTCTGTTGAAAAGAGAAAACAAAACATGCGTGCGGTTTACGTTCAGCAATTGCAGCAGGTAGAAGAATAAAATATCCTGTCAGGCTTGTTTTATTGAATTCTTATTCCTATTTTCGTTGCATAATAGTTGATGCAACGCAGATATGTTGGTAGATTCATTTTTAGATTATCTTCGGTATGAAAGGAATTACTCCAATTATACGATAGAGGCTTATTCGAAAGATTTGCGTCAGTTCGAAGAATATGTGAAATTGAATAAGGAAAGCGTATTTGTTCCGGGAGATGTCGATGCGGATTTAGTCAGAAGTTGGATCGTTTCTTTAATGGACGAGAAGATTTCTCCGGTGTCGGTCAATCGGAAATTAAGTTCTTTGAAGTCTTTTTTTAAATTCCTTATGAAGCAGGGAAGCATCTCTGTGAATCCATTAAGGTTAATAACCGGACCGAAGACAAAAAAGCCGTTACCTTATTTTGTAAGAGATAAGGAAATGGAGTTGTTGTTGGATGGAGATGGATTTGATGAGGATTTTGAAGGTGTAAGGGATCGTCTGATACTTGAAATGCTGTATGATACAGGTATCCGCCGTTCGGAATTGATCGGAATACAAGATTCCGATGTGGATTTCGGAGCGATGCAGATACGTGTGACAGGTAAGCGTAACAAGCAGCGGTTGATTCCATTTGCAGAAGGGTTAAAGAACTTGATACAAGCATACACTGAAGTTCGAAATCGTGAAGTTGGTTCGGAGAGCGGATGGTTTTTTGTAAGAAAAAACGGGGAGCAGTTGTCGGCAGGTATCGTATATACTATAGTAAAGAAGAAACTGTCGGAGATCCCAACATTGGCGAAACGTAGCCCTCATGTATTGAGACATTCGTTTGCAACAAGTATGTTGAATAATGGAGCAGAGTTGAACGCTGTGAAAGAGTTGCTCGGACACAGTAGTTTGGCTTCAACCAGCGTTTACACACATACAACCTTTGAGGAATTAAAAAAAGTGTATCATGCTCATCCAAGAGCTAAAAAAGAAGGAGGTTAATTATGGACATTAGAATTCAAGCAATCCATTTTGACGCTACAGCGCAGTTAGAAGCGTTTATTCAGAAGAAAGTTAGTAAGTTGGAGCAATACTTCGACGGCATAATATTGGCAGAAGTAACATTAAAGGTCGTGAAGCCTGAAGCTGCTAAGAATAAAGAGGCTGCTGTACGTTTAAAAATAAAGAATGGCGATTGCTTTGCGGAGAAGGTAAACGACACTTTTGAAGAGTCAATTGACGAATGTGTTGAAGCTTTGGAAAAGCAATTAGTTAAATTCAAGGAAAAAATCAGAGCCAAATAAAAAAAACGGTAGATAAATTTGGTATGTAAGAAATAATATCTAAATTTGCAGCCGTTTCGCCTACCCGACGAAACGGCTTCTTTTAGAAAGAAGGTTTGCCTCTTTAGCTCAGTTGGCCAGAGCACGTGATTTGTAATCTCGGGGTCGTTGGTTCGAATCCGACAAGAGGCTCAAAAGAATTGAAATTTGAAATGGGCAGTTACCAGAGTGGCCAAATGGGGCTGACTGTAACTCAGCTGTCTTTCGACTTCGGTGGTTCGAATCCATCACTGCCCACTACTAAGGAACAATTCTAAGCGAGAATTGGTTCATGAAAGATTTAAAATTGCGGAAGTAGCTCAGTTGATAGAGCATTAGCCTTCCAAGCTGAGGGTCGCGGGTTTGAGCCCCGTCTTCCGCTCTTTTTATTTCGCCTGTGTAGCTCAGCGGTAGAGCACTTCCTTGGTAAGGAAGAGGTCCCGAGTTCAAGTCTCGGCACCGGCTCAAGATGATATTTAGAACATGATCATTAATCAAATAAAGAACAATTAAGTTATGGCAAAAGAGAAATTTGACAGATCGAAACCACATGTGAACATTGGTACGATTGGTCACGTTGACCACGGTAAAACAACTTTGACAGCTGCTATCACAACAGTATTGGCAAAGAAAGGTCTTTCAGAACTGCGTTCATTCGATTCTATCGACAACGCTCCTGAAGAAAAAGAAAGAGGTATTACAATTAACACTTCTCACGTAGAGTATTCGACTGCAAACCGTCACTATGCTCACGTAGACTGTCCGGGTCACGCCGACTACGTAAAGAACATGGTAACTGGTGCTGCTCAGATGGACGGTGCTATCATCGTAGTTGCTGCAACTGATGGTCCTATGCCTCAGACTCGTGAACACATCCTGTTGGCTCGTCAGGTAAACGTACCGAAGCTGGTTGTTTTCATGAACAAATGTGACATGGTTGACGACGAAGAAATGTTGGAATTGGTTGAAATGGAAATGAGAGAACTTCTTTCTTTCTATGATTTCGATGGTGACAACACTCCGATCATCCGTGGTTCTGCTCTGGGTGCATTGAATGGCGACCCGAAATGGGAAGACAAAGTTATGGAGTTGATGGAAGCTGTTGATACATGGATTCCTCTGCCTCCGCGCGATGTTGATAAACCTTTCTTGATGCCGGTTGAAGACGTGTTCTCTATCACTGGTCGTGGTACTGTAGCAACAGGTCGTATTGAAGCAGGTATCGTAAAAGTTGGTGAAGAAGTTCAGATCATCGGTCTGGGTGCTGACGGAAAGAAATCAGTTGTAACTGGTGTTGAAATGTTCCGTAAGCTGTTGGATCAGGGTGAAGCTGGAGACAACGTAGGTTTGTTGCTTCGTGGTATCGACAAGAACGAAATCAAACGTGGTATGGTTATCTGCCATCCGGGCAAGGTTAAAGAACACTCTCGCTTCAAAGCTGAGGTTTATATCCTGAAAAAAGAAGAAGGTGGTCGTCACACTCCGTTCCACAACAAATATCGTCCTCAGTTCTATATCCGTACATTGGACGTAACAGGTGAAATTACTCTTCCAGAAGGAACTGAAATGGTTATGCCTGGTGATAACGTAACAATCGACGTTGAACTGATCTACCCGGTAGCTTGTAACGTAGGTCTTCGTTTCGCAATCCGCGAAGGTGGACGTACAGTAGGTGCTGGTCAGATTACAGAATTAGAAAACTAATTCATACATAAATCATGTAGCCAGTCTGTAACATGACTGGCTATTTTTACGGAAGTAGCTCAGTTGGTAGAGCACTGGTCTCCAAAACCAGGTGTCGGGAGTTCGAGCCTCTCCTTCCGTGCTAAAAATCTATAGATTCGATGAAAAAGATAATTACTTATATTAAGGAATCTTATAACGAACTTGTTTATAAAGTTTCTTGGCCTACTAGAACAGAGCTTTCCAATAGTGCTGTGGTTGTTATGTTTGCTTCCCTTATAATTGCAGCAGTAATCTTTGTTGTGGACTTAGGCTTCGAAAGCGTAATGCGTTTCTTCTACGAGAAAATCTTTTAATCAGTTTTAGATATGTCTGATATCCAAAAGAAATTTTATGTTCTGCGTGCCATCAGTGGTAAGGAGAATAAAGTCAGAGAGTATCTCGAGGCTGAGTTGAAGAACACAGATCTGGGTGAATATGTCAACCAGGTTCTGATACCTACGGAGAAGACTTTTACGGTGCGTAATGGTAAGAAAGTGATGAAAGAAAGAGCTTACTTGCCGGGTTATGTATTGGTAGAAGCTGCATTAGTCGGAGAAGTCGCTCATCGATTAAGAAACATTCCCAATGTAATCGGATTTTTGGGTGGGTCTGATAACCCGGTTCCGTTGCGTCCTTCTGAAGTGAATCGTATTTTAGGTACGGTTGACGAATTGCAGGATCAACAGGAAGAACTGGATGTCCAATTTTATGTTGGCGAGAGTGTTAAGATCACCTTCGGACCGTTCAGCGGTTTTACTGGTGTAATCGAAGAAGTCAACGCCGAGAAAAAGAAACTTAAAGTGATGGTGAAGGTCTTCGGACGTAAAACCCCGCTTGAGTTGGGTTATATGCAAGTTGAGAAGGAGTAATACTTTTGTTACGAGAAGTATTTTCTTTCTGTTATTGATGTTATATATCTAAATTTTAGAAAAATGGCTAAAGAAGTTGCTGGACAAATCAAATTGCAGATTAAAGGAGGAGCAGCAAACCCTTCTCCCCCAGTAGGACCTGCCTTAGGTTCTAAGGGTATTAATATTATGGAGTTTTGCAAGCAATTTAATGCCAGAACCCAAGACAAGGCTGGTAAGATATTACCTGTGGTAATTACTTACTATGCTGATAAGTCTTTCGACTTTGTCGTTAAAACCCCTCCTGTTGCTATCCAGTTATTGGAAGCATCTAAACAGAAGAGTGGTTCTGCTGAGCCGAACCGTAAGAAGATTGCAGAAATCTCTTGGGATCAGGTAAAAACTATTGCAGAAGACAAACTGGTCGACTTGAACTGTTTTACTGTTGAAGCTGCCATGAAAATGGTTGCCGGAACAGCTAGAAGTATGGGTATAACTGTTAAAGGGACATTCCCGGGTAATAATTAATAAACTTCAATTGAAATGAGTAAACTGACAAAAAATCAAAAGTTGGCTTTGGGCAAGATTGAAGCTGGGAAAGCATATACATTAAAAGAAGCATCAGCATTAGTAAAAGAAATTACTACTTCTAAGTTTGATGCATCTGTAGATGTGGATGTTCGTTTAGGAGTTGACCCCCGTAAGGCCAATCAAATGGTTAGAGGCGTGGTTTCATTGCCTCACGGAACAGGAAAACAAGTTAGGGTTCTCGCATTATGTACACCAGACAAGGAAGCTGAAGCAACTGCTGCTGGAGCTGACTATGTTGGCTTGGATGAGTATATAGACAAAATTAAAGGTGGTTGGACTGATATTGACGTTATCATCACTATGCCTTCTATCATGGGTAAGATCGGTGCTTTAGGTCGTGTATTAGGCCCTCGTGGTTTGATGCCTAACCCTAAGAGCGGTACGGTTACCAATGAAATCGGCAACGCAGTGAAGGAAGTTAAGCAAGGTAAGATCGACTTTAAAGTAGACAAATCTGGTATCGTTCATACATCAATCGGAAAGGTATCTTTCAATGCCGATCAGATTCGTGATAACGCTAAGGAATTTATTTCAACTCTTTTGAAGTTGAAACCGTCTGCAGCTAAAGGTACATATATAAAGAGCATTTATCTTTCTAGTACAATGAGCGCGGGTATTAAGATTGACCCGAAATCAGTTGAAGAAAACTAATTTAAAATTGTTGGACAATGAAAAAGGAAGATAAAGGCATAGTTATAAGCCAGCTTACAGAAACTGTAAAGGAATATCCTAATTTCTATTTGACTGATATCGAAGCATTGGATGCTGAGAAAACAAGCAAATTGAGAAGAGAATGTTTCAAACAGGAAATCAAGTTGGTTGTTGTTAAGAACAACTTGCTTAAAAAAGCACTGGAAAATGTAGGTGGTGATTTCTCACCGCTGCAGGTTGCTTTGAAAGGCAATACAGCTGTTATGTTTTCACAGACAGCTAACGCTCCTGCTCGTCTGATAAAAGAATTTACTAAAGGTGCCAAGAAAGGCGAAGTGGCTAAACCGGAATTGAAAGCTGCCTATGTACAGGAAAGTTTCTATGTCGGTGCTGAAAACCTGGAAGCCCTTGTAAATATCAAGAGCAAAAACGAACTTATCGGCGACGTTATTGCATTGTTGCAATCTCCGGCGAAGAACGTTATCTCTGCTCTTCAGTCATCAGGACAAACTATCCATGGTCTGTTGAAGACTTTGGAAGAAAGATAATTATTTAATATTTTACAGTAAACAATCATTTAAATCATACAAAAATGGCAGATTTGAAAGCTTTTGCAGAACAATTAGTAAACCTGACCGTAAAAGAAGTTAGCGAACTGGCTACAATCCTTAAAGAAGAATATGGTATTGAACCTGCTGCTGCAGCTGTTGCTGTTGCTGGTCCTGCTGCTGGTGGCGCTGCTGCTGCAGAAGAAGAAAAGACTTCTTTCGATGTAATTTTGAAAGCAGCTGGTGCTAATAAATTGGCTGTTGTTAAGGCAGTAAAAGAATTAACTGGTCTTGGTTTGAAAGAAGCTAAAGATTTAGTTGACGGTGCACCTAGCGCAATCAAAGAAGGAATCGCTAAAGCTGACGCTGAAGGATTAAAGAAACAGTTGGAAGAAGCTGGAGCTGAAGTTGAGCTTAAATAGTATTTATAACCTGGTTTCCAGGTGATTTGGTTAAGAGTCTCCCTAAAAGGAGATTCTTAACCTTTTTGTGTCTATAATTTCAATAAGTTCAATAAATTCCTTACTAGATGTCTTCAACAGCTGAAAACCAAAGAGTTAATTTTGCTTCGATTAAGAATCAGTTTCCGTATCCGGACTTTCTCGAAGTTCAATTGAAGTCATTCCAAGACTTTCTTCAACTTGACACACCTCCTGAGAAGAGAAAGAAGGAGGGTTTGTATAAGGTGTTTGCAGAGAATTTCCCTATTGCAGATACCAGAAACAACTTTGTGTTGGAGTTCTTAGATTACTATATCGATCCGCCCCGTTACTGCATAGATGAATGTATTGCCCGCGGATTAACCTATAGTGTGCCTTTAAAAGCAAAGTTAAAACTGTATTGTACAGACCCGGATCATGAGGATTTCGATACGGTTATCCAGGATGTATATCTGGGCCCGATCCCTTATATGACTGATCGCGGTACTTTTGTGATAAATGGTGCTGAGCGTGTTGTTGTTTCACAGTTACATCGTTCTCCGGGCGTATTCTTTGGTCAGAGTACACATGCCAACGGAACGAAATTGTATTCAGCACGTATCATTCCGTTTAAAGGCTCATGGATCGAATTTGCAACAGACATTAACAATGTGATGTATGCATATATCGACCGTAAAAAGAAATTACCTGTAACTACCCTTTTAAGAGCTATTGGTTTTGAAAGCGATAAAGATATTCTTGAAATCTTTAACCTGGCTGAAGAAGTAAAAGTTTCAAAAGCAAACCTGAAGAAACTGATCGGTCGTAAGCTGGCTGCCCGTGTATTGAAAACCTGGGTGGAAGATTTCGTAGATGAAGATACTGGCGAAGTTGTTTCTATTGAACGTAATGACGTTATCATCGACCGTGAATCGGTGTTGGATAGCGACAGTATTGAAGCAATTCTGGAATCAGGTACACAAAATGTATTGTTACATCGTGAAGACCAGAATCTTTCAGATTATGCAATCATCTATAATACGCTTCAGAAAGACCCCAGTAACTCTGAAAAAGAGGCTGTATTATATATTTACCGTCAGTTGCGTAATGCAGAACCTGCAGACGAAGCAAGTGCCCGTGAAGTTATACAGAACCTGTTCTTCTCTGAAAAACGTTATGATTTAGGTGAAGTAGGCCGTTATAGGATTAATAAAAAGTTGAACCTTACTACCAGTGATGATGTTAAGGTTTTGACAAAAGAAGATATAATCGAGATCATCAAGTATCTGATCGAATTGATTAACTCAAAAGCGATCGTGGATGATATCGACCATTTAAGTAACCGTCGTGTTCGTACTGTAGGTGAACAGTTATACAACCAGTTCGGTATCGGTCTGGCTCGTATGTCACGTACTGTACGTGAGCGTATGAACGTTCGCGACAATGAAGTATTTACTCCGATCGATTTGATTAACGCGAAGACTATCTCTTCTGTGGTTAACTCCTTCTTCGGAACGAATGCTTTGTCGCAGTTTATGGACCAGACAAACCCGTTGGCTGAAATTACTCACAAACGTCGTCTGTCTGCCCTTGGACCGGGTGGTTTGTCAAGAGAGCGTGCCGGATTCGAGGTTCGTGACGTTCACTATACACACTATGGCCGTCTTTGTCCGATTGAAACACCGGAAGGACCGAACATTGGTTTGATCTCTTCTCTTTGTGTGTATGCAAAAATCAATGACCTGGGATTTATATCTACCCCATATCGTAAAGTTGTGGATGGTAAGGTAGATTTTTCAGAAGATTCTTTGCAATATTATACAGCGGAAGAGGAAGAAGAAATGACCATTGCACAGGGTAATGCTCCGTTGGATGAAAACGGTAAGTTTATTCTAGAAAGGGTTAAAGCTCGTTTTGAAGCAGACTTCCCTGTTGTGCCGCCTTCAGAAGTAGATTTGATGGACGTTGCTCCGCAGCAGATTGCTTCTATCGCAGCTTCTTTGATTCCGTTCCTGGAACATGATGATGCTAACCGTGCATTGATGGGATCTAACATGATGCGCCAGGCAGTTCCTTTGTTGCGTACGGATGCTCCGATCGTTGGTACAGGTATCGAAGCACAGGTTGCTCGCGACTCCCGTACTCAGATTATGGCAGAACGTGCCGGTGAAGTTGTTTTTGTTGATGCAACTTGTATCAAGATTAAATATGACCGTACTGAAGACGAAGATTTCGTAAGCTTCGAAGATGCGGTTAAGACCTATGTTATTCCGAAGTGGCGTAAGACTAACCAGAGTACGACTGTAGACCTTCGTCCGATTTGTCACCGTGGCCAACGTGTAGAGGCTGGTGATATCCTGACTGAGGGTTATTCGACTCAACTGGGTGAACTTGCTTTGGGACGTAACGTGAAAGTGGCTTACATGCCTTGGAAAGGTTACAACTATGAGGATGCTATCGTACTGAACGAACGTATGGTTCGTGAGGACTTCTTTACTTCTGTTCACGTGGATGAATATATCCTAGAAGTGCGCGAAACTAAACGTGGTATGGAAGAGCTTACATCCGATATCCCTAATGTTAGTGAAGAGGCTACCAAAGATTTGGATGAAAGAGGTATTGTTCGTGTGGGTGCCCGTATCGAACCGGGTGACATTCTGATCGGTAAGATTACTCCGAAGGGCGAATCGGATCCTTCTCCTGAAGAAAAATTGCTGCGTGCAATCTTCGGTGATAAGGCTGGTGATGTGAAAGATGCTTCTTTGAAAGCGACTCCGTCTCTTCGTGGTGTTGTTATCGATACGGCTTTATTCTCTAAAGCTGTTAAGAAACGTAAGTCTAGATTGACAGATAAGGCTATTCTTCCGAAGTTGGATGAAGAATACGAAATGAAGATGGCCGACCTGAAGAACTTACTGGTAGAAAAGTTATTGACGCTTACTAACAATAAAGTTTCTCAGGGTGTTAAAGACTACATGAATACTGAAGTGATTGCGAAGGGCGCTAAGTTTGGTCGCAAGGCTTTGGAAGATCTGGATTACAATGCTGTTCAGGTTAGTAAATGGACTGCCGATGCTGATAAGAACGAACTTATCAAGCAGGTGATCCTGAACTATCTGAAGAAATATAAAGAACTGGATGCCGAACTGAGACGTAAGAAATTCGACCTTACTATCGGTGATGAACTGCCGACAGGTATCGTTCAGATGGCAAAGGTTTACATTGCTAAGAAACGTAAGATTCAGGTAGGTGATAAGATGGCCGGTCGCCACGGTAACAAAGGTATTGTTTCCAAGATCGTTCGTCAGGAAGATATGCCGTTCCTGGAAGACGGAACTCCGGTTGATATCTGCTTGAACCCGCTGGGTGTGCCTTCCCGTATGAACCTGGGACAGATTTTTGAAGCAGTATTAGGTTGGGCCGGTAGAACGATGGGAGTGAAGTTTGCTACTCCGATTTTCGACGGTGCATCACTGGATGACCTGAACGAGATGACTGACAAAGCTGGTATTCCTCGGTATGGTAAATCTTACCTGTACGATGGTGGAACCGGTGAGCGTTTCGACCAGCCGGCAACCGTAGGTGTTACGTACTTCCTGAAACTGGGTCACATGGTTGATGATAAGATGCACGCCCGTTCAATCGGTCCGTACTCTTTGATTACTCAACAGCCTCTGGGTGGTAAAGCTCAGTTTGGTGGTCAGCGTTTCGGAGAAATGGAAGTTTGGGCACTGGAAGCCTTCGGTGCCGCACATGTTCTTCAGGAAATTCTTACAATTAAGTCTGACGACGTTGTAGGACGTTCTAAAGCTTACGAAGCAATTGTGAAGGGTGATCCGATGCCACAACCGGGTATTCCGGAATCTCTGAATGTATTGCTCCATGAGCTGAGAGGTTTAGGTTTAAGCTTTACTCTGGATTAATTCAACAACAATATAAGTAGGTGGGTTTCGGCTCATCTACTTTATCTATTGATAACTCTTTATAAATAAACAATATGGCCTTTAGAAAAGAAAACAAGATAAAGAGTAACTTTTCAAAAATAACCATCGGTCTGGCTTCTCCTGAAGAGATTCTTGAAAACTCTAGTGGTGAAGTTCTGAAACCGGAAACGATTAACTATCGTACGTACAAACCTGAGCGCGACGGTCTTTTCTGCGAACGTATCTTCGGTCCGATCAAGGACTATGAGTGTCATTGCGGAAAATACAAGCGTATCCGTTATAAAGGTATTGTCTGCGATCGTTGCGGGGTAGAAGTTACAGAGAAGAAAGTGCGTCGCGAACGTATGGGACATATCCATCTGGTTGTTCCTGTCGCTCATATCTGGTATTTCCGTTCTCTACCCAACAAAATCGGGTATCTGTTAGGCTTGCCTACCAAGAAACTGGATTCTATCATTTATTATGAACGTTATGTGGTTATTCAGCCGGGTTGTGTAGACACTGTTGCTGAATTAGACCTGCTTTCGGAAGAAGAATACTTGCAGATTCTGGATAACCTGCCAAAGGAAAACCAGATGCTGGAAGATACGGATCCTAACAAGTTCATTGCAAAGATCGGTGCTGAAGCCGTTTATGATTTGCTGGCTCGTCTGGATTTGGATTCTCTATCTTACGAACTGCGTCACCGTGCAAGTACGGACGGTTCACAGCAACGTAAGAACGAAGCGTTGAAACGTTTGCAGGTTGTTGAATCTTTCCGTGCATCCAGAGGCCGTAACAAACCGGAATGGATGATCGTAAAGGTCGTTCCTGTTATTCCGCCGGAATTGCGTCCGTTGGTTCCGTTGGATGGCGGACGTTTCGCTACATCCGACTTGAATGATTTGTATCGTCGTGTTATTATCCGTAATAACCGTCTGAAACGATTAATCGATATTAAGGCTCCGGAAGTAATCTTACGTAATGAAAAACGTATGCTTCAGGAAGCTGTGGACTCTCTGTTCGACAACTCTCGTAAATCGAGTGCCGTTAAGACAGATGCTAACCGTCCGTTGAAGTCATTGTCCGACAGTTTGAAAGGTAAACAAGGTCGTTTCCGTCAGAACTTGTTAGGTAAACGTGTTGACTACTCTGCCCGTTCGGTTATCGTTGTAGGTCCTGAATTAAAAATGCATGAGTGCGGTCTGCCGAAGAATATGGCTGCCGAACTTTATAAACCTTTCGTTATCCGTAAATTGATCGAACGCGGTATCGTTAAAACGGTTAAGTCTGCCAAGAAGATTGTGGACCGTAAGGAACCGGTTGTTTGGGATATCCTGGAATATGTAATGAAAGGTCACCCTGTGTTGCTGAACCGTGCACCGACACTGCACCGTTTGGGTATCCAGGCATTCCAGCCTAAACTGATCGAAGGTAAGGCTATCCAGTTGCACCCGTTGGCTTGTACGGCATTCAACGCCGACTTCGACGGTGACCAGATGGCTGTTCACTTGCCTTTAGGAAATGAAGCTGTACTGGAAGCACAGATGCTGATGCTTGCTTCTCATAACATTTTGAACCCGGCTAATGGTGCGCCTATCACCGTTCCTTCTCAGGACATGGTGCTTGGTCTGTATTATATCACCAAGATGCGTAAGGGTACATTAGGAGAAGGTCTGGTATTCTACGGACCGGAAGAAGCGACTATTGCATATAACGAAAAGAAAGTAGATATCCATGCACCTATCAAGGTTTACGTTGATAACGTAGAAGAAGATGGCAAGCTGGTGCGTAAAATGATCGAAACATCTATCGGTCGTTTGATGGTAAATGAATTCGTTCCTTTCGAAGTTGGTTATATCAATGAAGTATTAGGAAAGAAATCTTTACGTGATATTATCGGTAAAGTAATCAAGATATGTGGTGTTGCCCGTACGGCTCAGTTCCTGGATGATATCAAGAACCTGGGTTACTACATGGCATTTAAGGGCGGTCTGTCATTCAACCTGGCCGACGTGCTTATTCCGCCAGAAAAAGATGACTTGGTAAAAGAAGGTTACGATGAAGTGGAACAGATTCTGGCTAACTATAGCATGGGTTTCATTACCTTCAACGAACGTTACAACCAGATTATCGATACTTGGACACATGTCAACAGTAAGTTGTCTAATATCCTTATGAAACAGCTTACTAATGATAACGACGGATTTAACTCTGTATTCATGATGATGGACTCTGGTGCCCGTGGTTCTAAAGAACAGATTCGTCAGTTGTCCGGTATGCGTGGTTTGATGGCAAAACCGCAGAAGAGTGGTGCTGAAGGTGGTCAGATTATTGAAAACCCAATCCTTTCAAACTTTAAAGAAGGTTTGTCTGTGTTGGAGTACTTCATCTCTACCCACGGTGCTCGTAAAGGTTTGGCCGATACCGCGTTGAAGACTGCCGATGCCGGTTACCTGACTCGTCGTCTGGTAGACGTATCGCATGACGTTATCATCAATGAAGAAGACTGTGGTACGCTTCGTGGTCTGATTTGTACGGAATTGAAGAATAACGAAGAAGTTATCGCTTCTCTGTATGAACGTATCCTGGGACGTGTATCTGTTCATGATATCCAGCATCCGTTGACTGGTGAATTGATTGTTGCTGCCGGTGAAGAAATTCGCGAAGACGCTGCTAAGCTGATCCAGGATTCTCCTATCGAAAGTGTGGAAATCCGTTCGGTACTTACCTGTGAATCCAAGAAAGGTGTTTGTGCTAAGTGTTACGGACGTAACCTGGCTACAGGCCGTATGGTTCAGAAGGGTGAAGTTGTCGGGGTTATCGCAGCACAGTCTATCGGTGAGCCGGGTACACAGTTGACACTGCGTACATTCCACGTCGGTGGTATCGCATCTAACATTGCAACAGAAAACAGTATTACATCTAAATACGACGGTATTCTGGAAATCGACGAACTTCGTGCCGTAGAAGCTGATGATGCATCAGCAGGTAAGAAGTATCAGGTAGTAGTAAGCCGTCTGGCTGAAATGCGTATCGTTGATCCGAATACGAAGATTGTATTACTGACTCATAATATCCCTTACGGTTCTAAATTGTTCTTCAATAACGGAGACAAGATTAGCAAGGGGGACGTAATTATTGAATGGGACCCGTTCAATGCCGTTATCGTATCGGAAGTTTCCGGTAAGATCGAATTTGAAAGCGTTGTAGAAGGTGTTACTTACAAAGTTGAAAGTGACGAAACTACAGGTTTGAAAGAAAAGATCATTATCGAGTCTAAGGATAAGACAAAAGCTCCGGCTGCTCACATCGTTGATGAAAACGGTAATTATCTGAAAAACTATTCATTGCCGCTGGGCGCTCACGTTGTCAAAGAGAACGGCGATCCTGTTAAGGCTGGTGAAGTTTTGGTTAAGATACCGCGTGCAGTAGGTAAGGCTGGTGATATCACCGGTGGTCTTCCCCGTGTTACCGAGTTGTTTGAAGCTCGTAACCCGTCTAACCCGGCTGTCGTTTCTGAAATCGACGGTGAAGTTGGATTCGGTAAGATCAAACGTGGTAACCGTGAAATCACTGTAACCTCTAAATTGGGTGAAGTGAAGAAGTACATGGTGCCATTGTCAAAACAGCTTTTGGTTCAGGAAAATGACTATATCCGTGCCGGTATGCCGTTGTCCGACGGTGCTATCACTCCTTCGGATATCCTTGCTATCAAGGGCCCGACGGCTGTTCAGGAATATATCGTGAACGAAGTACAGGACGTTTACCGTCTGCAGGGTGTGAAGATTAACGACAAACACTTCGAAGTTATCGTTCGTCAGATGATGCGTAAGGTAGAAGTGGTTGATCCGGGAGATACTCGCTTCCTGGAACAGCAGGTGGTTGATAAGCTGGAAGTAATGGATGAGAACGATCGTATCTGGGGCAAGAAAGTTGTTATGGATCCGGGAGATTCTCAGACAATGCAGGCTGGTCAGATCGTAACAGCCCGTAAGCTGAGAGACGAAAACAGTATGTTGAAACGTCGTGACATGAAACTTGTAGAAGTTCGTGACGCTGTTCCTGCTACTGCAAATCAGATCCTTCAGGGTATTACACGTGCTGCATTGCAGACAAACAGCTTTATGTCTGCCGCATCTTTCCAGGAAACTACGAAGGTGTTGAACGAAGCTGCTATCAACGGAAAGGTAGACCGTCTGGAAGGTTTGAAAGAAAACGTTATCTGCGGTCACTTGATCCCGGCTGGTACAGGTCAGAGAGATTTCGACAAGTTGGTTGTCGGTGCTAAAGATGAATTCGAACGTATCTTTGCCAACCGCAAGAATGTTGTTGATTTCAATGCGATGGACAGAGATGATGAGTAAATAGCTTATCATATAATATAAAAGAAGGCTTTCGGTTTATTTCCGGAAGCCTTTTTTGTTTTTAGTAATTTGCTTAATCAGTATAGAACTCTTACTTTTGTCTGTCGCCTATATTAACTAACTATATAAAGTATCATGAAACATCCATGAAATAAATTTCGTCCAAGAGAATGTAAATAGGGGGGTATTGTTTACTTTAGTGTCATTCACTCGAAAAAACGAATGCAATGAAAACAGTACCTTTTGAACAAGTCATCCTCCGGGGTTGTGGAATAGATGTCCACAAGGACATGGTAGTTGCTACGATAAGTGGCGAAGGTCTCAAAACTGAAACCCGCAGTTACAAGACCTTCAGTAGTTCTTTGACAGAATTAAAAGAATGGTTATTATCCAGTGGCATTACGCATGTAGCCATGGAAAGTACCGGTGTTTACTGGAAGCCGGTTTATAAGATTCTTGAATGTCCAGATATGAAAGTCTGGATCGTGAACGCACGGCACATCAAGTATGTTCCCGGGCACAAAACGGATAAAAAGGATAGTGCCTGGATTTGCAAACTGCTTTTAGCAGGTTTGTTGAAACCGAGTTATATCCCGGAGCGTGAACAACGTGAGCTTCGTGATTTAACCCGTTACCGTAACAAGTTGATCCAGCATGTATCTTCTGAGAAAAACCGTATTGTTCGTATCCTGGAAGATTGTAACATCAAACTTTCCAGCGTGGTGTGCAGCCTGGACGGAGTCGTGGCGAACAAGCTGATAGATATGTTGATCGATAAGGGTCATGTAACAATGGATGAGATAACTTGCATCTATCATAAAAAACTTGAAGCCAGTCCGGAACTTCTTTATCAGGCTTGTGAAGGCTTTATAGAACCGCATCACATCTATATGTTGCAGACCATCCGTAAAGATATGGAACAGACGAAAGCCATCATAGCTGACCTTACCTGCCGTATAAAAGAGGTTTTATCTCCTTATGAGAATGTGATGGAACTCTTGCAGAAGATCCCCGGACTTAGCCGGAAAACGGTTGAAGACCTGATAGCAGAGATAGGTGTGGATATGGAAGCCTTTCCAACCGAAAAGCACCTGGCTTCGTGGGCCGGTGTCTGTCCAGGCAATAACGAGAGCGCAGGTAAAAAAAAAGTGGTAGAACCACCCATGGCAACAAACAGTTGAAAGCCGTAATCACGGAGGCTGCGTGGGCAGCCACCCGTACCAAGAACACCTTTTACAGTGCACGTTATCACCGTTTAGCCGCCCGTCGAGGGAAAAAGAGGGCTTTAGTAGCAGTAGGACACTCGATCCTGAAATCGGTATGGCATGTACTGAAAGAGGCTTGTGAGTATAAGGAACTCGGTGCGGAATATCTCAACCAAAGGATGGAGCAGAAACGGAAAAATTACTTGAAGAAAGAGCTGGAAGCACTTGGCTATAAAGTTAAAATCAGCCGTGATGATGGTCCAATCCCAGAAGTAGGTTAAAAACATAGAGAAGGTCGATTTTTACTGGCTTGTTGTCGTAAGAAACAGCAAGAGGTCGCTCATGAAACTGATCTCAACTGCTAAGCGGTCAAGACTGCGAGTCCTTTAACGCGTGTATGAAATTTTTTTTCTTAGCTGTTGTAAAATTATAAAATGCCCAAAGATAATAGCCAACCGCATTTGTATCTATACAAGTGCTCTCTTTTGTTTTGTCTGAACTCTAAAAAAATCAATTTATTAATGGTTTAAACGGCTCTCTTGAGATAGGGAGCGCAATTTATTTACATATGAAAAAGATTTTGTTAAGTATTCTGTCTGTATTATTGTTTGCAGGCTTTTTGTCGGCTAAACAGCCGGTTGCTCCTTTGAAGGTAATGACGTTCAATATTCGTATGGATACGAATGCTGACGGAGATAATCAGTGGAGTAACCGAAAGGATTTAGCGGCTAATCTGGTTAAATTTTATAATACGGATATCTTTGGAGCGCAGGAAGTATTGAATCACCAGCTTACGGATCTTTTGACACGTCTGCCGGAATATGCCTATGTCGGTGTTGGTAGGGAAGATGGAAAGACCAAAGGTGAATATGCTCCGATTATCTATAAAAAAGACCGTTTCGAACTTGAAGACAGTGGTAATTTCTGGTTGGCCGAAGATATGAATGCCGTAGGTAAAAAAGGCTGGGATGCAGCTTGCGAACGTGTTGCTACCTGGGGTATCTTTAAAGATAAAGAATCCGGGAAAAAGTTTTTCTTCCTGAACACTCATCTGGATCATATGGGAAAAGTAGCCCGCCATGAGGGAGCTTCTTTAGTGCTTGAAGAAGCACATAAGCTATCTAAAGGCTTACCGGTTATTGTTACAGGCGACTTTAATGCGACTCCGGATGATGATCCGATAAAAGTATTGACAGATAAAAGCGATCCGCGCCATGTGATCCATACCCGTGAAGTGGCAGATTTGAAATATGGCCCGGAATGGACTTTCCATGACTACGGACGTATTCCTCTTGAAAAGAGAGAATGGATCGACTATATTTTCATGAAAGGAGACATAAAGGTTTTGATTAACGGTGTGCTTACAGATACACTTAATCATCTGTATCCGTCCGATCATTGTCCGGTTATTGCAACTTTGGTAATTAAATAGAAAATATTGGTCTGTAATGGAATGCACTTCGGAGTAAATCTATTTATAACCTATTTTATATGTGTTTTATTTTGTTAATTATCGGAGGAATATTAGTTAATGACTAATTTGTGTTTGGTGTTTTTTTCTACAGTTTGTATCTTTGTATCGTTCTGAATGTAGATATACGTCTGAACAGAAAAAACCTTAGCCTAAAAGTCAGGATAATAAATATTAAACACAATAAGGTATTTTTTTTACATTGGTCTAAAGAATTGAGAATTAAAAACACAACTGGAAAAGGGTCGCCTGTGAAGGTGGCCCTTTTTATTTCCAATATATTTCATGGATACTTCTTATATCAGTATATTTGCGTTCGATTTGTTAAACATAAAACATAAAGAAAATGGAGAACAATAACAAACCTTCTAACGAGATACAGGTAGAACTGTCAGAAGAAATGGCACAGGGTACTTATGCAAACCTGGCAATTATTTCACATTCAACATCAGAGTTTATACTCGACTTTATCCGTGTGGTACCGGGAGCTCCGAAGGCACAGGTGAAAAGTCGTGTGATCCTGACTCCGGATAATGCAAAGCGCTTGTTTTTTGCATTGCAGGATAACCTGGCAAAATATGAAGAACAGTTGAAAGGAGGAAATAAGACGGCTAATTTTGAAGATTTTATTCCACCGATGGGAGGCGTTCAGGGGGAAGCCTGATTTATCGTGTTTTAAACTAAAAAGGGATCGTTTCAATTATCAGAAACGATCCCTTTTTAATTTTTTGAAGCTTGTGTGTGTTACTCCATCTTCTTGTTGATAACAATGTGACCGACGTAACCAAGGATGATAACTGCCAAACCTGCGATAAGGATAGTGTTGGTTACACCTCCGGTAATAGCCGGTACAGCAAGGATGATTACACCGATTAGGAGTACGATTACCCCAAGATTTTTGACTAATTCGCTCATGGTTATAGATGTTTTTATAATAATTTTCTTTTCTACCGCAAATAAAGTAATAATAACCCGATTGCAAAAATATTTTAGAATAAAAATAATGAATCCATCAAATTTAGCGGTTATATTTGTAGGATCAATACAGTTATATATGATACGAATACTTTACTTAGTTTATTTATGGCTGTTTTTTGTGCCTGTCTTTCTGGTGCTCACGATCGTTACAGCCTTAACTGTCATCGCTGGTTGTTTGCTGGGGGGAGAAAAGATTTTTGCTTATTATCCGGGTATGATCTGGTCCCGGCTGACATGTTATCTGGCACTCTGTCCCGTAAAAGTAAGAGGTCGGGAAAATATAGATCGTAAACAATCATACGTGTTTGTCTCAAACCATCAGGGGGCATTTGATATTTTTCTTATTTATGGTTTTCTGGGCGTCCCGATCAAGTGGGTGATGAAGGCTGGTATCGGAAAGATTCCTTTTGTGGGAGCCGCCTGTCGTGCTGCTGGTTTTATATTTGTGGATAATTCTACGCCTAAAGCAGCAGCCCGCAGTGTGCAGGAGGCGGAACGGTGTCTCAAAAACGGTGCCTCTGTTGTTGTCTTTCCGGAAGGTTCAAGGACCTATACCGGGAAAATGATCCGTTTTAAAAAAGGTGCTTACCAGATGGCTCTCGATCAACATTTGCCGATTGTGCCGATTACATTGAACGGACCTTTTGATGTTTTGCCGATCGGATCGCTGAATGTGCATCGGCATAAAATGGAGATGATCATTCATCCGGCTATTTCAACCGAAGATATGGACCCTTCCCATAAAGGGATGCAGCAATTTGCAGACCGGACGCAGGCGATCATTGCTTCTGCCTTATGGGAGAAGTATAAGTGAAATTAGTTCCATGCTTTCAATAAACCAGTCTTGGTTACACCCAGACTGAACCCGACACTCTTGCCCAGCATCGTTCCGGTATCGGCTGCAACTGATCCGGTAAACTGCCATCCTTTTAACCGGGGATGCGTGTAGTTGATATCGACCAGGCTGGAAGTTCCGTATTTCTTATTCAGGTATGGGATATAAGAGGTCCCCCAACCGTTCATTGCCGTGAATAATACGCGGTAGGACAGGAGTGCGTTAATATTGCCTTCTGCTCCGAAATGCCAGCTTTTAACACGGTTGTTCTCAAAGCCTAAAGTACCGTCTGTGTTATATTCCGGTGCGGGAATCAGCGGTGAACCTACTCCACGGTTAAAATAAGAAAAACCAGTCCGGTATTCTCCATTATTATAATAATCATCGTTTCCACCTCCGCGGCCGCCTTTCCATTTATCACGGTCGAATGTGATAAAGTGCATCGGTCCACTTTGATTCATTGTTACCAGATATTCGGCTACAATTTTATTTAGCCAGGGAATAGTCGGTAAATCGACTTGAATACCCCATAAGCCGTCCGTTTTATTGGCAAACTCCATCCCCGACTTATCATTGAAATAATGTTGATAATAAAAATGTCCTCCCCAGTCCTTTTGTGTGTAACTTAATTTGAAATCGTAAGAACCGTAATGGCTGCCCAGTACGTTGATCTGATCGGATGCTGTTGCGTCGTCGCCACCCTTTTGTCCGAAAACTACTCTTATGAAATCTTTAAAAGATTGTGGTTGCTTGCCGATTCTGGGATTAGTGGAAGTACCTCCCCATTGGGCAAAATGCTGAACACCGGCTGTGAAGGATAAAGGAAAATTATTTTCTGTGTCCTTAATGCGGAAGAAGAAGGATTTATGATGCCATAATACATTCTTCACGTAAGTCTGTTTCGAGTTGGCGAAATTTTTCAGGTAATCGGTATCGAATGACTTACCTACGGCAAAATCACCTCTCACCTGTAGCCACCCTTTAGTTAAGGGAACTAACGTAAATTCAGGCATACTGATATTAATTTCCGGGATAGGACGGGCATTAGCCGATTGAGTCATATCACCCGAACTCAGGTTACGGTCCCATAACGAATTATACCGTTCCTTACTTCCAATGCTGAGCAGCATGCTTCTGTATCCTATTTCCGCATAAGCCTGTTGAATGAAAACATTACGGTGGCGTGGTACGGCTGCAACGAGATCCAACCCTGCGCCCCAGTAGAACTTCGAACCGAAATGTTGGTTATGAAAAACTCCTGCATTCAAAAGCCCGTTTCCTGCATCCAACGGAACAACTCCATAGCGGTTGCTGACCATCCAGAACGGGGTGTTCGAACCGGTTGCTGCCGAACCGAACAACTCGGCTTTATAAATTGTGGAATCTTGTATCTTGTTGATCTGGGAATAACTGCGAACAGAAATACTAAGCAAACTTATTCCTATTAATATAATATGTAAGGCTTTCATTTAATTTACTTTTTTGTCCGCAACAAAGGTAATGATAAATATAATGCTTCAAGAGACTCATTTAAAAAAGAAGCTTAAGCATTATAAAAATACAAATATAATTGTATCTTTGTTGTCACTGCTTGATTTACAACGTTTGATATGGATGATAAGCTACTTTTGTTTGAATTTCTTGATGCTGAAAAGTATAGAATTTCATTATCTTTGGGGGAATGTCAGTTAGATTCCAAACCTTTAGGGAGGAATGAGGCAGGCATAGTCTTCAAAGCGAGAATGAATGGAAAAGATGTTGCCTTGAAATTCTTTTTGTTTAATGGCGATGACTCAAGAAAAGGGAAGTGGTTAAATAAACTTAAAGCAAGATACCTGGAAATATCGCTTCTGGAGACAAGAAATAACATTGTCCAGTATGCCGACTTTGATATCGTAACTGTCGAAGGGGAGGAAATACCGGTCCTTGTGATGAAATTGTATAAATGTTCGTTGGAAGAATACCGGAGTATACTTTCGATGGATACTTTCCTAAAGTTGTTCCGTTTCCTGACGAACACCGTACAGTTCCTACATAGCATGGGAATCAGCCATGGAGCTATAACTCCCCGTAATATCCTGGTGGACGATCATAATGATTTTGTCCTGACGGATGTCTCTATTCTGGAGAATAACGATGCCGGTTATTCAGATATCACCGCGATCGGAGAGGTACTGCAATGGTATGCTTTCGGAAATATCAGTAACGATGCTGGCATAAGCAAGGTTTTCCCGGCATTGAAACTGTATGACCAGATCGTGGAACGTTGTCTGACACAGGATAACAGCCGGCGCTTCCGTTCGGTGGATGAGATATTGGCTTTTGTAGAGATCCAGAAAGAACGTGATCCGAGTGAATTATTGAAAGAGTTCAGCCTGATCTGCCGGAAGAACTTTCCTAAGGAACTTCCCGAGTTTGTTCATTGTTCGGACCAGGCAAAGATCATAAAACTCTTTTCCGAGTTTGTCTCCAGAAAAGACTTCTTTGGCGGCAACCTGATCTATTTCACGGATGTGGAACGGAATGTCTTTTCTCCTCAGATATGCAAGAACGGATATATCAAGTTCGATAACTCAGCACAATATAAGGTGTTGGATATCTGGATTCACAGTGACAGCGATATGCGGAACGACTATATCCTGGTTCACCATTCGAACACACTGCCCGAAAAGGTAAACGGCAAGGATGTGTACCGCTGGGCCGTTTATGAAGAACGTACGCAGATCACTTGGGAGGAAGCGATGAACGGTTTCGCCGAAAGCGACGGGGATATTATCGCACTGGACCGGACTAAAATTGAGTTTTACAACCGCATCTCCCGTGAGGGGTATACTTTTATCGCGCTGAACCATCTGCATAGCCTGGCTTCTCCCGCCAATGCCGGGACGTTACGCGATTACTTTTTCCGTTTTAGCTTTAGTTATGTCAACCGTTACATTCTGGAAGATATGAATAACCAGATGAAGCAACATATCTCGGCTCTCGGAAGAAAATAATCAGAAGCCTTTCCGGTTCATCCAGTCGAAAACCGTCCGGTAGGTGTGGTCGCGGGATTCTTTTTCGGAGAGTATCAGGTCATGGATGCCGTTCGGTATCGTGTCGCGGGTCACATACTCTCCCAGCTTCGGAGCATACTTCTGGATATCGTGTACATCCAGTACTATGTCGGAAGATAGATATTCGTTATGCCATTCTTTAGTCTCCGGATATGACTTGTCGGACGACATGACCAGAACCGGACAATCCAGGTGCAGGCCTTTTCTTACTTTTCGTTGCCCTTCCTGAATAGCCTTTATCCAGCCAGCCTTTTTAGGATGCCCGTTAATCATCTTCCAGTTTGTATCGTATTCCCATTCTCCTTTGAACTGCTTCAACAGGCTGTGTGCGTAAGATGCAATGCCATAGCCTTGTACGGTCAGGTTCGGCAAGAATCTCCCTATAAATGCCACAGCCGGAATAGCGACTTTTTCCATAAACCATCCGAAGTTCCAGTCGAGGAAAGGACTGTTCAATATCAACCCGTCGACCGGAAGGTTATCCTTTTTACTATCCAGGTATAATGGTGTGATCAATCCTCCCGTGGAATGCGCCATCAACAGGATCCTGTCATTCCCTTCCGAATGTATGGTTGCCAGTGCCGTATCGATATCTGCGAAATACTCCGTGAGGCTTTTGCAGAAAAACGGATTCTGGTTGGGGAGGATGGAACGCCCGTATTTTCGCAGGTCCATCGCATAGAAGTTGTAACCGTGTGCATTCACGCTATCACCCAGTTGCTTCTGAAAAAAGTAATCGTTGTAACCATGAATATACAGGACCGCCTGTTTTACATCGGGCAACTGAGGCTTCTTGACCAGCGTACAGACCACTTTCCCTTCGTAATCGTCGGGCATTTGAAAAGTACGACGCAGGTATCCGTCTCCCAGTACATCAGGTATATATTGGGCATACAGGCTGGCTGCCAGTAGAATAAGTAAAGATGTAAAATAAAGTTTGCGTCTCATAATCGTTTTCCTTTTATAACCGCGACGGGTATATCATTGTTCCGGTCACAAAGGTAGGTAAACAATTAGAACGGAAGACATCGTATTTTAATCTTTTCTATATTACTATTTAGTTCTTTCCTCTTGTCTTTTTATTCATTCCGGCATGCATGAATTTAATTTTGAGCATGCTGGAAATTAAATATGAGCAAGCTAAAAATTGATTTTGAGCCTGCTCAAAAGAAATAGAATAAGGCAGGAAAATACGAAAAGTCTATGACAAACAAGCTAAAGAGTCAAGTCTTTCCGGTTAGTTTGATTTATGCTGTTCTTTATTTCATTAAATAAAATAATTGTGTACTTTTAGGACTTCATTAATGATCAATAAGGGAAGATAGTTATGAGACGTTTTTATTCTTTGTTACTGATGGTGCTGTGTTGCACCGGTTTGTTTGCCAAGACGAAGAAGGCAGTGTATATAATCATCGACGGGGTTCCTGCCGACCAGATCGAGAGACTGCATACTCCGGCGATTTTTGATATAGCATCGAGGGGAGCCTATGGCAGGGCTTATACCGGAGGTGAGATAGGAGGATATTCCCAGACCGCTACGATCTCGGCGATCGGATATACCAATTTGCTGACATCTACTTGGTTTAATAAGCATAATGTGGGCGGCAATTCGGACCTGAAACCCAATTATAACTACTGGACTATCTTTAGAATCGCGAAAGAACAACCCAAAGAGTATAAAACAGCCATTTATTCCAGTTGGACGGATAACCGTACCGTGTTGATCGGGGAAGGGAAGAAGGAAACAAACAATCTTAAAATAGATTATGTAAAAGACGGTTACGACCTGGATACAGTCCGTTTTCCTAAAAAGGAGAAGGATTTGCATATCTTCGATATAGATGAACAAATATCGAAGGATGCCGCAGAAGGTATCTGTAAAGAGGCGCCCGACTTGAGCTGGGTTTATCTGTGGTACACCGACGACGCTGGGCATATTGCCGGAAACGGGGCTTTCTTCGACGAATATGTCCGGAAGGCCGACAATCAGGTTGCCCGTATCTGGGAAGCCGTCAAGTACCGCGAAGCGAACTTTGATGAAGAATGGATGGTTGTTGTTACAACCGATCACGGACGCGGAGAGAATGGTCACGGTCACGGAGGGCAGTCCTGGCGCGAACGTACTACCTGGATATCGACCAATATCCCTGTAAACAGTCATTTTACAAAAGGCTCCCTGGCTATCACGGATATCGCTCCTTCCATTTGCCGTTATATGGGATTTGAAATCCCGCAGGCTGTACTTTGGGAGCAGGACGGCATGCCGTTTATTGGGCAGACCGATATTTATGATTTGCAAACCCTGCCTTATGATAATACAGTGGAATTATCCTGGAAATCCTATACAGGAAATGCCCCGGTCACAGTCTATGCCGCTTCCGCTAATAAGTTCAGGGAAGGCGGAAAGGATGAGTGGACTAAGCTCGCGGAACTTCCGGCCGGCGTGAAAAGTTATACGGTCGATCTGCAGGTTCTACCGGCATCGCAGTTTTATAAGTTCGTTGTCGTGTCTCCGGGCAATCATCTAAATCGTTGGTTACAGAAATAAAAGAAATTATGTCGGTTGTTTTCTCCAGAGACTTTTTATAGTCAAGTTTTAGCTTTTATGCTCTTTTAATGCTTGATGTTTAGGTGTTTTATGCTGAAAGGTGATTGCGAAAAGTTCTTGTAAGTGGTCAAAAAAGGAGCTGTCTGAACAAGGATAGCTATGCTATGTCAGGAGAGACTATAGTGCTAGTTGGAATATATGTCATGTAAAAATAGATTTCATTTATATTATTAAAATAAAATATCATGAAAAAAACTCTTTGTGTATCAACTCTTTTATGTTTAGCCGGACAGCCGCTCGTGGCACAGGAACGTCCGAATGTTATTGTTTTTCTGGTCGATGATATGGGTCTTATGGATACTTCGCTTCCGTTTCTGACGGATGAGGCAGGTAATCCGGTCCGTTATCCGCTGAATGACTGGTATCAGACTCCGAATATGGAGCGTATGGCTCGCCAGGGAATTCGTTTTTCTACTTTCTATGCGCAAAGTGTCAGTTCTCCTTCCCGTGCATCTATCATGACCGGCCAGAACTCGACCCGACATAGAACGACCAACTGGATCAATTCTGAAACAAATAACAAAACACCTTTCGGGCCGACAGACTGGAACTGGAAAGGTATCTCGAAGAATGATGTAACATTGCCCCGTGTGCTGCACGATGCCGGATATAAAACGATCCATGTCGGCAAGGCTCATTTCGGTTGCCAGAACAGCGACGGTGAACTGCCTCAGAATATAGGTTTTGATGTGAATATTGCCGGTTCTTCCATCGGGCATCCGGGTAGTTATTACGGGGAGAACGGATACGGACATATCAAAGGACAGAAGGCTCGTGCCGTACCGGGATTAGAAAAGTATCATGGTACAGATACATTCCTGAGCGAAGCTCTGACGTTGGAAGCCAATGAGCAGATCACTGAGGCTGTAGGGGAGAAGAAGCCTTTCTTCTTATATATGTCCCATTATGCTGTTCATTCTCCTTTTGAAGCAGATAAACGTTTTGCCGATCATTACCGTTATACGGGAAGGCCGAAAGTCGCGGCTGATTTTGCTACGTTGATCGAAGGAATGGATAAATCGCTGGGTGATATTATGGATCATCTGGAAGAATTAGGGATTGCCGAGAATACATTAATTATATTTCTGGGTGACAATGGTTCCGATGCCCCTTTGGGTGATGATAAAGGTTACACTTCTTCTGCTCCTTTGCGTGGAAAGAAAGGCTCTGAATTTGAAGGTGGTGTCCGCGTTCCGTTTATTGCCTGCTGGGGTAAGCCGGATATGAATAATCCGCTTCAAAAACAATTACCGATTGAAGTCGGTGGTGTCCAGTTACAGATGGGTACAGTGATGGATATCTATCCGACACTTGTTTCTTTGAGCGGAGCAAAAAATCCGAAGGACCATATTATCGATGGTGTCGACCTGCGGGACCAATTGGAAGGAAAGAGAAACAATAGCCGTCCGGAAACTGTCCTGATGCATTTCCCACATGAGCATCGGGGAAGTTACTTTACTACTTATATAGAAGGAGATTGGAAACTGATTTATTATTATAATCCGGAAAATCCGTCCGAACCCCGTTACCGTCTGTATAATCTAAAGAAAGATCCGGGCGAATCATTGGATGTGTCGGAAAGAAATCCAAAATTACTGGTCAAGATGGTAAAAGCAATGACGGCACAACTCGATGCCGAAGGTGCGCTTTATCCGGAAGATGCGAACGGAAATGTGCTGAGACCGGTTTATTAAAAGAGGAAGTAGCAGACGTTTGGAGTAAAAAATAACACGTAATGTGTTGTATACTCGGAAAAACTTCTTACCTTTGCCCCCGCAAATTTTTAAGTACTAACAAATATAAAACAGCGTTTTATGAACAATTATGAAACCGTTTTCATTTTAACTCCCGTTTTGTCTGACGCACAGATGAAGGAAGCGGTAGAAAAATTCACGAACCTCCTGAAAGAACAGGGTGCTGAAATCGTGAACGAAGAAAATTGGGGATTGCGCAAATTAGCTTATCCTATCGACAAGAAAACAACAGGCTTCTATCAGCTGGTTGAATTCAAGGCAAATCCGGAAACTATCGCTACTTTGGAAGTTCACTTCCGTCGTGACGAACGTGTGATCCGTTTCCTGACTTTCCGCCAGGACAAATATGCAGCAGAATATGCCGCTAAGAGAAGAAATCTGAAATCATCTAAAGAAACAGTAAAGGAGAATTAATCATGGCAGCAACTCAATCAGAAATCAGATATTTAACTCCGCCTTCAGTAGACGTTAAGAAAAAGAAATATTGCCGTTTCAAAAAGAACGGTATCAAGTATATCGATTACAAAGATCCTGAATTCCTGAAGAAATTCCTGAACGAACAGGGTAAAATTCTTCCGCGTCGTATCACAGGTACTTCTTTGAAGTTCCAGCGTCGTATCGCTCAGGCTGTAAAAAGAGCTCGTCACCTGGCGTTGCTTCCTTACGTAACCGATTTAATGAAATAATAAAAAGAGAGGAGACAGAATATGCAAGTTATTTTGAAAGAAGATGTAATCAATTTAGGTTACAAAGACGATATCGTAACAGTAAAAGACGGTTACGGACGTAACTTTCTAATCCCCACGGGTAAGGCAGTAATCGCTTCTGAGTCTGCTAAGAAAGTATTAGCTGAAAACCTGAGACAGCGTGCTCACAAATTGGCTAAGATCAAAGAAGATGCTCAGGCATTGGCAGCAAAGTTGGAAGGCGTTGCATTGACTATCGGTGCAAAGACCAGCTCAACTGGTACAATCTTCGGTTCTGTTACAAATATCCAGGTTGCTGAAGCTTTGGCAAAAGCTGGTTTCGAAGTAGAACGTAAGATTATCTACATTAAGGATGCTGTTAAGGAAGTAGGTAACTACAAAGCAATCCTTAAACTTCACAAGGAAGTTTCTGTTGAAATTCCTTTCGAAGTGGTTTCTGAATAATTCAGTAAACGATATAAAGTTGAAAAGGGCAGTCCTTCGGGATTTGCCCTTTTGTGGTTTTATATAGTTGGGTGGACTACTTTTATATTGTATAAAGATTCATCTGGTTTTGTTCTGTTATCCTATGAGCCGGATACCGGAATGAACGACGTTAAACCGGCTATGACTAATTATTTATAGAAAAAGACTTCTCTTTATCAGTAAAAAAATGCTACATTTGCCCCGAATTTGCATAAAATCGTTTACTGTGGCTAGAATATCTTTTCTATATATTAATCTGTTGATGGCCTTGTTTTTGACTCTTCCTGTACTTCAAGCGAGAGAGAAGACTTTTACTGTCGTGATTGATGCCGGTCATGGAGGAAAGGACCCTGGGGCTCGCGGTACTGTTATTAATGAAAAAGCTATTAATCTTTCTGTGGCTTTAAAACTTGGGGATAAGATAGCCGCCGGTCATGACGATGTAAAAGTTATTTATACCCGTAAGACAGATCGTTTTATAGAACTAGATGAACGTGCGAATATAGCTAACCGTAATAAGGCGGATCTTTTTATATCCATCCATACGAACTCAGTCAAAAAAGGTAGCACTGCTCGTGGAACGGAAACTTATACGTTAGGTTTGGCTCGTACCGACGAAAACCTGGCTGTGGCTATGCGTGAAAACTCTGCTATTTTGCTGGAAGATGACTATCAGCAGAAGTATGAAGGTTTTGATCCGAATTCATCCGAATCCTATATTATTTTTGAGTTCATGCAGAACAAGCATATGGAGCAGAGCGTTAGTTTTGCTTCAGAGATACAAAAATGCTTTGTCTCGGCAAAACGGGCAGATAGAGGGGTAAGGCAAGCCGGTTTCCTGGTTTTGAGGAAGACTAGTATGCCAAGTGTTTTGGTCGAACTGGGGTATATTTCGAATCGGGATGAGGAGCGTTTTATGAAATCTTCGGATGGGCAAAACCGGTTGGCGAGTGCTTTGTATGACGCATTCAGCAGGTATAAGAAAGAATACGACAGAAAGCAGGGAGGGTTATCCGGATCTGTGCAGGGTATAACAAGCTCGGAGGTGTCTTATGTTGAATATGAAGCAACGGAAGAGGCTGTGCCTGCCGGTAGTGAAGAGGATATTCTGAATAAAAAGAAAAATGCTTCGGTTTCTTCACAAAAGAAACAAACTACTGCTGCGACTCGGACAAAATCGAATGCAACAGGGAAAATTGTCTATAAAGTGCAAATTCTTACCTCGGATAAAAAACTTTCTCCGGGGGCAAAAGTGTTTAAAGGATATAAGAATGTAGACTTCTTTGTGGAGAAAGGAATCTATAAATACACCTATGGCGAAACGACCGATTTCGATTCGATCAGGAAGTTGCGCCGACAGGCTGCTAAAGACTTTAAAGATGCTTTTATCGTAGCATTTAAAGATGGCAAAAAGGTAAAGTATTAAAAGAGAAACATATAATTTAAAAGGATGAAAAGTATATTGACCAAAGAGGCAAAGATTGGACTTGTAAGTATTATTAGTTTGGCGTTGCTGTATTTCGGGATTAATTATCTGAAAGGTATAAATTTATTTAAACCGGTAAATCATTATTTCGTTACATTTCATAATGTGAAGGATGTGACGGTATCCAGTCCTGTTTATATCGATGGTTTTAAAGTGGGATTGGTAAGAAGTATTGTTTATGATTATGAGAATACAGATAAAATAACGGTAGAGATCAGTCTGGATGATGAAATGAAACTTACGACGGGAAGTTACATTACGATTATAAAGACGCTTCTGAGTGGTGGCGAACTTCATATCCATCTGAATAAATATGTAAAGGATTATTTAAAGCCCGGGGCTACGATTGAAGGGAAGATGGAAGAGGATATGATGCAGTCTGTGCAGGAGAAGATTCTGCCGGGAGTGGAAGCCCTTTTACCTAAGCTGGATTCTATACTGGGCGGTTTGCAGGTACTGATCAATCATCCGGCTATTACGCAGTCTCTCGATCATATAGCGAAGACTACAGGTAACCTGGAGGCTTCTACTCGTCAGTTGAATACTATGCTGAGTAAAGACGTGCCGGGTATTATGTCTGATTTGAAAGTGATAACCGGTAATTTTAATGAAGTGAGCACCAGTTTAAAAGGTTTGGATCTGGCGACTACCGTCAATTCCATTAATGCGACTTTGGCAAATCTGCAACTGACAACAGATAAGTTGAACCAGAAGGATAATACATTAGGGTTGTTGCTGAATGACAGAAGTTTATATAATAATCTGGATAGTACGATGATAAATGCATCAAGGTTGTTACTGGATCTGAAGCAGAATCCGAAAAGATATGTTCATTTTTCTGTTTTTTAACCGAAAAGAATATTAAATCATCTAATCTTATTTAGAATTTTTCCAATTAAGGAAAAAACTGTCTAAACGTATTTTTAGAGATGCATAAGGTCTTTAGATAGAGGAAAATAACGTAGTCTACGGGCCTTTTTGCATGAGAAACAGTGGGATAGCGTAATAATTAAAAGTGTCCTAAAATAAAGGGCTCTTGGATGTGTAAGTGTTTAAGTGTTTGTAAATCAGACTTGTTTTCTATAACTTGTTGACACTAAATGCTATATTAAACATTCAAAAGAACCAAATAATTCGGCACTTTTTTTTTCCGAATTAATTTCTAAACTTTGTAGTCGGAAAAATAAAAAAAGTATAGTTGGGAGAGTAATAAATCATGCAGACTGAATATCAGACATTGTGGAATAAATGCCTCGCTGTCATTAAAGACATCGTGCCGGAGGCCGCTTTTAACACATGGTTCATGCCGATCATACCTTTATCCTATGAGGATAATAAGTTTACGATCCAGGTGCCGAGCCAGTTCTTTTATGAGTACCTTGAGGAGAAATACGTAAATGTATTGAAAGTTACATTATATCGTGTAATAGGTCAGGGTACGATTCTTAACTACCGTGTTATGGTAGATAAGACGACTGGTGGTACCGTAGATTATCCGGCAGAGAATGGTTCGGTAGCAGTAAAGAAGATAACTCCCAAAGATGCGAATAAGGCTCCTAATCCATTTATACAGACTGCACCTCAGGATTTGGATCCGCAGTTAAATCCCAAGTATAACTTTGATAACTATTTTGAAGGAACCAGCAATAAATTAGTACGTACGGCAGGTGAGGCTGTTGCACAGAATCCTGGAAAGACGACGTTTAATCCATTGTTTATTTTCGGACCGTCAGGGGTTGGTAAAACACACTTGTGTCATGCCATAGGAACCCGTATCCGTGAACTTCATCCGGAAAAGAAGGTATTGTATGTTTCCTCCCATCTGTTCCGTGTTCAGTTTACTGATGCAATCCGTAAGAATACAACGAATGACTTTTTGAATTTTTACCAGAATATCGATGTTCTGCTATTGGATGATATCCAGGAATTGATCGGTATGGATAAGACTCAGAATACATTCTTCCATATATTCAATCATCTTCATCAGCTGGGAAAACAGTTGATCCTTACTTCGGATAAGGCACCTGTCGATTTGCAGGGAATGGAGGAGCGATTGATAACCCGTCTGAAATGGGGACTTACAGCTGAGTTGAGCCGTCCGGATCTTGATTTGAGAAAGAAGATCTTGAAGAATAAGATCAACCATGATGGTATTGTTATTCCGGATGAGGTATTCAACTTCATTGCGAATAATGTTACTGAAAATGTACGTGACCTGGAAGGTATCCTTGTTTCATTGATGGCGAATGCTGTTATTAATAATAAGGAAATAGATCTGCCTCTGACTAAACGTGTGGTAAGTCAGGCTGTCCGTCTGGAGAAAAAACAGCTCTCTGTTCAGATGATTCAGGAAATCGTATGTAATTATTTCAATCTGGATCAGGCGGTCATTCAGACACGTTCCAGAAAACGTGAGATTGTGCAGGCTCGTCAGATTACGATGTATCTTGCCAAAAAGTATACCGATTGTTCTTTTTCCCATATTGGGAAGATTGTAGGAAAGAAAGATCATGCCACAGTATTGCATGCCTGCAAAACAATCAAGGACCAGATGGAAACGAGCAAGTCTTTCCGTTCGTCTGTTGAAGAGATCGAGGTTAAATTAAGAAGTTGATAAATCATTTTATATAGGTGGAAAGGATGTCGTTTTATATGGCATCCTTTTTCTGTTTTGGGAAACATGGAAATGTTAGTGGTTTTCTTTTTGGAAAATATTTTTGGATTTGCGAAATGTTAATATGTTGATTTTCATATATGGTATGAAATGAATTGGAAAACCTGATATTCTTTTCGATTTTAGTTGTTTAATAATTTGGTCAATAAATAAAGTATTCTTAAACTTGCACTATTATTAATACAGTAATTATCGTGAACCATAAAACTTACACATTCGATGAAGCGTTTAAGGCTTCACTGGACTACTTTACGGGCGACGAGCTTGCCGCTAAAGTATGGGTAAACAAGTATGCTTTGAAGGATGCATTCGGGAATATTTATGAGGAATCTCCCGTGGATATGCACCACCGTCTGGCAAGTGAAATTGCCCGTGTAGAGAAAAAGTATCCTAATCCTTTATCAGAGCAGGAGCTTTTTGACCTATTTGATCATTTCCGTTACATCGTTCCGCAAGGAAGTCCGATGACGGGGATTGGCAATGATTACCAGATTGCCTCACTCTCTAATTGTTTTGTTATTGGATTGGACGGAGAAGCCGATTCATATGGTGCAATTATCCGGATTGATGAAGAGCAGGTTCAGTTAATGAAGCGTCGCGGAGGTGTGGGACATGATTTGTCGCATATCCGTCCGAAAGGCTCTCCTGTTAAAAATTCAGCTCTTACATCTACTGGTTTGGTGCCGTTTATGGAGCGTTATTCTAATTCGACACGCGAAGTTGCACAAGACGGTCGTCGTGGGGCGCTGATGTTAAGTGTATCGATTAAGCATCCGGATTCGGAGTCCTTTATTGATGCAAAAATGACTGAGGGAAAAGTTACCGGGGCAAATGTTTCGGTGAAGATTGATGATGATTTTATGAATTCCGTTGTTAGCGGAACTTCATATAAACAGCAATATCCGATTGATTCAAATGAACCGACTACAGTAAAGGAAATCGATGCGGCTGCTTTGTGGAAGAAGATCATCCATAATGCATGGAAGTCGGCTGAACCCGGTGTTTTGTTCTGGGATACTATTTTGCGTGAATCTGTTCCTGATTCATATGCCGATCTGGGATTCCGTACGGTTTCAACCAATCCGTGTGGTGAAATACCTCTCTGTCCCTACGACAGTTGCCGTTTGCTGGCTATCAATCTTTATTCATATGTATTAAATCCGTTTACAAAAGATGCTTACTTCGATTTTGATCTGTTCAAAAAACATGTAGCATTGGCACAACGTATCATGGATGATATTATCGATCTGGAATCAGAAAAGATCGAGAAGATCCTTGAAAAGATCGATTCTGACCCGGAATCAATGGAAGTGAAGGAAACGGAACGTCATTTGTGGGAAAAGATACAGAAGAAGACTCTACAAGGCCGTCGTACCGGTGTGGGTATCACTGCTGAAGGCGATATGATTGCGGCTTTGGGACTTCGTTACGGAACGGATGAGGCTACAGAGTGTGCAGAAGAAATTCAGAAGACATTGGCCTTGGAGGCTTATCGTTCTTCCGTCATGATGGCTAAAGAGCGTGGCGCTTTCGAAATCTATGATTCGAAACGTGAGGAAAAGAATCCGTTTATCAACCGTTTGCGTGAAGCTGATCCGGGATTGTATGAAGATATGCTGAAGTACGGCCGTCGTAACATAGCTTGTCTGACTATTGCTCCGACAGGAACAACCAGTTTGATGACGCAGACAACTTCCGGTATCGAGCCGGTATTCCTTCCGGTGTACAGACGTCGTCGTAAGGTTAACCCGAATGATGCGGAAACGCGTGTCGATTTTGTGGATGAAACCGGCGACGCATTCGAAGAATATGTCGTATTCCATCATAAGTTTGTAACCTGGATGCAGGCTAACGGTTATTCCGTTATCAAGAAATATACCCAGGAAGAAATTGATGAGTTGGTAGCTAAATCACCTTATTATAAAGCTACTTCAAACGATGTAGACTGGTTGCAGAAAGTCCGGATGCAGGGACGTATCCAGAAATGGGTGGACCATTCTATCAGTGTAACTATCAACTTGCCGGCTGACGTATCGGAAGAATTAGTGGATTCTTTGTATGTTGAAGCATGGAAGTGCGGATGTAAAGGCTGTACGGTTTACCGTGACGGTTCCCGTTCAGGTGTACTGCTCTCGACAGAAAAGAAAAAAGAGAAGAAAGATGATTGTAATTGCATGCAACCGCCGGTGATTGTTTCCACCCGTCCGCGTGAACTGGAAGCTGATGTAGTGAAGTTCCAGAACAACCGCGAAAAGTGGATTGCTTTTGTCGGTTTGCTGAACGGTCGTCCGTATGAGATCTTTACCGGTCTTGCCGATGATGACGAAGGTATCATGTTGCCGAAGAATGTATCCAAAGGAACGATCATCAAGAGTTATGATGAAGACGGCAAGAAACATTATGATTTCCAGTTCAAGAACAAGCGTGGTTACAAGATGACTATCGAAGGTCTGGACGGAAAGTTTGATCCCGAATTCTGGAACTATGCGAAACTGATCTCCGGCGTATTGCGTTACGGCATGCCTATCGACCAGGTTATCAAGTTGGTTCAGGGAATGGAACTGAACAATGAATCGATCAATACCTGGAAGAATGGGGTTGAACGTGCATTGAAGAAGTATCTGCCGAATGGTACGGAAGTAAAAGGACAGGTGTGTCCGAACTGTGGTCTGGAAACCCTTATCTATCAGGAAGGGTGTCTGATCTGTACGAACTGTGGAGCTTCAAAGTGTGGATAAGCGTAACATAACAAATATTTTTATAGGAATGCGGGGATTTTCCCCGCATTTTTTATACCTTCGTCTCCGGAACTAAATTTGATACACATGAAAGTCACCTTTAATATAAACTTCCATACCGTTTGGGGACAGAAGTTATGTATAGTAGGGTCTATTCCGGAGCTTGGCTCATGGGAGCCTGCTTTGGCTAAAGAGATGAACTACAAAGGGGATGGAAACTGGCAGCTTGAGCTGGAGTTGGAACTTACATCGCCGCAACAGACCATAGAATACCGCTACTTTTTAAGTATAAACGATAAGCAGATATTTGAAGAGTGGGAGAAAAATCATCAGGTCACATTTGAAGGACATGCCAATCATTATACTTTATATGACTACTGGCAGATACGTCCGGCTAATCTGTCATTCTACTCGTCGGCTTTTACTAAAAGTCTGTTTGCACATCCCTGTAATACATACGAAAGAGTTGTTAAGAGCGGAAAGAAACTGACAATCAAGATATCGGCTCCCCGGGTGGAGAAATGGCAGAGTGTTGCCATCACCGGAAACCAGGAATGCCTGGGAAACTGGCATCCGGATAAAGCGTTGATACTTAGTTGCGATACCTTTCCCGACTGGCATATCGACCTGGATGCCAATGATATCATTTATCCGTTGGAATATAAGTTCCTGGTATATGATAATGACAAACACCAACCATTATATTGGGAGGAAGACGAAAACAGGAAGCTGAACTTGCCTCCGCAGGATTTCGGAGAAACAGTAGTGGTTTCCGGTCTGTCTTTTCGTGATAACTTACCGTTGTGGCGGTGTGCGGGGACAGTTATCCCTGTATTCTCTTTACGTTCGGAACAAGGATTCGGTGTCGGTGATTTGGGAGACCTCCGTATGTTGGTTGACTGGGCAAAGAAAACCCGCCAGCGCATTATCCAGGTGTTGCCGATGAATGACACGACGATGAGCCATACTTGGAGGGATTCCTATCCTTACAGTGCCATTTCTGTTTATGCGCTCCATCCGATGTATATCAGCCTGCCTTTGATGGGCGAACTGAAGGATGCAGACAGGGTTGCCTTCTACAAGGCAAAACAGGAAGAGCTGAATGCAAAAGATTTTGTCGATTATGAAGCGGCGGTAGGATATAAGCTGGCTTATTGCCGTGAGTTCTTTAGTCAGGAAGGACAAGCCATTCTGTCGAGTCCGGAATACCATGAGTTTTTTGAACAAAGCCAATCCTGGCTGATGCCTTATGCCGCTTACAGTTATCTGCGTGAGAAGTACCAGACTTCCGACTTTACGAAGTGGGATAAGAATGCAATCTATAATAAGTCTCAGATACGCGAACTTTGCTCGGAAGACAGCGGCGCCTATCCGGAGATATCCTTTTATTATTTCCTGCAATACATATTACATACTCAATTCAAGTCGGTATCCGACTATGCCCGTAAGAATGGCATTGTCCTGAAAGGCGACCTCCCTATCGGAGTGAATCGTACCAGTATCGATGCCTGGACAGAACCACAGTATTTCAATATGAACGGCCAGGCAGGAGCTCCGCCCGATGACTTTTCTGTCAATGGGCAGAACTGGGGATTTCCGACTTATAACTGGGATATTATGGAGAAAGACCATTTCTCCTGGTGGAAGAAACGTTTCCATAAGTTGAGCGACTATTTTGACTGTTTCCGTATCGACCATATCTTAGGCTTTTTCCGTATCTGGGAAGTTCCGTTGGATTATATACAAGGCCTTTGCGGACATTTTAATCCGGCTTTGCCTTTTACCCGGGAAGAGATTGAACAGTACGGATTAACTTTCAATGAAGCACGTTTTACTACACCGCATATTAACCGAAAGTTCCTGCCCGAGTTGTTTGGCGATTTGGCAGAAGAGGTAGAAGGTACTTATCTGGCACAGTCTTCATCCAATCATTTCGTCCTGAAATCATTCTGTGATACGCAACGGAAGATAGAAGCCATATTCGATGGGAAAACAGACGAAGTCTCTTTACGCATAAAAGACGGATTGTTTGCCATAGCCAATGAAGTGTTGTTTTTGCGTGACCCACAGGAAAAGGAAAAATTCCATCCGCGTATTTCAGCCAGCCATTCCTATATATATAGTGAATTGAATACATCCGAAAAGTATGCCTTCGACCAGCTGTATTGGGATTTCTTCTATCACCGTCATAACGACTTTTGGAAGGCACAGGCATTCAAGCGGCTGACTCCTTTAGTGGGCAGTACCAATATGCTGGTGTGCGGGGAAGACCTTGGGATGATTCCCGAATCGGTACCTGATGTAATGAACAAGTTACAGATTCTGAGTCTGGAGATTGAACGGATGCCAAAGACTCCTCAGCGGGAGTTTTCCGATTTGTTCAGTCTGCCGTATAATTCTGTTTGTACTACATCTACCCATGATATGTCACCGCTCCGCAACTGGTGGAAGGAAGATCGCGAAAAGATACAGCGCTATTATAATAATGTATTGCATTATGAAGGGCAGGCTCCCGGGGAATGTTCATCGGAAATTGCCTCCCGGATTATCACAAACCATCTGGCAACAAACTCTATGCTGACTATTATTCCTTTACAGGATTGGTTTGCTATTGACGATACGGTGAAGAGGAAAGACATCGAAGCCGAACGAATCAATGTCCCGGCCAACTCAAACCATTACTGGTGCTACCGGATGCATATACCGTTGGAAAGTCTGTTGATGAAAGAGGAGTTTAATGATAAGGTTGCGCAACTGATTGTTGCCTCAGGAAGAAAATAAGTAACAGGCTATAAAAGTAAAAAGCCCGGTAAATTACTGGGCTTTTGTTTTCTTTGTCATATCGGATGACATGTTGCAAACTCCGTTGAAACGGGCATTTGGCTCTATTTCCAGCGACTGGGTAAACACGTCTCCTTTAATGTTGGCGGTAGCTTTTAGTATCAGTTTTTCTGTGATACGTATAGAACCTTCCACTTCGCCCAAAATTTCGGCATTGGTAGAAATAATGTTGCCTACTACACGTCCTTTTGGACCCACTACGATTTTTCCACTGCAATTGATGTCGCCATCTACCTGTCCGTCTAATCTGAAATCGGTTTCTGTAATAATATTACCTTTTACGTTTGTTCCGGCGGCGAGGGTGTTATGTAGGCCACCGGCAGAGTTTTCATCTTTTTGTTTTATTCCCATCATAAATAGTTTGTTTGCTTAATCGCAAATATAGACTATTTTTTTGCAGATAGGTTTACTTTATCTACTTTTACAGATAAAATAACGAAAAATGACAGTACAAATAGAACTGGAAACCATGAAATTTTACGCCTGTCATGGGGTCTCCCCGCAGGAGACACGTGTCGGCAATACGTTTGTGGTAAATCTTGTATTGACGGCTCCCCTTGAAAAGGCGGTAGCCAGCGATGACCTGGAAGATACGATAAATTATGCCGTTGTCTACGAAGTTGTAAAGCGTGAAATGGCTATCCCTTCCAAATTACTGGAACATGCGGCGGGACGTATCCTGGCAGCCTTGAAGGATACTTTTCCGCAACTTCTGGCTATCGAACTGAAACTCTCCAAGTTGAACCCGCCTTTTGGAGGCGATGTTTACAGCGCCTCTATAATTCTAAGGGAGAGCTACGGTTAGTATTTGGATAACTTTCTCTATCTTTGCATTTTTAAAGCACAAATAAACAAAGCACCATGGCATTTACCAACAACGTAATGATTGTCCGCCACGGATTGATGGCGAAGTTAGTTAAACTTTGGAAGGAAAATCGTCTGCTCGACGAGATTGACCGTTTGCCCATAGAGTTGAGTCCCCGTAAATCGAAAGTAATAGGCCGTTGCTGCGTTCATAAGGAACGTGCCGTATGGAAATACAAGACACTTCCTCTTCTGGGTTTTGATATGCAGGACGAAGTTGACGAACTGACACCGCTCTCCGAGTATGCTAAACGGGCGCTGCTCCGTTCGGAAAACAAGAAAGAGAACCTGATGTGCGTGGTGGATGAAGCATGTTCCTCCTGTGTACAGGTAAACTATGAAATAACGAACCTCTGCCGTGGTTGTGTGGCGCGTAGCTGTTATATGAACTGTCCGAAAGACGCCATCCAGTTCAAAAAGAACGGACAGGCGCGGATTGACCATGACACTTGTATCAGTTGCGGCAAATGCCACCAGAACTGTCCTTACCATGCAATTGTTTATATACCGATTCCTTGTGAAGAAGTTTGCCCGGTCAAGGCTATCAGCAAAGATGAATACGGCGTGGAGCATATCGACGAATCAAAATGTATCTACTGCGGGAAATGTATCAATGCCTGTCCTTTCGGTGCTATCTTCGAAATCTCACAAGTGTTTGATATACTGCAACGTTTGCGCAATAAGGAGAAGATGATTGCCATCGTGGCCCCTTCCATTCTGGCACAATTCAGTGCACCGGTGGAAAGTGTGTACGGAGCGATTAAGGCAATGGGATTTGAGGAGATTGTGGAAGTCGCCCAGGGGGCGATGGAAACGACCCGCCGGGAAGCGGAAGAACTGAAGGAAAAGCTGGAAGAAGGACAACCGTTCATGACGACCAGCTGTTGTCCGTCGTATGTCCAGCTGGCAGAGAAACATATTCCGGACCTGAAGAAATATATCTCTTCAACCGGTTCCCCGATGTATTATACGGCCCGTCTCGTGAAAGAAAAACATCCGGACGCCAAAGTCGTTTTCATCGGCCCGTGTGTTGCTAAACGTAAAGAAGTAAAGATGGACCCGGCAGTCGACTTTACGCTGACTTTCGAGGAAATCGGTTCGGTGCTGGAAGGCCTGGGTATAAAGGTGGAAGAAGCGAAACCGTTCTCCGTCCTCTATAATTCCGTGCGTGAAGCACATGGCTTTGCCCAGAGCGGCGGTGTGATAAATGCCGTGAAAGTCTATCTGAAAGAAGAACAGGTAAATGCCGTACAGGTAGCTAACCTGACAAAGAAGAACGTCGCCCTGCTTCGTGCTTATGCCAAGACGGGAAAGGCTCCGGCACAGTTTATCGAAGTGATGGCCTGCGAAGGCGGGTGTGTAACCGGCCCTTGTATTCACGCCGATAAAGTAACCGGACAGAAGCAGTTGATTAAGGAACTTACTAAATTCTAAACAACAATGACAAAGAAAATCTTAGTATCATTCTCATTGGCCGGTGCGATGCTGTTGACAGCATGCGACCACCGGGAATTACCGGCGATGGGAGATTATTCCGTGCAGGTATTTCACGACACTCCGGTGAAGTTCGCCCCGGACCAGTATGCCGGTTACAGTGAACCGGGAGCAGATAGTATCTACCATCTGGTAAACGGACGTATCATCCTGAAGAAGGTTACATTGCCCGACTATAAACGCAATGTCTCCGTGAACCTGAAAGTAACAATCGCCTCCAACGGTGACCGTTGGGATAAGTCCGGTTCCTGTTTCATCCTTCCCAAAGAGTCGGCTATCAATCTGCTGAACATAGCAAAAGGAGAGAAGCAATTCCCTGCAGTAGACAGTACGAAATTGGAAAACTTGATTGGTATTGTTTCCGGTGAGGATTATGAACCGACTGTCGAACTGATGCGTTTTATGACCCCGTTCGGTGTCGGTCATTACAGCAGTGCAGACGATAGCCTGAGTAGCAAACGCAAGCCTGTTTATATCGACCAGTGGGCCGATAGTGTGAGTTGGGAGCAGAATATCACCGACCTGTATCCTTTGCTGGAAGGCGGGGCTTATGTAGGTGTCTTTATCGATACCTGGACTCCCGAAGGATATATTGCCAGTGTTACAATTGATGTGGACGAATCGGATATAACCTGTGACGCATTGCCTAAAAGACATGTGGAACCGTTGATGAATACGGTTTACTATATCGGTCAGTCTTATCCTGATATTTTTGCCCGTAAAGATGTGTCGACCGGCTTTACCGTTCCGGAAGGAGCAAAGAACGTGCGTCTGAAATATATCGTTACCGGACATGGTGGTCATAGTGGTGGCGACGAGTTTGTACAGAAGCGCAATATTATTTCTGTGGATGGCAAAGAAGTGCTGAACTTTATCCCGTGGCGTAATGACTGTGCCTCTTTCCGCCGTTTCAATCCGGCAACGGGCGTGTGGTTGGAGAAACGTCTGGCCTCTTATATCGGAGAGAAAGGATATGCGGAGAAAGAAGTGGAAGAGCCTGTCGCTTCTTCCGATTTTTCACGTTCCAACTGGTGTCCGGGTTCCGATGTGATGCCTGAGGAAGTCGAATTGACCGATATCCAACCGGGCGAACACACATTTACCGTAAGCATCCCCGAAGCTCAGGAGATAGATGGCAATAAATTGAACCATTGGTTGGTATCTGCTTATTTAGTCTGGGATGAATAGAAACAATTTAGTGACAGGAGTAACTGTTCCCCTCTTGAGAGGGGGCAGGGGGTGTGTTAAAGCAAGTGTTTAGGCAGAACTATAACACACCCCTTATCCCCTCTCAAGAGGGGAAACAGTTACCATCAGTCGCTTGATCTTTGTTATGAAATAACTTTAAACTAGCATATTATGGATACCTTACTCCCTTTTGCCCTCTTGTGCTTCACTTCTTTCTTTACCCTGACAAACCCGTTGGGTACTATGCCGGTTTTCCTGACGATGACTAACGGGATGAGTGACGATGAACGCAAAACCATTGTGCGCCGTGCCACCATCGTATCTTTTATCACTCTGATGGTTTTCACTTTCTCGGGGCAGTTCCTGTTCAAGTTCTTTGGTATCTCTACAAACGGTTTCCGTATTGCCGGCGGTATTATTATCTTTACCATCGGATTCGACATGCTTCAGGCACGTTATTCCAAGGCAAAACTGAAGGATGAAGAGGTAAAGACGTATGTGAACGATATCTCTATTACCCCGCTAGCCATCCCGATGCTTTGCGGCCCTGGTGCAATCGCCAACGGTATCATGCTGATGGAAGATGCGAATACGCTGATAAAGAAGATATTGCTGGTAAGCGTGATTGCTTCGGTCTACTTTATCACCTTCTTGATCCTCCGGGCATCCACTCGGCTGAACAAATATATGGGTGAGACGGGCAACAACGTGATGATGCGTCTGATGGGACTTATCCTGATGGTGATTGCCGTGGAATGTTTTGTAAGCGGTTTCAAACCAATAATGATTGACATATTGCAACAAGCTAATTTATAATGGAAGGAATACAGGTGATCGGCTTCGATGCCGACGACACACTTTGGGTAAACGAAACTTATTTTCTGGAGACGGAGCAAAAACTCCGTCTTTTGCTTGCTCCCTATGTAGACGGCGAAACTGTCTCGGCTGAACTGTTCCGTACGGAAAGCCGCAACATGCCTCTTTACGGTTACGGGGTAAAGGCTTATATCTTGTCTGTCCTGGAAACAGCTATCTGTATTACCGGCGGTAAAGTCCCGGCAAACGTACTGGAGCAAATCCTGGCCCTGGGAAAGGAACAACTCACCAAGCCGGTAGAACTGCTGGATGGAGTGGAGGAGACACTGAATGCGTTGGTTGGCCGTTACCGTCTGATTGTTGTGACCAAAGGCGACTTGCTCGACCAGGAACAGAAACTGCGCCGCTCAGGTATCGAGCATCTTTTCCATCACGTCGAGATCATGAGCGATAAGACCGACCGTGAATACCGTCTGCTGTTGAAGCATTTGGATATTCGTCCCGAAGAATTTCTGATGATTGGCAACTCTGTCCGTTCTGATATCCTCCCGCCTTTGGAACTTGGCAGTTATGCCGTTCATATTCCTTACCACACCACCTGGGAACATGAAAAGGTGGATGAGCCTGTCGTAAACCCGCGGTTCTTTACTGTCGATTCGTTGTGGGATATTATCTCTCTGCTTCCTTAAGCCGGTTCATTACTGGTTTTATCCTTTTGGGTCCTGACAATTAATCCCTTTTGTTATGACTTTTAAATATGTAATATATACGTTACAAATATGTAAGGTTAAACTTTCGGATATGTAAAGCATGCCTTACATATATGTATGCTTAATCTTTCTTTTCTAAAAGTCCTGACAAAAAAGGTTAGATGTCATATCCTTTCCACTTAGATATTATGAAGAAAGAACTTAAAGGTCGGAGTATTTCTTTTTCCCTTTCAAATAGAAAGCGAGGATTAGGCTGCTGCGCATCAGTTCCGGGATAATCGGAAGCGTTGTCTTTGCCAGGTTCTCCCTGCGTTTCTCTTCATATTCCGGTTTCATATCGAAAAAGGCTTTACGGGCCTCATATACAGCTTTGGCATTTTGAATATGGCCGCATAACAGGAATTTTGTAGCAGCTATATAATCCAACCAGAAGCGGGCACGCATAACAGGCTTCAGGTCTTTTTCGGGAAGGTTCTTGTAAAGCATCAGCAGGTTATTGCGGAAGTTGAGGAAAGTCTTGCGGGGACTCTCCACCTGCAAAGTCGCCCCTCCGACATGATAAACGACCGATTGGGGCGTACATACCAGCCGATACCCCCGCGAACGTAACCGCCAGCACATATCTATCTCCTCCTGATGGGCAAAGAAACCGGCATCGAGGCCGCCTATTTCCTTATAGACGGCGGTACGGATAAACAGGCAGGCCCCTGTTGCCCAGAGGATATCGGCAGGCGTATCATATTGGGCTTCATCTTTTTCTACGACATGGAGCATGCGTCCCCGGCAATAAGGATACCCGTAAATGTCCATATAACCGCCGGCCGCTCCGGCATATTCGAAATATTCCTTGTTGCGCTGTGCCCGTATCTTGGGTTGGGCGGCGGCGATGGTGGCATCGGCCTCAAGGGCAGCCAATGGTGCGTCGAGCCAGCCGGGGGTTACTTCGACATCACTGTTCAGCAGGACGGTATATTCGTTGTCGAGTTGTTTGAGTGCCTGGTTGTATCCTTCGGCGAAGCCGTAGTTCTTATCCAGCCGGATAATGCGGACGGAAGGGAACTTTTCCTGCAACAGGGCTATCGAGTTGTCGGTAGAACCATTATCGGCCACGACTACTTCTGCCTCTTCTGCCGGACTGTATGCTATTACCGACGGGAGAAATTCTTCCATTAGTTTCGCACCGTTCCAGTTAAGGATGACGATGGCTACTTTTTTAGTTGACAGATGGGGGGAGGAAGTCGTATTATTTGTCATGATATATTTATTATAGTGACTGGTTGTAACTGTTTCCCCTCTCGAGAGGGGAGGGGATTACTCCCGTTTATATTTCCAACGTTTATGTGTCCAGAGCCAATAGGCCGGATTGCGGAGAATCATCTTTTCCGTCATGCGGGCGTATGATTCGGTAATCTCGTTCTCGGCAGTCTGTTTGGCATGGGCGGTCATCAGCTTCATTTCGACTGTATAGTAGCCGCGTTTCACTTTCTGTACATCCAGGAAGATGACCGGCAAATCCAGTTTACGGGCGATACGTTCCGCACCGTTCAGCATAGCGGTATCCTGATTCAGGAAGGTAGTCCAGTAATGCAGGTTTGCCTTGCTGGGTGTCTGGTCGGCTATGAAGATAACGATGTTGTTGTTGCCTTCTTTCTTCAACGTCATCATGTCGCGTACCGTGTCGTTCTTCTTCATTCCATAAGAACCGAAGCGGGTGCGCAGATAAATGAACAGGCGGTCGACAGCTTTGTTATTTAACGGTCGGTAGATTTGCCACAGGCACGAATCGGTATATACCAGGCTGGAGGCGCTGAACCATTCCCAGTTGCCGTAATGGCCCATTAGCATCATCACTGTTTTTTGTCCTTCTGCCTGCAAACGGGTTGCCACTTCGGGATTCTTGATATGGGCACGGCGCAATACTTCTTCGGGAGAGATATGCGCCAGTTTGATTGTCTCGACAATATAGTCGGCAAAATGATGGTAAAAGGCCCTTTCCAACCGGCGTAATTCTATTTCCGATTTCTCGGGGAAAGAGGCTTCCAGGTTGCGGCGCACTACTTTTATCCTGTAACGAATCACCCAATAGATTAGTACATACAGGATATCGGACAGTACATACAGTACCGACATCGGTAAAAATGCATGCAGCTTGGCCCATGCAAAGATTAATCCGTATTGAATTTTATTCCACATATCAACCGATAGTTACTAATTCACAATTTAATGCGGTACGGTCTTCGTTCCATCCGGTCAGCGTCACCCGTCGGGTTTCGTTTACCAGCGAACTGTTGTAAGGTATCTCGACTTTAATATAATTCTCTGTGAAGCCGTGCATCCGGCCGTCTTTGCGGGTATGTTCGAATAAAACTTCCGCCTGGCTGCCGATATGGGCATCGTAGAAAGCATGAAGTTTCCTGTCGGAAATATCCAGCAGTTGCTGGCTGCGGGCATGTTTTACTTTCGGGTCGACCGAATGGGCAATCTTCAACGCCTGTGTTCCCGGACGTTCCGAATAGCTGAATACATGCAGCTGGCTGATGTCCAGGCTGTTGATGAAGTTGCGGGCATCTTCGAAGAACTCGTCCGTTTCGCCGCGTGTCCCGACAATCACGTCCACCCCGATAAAGGCGTGGGGCATGATTTCTTTAATCTTCTCGATCTTATGACGGAAAAGGGCCGTGTCGTAACGGCGGCGCATCAGTTTCAGCACCTCGTCGCTTCCGCTCTGTAAAGGGATATGGAAGTGAGGGGCGAACCGTTTGCTGGAGGCTACGAAGTCGATGGCCTCGTCCGTAATGAGGTTCGGCTCGATGGAAGAAATACGGTAACGCACGATACCTTCTACTTCGTCGAGTGCACGAATCAGGTCGATGAAAGTCTCGCCCGTCGACTTGCCGAAGTCGCCGATATTGACTCCGGTCAGCACGATTTCTTTTCCACCTTTGGCAGCTACCTCCCGTGCCTGCTCCACCATACTGGCGATTGTGCCGTTGCGGCTTCGTCCGCGGGCAAAAGGAATGGTACAATAGGAGCAGAAGTAATCGCATCCGTCCTGTACTTTCAGGAAATGACGCGTACGGTCGTCTGCCGAACAGGAAGGGGAGAAGGTCCGTATATCTTTAGTTTGTGAGGCAACGACTGCGCCGCCTTCTTCTTTCTTTTTCAGGTCATCCAGATACATTAATATATCCAGTTTTTGCTCTGCGCCCAAAACCAGGTCGACCCCCTCGATATGGGCCACCTCTTCCGGTTTGAGCTGCGCGTAACAGCCGGTCACAACAATAAAGGCTCCCGGATGCTGTTTGCTGATGCGACGGATGGCCTGGCGACATTTCTTATCGGCCAGTTCCGTTACCGAGCAGGTGTTTACGACACAGATGTCTGCTTTTTCACCCGCACGGGCTTTACGTACGCCCTGCTCTGCCAATACCTTCCCGATGGTGGAGGTCTCTGCGAAGTTGAGCTTACAGCCCAGGGTATAATAAGCAGCTATTTTATTTTCAAATACGGTTTTGTCTATCATTGCGATTGAATTATCGCGCAAATGTAATTAAAATTATTGACATGTAGATTGTTGGTGTTTTGTGTGGTTTCAGTAATCTCGTTATTGGGTCGGGTTTTATGAAATGCGCTGTTTTATAAATGGTGTGGCGAATAATAAATATTGATTATCTAAGTCTATTATAAAAGCTTTCTGCTAAATTTGTAACAATTTAATAAATGATACGATATGAAAGAGTTATTTTTAAGTTTTAAGTATTCCTTTAGTTCAGGAACTGGTGAATTGGAAGGTGAGAGATATTTTCAAACTGTATTTATTGATATCTATGCTGAAGATGCCGATAATGAGGGAGATAGTGTGCTGATTGGTAAATCTTGTGTAAAAGTTATTTTATTAAGTCAGGCACTGGAAAATCAGTATGACCTTGCTGAATTAGCGGATATGAATAGAGAACTGGGGCAGATCCTGGATCTTGAGCCAGAGTCGGACCTGGATATTTTCAAACAGTCCATAATAGAAAAATATCCGGAGTGTTGTATGAATAACAATGTTTGCGTATTGGATAGATTGGTACTTATTCCTGAATATAGGGGATACGGAATTTCTAAGAAAGTAATTAAAGATACGATCTTCCATTTTAGCACGGCTTGTGGTTTGTTCGTTATTTATCCTTTCCCCTTGCAGTTAGAGGGAGAACATTGTATTTGTGAAGATCCCTGGGAAGACAAGAACTGGTATAAAGGACTTGAAAAGAATGAAAAGAAAGCGTTCAGCAAATTGACTTCTTATTTTCAAAAGCTAGGCTTCGAGAAGATAAAAGGTATGAATGATTTACTGTTTTATTGTCCTTTCTTTGTGAATAAGAAACTGGATGAAATAGATTTGAATGAATTGACCGTTATTCCGGGTTAACAGGTAATAAAGAGGAAATATGTAGAATGGCATGCAGATTGGGCAGATATAGATGCTCTCTGCATGCCATTTTACATATTAAGTTGTTTATTCGCCATAAAGTACGTATATTTCGTACGATTTATTCGTGCAAACGTAAGGTCGTTCGTAATTAGTATTCACAACAAACAGAAAGAAATGAAGAAACTAAATGTAAATCTGGTAATTATCCTCTTTTTCATAGGGGGATGCACTGGTTGCCAACAGTCCGGTTCCCAAAATGACGAGATTATCACCGTCGATGTCACTGCCAGCTACCCTGAAAAGGAACTGATTCTCCAGGATATAATGGATGTGGAATACGTTCCGCTGGAAACCACTGACGAGTTTATCACTCATGGTATTGTGGAAGCTATCGGTATGGAATTCCTGCTGGTAAGAAACCGGAACGATGGAAATATCTTCGTCTTTGACAGGAAAACAGGTAAAGGCCTGCGAAAGATAAACCGTCTGGGGCAAGGAGCTGAGGAATATTCCGGTATTTCAGGGATTATTCTGGATGAAGATAATAACGAATTGTTTGTCGTAGACTATACTAAGAAGATATTGACATATGACTTATCCGGAAACTTTAAAAGAAGTTTCAAATTTGCAGATAACAGTCATTATGACGATGTATTCGATTACGACCGGGAGCATCTGATTACTTATAAGAAATACTACGGAACGCCGGAAGAAAACAGGCAAGCATGCCATATACTGTTTTCAAAGCAGGACGGAAGTGTCACCCAGGAAATACCAATTCCCTTTAAAGAGATGAAGACACCGGTTGTGATGAAAGATGAATTGGTTGTAACGCCTGAGTTTCATATGACATTTCCAGCCAAGGATCATTGGGTGCTTGTGAATACATCTTCCGATACTGTGTACAACTATTTGCCGAAGGGCAATCTAACTCCTTCTATTGTCAGGACTCCCTCCATACAATCCATGGAAGTAGAAGTCTTTCTTTTCCCAACCATTATCACCGACCGCTATTATTTCATGCGGACTATGAAGAAAGAATTGGACTATAAAACGTTTAAAGGATTTCCCGGTACCGATTTGGTGTATGACAAGCAGGAAAAAGCAATCTTCAACTATACTATATGTAATGCTGATTACTCGAATAAGAAACAGGTCTCTTTCTTCTCGAAGCCTAAAAATCAAGAAATACCGGTCAGTCTGTCATTAGAAGCCTCTGACCTTACGGAGGCTTACGAAAAAGGACAGCTGAAAGGCCGTTTGAAAGAAATTGCAGCGACCTTGGATGAGGAAGCGAATCCGGTGATTATGCTGATAAAGCATAAGAAATAAAGAAATCAAACAGAGGCTGAGTTTGACCGGGTAAGGGTTAAACTCAGCCTGTCTGTTGTGTATCTGCCGGATAGTCTGTATTTTTGCACGAAATATAAGCATCTGTGCTATGATACAAGAAAACTTCATTAAGATATACGAAAACAGTTTCAAGGAAAACTGGTCGTTACCCGCACTGACAGATTACAGCAAGAACGTCACTTTTACATTTGAGGATGTAGCGAAGGAAATAGCCCGTATCCACATCCTGTTTGAGGAATGTCAGATACGCCGGGGAGATAAAATCGCTCTGATCGGTAAAGACAGTGCCCGCTGGTGTATTGTCTATATGGCGGCTGTTACGTATGGTGCAATCATAGTCCCCATCTTGCAAGATTTCAATCCGAACGACGTACATCATATTATCAATCATTCCGAATCGGTCTTCCTGTTCGTCAGCGACCGTATCTGGGATTCATTGGAAGAGGATAAGATAGAAGAGATACGCGGTGTATTCTCTCTTTCCGATTTCCGTTGCCTGCATCAGCGTGACGGCGAAAGCATTCAGAAATTGATGAAGTCGATGGATGAGAAGATGGCGGAAAAGTATCCGAAGGGATTCAGCAAGAGCGATATAAAATATGCCGAACTGGATAACGACAAGGTTGTCCTGCTGAACTATACTTCCGGTACGACCGGTTTCAGTAAAGGCGTTATGCTGACCGGAAATAATCTGGCGGGAAATGTAACTTATGCCAAGACCCTCGATTTGATGTATCGTGGCGACCGCGAATTATGCTTCCTGCCGTTGGCACATGCCTATAGCTGTGCTTTCAACTTCCTCGTACCGATGGCGGTAGGTGCCCATGTCTATATGTTGGGAAAAGTTCCTTCTCCGAAAATCTTGTTGAAAGCATTTGAAGAGGTAAAGCCGAACCTGATTCTGACCGTTCCGTTGATTCTTGAAAAGATATACAAAAAGATGATTCTTCCGCAGTTGAGCAAAACAACGATGAAGCTGGCGTTGAATATTCCTTTGCTGGATTCGCGCATTTATGCCCAGATTCGTAAACATCTGGTGGATGCTATGGGAGGACGCTTCCGTGAAGTGATTGTCGGTGGAGCTGCCATGAACCAGGAAGTGAGCGATTTCCTGTATAAAATCAAATTCCCGTTTACTATCGGTTACGGAATGACTGAATGCGGGCCGCTGATTAGCTACGACCACAATTATGAATATGTGCCCGGTTCCTGCGGACAAGTCCTGAAAGGAATCATGGAAGTACGTATCGATTCTGATGACCCCTATAATAAGGTAGGGGAAATCCAGGTCCGGGGTGAGAATGTAATGAAAGGCTACTATAAAAATGAAGAAGCGACAAAGAATGCTTTTACCGAAGACGGCTGGCTTCATACCGGCGACCTGGGAACGATTGATGCGGATAACCGTATCTTTATCCGGGGCCGTAGCAAGACGATGATTCTGGGAGCAAGCGGACAGAATATCTATCCGGAAGAGATTGAGTCGAAAATCAATAACCTGCCTTTCGTCATGGAAAGTATCGTTATCGAGAAAAACGGCAAGCTGGTAGCTTTGGTCTATCCGGATTACGATACGGTAGACGGTACCGGAATATCCCATACCGACCTGCCGGTCATTATGGAACAGAACCGGGTTGAGTTAAATAAGCAGCTGGCTTCCTATGAAGTTGTTTCAGAAATACAATTATACCCGACAGAGTTTGAAAAAACACCGAAGAAGAGTATCAAGAGGTATTTGTATAGCAACTACTGATACGTATCCATGTCTTGATTAACAGTCTATTACGCTTGTTGCAAAAAATAATTGAAAAAAAAGCATCTTATGTTGTACAACATATATAATTAATACATACATTTGCATCGTTTTACAACAACAAGAAGATATTATAGACCGTTTAAATTAAAGACAAAATGAAAAAGTTAGTTGCATTTGCTGCTATCGTTGCAGCCGTTTCTTTCACATCATGTGGTAACAAATCTGCAGAATCAAATGCTGAAGTAGCTGAAACAGAAACTACAGTAGAAGAAACTACTCCTGCAGTTGTTGAAGAAGAAACAGTAACAGAAGAAGTTGCTCCTGCTGAAGGCGATTCAACTGCTGTTGCTACTGAAACAGAAGCTGCTCCTGCTGAATAATATTCAGTAATCAGTTAAAAGGACAGTCTGTATGCTCAAACATACAGACTTTTTTTGTTTATAACGGTATTCAATATGAAAAGAAATCGAATCATTATCCCAGTTGTCGCATTGTTGAGTCATACGATGTATGCCCAGACCCCGGTTGACATGAATTTGCAGTTGCAGAATGTGGAAATACAGGGTAAACGTATTGCCGGTCTCAATGGCGGTGAGGTTAAACGTCTTCAGGTAGACAAGAACCTGAGCAGTATGACGGGCACGGTGTCGGAGGCCTTCCGGCAAATGCCTTCGCTGGTGACCGATATCGAAGGGGGAGTCACTTATCGCGGGTCGGGTAAAGCCGGGATGCTGATTAATGGTATTCCTTACGGATTGCTGGAGGAATATAGCGGAGATGTCCTTATCCAGTTGCCAGCTTTATTTTTCAACCGGATATCAATGTCTGCCTTGCCTGATATTTCGCTGGTGCCTGATGGGGATGCCGGTGTACTGAACCTTTCCTCTACTAATTATACAAAATCGGATTCACCGCTGACGGTGACGTTGGGAGCGGGATTGCAGGAACGGTATAATGCCGGGGCAATCGTAAATCTGCATCCGGGGAAATTTCATATCATTGGGAAATATAATTATCGGAAGGAATACCGCGAACGTTCGTTTGACAAGACGACAAAAACGGATGCCGGTACAACCATCATGAATAATAATGCATCGGCACGTCCGGATGTTCATCTGGCCGACCTGAGTGTGGGGTATGACCTGACTTCAAAAGACTTGCTGACTGTCTACGGATTATATCATTTGATGGATTACAGCCGTTATGGGGGAATCAATAATAAGGTCTTGAACCCGGATGGAAGTGTAAAGAACCAAATGACCCGCCATCGTTATAACGACCAGCGTCAGGATGCTTATGCCTTGGAGGCCCGTTGGAACCATTATTTTTCCAATCCGTTGGATCAGTTGAGTGTAACATTCAATTATAATGACTTCGGTTATGATGAGGACAATTACTATGAAAATGAGAAGCCGGGAACCGGAACTATCCTGAAGAAAGACAATATGTTCATCAATCAGGACAAGCATAATTATTATTTTTCTGCTGCTTTCAGTAAGTTGTTTGCCGATGAATGGTATTTCAAAGCCGGATATATCGGACGTATCAAGGATGAAACTTACAGGACGGAGACAAACGACATCGGCCTGGATGATAATAACTGGACTCCCGTTGCAGATAAAACATACGATTATTCTTTCAACCGGAATACCCATTTGTTGTACGCCTCGGTCGACAGACACTGGGACCGCTTCTCTGCCGAAGCCGGTCTGCAGGCGGAAGTCAATGCACAGAAATTCAAAACACAAAAAAGCAATACTCGTTTTCATGTGTATCCCCGGGTAAAGTTTTCTTTGCAGACCGGCAACGCGGGCAGTTTGTCATTGAGTTATCTGCAACGCGTGATTCGTCCTAATGGAGCGGATTTGAGTCCTTTCACCAATTACAGTGACCCGACTCATCTGTCACAGGGAAATCCGGATTTGAAGGATGAGTTCATTCATTCATTGGAATTGTCTTATCTGTTGGTTGCAAATCGTTTCCGTTTCTCTCCGGCCATTTATTACCGTAATAAATCGAACCGGATTATGGAAGTGATAAACGAGGAGTCTATCTGGCAGAAAGAGAATATAGGCCACAGCCAGGCATTGGGTTTTGAACTTTCCGGAAACTGGAATCCTATCCGTATCCTGAATATCGGTTTTTCCGGTAATGTGTACAGAGATGAGATCGATGGCAGAACGGTTGGCTATGAGGAGAAGAAGTCAATGGTTTGCACCGACCTGAAAGGAAGTGTGAGTATCTATATCACCCCGACCACGGAGTTTCAGCTGGATGGCTTCTTTATCTCGGACCAACTGACTCCGCAGGGTAAAATCAAAAGCCACAGCAGTGTGAATGCCGGGCTTTCCCAATATTTCATGCATCGTAAACTGCGTGCCAATCTGAGTATCAATAATATCTTTGACGGCCTGGAAGAGACGACCCTTATCGATACAAGCAAAATGCACATGGAGCAAGTACGCAACCGGGATGCACGGGTGACCTGGCTGACATTGACCTATAGTTTGTAATAAACGAAACTATATAGGTGGGGAAGGGGGCTGAATGTTAACTCTTCCCCACTTTCTTTTTAGGAATATACAATATCAGGCGAATGGACTGGTCGTATGTGAAGTAACTCCATATCCATTCGATCAGTACCATCAGTTTGTTCTTGACACCCAGGATAGAACGGAGGTGTACCCCCATCCACACCATCCAGGCAATGAACCCTTGCAGCTTTAACTTTTTCAGGTCGGCCACTGCTTTATTGCGTCCAACGGTAGCCAGTGTTCCGAGATTTAGATAATGGAAGGCTTTCAATTCTTTGCCCGATTCCAGCCGTTTGAGGTTGTCGGCAAGCAGGTTACCTTGTTGGATTGCTACCTGGGCTACCTGTGGGTGGCCGTTTGGGTAGTCTTCCTCTGTTTGGAAGCAGACATCTCCGATGGCAAAAACGTTTGCCATTCCCGGCATCTGGTTAAATTCATTTACCGTTATTCGTCCACCACGGTTTAACGCTTCTTTATCAATATGTTCGAAGTGGGTGGCAGTTACTCCGCTAACCCATACGAGTGTTTGGGTTGCGATGGTGGAGTTGTCGTCCAGTATCACTTTCCCGTCCTGATAATCAGTAACGCGTTTGTTGAGTATGATGTTTACTCCCATTCCTTTCAGGAACTTTTCTGCATTGGCTGATGCTTCGGGCGACATTACTCCGAGTAGCTGGGGAGAACCTTCCACTAGGTAGATGTGCATGTCCGACTGTTTCAGGTCCGGATAATCCTTGGGCATAACGAATCTTTTCATTTCAGCCAATACTCCCGATATTTCAACACCTGTTGCACCGCCACCGACTATAACTACGTTCATTAGTGCTTGCCGTTCCTCCGGGTCGGTACAGATTGTCGCCTTCTCGAAGTTTGAGAGCAGGGTATTCCTGAGTTCGAGAGCTTCCTGGATTGTCTTCATCGGCAAAGCCTTTTCTTCGATGGTCTTGTTGCCGAAGAAGTTGGTGATAGTTCCCGAGGCAATCACCAGATAATCGTAGGTTAATTCACCGATGGATGTTTCAATCAGATTGCGTTCGGCAATGATGGCTTTCACTTCCGCCATCCGGAAATAGAAGTCTTTCTGCTTCTGGAATATCTTCCGGAGAGGAAATATGATTGAGCCCGGTTCCAGCCCGGACGATGCTACCTGATACAACAAAGGCGGGAACTGATGGAAATTGTTTTTGTCTATCAGGACAACCTGGAAATTACTCCCCTTCAGTTTATTGGCCAGCTTTAATCCGCCGAAGCCACCCCCTATGATGACTACGCGTTTCTTATTTGTTTTTGCGATGTTGAAGCCCATGATGTTCTATGTTATGTTTTATAATAGAACAATCGGAAACGGAATATGTTCGGATGGAATAGGGGGAAGGCCTTGATTTATAGGATGAGTTATGAGGGATTATGGCCTCTGAAACAAATACTGTTTAAATCCTTCCGTATAATCCGTGCGATAGTCCCCATTCTCATCCGCATAGATAAACATATATTCCAGTTCCGGATGTTGTTGGTGGATTTTGCGGGCTTCTTCGCGGCCCATAGCCATGAAGGCGGTAGCATAAGCATCGGCGGTCATACAGTCGGCGGCGATAACGGTTGCGCTGAGGACGGACTGTCCGGCGGGAGAACCTGTTCTCGGGTCGATGGTATGGGCGTATTTCTTTCCGTCTTTGATGTAAAAGTTGCGGTAGTCGCCGGAAGTGGCAAGGCCGTGGCGTCCGCATAACCGGACGATTTCCTGTACCTCCTGATTGGTGCCCATCGGGTCATCGGATGGCTTGGTGATCCCGACACGCCAGCATTCTCCCCGGGGATTGACACCTTTGGCTGTCGTTTCACCACCTATATCGATCAGGTAGTTTTCGATGCCTTTACTGTCGAAGAGGCGGGCGATAACTTCGCAACAGCATCCGTCTCCCAAAGAGGAACAATTCAGCAGAAGGCGGGGATCGTCTTTGATAACCTTCCGTCCCTCCAAACGGACTTTCTGATAACCGACAAATGGACGTATGCTGTCTATCATAGCCGGCGTAACACTATCACTCTTGCTGAATCCGAATCCCCAAAGGTTGATAAACGGGGCACAGGTAATATCATAGATGCCATTAGTCTGTCCGGATACTTCCATCGCTTTATTGAAGACTTCGATGAAAAGATCATCGACCTCTATATCTTTGTTTTGGTTTACCTGGGAGATGACGGAGGTAGAATCGAACGGATTAAGGCAATGGTAGTAGCGTTGAAGTTCAGCACTGATTTCATTTTCCAGCGATTCGGTATATTCGAACTTGATTTGATAGGGAGTATGAAGCATGCCGGTTACTTCGTAATACTGTTTCGGCTGATTGCATCCGGTCAGGAGAAAGAATAGGGATAAAGAGAGGAGGTATAGATGTTTCATATATTTGTTAATAATATACTAATGAACCATTAAATAGGTATTCGGGAGGGTTGAAAACAACTACCCTCAAAGGGGAATGTTGTCTACCTGGTAAGTCGACGTTGCCTACCTAGTAGGTAGACGTGGTGACTTCCCATAGGTGACATAACCGACCTGCTCCCGTGTCAGGCACGGGGACAGGTTTTCTTTCAGGTTATAACCCCATCAATATCTTCTTCAATACTGTTTGTGCTGAGATTTCCCGGTTGGCTGCTTCGGGGATGACGATGCTTTGCGGGCTTTCGATCACGTCGTCGGTGACGATCATGTTACGACGAACCGGCAGGCAGTGCATGAAATAAGCGTTGTTGGTCAGTGCCATCTTTTCCGTATCGACAGTCCAGGCGCGGTCTTTGCTTAATACCTGGCCATAATTCGGGTCGGTATAGGCAGCCCAGTTCTTGGCATAGATGAAGTCGGCACCTTCGAAGGCCTTCTTTTGATCATATTCTACACGGGCATTGCCGACGAACTTCGGGTCGAGCTCATACCCTTCGGGATGGGTGATGACAAATTCGTAATCGGTTGCATTCATCCATTCGGCGAAACTGTTGGGAACGGCCTGCGGTAAGGCTTTCGGATGAGGCGCCCAGGTCATAACCACCTTCGGACGGGCAGTCTTCTTGTATTCTTCAATCGTAATCAGGTCGGCAAAACTCTGCAACGGGTGGCGGGTAGCCGCTTCCATGCTGAATACCGGACGACCGGAGTACTGGATGAATTCGGAGATAATCTTTTCATTGTAATCGTCCGCCTTGTTTTCGAAACGGGCAAAGGAACGGACACCGATGATATCGCAGTAGCAACCCATGACAGGAATAGCTTCCAGCAAATGTTCAGGTTTGTCACCATCCATGATGACACCACGTTCGGTTTCCAGTTTCCAGGCACCCTGGTTCACGTCGAGCACCATCGTGTTCATCCCCAGGTTCATCGCAGCCTTCTGGGTGGAGAGGCGGGTGCGCAGGCTGGAGTTGAAGAATATCATTAGCAGCGTCTTGTTCTTGCCAAGTTCTGTGAATTGAAAGCGGTCTTTCTTTATCTCGAATGCTTCGTTAAGCGCCTGCTTCAGGTCGCCTACATCTTGTACACAAGTGAAATGTCTCATGTTATTTATCTGTTTATATGAATAGCAAATGTAGTCAATTTAATTGAATGATAACATAGGCTACAAAGGCTGTTTCTTACTACTGTCTGATCTGGCCTTCCCCCTCGATAATATACTTATAGGTAGTCAGCTCCGGCAATGCCATCGGCCCACGGGCATGCAGCTTCTGCGTACTGATACCGATCTCTGCTCCGAATCCGAACTGTGCGCCGTCGGTGAAGGCGGTCGATACGTTTGCATAAACGCAGGCGGCATCTACCTGTTGCTGGAAGATGCGGATAGCTTCTGCCGATTCGCTTACGATACTTTCACTATGTTTTGAACTGTATCGGGCGATGTACTCCAAGGCTGCGTCGAGACTGGCTACCGTACGGATGCTCATCTTGTAGTCGAGGAACTCGGTACCGAAACTGTCTTCCGTAGCCGGTTGAAGCAGTTCCGATGGATAAGAACCTGCTAGGGAGTTGAAAGCCGGTTGATCGGCGTATATGATTACATGGCTGTCCTTTAACTTATTGCAGATATAGGGCAGGTCGCCGAGCCGGTCTTCATGGATGATCAGGCAATCCAAAGCGTTACATACACTGACACGACGCGTCTTTGCGTTGTTTACGATGGCTTGCCCTTTCTCTTTGTCTCCCTCCTTGTCGAAATAGGTATGGCAGATACCGGCTCCTGTCTCGATTACCGGGACACGGGCATTGTCACGAACGAAGTTAATCAGCGAACTGCTGCCGCGGGGTATGATCAGGTCCACCAGTCCGACAGCATTCAGCAGTTCGGTTGTCGCTTCCCGGTCAGGTGGCAGCAGGCAACAAACAGCCGGGTTTACGCCATGACGTTCCAGCACCTGATGGATGATACCGACCAGTGCCCGGTTAGAGTCGTCAGCATCTGAACCTCCTTTCAATACACAGGCATTGCCACTCTTGAAACAGAGGGAGAATACATCGAATGTCACGTTGGGACGTGCTTCATAGATCACACCTATTACTCCGAATGGGACGGATACCTTGCGGATAACCATGCCGTTCGGGCGGGTTGTTTCGCTTAATACCTTTCCAAGCGGTGAGGGGAGTGTTGCTACATTTCGCATGTCTCCGGCAATACCTTCCAAACGGTCGGTTGTCAGTTTCAGACGGTCGTATTTGGGATTGGCCGGGTCCATACGGGACAGGTCTTTCTCGTTTGCTGCGAGCACTTCAGCTTGCCGGTTCATCAACTCGCCGGCTGTATCGATGAGGATACGGTTTATGGCTTCGTCACTCAGCGTGATCAGCTGGCGTGAAGCGGCAACGGTCTGCTGTAATAGGTTCTTAATAGACATTCTTGATAGTAACTTTTTCCCCTCTTGAGAGGGGGCAGAGGGTATGTAATAATTTGCGTGAATGGCGGAAGATAACACACCCCCTACCCCCTCTCAAGAGGGGAGTGATTACTACCGGTCGCTATGTTTAGTCTCTAATCCAGATACAGATAATCGTAATGTACCAACGGTTTTATATCGCGCTGTCCGATAAGTGAAATAGCCTCATGGCTATCGTATCCGGCACAACCTACACCCAGCTGAACGCCATTCTCGTTCATGATCCGGACGATGTCGTTCTTTTCAAACTCTCCTTTAATGGCTGTGACGCCGACTAATAGAAGGCTTGTCGCACGTGGTCCGGTCAATGCTTCTTCAGTACCTTTGTTGATATGTATCTCTCCTTTGGCAAAGCCTTCGGAGTGGGCGATCCATTTCTTTACGCTGCTGACCGGCTTGGCCGCAGGAATGAAACGGGTACATATTTCCGTACTTCCTTTAACCAACAATTGGGGCAGAATGTTTTCCTTTTTCCCGTTGGCAATAATGACGGTTATACCTTCGTCGGCAACTTTCTGTGCAATGCTGCATTTAGTCAGCATACCACCCCGTCCGAACGAAGACTTACTGGTTTGTACGTATTCGGAAAGGTCCTGTTTTCCACCGTCTATTTCGCGGATAACGGTAGAGGCTGGATCGGCAGGATTTCCGTTGTAGATGCCGTCGATATTACTCAGGATGATAAGTGCATCCATCCCCATCATGGTGGCGATCAGTCCCGACAGTTCGTCGTTGTCCGTAAACATCAGTTCTGTAACGGATATCGTATCGTTTTCGTTTACGATCGGTATCACGTTATTGTCGAGCATCACTTCCATGCAATGTTTCTGGTTGAGATAATGCGTGCGGCTACCGAAATTCTCTTTCGTAGTGAGCACCTGGCCACAAGCGATCTTATGTTCGCGGAACAGTTCAAAGTAACGGTTGATCAGTTTGGCCTGGCCTACTGCGGAGTAGAGTTGGCGGGCTGAAACGGCATCGAGTTTCTTGCCGGGCTTCACCTCGCTTCTCCCGGAAGCTACCGCTCCCGAAGAGATTAAAACAACTTCAACTCCCTTCCGGTGTAGTTCGGCTACCTGGTCGACCAGTGCTGACATACGGGTAACATCGAGTGAGCCATCCTTCCTTGTCAGCACATTACTTCCTATCTTTACAGCTATCCGCTTAAACTGATATGTCATCTTAGCGTTCACGGTTATTTATTGTCTTTATCCCTGATCTCCACGCGACGGATTTTACCGCTGATGGTTTTCGGTAACTCATCGACAAATTCCACTACACGCGGATATTTGTAAGGTGCCGTCACACGTTTCACGTGATCCTGCAATTCCTTAATCAGGGTTTCGCCTGCCTTTTCTTTATAATCATTAGCCAGTACGATTGTTGCTTTTACCACCTGTCCGCGTATTTCGTCCGGCACACCGGTGATGGCGCATTCTACGACTGCCGGGTGTGTCATCAGGGCACTTTCCACTTCGAACGGGCCGATACGGTAACCGGAGCTTTTTATCACATCGTCAGCACGGCCAACAAACCACAGATAGCCGTCTTCATCGCGCCAAGCAACGTCGCCGGTATAATACATGCCGTCGTGCCAGGCTTCGTGAGTCAGTTCGGCATCCCGGTAATATTCTTTGAACAGTCCGATAGGCTTGCCACTGGTCGTGTGGATCACGATTTGTCCCTGTTCGCCATCTTCCGCACGGGTTCCGTCCGGACGGATCAGGTCGACATCATATTGAGGATTGGGAACACCCATAGAACCGGGTTTCGGTTCCATCCAGGGGAAGGTTGCAACTGTCAGTGTTGTTTCTGTCTGGCCGAATCCTTCCATCAGCTTGATTCCCGTCAGCTTATAGAATGCTTCGAATACGGCAGGGTTCAGTGCTTCACCGGCAATCGTACAATATTGTAGGGATGACAGATCGTATTTGGTCATATCTTCACGGATCAGGAAGCGGAAGATTGTTGGAGGTGCACATAAAGAAGTGATTTTGTAGTCCTGAATCATCTGCAACATATCGGCTGGTGTGAACTTCTCATGATCGTAAACGAAAACAGTCGCACCGGCGATCCATTGTCCGTACAGTTTTCCCCAGACGGCTTTTCCCCATCCTGTATCGGCAATCGTCAGGTGAAGACTGTCGAGGTGCAGGTTATGCCAGAAACTACCGGTCACGATATGTCCCAGAGGATAAGTGAAATCGTGTGCCACCATCTTCGGATTACCTGTCGTGCCCGATGTAAAATACATCAGTGAAATATCGTCATTGCTGTTCGGATGAGACGGACGGATGAATGGAGCCGCATCTTCGATCCCCTTATGGAAATCTTCGAAGCCTTCCGGTATTTCAGGACCGACAGAGACTAATTTCTCGATAGTCGGAGAGTCCGGCATGGCGTCGATAATATGTTTGGTAATGATTTCTTCGCCGGCGCAAACGATCATTTTTATATCGGCTGCGTTATTGCGATAAACAATATCTTTTTTAGTCAGCAGGTGAGTTGCCGGAATGACAACCGCTCCTAACTTATGCAATGCGATAATCGAGAACCAGAATTCGTAACGGCGTTTCAGGATCAACATGACCATATCGCCATGTCCTATCCCCAAAGACTGGAAATAGGCAGCCGTTTGATCGGTGTATTTCTTCAGATCTGCAAACGTGAAATCAATATGTTCGCCCCGGTCGTTTGTCCAGCACAAAGCTTTTTTGTCGGGTTCTTCAGCGGCCCATGCATCTACTACATCATATCCGAAATTAAAGTTCTCGGGTACTTTTATCTTGAAATTCTTTATAAAATCTTCCTGAGACGTAAAAGACGTCTGATCTAAGAATCTTTCTAACATAATTTATTTATTTAACGGACAAGGATCGTTGTTGCTTTTATAATTAATTGTCAGCTCTCGCTTGTCAACTGTCTACTGATTTATAAAATGATTGCCAGGAAACTGACTTTTTCTCCATCCAATGCTTTCATGCCGTGTGGCAGTTCGGAGTTGAAATATATGCTGTCTCCTTCTTCAAGGATCAATTCCTTATTGTTGATCTGCAAAAGCATACGTCCTTTCAGTACGAGGTTGTATTCCTGTCCCGGATGAGAATTCAGATAAATAGGCTCTTCTTCGGATTTCGGGTGAACGGTAACCAGGAACGGATCTGCCTTGCGTCCGGCAAAACCGGCAGCCAACGATTGATACTTGTAAGCCTTGGTACGTTCAACGGTAATACCTTTTCCTTTACGGGTAATAAAGTAAGTGCTCATTTTAGGCTCGTCACCGAACATAAGTGTGGTCAGTTCCACTCCGTATGCCTGTGATATCTGGTGTAAAACACTGACTGAAATATCGACATTGCCGCTTTCCAGTTCCAGATATTGCTCTGTGGTCAGGTTACAGACCTTGGCGATTTCTTCAGGAGCTATCTCCAATGCATCACGAAGACCGGCCAGGCGCTCCGCTATCTGTTTTATCTGTTCGTTCATCTTCTGTAGATCGTTTATAGATTTATGTTGCCCCAAAGTTATAAATAAAAAGCAAAATGACTAGAAAAATGGGGGATAGAATGTTATTTAGATATTTTCTTTGGATAAGCAAATGTTAAATCCTATATTTGTTTATGTGTAGGGCTTGAATTTGTTATTGTTAACTCTGGATCTAATATATTGATTAAGTTTTTACTATAAGCGATATCAGGTCTGCCCTAAAATATTTAATTAATATAGTAAACTCATGAATCAAAAGATTAAAATGCATTTCTTCGAAATAGAACGTCCGGACTTTTATCTTTTTATATTTATATTGGATAGAATTATACCTCCTCCTAAAATATCAAAGTTTTCAGAGAATACGGAATATATAGAAATATATAATAAGATTCATCACTATGTAGTGACTGAAAAGCATTTCCTGGATAAAGATATAACAGTAGATATCATTGTCCGTCAATGTAACGTTAAGAAAAAGTCATTGAATAAGATTCTTAGGTTGAAAGATGACGTTGCTTTTCATGCATATATAAATAAACAGCGTGTTATTTATGCATCCGCTTTATTATTGGAACCCTCTAATAAGCTGATTGAAGTTGTAGCTTCTGAATCATGCTTTAATAATTCCCGGACATTTGTGCGTAATTTCAAAATAGTATACCATATGACTCCCAGTGAATATCGTCGTTCTCATAGGACAAAAAACTCCTGATTTTATAGCTGAGCAGTCAAAAGAAACAAATAAGAACGATTTTGTCCTATCCATGGATCGTTTTTGTCTTCTTCATGCTTTGTTTTTCTTTGCTTGATCCGTTTTTTTGTTATTTCTTTGCATCAGAGACAAATGATAAAAATAAAAGGTATTAAAGTATATAGATGCATAGGCATACCTTATCTATGAAAAAGAGAAAGAAGAAGTGATTCTTCTTTGAGTAGTCTGATGAAGACGTTTGTCGGACTACTTTTTCTAGAATACTCGTAGCCTATGATTAAATTTATGTTTTTTCTTTTTATTCATTTGGAGAGGTTGATCAACTTTATTTTTTCATAGTTTTTGATTTAGTAATCAGGTAAGGTCCCGGCTTGTGAAAGTCGGGACTTTTGGTATACAAAAAAAGGATAACCTTTCGATTATCCTTTTTTCAGAGAGCGGAAGACGGGGCTCAAACCCGCGACCCTCAGCTTGGAAGGCTAATGCTCTATCAACTGAGCTACTTCCGCAATTTTTATTGCTTTTGAAATAGTAGTGGGCAGTGATGGATTCGAACCACCGAAGTCGAAAGACAGCTGAGTTACAGTCAGCCCCATTTGGCCACTCTGGTAACTGCCCCTATTATTTTCAATTGCAGTGCAAAGGTACGATTATTTTTGAAACCTGCAAGCGTTTAATCAGAAAAATGAACCATTTTTAATGCGGTCACTGCTGCTTCATCCCCTTTGTTTCCGTACTTACCGCCTGCACGATCTTCCGATTGCTGCATATTGTCCGTAGTTAACAGACCGAAAATGAATGGGATATCATACATCAGGTTTAGTTCGGTAACACCTTGTGTAACGCCTGAACAAACATAATCAAAATGTGGAGTATCGCCTCTGACAACACAGCCAAGAACGATCACAGCGTTTACATCTTTTGTTTCAGCCATGCGTTTTGCACCAAAAGTCAGTTCGAAACTACCCGGTACACGTTTCACATAGATATTTTCCGGTTTTACACCATGTTTTTCCAGAGTGTTGCAGGCACCTTCCAGTAATTTCTCGGTGATGTGCTTATTCCACTCTGCGACTACAATACCGAACGTCATTTCTGAACCGTCAGGGACACTGTTGAAGTCGTAGTCTGATAAATTTTGATAAGCTGTAGCCATAACTTTCTATTTAAAATAAAAGGATGCCTTTTTTGATGGACATCCTTTTATATAGTTCATATCGTAATGATAATATTATTTTGCAGCAGAAGCACGAGCGATATATTTGTCGATATCGGCAGCTTCCATTGAGTTGAAATATTTTTCTTTGATCGTAGTGTATGCTTTAACTGCATCGCTATATTGTTTCTGGTTTTCGTAGGCAATACCTGCTTTTTTCAGATAAACCGGGCTGATCACTTCGTTGTCTGCTTTCTTAGCAGCTTTTTCGAAATAGCTGATACCTTCTTTTACATTACCCATATTTACATAGCAGTCACCGATCAGGCCGATGATAGCCGGAGAAATCATATTGTCGTCTCCACTGAATGATTTCAGTTTGTCAAGAGCTTTTTCAGTTTCTCCCATCTTGAAATAACAGATACCTGCATAAGCCTTTGCCAGGTTGCCGGAAGCAGTACTTCCATATTGGTCGATGATACCTTCGAATCCGTCAAAGTCAGCGCCATTACCGTTTAAAGCCAGATTGAAAGAATCTTTAGCGAAATACTGTTCTCCTTTAAATATAGCAGCGGCTGCTTTCTTTTCCTGAGGAATCAAATAACCGTGTTTAATTCCTAAAACAGCTCCAACAACGAGTGCGATAGCTATAATTCCGTAAATGATCTTTTTTGAATTGTTTTCAATGAACTGCTCTGATCTTGAAACAATTTCTTCTACTTCTAACTCCGTGTTGGTGTTTTTTTCCTTAGTAGCCATAATGTGTTATAGTTATTTATTATTTTTATCTACTGATTTATGCCAATGGCAATTCAAAGCGCAAAAGTAGTTTTTTTTACTGATATAATCTATACTTAGAAGTATATTTTTTAATTTTGTACGATTAATAAGGTACAGATGATACTCAAAAAGCTTTCTATTCTCAATTATAAAAATATTCTTCAGGCGGAAGTCGCTTTCTCTCCGAAAATGAATTGTTTCTTTGGAAATAATGGGATGGGGAAGACGAACCTGCTGGATGTGATCCACTATCTTTCGTTTTGCAAGAGTCATATCAATACTCCTGATAGTCAGATTATAAATAATGATCAGGATATGTGCGTTATCCAGGGTGAATATGATTACGAGGGGAGAAACGAGGATATATTCTGTGCTATCCGCCGTCGCCAGCGGAAACAGTTCAAACGGAATAAAAAGGAATATGATAAGTTGTCCGAACACATCGGACTCCTGCCTTTGGTTATGGTGTCGCCGGCGGATTCAGATCTGATCCGGGGGGGAGTGACGAACGCCGCCGCTTTCTGGATCTGATCATTTCGCAACAGGACAAACAATATCTGCATGCCTTGATACAATATAACAAGGCTTTGCTCCAGCGGAATATTCTTTTGAAGAATCAAAATACAGATACATCTCTGTATGAAGTGCTGGAAATGCAATTGGATATGTATGGGCGGATGGTGTTCGAGAAGCGCCAGCTGCTGGTGGAAAGTTTTATTCCTATTTTTAACGAATACTATCAAACGATCTGCCGTTCTACCGAACAGGTCGGATTGGGGTATATATCCCAACTGGCAGACCGGAATCTGGCTGAGTCGCTGGCTGCCAACAGGGAGCGTGACCGTATTCTGGGATATACTTCCAACGGTGTTCATAAAGATGAACTGGAAATGACATTGAATGAACAATTAATCCGCAGGGCCGGTTCGCAAGGACAAAATAAAACTTATCTGATAGCACTGAAGTTGGCTCAGTTTGCTTTTCTGACCCGGAAAGGGCAGACAACTCCCATTTTGCTTTTGGATGATATATTTGATAAACTGGATGCGGCACGAGTGGCTGAGATCATCAAGCTGGTCAGTGGAGATAGTTTCGGGCAGATATTTATTACCGATACCAACCGGAAATACCTGGATGAAATCCTGCAGGCAATGAATCATGATTATGCTTTGTTCAGAGTAGAACAGGGTGAAGTTCAACCGATGGAGGATCAGCCATGAAGCGAAAGAATACACAAGCGATCGGTGAAGTCCTGAGAGATTTCTTTGAAGATAATACGGAACTTTATGAAAAGATTTTGGAAATTCGTGTGGAACGTGCCTGGAAAGAAGTGCTCGGACCGATGGTTATGCAATATACCCGTAATATATATGTACGCGATCATATATTATATGTATCGTTGACTTCTGCTGTCTTGAGAAGTGAGCTGACTTTATGCCGTGAACGGTTGGTGAAGAGTCTGAATGAATATGCCGGGGCAACCGTTATACACGATATTATTATCCGTTGACAATCTCTTTTTCCGTAATGATCATATCCATTTTCTTATCGAAAGATTCGGTAGGGACTGTGTCTTGTAGCTGAAAATCGAAACATATACCGATTTTGGGTGCTTGCAATGTGGATAACAGTCTGTCGTAATATCCTTTACCGCGTCCCATGCGGTTCAGTTGCCGGTCGAAAGCTACACCCGGAACAATGATCAGGTCTATTTCCGATTCATCGACAGTTGTTTTCTGTTCGATAGGTTCCATAATGCCGAAGATGCCCGGTTTAAGGCTGTCAGTACCGTTATAGGGTAACAGGCGGAGATCATCTCCTACAATCAACGGTAGGAGAAGTTGTTTTTTTTCAAACCATTTTTCAAGGAAACCGGCCGTTTGGACTTCGCCGGGTATCGCGTTGTATAAAGCGATACAGGAAGCCTGCCGGAAGAGTTCAGTCTCTTCCAGCCGCTTCATTATTTCTTCGGAAAGATCAAGCAATGTAGTCTTCTTGTACGATTTCTTTAGCGAGGCTATGTATTTTCGGAGTTGTTGCTTGGATTCCTGCAATTCCTTTGTCTGCATCTTTTTTCTCTAATGTAGGAACGGATTTACCTTCGTTTATGATCTGGATAGCACGTAATAACGTAGGATCGTCTTTCAGGAAGATCGGATAGAATCCGGCTTCGTCGAAAAAGTTACGTACGATATATGCCTGCAACTGGCTTTCGATCAGCTTTCCTGATATATTGATCAGATTCGGGCGTTTCTTGATCCCTTTGGTTGCGGCAAAGTTCGTGAAGTCATATAGCAATGGCTGCGATTGCAGATACTTGTACAGATCCTGATAAGTCGTGAACGAAGATAATTTTTCACGATTCTGGTCTGAATATTCAAGTGCATACAGATAAAGTGTGCCACTGTTGACGATACTTGTGAAATACGTTGTAATTCCGCTTGTATCGCGTGGAATAAATATATCCGGCATGATACCGCCACCACCATAGACCGTACGTCCCATCATGGTGTTATATTTTTCCGTATGCGTATTCTTGATACTGTCGGCTGAATCGAATTCACCATGGATGAATCGGTTGTATATATCCTGATCATAATCGGTGGAATTACCCATTTCATAATCTTTTTGGATACTTCTTCCGGAAGGAGTGTAATAACGGGCGATTGTCAGGCGGATTTCAGAACCGTCGCTCAGTTTGATCGGTGACTGAACCAATCCTTTTCCATACGTACGGCGTCCGATGATCAATCCACGGTCGTTATCCTGGATCGCTCCGGAGAAAATCTCGCTGGCAGAAGCCGAGAACTCATCTGTCAGGACAACGATCGGAGCCTCTTTGCAAGTGCCGGTTCCGTTTGTATAGACATCGTTACGGGGGAAGGCCTTACCTTCCGTGTAAACGATCAGTCGTCCCTCCGGCATGAATTCGTTGACCATATTGATGGCGGCATCCATATAACCTCCTGTATTTCCACGCAGGTCGATAACGAAAGAACTGCATCCTGCTTCTTTCAGTTTGGCGATAGCTGTAATGAACTCGTTATAAGTTGTCCGGCCGAACTTGCTGACTTTGATATAACCAATGCCTTTACTAACCTCGTAGGAAACATCCACAGAGTTGACCGGAACATCACCGCGTGTAACATCGAAATAAAGCAGTTCCGGTTCACCTCCGCGTTTTACTCCCAGTTTAACGGTGCTGTTTTTGGCTCCGCGCAGCGTACGCATAATTTTTGCCTGGCTGGTGTTATTTCCCGAATAGATCGAGTCGTTGATTGTAATGATACGGTCGAATGGCAATAAACCAGCTTTTTCAGCCGGACCTCCGGAGATAACACTGATTACCAGGATCGTGTCTGTCTGCATATTGAATGATACACCGATACCGCTGAACGACCCTTCGAGGTCTTCATTCACTATTGTCGCGTCTTCGGCAGAAATGTAAACGGAGTGCGGATCCAGTTCACTGAATATTTTAGGTATGGTGCCTTCCACCAGCTTTGCCATATTAACGGTATCGACATATTGTTCGTCGATAATATCGAGTATGGCATTTATTTTATTCCCGCTGGAGAACATACGGCGCTTGCCATGTTGTGTAAGAGAAAGATAATTGTTCCCGATAAAAATTCCGAGAGCAATACTTGCTGCAATGATAACAGGTAACCAGATGGTCAACCTTCTGTTTTTGTCCATAAAAACGTATATTTATTCGTTTATATCAATATAATCTATACTAATACCGGCGCGTTGCAATAAATTGCATCCGTCTTCCATCCGGTACTTTTCTGAATATACAACACGCTTAATGCCCGATTGGATGATCAGCTTGGCGCATTCGATGCAAGGGGCCGAAGTCACATAGATCGTCGCTCCTTTACTGCTGTTTGAAGATGCCGCCACTTTTGTTATTGCATTCGCTTCGGCATGTAACACATAGGGCTTGGTCACATTATTTTCATCTTCACAGACATTCTCAAAACCGGCAGGTGTCCCGTTGTATCCATCGGAAATGATCATTTGGTCCTTAACTATCAGTGCACCGACCTGACGTCGTTTGCAATATGAATTTTCAGCCCAAACGGCAGCCATCCGCAGATAACGTTTATCTAATTCATATTGTTTCTCTGTTTTTTCGCACATTGTTTACCTGATTTTGTACTTATTACTTTAGCTGGCAAAGGTAAATATAATTGATTTAACTATTGTATGTTTAGCGATTTTTATATCAATTGCTATTAGCTTTCGGTTCAGTCTGTTTGATGCCGTTTCTTATGAGCAGGGCGTCGATGGTCGGCTCCTGTCCGCGAAAGCGTTTATACAGGATTGCCGGGTCTTCGGTTCCTCCTTTTGAAAGGACATTTTCACGGAACGAGCGAGCTGTTTCCCTGTTGAATATGCCTGTGGCTTTGAATACAGAAAATGCATCAGCATCCAATACTTCCGCCCATTTATATCCGTAATATCCGGCGGCATAGCCTCCGGAAAAGATATGTCCGAAGCTACTGCTCATGAATGTGCCCGGAACTTCCGGTACGATAACGGTCCGTGCCCAAGCCTGTTTTTCAAAGGCGATGACATCTCCCTCAAACGGTTCGTTCTGTGTATGCCATGCCATATCGAGCATGCCGAAACTTAATTGGCGGCAGCAGAAATAGCCGGTGTTGAAGTTGGATGCATCGACTAGCTTCCGGATCAGTTCCTGCGGGATTTTTTCGCCTGTTTCATAATGTACGGCGATCTGGTCGAGAAATTCCTTTTCCGTCAGCCAGTTTTCCATGAGTTGTGAAGGCAGTTCGACAAAGTCGCGATATACATTTGTACCGGACAGGCTGGCGTACTTTCCTTCGGCAAACATTCCGTGCAGGGCATGTCCGAATTCATGTAGAAGCGTATTTACTTCGTCGAAAGTCAGTAAAGACGGTTTAGTCTCCGTTGGACGTGTGAAATTCATGACGATGATAATCTGTGGGCGACTATCGCTTCCGTCGGCTTCGTGATACTGCTCTTTGATACTGTTCATCCAGGCTCCCGATTGTTTTCCGTCGCGCGGATGAAAATCAGTATACAGGATGGAGAGGAATTTACCGTCTGCATCGTATACTTCATAAGCATCTACTTCCGGATGATAAACCGGTATTTCCTTGTTCTCTTTGAATGTGATGCCGTATAGCTGTGTGGCAAGTCCGAACACACCGTTTTTGACATTGTTCAGTTCAAAGTAGGGACGTGTCATTTCATCGTTTACATCGAAACGGATGTCTTTCAGTTTTTCTGAATAATAACTCCAGTCCCAGGGCATGACGGTGATATTTTCTTTTTCCATACCCATGGCAAACCCTTGTACTGCATTATATTCGTTGATGGCGACAGGTTTATAGGCATCGAGCAATTGATTCAGCAGGTTATAAACAGTAGCCGGATTTTTAGCCATCGTATGCTTAAGCGAATATTCTGCATAGGTGTTGTAACCCATCAATCTGGCTATCTCCAGGCGAATATTGATGATCTGGCGGATGATCTCTTTATTGTCATATTCGTCTCCCTTGTTCCCTACGCTCATGTATTCCCGGTACATTGTTTCACGCAATTTGCGTGAATCGGCATATCGCATGAATGGGATATAACTCGGTGCAGTCAGGTTAAATAACCAACCCTTTTTCCCTTTTTCTTTGGCACGGAGAGCTGCGGCTTCACAAATACTTTCGGGAAGGCCCGACAAATCTTTCTCATCGGTAAGAAGCAGTTCGTACCTGTTTTTGTCCTTCAATGCATTCTGGTCGAATCTCAGAGATAGTACGCTCAGGTCTGTGCTTAATTTGCGGTATTTCTCTTTGTCTTCCGGATTCAGGTTGGCACCACGAACGGAGAACGATTCAAATGTTTCTTCCAGCAGCTTGGTATCTTCTGTAGAAAGGTTGAGCCTGTCTTTTTGTTCATATACGTTCTTGACACGTGCAAATAGCTTTTCATTCAGAAAGATATTATTAGAGCTTTCCGACAACTTGGGGGAGATTCTTTGTGAGATCTCCATCATTTCGTCGTCGGCTTCCGCATTCAATATATTGAAGAAGGCTGAACTGACTTTGTTCAGCAGTTTACCGCTACGTTCCAGAGCGATGATTGTATTTTCGAAGGTTGCCGGCTGTGTATCGTTGGCAATGGCCTGCACTTCACTATCGAGTCGCTTTATTCCCTCATCGAAAGCCGGTTCGAAATGTTCGTTTTTTATCTCGTTGAAAGGAGGGGTTTCGAAAGGGGTGTTATAACTAAAGAAAAACGGATTATGAGTTGTTTGTGTCATATCTCTTATACATTATATATTATTATAGTCCATATATTGCCGGAAACAACCTGTTTATTTCCGGCACAAAGATGGAAAAAATAGCTGTGCTACAGAATAAATTCCCTCTATATTTCTTAATTGTGTTGCCGATCCAATTGTTTGCCGATAGTTATAAGCATAATAGCCGATAATTATCGACAATTATACCGACAGATGTAAGCAAGCTTACCGATAGCTATCGACAAACAGTTGGATAGGCAACAAATCCTTATTGCATCGGCAATAAAGTCTGTCTGTATCGGTATTTGCCAGCAATTGGTATACTATTGTTTCCCGCTTGTGTTTTTATAACTTTCTGCAGAGGTTTTTTGTTTTCTTCTTACTGTGTGTATTTTTTTCAAAAAGTATGCAGATCTGTTTTTGGGGGTTAGTCTAAGATATTCATAAAGTAGCTTGTTTTGAGTTTTTAACAACTGTTCATGTGTTTGACAACACATGAACGGAAGCTTCTAATTTTCTAAGGAGTTATTTATCAAACGTTTTGGCGTTGTAAAAAAAGTTAGTTTCTAAATAAATATGAAAGCTGATTTGTTTTTTTTGTTTTTAAGTGATACATTTGGTCTGTATATCATATCATTTTCATTATATAAGCATAAACTTAAAACCAAATATAAAATTATGAGTTATCTTAAATTTGACAAGACTCTTATGACAAACCTGGAGGAGTCTCTACCAAGGGAGATTCTTCGTACGAATCGTTCGGGAGCCTATCACTGTACAACTATCGCGGATTGTAATACGCGAAAGTATCATGGATTACTTGTCATTCCGGTGCCAGAACTAGATGATGAAAACCATGTGTTGCTATCATCGTTGGATGAAACGGTTATACAGCATGGGGCTGAATTTAATTTAGGTCTCCATAAGTATCAGGGTGATAACTATAGTCCGAACGGGCATAAATACATCCGTGAATTTGAATGTGAGAAAGTACCGACAACAATCTACAGAGTAGGTGGAGTTGTTTTGAAAAAAGAAAAGCTTTTTGTTCATCATGAAAACCGGATTTTGATTCGGTATACATTGTTGGATGCGCATTCTGCTACAACCTTGCGTTTGCGTCCGTTTTTAGCTTTTCGTAGTGTACGTGAATATACCCATGAGAATTCACAGGCTAGTCGTGAGTATCAGGTTGTCACAAACGGTATTAAGACATGTATGTATCCGGGATATCCCGAATTGTACATGCAGTTAAATAAAAAGAATGAGTTCCATTTTCAACCGGACTGGTATCGTGGTATCGAATATCCGAAAGAACAGGAGAGAGGGTATGATTTCAATGAAGACCTTTATGTTCCCGGGTATTTTGAAGTAGATATCAAAAAAGGTGAAAGCATTGTTTTCTCCGGAGGTGTTTCCGAGACGGGTACACGTGCGTTGAAAAAGACGTTTGAAGAAGAAATGGAAGAGCGTACTCCGCGTGATACATTTAAACATTGTCTGATCAATGCTGCTCATCAATTTCTGAATAAGCAGGGCGACGAGTTTTATATTCTGGCCGGTTATCCCTGGTTTAAGTGTCGTGCTCGCGACATGTTTATATCATTGCCGGGACTGACGCTGGCTATCAACGAAAAGTCCAAATTTGAGCTTGTGATGGAAACAGCCCGTAAAGCTTTGTATGCTTTCATGAATAATGAACCGAGCCACCTACGGGTTTATGAAATGGATCATCCCGATATTTTACTTTGGGCTGTGTGGTGTATCCAGCAGTATGCTAAGATGGTGTCACGCGATGCATGTCGTGAGAAATATGGTGTATTGTTGGAGGATATCATGGCATTTATTTGCAGTAATAAACATCCTAATCTGTCTTTACTTGACAACGGTTTGTTGTATACTCGCGGAACAGAGAAGGCTGTTACATGGATGAACTCTACAGCTAATGGGCGACCGGTAATACCTCGGACTGGTTTTGTTGTAGAAATTAATACTTTGTGGTATAATGCCCTATGTTTTGTAGGCGAATTGCTGGGTGAGGCAGGAAATGAACAATTAAGTACTGAATTATCTGTTTTGGCTGAAAGAAGCGGTAAGTCGTTTCTCGAAACATTTTTGAACGAGTACGGTTATTTGTTAGATTATGTAGATGGAAATATGATGGACTGGAGTGTCCGTCCTAATATGATATTTGCCGTAGCTTTGGATTATTCTCCTTTGAATGCCAGCCAGAAAAAAGGAGTACTTGATATTGTAACGAAAGAATTACTTACGCCAAAAGGTCTTCGTTCGTTGAGCCCGAAGAGCGGAGGTTATAATCCGAATTATGTAGGGCCTCAGATTCAGCGCGATTATGCCTATCATCAAGGTACTGCATGGCCATGGTTGGCAGGTTTTTATTTCGAAGCTTATCTTCGTATTTATAAAATGAGTGCCTTGGGTTTTATTGAACGCTATTTGATCGGTTATGAAGATGAGATGTCTTCTCACTGTATCGGATCTATTTCTGAACTGTTTGATGGAAATCCTCCTTTCAAAGGACGCGGTGCTGTTTCTTTTGCTATGAATGTGGCAGAAATATTGCGAGTGTTATATTTATTGAGTAAATACAATTATTAATAGGAGGAGCCAATATGAAAGTATTAATGTTTGGATGGGAATTTCCTCCCAAAATATATGGTGGTCTTGCTGTAGCATCCTATGGGATTACAAAAGGATTGAGTTTGCAGGGAGATGTAGAAACGACTTTCTGTCTTCCGAAGCCGACCGGGGAAGAAGAAGGTTTTTTGAATATCATCGGTATGAACCAGGTGCCGATTGTGTGGCGTGATGTCGATTATAACTATGTCAAGTCGCGGTTGCCTCATTATATGACGCCGGAGCAGTATTATGCTTTTCGCGATCATATTTATGCCGACTTTTCTCATATGCATGTCAATGATTTGGGATGTATGGAATTTGCCGGGGGATATCCGGGTAATCTTCATGATGAGATCAATAATTTTTCTATTATAGCCGGAGTTATAGCTCGGCAACAGCAGTTCGATATAATTCATGCGCATGACTGGCTGACTTATCCGGCAGGTGTGCATGCGAAGCTGGTAAGTGGAAAACCATTATGTATCCATGTTCATGCGACTGATTTTGACCGTTCACGTGGAAAGGTGAATCCAACCGTGTATGCGATGGAGAAGAACGGTATGGATCATGCTGATTGTATCATGTGTGTATCGGAACTGACTCGTCAGACGGTTATCCGCGAATATCATCAGGATCCCCGTAAATGTTTTGCTATGCACAATGCCGTTTATCCGCTTTCGCAGGAGTTGCTGGATATACCTCGTCCGGAGCATCCGAAAGAAAAAGTGGTTACGTTCCTTGGACGTATCACGATGCAGAAAGGACCGGAATATTTTGTAGAAGCGGCAGCTTTGGTATTGAAACGCTCACGCAATATCCGTTTCGTAATGGCGGGTTCGGGTGATATGTTGAATGCCATGATCAATTTGGCCGCTGAGCGCGGTATTGCCGATCGTTTCCATTTTCCGGGTTTTCAACGTGGCCGCCAGGTGTATGAAGCATATAAAAACAGTGATGTGTTCGTGATGCCTTCCGTTTCCGAGCCATTCGGTATTGCTCCGTTGGAAGCGATGCAGTGCGGAACACCTTCTATTATCTCAAAGCAGTCCGGATGCGGTGAAATTCTTGATAAAGTGATTAAAACAGATTATTGGGATATCAATGCAATGGCCGACGCTATTTATTCTCTTTGTACGAATGAATCTCTTTTCAAATACCTTCAGGAAGAAGGAAAGAAGGAGGTTGACGGCATTACGTGGGAAAAAGTCGGTTTGCGAATCCGAGCACTTTATGAGGAAGTTTTAAAGAATTACGGTAAATAATAAAACAATAACTAGATATGAAAACAATCTGTCTTTATTTTGAAATACATCAAATCATTCATCTGAAACGTTATCGCTGCTTTGATATAGGTACCGATCATTACTACTATGATGATTATGAAAATGAACGCAGTATCAGTGATATTGCAGCACGTTCGTATATTCCTGCTCTGACAACATTGCTTGAAATGGCAAAAGAGAATGGTGGGGCATTTAAAGTTGCATTTTCAATCTCTGGTGTGGCCATGGAGCAATTGGAGGTATATGCCCCCAGAGTGATCGAACTGTTGCATCAGTTGAATGATACCGGTTGCTGTGAGTTCTTGTGTGAACCTTATTCGCACGGTTTGTCTTCATTGGCTAATGAAGAGTGTTTCCGGGAAGAGGTAGACCGTATGAAGAAAAAGATCAAACAGGTATTCGGACAAACTCCGAAAGTGTTCCGTAATTCAAGCTTGATCTATTCGAATGAAATCGGTGCTTTGGTTGCCAGCATGGGATTTAAAGGTATGTTGACGGAAGGTGCTAAGCATGTTTTAGGTTGGAAAAGCGCTCATTATTTATATCATTGTGCATATAACCCGAATCTGAAGTTGTTGCTTCGTGATTTCAAATTGTCGGATGATATTAGTTTGCGTTTTTCTAATTCAAGTTGGAGTGAGTATCCATTGTTTGCAGATAAGTATATGGATTGGATTGCTGCATTTCCTGAAGAAGAGCAGGTTATCAATATATTTATGGAACTTGGGGCTTTGGGAATTGCCCAACCGTTATCTTCTAATATCTTGAGTTTTATCAAAGCATTGCCTGCTTGTGCAAAAGAAAGAGGTATTACGTTCTCTACACCGACAGATATTGTGACTAAATTGAAATCAGTGGATCAGGTTGATGTCCCTTATCCGATGTCGTGGATAGATGAAGAAAGAGATATCAGTTGTTGGTTGGGTAATGTGATGCAGCGTGAAGCATTCAATAAGCTTTATAGTGTGGCAGAACGTGTTCATTTGTGTGATGACCGTCGTATCAAGCAAGACTGGGATTATTTGCAGGCAAGTAATAATTTCCGTTTCATGACTACAAAGAATACGGGGATTTGGTTGAATCGTGGTATCTATGATTCTCCTTATGATGCATTTACAAACTATATGAATATCCTGGGAGATTTTATTAGTCGTGTGAATGCTTTGTACCCAATTGATGTGGATAATGAAGAATTAAATTCATTATTGACTACAATTAAGAATCAGGGTATTGAGATTGAGACACTTCAGAAAGAAGTCGATAAGTTGAAAAAGAAAGCAGCGAAAAAGAAACAATAGTCTTTCATAAAAAAAGCGGATAATTTTTTTGATTATCCGCTTTTTTTATGAATTTAAAATTATTACTTATATTCCGTTGTCGTTATGACAATTTTTGTCGCTTCTTTTGTTTTGAGCAACTTGACTCCGGAAGGAAGTAAATAGTTGTTTATAGCAGTGGTGTATGGTTGAGATTGTCCGTAATAGCTGTTTGATTGAGCTGTAAGACGTTCAACCGGAACCAAAAGCAATACCATATCCTTGTCAGGATTATTCTTTATATGTTCCTGCATCAAGTTGGAGATATTATCATACGAATAAGATCGACTACTAGTACTGTAACTGGCAAGGAATGATGTTTTTTTATCTTCTATCTTGTTGTTCACAAAGAAAGTAGCCAAAGAATCTTTAGGCAGCAACAGTAAATTTGAAGGAGCGGAAAGAGCCCATTGCCAGTTTTCCTGCGGCAGTGCTTTTATTATCAGAGGTATATTGTTGATAACACGGTCTCCGATTCTTTCAACTATATCCTGGGCAGGAATTGTTAATTGTGTATATACACCTGCCGGTGTTTTCAGATAAGCAATTGAGTCGTTCGGTTTTAACAACGGTTCAATAGTTGCATCTTCATTTTTGAAACGGTTCAATTGCAATACTTCTTTGGTTACATTGAACGTTTCATTGGAATATGCGGTGGAATCCTGACCCTGGCTGCCTTTCAAATTGTACTTATAGTAGATCGAGAAAGTTGAATAGGTAATTTGCAGAATATTACCGCTACCATATGTATTTGTTATATACAATCCGGGGAAGAATTTATTAAAGTTCTCCTGGCTGCTGAAAGTACTTGGATTTTTGATTGATTCATCGTAGAACTTCTGACCGAACTCCTTAGGCATCCGGATTGTAACGGTCGGAATATAAGTGCGATCACCATTAGAATCAATGGCATTACGAATGCTGTCAGGCACAGAATTATCATATGCAGTATATGTTTGCATGCCCAATGAATTCTGCATGTCACAATACTCCAACGGATCGAAGTTCGTATAAAAATCTCTTTCCAGTTCTTTGTCTACCAAATATATCTGGGCACGCATAGGTGCTAAAGAATCACCTACCCAGGCACCGTTCTGATACATGATTTTAAAATCGATAGAGTCAATCTGTCCATTAATAGGTTCATGCTTAAACTTGAAGTCATCCGGACAGTAAAACTGGCAGATGTAATCAGATTTCACGTTACCATATAACGGATCATAGAACTCCCCGAGAAGTCCATTAGTAGTTCTTGCATATACCGAATCCATCAGCAAAGTTGTCGCTTGCATCTGGAAAGTATCTACATATACGGGCATTTTGTCTCCGTCAGGCTGAATTGTCGAGCCAACCAGATTCAAATCATCACTACACCCACTCAGGATTGTTACTCCTAAGCCCAGGCCAATTAATAAAGGCTTGATCTTCATCATTTTCTCTCACTTATTTAGAATCTAATACGACATCGTAAAATTCGTTGAATGCATCCATATAAGTTTCCGGCGACTGATAAGGAAGGAACGGAGTATCTTTCTTGGTTGCAATATAGTCCAGTACATCCTGGTTGATCGTTTCACTACCTTGTATCACACCGTCAGCCATATCGATAGCCAGTTTCGTCAAGCCGACAAAGCTGGTATCAGCCTTAATACCTTTCAGGTCGCTGTCTTTGGCTCCGTCTGTTTTCAGCTTCTGAGCCAGTTCTTTTCTTAACGGTGTTTTAAAATCATCATTATAAATAGAATAGACTATTTTTGCATTTTTAAGACATGGATCGTCTGCATACATTCTTTTTATGTATAATGCAGTCAGTGCAGATATCCATCCGTGGCAGTGGATCACATCTGGTATCCAGCGAAGTTTCTTCACTGTTTCCAGTACTCCACGTACATAGAAGATAGAACGGTCGTCGTTATCTTCGTATTCGTTTCCCTCTTCATCGCTGACAGTATGTTTACGCTGGAAGAAGTCTTCATTATCAATGAAGTACACCTGCATGCGTGCGGCCTGAATGGATGCTACCTTAATGATTAGCGGATGATCCGTATCATCAATGATAAGGTTCATACCTGACAGGCGGATCACTTCGTGCAACTGATTGCGTCGCTCGTTGATATTTCCGAATTTAGGCATGAAAGTTCTGATTTCGCGACCACGCTCCTGAATGCCTTGCGGCAGATTCCTGCATATTGTTGCAATCTCAGATTCGGGAAGGTAGGGTGTTATTTCTTGAGCTATAAACAAGATTTTTTTTGCATCCATTCTGTAAACTAGTTTTATAAAGACGGCACAAAGATAATAAATTTCTTTCATTTACCGTAATTATTTATTTGCTTTGCACCGTCAATAAGCATCTAAAAAGATGAAAATAGTAAACAGCATTCAAGAATTGAAGCGTTATCTTGCCGAAGAAAGGCAGCATAACAAGCAAATAGGCTTTGTTCCCACCATGGGAGCATTACACAACGGACACCTGAGCCTGGTTAAGCGTTGCGTGGAAGAAAACGATGTGTGCGTTGTCAGCGTTTTCGTAAATCCGACCCAGTTTAACGACAAAAATGATTTGGCGACTTATCCTCGCACGTTGGATAAGGACTGTGCATTATTGGAACCGGCCGGTTGTGATTATGTTTTTGCTCCGACAGAGGCGGAGATGTATCCTGAACCGGATACCCGCACATTTGATTTCGGAACAGTCTCGGCCGTGATGGAAGGGGCGCGCCGTCCGGGACATTTTAACGGGGTGGCCCAGATTGTCAGCAAGCTGTTTTATGCCGTAGAGCCGGATAATGCTTACTTCGGAGAAAAAGACTTCCAGCAGATCGCTGTCATCCGTGCCATGGTAAAACAGTTGAATATCCCTGTAAAGATTAACGCCTGCCCGATTTTGCGTGAGGACGACGGGTTGGCTTTAAGCAGTCGTAACGTTCGTTTAACACCGGAACAACGTCAAAAAGCACCGTTAATAGCACGTACGTTAAAAGAAAGTACTAACTTTGCAGCCGGAAAAAGCGTACAGGAGGTTATTGATTATGTTGTGAATACGATTAATGCCGACCCTGTTATGCGGGTGGAATATTATGAAATCGTAGACGGAAACACCATGGAGTCGATCAAAAACTGGTCGGATACCGATTATGCAGTCGGCTGTATCACGGTCTATTGCGGTGAAGTTCGCCTGATTGATAATATAAAGTATAAGTAGCTGATAAATAAGGTGATTACCTTTTCGAAAAAAAGTCAGGACTTTTGAGTTTAAAAGTCCCTTATTTTGAAAACAAAAGTCCCTTATTTTAAATGCAAAAGACCCTACTTTCGTTTGAGGGACATTTAATGGTAATCAAATTATACAGAAAACGATGTTTATAGAGGTAGTTAAATCAAAGATTCACCGGGTGACGGTAACGGAAGCTAATCTGAATTATATCGGTAGTATCACTATCGACGAAGATTTGTTGGATGCCGCCAACCTGATTGCCAATGAGAAGGTGGCTATTGTGAATAACAATAACGGTGAACGTTTTGAAACGTATATCATTAAAGGCGAACGCGGTTCGGGCGTGATTTGTCTGAACGGTGCAGCAGCCCGCAAGGCACAGCCTGGCGATATCATCATTATCATGTCGTATGCCATGATGGATTTTGAAGAAGCCAAAACATTTAAACCGGCTGTTGTGTTTCCCGATACAGCAACAAATAGACTGATATAGAGCATCGGTAGCAGCATTTAGAATGTTTTTAAACAACAATAAAGAAGCTCGCCGGTTGCTGGCGGGCTTTTTTTATGGTCTTGTGTTTCCCCATTTAGAAAATAATAAGAGTAGAATATGTATACGAACAAACAAATCTGGAATGTAAGTTATCCTATTTTTCTGAGTTTGTTGGCGCAGAACATTATTAATGTGACCGACACGGCTTTCCTGGGAAGGGTAGGGGAAGTTGAATTGGGAGCCTCCGCGATGGGTGGGCTCTATTATATTTGTGTGTTTACGATTGCTTTCGGATTCAGTACGGGGTCTCAGATTGTGATGGCCCGCAGAAATGGTGAACGGCGGTACAGTGATGTAGGACCGGTCATGATACAGGGGGTATTTTTTCTGTTGGCACTGGCGGCTGTGATGTTTTCTTTCTCCCGTCTCTTTGCTAAAGATATTATGCGGTTCATGATTTCTTCCGATACGATTTTGGGAGCAACGGAAGAGTTCCTCGACTGGCGTGTGTTCGGATTCTTTTTCTCTTTCGTCAATGTGATGTTCCGGGCGCTGTTTATCGGTATAACCCGGACAAAGGTATTGACCTTGAATGCTGTAGTGATGGCATTGACGAATGTGCTGCTCGACTACCTGTTGATATTCGGGAAAGGTGGTTTTCCTGAAATGGGTATCAAAGGGGCGGCTATCGCCTCGGTGATAGCAGAGGGGGTGTCGATTGTTTTCTTTTTGGTTTATACCCGTCTGACGGTGGATATAAAGAAATATGCATTGAATCAATTCCGGTCGTTCGACATCAGGTTGCTGAAACGGGTGTTAAGTATTTCTATATTTACCATGTTACAGTATTTTATATCGTTGAGCACTTATTTCATGCTTTTTGTAGCCGTGGAGCATCTGGGGCAACGGGAGTTAGCGATTGCCAATATTGTGCGCAGTGTGTATATCGTTCTGTTGATTCCGGTTAATTCTTTATCCACGGCAACCAACTCTTTTGTCAGTAATAGCATTGGTGCCGGGCATACCGACCAGGTTATCCCGATTATCCGGCGGCTTTCTTATATCTCATTGGGTATTGTGGCTGTATGTGTTTTTATCACTTGTATTTTCCCATCGGCTATCTTGTCGGTTTATACGAATGACGCCTCTTTGATACATGCTTCGATACCTTCGCTTTATGTGATTGCCGGAGCCTTGCTGATAGCGGCTGTCGCTAATATCGTATTTAATGGTGTGACAGGTACGGGAAATACCCGTTCTGCCTTTGCGATGGAGTTGGTGACACTTGTCTTTTATACATTGTTTATCTATGTGGCAGGGATGCGTTTACATCTTCCGGTTGCTATTTGTTTTCTGACCGAAGTTGTTTATTACACCGGACTGCTGCTGGCAAGTGTAATTTATTTGAAAAAAGCAGCTTGGCAGAATAAAAAGATTTAGAGGTTTACATCCTTTTTCTTACCTTTGCACCCTATTACGTTAGAAATTAGAAAGAAAAAAATAAATACACATACGAATATGTTTGAAAATTTAAGCGAAAGGTTAGACAGATCGTTTAAACTGCTGAAAGGTGAAGGCAAGATCACCGAGATTAATGTGGCTGAAACACTGAAAGATGTGCGCAAAGCCCTTCTTGATGCCGACGTAAACTATAAAGTAGCCAAGTCATTTACCGATACGGTAAAAGAAAAAGCGTTAGGACAAAATGTACTTACTTCCGTTAAACCCAGCCAGTTGATGGTTAAGATCGTTCACGACGAACTTGCCAGCCTGATGGGAGGAACGGCTATTGATATTAACCTGAGTGGAAATCCGGCTATTATCCTGATGTCGGGTTTACAGGGTTCCGGTAAGACCACTTTCTCCGGAAAGCTGGCCAATATGTTGAAAACCAAAAGAAACAAGAAGCCGTTGCTGGCTGCCTGCGACGTTTACCGTCCGGCGGCTATCGAACAGTTGCGTGTTGTCGGCGAGCAGGTAGGTGTTCCTGTTTATATGGAGCTGGAAAACAAGAATCCGGTAGAGATTGCGATGAACGCTATCCGCGAAGCCCGTGCCAAGGGTAACGATGTAGTGATTGTCGATACGGCGGGTCGTCTGGCGATCGACGAGCAGATGATGAAAGAGATTGCCGCTATCAAAAGTGCTATCCAACCGGACGAAACATTGTTCGTTGTCGACTCTATGACCGGACAGGATGCGGTGAACACAGCCAAAGAATTTAACGAACGTCTTGACTTCGACGGCGTAGTTCTGACTAAGCTGGATGGTGATACCCGTGGTGGTGCCGCCCTTTCTATCCGTACGGTAGTCGATAAACCGATCAAGTTTGTCGGAACCGGTGAGAAGATGGATGCACTGGATACTTTCCACCCGGAACGTATGGCTGACCGTATCCTCGGTATGGGTGATATCGTTTCTTTGGTAGAACGTGCCCAGGAACAATACGATGAAGAAGAAGCAAAACGTTTGCAGAAGAAGATTGCTAAGAACCAGTTCGACTTCAACGACTTCATTTCCCAAATCCAGCAGATCAAGAAGATGGGTAACCTGAAAGAACTAGCTTCTATGATTCCGGGTGTTGGTAAAGCCTTGAAAGATATCGATATCGACGATAATGCCTTTAAGAGCATCGAAGCGATTATCTATTCCATGACGCCGGACGAACGTGTTAATCCGGCTATCCTGAACGGTTCACGCCGTCAGCGTATCGCCAAAGGTAGCGGAACGACTATCCAGGAGGTAAACAAGCTAATCAAGCAGTTTGATGAAACTCGTAAGATGATGCGCATGCTTACCGCTGCCAAACCGGGAAGTAAGAAATTCCCATCGTTTAGAAGATAAAAACTAAAGAGATATATTATGGAAGACAATCATTATCAATTACTGGACGGAAAAGCCGTCTCTGCTCAGATGAAGAAAGAGATGGCGGAAGAAGTCGCCCAGATCAAAGCTGCAGGAGGTAAGATTCCCCACTTGGCAGCTATTCTGGTAGGTCATGATGGAGGAAGTGAAACCTACGTGGCCAGTAAAGTAAAAACTTGTGAAGAAATCGGTTTCAAATCGACGCTGATTCGCTATGAGGACGATGTGACCGAAGAAGAGTTGCTTCGCCGGGTAGACGAACTGAACAACGATCCGGATGTAGACGGTTTCATTGTGCAGCTTCCGCTTCCGAAACATATTTCAGAGCAAAAGATTATTGAGGCGATCGATTACCGTAAAGATGTTGACGGATTCCATCCGATCAACGTGGGACGTATGTCGATCGGTCTTCTTTGTTTTGTTTCTGCCACTCCGGCCGGTATTCTGGAATTGCTGAAACGTTATGAAATCGAAACAAGCGGCAAACATTGCGTAGTCCTGGGACGCAGCAATATTGTCGGTAAACCGATGGCAACCCTGATGATGCAGAAAAATTATCCGGGAAACTGCACGGTAACTGTTTGTCACAGCCGTTCAAAGAATCTGAAAGAAATGTGCCTGAACGCTGACATCATCATTGTTGCTTTGGGTGTTCCTGAATTCCTGAAAGCCGATATGGTGAAAGAAGGTGCCGTAATAGTTGACGTTGGCACTACCCGTATGCCGAGTAGTGTAACCAAGAGCGGTTATAAGCTGACCGGTGATGTAAAGTTCGACGAAGTCGCTCCTAAATGTTCTTATATTACGCCGGTTCCGGGAGGTGTTGGTCCTATGACAATCATTTCTTTGATGCGTAACACGCTGTTAGCCGGGAAGAAAGCGATTTACAAGTAAAATATTTGTATAATTTTCTTTGAAAACGCTTGCGGAATCAGAAAAAACATCTATCTTTGCACCGTCTTAAAGAGAAATACTCAACGAGACTGAAATGGTGAGCGTAGCTCAGTTGGTTAGAGCATCGGATTGTGGTTCCGAGGGTCGTGGGTTCGAGTCCCATCGTTCACCCCAAGATAGAAAAAATAAGCCATCCTGTTACAGGGTGGCTTTTTTTATGTCCATTTAGTAAAAAACTTACCCAGTATCCTATTATTTCCGGATCATACCGAACTTTTTCCAAAATATGAATAACATTTGTTGTAATATTCATGTGTCAATATTGTAGGCATAAATGTCAGATTTGTGAATTGTTAGCAGTAAAGGAGTCCTATTTTTGTTGTGTAATATTCAAATTAATTAAATTTTTAAATTATGAGAAGCACAATTGTAAAATGGATTTTAAATTTGTTTGTGGGAATTACCTTGATAACCAGTTCTGTTGAGGCACAAACAATTATTCTGACAAGTGATCAACAACTAAACGATTTAACAGATCCTGATAAAAAAATAGATAATTCGTTGGGGTATGATTCTCGTTTGGAAAGTCTTCGTGATGTTTGTAAACGAGGAAAGAGTTATGGATCGAAAGAACTGATTATTGCGTTTGATGAATTTTTCCGTCAATATCGTACAGATAAAAATACGGAACGAAATTTGACTCCTGATATGGATGAATATGTTGATAAAATAAAAGTTGTCAGCGATTTTGTCTCTAAACAGGATATGGGACTTTGTTTGAGCCTGCTTAGTCCGCTTGAATTGGGTTTGGCATATAAAAATCAAACGGGTAACAGCGGTCGTTGGCTTGCTTATAAAGTCGGATTGAGGAATCCCCGTACAGGACAATTCAGCTTGCAGATGTGGCAGCAGTTGTTTTGGACGAATAATAAGGGACAAACTCCGGTAAAACTTAAAGGTGTAAAGGCTTATGCTTTTAAAGAAAAGGTGGTATCTACATCTATGCGATCTGTAAATCCGGATGATATTGTTTTATTGGAAAATGTGAAATATGAGGAGATTGATTCTATCAATGGATCTGATCAGGGAACAATTCCGATGAAGCGCTTACGTATCTATGGTGATGGAATCCAATGTGCAGGTTTTGATCGGGTTATGGTTATGTTAGAATATGAAACTCAGGAAATGGATTACTTTGATCCGGAAGCTCCGGCTTTCTTGAGTAACTTGTTAAAGAAGTACCATGATAAAAAAGTAAATCTGACTTCCTTGTATTCTGATGAAATGCATATTCAACAAGATTGGTTTTATTTTGGACATCACGAAGAAGGTCAGTTTGCAGAACGTTATCTGACTAAAAATATGGCATGTCGCTATGAAGAGAAGTATAACCAGAAATTTGATGATCGCTACATGCTCTATTTTGCGTACGGAGCTCCGATGTTCCGTCCTACAACTGATGCTGTTGTCAATATTCAATATGTTTTGGGAGAAACACCGGATGCAATACATCGTACATTTTTATTACGTGACCGTTATTATCGAATGTTGAATGATGATGTAGTCAACTTATTCAAAAATGCGAAAGATTATGGTGAAAAGCTGTTTGGGCATGAATTGAGTACGTCGGCGCATGCATCATGGGCACAGAGTCCTACGATAGACTATTGGAATTGTGAGAAACTATATGGCAATCGTTATAAATATGAATATACATCCAATTTTATCTGGGGTAATACGGTACATCAGGCGTCTGCTGCTTGTTATGATTATTTTAAATGGAGTGAATATCTGCAACCGACCGGTAATGATTTTGCTGAAGGTGGTTGGAGTGACCGTAATTATTACGGGGCGGCAATGGCTGCATCCATAGGTGTTATCAATAAATATCCGAATGCCTATGCAGCAGCTTGGGGAATGCCGGATAAAGCTCTGGAACGTAAAATGGCTATAAATTATGCGTATGGTGCCAGTCCGAGTGAGCCAATCCGCTTAATGACAGGAAATGTGCACCGCGATACTGAAGTGTTGATTCTTTATCCGATGAATTTGGTTGCTGTGGAACCGCGTTTTGGAAGTTGGATGACGCAATATGGATATGCAAATTATCTGACAACTGATAAATTGCTTGAAATGGGAACTGTACAATCGGACGGACATATCCAGGTCGCAGAAAAAAAGTACGGAACATTGGTTGTTATGTTTGAGCCGTTACCGGAAAAAGGATTACTGGATATGATGGAACGTTTTGTTAAAGCTGGTGGAAAGGTTGTTTGGTTCAGTACTCCGCCTCTGATCGATAAAAGTGGGGAAAATTGTACCAGGCAGTGGCAGAAACTGTTTGGAGCTCAGTATAACCATGATTGTTATATGGGGGAAATTGCATCCGGGAAAATGATTGATTTTTCCGGGAGTTTGTCTGATGTTCCGGATCAGTCAATCCTGACAGATTTTATTGTGGACCGGATTTATCCGGTAACTCCCGTTTCTAATGCGGAGATTATAGCTTATTCAGACAAGAAAGTGGTTGGGACAATGCTTAAATATCCTGATGGAGGAATTGCTTGTTATTGTGGTTTCCGTCCACGTGATGACCAATCGGCAAGCCTGGGGTATGAAACCCGTACTTTGTTTGAAATACTAAATGCTTGTAATGCTTATCCTTCTACCGGAAAGTTTGTGGTAAATGATAATCCGTCGTATCTTTCAAGGACTGGTGAATATTTTGTTTCTTCTTTCCCGAATTCAACAACCATGGTAGTAGCACATTATCGTACACATGCTGAAAGTTGGTTTGGAGGTTTCTCAAGAAATCAGGAAGATGATGAAAAAGTATTGCTTGAAAATCCTCTTCCATCAGATCGGATAGAATTGAAACAGGCAAAAATTAACGGGCATGAGGTATCATATGTAGGACGTTTATCTTTAGGCTTTCGTTTAGACGGTCAACAGCTGATTGCATTTTCAGGACAGCAGTGTAATGAAATTACTCTTGACGGAACTCATTATAAATTTGCAGATACCCCCGTGGATTTAACATTTTCGCCTGTAGATAATGATATGTCCCGCTATCAGATGTATGTTGCCGGTGAGGGTAAAATAAGCATACCTCTTCCTGCACATGTGAAAAAAGCTGAAGTCCGTTTTAATGGTAAAAAAATTAATTGTTCGGTGGCTGACCATCGTCTTACCCTGATGATTTTACCAGTTTATGCAGGAAAAAGGTTGGATCTTAGTTTGAAATGAGAAGGATAATTAGTAAAAAATATTTTATGAAACATTATTTCGTATTGGGAATGATCTTTTTATTGTTACTGTTTACAAGAATAGGACAAGCACAGGAAAGATTGGATTTATCGGCACAGATACCCATAGTAGCCTGGTATGGCATAAGGGCAAATGAAGCGACCGTTGAGCGTTTCAAGGAACTGAAAGAGGCAGGATTTACTATAAACTTTAGTGAGTATTCAAGTTTGGAAGAAGTGGAAAAAGCGCTTGACGCCGCACATAAAGTAGGTGTGCAGCTAATAATAGCTTGTCCTGAGTTACGTAAAGAACCAGAAAAAACTGTTCGGAAATTTATGGAACATCCGGCGGTCGCAGGTTATTTTTTACGGGATGAGCCTGTTGTTACAGATTTTGCAGCGCTAGGTGATTGGGCTAAAAGAATACAAGCTGTAGATAATCGCAAATTTTGCTATCTGAACTTATTTCCGACAGGAGGTGAGGAGCATTTGAGGTTTTTGGGCGTTCAGAATTATCGTGAATATATTACCCGTTTTAATAAAGAGGTTCCTCTACCATTTCTTTCTTTCGACCATTATCCGGTTCTTGGAGATAATGTTTTGAAAGCTGAATGGTATGAAAATCTGGAAGATTTCTCAGATGAAGCAAGGAAAATCGGTAAGGATTTCTGGGCGTTTGCTCTTGCTACCAAACATGGACCATATCCTGTTCCGACACGCGCTTCTTTACGGTTACAACTATATAGTAATCTGGTTTATGGAGCCCAAGGGTTACAGTATTTTACTTATTGGACACCGGCTGGTGATTCTTTTTATGATTATCAACACGGACCGATTGGTTTGGATGGTAAGCGAACGGAAGTTTATGATTTGGTGAAAGATATGAATGCCGAGATCAGATCAATTGCCGGAATCTTTTTGGGGGCAAAAGTTTTGTCGGTCAGACATACAGGAAGTGTTATACCGAGAGGTACGACACGTTTGACCACTCTTCCTGAAAAGGTGAAGGTTTTGGATACACATGGATATGGAACCATTATTTCATTGCTGGAAAATGGAGGTAAGAAATATCTTGCTATTGTAAACAGAAGTCTGATGGATACAATGGAGCTTACCTTTTATGCAGATCCCTCCGTGAAACGTGTATTAAAAGACGGAAGTCTTGTTTCTGCTGAATCGTATACAGCTACTTTATTAATCTCTCCCGGAGATATATTGATTTATTTGTTGGAAAAATAGAAATTGGGAATGCATTTGAAATAAGAAATATTTATATCAGATGTATTTGTCAAAAATGAAACTTGAAAAATCATTTTTTTAATATTTAATAAAAAAAGAATTTGTTCCTTTGATATTAGTAAAAATATATACCGTGTAGAACAGATGAAACAGATTAATGAAATCGAAAAAACGCAGGTTATAACCTGTATAATTGACAAATCTTTTTGTCAATTATACAGGTTATAACCTGTATAATTGACAAATCTTTTTGTCAATTATATTATTCTATAATAAAATCTTGTATTTGGTTAGTGCTTTTGAAAAGTGCTATTTTGACTATCCTTTGTAAATCATCCATCCCTATATATAAAGAAACAGGATAAAAATAAGCTTCTTTATCCTGAAAAATCCTATTTGTTTTTTGTTAAATCGTCATTTGAACGGAGTAAAAACATGGTTTTTGCTCCGTAGTGAAATCTTTATGTCTTTGCCGAAGTATTCTTTGGCTAGAATTCGGTTAATTATGATAATAATACAAACTTTTATTGCGATATGTAAACGAAAATTGTTGAATCTTTTACCCTTTCATAAGAATTTTAGGGTAAAAATTGAAGTAAAGATGTTGAACTGTTTCTGAAATGAGTATTCTTGATTTTGTCAAAAATGAGAACTTGTGAATCTCTCAAATGCACGTGAATAATTGTGTATATACTTTGTTATTAAGCTTGCTTACTATAATGTACAATAAGCTAATCTTTTATGAAAAATGTCAGATTAACAAAATTAGGAGGCAAATCAGCTTTGCTGATCACCTCATTGTTGTTAACCCCTTTCTATGGGTATTCGGAAAAATCTAATGTTATACCGGAAAAAAACGAAAAGGCAGGAGTTCAACAACAAACTTCGCTATTAACAGGTATTGTCTTGGATAAAGACGGTTTCCCGTTGATTGGTGTAAATATTATGGAAAGTGTTACAAACGGAACTGTTACCGATGCAGATGGTAAATTTTCCATTAAAGTCACTCCACAGTCTGTGTTGCGTGTATCCTATATTGGATATGTGACACAAACAATAAAGGCAGGGAGCCAGAAATCTGTATCTATTACATTGCTTGAAGATACAGAAACACTGGAAGAAGTAGTAGTGGTTGGATACGGTTCCCAAAAGAAAGTGTCTGTAACCGGAGCAGTCGCTGCAATACAGACGAAAGAACTGAAACAAAGTTCTGCTGCGAATTTGTCAACCGCTTTGGCTGGACGTCTACCGGGATTAACCGCTTTGCAGACATCCGGACAACCGGGTGGAGATGATGTTACATTTTATTTACGTGGGGCCAGTACGACAAATGGAGCAAATCCTCTTATTTTAATAGATGGTGTGCCACGTGATAATATTTCTACGTTAGACCCGAATGAAATTGCTTCCGTATCTATATTAAAGGATGCATCTGCTACTGCAGTATTTGGCGTTCGTGGTGCTAATGGTGTTATAATGATTACCACACGTCGTGGTGAGGTAGGAAAAACAGAATTAAGTATTTCTGCGGATTATAGTTTGCAGCAATTTACTGCCCAGGCAGATCGTATTCACTCCTGGGAATTTGCTGAGTTACGTAATCAGGCGTTTCGCAATGATGGATATTCTGAAGCGGATTTACCTTACACCGATTATATGATCGATATGTATAGGTCTGGTAAAGATCCTGTATTTTATCCGGATAGGGATGTATATAGTGAATTTTTTAAAAAATGGGCTCCTCAAACTCGTGTTAACGTGAATTTGAGTGGAGGAACAGAAAAATTGAGCTATTTCATGAATGTTGCTTATTTGGGGCAAGGAGGCCAATTCCGCACGGAATCGGAGAAGGATCTGGGATATGATCCGAGTTATAAATCGGATCGTTATAATTTTCGTGCAAACCTGGATTATAAAGTACTTTCAAATTTAAAGCTTTCTTTGAATCTGGCTTCTTACTTGGAAAAGGTAAATACTCCACAAACAAAAACTCTTTTTGGAGGAAGTGTCGCTGCTATGATTGAAAATATGAGGGCTTATATTTGGGGAACACCTCCGACAGATCCGGGACCACTGACTCAAGAGGGTTATACGTTGATAGATGGAACATCTGTTCCGGCTGGTGAGGTTGTTAATCAGTCTGGTCAGGACCGCAATACTTATGGGGAAATAAACCGTAGAGGGTATCAGCAGGAAACGAATACTAATTTGAATTCATCGTTAATCGTGGATTGGGGATTAGATTTCATAACGAAAGGACTTAGTAATAAATTTATGATTTCTTTTGACTCAAAAGCTGTGACTACTTTACAGGGAGTCCGATCGTATGATGCTTATGGTGTGTCGGTTGCCAGAACGGCGGAAGACCAATCTTATTATACAAAAGTGAGAACGAATGAAAATAATGCTATTTCTCTCTCAAAGTCTATGTCGACCAACTATTATATGAATATGCAGTATTCATTGAATTATGCCCGGAAATTTGGAGTGCATGATGTCACAGGGATGGCTCTGGTTCAACGTGATAATTGGCAGGAATATGCAGCAGATTTACCTTATAATATGTTAGGTGTTTCAGCGCGTGCTACTTATGGATATGATTCTCGTTATCTGGCTGAAGTAAATATTGGATATAACGGTTCCGAGCAATTTGCAAAAGGACATCGTTTTGGTTTTTTTCCTGCTTTTTCCGCAGGTTGGGTGGCTAGTAATGAAAGTTTCCTGAAAGATAATAAGACTATTTCTAATTTGAAGTTACGTGCTTCTTATGGTAAAGTGGGTAATGATAAATTAGGTAGTACACGTTTCTTGTATATAAGTAACATTACGAGTGGTGGTGGAGTTATTCCTTCTTTAGGACGTGGGCAAGCCATTTCACAAGGGAAATTAGGAAATACCAATTTAAGTTGGGAAATTGCTTATAAACAGAATTATGGAGTTGACATACAGTTGTTTAATGAACTGTCTTTAACTTTTGATTATTTTAAGGAAAAACGTGAAGGAGTTTTGATATCTCGTGGTACAGTACCTGAAATTCAGGGAGTAGCACTTGGTAATCTGCCAAAAGTCAATATGGGACGTATTGATAATCATGGATATGAGTTGGAGGCAACTTACAATAAGCGATTAAACGATGATTGGTCATTTACTGTAAAGGGAAATTTCGCGTATAATAAGAATACCCAACGTTTTATGGATGAAGCACAAAAAACGGCTGATTATGCATATCGTTACAGAAGTACAGGTTACAGTATAGGACAGTGTTTCGGATATAAAATAGACTATAGTAATGGTAATGGATATATTAATACACAAGAAGAACTGGACAACGCTTTGGCTACTTATCAGGTAGGAGGAACTCCTCGTTTGGGTGATTTTCTTTATGTGGATATAAATGAAGATGGTGTAATTGATGAGAAGGACCAGGCTCCGATCAAGTATAGTGATATACCTCGTATTACTTATGGCTTTTCTGGTTCTGTAAACTGGAAGAATTTTGATTTTTCATTTTTGTTTTCCGGTATAGCTAAAGCATCCCGTGTATATACTGGTTGGGGAGCTACAGAGTTCGGTTTGGTTGGTTTCTACAGTGATTATCATTTGCAGGCTTGGACTGCTGAACGTTATGCTAATGGTGAAGAAATTAAATATCCAGCCTTGGCATCCTCACCCGGAACTAGCCAGAAGGCAAATGATTTCTTTATTTTGGATCGTTCTTTCCTGCGTTTGAAGAATATAGAACTGGGGTATACATTGCCTAAAAAACTTTTGAAAAAAGTCGGAATTAATAGTACACGAGTTTATGTAAACGGGAATAATCTATTGACATGGAAGGCCATGAAAACTGATGCAATTGACCCGGAGCAAAGTGCAGAGCTTAATTATCCGATTACTAAGATGATGAATTTTGGTATTAATGTGACATTTTAATCATTGAAAGGAGAGTTATATGAAACTAACATATTTCTTAATATCTTCAATTGTTCTGTTGGGAACATTGAATTCTTGTTCTGATGTCCTGGATGTAGCTCCTGATGGAACGCTCACTATGGAGGAAATATATGCAGACCCGGATAAAGTAGGTGCTTTGTTGAATGCTTGTTATAATAATATTCCTCAAAAGGGATATGCTTATTGGTTTTTTGATCCTTTAGTGACAGCTTGTAGTGATGAAGGGTGGTCTTCGGAAGAAGTACAGGGAACAAGTATTCAATCAATGTATAATGCGAATGAATCAGCGTCTTCCCATCCGATAAGAGATATGCACGATGGACATGGTGCAGCTAATAATGCTTATTGGTCCAGATATTGGCAACAAATACGTTTGTGCAACCAGTTTTTGGAAAATATAGGGACTGCGGCTGTAAATAGTGAAGCAGAACGTGCCCGTTTTACCGCAGAGGCACACGTTATGCGTGCTTTTTTCTATTCAGAGTTGGTTAAATGGTTTGGCAAAGTTCCTATTGTGGATAAAACCATAGCGTTTGATGCTGATTTTTCTACATTGAAACGAGAAGCCGTGTATGATGTTGCCCGATTTATAGCAGAAGACTGTGATGCCGGTCTCAATTGTGCGGAACTACCCTGGCGTATTACAACGGAAGATGAAGCAATGCGGGCAACTAAAGCATTAGCTTGGGCTGTTAAATCTAAAATGATGTTGTTTGCAGCCAGCCCTTTGTTTAATGCAGGAGAAGATCATTGGGAAGAAGCATATCAGATGAATAAACAGGCTGTAGAGGAATTGAAAAAGAATGGGTATGCATTATTTACCACATGTACTAATCCTTCGACATTTGGAACATATGACGCTGCTGCTTTTCATCAGTTGGTTTGTCAAAATGCAGACTATTCAGCAGAACCACGTGATAAAGAAACAATTTGGCAACATCGTGCCGGAGGTGTTTTCGTATGGCATGTCGGTTATATAGGAAGTTCTATGGATGGTACTTATAAATGTGGAACATGTCCTACTCAGGAGCTGGTTGATGCTTTCGAAACAATAGATGGGCAGCCTATACTGGATTTGGCTAAACCTTATTTGGACGAAAAGCATATGCAACCGAATTATAATCCAGATAATAAAATATATGATCCTAAAAATCCGTATGAAAATCGTGATCCGCGTTTGACAGCAACAGTTTTATGTAATGGTGATTCTTTAATCTGGAATAATGGAGAAGTATTTACTGTTGAAACTTATGTGAATGGCCGACATGGAATGAGTTTGGATCCGTCTGACAGAGCTCATAGTCGTACTGGTTATTATCATAGGAAATTAGTTACTCCCCAGGCTTCAAATACAAATCAAATAAATAATTCAAACTGGAAATTTTTCCGGTTAGGAGAAATTATTCTGAATTATGCGGAAGCTGCAGCAGAATCAGGGCATTTGGCAGAAGCCAAAGCTGCCGTGGATGAGATAAGGGCTCGTGTAAATATGCCTGCGTTGCCAGCCGGTTTGTCGAAAGATGAAATGATTTTACGTGTTCATAATGAACGACGCGTTGAATTAGCTTGGGAAGAGGTTCGGTATTTTGATTTACGTCGTTGGCAGAAGCCTGAAGGTAATTTGAATGCTACATGCCAGTGGTTGACAGGAATGAGAATTACAAAAAATAATGATGGCTCGTTCAATTATCAACGATATAATATATCTACAAATCCACGTGGTGGATATCAGAATAGAGATTTATTATTGCCATTACCATTGGACGAAGTGTCCCGTTTGGAGTCAACAACGGGAGTCTCTTGGCAAAATCAGGGATGGTAATATTCTGTATAACTTGAAAAGAATCTAAATTATGAGCTACATAAAAAATAAAATATCCATATTGGCTATTTGTGCTTGCTTGAGTTCTCCGGGAATATTAGGTTGGGCACAAGATCCTTCTATTCAATTAAAAGGGTTTGTCATTGATGAGTTTGGAAAGCCGATTTCCGGGGCTCTTTTGAAGTCGGAAAACGGAAAATGCGAATATCTGACAAAAGTTGATGGTGCGTATGAAATTGATATAAAGGATGGAAGCCAATATATTACAGTTTCATATATCGGTTATGATGATAAAAAAGTATCTGTCGTAAATCACGAAGGATTGGAATCTATTCAGTTGTCATATGATGCTGAAAAAATGGATGAGGTCATAGATTTGGGATATATGTCGTTACCTAAAAGGGCGGTAACCGGAGCTGTTTCCAGAGTTTTAGGTTCAGATTTGGATAAGTCTCCTGAATCAAATCTGACAAAAACTTTTGCAGGTCGGTTTACGGGGTTGACGACGATAGAAACAAATGCTGAATTATCCCGTGGAGCATTGAGTTCTTCGTCAACAGGGGTAACACAATTGGTCAGAGGGCTTTCTACCATTAATGGACGGGAACCGCTAGTGATTGTGGATGGAATTATTTGTCCTAATACGAATTATACATATATTACTCCTAAAGAAATAGAGTCGGTAACTATATTGAAGGATGCTGCTACAACGGCTATTTATGGCATTCAGGGAGCCAATGGGGTAATTTCGATTAAGACTAAGCAGGGACACATTGGAAAAACAAAAGTAGAGGTGAATTTTGACCAGTCATTCCAGCAAATGACAAAAGAACCTTTATTTGTTAATTCATCCGATTATGTTACAATGAGAAATCAGGCAGGCTATAATGATGGTCTGGGGGGGTATTCCCAGTTTTCTAAGACGGATACCGAGTTGTTCCAAGCTGGAGGTAATGAATTATATCCGAATAATAACTGGTATAAAATGTTTATACGTCCTTTGACTTTAATGTCCAGAGTAGGTGTAAATGTAAAAGGTGGAACTGAGAGAGTTCGTTATTTTTCTAATGTGAATTATATGCACCAGCAATTGCCGTTTAAAACAGCTAATGAAAGTGGTTCGAAGTATGATCCGACTCCTAAAAATAGCTGGTTTAATTTCCGTTCGAATATTGATGTGAAAATAAATGATTATTTAAGTGGTTTCATGCGGTTGTCCGGTAATATTAAAACAGAAAAGACTGCAGGTTATGGTAATGAGACTATTTATAACCATATATTTAATCTGCCACCCACGATGTATGGTCCATTAACTCCGTCAGGAGACGGTCTAAGTAACGGTAATCAAGTTGTAACACATGATAATGAGAAAACTCCTGTCTACGGGATGCTGAACCGTTCTGGTTATATTCAGGCTCTTGTTGCCAATATAAACGCTCAAGCTGGTTTGACTTTGGATATGAGTTTTCTTACTAAAGGTCTTTCTGTAAGTGGGACAATGGCTTATCAAACTAATTCTGTGAATAAAACAACTACAACTCAGAATTTTGAACGTTATGTCCGTTCAAAAGACTTGTCAAAGTTGGATTTTTCATTATTAGGTTCAGACAACAATACTCCTCTTTCTTACGGAAAAAGCTCTACATTTTATTACAATTTGAATCTTTATGCAAATGTGGATTATAAACGTAGGTTTGATGATCATAGTATTAGCGCCATGGGGTATATTTTTTATTTGCAACAAGAGAAAGAGGTCTCTTCTGGTTCCGGTATGTTGCCATATAAACGTGAAAGTTTAGGATTTACAGCAACGTATGGTTATAAAGACCGTTATTTTGTAAAAGCGGATTTGGGATATTCCGGTTCTGAACAGTTCCACCCAGATAACCGTTATATTGCTACTCCGGCTATTTCCGGTGCCTGGGTTGTTTCGGATGAAGCTTTTTTGGAGAATTGGACTTGGTTAAGTAATTTGAAATTAAGAGCCTCGTATGGTATTACAGCAAATGATCAGCTGGGTGGGGAACGATTTTTATATCTGGATTATATTGATGTAAGTGGTAATGAAGGATTAAAAGGTAATCCGGATTTGATGGCGGAGAAGATGAAAAAGCAAAATTATGGTTTTGATCTGGGGCTGTTCAATGAATTGACCATCTCTTTTGACTGGTATAAATCTTTGTGCGATAATATGCTGGTAAGTAGTGCCGGTTTAGTTCCGGAATATCAAGGAACTGTACTTTCCAACTATCCAAAAACGAATACGGGTAAAATGGAAAATCATGGTTTTGAAATTGAAGCAATGTATGACAAAAAGATTAATGAAGATTGGTCTTTTTATGTAGGCGGCGCTTTCAGTTATAATAAAAACAAGGTTATTAATATTAATGAATCTCCTTATTCAAATGAGTATGCTTATCCGTACCGTACAGAGGGATTTAGTTATGGGCAACAGTGGGGATATTTGATTGATTACAGCAATGGCAATGGCATGTTTAATTTTCAGGAAGAACTTGAAAAGAGCGGTTTGAGTTATGCTTTCGGAACTCCTCGTGTCGGTGATTTTATCTATCAGGATTTAAACGGTGATAAAATAATAGATGAAAAAGATAAAGCTCCGATTTTAAACACTTCTATACCGCAGCAGTACTATAGTTTCTCCGGAGGTTTTAAATATAAGGGTTTTGAAGTTAATCTTTTATTTCAAGGCGTTGGTAAATATTCAAAAACAATAAGTGGTGTAGGTGCATATGAATCGGAATATCAGGGTGTATTTACAGACCTTCATTTAAAAGCATGGACTCCTGAACGTTGGAATAATGGAGAAGAAATAACTTATCCGGCTTTATCGTTGAAAGCATCTACCAACCATCAGCCAAACAGTTTCTTTATTATGGATGCATCTTATTTGCGCTTAAAGAACGCGGAGGTTGCTTATACATTACCATTGAATACTTCAAAGAAGGTTTTTGCAGAAAAAATCCGTTTTTCTTTAAGTGGACAGAATTTGTTTACAATCGATAATATGCGTTCAAAACATATAGATCCGGAAATAGCTAACATGGGTACTTTCCAACCATATAGAGTGTATAATATTGGAGTGAGCTTAACATTTTAAATATAGATATTATGAAGAATCTGATAAATATATTAGTTGTTACTTTTACATTGTGTTGTTCTTCCTGTGCAGATTTGGATATAGCTTCCGATGGGCGTGTGTCGTTGAATGATATTTTTAATCGATATGAACGTACATCTGCTTATTACTCCAATTGCTTGGGATATATGCCTCAGGTTGGATTTACGTATGAAAATACGAATACTCCTTTGGCTTCTTTTTGTGATGAAGCCCATGATGCAAATGACAATCAGGACGGACCGGTATCCAAGTGGTATAAAGGATATACGACTCCTGAATATAATCCTTTAACAGCCAGTTATATGGATCCTTGGTCGCATTATTTTGAAGGTATTCGTCGTTGTAATACTTTTTTGCTTTGTATAAATGATCCGGAAATGGCCACTTATACTTTTAATGAAGTAGAAAAAAATGGTTGGATTGCCGAGGTTCGTGTTGCACGTGCGTTTTATTATTTACAATTGATAAAACGTTATGGGGGAGTTCCTCTAATAGAAACTCCTTACGAGACGAATCATGATTTCTCGATAGATAAACGTGCCTCTTTTGAGGAATGTGCAGATTTTATTATTTCAGAATGTGATAAGGCTTTGGCTACGGTAGAGTCCGAAGGACAATCAATTGGTTTTCGTTGGCAAATAAATGATAACGAAAGAGGAAAATTGACACGTGCTTTTGCTTGTGCTGTGAAATCTCAGACGGCTTTATATGCAGCAAGTCCTTTATGGAATGAGAACGGAAGCAGTAAATACACATGGGAGAAAACAACAGAAATTACCAAAGAGGCTTTAGATCTTTGTTTGCAACATGGTTTTGAGTTGTATAGTCAGGCTCCGGATCTTGCAATTGCTCAGAATGCATATGCCTATTATTTCATTACTCGTTCAGATCCAAGCCGTTCATGGGATAGGGAAACTATCTATGAAACGACCTCCTGGCGTTCAAATGTCTGGAAGTTTGCCGGGACTCCTATTACAAATGGTATGGAAAAAGCTGGAGCTGGACCTTCGCAGGAGTTGGTAGATAGTTATGAAATGATTGATGGTACTCAACCCATTTTAGGTTATTCGGATGCAGAGCATTTGCGGCCGATATTAAATACGGCATCTTCTTATGATCCGAAAAATCCGTATGCGAATCGTGATCCTCGTTTCTATGCGTCGGTTTATTATAATGGGGCTATTCGATATTTAGATCAACCTAATGGAGATGTTGTAGAAACATATGTGGGTGGAAATTGTGGTATCTCTGATAAGGTGACGGATATCCGTTATACTCGTACGGGATATTATATGCGTAAATTCAATAATTTCAAATCCGGAATCGGGCAGGATGCAGATGGGCTTATGCGTATTTTTCGTTTGGCTGAATTATATTTGAATTTTGCAGAGGCTGCTTATCAGGCTGTAGGTCCGGATGGACAAGTGGTATCCAAAGTAGGGGCAGAGGCGTTATCAGCCAGAGATGCTGTTAATAAAATCAGGGTTCGTGCCGGTATACCGGCATTATCGTCAGGCATGTCGAAAGATTCTTTTGAAAAACGTTATAGAAATGAACGTCGTGTAGAATTAGCTTTCGAAGAACATCGTTTCTTTGATGTTCGTCGTTGGAAAATTTTAAATGAAACAGATGATTTTGTGACAGGTATGAAAATTGTAAAAGAGGAGGATGGTACTTTCACATACAATCGAATCAAACTTGCATCGCGTGGGACAAATGCAGATAAATATTTGCTCTACCCGATTAAACAGACAGAAGTAGCCAAGATGTTGAAACATACGGGTGCTAACTGGCAGAATCCGGGATGGTAATTGAAGATATAATTAAAAAAAGTATACAATGAAGAAATATATTCTATTAGTAATGTTCATCTCGCTTTTTATTTATGCATGCGACAATGATGACAATAATAAGGGCCATATAGATCCTGTCAGCAATGTGGAGTGTATACCTTTTATTGGTTCCGTCACATTGAATTGGATGAATCCAACAGATGCCAATTATTATTATACATTGATTTCCTATAGAAATTCCCAAGGAGAAAATGTGAATAAAAAGGTTAGTAAATATAGTGCTGATGCTAATAACAACGTATCGGTTGTTGTTGGAGGATTTACAGATACGGAAGAACATGAGTTTGTTTTGACATCTTATGGATATGGTGGAGAATCCTCATCTTCTGTAACGGTGAAAGGTGTTCCTCAGGGTATAGAGGAGGCAAAAGATTATGTAATCGAAACCGTTGAAATGGAACCGGCAAGTGGTGGTGCAAAGATTTTCTGGACAAATGAGACATTTGTGGGAGTTGACCTGATAGCTTCATATCTGGATAAAAATAATGTGAAACAGGAAGTTACTATTGATGCAACTCAAACAGGGGTATATGTTGTTACCGGTTTTATCGCTGAAACAAAATTGACGGTTTATGCAGTGAATCAAGCGGATGGTGGAAAGTCTGTAGAAAAAGAGTATGTGATTACTCCGGTTATTGATCCGGATGATGTTGTTTATCCCGATGTGGAATATGTAACTTTCTAGGCTACAATTAATGATATGACATTGGTTGCTTCTAATCCGGAGAATTCAAATGAATATACGATTGTAACAACAGGAGGGGACCCTTATATTTATTCAAATGGCTTAGCTGCCGCAAAAAAAGGTTCTACCATGGTATTCCGATATAAGTCTACTAAAAGTGTTAAGTTACAAATATTCTGGTGTACTTCGTCTTCCGGACCATCTGAAGCTAATTCGACAACGATAGAGTTTCCGGCAGCAGAAGAATGGACAACATTTGAACAGGACTATACAGCCGGAATGGCTACTGTCGGCTGGGGTAATTCAGGTGATTATATGCGTTGTGATTTCGGTACAAATGCTGATGTTACAATAAATATCAGAAATATACGATTTAAATGATTTTTCGATAAATGATAGAGAGGGTGTATACAGGAGTTTCAAAAATTTATAGTATCACCCTCTTCTATGAGATATGGAGAAGTCTTTAAAATATATCATTATATGATATTTGCGTCTGATACGATTAAATAGGAAATGTATGAAGTCAAAGAGTCTTTGTTTATTATTGCTTTTCATTTTTCTTTTAGGGTTTACGAGATGTACTGATAACTGTGTCGGGAGTAAAGCGAAGGTGGTGGATTTGAAGTGTCGTGGTCTGGTAACCCCGGAAGGAATAGATGAAGCCGTTTTTAGTTGGAAAATCGAGTCAGAGGAGAATGGCTTTATTCAGTCTGCTTGGGAAATAGAGATTGCTTCTTCCCGAGAGGATTTGGAGGATGGTAATTATATTTGGAATTCAGGAAAGACTGTTTCAGAACAGCAAGTGAATGTACGTCCGGATATCGCAATACTAGAAAGAGGGCCACTCTATTGGTGGCGTTTGCGCATTTGGGATGGGAAAGGACAAGTAACGGCCTGGAGTGAACCTTCTTTTTTCTCTTTGGGGTTAAATACGTCTGATTGGAAAGCTAAGTGGATAACTTCTGTTTGGAAAAAAGATAGTCCGATGCCTTATTTTCGTAAAGTATTTGATACAGGGAAGGCAGAATCGAAACTACAAAGAGCTGTTGTCTATTTTTGTGGTTTAGGATGCGGTGATCTTTATTTGAATGGTGAACTTGTCGATAAAAAACGAATCCTTGACCCTGCACAAACGAATTATGAGCAGTATGCCCTGTATTCTACATTTGATATCACATCCGGGTTAGTGAAAGGTGAAAATTGTTTAGGTGTGATACTTGGTGAAGGTTGGTACGGGCAAAACAGTGTCTGGGGACCTTGGGCTAAATATGGCGATCCTCTTTTTAGATTACAAATGGAAATAACTTATGAGGATGGTTCTAAGGAAATGATTGTTTCAGATGAATCCTGGCTGTGGACTTCCGGACCTGTGTTAAAGGGTAATATATATGCTGGTGAGGTGTATGATGCTACAAAGGAAATTAAAGGTTGGTCAGAAGTTGGAACTCAACTGAATGGATGGAAAAATGCTGTAGTTGCAGAAGGTGTTATTCCGGTGAATTTGTTTCCTCAGGTTATGGAACCTATTCGTTTGAAGAATGAAATCAGAGCGATAAAGAAATGGAAGGATTCTTCCGGAAATTGGATATTTGACTTTGGGGGTAATATTGCCGGTGTACCACAAATAACGGTAGATCAGCCAAAAGGAACACATTTGAAAATGCGGATGGGAGAACTTCTTCGTGAGGATGGTTCAATCGAATATAATACAACCGGAGTCTTTGCTACAGGTGTTGTACAAACAGATGAATATATTTGTGCCGGAAACGGTCGGGAAGTCTGGAACCCTCGTTTTACCTACCATGGCTATCGCTATTTAGAACTTTCCGGTATGGCAGTGGAGCCTGAATTGGATTGGATAAAGACAATTGTTGTACATACGGATGTCAATAAGAGAGGTGAATTTGAATGTTCTGATGAACAAATTAATAAATTGCATGAGTTAGCGGTCAGGACAATGCTCAATAATACGCATGGTTTGCCGACGGATTGTCCTCACAGAGAACGATGTGGTTGGTTGGGAGATGCACATACCGTAGCTCCTTTTGAGAATTATAATTTTGACCTGAATAATTTTTGGATGAAATATATGGAAGATATCAGTTCGACTTCTTCCGCATTTGAGAAAAATACACTTCATCAAAAACTTTTTAATACAATATTTTATTTTGCAGATAAAGCGCCGGGAATCCCGTATATGATTTCTCCGGGAAAACGTCTTTGTGGGGTTGCTTCTCCAGATTGGGGGACGGCCGTAGTTCAATTACCCTGGTACATTTATTTATATTTCGGCAATGAAGAGCCTTTACATAAATATTATCAGGAAATGAAACAATGGGTGGATCACGTGGAGAGTCTAACGCTTAATGATACGCTTTCAACCAAACATATTGTACCTTACGGATTGGGTGACTGGTGTCCGCCGGAAGGGAACAATGCGATTGATTGTCCTGTTGCTTTGAGTTCTACTGCTTTCCATTATCTTGATGCTTCAATTTTGGCTAAAACGGCCGCTATGTTAGGAAAGAGTGATGATGCCGGATATTACAGTGGTTTGAAGGATAAGATTGCAGCAGCTTTTGTAGCCGAATTTTATGATAAAGAAAGTAAAACATTCGGGAGTCAGACTGCTGATGCAATGGCTCTTGATTTTGGACTGGTTCCTGCCGGAGATGAAAAAGCTGTTTCTGATGCGATTGTCAGGAATATGAAAGAAAAATATGATGGTTTTATGCATACGGGGATATTTGGTCTAGGACGTATTGGGCAAGCATTATCACGTTTTGGCAATAGTAAAATGGCATGGGATATGTTTACTAAAACAGGTGAGAATAGTTTTGCTTATATGTGGACGGATGCTGATGCTACATCTCTTTGGGAGATTCTTCCGGTAAATGGGAAGAGTAAGGAAATGTGTTTGGCAGGATCTTCACTTAATCATCCCATGCAGGGTGGTTATGACACTTGGTTTTATGAAGATATAGCAGGCATACGACCGGATGTGTCAGGCCCGGGTTTTAAAGTTATACACTTTGAACCAACAATGACATCTTATCTTTCCTGGGCAAAAGCTTCGATAGAAACACCTTATGGGAGAACGGCAAGCGAATGGTCCCAAGAAGAAAATAGTCTGGTATGGATAATAACATTACCTCCTAATACATCAGGCATTGTAGCATTACCTGATAGTAAAAAGATACATGTAAACAAACGTTCTTTTAATAAGGCTGATTATCCACTTATTGGAAGCGAGGAGGAAGTGTCTCTTTATAAATTTCCATCGGGAGTATACCAAATAGAAATTTATAAAGAATAAAGAAATTTATAATTCGTTTTGAATCAGTTTTGTCTTATTTTTATAAACTTTGAATTTATAGATTATGAAACATGTTAAAGGTCTTTGTATAAATCAATTATGGACTTTTGGACTGATAGGGATAATGGCCCTGTCGGGATGTGGAAATCAAAAGGATACCGTTCATTCGAATGTGAATATGCCTGATTCTTGTTGGGATACTTATTCTGATACCTGGGTGGCAACAGATGCTTTGGGACGGACTATGCCGACACAAGAAGAGGTCGGAAATGTCAAGAATGATAAGCGTCGTGTGGTTGGTATTTTTTATATCACGTGGCATTCGGATAATTTGGCTAATTTGAAGGCTCCTTATCGTGCTGATGTAAGTAAGGTGTTGGAAGAAGCTCCCGAAGCTCGTCTGGATGCTAATCATCCGGCATGGACAGAAGGTTCTTACCATTGGGGGGAACCTGAATTGGGATATTTCCTTAGTCGTGATGAATATGTGATTCGTAAAGATATGTCGATGCTGGCCGATGCCGGTGTGGATGTATTAGTTATGGATGTAACAAATGCAGTCCGTTATTGGGATGAGTGGGAAACTCTGTTTACAACGATGCAAAAAATGAAAGCGGAAGGTAACAAAGTCCCTCAATTTTGTTTTTGGGCTTTCAACGGACCTGTTATTTCTGTTGTACAAGATTTATATGATAAAGTATATAAAGAAAATAAATATAAGGATTTATGGTTCTACTGGGGAGATAAACCTTTACTGTTGTATAATGGAAAACCGACAATGGATGCTAATGGCGGAGGTGTGAAGAACCCGAATCCTCATTATGATCCCAAAGCATTGACTGACCCTTCACATTCTCACTATAATGATCCGGATTACATAAATGAGTTTTATACGGATTATACCCAGGATGTGAAAGATTTTTTCACGCTCAGAACCATGTGGTGGGGATACTATGAGTGGGCTGGTGAACGTTTTGTCGGAACAGAAGGAAACTGGAGTTTTGGCTACGATTTGGGTGACGAACGAGTCTGTAAAATGTCACCGTCGGATTTGGTTGCAACTTATCGAGGAGAAAATGAACAAGCTGCAGTTACTCCGGCTCAACATCCTATTTCCATAATTGGAAAATCCTGGACTCGTGATAAAAAGGAACCGAAGTTGAATGACCATGATATGCCTGAACCGACTTATGTCTCCTGGCTAGGGAAGACTGTAAATGATCCTACAGCATACGGTATCTATTTTCAGGATCGCTGGGATGAAGCATTGAAAAACGATCCTCAGTTTCTGTATTTGAATGACTGGAATGAATGGACTGCTGGAAAATATAACTCAGGGAAAGCTCCCGGGTCTGAATTACCCGGCCCGACAGAATTTTTGGGACGTAAAAATCCGTTTTATTTTGTAGATCAGTATAATGCAGAATTTAATCGTACAATTCAACCTATGAAAGGTGGCTATACGGATAACTATTATATGCAGATGGCACAGAATATTCGTCGTTATAAAGGAGTTCGTCCCATACCGCAGAGTAGTGGATACCAGAAAATCCGAATAGACGGGACATTTAAGGAATGGGATAAAGTCAAGGTTGAATATCGGGATACCAAAGGAGATGTAACTCATCGTGACCATAAAGGATATGGCGGAAATCATTATGTAAATAATTCTGGTAGAAATGATATTGTTTTATCGAAAGTAGCAGTAGATAAGGATAACATATTCTTTTATGCGGAAACGATGGATAAATTGTCCCCATTTTCTGATCCGAACTGGATGTTATTACTTATCGATGCGGATAATAATGCTTCGACCGGCTGGTACGGTTATGATTTTATAGTAAATAAAAAGGTTGTTGATGCGCAGTCGACAGAATTGATGAGGTATGATGAACAAGCCGGAGAGTGGAAGAAAGTAAATACATTGTCATATCGGGTGAATGGAAATCAATTGGAATTATCAATACCTCGTGCAGATTTAGGATTAATTGACGATTCATTTGTCTTTGATTTTAAATGGACTGATAATCCTGCTAATTTGAGAGATCCTATATCATTGTGTGTAGATGGCGATGCGGCTCCTAACCGAAGATTTAATTATCGCTATATCTGGAATAAATAAAATCGCGCTATAGAAAGCATCTGTTTATAATATGAAATAACCTTAACAGCTAATGTCTGTTAAAACGTTGGCTGTTAAGGTTACTTTCTTTTCTATTTGTTTTTGTTCAGCCCGGCCCGGATGCGGCTGAGTGACTGGGGAGTTACACCGATGTATCCGGCTATCTCTTTCAAAGGAACGCTATTAAACAACTCCGGCATCTTTTTGATGAAAGCCAGGTAACGCTTTTCCGCTTTCGGACTGGATATATCGACCAGAACATCATCTTCATTAACGAGTATATCCATCAGAAGACCTTGTATCCATTTCAGAAAAGCCGGCGAGGACTCCGACAGTTTTTGTATTGTGCTGTTTCTCATTTCGATGGCAATACTGTCACTCGACGAACAGATTGTGTAACGTGAAGGATGTCCGCGGAAATATCCCCAGGAAGAGAATATGGTCTCCCCGGGGATAGCAAACCAAAGGGTTTGCTGTTCGCCTTCTTCTTCGATGTAGGCTCTCCATACACCTTTGTCCAGAAAATAGATGGAATCGTCCGTCTTGCCTTCCCCAATGACAATACTGCCTTTAGGGAAATGCAGGATACGGAGTGTCTGCCGGAGCAATGTCATTTCCGTATCGCTTAGGTTACACCGGTAGTCTATTTCTTCAATTAATTTATCCATTCTTGCGTACTTTATCAACAATTAATAAAATGACGATAACAACTGTCGTGGTAATATCCCCTGCTGCTACTGCCAGCCATATACCATTGACATCCAGTAGTAAAGGTAATGTGAAAAAGAATACGACAGGCAATATTCCCCGTAAAACTGTCAGTGATATCGCACGCCGTAACCGTTCGATACTGGTATAATAACCGATTATAATGATGTTGATACCGAAAAACAGGTAATCGGTAGCAAACAGCGGTAAGCCGGCTACTGCATATCCCCATGCCGCACTGGCTGTATCGGGAATGAAAAGAGTAACGATGCTCCGGGTAAAACATATAAACAGGAGCATGATACTGAATGCGAATGCCAAAGTGAAAAGCATGGATAAACGTAAAGCGTTATCCGAACGTTTCATCTGTCCGCATCCGTAGTTATAACTGATAATCGGCTGTGCGGACTGTACGGTTGCGTTGAAAACCATGAATATGATTGGGAACAGGTAGCAAATGACACTGTAAGCCGCTACGCCGTCGGCTCCCATATAATCCATAAAAACATAGTTGCCGGAAATAATCATAACGGATATCGTTATCTCACTAAGGAATACGGAAAAGCCGAGCTTAATCATATAACCTACATTCCGGAGCGTCAACAGCAAACTCTTGACACTCAGTTTCAACCACACGAACCGTATGGCTATCGAATGCCGGAACAGATAGATAATCATAATGGCGGCACCAACAAACTCACCTATATCTGTTGCAATCGCTGCCCCGAACAATCCCCATTTGAAAACAAAAATAAACAAATAGTCGAGAATAATATTCACAACGGTAGCAGCCAGCATTGCCCACATGGATATCTTGGGATTCGTCAGCCGGATAAAAAACGGAAGGGCAACCACCAGTACCGTAAATGGCAGGCTGATGGAAAACCAGAATAAATATTCAACCACCATATCCATCAGGTATTCATCGGAGCCGAAAAGGGTGGCTATCTTATGCGGAAATATCGTTAGCAACAACGTCATAACGAGGCTGATGAATACCAATGCGATGACCGACTGGGTAAAATTAATATTTGCAACTTTCTTTTTACCCTGCGACAAGTTGATGGAAGTGAGTATCCCGCCTCCCATGCCGAACATCAATCCGACTCCGGTAATAATCATAAAAATAGGGGCGGATATATTGACCGCTGCCATAGCATCACTCCCAATCCCGTTCCCGACGAAAATACCGTCTACAACGGTAAATAGTGCCGATGCGGCCATCCCCATAATGGTAGGAACCAGTAATTTGGTAAATAGTTTTTCTACGCTCATGCTTTTGAAATCAAGGCTATCTCTCTGCATATCAATTGGTTTTTAATAATAACGCCCGCAAAGGTAGGCCTTTAACCTCCGGATGAACTTACCAATTGGTAATAAATGAAAATAGATAAAATATTATATTGTAGATTGAAAAATATTCGTTTTTAAATGTGTTTGCTTCTGAATATCTACTGGTAATGATAATCAATTTCAAACCAGTGAAAGTGTTTTTTATTAAGGTATATTTGCTTATTTTTTTATTGTTCTGAATAAACTATTCCGTTAGTAACCAGTCAAACAAAGCGACAAAAAATTGGAATAGATAGATATTTGGACTATGATGAAGAAGAAGATGAGTATTGTGTTGGCCGGAATGCTTTTGTGTTTTGCTCCGGACATGTTTGCAAATGAAACGGACGGAAAGATTAAAGGTATTGTAATGGACGGCGAACTGGGTGGACCGTTGGAGTTTGTTACAGTGCAGGTTAAGGCAAAAGGTTCGGATAAGATAGTGCAGGGTTCCGTTACCGGGAGTGACGGAAATTACACGATCGGCGGATTGAAGAAAGGGGAATATGTAGTTACTTTTTCTTATATCGGCTATGAAGAAGTATCTAAAAATATTTCTATCAGCAGCGATAACCAGATTTTGAGTCTGGGAGAGTTGACACTGGCAGAAGATGCCAATCAATTGGGAGAAGTGGAAGTGGTGGCGAAACGGCCTCAGATGCGGTTCGAGATTGACAGGAAAGTCTTTGATGCGACGCAGGATATTGCGGCCGAAGGTGGTTCGGCAAGCGACTTGTTATCCAACATTCCTTCCGTGGAGGTTGATAATGAAGGCTCAGTATCGTTGCGAGGAAACTCCAGTGTAACGATTTGGATTAATGGTAAAGCATCGGGTCTAACGGCTGATAACCAGGCGGATATTCTGGATATGATGCCGGCCGGAGATATCAAGCAGGTAGAAGTTATTACCAACCCTTCTGCCAGATATAGCCCTGAGGGTACAGCCGGTATTATCAATATTATATTGAAGGATGACCGGAAACCCGGTTATTACGGAAGCGTGAAAGTCGGAGCCGATACGGATGGTGGGTATCAGGCGAGTGGCAACATTAATTACAGCAGTAGTAAAGTGGATGCTTATGCTAATCTGAATTACCGTAACCGTGAGTTTAAAGGAGGAGGCATCACAAGTCGTCTGAATACGACGGACAACAGTTTTCTCGACCAGACCAACGACTCCAAACGACAGCATAATAACTGGTTCGGACGTTTTGGCGCCACCTGGCATATCACTAAAAGCGATGACCTGGCATTCAATGTAACCGGTATGACCGGCGGTGGAGACAATAGTGAGAATATCCATTATAACTCTATCGACAGTCAGAAGAATACAATCTACACCAGCGATCGTATAACCAATGGTGATTCGGATATGAAAATGTATAATCTGGAACTGAATTATGTTCATAAGTTCTCGGAAAACAGTAACATCGACCTGATGGTCAGCAATAACCAGTGGAGACGGGACGGAATGAATATTTTCCGGCAATCGACTGTCTATACAGACCCTTCTCAAATCGCTAATCCTCTTTATCAGACTCAGGAGAATGATATAAAGGATAAGACCTGGGAAGTCCAGGCCGACTACACCAATAAAATATCCGATATGGCCCGCATCGAAGCCGGCTATAAGGGTACTTTTCAGCGGAATGCCAGTCCGGTTGATACCTATACCGGAACGACAGCCGAAGATATCCGACAGGACGAGTCGCTCTATAACCGCTTCCTTTATAATCAGGATGTACATGCTCTTTACATGACATACGGCGGAAAATGGGATAAATTAAGTTACCAGGCCGGTCTGCGCGGTGAGTACTGGCGGGTGGATACCCGTTCGCTTGATTTCGACCAGGAGTTTAACGGTAAAGCTTCCGAGACGTTTGAGAAAGACTATTTTAAACTTTTTCCGAGTGCGTTTATTTCTTATGCTTTACCGAAAAACAATGAGTTGCAGGTGAATTATACACGCCGTCTGCGTCGTCCGTGGGGAGGACAATTGAACTCTTTCCGTAATATATCCGATGCTTCCAATATCTCTTTCGGTAATCCGGAGTTGACACCGGAGTATTCTCATTCATTTGAATTGAATTATATCAAAAGTTGGGAATCGGGACATACTTTGTCTTTATCCGGTTACTATCGTTCGACAGATGATGTAATCCAGCGTATCCGTTTTCTGAATACGGAAGACAACGTAATGTATACCACCAGTGAGAATGTGGCAAAATCTCAGGCCAGCGGTTTGGAAATCGTAGGGAAGGATAAATTATTCAAGATACTCGACTTGACAACGACAGTCAACCTCTATTATTCTAAATTGGATGGTTTCAGTTATCTGCCGCAAGGTGCGGAAACACCGGTTATCGGAGATACGGATGAGAGTTTTGCCTGGAACGTCCGTATGATTGCCAACTTAAGCCTTCCCTGGGGTGTCTCTTTGCAGGGGACCGGTAATTATAATTCCAAACAGTTGATGGCACAGGGACATCGCGAACCGAATTACTCGGTCGACCTGGGCTTGCGTAAATCTTTCCTGAGCGATAAACTGACCTTGAGCATTAATGCCCGTGACTTGTTGGATTCTCGTAAATTCCGTACCGTTACAGCCGGCGACGGTTTCTGGCAGGACTCTGAGAACTGGCGTGGCGGAAGACGTGTAGGTTTCACGCTGACTTACAACTTCGGCAACATGAACAAGAAAAAAGATAAAAGCAAGAGCAGAAGCGAAGAGCCGGATATGTTTGATATGGAATGAAAGTGTGTCTGAATCAATAACAAAGTCCTTTTTTTACACCGCTTTCCAGTAAAGATGGATTATTTTTGCTGGCAGAATAAAGCAAAATGGAAAAATTTCAGCTAGTACAACCGTCCAAGCTGTTAAGGCCATACGTGAAACAGTATTGGTTTTTGGCGATTGATAACGCGGAACGAAGTTCGCAGCGTTATGTGCCATCTGGTTGTGCTGTGCTTGCGTTCCACCGGGGTGACAAAATCTATTCAACTTTGCATCAGGAGATGCAGCCTCGTTCCAGTTTGTGCGGACAATCTGTTTCGTACACTGATGTTGTTTATTCCGGTAATCTCAATCTGGTTATGGTTGTATTCCAGCCGGTCGCAGCACGGGGTGTATTAGGGATTCCTATGAATAATTTGCGGGATAAGAATGTAGATGTAGAGTTATTGGGAGATGCTTCTTTGATTGAATTGGAGAAATGGATAATGGAAACGGAGGATAATAACCAATGTGTATATCTGATAGAACAATATCTGTTAAAAAAGTTATACGGTCTTACTTCCGAGCGGTTTGCCAGAATGAATGCGGTTGTTCAGTCTATTAATAACGGACAGCAGGACATTACGGAGCTTTCTCAGTCTGCTTGTCTCGGATATAAGCAATTCAAACGGGTATTTGCTGAATATACAGGTTTAAATCCGAAAGAGTTTTTGCAAATAGCACGTTTCCGGAATGCTTTACATTGTTTACATGCTGGTTCGCAAATTCGTTTGAACCAGTTGGCTTATGATTGGGGATATTGTGATAAATCGCATCTGATAAAAGATTTCAAAACCTTTATGGGGTATACTCCAAAGGAATATCTTTCTATTTGTGATTCTTATTCGGAATATCTTTCTTTATTCAATTCTGTTTTTATCAATGGAGAACGGGAAACAAAAAGTAATAGATTATGAAGATATTGATTTATGGTGCCGGAGTAATAGGTTGTACGTATGGCTGGCAATTGGCAGAGGCCGGACACGATGTTACGTTACTTGTCCGGAAGGAACAGAAACAATTGATAGATGAACAAGGCATTCATATTATTTGTCAGGATTTTAGGAACGGTATAAAGAATACGGTTGATACAGTCTTTCGTCCTCATGTGGTTGACGGACTGGATGCACGGAATGATTTTGAATACATAATTGTGGCAACGAATAAGATACAACTACCGGATGTGTTGCCGGTTTTAGGTGTGTCCGCTGGCAAAGCACATGTGATGTTCTTTCAGAATAATTGGGATTGCTTTGATGAGATTGCCCGCTTTCTGAAACCTGAACAGTATTTCTTCGGCTTTCCATTCATGGTAGGAGGTGGAAGAGAGGCGAACGAAATACATTGTGTTATTTCGGGAATGAAATATTCCCATACTCCCATCGGGGAGGTGGATGGAGAGATGACTCCCCGTGTGCGGAAAATGGTTCAGGCGCTAGACGAAGCACATCTGAAACCTGTCTTGTCCCGACAGATATTACTTTGGATAATTACTCATTACGCTACTGCTGCCGGATTGACTGCCGGAATATTGAGTGCAGGCGGTGCAGCCAGGTTTGTGAATGACTCCGCTACTATTCGAACTACTATCTGCGCCATTCGTGAGGGTTTTTCTATTTGCTTGAAGCGTGGATATGATGCCAAGGAAGAGAAAGCAAATAAATTGTATCAATTGCCTTTGTTTCTAAGTGTTCCGATTGCCAGGAAGATATATGGCAACGAGGCTTTACAACTTATGTTTGACGGTCATGTGAGTCATTCTCCTGAAGAGGTACGGCAAATGATTGAAGATATAATAGCCTACGGGATAAAATACGATATTGCCACTCCTCATTTAGTCAAATTAAAAGAGATAATATAGGTAATAAGTATTTTGTCTCAGAAAACAAAAAAGCAGCTACTTTAAAAGTAACTGCTTGATTTTCAGTGGTACCACCAGGAATCGAACCGGGGACACAAGGATTTTCAGTCCTTTGCTCTACCAACTGAGCTATGGTACCGTTTGTTTTGTTTAACGGGTGCAAAGGTAGGGAAAATATGATACATTCCAAATGTTTCATGAAAAAAATGTCGAAAAAAATGCATTTGAAGAAATTGAAGGGGTGAATGCAATATTTTTTTTGAAAAAAAACATCGAAAGTGTTTGCGGATTCAAAAATAGTTGTACCTTTGCAGCCGTAATCAAAAACGGGATGTAGCACAGTTGGCTAGCGCGCCACGTTCGGGACGTGGAGGTCGGAAGTTCGAGTCTTCTCATCCCGACTACAAAAAGAGGTAAATCAGAAATGATTTACCTCTTTTTTTGATATCCTTTATACGTACATTATATATATAAGGACTTCCGCATCCGGAAATTATCCATTTCAACATTATTTACTTTGACAAGCTGTTCCTGTTCTACGATGAACCCCCGTTTTTCGAAAAAAGGACGGGCGGTAATACTCACTTCTGAAAAGAGGTAGGGTATATGATTGTTGCGTGCAAATTCTTCTGCAAAATCCAATAACAGGGTGGCAATACCTCTACCACAGAACTGGGGTAGTATAAACATACTGTGTAAATATCCTTGGCTATTAAAAGAAGTGAATCCTGTTATCCGGAAATATTTTGTTTCTTCTGCAACGATAAATTGCAGGCCGCTTGTGAATAATTCCTGCCAACGTTCAGGAGAGGCACGTTGTACCCAGGCTTCGATTTGTTCGGGCGTATAATCTTTTTTACAACTATTTCTTACACTCTGCTCGAAGACGGAGTGAAGTTCCGGAAGATCGCCTGCTTCAGCTTTTCTCAGGCGGACTGGTTTTAACTGCATATGCAGGATTGGATAAGCTTTTCCCTGTCCGTCAATAGCATCCCGCGCTATGACCTCGAATCCTCTGTTCTGGTAAAAATGCAGGGCTTGGGTATTTTGCTCGTTTACATCTACCTTCTGCATCTTCTTTTCCCGTATGGCATATTCAAGCAATGTTTTTCCCAAGCCTTTTCCTTGCTGTGCAGGATGAACAAAAAGCATTTCGATCAGTTCGTCGCTTAATCCCATAAAGGCGGTGATTTGCTCTGTTTTTCTGTCTCTTATAATGTAGAGTTCTACTGCACGGAAATACTCGTTTCTTATCAGAGGTTTGTAATATTGGATATCATCTTCCGTCAGGAAATGATGAGTGCTGCGTACAGATGCTTCCCATAGCTGGATTAGTTCGTCGTAATCTCTTATGGAAGCAGCTTCATACATTGTTTGTTGTTGCTTTTCTTTCATGATTGTCCTGTTTTAGAATTTAAAATCCAGCCTTTTTCTCTATCTGGATGATTTGGCCTGATACCGGATGCCGGAATTCAAGGAACTCCGCATGCAGGTAAAGGCGGTCGGCTCCTTTGCCATATAATTCGTCACCGATAATAGGAGCATTGAGGCCTAGTGGGTGGGAAGCATGTACACGCAACTGGTGCGTCCGTCCTGTAAGCGGATAGAAAGCAATGCGTGTCCGATTCCCGTTGTGGGCAAGAACCTTATATTGGGTGATGGCTGGTTTGCCATGTTCCGTACTCACAATCTGCCGGGGACGATCCATAGGGTCGAGGCAGAGGGGAAGGTCGATAATGCCTTCTTGGGGTATGACTGTTCCGTCAAGCAACGCGGCATAACGCTTTTTTACCATTCGGCTCTTGAACTGTGCCTGTAAGTTCTGATGTACTTCTTTTGTCTTGGCAACCAGTAATATGCCGGAGGTTGCCATATCCAGGCGGTGTACTATCATAGGTCCTGTTGCTTCGGGATAACGTGTTTTTAGTCGATGGTAGACAGAGTCTATATCCGCTTTGCCTGGAACAGATAACATTCCGGCAGGTTTGTTAATTGCTACCAGCCAGTTATCTTCGAACAGGATTTCAAGTTCCGTGTCACGATGCAAGTCGTTTAATAGCGGATTTTCTTCTACATTCAATCCTTGCAGCATGTGCTTTAAAATCGGTTCGCATTTCCCTTTGCAAGCCGGATAGAAATATCCATGATGGCGTATTTCTCTTTTAGGCGAATTACCCCACCAGAACTCTGCCATAGCAACAGGTTTCAGGCAATGGAGGTAGGCATATTGTAATAATTTGGGTGCTGCACATTCTCCGGCCCCGGCAGGAGGAACTTGTTGTGTAGTCTCTTTGAAAATTTCACATAAGTTTTTCGTCTCCCCCTTCCCGTTTAGTATCCGAAACTGCTCGAAAAGTTGTTGCTGGAGAGCGGCTGAGCGGGTTTTGCGTTCTGTTTTCAGCTGCTCTATCGCCTGGTCTAATGTCTCTGCTTCTGATCGTATGGCGGAAATACGTTCATCCCATTGTTTTTTTAGCCGTTTTAATTCAGCCTTTTGAAACTGGCTTTCACGTATCATGTTTGCCAGTTCGTTTTCGTCGGAGGTATGCTTGCGCCTTTCTTCTCGTTTTTGTTGGGCCTCTTTCAGCTCTTCTTTGGCTGTACAGATTGCTTTTTCTGCCTGGTCGATTGTTTCTGCCAGTAGTGTCTTGGTAGCCTGATAGTGTTTATCCGTCTGAGCCTTTTTGATGCGGGCGTTGATAGCAGAAATCTGATCTTCTTCGATCCGGAAGAAACCGTTCGGTTGTTGGAGATCGTAAATGGGAGGGACGAAATAATCATGCAAATTTTTCCCTGCCAGAATACCGGAAAAAGCGGCCAGATAGCCGGTCTCTCCTGTCTGGGTTTGTACGATCAGGACACCGAACATCTTCCCCTGCTCCAGATCACTTTTCCATTCATCCTTGTTTTGCAGATATTTTTGTACCTCGGCTGCTACCGCTACGCATAAAGGATGAGGTGTGTAATGGAATGGATAAGTAAACTTTTCCGGCAAATGAAAATGCGTAACCGGAAAAGGTAACTGATGGAACTTGTTCATTTCTGGGATCGGCGCAATATTTTATTCGCTTTTTCTTCACTGGAAAGAAAGCTCAGCGACTTGATAATGTCTTCGTAATTCTCGGAATCGACGATATGCGGGGCCACTATTTCCAATACTTCCAGTTTATCATCATCGAAAGTGTAGATGGACATGAGGCGTATGCACTGTTTACAGGTGAAATTTTTATTGGTAACCCCCATTTCAAGAAGTTCCAGCTGGTCGTCTTTAAACGGTTTCTGTTTGACCTTGTTGTATAATTGCTGAAAGTCTTTTTCGTTTATAACCCTGGATGGTCTTCTGTGGTCATCCGGGCGGGATGGATGGGGATGTTTTCCGTAATCGATATCACCGGGAGGATAAATGGCAACTGGAGGGTTTGCTGGATAATTATCACCGTCGAATGAGTTCATATTGCTCACCCTTTCGTTGATGAAGTTGACTATAATGATGGTTGTTTCCGCTGTCAGCGGATTTGTTTTCTTGTATTCCCATTCTTCAACTTGTTCATCGAACCGGCGAAAGTCGGGTTCACCGAGCAGACTGACGACTTCTTTTTTAGCCATCCCTTTTTCAACCTTCATGATAGCACTTTTGCCGGTCATGTAACTTCCGCAACTACAAAAGGATATGGAACTGATGATCAGTGCAAGTGCTATGAATGTTTTTGTTTTCATGATCTTCGAACTTTATATATGTATATTGTTTGTTTGTAGAAAACAAATATATAAAGGAATATCAGATTATGACTACTCTTTAGGGATAAACTTGTTTGGTTTTCGTAATATTCAATATTCCGTCATACATACGATGGAGGCTGATATACCGGCATTTATTCTTCATCTTGAGCAGTACGACACGTTCCGTGTATCCGATTTGATCGAAGAAGGAAGGGAAAGATTTTCCGGCGAGTTCTGCTTCCTTAATTCTTTGCTCGTCCATTTCCATAAATTCCTCATGGCTTTTGGCCTTGCGGGAGAGTTCAAACGCAATGTCGATGTCTGAATAATCTGTTTTTTCAGGATCAATATAACTGCCGAATAAAACGATTTTGGAGACTCTATACAGGTAAAACTCATTACTGTTGATCTCTTCGACCCGTTCCATGAATTCCTTAAACAGTTTATCGGCCTTTTCCTTGTTGAGTGGATTTGTATACCGGGCTACACAAAGGGCTTGACCTTTAATGGTCAGTTGATACTTCCCTTTCTTCTTGGCAGCTTCGATATATCCTTCGGATAATAAGGCATCGATAAGCTCTTTCGTTTTCTCTTTGTTGAGGTCGAATTGCTCGCTTATCATCTCCGGGGATATCAGAGCGGGTCTGATGTGGTCAAAATAATCCCTGATTTTCAGGATAGGAATATCGCAGATTGTCTGTTTGCGTGTCAGTCTCATAATGATATAATTTTATGTTGGGGCAAAGGTACAATCTTTTAAAAGAATAATCGTTTAAAGTTGTTGTTTTTCAATGATGGTCATGGGTGTCCTGGTGGTTCCGCCATCAATTGTTATGTTTTCACCGTTAATGAAATCATTTTCTTCCTGACAAAGGAACAGACAGATACGGGTTATATCTTCCGGTTTTCCCATTCGTCCGGAAAAGGGTATGGGATGGGCTTCCGGGTCGATCTGGTCGTAATCGTCTGCTTGTATCCAACCCGGAATAATGGAGTTAACCGTTGTATGACAAGGTGATAAAGACATGGCAAGTGTCTGTGTTAATGAGCATATGCCACTTCTAGATGCGGCGTATGCTTCGCAGCTAAGTCTGTTTGTTGGGTAATGAGTGGACGATATGTTGATAATCCGGCCGTACGAGTTGGGTGTCGTTTGTGATTGACGGTGAATAGCGAGCAGACGGGAGGTAATAAATGCCGGTCTCAGGTTTGCGGATAAAGTCTGGTCGAAATCTTCCACGCTGGTTTCTGTGAGAGAGGCGAATTTACTGATGCCGGCATTGTTGATGATGATATCCAGGTCGCCCCAATCTTCCAGGATATGGTGCATACAGTTTTCAAGAGCTTCTTTATTGTTGATATCTACGTGATAAAAAGTGGTACCGGTTTTTTCGGCTGTTTCTTTTCCTGATTCTTCATTCCAGTCACAAAAAGCTACACGGTGCCCGGCCATACGGAACGCCTTGACAATTGTTTTTCCGATACCGTCAGCGCCTCCTGTCACGAAAACTCTGCGCATTTTGTGGATTGGAGTTGTTTTTTTCTTGCCGTAGCCGCTCTTTGTAGCGGAAGATTTTTGAGACTGATATTCCTGATATTTTCTTTCCAGATAGTTATCTGCCATGATGTTTAGTTTTTTATGATCTGTCTTTATAATACTTGTTTAGTTGCAATTCCAGATTGGTATTTTTAAGAACTCTATATTGTCAGGCTATTAACCAATTCCTTTATAATTCGTTATATTTTTTGGCACTCCCTTTGGCTTTGTTTACCGGATACTTTTCACCATTTCTTTTCAGTTTGTTCAGTATGATTTCTTTGATGTCCATGTCGTATTTATGGGCGATCAGGAATGCGTAGTTCATGATATCAGCTAATTCTTCTTTTACCTTTTCAATGTTTACTTCTTCCGGATTTTTCCAAAGGAATGCTTCGTTCAGTTCGGATGCCTCTATCGATAATGCCAAAGCCAGGTCTTTTCCGTTATGGAACTGATCCCAATCCCTATCCTCGGTGAAACGGACTATTTCTTTCATTATTAGCTCTATATCAGAATTGTTTGTAGTCATATGCTGTCTGTTCTAAATTACGAATAACGAAGATATGAAATTGCTGGTAATGTAAATAGAAAGATTGTGATTATTTTATTAAATATGTTTTTACATTTGTAGGTAATAAGAAATAGAAAATATGACAACGAGAGTATACAAGGTTTCTGACTTTTGCGACAGGGTGACTAATAACATTCATGCGTTGATTGACGATTTATCTCAGATATCCAGGCATGTGAGTCAGGAAGAAAAAATAGCTTGGAAGCAGTCTTTCCCTGAGGTGGCTTCTGTTTTGTCAATGGCAATGGCGCAAAATAAAGGGCTGGCGGATGCTCATGTTGCATTGGAATACAAACTACCGTCTGTTTCTTTCTGGTGTGATCTGGTGCTGATAGGAAGAAATAAGGAGAATGAAAAGCAGGCAATTATTTTAGAACTGAAGAACTGGCAGGAAAACAGCAAGGATACTCCCGGATGTTTTGAAGGGTTGATGATCCGTCATGGCGCCAGCCAGCAGCATCCTGCGGACCAGGTGAAAGGTTACATTGAATTTTGCAGACATTTTCACTCTGTAGTGTTGGAACAAAATGTGAATGTGGACGGTTGCGTATTTTTCACCCAGAGAATCAATCTTGAACCTTATAAATCTGCTCCGAACGATAAATTGACAGGAGAATATCTGTTATTTGATACAATGTTGAAAGGTGATCTTTGTCATTTTATTTGTGATCGCTTGTCTGTTGGGGATGAAGAATTTGCTAAAACCTTTGTAAAGGGGTATTATAAGCAAGATAAAAAGATTCTTTTGCAGGTTGCCCGTAATTTTGCGGAAAGTACAGCGAAGCCTTTTGTTTTGTTAGGAAAACAGCGGGAAGGATATGCCGAAGTACAACATAAATTATCGGAGACGGTCACTTCCAGGAGTAAACAAGTCATTATAGTACAAGGTCTTCCAGGTTCCGGAAAATCGGCAATGGCTGTGAATTTATGGTTTGATGCGGTCCGGCAATATCATGCTTGTAACAAACCGGATTCAGAAAATAACGTCCTATATGTCACAACATCTTCATCACAAAACGATAATTGGGCACATATTTTTAAGGAGCACGGAAAAAGATATAATGCAGACAAGCTGATAATAAAGGCAAATGCCTTTAATCCCGGACTTAACGGGGCTAAGGTGAAAGAGCGATATCAGAATGAATTCGAACGTCTGGATTCCAGATATATTGTTCACAGATCCGATAACAGTAAGGAACTCAACAGAATGTACTGGAAAGACTATACGGACTATTTGGAAAAAACGGTTGGTATTACATATAAACCTGATCAACATTTTCTGAGTATTGTCGATGAGGCTCATGCCTTGATAGACCCTTCTTCTCCAAGATTTCAAGGTAACAAAATTGCCGGATGGTGTTACCAAATGGGACCTCAGGCTTATCATATAATGAAGGCAAGCTGTATTTCTGTATTTTTTATTGACGGCGATCAATCGTTTCGTGATAATGAATCTACATCGTTGGAAGATCTGGTGAACATCGCAAAGATGGTTAATGCTACGGTTCATTTTATCAGCTTGGAAGGGATACAATTCCGTTGCGGAGGTTCCAAAGAATATGTGGATTGGGTAGAAAGCGTTTTACAAGGGAAAGAGATTGATAATGTGTCTCAATGGATAGAGGAAATACCGATGACTGTTTTTGATTATCCCAGTGATATGGAGCATGCGTTGCGTAACAAAATTAGTCAGACAACGATGGATGCTCGTATTGTCTCTTCCTATTCACGTAAATGGATAAGTAAGAATATACCGGATATGCATGCTGTATTTCCTGAATCGTGCGATTTTGTTCTTCCGGACCGAGAGAACAGAACTTTTTATAAGTATTGGAATGATCACACATCTTATACTAATTATATTTTGGGAAGGGGAGATGCGATGCAGGATGATCCGTTATCGGAAGTCGGGTGTCCTTATGTGGTTCGTGGTTTCGATTATGAATATATCGGTGTTCTCTGGTTGGAAGATTTGGTGTGGAGAAACGGGAAGTGGATGTTGGACCTGAACTATATAGAAGAAACAGCCATTGCCTCTACTAAAAAATCAGTGAAATCCAAAATAGGCAAAAAGCGTTCTTTAATTGCGCTGACTCCGGATTCGGAGGCGTTGTTTAGAAGGGTAACAGGGACATACCGAATTTTATTGACCCGGGCAACTAAAGGAAATTTTCTTTATATCAAAGATAAAGAGACACGTGAACATATCAAACAACTGATCGGACAAAAATAAACCACCATGAATAGTTTTTATGCCGCTTCTTCTGAGAATTTTTTTCAGGATGTAAAGCAGGGTCGCTTTCAGCAATTGATGATTGAAAATGCATCCCGTCAAAATATAAATGTAGGTGAGGCAGAGCAACGTTCCTATAAAGCAAGTGGTCAAAAAATAAAGGAATTGTTGAAGGCCGGCAGGATAAAAGACGTATATCTCGTCTTTGAATTGATGGTCCCTTATTCCGGGTGTCGGATAGATTGTATGATATTCGGGTGTGATTCGGAGGATGGTAAAAATGTCATGCACATTGAATTAAAGCAATGGAGCGAAGATGGTATATTTCCTGCATCCAGTGCCGGAAATTTTGTGGAGGCGTATACCGGAGGAAAAATACAAACAGCTGCGCATCCTTCGCAACAGGTGAAAGGTTATCATGGATATCTGAAGGCGTTTGTGGAGGCGGTAAGTACGGATAGTTTGAATTTACAGGGGTGTGCTTATTGCTTTAATTATATAAGGAAAGACGATGACGGAGTTTTGTTTAATCCGAAGTTTGATGTATTGCAGGAAGAGTTCAGGACTTATGCTGCCAACGAAAAGGATGAACTGGCAGGTTTATTGCATACTCTTTTTTCGCATGGAAGCGGAGAAGCCGTGTTTAATGAGTTTTGTTTCAGTCCGCTGTACCCTTCGGTCAATTTATTGGAAAACATAAGTGATATATTGACTTTAAATGATAAATTGTCATTAGTAGGGAAGCAGATCGAAGCTCGTAATGATATATTAGCATATTTGCGTAATAGTGACAGGTACGGGAAGAATGTTGTGATAGTCAACGGAGGACCAGGAACAGGGAAAACGGTCATTGCTTTGAAAGTATTGGCAGAACTGTCGGCGAAAGGTAGATATCGTGTAATGTTTGCTACAAAGTCGAAACCTTTGCTGGAAGCTATAAAGTGTATGGTCGGGAGGCAGGAGGCCAATTTATTGTTTCATAATTTGAATGACTTTATACCGGCTCGCTGTATGGAAAATGGAGTCGATGTGTTGCTGGTGGATGAGGCCCACCGGATAGAGTTGAGCCCGAACAATAAGTATACGAAAAAGGATCATTGGACTGAGTTGTCTCAGATTGAGACTCTTATTCGTGCAGCTCGCTCCTGTGTGTTTTTCATTGATGATCGTCAGGCTATTCGTCATTCAGAGATAGGGAAAACGGGTTTGATAACGTCTTGTGCACAAACCAATCACTGTAAAATTGAAAATATAGTTTTGGAATCCCAGTTCCGTTGTAACGGTTCGGATAATTATTTGAATTGGTTGGAGGATGTGTTATATCCCCGGACGGCTTCCTGTTCATTTTCCGCAGAAGAGTATGATTTTAGGATATTTGATGATCCAGCTGAATTATATCGGGCTATTAGGGAGAAGAATAGTGAACCGGGTATGAAGGCTCGTTTGACGGCTGGGTTTTGTTGGGAGTGGTCTGATCTGAAAAAGACAGGTTTGGTCATTAATAATGATATTAAAATAGGTACATTTCACATGCCATGGGAAACCCATATGTCTGTAACGGATCGAAGACATCTTCCCGAAGGTTATTGCTTTTGGTATGAATGGGCTTATTCTCCTTATGGCATTAAGCAGGTGGGATGTATTTATACGGCCCAGGGTTTTGATTTTGATTATATAGGTGTTATTGTTGGTAATGATCTGAAATATAATGCCTCTGCGGATTCTTTGGATACAGAAATAACCGCCACCTATGATCCTGTATTGAAAAAAGACAGGAAGAATTTCGATACATATGTTCGTAATATTTACCGGGTATTAATGTCAAGAGGGATGAAAGGGTGTTATATTTATTGTGTGGATAAGGAAGTAGCTGATTATTTTAGGAGACGATTAATGTTGAAGGATTGATACTGTGAGTAGAAGTAGAAAACGAACTTTGGCTGCTATCCGTTTTCATTAAAAAACGGTTTACTTTGTTTTTATTCGGTTGCTTCCCGATATAATTCATCGTATTTCTGTACAGTGAGATTATCCAAATCACTGAGAGTCAGTCCAAGCTCAGAAAGATAAAAGCGAAAATAAAAGTTGCCAACCATAATAGATTTTCCTATACAATTGTAATAAATGAGTTTTTTATTCACTCCCTGTATTAATGCTGCTTGAGTGATAGACGCTATAACAGCCACGTATTCACCTTTTTTATTGAATACAATTACTGCCCTTTTTGATTTATTATCCGGTTGACTCATGCTATGTTTTTTTAGTGATTAATATAAATTGCCGGTACTAAGTTAATAAAATAAATTATATATATAGTATTTGATTTGTAACCTGTTTGTTTATAGCTTGTTATGGCTGTAAACGGTAACCATGAAGATGCTGTTTTTCGGAAAATGAGATTTCGAAATATTATAAGACAGGCATAAAAAACTTTTACCTTTGAAGTGAAATAATTAATGTAAAAGCAAAATGAAAACAGTGAAAATGAAAAGTGAAAGCAGTCGCTCCTGGTTTGAAAGACAACATATTCTTTCAATGGAAAAATATATTTCTAAAGAACAATATCTAGGAAAAGACATGTCGGAAATAATTGAAGAAGTTAATGAAAATCTTTACAGGGGACAATTTCTTGGAATAGAACATTCATATTCAAAAGCCTTAGAAATATTTTTTAAAGAGAAAGTTCAGGATAGCAGGGATATTATATTTTGGTGGAATGAGACTTTTTTTCATCTGAATCTTTTGCCGGGAACACGTGCGGGCAAAAGAGATGAAAATGATGGATCTATTCTTTTTATGATTGAAAAGATATCTTTTACCCAGGAACCTCTTTTTACATATGTCCTATTACAATTGGAACCTAATCTTCAATTGGATATAATTGATACTTATGAGCGGTATACGGCTAAGGATATCAGGTTTAAAATTTATAGTCGTTCTAAATTTAAGATTGATGGTACTGTAGAACGGGTACCGTGTAGCAATACATGCGAAGCTATTAATGAATGTTTGCAACTAAAACGTATTCCGGAAGTAACTTATCGTTTTCGCTTGTCTGATTCAAAGGAGAAAATGGATTTTAAAGGAGAAGGTGTTGATTATCGGGATTTATCTTTTGTAAAAAAATATCCGCATCTGTTCAATGATGATAAACTACCATATAAAGACTTGTTGCATTATATTGGTTATTTAGCGCCTGCTTGTCGGGATGCTTTTTTATTACAGTGTGCCGGTTTTTTTATGAAGGAGATTATGGATATTCAATATCGTGAAGGATTTCTGAAAAACATGAAAATTAGTACAGTTCATAGCCGGACTATCGTTGCAAGGAGAAAGTTAGAAGATATTTTATTGAGAGAGGGATTATTGGGTGGATGCGATTGAGGAATTAAAAGCAGACAAAGGTTTAGGACAGTAATCTTAGGGGGATTGTGGAGCACGAAGCTGCCAGAAAGCTACGGCAGCCGCAGCGGCTACGTTGAGTGAATCGACACCGGGCGACATAGGGATACGGACTACGTAGTCGGCTTCAGCAATTGTTTCCGGTGGAAGTCCGTCTCCCTCGGTACCCATCACGATAGCCAGCTGGGGTTCGGTTACCAGGACCGGATCATCAATGGAAATAGAGTTGTCCGTGAGCGCCATGGCTACAGTACGAAATCCCAATTTGCCCAAGTCACTGAGAGAACCATCCATCCAAGTCCATGGCACAAGAAAGACTGTTCCCATCGATACTCTGACCGCACGGCGGTTCAACGGGTCACAAGAGTTACGCGTCAGTAATACGGCATCGATTCCAAAGGCAGCTGCCGAACGGAAAATGGCACCGATATTGGTTGTATCAACAACTCCGTCGATAACGACGATGCGTCGGGCTTCCCGGCATACCTCTTCCATACTGCGTACCGCAGGGCGACGCATGGCACAAAGAACACCTCGTGTCAGAACATAGCCGGTCAATGTCGCTAGTAGTTCTCTGCTACCCGTATAAACAGGCAGATTACCACAACGTTCAATGATGTCGGAAGCATCTCCTGTGATATGTTTATGCTCACACAAAATAGCTAAAGGTTCAAAGCCTGCGTCCAAAGCTCTTGTGATAACCTTTGGACTTTCTACGATAAAAATACCCTTATCAGGCTCGATACGGTTGCGCAACTGAGCTTCGGTGAGGGTACAGAACATTTCAACACCGGGATGAGATAAAGAGGATATTTCGATAACAGGCATATTCTTATTTATAACTTTCGGTTAGACATACAATCGTTTTATTCATATAACAGGTCGTTTTAACAGGCATTAAACAAGTCTTTAATAAATAGCGACTTTGATGACACCGTCCAGTTTGTTTTCGAAAACACGATATGCCTCCTCTATCTCGTTCAACGGAAAGTGGTGGGTGATAAGAGGAGTGGTATCTATCTTACCTTCCTCAATCAGTCTGAGAATCTCTGCACAGTCACAGCCGTCTACTCCACCTGTTTTGAAAATCAAATTCTTACCATACATATCAGGTAAAGGGAAAAGCAGAGGTTTGTCGTAAAGAGCCACAATAGTGACTATCGCATTGGGACGAGCGCACTCCCACGCCATCCGGAAGCTATCTTCAGTTCCCGCCACTTCCAGAACAACATCAGCTCCGCCGTGATCACTGTTTTTGAGTACAAACTCTTTGCAGTTATCAGGTGTCGTTATCCGTACCTCGGGATAATGTTCACGGATAAACTGAATCCTCTCGGGAGACTTTTCACAGACAATGATACGCTTCGGATTCTTCAGCATCGAGCAGAGCAAAGTGCAAATACCGGTAGGACCGGCACCAATGATGAGGACAGTGTCTTTCTCTGTAATCTCTGAGATACGAGTTGCCCAGAAACCAGTGGCAAGTACATCACCGACAAACAGAGCCTGTTCATCACTGACCGTATCGGGGATACGATTCAGCCCTTGATCGGCATAGGGTACTCTGACATATTTCGCCTGTCCGCCGTCGATACGGCAACCTAAGGCCCAACCACCGTTGGGATCGGTACAGTTATTGACATATCCGTGGTGACAAAAGAAACACTCCCCGCAGAAAGTCTCGACATTCACAGTCACTCTGTCGCCGGGTCTGACTGATGTGACATCAGTTCCCACTTCCTCCACGACACCTACCATCTCATGTCCGATTGTTGTTCCGGGTACTGCACGCGGTACACTACCGTGCTTGATATGCAGGTCGCTGGTGCAGATGCTGCCAAGAGTCACACGTACGATTGCATCCCGTGTATCCGTAATTTTTGGTTCCGGTTTGTCTCGTAATTCAAATTTACCTTGTTCAATATATGTGTATGCAAGCATAATAATCTCTTTGTTAATTAATCGATTCTATCTACCGCAAAGATAGTTATTTCATCAACTGCAATCATGTGTTTCGAATGCCTTAATAATTATTGATGATATATGGAAATCGTTGGAAATTATTACCTATTTCCCGATGCAGCATATTTACATCACTGATTATCAGTGACTCTTCATTTTAATCGGTACAACCTCCGTTTTTACAAATACACAGAATGTAGGGACAAATGCAAACCGTTGTATTTCATTGTTTTGCATATACGTGTTGTACCGCCTCTTTTCAGCCATTTTGAGAATTGTCCGCTGTCAGATTCAACGTGTTGAATGATAGGTCATTTCCGCATGGATGTTACAGAACGCTTGTTGAATACAAAGGTAGTGTTTTTCTTGGAATTTCTGCGATTTGCGGTTGAATTTTTCGCTCCGAGTATTGGGAATGTTGATTCGTTTGGAAAAGTGTAACAAAACTAAATTATTCGCTTGGAAAAGTGTGGAATGGTGCCTATGTACTTTAATTTGTGGTTTTGAATCTTACTGTATTATACCTTATCTGATATAATAATGTTGGTGGAAAAATTAATTATACCCCTTATGGTATAATGTGAGATATTTGTATTAACTTTGCACCCGAAAAGGTATAAACGAAGTGCAAACCGAGTGAAGAATCAAATTATTTGATTTATTCCGAGGTACAGCCTTTATTGTGAAATCTTGGATTTTAAACGTTTGATGCTTATGAATAATCTCTCTACTACGGTCAAGATGCTGCGAAAGCAATATAACCTGACGCAAGAAGAACTTTCCTTGAAGTCGGGGGTAGGATTGCGTTTTGTGCGAGACCTTGAACAGGGAAAGGAAACGCTGCGCCTTGATAAGGTAAATCAGCTTCTTGATTTCTTCAATTATGAAATGGTTGCTATTCAGAAAAATAATAATCAATGAGACAAGCCCATATATTTTATAAAGCCCAGTTGGCTGGGATTTTGACAGAAAACGATGCAGGATATGAGTTCCGTTATTTGCCGGAATATCTCTCTTCGGAAACGGCAAAGGCTGTTAGCCTTACATTGCCTTTACAAGCAGATGCATACACAAGTTCTGTGCTGTTTCCGTTCTTCGATGGTTTGATACCTGAAGGATGGCTGCTGGATGTTGCATTGCGGAATACAGACATCAGTATTCTTGACCGAATGTCATTGTTGTTGACCTGTTGTAAAGATTGTATCGGAGCGGTAAGCGTTGTTCCTATGGAAGAAAAGGAGGTGAACCATGTGTAATTGTCTGTATTGTTATCGTCCGCTCCTGAAGGGGGAAAAGGATATGCATCAGGCTTGTATAAAGAAATTCTTCGGTACAACAACATTGCCTGTTCTTGATTATACGACGGAGCAATTAGACCAGCTTGCTCTGCAAATCATTCAAGACCAAACCTCTTTGACAGGTGTCCAGCCGAAATTATCCTTGCATCTGAATGAGCATGATGGTAGCAAGCGATTGACTATTGTCGGGCTATGGGGCGGTTATATCTGTAAACCTCAGACATCACAATATGAAATGATGCCGGAGGTCGAGGATTTAACCATGCACCTTGCAGAGGTAGCACGTATTGAGGTGGTTCCTCACACGCTGATGCGAATGGCGGATGATTCGCTGTGCTATCTTACCCGCCGGATTGACAGAACTTCTGCCGGAGAGAAGACAGCAATGGAGGATATGTGCCAATTGACGGAAAGGCAAACGGAGCATAAATACAAGAGCAGTTATGAACGTATCGGTAAGGCTGTTTTGAAATACTCGTCTTTGCCCAAAATGGATGTTACCAATTTCTTCGAGTTAGTACTTTTCTCTTGGCTGACAGGTAACAACGATATGCACTTGAAAAACTTCTCTTTGTATGAGGCAGCGGATAAAATACGTTTGACTCCTGCTTACGATTTGCTAAATGCGGTTATCGTTAATCCCATGGATGATGAAGAGTTGGCATTAACCTTGAACGGTCGGAAGAAAAAGCTTCAAAGGGAGGATTTTTTCAAATCGGCAGCTACTTTGGGTATAGAGAATGTAATTGTAGAACGACTGATAAATAAGTATGTCAAGCTATTGCCTAAGTTTGAGACTGTCATTCAAAACTCTTTCCTAAGTACTGAGCTAAAAGAAAAGTATTGCGAATTGTTGAATGAACGATTTACGAGGCTTTCACAGGGATTGTAAGTTGGCTTCTTGGCTATATGGAAAATTTGATGTATTTTTGTTTGCAATTTAATGAGTATAAATCGAATGTTAGTGTCGAATAATCAACAAATAGTGATGAATAGGATTAAAGTCGTGCTTGCAGAAAAGCAAAGAACTAATAGATGGTTGGCAGAGCAAATGGGTAAGTCAGAGAATACAATTTCAAGATGGTGTTCAAATAAGTCGCAACCATCTATTGCCCAATTACAGGAAATCGCAAACTTGTTGGATATTGATGTGAGAACACTAATAACTCCCACAAAGTAAGTAATATGGGCAAATTGTTGAAATATATTGCAGAAGAAACACAAGGGGCTTGTTTTACCTCATTCAAATACTGTTATGACACAATAATTGCGCCTGCTATTGAGTATGGTGAAGCGGAAAAGGAATATATTAACTTAAAAGAGTATGCTGAGGATGTTCATGATCCTAAACCAAGAGATATGCAACAAAGAGCCGCAATTCTCATGAATGGTGCGCCATTGTTTAAATATTTCTTGGATGGGTCTCGTCGGGTGTATAAAGTTGATGATATTCAGTATGACAAGAAAGTGTTCCCGATTGTAAGCGGACAAATATCTGTGGCATGTTGTAGCAGAGATATGAATGAGGATAATACATTTAAGAGTTTTCATCATGTTTATGAAGAATCATATCCGGTGCTTTGTTTGCCAGTAACTGCTAATGGGGAAGGAATAGACAATTATGTGTTTTTCCGTAACCTTTGTAATAAACTAAATGGTCTTCCACAAATGATAAATGCAGGGGTACAACTAGATAAAATTTTATATTACCCGACCAAACTTGAAGGCCATGAAACTTTTGAAAATAAAGGGATAGCAAAAATACAAGACGAGATGATAGAATGCGAAAAGCGTATTGTTTCACATCTTGTGAGTAAAAACCTTTTGAATCAAGACTGCTATTTGATTAAAGATGGCTCAATCCAATACAAACCTATGAAAACAGGGGATTTCAAAGAGCTAGCTCATATTCGTAATAACTATCGCCATGTTATTGGGGTTTCAAAAAAGTTTAATCCGAACTTGATGAAAGACAATAAAGACCAAAGTAGTGCAGGACAAATAGCCCGATTACCGCTTTATCATCGCACTCCAGCGTTCCTTTGGCAGCCAGGAGAACAGTGGGGCAATGTAAATTTTGCAATTTGGTATGTTCGTGTCAGAGATATTAGCAAAACTGAATCTCCATATGCAGGTATTCTTAAAGTGGAGAAAATGCTTATGACCGGTAAAGAGGCTGAGTATGGTTTATCTACGGATGAAATAGATTCTATTACAGCCAATCTTATTAATGAGCGTAACCCTGTATGTTATGGTACAGACGCAAGATGGGCAAATCATCTTTATCCAGTATATATGACCGAATGCTACTGTAAAAGCTGCTTTAAAAGTGATTATTATTTTTTGAATTTATTCTAATAAGTATGGATACAATCGGAAAGGTTATTGCTACCGAAAAGCAACCTTCAACAATAGAGACCTTTACATTTTGGACTAAAAAAGATCTAAAATTGAAGCCTTTTGATGTGGTAGTTGTTGAGCACATTAATAACTCAAAAACATTTGGAGTCATTGAGGAAATTTCTCATATGACAGATTCACCAAGTGCATTGGCTGGTTTTATCTCAAGTGATTTTGGAGATGTTGAATCCAAATCATACACCGATCGCATAGGCATGAACTATGTGATGTGTAAGGTTGTTGGTAATGATAAGGATGTATATATTCCTGTACAAGAGGGAAAGAAAGTATATTTGGCAACAGCAGCGGAAATCAAGATGGCACTTGGTTTAGACCAAGTAAAAAATCCTATTCCGGCAGGTTACATTAAAATGTATGAAGGTGCAAACGAACAGATTTTGCCTGTCAACTTTAATTCTCACTTTTTAATTGGTCCGGAAGGTGCGCATTTGAATATTTCCGGTATCTCAGGATTAGCATCAAAAACTTCATATGCGATGTTCTTAATGAAGGCAATCCAAGATACCGCAATGAAAGGAAATAAGGAATCTGTTGCTTTTGTTATGATGAATGTCAAGGGAACAGATTTATTGAAAATAGACGAAATGAATGAGCGTGAAAATGAGTTGGAAAAGATTCGAAAAGTCTATGATATATTGGGTTTAGAAATGTCTGCTTTCAAACAAGTAAGTTATTATTATCCATACTCGAAGGATTTTACGTCTTACACCTACGAAAAGCAAGCAACAATTCAAGATCGTTTGCAAACTCAAAAGGCATTTCAATATAAGTATCTATTTGAAACGGATGAAGATAAAGAATGTTTAGATCTCTTGTTTGCCAATGTAGATGACCCTAATGATACAATAGAGTCAATCATAAACTTCATAATCTCCAATGGAGGAAAATTTAATGGGGTTGAATGTTGGGAAGATTTCAGACAAGCTCTTTTGGAACAGACACAAAGTCAAGGAAAGAATGCTGGAGCAGGGAAAGAAATTTCTGTTCTAAGTTGGCGGAAATTCTATCGACTTTTCAATAAAAGCTTTCAGAAATGTCGCCAGATGTTTACAGAAAAATTGGGGAATGATGGTAGAAGTGTTCGTCTAAGAGATAAAATAGCCCAAATCAAGAAAAATGATATAATGGTAATTGATGTGGCGAAATTGGATGAAGAATCTCAAGGGTTTGTTTTTGGAGATGTTATGCGTGCCGTATATAATCTCAAGTTAGGCTCATCTAAGCGTTCTGACGAAGACATACCTGATAGAATTGTGATTTTTATTGATGAGTTGAATAAATATGCCTCCAATGATGTGCCAAAATCATCTCCGATTTTGCGTCAACTACTTGATATAACTGAACGAGGTCGTTCTTTGGGGATTGTTTTGTTTGGTGCAGAACAGTTCGTAAGCGACATTCACAAACGAGTAAAAGGTAATTGTGCTACACAAGCGTTTGGTCGTACAAATGCCATTGAGATAACAAAAGAAGATTTTCGTTTTGTCCCACAAGTTTATAAAACTATGTTGACTCGACAGAAGCAAGGCGAATATATTATTCAAAATCCAGTATTCCGTTCTATGCTAAACGTAAACTTTCCATTACCAATCTACAAATACTATGAATGATAAGGTGAATACAGCCCCTCAAATAGGTAAGGATGTCATAGAATCTTTGACTCTTGGCATGTATGAAGATTGTAGATTTATCTACAGAGAATACATTCAAAATGCAGCAGATGCGATAGATAAAGCCATTGATTGCGCTCTTCTCAAAAAAGGAGAAGAGGCAATTCATGTGAGAATTGATAAGGACAAAAGAAGTATATCTGTTCAAGATAATGCTACTGGTATACCCAAGGATAAGGTAATGGCTATATTACGAAATATTGCACATTCAACTAAAAAGCGAGGTGAAGATAAGGGATTTCGTGGTATTGGTCGTTTAGGAGGGCTTGGCTATTGCTCAAAACTAATTTTTGAGACTTCATATTATGGAGAGCCAATTAAATCCATCATGACTTGGGATGCAAACCTCTTGAAGAATATTATTAATGATCGTGAAAATAGTGAAGAAGCAACAGAGGTTCTTTCTAAAGTAACTAAAGTAGAAACTGAAAAAGAAAGCGATGATGCACACTATTTTAATGTAATTATGGAAGATGTATCATCTGACGAATTGCTTGACATAGAAAGCGTCTATGATTATCTGTCTATGGTTGCTCCTGTTGATATTTCATCATCTTTTATCTTTCGCCAAAAAATAAATGACTTCAAAAAAGAAAATGGTTTGACGGTTGACACTTATAACATTTTTGTCAATGATGACCAAATTTATAAACCATATACTGGTGCTATTTACGAAGACAATAATGGAGGGAAGAAAAAAGTTGATGACATCATAGATGTGAAATTCTTGATGGCGAAAGATGATAATGGTTCAATCATTTATTGGGGATGGTATTCTATTTCTACCTTGAAAGGGCAAATGAAGCCAAAGAATTTAGCTCGAGGTATACGTTTACGTAAAGAGAACATTCAAATTGGAGATGAAGAAATTTGTAAGAAATTCTTTGTTAAAACCGAAGATCAACGATTCTCGTTTTACTACTTCGGCGAAATTCATGCGCTTAGTAAAGGGTTAATACCGAACTCAAGACGAGATTACTTTGGTGAGAGCAAAGAATGTATTGAGTTTGAACAAAAAATTCGGCAAGATTTTCTTAAGCTCAAAGAGCTCTGTTATGATGCTCAAAAATTACGTTCAAGTACATCGACAATCGCCAAAGGAGAAGAATTAAGGGCAACTATTCAAGAAAAGGAAAAAAATGGTTATACTAGTCAAAAAGAACGAGATGATTTGCACCGTCGTTTAGAGGAGCAAGAGAAAAAAGAAGAACAGGCTCAAAAGCAATTGGATAATGTAAAGGCAAAGATTTCCTCAAAGGATTCGCCATTAAAGTCTGTTCTTGAGCATTTTGAGACACCAGCATCTCCAAAGAAAGAAGTAAAGTATTCTAAAAAAAATACTATAGAGACAAATAAAGAAAGTAAAACCCGATATAGGACAGATAAGCCCATCTACTCTAGATACTCAAAAAACGAGAAGAAGTTGATTGGCAAAATTTACACTGCTATCGGTAATGCAATTGCTGATGAACGCTTACGTGAAGCGCTCATTAGCAATATAGAAGACCAAATAACGAAATGAATAGGAATATACTCTTATTAGAGCCTAATTATAAAAACAAGTTTCCGCCCATTGGTTTAATGAAGCTAGCTACATATTTCCGTTTAAGAGGTGATAATGTTGTTTTTTATAAGGGGGACTTGACAGAATTTTTAATTAATGATATAACAAATGATTGTGTTGAAAAACTCAATCAAATGGATAATACTATTAACTGGAAGTTACGTTCAGATAAGATTGCTACCTATATTAAGTATCGTAGAAAAACAGATATAGATAAAATAGGACTTGAAGACTCTGCTTATGATATCTTATTAGCTCCATGGGTTGACTATTACAAAGATTATTATCACAAGAAGGAATATCTTAAAAATCCTAAGTGGGATTGGATAGGTGTTACCACATTATTTACATTCTACTGGGATATAACTATTGAGACTATTCTTTTTGCGAAGGGATTGGTTAAGGATGTGAAAAATATCATGGTAGGTGGGGTATTGGCATCTATTCAACCCAAGGAAATAGAAAATGCAACAGGTATAAAACCCCATTGTGGAACACTTCATACTCCTTATAAGGATATTGATGATGACAATCCATATGTAATCGACGAATTACCTTTGGATTACTCTATACTAGAAGAAATAGATTATGAATATGTAGATGGTAGGGCATTTTTTAGCTACGCAACACGTGGCTGTATTCGTAAGTGTCCATTTTGCGCAGTACCGATTTTGGAACCACAGTTTCAGCCATACCTCCCTCTGAAAGATAGAATAGAACGAACAAGAAGATTGTACGGTGATCAACAAAATCTTTTGTTGATGGATAATAATGTGCTTGCATCAAAAGATTTGTCTACAATTATTGCGGATATTCGTTCATGTGGATTTATTCCAGGTGCAAAATATATTGAGCCTAACCAATATGAGATAGCAATTCGTAATCTTCGTTTAGGAATGAATGACCGTGGATATATTCGAAAATGCTGGAAGCTCCTTAAAGATATTAATGAGATGAAACGTCTTAATGAGGAGATCAGAACGCACATCTATCGATTGAGAGAAGAAAATGGTTTGTTGCATCCTATAACCTGTACTAAAGATGCGCTAATTCGGACTTACAAAAATTTTGCACCATATTTTGAAAAGAAATATGCAAATCAGAAAGGGCGCAATCGTTATATTGATTTCAACCAAGGCGTAGATGCAAGGTTGTTTACGGATGAAATTGTCTCTTTGTTGGCGCAAATTCCTGTTCGTCCATTACGTATTGCATTTGATGATATCAAAACGGAAAGAGCATATACAAGTGCATTAAAAATGAGCGTAAAATATGGTATTAAAGATTTCTCTAATTATCTTCTTTACAACTTCAAAGAGAAGCCAATAGATCTTTACCATAGAATGCGAATAAATGTTGACTTATGCGAAGAATTAAATGTTAGTATTTATTCATTTCCGATGAAATATCATCCAATCAGAGATGAACATAGCCATGATCGAGATTATATTGGCAAACATTGGAATCGTAAATACATACGTGCAGTACAAGCTATTTTAAATGCAACAAAGGGGAAAATTGGACGAGGTGTATCATTCTTTGAGAAAGCGTTTGGTAAAAACGAAGATGAATTTATGGAGTTATTAATAATGCCTGAAACATTTTTACTATTCCGTTTTTTCTTTGAACACTTGGGTTATACTCAAAAATGGAGAAACGAAATGTCTACATTGACTAATGAAGAACGTGATATATTGTATCCAATTATATTCAAAAACGATTTTAATCATATTGAAGATTTAACGAATAATCCTAAATTATTGCAGATTCTTCAATATTATAAAAACTATAGAAGTGAAATAGCAGACGAAAATTCAGAGTTATATAAATTGAAAAAGGAATATGACGAATTACGTAAAAGTTGATTGTTTGCTATAGATCGTAACAACAATATATTATTATGTCGCAAGAGATACAATTTATATTATACAATCTTCCAGAAGAGAATGGCAAGGTGCAGGTAATCATCAGAGATGAAACCCTTTGGTGTACACAAAAGGCGATGGCTCAACTTTTTGGCGTGGATAGAACTGTCGTTTCCAAGCATCTCAAAAATATATTCGAGTCATCAGAGTTACAGCAGGATTCAGTATGTGCAAAATTTGCACATACTGCCGAAGATGGCAAAATATATAATACGCAATTTTACAATCTTGATGCTGTTATCTCAGTTGGTTATCGTGTAAATTCGCTTCAAGCCACTCGCTTTCGTCAATGGGCTACCAAGATTCTCAATGAGTATATCAAAAAAGGATTTGCACTTGATGATGACCGATTAAAGCAGGGAACGGCAGTATTCGGAAAAGACTATTTCCGTGAATTGCTTGAAAGGGTACGTTCTATCCGTACCAGTGAACGACGTATCTGGCAACAGATCACCGATATATATGCAGAGTGTAGTATCGACTATGACAAGAACTCGCCTACAACACACGATTTTTATGCCATGATACAGAACCGTTTTCACTATGCTATTACCGGGCAAACGGCTGCTGAAATCATCTATACAAAGGCAGACCATACCCAAGAACACATGGGACTGACCACATGGAAGAATGCACCTGATGGGCGTATCTTGAAATCGGATGTATCAATAGCCAAAAACTATTTGCAGGAGAATGAAATCCGACGGTTGGAACGAGCAGTAACGGGATATTTCGACTATATTGAAGATCTCATAGAACGTGAAAATACGTTCAACATGAATCAGTTTGCAGCCAGTGTCAATGAGTTCCTGACTTTCCGCAAATATCAGATATTGCCAGACAAAGGGCGCATTTCTGCAGCACAAGCCAAGGCAAAGGCTGAAAGCGAATACGATATTTTCAATAAAACCCAACGGATTGATTCTGATTTTGATAAGCAAATAAGAAAGATGTTAGAATAAGGAGAGGAAAAATCCCCTCCTTAATTCTAAACGATGTATCAGACATTCAAGTTTTTCATCGGCAATCCGTAATTGTTTTGGTCAAAGATTCCTCGATAGATAAGCTTTAAACCAAGTGTCTGATAATACTTGTAGTCATCACCTTCTGTACAGAGGTATTTGTAACCGTAGCGTGGCATATACTCCTTGAAGAAACGAGCCAAGTCTTTCAGGTTTTCGGCTTGGTTCTTCTTGAAGTTACTGCGCACGATGATGATAGACCAGTCTGGGAAGTTGCCTCTTCTGTTGCTGTACTCCCAAAAGCGGATGTAGCAGTCTAAATCACGCTCACGGATGTCCACGCAAAAGCCATTGGCATTTTGCATCACGCTACAACTGTTTCTGTAGCCGAATTTTTCACACAAGTAGAGATTGAAATCAAGAATTAAATCGTTTTGTAACATAATTGATTGAGTTTAAAAAGTTAATAAATAGTGAATTATAAATGAAAGCCTCGCTTGCGCTTAGCCTTTTTCTTTTTCATCAGGCGATTGAACTCGGCTTCCTCTGCGGCAGTGGCATCATAGGAGGAACTGCCATTCAACAAACCAAGACCGATGCTTGAACCATTGTCGGAATGGGATACGTTTTGCTGTACCTCTTCATCTTTATGCGTGAATCCTTGTTTATGGTATTCACATGAAGATGCACAAGCATTTTGCTCCAGTCGGTTGTCGATATTCAAATAGCTGAACTCCCGGCAGACTTTTGAGCCGGAGAAAGAAAAGCCGTTGTACTCAAACTTGACACCCTGTATTTCTCTTGTAGTCCGGCTGACCTTGAATTTCATATCAATGTCACGGTCGGCAAGGGCTTCTTTCAGTTCATCCCAACTTTGAGCTTTGGGCAGTTCCTCTTTCAACGCTTTGTATATCTCATGCTTTGCCCGGTCGTATGGGTGCAAGCGTTCCTCCTTGATATGGTCCTTGCCATTGGCAAAGTGCAAGCGGTATTTTGTCGTCAGCATCTTACACGCCTTTTCATTTCTGCGGAAGTCGTTCTTGTCGCTAATCGTCTTACCGTCATTATCCACCCGATTGAAAACGATGTGACAATGTGGATGCTCACGGTCGATATGCCGGGCGATGATGTACTGCGTGTTTTCGATGCCCATCAGTTTCATGTAGTCGTGGGCGATTTGCAACATCAACGCATCGTCAGACTTCAAGTGTTCGCTGTCTTCAGGAGAGAAATTGAGCGAGGTGTGTCCGACAATATTCTTTACCTTGTCATTGAGCAACGCTTGTAATTCAAATTGCTCTGCCATCTGTTCGGGCGTACCATCCACTCCGGCAGCTTCCAGCAATTTGGATTTCTCCTCTTTGAGGACATAGCGAACACAGCCGCCGAACGATGTCCCTTTGGTTTGTTTACCTATCATCTTTCAGTTGTTTTATAAGTTGGTTAATACGCTGCGACATCTCCTCGCATCTTTTGGCAACGGCAAAGAATCCGTAGGTATTTGCCTGCTTCGCCAACTGGTTGAGATTGGTACTTTCACCTATCAACTGACGGATGATGTGGATATGCTCTTTCGTGATTCGCTCACGTACCGTTCCGCTCTCAATGAGCGAACGGATGACTGCGCTTTGGGTCTGTTTGCTCCGTCTGCAAAGCGCACCGAGCCATGCGAATTGGTCGTAAGACAGACGGAGTGTTATCGTATGTTTCTTTTCCATTTTGAATAGCTTTTAGTGAATAATTTGTGACCATCGGGAGCCGCCTCCTCAGACTTTTTGAGGAGCAAGTGGTCGGGAAATGTAATACACCGACATTAACTTGCTACAGTAAAAAAGTCTCGATTCCTTTCCCTTGTTCAAAGTCTGAATCCCCGTTTCTTAGGTGGTGAAACCTTCGGCTGAGGGATGCCTCGTTGTACGCTGATGAGCTTCAAATCGAGTGTTTCTATCAGTGTTTTCAAGTTCGGATTCCTCTTAATCATCTGCTGAAGTATGGCTTCATCGGGGTGTACCTTCAACAGATAATCGGCTATGTCGTACCCCTCTTTCCGTTCGTTTTCGGTCGCTTTGGCTTCCAGATAATCGAACAGTTGTACTTTAATTCCATAGCTTTTCATCAACCCGATTTTGCTCTGCCAATAGGCGGTAGCTCCTAAATCGGGGAATAACACAACGCTTCTTCCTGCAAGAACGGACAGGCTGTTGGCATTGAAACAACCGTTCTTTCCTCCTGATGCAATCCATAGGAATTGGGGTAGGTGGTAGGATGCAATGAGAGCGGTTTTCTCGCTCTCGACCAATGCAACAGGACGGCTTTTATCTTCTGAGAGCAGATGCTCACCGAAGAAACATTGCTTCAAATTATAGCCGTCTTTGTGAAGTACGGAGTGTACCCACGTGACATGATTGTACGGTTCTTTTATCCTCTTGCCAGTTTCAGGATTGTAAAGCATTATCTTACCAGTGCGGATTCTGTTCTGATAATCCATTTGCCAAAATACGGTTGCACCGTCCCAATGCTTGGAAGTACCTACTTTGTATTTCTTCATCAGTTTCAATGTTTCCGTCTCTCCGAATTGAGCCGATAAGAATTGAAACAGTTTGTTGTCGGGATAGCGTTGCAACGACTGGCTGACTATATCCAAATCAATGTAGGAAGTGGATTTCGACTCGGTTTCTTTAATGGGCGTATAGCTCCGAAAGTTATCCTCGGACAACTTTTCCTTTTCAGAAGGATTCCGTTCAAAGTAATCACGGGGTGTGAAGTGATACCCACATTTCTGCTCGTGGTCGCAACGCCCAACGTAATCAGGGAACTGGATTTGTTTCTCAGTATCAATGTACTTGGAAAAACATCTTTTACGGTGGCAGTTCAGGTAAGTATGCCGGGTGCTGACACCCTTGTAGGGTTCTAATATGAATCTATGTGTACTCATTGTATGTTTCTTTTTATAAGTGTCACTTCTGTCGTTATTGTCGTTTTCACTTGGAAAGTGTCAAAACCGACAAAAATGTCACGGGTTAATTTTTGAATATTCTCCATGCTTCTCTTTGCGGAACAGTGTTCCGATATTGTCATTGAGAAAGCGTTGAAATGTCCGTTCCTTCATTCCGTTTTGCTCGGCTACCGGTATCGCTTGGGCAGTTGTAAAGGAAGGAGGCAGCAGATTGACTATCGCCTGTTGCTGACTGTTGAGGGCATTCTCATTCAGAATATTTTGTACGCTCAATGCGGACTCCTTAAAATACTCCGTCAGTTTTATGGCTCTCTCCACCGTCAGCAGGTCGATACACGTCTTGTCGCACTCTCCGCAAGTCCATCGTGCCAGTTGGATAATCAGGCAGAAGCGAATGATGTATATCTCCAACTTGCAATAGATACTCACAATGGTGTCGTTTGTTTCCCGGTCGCACAACTCTGAGAAATGGTGCTGCCATTCGTAAAGCCGTTTCTTGGCATCCTCTGAGAAGAAAAGAATTTGCGGTTCAATCTCTCCATGCTCGTTGAGACTGCACTCCGATTGTATCAGCTTGTCAATGACAGCATTCCATTCTTGCTCTATATCTTCCGGCAGTTCCTTGTCATTCCACCGTGCTTTTTGTTGCAGATTAGGCATCACAAACAGGATGCGGTCGATAAATCCGTTGCTGGAGCGTTCACCTTTAGCCAACTCGTTCAAGATTTTCTTTTGGATAGTACCAATGACCGATATATACGGACGCTTGATAAAGATGGAACTCTTGGCGTTCTTGCGGTCGGATATAGTGGTCTTGGTACTGAATACCGAGAGCCAGAACTGTTCTTCCGAACCGTTGTTGTAGCGGTTGAAGTTCTTGAACCAAGCGGACAATTCATCAGCCCACAAGCATAGCCCACGTTTGTTTTGCGCATGAATGAGGCTCAATCCTTCAGGTGTTACATCCGAAACCAAGAAGCGTTTGCGGATAGGCTCTTGCGGAAATTGATCACCACCGCTTTCCGCACGTTCCTTGCGGCTCATGCTCATCAGCTCATTGTACTTGGCAAGTGCCTTTTCAAATTCCTGATTCTGTCGGTAGTCATAATCAAGAAACGGCTTCATCGCAAAGCTGAGCGGATGGCTTTTGTTTGCCCCCGGTCTTCCAATCAATGCCATATACAGGATGGGGCTTTCCATCCAGCCTTGCTTGATTTGGGCAAGGTGCGTATTACCTATGCCGACTGCTATTGCCGTGAGGATGGCAGCGGCAATGTAGTCGGTGGGGTAGTTATGGCATTCGTGTACCTCACGGATGATGCGTTGGATTTTTGCAGGGAATATGCTGACGGGGAATGCCGTACCGGACAATCTTGTACTTAAATCAATCGCTTCATCAATGATGGATGCCGGATTAATAGAATATGTATCCATAGCCCAATCCGTTAAAATTGTATTGATGATTTGGGCTTATGGTGGACACAACTCTGCATATTGGCAAGCATCTCCTCGTATGTCTGCTCGGAAGTCTTTCTCCGTCCGTTCTCAATCCAAGCAAGAAGCTCGTCCTCATAGAAATAGAGTTTCTTACCTTTCTTGTAAGCCGGGAGTAGCCCTTTGCGTACCAATGTATATATGGTAGGCTTGGCTTTTCGGATGATGCGGCAAGCATCCTCAATCTCAACCAACACATGTTTGTCTGATGGCTGTGGCTGTAGTTCAGCTACCATCTTTTTCAACTCGATGACCTGTTCGGTCAGATAACCTACCGCTTCGGGCAGCTTATCAAATGTTACTGTTTCTTTTTGCATACGCCAATCGTTTTTAATTGTTCGACGGCAAAGGAAACAGGTGTTTCAATGGTGGAATCATTCACCAAGATATAACTGATGAATAACTTTTTGATGGTGGTAGAGTATGGTAAATGTCTGATATTTAGTTGGTATTAAGTGATTAGTAATGTCGTTTATAGCAGTTATTGGGAACTATTAGTGAGAAAAAGAGAAGATTTTGTAAAATTTTGGATGCGCGATTATAAAATAGCAGAGGATAAACAACTGTGTGATAAGTTTTTTGTATTTTTGTATCCCAAAATATATGTAGATATGAATATTCCAATTAATATAGAACTTCCCAAAATTTGGTCGGGAACATTTACTAAAAATGAATGGAATTCTATTAATTTCATTGTTGGTGCAAATGGTACTGGTAAATCATTGTTTTCAAATGAATTAAAGACACAGCTCTCGCATAATAACTATAAAGTTCGATTGTTATCTGCAGAACGATTGTCGGGGTTTGAAAAAACATCATATTCGTATTTTACATCCAGTCAATTGAGTGGAGGATTGGATATATCGAAGTTTAATACCTATAAAGATTATGGCCAACAATATGGCTTGTCAACATCTGCATTCATTATTTTAAAAGAACGACTAGATATACGTATTAAAATAGAAGCATTACTATCGGATTTATTTAAAAAAACAATTCGTTTAGTTGAGGAAGGTGGATATCTGAAACCAAAGATGCAAAATATTGATGGAGGAGAAGAATATGGCATAAAAGAGCAAGAATGTCATGGAATGAAAGAAATAATATCTCTATTGACATTTTTATATGATGATAGTAATAATTGCATTATATTTGACGAGCCTGAATTGCATTTGCATCCACAATTTCAATCATTTTTTTTAAACGAGATAAGAAAGATTGCCGGAGACCCTAAGATAGAAGCAGATAAGAAATTGTTTTTTATAATTACACATTCTCCATATTTCTTAGATATTCGCTCTATTAAAGATTTGCAGCACATTCTTGTTTGCCATAATCATCAAAAGCCTACCTATATTAAGAAAGATGATTTAGATGAGCAGGATAGGTATGTACTTAAAAAATTTCTGCCACGTTTTAACACACATCATAAGCAGTTCTTTTTTTCTCCAAATCCCGTTTTTGTAGAAGGATATACAGATCAACAGATAATATCGTTGTTATTTGAGAAAACAGGATTAAACATAGCTGCATCGGGTTCCTCTGTAATAGATGTTGGGGGTAAAGATGAATTAGCGGTATTCTATAAATTGTGTAACCTGTTACATATAAATTGTCGTGTAATATCCGATTATGATGCCTTATTCAGAGGTAAATTAAGAGAATATTTTTGTAACTCAGATATTGTTCAACAACGATTTATTGAGAATGGATTTGGTTCTAACATTTCTAATTGTATAGGTGAGATGGAACGCTTGCTTATTAAAATTGGAGAAGCACTTAATAATAATACCTCTGAAAACGAATCTGTTAAAAAGATTGTTGATAGATTGCATACCTTGTATGCTGATAAAAGAAATAATATTGAGGCGATAAAAGATGTTATCCTTTTATCTTTATATCGTTTTAAGGATTTAATAGAAGAAGTTCAGCCCGATATAAAAAATGATGTGGAAACAGTATTAGCAAAACATAATAGATATCTTGAATGTATAAAGAGTGCTAATATTTTTATAATTCCGAATGGCGAGTTAGAGCATTTTTTTAAGGCGATACCTATTGATTATTTGAATATTACGCAGAAAGATAAGTTGTTTAATTCTGAAAGAGATTGCATTTTAGATATAGATACGAAAGAGAAACTCGAAGAGATGTATTCCGATATTTTGCCATTGTTGAAGGCATCTGTACCTCATGTAAAAGTTAATATATTAAAGCATGTTAAGTACACAATCATTGATTGGATTCAGAAAGTTCAAAATGCAATTGCGCGTAGCGAAATTAAAGACTTGCAGACCTTGAAAAGTAATGCACGAGTGGAATACTCTACATTTAATCAAATATTAGAGTGTAGAGATGGAGATTTCACCTTACAGCCCGATGGCAAATTTAATTGTACGATATATTTAAAGGCGTCTGTCGTTGGTGAAGAAAAACAAATTAATTTCTCTGACCAGACGATACCAAGAAATTTTGAAATATAGACGAAACAAAATAACTCAAGTGTGGTATATTGTTATTGTATCTGTTTGTTCAATTTTATCTTGCACCCTGATTCCGTGTGTGACATTTTGCGTTCAATGGTAGATATTTCCGAGTCACGAAGAGTATGGGCAAACACCTTTTTGATAAATGTAGCAGTCTGTAAACGTGGCTTACCGAAAGCCTTGCCGATATTCCATCCAAAGTGCATGATGTCAATGGTCTTTAACTGAGAATCGACCTTTATTGGTTCAACTTTAGGCAGAGTATCTGACAAGTAATATTCTGTCACATATCCACATAAGCGATTAAGTGCAGCTTCATCAAGATAGAGAACTAAGGTTTGTTTCGTGTAAGCAATGACCTTTTCAAGTTTCTCTTGTGATGCTCGTTCTTTCTCAGCCATAGCGTTTGCACGGGAAATCTCATATTCTGATGGTTGATTAAGCACCTCAATAGGGATGTTGCTAATAGAGGCTGGAGGAACTTCTTCCTTTGGAAGTTCTACTACTTCTTCATTGGATTCAGGAATTGGGGGAAGAAAAACTTCTTCTGTGGTGTCAGATGTAGTTTCGATTTCTGGTTCAGATTCGGAAACGATAGGTTCTGTATCTATGGTGCTTTCAATAAATTCCTGATGCTCTATTGGAGCATTAATTACCACAATCTTATTGCGATAGCCTTCAAATCTCATAAAGCACTTTTCTATTGTAGGTGAAAGAAGTTGTCTGAACACCATTTGCAGATTGAGATAGATAGCTCCCATGATAATTGAGCATACCACCAAAATGAGGTAGCTGCTGAACTCGTCCCAACCATAGTGTAGTACGGTCTGGCGTGCTAAAACGCCAATGATTGCGATTGTACTGAAAACAATCAGATGCAATGTAATATGTTCTATCTTTTTCTGCTCCATAGTGGTATATATTAATCGTTTGTATGCAAATATATAGGATTTATTTTTGAGAAAATCCATAGTTTTGCCTGTCGATGGGCTTTTGACGATATATTTCATCACTTTTCACCACGTTACACTTTTAATAATAAGCGCATTGCAAATTTCTTGTTTTTGGATGAAAATAGTTGGAGAAACAGACTTGTGTATCTTAAAAACAGAAATTATCTGCATCATTTTGGGTAAATAATGCAGATAATCAATAAGGTATAGAAATAGCTTATTAGCAATACAATGTATGGTTTGTCACATTGTTGAGATATAACAAGATGTTACACTCTTGTTTACGAGCGACTTTGTTTGTTGCCCATTTCCTGAATGCAGCAGAATGTCCGGTGGCTATCTGGTAAGATAGGGCTATAACCATATCGAGGTTATATACATCAGCATTGTTCCCATTCTCCAATTTGATGTACTTGTAAACTTCGTGGCTTTTCAAAACATTAGCTTTCAGGATTCTCTTGATAGCTGCATGAATAGTTCCGGCTGTTGTATAAAACAAGTCTGCAAGTTCCCAAATGGTCATCCATACTTCGCCATCGGAAATATGGATGCCTTGTCTGTCGTTTATTATGATTCCTCGTTTCATAGTTATATCTATTTGAGTGATATTTTATTTGCGGTTTCTCGCTTCTTGAAATTGACTAAATCTGCATATATTTGAGTTGTGGACACGTTCTTGTGCGTTAGCATCTTTGATACTGTGTAAATATCTGTACCCAAGGAAATTTGGATGACCGCATACGAGTGACGAAACCCGTGGAAGGTTATCGGTTTCGTTATTCCTGCTTTTTTGAGCCAGCTTTTCAGTGGATAGTTAATCATACTCCGTTTCAAGTCCTTGAATACTTTGCCTGTTCCGGGCGTACCGCATAGTTCGTAGGCTTCGTAACTGATGGGGAGTGTCGCTTCCGTTTGGGTTTTCTGTGTTCTGATACGCAGACAATAGCCTTGGTCGGGAGCGATAGTAAAGTCCTCCCATTGTAAATTGAGAATATCACTGATGCGTAAGCCTGTCAGACAAGCGAATAGAGAAGCGGCTTTTAATACGGGGATGTCGCAAGGAGTGGAAGCGAGTTGCTTCACTTCTTCTAATGTCAGATACTCCTTCTTTACATCTTGCGGCTCTATCTTGTCAAGGTAATCATTGATGTTCTCCCGAAACCATTTGTCCCGATAGGCAATCTTCAACAATCCTCTAAAAGTAGAGTAGTAGCCGGATGCTGAATTGAGGGATATAGGGCGGTTGCTGTGCTTGAGTTGCTTGGCGTTCAACAGGTACTCACGGAACTTCTTACACAAATCCACATTCACATCACCAAAGGTGCTGTAATAAGCAAATTTTAAATCGACATTTTTCGGTAAAGTTAAATCGACATATGATATTCGAGACCCTCCGTTTATAATATTGATTGTCTTAGGATACTGGTCATCTTTGGCTGGGGGTACCCCCAGCCAAAGATGAGTCTTTTCCGGTTTCAAAAATAGATTTTCGATTTCCCATCCGATAGCTTTGTCCCGAGAGTTTTATTACCTCGCAGTGATATAATAATCGGTCAAGTATAGCGGAAGCGAGTACTTCATCATCCAGTGTTTTTGCCCACTCTGTTGGTGCCTTGTTGGTAGTGATTATCAGCGATGCTTTCTCGTGAAGCGTGTTGATTAGGTTGAAAAATCCTGCAGCATCTTCTTTCTTCACCGGGAAGAGCATGATGTCGTCGATGGCTACCAGATCGGCTTTGAGCAGACGGTTATAGGCACTCATGGCTGAAGGCATCAGGCTTTTCATCTTAATGGTGTTTATGACATCCTCCATCGTAACCATATATGCTTTGTATCCTTGTCCTACGGCCTCATATACGAGGCCTGCGGCGATAAAGGTCTTGCCTGTACCCGATGGTCCCATAAGTATCAGGTTGTAATTCTGCTCGAGCCATCCAAGTCGGCGCAGATCGCGTAGTCTGGGGGCGGTTATACCTTGCGAGTAGTTGTGGTCAAAAAGGTCGAGATCATGCCTTGCCGGCAGAGCCGCCGCTTTCAGACGTCGTTGGAAGTCTTTGCTGTCCCTCTCTTGCACCTCACGGGCCAGCAGGTCATGAAGGAACTCTACATGGGTCTTTCCTTGTTCCTGTGCCAGATGAGCCTCGGATTCCAACAGACGTGGAAGGGCGTATAGCCGCAGGCGTGAGCACAAGCTTCTGATTTGTTCGTTGATTGTCATACGAAGAGTGTATTAAAGATTGATATATCTGTTTTCTCAGGGGTCATGCCGGAGGTGTCTGCCTGGGGTAAAGGTTCCGTTTCCGTCCGCACCTCGATAAGAGCCTCCCCATTATGGACTCTAAGGTACTCGGCTACCTCCATCAGGCGGCATCCGTTAAAGACGCCTGCCTCAAGGCATTGAGTGAAAGACCGGGTAAGTGTGGCATTGGAGTATGCCCCATGCCGGCGGGCTATGAACTGGAGGTTGTCGCGATAGTTGCGAGCCTTATGTACGCGCAGTTGTGAGAGGTATTCGTCAACCACTGCGCTCTGGGGAAGCTCCTTGCGCACAGAAGCCTCATAGTCGTTCAGTGAGGCTTCTCGGTCACGCCGGTGCGAGGTGTTGCTGATCAGGCGTCCCTTGTCACCGCTTATCTTGTGACTGGCAAGGGGTTTGCCCGTATCATGGCTATAGATGTGCAGTTTGCCTTCTTTTTCTTCCAGATAGACAAGCGTCTGATAGCCGCGGTAAGTTCCCGTAGGAACGGTGTAATAGTTGCCCCTGTAATTTATCACGTTGTCCTTGCGCACATGATGTGGCACGAGCTTTTCACAAGGTACTGTAGGGACTCCTTTATAAGGCATGAGATATGTTTTTTCCCTCTCGAACTCATCGGAAGGGACACGACGTATGCCGTGGTGTTCCGTACCGTTGGCTGTACGTTCCAGCCAGCTCAGGACATCCTTGTTCAGCAGGTCGATGTCGATAAACTCACGACCGCGAAGGAAGTTGTACTTCACATATTTGACCACGTTCTCTATCTTACCCTTACTTTGGGGATCGGACTTATGGCAGAATACGGGCTCGAAGCCATGTTCCCGAACCAGGGCACGGAAGCTGCTGGTAAGCACCAGATCGCCAAGGTTTTCCTTAACTAGCAATACCTTGTCCTGATCATAAATGATTTTCCGGGGTATACCTCCGAAGTGCTCAAAGGCCAGTTCATGGGCATAGACAGCAAGTGCGGTGGTAAACGGTGTCCGGCTAAAATACACGAACTTGTACCTGCTCCGGCTCAGGGACACCGCAAAGAAATAGACTTTTAGAGACTGCCCCTGAGAGGTTCGCATCCAGCGCTCGCCGAAATCACATTGGGCGTATTCTCCATAAGGAGTCTCAGGCTGCTTCTCATAGGGACGGTAACTCTTTTCCACCTCTTTGGGCAGATTATGTGTCAAACGAATTCGGTTGATGAAGTTGAAAACCGTTTTGGGAGTAACTGCCGGAAGATCCACAAAATTCTCCTTTAACCTGTCATGGATCTGAGGGGCGGACAGAAAAGGCCATTTAACAAGCTCCTCCACTACATAAGTCTCGTAAGCGTCAAGCTTATGCCCGTAATGCCGGTCATAGCTCTGGCTAGATATGAACTCATCTTCTGTCATAGACAGATACTTGGACACCGTCTGACGGTGAAGGCCTAAAGACAAACCTATCTGGCTTTTGTTTAGGCCGGATGAAAATAATTCTTTAACTTTGTTCCACATTAGATACTTCTTTAATTTGGAAGTCTCGGTCATAGCATTGTAATTAATAGTTGGCACTACAAAATTACAATGCTATTTTTTTCTAATCATGTCGATTTTACTTTTCCGATTTTTGACGAGACAAAGTTACCGATTACAGGTGCATTGTCCCTTGACGAAGTTGTAGAAATGCTGGTAGACGAATTGCCATTTCTGGTCTTTGTTGTGACACATCTTTTTGAAGTAAGCGAGGAAGTCGGCTTTTTGTTTGGTCTTATCCAAGAAACCAAACTCTTCGTTGATGAGCGATTGCACTCTGATGCAACGGATAGCCTCTGCCTTGTTCAACATATCGTTGTTGAACTCCCGCTCCATCTCGTTTTTGGGATGGGCGTAAATGTAGATACCGAGGTATTCCCTGCGGCTCATCTGCATCGTTTCGGGGTTGCGGACTGCCGGATAATAATCCAGATACAGGGAGATACGATTATTCCGAATCGCTCTCTGACGAACTGTTACTTTTGTACATGTGTGTGACATACTGTTTAATATTTAGAGTTTTACATTTGTTTGGTGCAAAGGAATACGGTGATTCAATGGTGGGTACATTCACCGATAAATAACTTATTCAATCTTTGGGGCGGCAAGTAGTTTATCCAATTCAGGTTTGGAGATAAGCGTGTATTTGCCTTTCTTGACCTTTGGGATGTTATGGTACTTCGCATAGTGATAGAGCTGGTCACGGGTAAGGTTGAACTTCTCCATTGCTTCTGCTACCGTATAATATTGCGGTTCTTCGGGTGCTGCAATGCCCTTTGCTATATCCACATGCTTCTTGGAATAGTACACCATGATGCCCTCTTTCTTCTTGGGAATAGCATTCTTGGAAACGAAACAGTAGATGGCGGATAAGGTCATGCCGAATTTCTCCTGCATTTCTTGGGAGCTATACCATTCGGTAATGTCAGGATTCGGAGCTTTCTTGGCAAAGTAAGCGTCTATATGCTTCTTACTCCAGTAGGTTTTGCCACGATTGAAAGTCCGGGGAATGTTGTTCTTCTTGGCTACCGCAAATATCCATGACTCGTTTACATGGTATTTCTCTTTGACTTCTGTGGTGGTGTAGAAGTCGGTGATAGGAGCTTTCTCTTTTGTTGGTGTCTTCTCGTTTTCTTGCGAAAGATAGTCTATCATATCTTCTATATCAGCTCTGCGAACAAGCGTTTTCCTTTCAAATCGGATTACTTTGATTGTTCCATTGCGGATATAGCGATATATAGAAGTACGCCCAATGTTTAATAACTCTGCTACTTCTGACGGAGTAAGATACTCCTTATTCAAATTAGGAGGTGTCTTTATGCTTTTCCCTAATTCGTGTTGAAGACTTTCAATGCGCTGTTTCCTGACCCTGTCTTTGTAGGCAAGGTTGGCACATCGGTGTGAACAATACTCTGTGGTGATCTTATGGGCTGTGAAAACAGCATTGCACCACTTACATCTTTTCTTAATGTCGATTTTACTACTCATTATTTATCCGTTTATTTCGCCAAATTTGTTTCATCGCGTGCCACCACGTACCATGACGTACCAGTGTGTCCACGACCTTTCCGACCTAAAATCGGAGAGTAATAAGCGAGCAACAAATGCGGTACAAAAATGAGCTGAAAAAGCCTTATAAACGATAACTATCGCTTATAAGGCTAAAAAGAAAGGCGCTCAAAATGAACGCCTTAATAATCGTTGATGATATATGCTAATCGTTGGTAATCACCACTTATTTGCCGATGCAAAACTTCCCGAAAATATTCCCCAATATTTCATCATTACTAATCTGTCCCGTAATTTCTCCAAGATAATGCATACATTCCCTGATATCTTGGCTCAGAAAATCCCCGGAGATATTCATTTCCAGGCCGTTGATTACACGGAGGATGGCTTCGTGGGCTTTTGTTAGGGCTTCGTAGTGGCGGATGTTTGTGACGATGACGTCGTTTTGAGATACTTCGGGTAAAGCGGCGGCCTGGATCAGATGCTGCTTGAGTACTTCGGTATTTTCCTGTTGTTTGGCGGAAATGTATATGCGGTCAGCTGGAATATTGTTAAGCAATTGTTGCTTGAGCTCCAGTTCATCGGACGAAAGCAAGTCGGATTTGTTGAAAACAAGGATTACCTTTTTGTCTTCTGCTTTCGGGATAATCACTTTAGCCAGTTCTTCAATCTGTTCCGCCGGAGTGTTCAGGTCGATTACCCAAAGGACGATGGATGCCTGGCGGAGCTTTTGAAAAGTGCGTTCGATACCAAGGCTTTCAATGGTATCGTTGGTTTCGCGGATTCCGGCCGTGTCGATAAAGCGGAAAGTCACTCCTGAGAGATTGATCGTATCTTCTATCACATCGCGGGTTGTTCCGTGGATGTCGGAAACGATGGCACGTTCCTCACCGACGAGTAAATTGAGCAAGGTTGATTTACCGGCATTTGTCTCTCCGATAATGGCAACCGGAATACCGTTTTTGATGGCGTTTCCGACACTGAATGAATCAGCCAGTTTGCGGATCAGTTGTTCGATGCCAGTTGCTAGTTGCTTCAGATTGGTGCGGTCGGCGAACTCGACGTCTTCTTCACTGAAATCAAGCTCCAGCTCGATCAATGAAGTGAAATCGAGTAGTTGACTGCGCAGTTTGGTCAATTCATTACTGAAACCGCCACGCATCTGGTTAATAGCCAGTTTGTGCATACCGGCTGATGTGGATGCGATCAGGTCGGCTACAGCTTCTGCCTGGCTCAGGTCCATCTTTCCGTTCAGGAAAGCACGTTGTGTATATTCTCCGGGGAGTGCAGAACGGCATCCCTTTTCAATCAGTAACTGAAGGATCTGTTGCTGGATATAAACCGAACCATGACAAGTAATCTCGACAGTGTCTTCTCCTGTAAATGAATGAGGAGCGCGAAAGAGGGCGATAAGTACATCGTCGATCAACTCTTCCCCGCGGCGGATACTACCGTAGCGTAAGGTATAGGCTTTTTGGTTCTGAAGATTCTTTCCCTCGATCTTAGGCGTGAAGATTGTGTCACAAATTGTTATAGCCTCAGTGCCGGATACACGGATAACAGCTACGCCTCCGGCTCCGGGGGCTGTCGATATGGCACAGATTGTTTCTTGATTAATCATATATTAGTTGACAGTTGACAGTTGACAGTTGACAGAGATACCAGTGACAAAACTGTCAACTGTCAGCTAAGTTATACGGTTATTAGTTCATATTCCTGAGTTCCCAGTCCGATTTTTTCGGCATGTTCCAGTCCGGCCTGCCAGTTGGTTTCCGGATGCATGATGTGGAATTTGTCGCATCCTTCCAAATGGTCGTGATGAGGCGAATCCGAAAGGCGGTTGCCGGTCTCCAGAATCGGAGCGTTGATGACTATATCGGCACAGGCTTTATCCAAAGCAACCGGGTCGAATGATGCGGCGATACCCAAGTCGGGAACGATGGCGGCATCATTATGATTCCAGCAATCGCATTCGGGAGAGACATTCATGATAAAACTGATATGGAAATTCGGTTTATCGAGTAGTACCGCTTTTGAATATTCGGCAATTTTATAGTTGAGCCGTTCCGATGTGTCTCCATCACCCATGACCGCTGCGTCATATTGGCAAAGGGCAACACACTGGCCGCAACCGACACATTTCTCATAGTCGATTGTTGCTATTTTGCTGCCATCCAGGTGAATGGCGTCATGAGCGCAGTGTTTTACACAGATATTACAACTTTTACAGTTTTCGCGGGCTACGATCGGTTGGGAGGCTGAATGTAATTCCAGCTTACCTCCGACACTGGCACAACCCATGCCCAGGTTTTTCAAAGCACCGCCGAAACCTGTCTGTTCATGTCCTTTGAAGTGGTTCATGGTCAATACAATATCTGCATCGACGATGGCAGCTCCGATCTTTGGCGCTTTACAATATTCACCGTTTATTTCTATTTCGCGGTAATCCGTCCCTTTTAGTCCGTCTGCGATAATCACTTCGCATTTGGCTGAGATAGGGTTGAAACCATTTTCCATGGCGCTTTCCAGATGATCTACGGCATTCGAGCGGCGGCCGGAATATAATGTGTTGCAATCTGTAAGAAAGGGTTTTGCCCCTAATGAACGAAGCAAAGTAGCCATGCGGGCGGCATAATTGGGACGGATGTAAGCCAGGTTCCCCGGTTCTCCGAAATGAATCTTAATTGCTACAAACTGATTCTTAAAATCAATGTTTGTAATGCCGGCGCGCTTAACAAGGCGCTCCATTTTATCCAGCAAGTTACTGGATGGAGTTGTGCGAAGATTAGTAAAGTAAACTTTTGATTTGTCCATTCTCTTATTGGTTTTTGTCATGCAAATTTACATGTTTATTTATCATAATGTATTACATTTGTATCAAATAGTTTAGTTTATGGACATATACCAAGTAAACCATCAGCAATTACTGAAGGGGATAAGATGCAATTTTCAGCGATATCTTTATAAACAGATACAGTGGGATGATCGTCTGATTGGAATTTTTGGCTCGCAAGGTGTCGGGAAAACAACCTTGTTGCTGCAACGGATAAAACAGGCTTTCGATGATTCGGATAAAGCTTTGTATTTGAATCTGGACAGCATTCTTTTTCAACGGGAAAAAATGGTCAACGTGGCTATGCAGTTCTATAAGGAGGGAGGTACGCATCTGTTTTTGGACAGCGTGCACCGTTATGCCGATTGGATGGCGGAGACCAGGAAGTTGCTGGAACGTTGTCCGAATCTGAATATTGTTTTTGCTTCTTCTTCGTTACTTCCGGTTTCAAAAGTGAAGAAAGGATTTAAGAACCAAGTGTCTTGTTATACATTGGCTACCATGTCGTTCAGGGAATACCTTTCGTATGAATGTGTCTTGGATTTGCCTCCGGTTTCTCTGGATGATTTGCTGGAAAACCATGTGGAAATATCGAGGAATGTGAACGACCAGATTGTCGTTGCCCCTATCTTCCGTAACTATCTGGAACATGGTTGTTATCCGTTTTATTGGGATGATCCGGATGCATTTCCATTTCGTTTGCAGGACCGGGTGAGAGAGATGGTCGATGTTGATCTGCCTCCTCTTTATCCATTGGAATATCGGGAATTGAAGGATATTAAAAGGCTAATGATGTCTATTTCCGGTCAGATACCCGATGTGGCTGACGTAGCCGACCTGGCTACTCTGTTGAAGTTAGAGCGGACGGATGTCAAGCGGTATTTTGATTATCTGACGGATGCGGTTTGCATAAGATATTATCAGTCTAAAAAGCAGACTCAGAATCGTCTTCAGAAAACTTATATAGGTAATACCAATTTATTGATGGCTTTTGAAGAGGATGTGAATGACCGTGTGATATTGGGAGAGACTTTCTTTGTCGATCAGTTATCTAATTTTGCAACGGTTGAGTTGTTTGAGAATAATGACTTTCTGATAAACGACAAATATATTTTTATGGTTGGCGATCCGTTGATGGATTATGATCGGATCAAAGAGTTGGATAATGCGTTTGCCGCTATCTACGGTCAACCCAAAAGTCAGAACAACAAACTCCCGATCTGGTTGTTAGGACTTTGTTATTGATAGACTTCTTATAATAAAGTATAGATTATGATAGATATAATGAAAAATCGTAGGACTATCCGCAAATATACAGAGCAGGATATTCCCGAAGAGTTGTTGAATGAATTGCTGGAAGTGGCAGTCCGTGCTTCCAATACCGGTAATATGCAGTTATACAGTGTGGTTGTTACCCGTGACCAGTCCAATAAGGAGAAACTGGCCCCGGCTCATTTTAATCAGCCAATGATTACGACGGCTCCGGTAGTGTTGACTTTCTGTGCCGATGCCAACCGTTTTGTGAAATGGGCGGAACAGCGGAAAGCGGAAGCCGGGTTTGATAATTTGCAGACTTTCATTGCTTCTACAATTGATGCGATGCTGTTTGCACAGGCTTTCTGTGATGCGGCTGAAGAGAATGGTTTGGGTATCTGCTATTTGGGGACGACTGCCTATAATGCCGATAAAATTATCGAAGCGTTGTCTTTACCCCGCCTCGTTGTGCCTATCGTTACTGTAACTGTCGGTTATCCGGCTATGCCGTTGCCGGAGCAGGTGGAACGACTCCCTTTGGCTGCCGTGATTCATCAGGAGGCTTATGTAGATTATACTCCGGATATGATAGACGAATTATATGGTGAAAAGGAAGCACTGGAAGTCAATAAACAGTTTGTGAAAGAAAACAATAAGGAAACACTGGCACAGGTGTTTACTGATGTTCGTTATACGAAAAAGAATAATGAGTATTTCTCCGAAGTGCTGTTGAAGGTTTTAAAAGATCAGGGATTTATGAAATGATCTTTACCTCATAATGCATAAAAAGTCCGCTTTCTATCACACCAGTGATGGACTTGATTGCATTCTCCAGATTGTCGGGTATATTGTTGAACCATACATCGAGTATCAGATTCCCGTTTTCGGTGATAATCGGACCGTCCTTGCCTTGTGCCATCCGAAGTTTTATGTCAACCGGACTTAATGACCGGAGAGCCTGGTCCGCATGTATCAATGCATCCGGAAAGATTTCTACCGGAACGGGGAAACGGGAACCCAGCTTCGAAACCATTTTGGAAGGATCAGCAATAATGAAGGTTTGCGGACTGGAACTAATCAATAGTTTTTCTTTGAACATGGCACCGCCACGTCCTTTGATCATATTATGATTGGGATCGATTTCGTCCGCTCCGTCAAAAGTCCAGTTCGGTTTGTGTTCAAGCAGGCTTGTCAGGGGGATACCGAGTTTGGCACAAGCCATCTTTATCTCCTGGGAAGTAGGAATGGCATGGATATGTAACTGTTCGGTCCGGATACGGTCGGCTATTTTCAATAATGCCAGATAAGCCGTTGAGCCTGAACCTACGCCGATAATGTCGCCGTCTTTTACCATAGAGGCGATCTTGTCGGCTACTTTTTGTTTTTCTTCCCGGTTGGAAATCTCTTTACCCCATTCCAACGAATCGATGATTGTTTTCTCCCAGTCCATAATGTGTTGATCAGATGCGTTCTAATACTGTTTCAATCAATCCGGTTAATGAACCTTTATAATTGGTGTTCATGTTCTTGTCTACCCGGCCGGCAATGATGCAGCAGACTGTCATGGCGCGATGTCCCATCAGGGCGGCAAGACCGGCAAGTGAAGAACTTTCCATCTCGAAGTTTGTGATTTGCCTTCCATTATAATTGAATGCTTCAATCTTTTCATTCAATTTGGGGTCGGCGAGAGGCAGGCGGAGTTCACGGCCCTGCGGTCCATAAAATCCGTTTGCAGCTATTGTCACGCCACGGATAATATCGTTTCCGGTGATTTGTTCGATCAGGGAATGATCGGCTGGTACGACATAAGGAGAAAGGCCGGAAAGTTTCCAGTCCAATTGTTCCTTCAAAGCTGCTTCAAAAGCTGTATCCCTGGCACGTTCGGTGTTTGCATAGAAGTAAATGACACCATCGAAACCAATGGATTTTTCAGCGGCAACGTACGTGCCGACAGGAACAAACGGTTGCAGACCTCCCGATGTCCCGACGCGAACCAAAGTCAATTGTTTAAATGTCGGTTTTACGGTACGGGTAGAGAAGTCGATATTGGCCAGTGCATCCAGTTCGTTCAGTACAATATCTATATTGTCCGTTCCGATGCCGTGGGATACAACTGTGATACGCTTTCCTTTATAGGTACCGGTTATAGTGTGGAACTCCCGGCTGGATACTTCGCATTCTTGTGTGTCGAAGTAAGAGGCAACGGTTGACACTCGGTCGGGGTCGCCAACCAGGACTACTCTGTCTGCCAGCTGCTCCGGCTTAAGATGCAGATGGAAGGCGCTTCCATCTGCATTTATAATTAATTCGGATTCGGGAATGACTCTCATCTGATTAGTCTTTAAGCGGTTTTGAAGGAGCACAGGTCGGTTTGGCTATTGCTTCACGCATAGATGTATCGGCATCAATGTTCTTCATCTTATAATAATCCATGATACCCAGGTTTCCGGAGCGGAAGGCTTCTGCCATTGCTTTCGGAACTTCTGCCTCTGCTTCGATCACTTTGGCGCGGGCTTCCTGAGCTTTTGCTTTCATTTCCTGTTCTAAAGCAACAGCCATTGCACGGCGTTCTTCGGCTTTAGCCTGGGCGATGTTCTTATCAGCTTGTGCCTGGTCCATTTGAAGGAATGCACCGATGTTCTTACCTATATCGATATCCGCGATATCGATGGACAGGATTTCAAATGCCGTACCGGCATCAAGCCCCTTACGGAGTACCAGCTTAGAGATTGAGTCCGGGTTTTCCAATACCGTTTTATGGCTTTCGGACGAACCGATGGACGATACGATACCTTCACCGACACGGGCAAGGATAGTCTCTTCACCGGCACCACCGACCAACTGTTTGATGTTGGCACGAACGGTTACACGGGCTTTGGCAATCAGCTGGATACCATCTTTTGCAACGGCAGTTACAGGAGGAGTATCGATCACTTTCGGGTTAACCGACATCTGAACGGCTTCGAATACGTCACGGCCTGCCAGGTCGATAGCTGTTGCCATCTGGAAAGGCAGGTCTATATTTGCCTTGGAGGCAGATACCAGTGCATGAACCACTTTCTCAACATGTCCGCCTGCCAGATAGTGTGCTTCCAGTTCATCACGGGTCAGCGACTTCAGACCGGCTTTGTGTGCTTCGATCATGGCACGGGCGATAACATAAGGAGGTACATTACGGATACGCATCAAAAACAGCTGTATCAGCGAGATGTTTACACCCGATACTTTGGCCGAGATCCATAGCAGGAACGGCACATAGTAAAAGAAAATTGCCAGCAGCAATACCGCTGCACCCAGTAGGATAAAAGGCAAATAGTTCAATTCTTCCATATAAATTTAATTAAGCGTGAATATCTGTTTGTTCTTTTCTCTTAACCAATACGTTATAACCGTCGACACGCAGTACTTCGACCGGCGTGTTTTCGTCTATTAATTCATCCATCGACTTCGCCTCGACAGTGATGCCCTTGATGCGTGCTTTGCCGATGGGGGCAAGGCGTGAAAGGGTGATACCTTCGTCACCCGGTTCGATGCCCAGGTCACGGCTTGAAGTCAGTTTGGAGTCGACATCCGTTTTCAGGGCGACCTTGTTGAATGACCGGGCACGTATAACCATACAAATGAGGCGGCAAAGGCTGTTAACGACAGGAACAATGTGATATGTCCGACCGTTTCACCTACCGTATAGGCATAAATAACGCCTGATGCCGCGAAAAGAAATCCTCCGACACCGGCAATTGTTATTCCCGGCAAAAGGAATATTTCCAGCAGGATAAGCACGATGGCTACCAGCATCAAAAAGACAATAATGGTTATTTCCCAAATCATAATAGTCGCGGTTGAATTATCTGTTACTTTTTAAATAGTTTATCTCCGTATTACGAGCTTTCTTTTCCAACTCTTCAGGCTGGTCGAGCAGACTGTTTAATTGCTCTTCCGCTTCAAGAATTGCCGGTTTCAACTGTTCCTTCTTTGCATTGTTCCCGGAAGAATAGGAGGCTCTGAGGTCGGCCAGTTTATCATTCAGTTCTTTTATCTGTTTGTTCAGTGAGACAACTTTTCCATAGTAACTCTTTGCTTCCGGACTTTTGATATCGTCCAGTTTATAGTAAACCAGGCTGTTGTTTATCACGAACTCGAAATCTTTTTCGATTTTCGCTTCCCCGTAAGGTATTTCTTTATGGGCCAGTTCGATCAGATTGCTGTAGTCGCTTCCCGGTTTCCATGAGTCCTGAATGGAAGTGATGGCGGCACGGGCACGTTTCATTTCGATATCTTCACTTTCCACGCGGCTGTGTTCATTGTTCGGGATGAACAGGTAAACACATACTTTATCTTCGGGCTGGAAGCGGTCTGATACGAACCATCCCAACTCCTTGGTTTCATCATACACCATCATATAATCATTGAACGGTGAGTTGAAAGGCATGCTTAACTGCTCCGGTGCCAGATAAGTATCGGAGTTGATGTTGTAGCGTGTAACGAACAGGTCGTATCCGCCTAATGAACCGTTTCCTTTGGAGGCATAGTAGATGGTGACTCCGTCAGACAGAACAAAAGGATAATTGTCGTCATCGTTGCTGTTGATATTCATCGGTAACTGTTTTTCATCCCCCCATTTGTCCATTAATCTGGATTGGGTGAAAAGGCAGTAGCGGTCGTTGTCTGTTGCATGGGCATAATAAATCTTGTCGCCCTTCTGGTTCATATAAACCGTTGAGGATACAGGTTCATTTGTCTGGAAGAAATCTTTGAAAGAAGTCAATGTGCCGCTTTCTTCGCTCAGTGTATAAGCTGCCAGAAAATCATCTTTGTCGACAACTATACTGTCTATAATCTGTACATCTTCCGTCTTTTCCATCATCCGGTGGGCGTTCTCAGCCAGACTGAGTTTTTCTTCGAATGCTTGTGTGTCCTGTTTCTTTTTAGTTAGCAGGTCGATGTATTCTTCCATCATTTCCGCCGCTTCATCAAAACGGTAGGTCTGATAATAAACATCCGACAGATAGCGATAAGCTTCCTGAACTTTGCGCTTGACTGCCACTTTCAGATGTTTTTCGGCACCGGCCAGATCTCCGGTCTCGTAACAACACACACCATACCAATGATTATAGGACGAGTTACTGGGAGCTTGTTTCACCAGTTTTTCGAAAGCAGGTTTAGCTTCAGCGTATTGTCCTTCGTTGTATAGTTTTTTGGCCTGGTCCAGGCTCTGTGCCTGCAGGCTGCAGCAAAGAAATGTAATTCCAATTGTGTAAAACAGTTTTTTAGATAACCGGCTCATTGTCTCTTGTTATGATATAATTATACTGATTCAAAGATAATAATATTTTTAGTTAAGCGTACAATTCATTAGATAAATATCTATTTTTGTGCCCGATTTAGAGTAGATATGGCAAAGTTGACAGCAGAAGAACTCCTGTTCCGGAAAATAGAAGAGAAAGTGAAGAGGGCAATTTTCGAATATAGCCTGATCGCCAATGGTGACCGCATCCTGATCGGATTGTCGGGCGGAAAGGATTCGCTTGCCCTTGTCGACCTGCTGGGGCGTCGTTCAAAAATCTACAATCCCCGCTTTGAAGTGGTCGTGGCGCATGTGGTGATGACGAATATTCCTTATTGCTCGGATGCGGAGTACCTGAAAAGCTGTGCCGATGAACACGGATTACCGTTTATCATTCACGAAACGAGTTTCGACGCTTCTACCGATACACGTAAGTCTCCTTGTTTTCTTTGTTCCTGGACACGGCGAAAGGCCTTGTTTGATATAGCCAAGAAGCATAATTGCAATAAGATCGCCCTGGGGCATCATCAGGATGATATTATCGAAACATTACTGATGAATATAACCCATCAGGGGGCTTTCGGGACTATGCCTCCGCGGTTGAAGATGGATAAGTTTGATATGGAGATCATCCGTCCGATGTGTCTGGTTGAAGAAAAAGAACTGGTCCGTATTGCCGAATGGAAAGGGTATCGTAAACAAATAAAGAACTGTCCGTATGAGTCCGGTTCCAGCCGTTCGGATATGAAAGAGGTCCTGGCCCGGCTCGAAGCTATAAATCCGGAAGCACGTTACAGCATCTGGAACAGTATGTCGAATGTACAACAGGATTATCTTCCTCAAAAAAATAAATAAGTTATGCAGGGTTTTTATACTATTCTGTTATTGGTCGTATCAAATATTTTTATGACATGTGCCTGGTACGGCCACCTGAAGATGAAACAGCAGTTCAGTTGGTTCGAACATTTGCCGTTGATCGGTGTGATCTTATTCAGTTGGTTTCTCGCTTTCTTCGAATATTGTTTTCAGGTACCGGCAAACCGTATGGGATTCAGGGAGAATGGCGGACCGTTCAATCTGATACAATTAAAAGTAATACAGGAGGTTATTACGCTTGTCGTATTCGTGGCTTTCAGTGCTATCGCCTTTAAAGGAGAATCGTTTAAATGGAATCATGCATTGGCTTGCTTACTTTTGGTAGCGGCGGTATACCTGGTATTCAAGAAGTAAATAAGTAATCGGCGTACAATGAACCCACCTCGGGGATTATAGTTGCTATTTCCGTTAAATGCAACAAATATCAGTGAACCAGCTATGGGTTTAATTTTGAATTCAACTATCATACTATCATAATTTGATGTAATATGCGTATAATGAGTGTGTTACCCTATGATGGTTGTTGTTATTAACTATCATTTATCTATCATGCAACGATCATATTTACATTGTTTTAACTAAACTATCGTTCCTGTATCTATTAAAAAGCCTCTATCCCAAGTCTTTTTTGCCGAAATATATAGACTTATTTCATCGAAACAACTATTTATTGTTGTCAGGATGCCCGTTTTATCCTGTTTGACACCCGGATGTTGACGATGCTCAGACCCGGGTGTTGGCAACCTTGAGACCCGGGTCTCGAACAACATAAGTAATTACTTCCTTGAAAATAAGTCATATACTTCAGCAAAAAAAGAAGCTTACACTGGACCTTTGGATAAGACTATGATAGTTGCCTGATAGTTATATGATAGTTAATAATAACAACTGTCATAGGGTAATAGTCTTGTAATTAATCTCTTATGATTTTAAATGATAGTATGATAGTTGGTTTGATAAATCGTTTGAAGAGGGCATTCCATCCTCAACATGCTATTGGTTTTTAATTATCCCATCCAGATACCGTAATATTTCTGTTTCTTCGTCCGGATGAAACCATTTGATCTCTTCGTCCCGTTTAAACCAGGTCATTTGTTTGCGGGCATAGACACGGGAGTTGCGCCGTATTTTCTCTACGGCCAGGTCGAGCGGCCATTCTCCGTCGAAATAGTTGAACAGTTCTTTATAGCCGACCGTATTGAGTGAGTTCAGGTGGCGGAAAGGGTAGACTTTGCGCGCTTCTTCCAGCAGGCCGTCAGCCATCATCTGATCGACACGGCGGTTGATGCGGTCGCATAATTCTTCGCGGTCGCGTGTCAGTCCCACTTTAATGATTTTAAATGGGCGTTCTTTCTTTATATTGGTGCGGAAAGATGAATAAGGCTTTCCTGTCATCCGGCATATCTCGACGGCATGGATTACCCGTTTGTAGTTCATCCGGTCTACTTCTTCATAATGGACAGGGTCGGATTCTTTTAACTCCTGTAGGATATTTTCCAGTCCTTCACGTTCGAACTGGGCGTAAATAGCCTCACGTATATCGGGGGTGACGGTTGGAATATCGTCAATGCCTTTACATACGGCGTCGATGTACATCATGGAACCGCCTGTCATTACAACGGTTGGAGTGGTACGGTGGAGTGTTTCCAGGAGGCAGATTACGTCTTCTTCAAAGTTACTGGCGCTGTAATAATCGGTCAGGTCCAGTGTCCCGACCATATAATGTTTTACTCTTGCCATTTGTTCGGCGGTGGGAGCCGCCGTTCCGATAGGGAGATCTTTATAGAGCTGACGGGAGTCGGAGGAAATAATAGGCGAACCGAAATGTTCTGCTACGCGCAGGCTCAGTTCGGTCTTTCCGACTCCTGTCGGCCCGAGTAATATGACAAGGGAGTTCATCAATTAAAAACGCTCGTCGTCGTACGGGTTTTCCATCGGTACGTCGCCTAAACCTTCGAAACCGCCTTTGTCCAGTTCGTCGATGTCATATTCTGAGTCACCATAAAAGTCTTCGCCGATCTCTGTGCTTCCGTTTTTGGTTTCGAACTCATCGAAGTCGATCGTCTGGGCAGGTGCGACACCTATTGATTTGCTGACGATTGCTTTATCGAGATCTTTACCCGGCTCTATTTCGCGGAGCTCCATGAAGAAAGCACGTTCGGTCATATAGTCGAAAACGAACATAAGTTTCTGGTGTTCGTCTTCAAGCAATTCTTCCAGACGAGTTTCAGCCATTATATAGTTATCCACTTCCGAAGTGGTGTCCATTTCAACTAATGTAATTTCCGTATTTTTGCTCCAATCGTCGTCACAAATAAAGAAAGAGCACATCTGATCTTTCGTGTAGCCAACCGACTCAAGGATGGCGTCGTGCAGATCAAGGAAAGTTGCTTCCGCATCAATCTTGATTTCGCGTTTGAAGTCATCTACTTCATCTGATAGAATGAGGAATCTAAATACCATAGTCTTTTTAGTTTTTTGTTGGTTCAAAAGTAGTAAAATAAAAATAATGTGCCAATAAAATAATATGCCAATATACCAATAAAAATACTATCTGTTGATATTTTCATTGGCGTATTGGCATATTGCCTGATTAGCACATTATTATTCGTCAATCGAACCTCTTACGATACCGCGTTCGGAAGTCTTGATAAAGTTGAGTATCAGGTCTCTTTCTTCGCTGGCTTCGTATTCGGTCTCAATAGCCTTGATGGCTTCCGTATTATTCAGGCCACGGGTATATAACGTACGGTAGATATCCTGTATCAGGAATACCTGCTGGTTGGTGAACCCACGGCGGCGCAATCCTACGATATTGATGCCACAGTAAACAATCGGGTCGCGGCCGATCAACGTATAAGGCGGAATATCTTTACCGATACGGGAGCCGCCCTGTACCATCACATGTTTCGATATGCGGGTAAACTGGTGAACCAGGCTGCCGCCGCTGACAATAGCAAAATCGTCAATCTCCACTTCTCCGGCTATCTGGGATGCGTTCCCGAGGATAATATGATCTTTCAGCACGCAATCGTGTGCGATATGGGAATATGCCATAATCAGGCAATCGCTTCCGACTATGGTCTTTCCCTTTGATGCTGTTCCCCGGTTGATCGTGACACACTCGCGGATCGTCGTATTTTTTCCGATTTCAGCGGTGGTCTGCTCTCCTTTGAACTTGAGATCTTGTGGAATACCGGCAATTACAGCTCCCGGGAAGATGGAACAGTTGTCTCCGATCCTTGCCCCGTCGAGAATGACTGCATGTGAATAAATATGACAATTGTCGCCTATTACTACATCCTTTTCAATCACTGCAAAAGGATCTATCGTTACATTCTGGCCGATCTTTGCTTCGGGATGAACGACTGCTAAAGGGGATTGATTCATTGCCTTCTTCTGTTATTATTATTTGTTTTTAATGATCTGAGCCATAAATTCAGCTTCGCAAACCAGCTTGTCGCCAACGAAGATATAACCTTTCATCGTGGAAATACCGCGGCGGATAGGAGCCAGCAGTTCCAGACGCAGGATCAGTGTATCTCCCGGTACTACTTTCTGGCGGAATTTTACGCCATCGATCTTCATGAAATAAGTTGAATAGCGTTCCGGTTCGTCTACTGAATTCAGAACGAGCAAACCTCCGGTCTGTGCCATCGCTTCAACCAGCAATACACCCGGTGTAACAGGTTCCTGCGGGAAGTGTCCGGTAAAGAACGGTTCGTTTGTCGTGATATTTTTTATTCCGACGATATAGTTACCGCCTATTTCGATGATCTTGTCGACCAGCAGGAAGGGGTAACGGTGGGGAAGCAACTCGCGGATACGGTTGATGTCCATGATCGGAGCTGCGTTCGGATCGTAAATCGGAGCTTGTACTTCGTTTAATTTGATGTCCTTGCGGATCATGCGGGCTAACTGGTTGTTGATCTTATGTCCGGGACGGGTTGCGATGATGCGTCCGCGGATAGGCTTGCCGATCAGTGCCAGGTCGCCCAGTACGTCAATCAGTTTATGGCGTGCCGGTTCGTTGTCGAATACCAGCGGTTTGTTGTTGATATAACCCAGGTCGCATACGTCTTTGTGGGGTATGCCGACTTCGTCTGCCAGTTTGTCAAGTGTTTCCTGCGGCATTTTCTGGTCGTAGATAACAATTGCATTGTCCAGGTCACCGCCTTTGATCAGATTGTTCTGGCGGAGCATTTCCACTTCACGAACGAAAACAAATGTACGGGAAGCAGCAATTTCTTCGGGAAACTCGCTCAGATCGTTCATGGTGGCGAACTGATTGGATAAAACGGGCGAATCGAAGGAGATCAGCACATTCACACTGAACTTCTCGTCAGGGAGGATGATCAGTGAAGAACCTGTTTCTTCGTCTTTTACTTCGATCTTATGTTTTACGATGTAAAAATCTTTCGGAGCGTTCTGTTCAACGATTCCTGCTTTCCGGATCTCTTCAGAGAAGAAACGTGAGCTACCGTCCAGAATCGGAAACTCGGGAGCGTTCACTTCAATCAGGCAGTTGTCGATTTCGTAGGCATATAATGCTGCCATTGCGTGTTCAACTGTACTGATCTGGATGCCGTTCTTTGATAAAACGGTACCTCTTTGTGTACTGGCTACGTTTTCTGCCAACGCATCAATAACAGGTTGTCCTTCCAGGTCAACACGTTTAATTTTGTATCCGTGGTTTTCCGGTGCCGGATTGAACGTGATCTGTATGTCCAGTCCGGTATGCAAGCCTTTACCTTGCATCGAGAAACTCTTGGCTAGCGTCTTTTGTTTCTGCATACGTATATTAATTATTTATTGATTTCCTTTTTTAATTGTTCGATCTCGCGTTGCAACTGTCCTAGTGTACGGTACATATCGGGCAGGCGGTTGAATACGGCGCTTGAACGCATGAAGTTCTTCGCGTCGATAGCCGGAGCACCCAATACAGTCTTAGCTTCCTTGATGTCGCTGATCACACCGGATTGTGCACCGAATACGACGCCGTCGGCAATATGGATATGTCCGGCCAGTCCTACCTGTCCGCCAAACATACAATGGCTGCCGATCTTGACTGAACCGGCGATACCTACCTGGGCTGCCATTACAGTATTTTCTCCGACTTCTACGTTATGGGCGATCTGCACCAGGTTATCCAGTTTCACACCGCGGCGGATGATGGTTGACCCCATCACGGCACGGTCGATCGTGGTATTGGCCCCGATCTCGACATTGTCTTCCAATACAACATTCCCCAGTTGCGGGATCTTTTTATAATTCTCTCCTTCGGGAGCAAAACCGAAACCGTCCGAACCGATCACAGAACCGGCATGGAGGATACAATTATTTCCGATTTTACATCCGTTATAGATGGTTGTATGCGGATAAAGAATGCAGTTATCTCCGATAGTCACGCCATCACCGATGTATGCGTTGGGATATATCTGGCAGTTCTTACCCAGCTTTACCTGTTCTCCGATATAGGCAAAGTTGCCGACAAAGCAATCTTCTCCCATTGTCGCAGAGGCTGCAATGAAAGCAGCCGAAGAAATACCGGCTTTTTTAGGTTTTGACTGTTCTACCAGGTTGAGTAACATGGCAAGAGCAGAATATGCATTTTCAACTTTCACTAAAGTAGCGGTGATCTGTTCAGCCGGAGAAAAGTCGTTATTCACCAGAACAATGCTTGCTTCTGTATTATAGATATAATGTTCGTACTTGGGATTAGCCAGAAACGTCAGTGTTCCGGGTTGTCCTTCCTCTATTTTTGAGAAGTTGCTAACTTTCACTTCCGGGTTGCCATCAACGGTTCCACCAAGAAAGTCCGCTATTTGTTGGGCTGATAACTCCATTACTTATTTTGTTATATTGTATTTTGAATTGAGACTGCTCCACTAAGAACAAAGCAGTTTGCAAAAATGGTGAAAAATATTGGGATAGCCTATGCTTTGCAGGGAATAATTCCCTTATCATGCAGATATCCTGCCATTTCACGTTGTACAGCTTGTGCTGCTTCGCGGGCAAATGAGGCAAAATTCTCCGATTTATCTACGTAAATGATCGCACGTGAAGAGTTAACAAGCAAACCGCACTGATCGTTCATTCCGTATTGAGCCACTTCCTGCAAGCTGCCACCCTGTGCTCCGACACCCGGAACCAACAGGAAGTGGTTGGGAGCATGTTTACGGATGTCCAGGAACATTTTTCCCTGAGTTGCACCGACAACATACATCATCTGTTCGTCGGTAGCCCAGTCCTGCGATTTCTTCAATACTTTTTCAAACAGACGTTCGCCGTTGGCATCTTCCGTCATCTGGAAATCCTGTGAGCCTTTGTTTGAAGTCAATGCCAGCAGGATTACCCATGCTTCGGGATAGATCAGGAACGGTTTTACGCTGTCTTCGCCCATGTAAGGAGCCACTGTAACGGCATCCACTTTGATATGGTCGAAGAAAGAGCGGGCATACATTTCGGAGGTGTTACCGATATCGCCACGTTTCGCATCGGCGATAATGAACTGGTCCGGATAGTTTTCGCGCAGGTAAGTAACAGTCTTTTCAAAGGCAAGCATACCTTTCACACCCAGACTTTCGTAGAAAGCCAGGTTCGGTTTGTAAGCTACACAGTAATCGGCTGTAGCATCGATGATTGCCTTGTTGAAAGCGAAGACAGGATCTTCTTCAGAAAGTAAATGCTGCGGGATTTTTTTTATATCTGTATCCAATCCTACGCAAAGGAAAGATTGTTTCTTTTTAATGTTTTCGAATAATTGTTGCTTGTTCATCTTGTCTTGTGTCAAATAGTGAAATTGTTATAGTTCGGCTTCTTTCAGGCGTTCTGCATTTTCGGCAACGGTCAGTTGGTCGATGCAGGCTTGTATATCGCCGTCCATGAAAGCAGATAAATTATAGATCGTGTAGTTGATACGATGATCGGTGATACGTCCTTGCGGATAGTTGTATGTCCGGATCTTCGCGGATCGGTCGCCCGACGATACCATTGTCTTGCGTTTGTTGGCAATGTCGTCCAGGTATTTCTGATGTTCTTTGTCATAAATGAAAGAACGCAGGCGGGTAAGTGCGCGTTCCTTGTTTTTCGGCTGGTCGCGCGTCTCCGTACATTCGATCAGGATCTCTTCGCTCACGCCGGTGTTCGGGTTCTTCCAGACGTATCTCAAACGTACGCCCGATTCGACCTTGTTCACATTCTGGCCGCCGGCACCTCCCGAACGGAAAGTATCCCACTTAATTTCACCTTCATTAATTTCAACATCAAACTCGTCTGCTTCGGGGAGCACAGCCACGGTAGCTGCTGAGGTGTGTACACGTCCCTGAGTTTCAGTACTGGGTACACGCTGAACACGATGTACGCCCGATTCATATTTGAGCGTACCATATGCTTTCTCACCGCTAACGGTGAAAATAATTTCTTTATATCCGCCCGACGAACCTTCGCTGCAACTTGACAGGGCGACTTTCCAGCCTTTGACTTCGCAGTATTTGATATACATGCGATAGAGGTCGCCGGCAAAAAGGGCGGCCTCGTCGCCTCCCGTTCCGCCACGAATTTCAACGATAGCATTCTTATCATCTTCCGGATCGCTCGGAACAAGCAACAGCTTGATCTCTTCTTCCAGTTCCGGAATGCGGGCATTGCAGGCATCCAACTCTTCGCGGGCAATCTCCCTCATTTCAGGATCCTGCTCGGTATCGAGCATCTGCCGTGCTTCATTTATACCATTTAATGTATTGACATATTCGTTTCGGGTAGTCACGATCTTCTCCAGATCGCGATACTCTTTATTGAGTTTTACAAACCGTTTCATATCGGCTATCACTGCCGGGTCGGTAATCAGTGTTCCGACTTCTTCAAAACGGCTTACTAATCCGTCCAGTCTTCCTAATAAATTATTATCAGCCATTTATCAGATTAATATACGAAGCGACCTTTTTCGCTTTCAATAATCAATTCATTCTTATCCGCCTCTTCCACGAAGCCTACGATTTGTGCATCAATGTTGAAGCTCTTGGCAATGCTGATCACTTCTTCAGCATGTTCGGGCGACAGATAGATCTCCATGCGGTGACCCATGTTGAACACTTTGTACATTTCGCTCCAGTCGGTTCCGCTCTGTTCCTGAATAATACGGAAAAGAGGAGGAACAGGGAACAGGTTGTTCTTTGTCACACGCTTGTTTTCGACGAAGTGCATTACTTTTGTTTGTGCTCCGCCTGAACAGTGTACCATACCGTGTATCTGCGAACGTAGTTTATCCAACAATACTTTGATTACCGGAGCATAGGTACGGGTAGGGGAAAGCACCAATTTGCCGGCGTCGATACCCAGTTCTTCGATTTTGTCGGTCAGTTTCAGTCCGCCTGAATAAACCAGTTCATCGGGAACTGCTGCATCGTAGCTTTCGGGATATTGGGTTGCCAGATATTTGGCAAATACGTCGTGACGGGCAGAGGTCAGACCATTGCTGCCTGTTCCGCCGTTATATTCTTTTTCGTAGGTAGCCTGTCCGTAAGATGCCATTCCGACAATTACGTCGCCCCCTTGTATATGACTGTTATCAACCACGTCTGCACGTTTCATGCGGCAAGTCACGGTGCTGTCGACGATGATCGTGCGAACCAGATCGCCCACATCGGCCGTTTCGCCTCCGGTGGCATAGCAGCCTACACCCATTTCGCGCAGTTCTGCCAGCAGTTCGTCCGTTCCGTTAATAATGGCGGAGATTACTTCGCCGGGGATAAGCAGTTTGTTACGTCCGATAGTGGAAGAAACAAGTATATTGTCTACCGCACCCACACACAGCAGGTCGTCGATGTTCATGATCAGTGCATCCTGGGCAATACCTTTCCACACTGACAAGTCACTGGTTTCTTTCCAGTACATGTAAGCCAGGGATGATTTTGTTCCGGCTCCGTCAGCGTGCATAATGTTACAGTATTCAGGATCACCGCCTAATATATCAGGGATGATCTTACAAAATGCTTTAGGGAATATTCCCTTGTCGATGTTCTTTATTGCATTGTGAACATCTTCTTTTGAAGCGGATACACCGCGCAGGTTGTAACGTTGGTCACTCATTGTTTTTACATATTTGGCTGCAAAGATACTATTTTTTTATGTTACTTATCTAAGTTTAAGCACATCTCCTTCTTCAGGAACGTAATCTTTGTCTTTTTTATTCATCTTATACAGGCTCTTGATCTGTATTCCGTATTTCTGTGCGATGCTGTGCATGGATTCTCCGACTTGTACAACATGGTCGTAATTAGGCTTATCGGCTTTCTTCTTCTTCTTTTCAATATAGACGATATCGCCTTTTTGCAACGGGAAGTCTTCCGGTACTTCGTTGAACTTTTTCAGATCTTTTACAGGGAAGTCCAGATTCTGTGCGATTTGGTCGAAGCTGTCGTTCTCTTTGGCATAAACATACAGTAGACCGTAAGTTCTGTATATCGTATATTTGACGGTCGGGTATTTAAGTTTTTTCTTTTCCTGGCGTGTTGATTTGTGTACTTTTCCGGTATCATAACGGTAAAGTTCATAATCTTCAATTACTTTAATCAGTTTGTTGGCATATGCGCGATCGGTTGCGTAACCACATTTTTGCAGACCTCTGGCCCAACCCTTGTAATCAGTTATTTTTAATTGGAAAAGCCGGTCGTAACGCGAGCGTTTCAAAAATTTGGAGTGATCTTCATATGAATCTTCCACCCGTTTGTATTTACGGAAACATTCTCCACGCAGGTCGTCGTCATGATAAACACGTCCGCCGCGCCAGTCGGAATGACATTTGATGCCGAAGTGGTTGTTTGAGCGGCGTGCCAGGTCGCTTTGTCCGGCTCCCGACTCCAGTAGTCCCTGTGCCAGAGTGATACTGGCGGGAATTTTGTACTTCTTTTGTTGTTCTATAGCCAGAGCGCTGTATGTTTTTATATACTTTTCGTATGAAGGTATTTTGCGCTGGGTTGCTGCCTCCGCTAATGTCGCTATAAAAAATAAGAGGCAAAAAATCCGTATTGTCAGTTTCATAAAACGAGTTCCTAAAGTATTTATTTTCGCAAAGATAATGAAGCTGGATATATTATTCTTCTAAATAATCTATAAAATACTGGTTTATATCCTGCTAATTTTAGCCAGATAATCAAAATGTTCTCCTTCCCGTATCTTCTCCGCTTTGAACCCGTTGTTTGCTGCATGCAGGCTGAGCGTTTGAAAATCGAGGTATAACCAGTCGAATCGGTCGCCCCTGATATTTTTATATTGCATGCGAAAATCCACTTCTCCGTAATAGTCATCATCAATATCTATATCGAGATTGCCATCTTCATCTTCAAACAGGTAACGGAGGTCGGAAGAGTCCATCCATACACAACCTCCCGGGGCAAGCAGGCGTTTTAAAGTATGGAAGAAAATCGGGAGATTGGCTATCTTTCCGACAATCCCCGAACCGTTCATCAGCATCAGGATCGTATCGAAGCTGCCGCTGAACTGTTCGTTGAAGAAATTTTCCAGGCAGGCATCCTTTACGCCTCTTTTCTGCATGACCTCTACAGACAAAGGTGAGATGTCGATGGCTTTTACCGTCTTTCCCATTTCTTGCAATGCCAGCGAATGGCAGCCGCTTCCGGCACCGACATCGAGTATTCTGCCTTCACTCATGCGGAGTGCCTCTTGTTCCAGTGCCGGCATTTCCGTAAAATTGCGGAATAACTGTTTCACCGGGATTTCATCTTCATCGAACATGGAAGAAAAAACGCGGAGTTTACTAGCTTTACCGTTCGCGAAATAATCTGCGATAGCGGCGCCCATCGGGTCTTTTTGAGGGGTGAGTAGGGGTATTTGCATATCCTGATTTGGAATTATTCGTATTTTATCGGACAAAGATACAAATTTACTATCTTTGTTTATCTAATCATCAGTCTTATGAAAGAAATCAAACTGGAAACAAAAATAACGGTTTATTCGCTGAACGAAGTTCCGGATGAGGAACTGCCTTTGGTTCATGCGGCTTTGAAGGCAACGGAACAATCATATGCTCCTTATTCAAAATTTCATGTCGGGGCGGCAGCGTTACTGGCTGACGGGACAATTGTGACGGGAAGTAACCAGGAGAATGCGGCTTACCCATCCGGCTTATGTGCGGAGCGGGTTACTTTGTTCCATGCCGGACATCAGTATCCCGATATTCCGGTAGTTGCCCTGGCAATTGCGGCGGCAACAGGAGGGAAGCAGGTGGAAAGTATTTCGCCTTGCGGTGCTTGCCGGCAGGTGTTGTTGGAGACAGAACAGCGATATGGTAAGCCTGTGAAAGTGTTGCTTTGCGGAATAAAGGATGTGATGGTTGCTCCGAGTGCGGCATCGCTTTTACCGCTTTGTTTTGGGAAAGAAGATTTGAAATCGGAATAATATGATAAGTACTGAATGTACGTAGTAAAAAAGCGGAACAAGAAGTTGAACCTCTTGTCCCGCTTTTTTATTTAACTATCTGGTCAGATACCCAAAGATGCTTTGATCTGGTTGATCTTTTCTTCGGCAGCTTTGTTTGCTTCCGGTAAATCTTCCAGGCTTTTTACTTTTGAATGAACTTCGCAGTAGAATTTAATCTTCGGCTCTGTTCCTGAAGGACGGATAGATATTTTCGTATTGTCTTCAGTGAAGTATTGAAGTACGTTGGAAGTTGTCGGCATATCCAGCGTGATCGTTTCGTTATCGATGTAGCTGTAACCTTTCAGTGATGCATAATCATAGAATAATGAAACTTTAGAACCAGCGATTTCCTGTAACGGGTTTTCGCGGAAGTTCTTCATCATCGCTTCGATTTCTTCTGCACCGCTCTTGCCTTTTTTCACAACAGAAATACCTTTTTCTTTAGAGAAGCCATATTGTACATAGATGTTCTGCAACAACTGGTACATGGTGATACCCTGATCTTTTGCCCATGCTGCGATTTCTGCCAGGATAGCACATGCGGAAACAGCATCTTTATCGCGAACGAAGTCTTCGCAAAGGAATCCGTAGCTTTCTTCACCGCCACCGATGTAATTTTTCTTTCCTTCGTTTTTCTTCATTACGTCGGCAATCCATTTGAAACCGGTGTAAACGTCGTATATTTCAACACCGTTGCGCTCAGCGATCGTACGGATCAGCTCGGTTGTAACGATTGTTTTTACGATATATTCTTTACCGTTTACCTTGCCTAATTCTTTCCAGCGGGTAATCAGGTAATAAACGAACATCAAAGCAGTCTGGTTACCGTTCAGCAATACCCATTCGCCTTCGTTGTTCTTAACAGCTGCTCCAACGCGGTCAGCATCCGGGTCGGAAGCCATAACCAGTTCGGCATCTGTTTCTTTCGCTTTCTCAACAGCCATAGCCAGTGCTGCCGGTTCTTCCGGATTTGGCGAAACAACTGTCGGGAAGTCGCCGCTTACAACATCCTGTTCCGGAACATGGATGATATTGGTGAATCCGAATGCTTTCAATGTAGCCGGAACAATCTCTACACCGGTACCGTGGATCGGAGTGTAAACGATCTTCATGTCATGGTGACGTTTGATCGCTTCCGGAGAAAGGGAAATAGTCGTCAAAGCGTCGATATACAAATTGTCGATTTCAGAACCGATGATTTCAATCAGGTCTTTATTGCCTTTGAACTTGATGTCGCTGGCATTGCGGATCTTGTTTACTTCGGCGATCGTGTTACGGTCGTGCGGAGCGATCATCTGTGCACCGTCGTCCCAGTAAGCCTTGTAACCATTGTATTCTTTCGGGTTATGTGAAGCTGTCAGGATGATACCGCTCTGGCATCCCAGTTTACGGATAGCAAAAGACATTTCCGGTGTCGGGCGAAGGTCTTCGAACAGGTACACTTTTATACCGTTAGCAGAGAAGATATCTGCCGAGATTTCGGTAAACTTGCGGCTATTGTTACGGCAGTCATGGCCGATAACAACTTTGATCTGATCCAGATTGGCAAATTCCTTTTTCAGATAATTTGACAAACCTTGTGTAGCAGCACCGACAGTATAAATATTCATACGGTTGGTTCCTACACCCATGATACCTCTTAAACCTCCTGTACCAAATTCAAGGTCTTTGTAGAAAGATTCGATCAGTTCGGTCGGATCTTCGCTGTCTAATAATTCCTGAACTTTTGCTTTTGTTTCGGCATCATAACTTTTGGTAAGCCAGCTTTGCGCTTTACTTCTTACCATTTCTAGCAGTTCGTTGTTTTCCATACCCAAATATCTTGCATTTATATATGTGTTATTTCCTTATTTAGGAGAAAACAAAGATACAAATTAATTGTTGTAAACAATGGCTTGCAGCTTTATTTTCAAGAAAAAAGAAAAAGTTATTTTTTACCACGTAAACGGATAAGTATAAGTGGATTGATTTCCACAGGCATCTGTTACAACCAGTTTCAGCGTGTGTTTCCCTCTTGCCAGCCGCTCTTTATCGAAGTGATAGGTAATGACGGACTTACTATTCATTTCAAATAAAACATATTGACCGTCAATTTCACCCCGGTATGTTTGTACACCGCTCAGGTTGTCCGACAGCCTGAGTGCGATGGCTTGTTTACTGACCCATGTTGCCGGATTGAGAGGTGTAATGGTCGGCGGGACAAGGTCCTGACCGAGCGTGTAGCTTCCCATTTCTTTTATATCGGCATCGACCCAGCCGTTGCGGTAGACACCTCCGGTCCATGACCGGCGTCCGTTTTGCAGTCGGACAATACCGTATTGCTGTTTGTTCTCCAGTGTGTCTGTTTGCAACCGGAGGGATAATTTGGCTGATTTGTGGAAAGCGACCGGTTTGTTGTGTAATATATGTGTGGCGCCCAGCGCAGCGCTGTCTTCTTTGACGGAATAGTGGAAATATAAGTCGTCATAAAGATTTCCTTTCGGGATTGTCAGGCGGATTCCTTTGGCTCCGAAACGGTTGTCGCTCCACCAATGGAACAATTCTGTGTTTTCCGTGTCGACTTCCGGGATCGGTTGTTCTTTGCCTTCGATTTGGATAGAAAGCTGGGTCGTGTTGCCGAAAGCGTCTGCCAACTGGTAAGTCAGGTGATAGGTGCGGGGTTCGTCGATAGTCAGGATCCCGCGGTTAAGGCTTTCGATGAAACGAAGCCGGTTTCCCGGGTCGACAAAACTTTTGATATAGAACGAACGGTGTTCTTTCCATTCTTCAAAATCTGTGAAACTGTTCAGGTAACGGCTCTCATCGAAGGCGAAACGATCCAGGTTGCTATGAAAAATAACCTGGCTGTCTGCCGTCAGTGTGATGTCTTTGATACCATAAATATTGGAGGTATTATCCATGTAATCGTATCCTTTTACAGCCAGTCCGATTTCTCCCCAGGCTTCAATCTTTCCGGTCAGTGTTTGTTTTCCGTTTTTGGCTGTGACCGGTTTTAGTTCCAGTTTCCGGCGGCTTCCGTTCACAACGCCCTTTCCTGGCATTGAATAGACCATGATTCCCTGTATCTTGGGAGCCTGCGTATCTTTTATTAAATCTTTGTAGTATTCGATCGGGTCCATCGGTTCTTCCGTCTCTGTGTCGCGCACTTCGAAATGGAGGTGCGGACCGCCGGAGCTTCCCGTGTTTCCGCTCAGCGCGACGAGTTCGCCTTCTTTAACAGGTAGTTCATCCGGAGTGAGGCTCAGGTTTACATTGAAGCTTTCCTGTTCGTATTGTTTTTCTTTGAGATAAGCGGTGATCTTTTGGGAGAATTTCTGAAGATGGCCGTAAACAGTAGTCGTACCATCCGGATGTGTGATATACAGGCCGTTGCCATATCCCCAGGGACTTACCGAAATGCGTGAGACATAGCCGTCCTGCACGGAGTGGATCGGTTTCCCTTCGACACCTTGTGTTTTGAAATCTATTCCCGAATGGAAATGATTGCTTCTCAGTTCTCCGAAATTCCCGCTTAGCAAGACCGGAATATCCATCGGTTTGCGAAGTTGCTGGGCTTCGGCTGTGTTGTTTGTAATTCCGGCAAAGAGGAAAATCCCTGCCAGTATATGATGTATCTGCATGTCTGTTTTAATTCAATCTTTGTTAGGCAAAGATAGTAAAAAGTCGGTAATGAGAGGTAGATGATCGCTGTAACCACCCTCATATTTAAAACCATAATAGGTGCGGAAAGGTCGTTTGCCGTGCCAGGTCTTATCATTAGTGAGCAGGAAGGGGGGCATGAATATTCGATTGCTTCCGGGAACAACATGCATGGGAGAGTTTTTATCGATCAGATTGCCGGATACGATGATATGATCCAGCTGATTCCATTCTCCCTGATACTTGTGGGTTCCGGGGTTGTTCAGGACATGGGGATCGGCAAAAAGGTTGTAGAGCTTGCCGGATACCGGATTTCCGGAGGTTTTTCCGGCAGACAGTATTTGTGTGATACTGGCGTTTTCCGGTGTGTCGTTAAAATCTCCCATGATCAGCAGCTGAGGCGTTTTCCGGATTTGCAGCAAGGAATCACACAGATGCCTTAATGTACGGGCAGCATCGAAGCGGTCGGCTTCGCTTTCCTTTTCACCTCCGTAGCGCGAAGGAAGATGACAGACGAATACATCTAATGTATCGGAGGTTATTACTTTTCCCCATACATGGAGAATGTTACGTGTCTGTTTATGTGTTTTATGGGTGAAGAGTACCGGGTGTTCTTTATGGCTGATGTATCCGAATTGAGTTCGTTGATAAAGAAGGGCGGAATTTATTCCCCTTGTATCTGAACCGTGTGTCATGCAGTACCGGTATTGTTGTTGTTTCAAAGGTGTCCGGTTCAGCAAATGGATCAGGACGGAATCGTTTTCCACTTCACAGAGGCCGATTAGGGCGGGAGTATCCCATTCACCTGCGGCGCTGATCACTTTGGCTATTTGCTGAAGTTTATGGTAATATCGTCCGCGTGTCCAGTGATGATTACCCGACGGGAGGAAGTCATTATCGTTCTTGTCCGGATTGTCTTCGGTGTCGAACAGGTTCTCTACATTGTAACTCATGACCCTGAATCCGGGCTGGGCGTTTACCGGATGGGAGAGAAAGGCGAGAACGCAAATTAATATAGTTAAGGTCCTGGTCATATTTAATTGTTTTTATTCTTCTTCTTTAGGAACAAATTCATAAGCGCCTATATCCGGCCCGTTGTTTGTCAGTCGGTTTACGCCGTTACGATCGACCGGATATTTCTGGGAAACAAACAAATCGGCTTTACCTACGCCGGGAGTTGTTTCTTTATCCGGACGGAAATCATACATATATTTATTCTTTTCTCCGCCGGTCATCCGGTACTCCATTTTACTCTCGTCTTTTCCTTTAATAAAAATGACATCGGTAAAGTTTTCACTACTGGTTTGATCCATCATTACGACGCAGTGATCGAAATGATATTTTAAATCGTTGTTTCTTAGGAGCATGGACTTGGTCCCAATATCGATTTTTATTTCTTTACCGGCACCTAGACTACCATCGATTATACAATTGTCGAAATTAGCTTGTAATAAATCATATGGCATGATCGCTTTATTTGAATTTGAATAATTGTCAAATAGTTGTAAGGTATGACTGGCTTCACCTTCTTTAGATTCCGAATGCCGGCTTTTGGCAGAGATGTAGTTTGCAAGTGTACAATGTGTAAAGCTATATTTGCCTCCATTTAATACAACAACGTCTACCGTAGCATTTGTGAACTCGCTGTTAGCGGCTTCCAGATTGCAGTTGGTTGCAGTCAATACATTCCCATCCATATTGGTGATCTGCGAATTGTTAATCTTCAATTTGGATTTTTCCGGATCAGAAGCCTTGCAGGTTATGCCGTTGTTTCCGTTTCTTACTATTACATTATTAAATATGTTGTCAAAACTTTCATTGTTGAATACAATTCCTTCCCATTGTCCCGGTGTGCGGTCGTAGGGTAGTATGTCGAGTATGAAATCGAGACGGTCACCGCGGAAGACTATCGGTTTATCCATGGTTCCGTTCGCAATGATCGTTCCGTCAACGATGATCTTTGCTTTGTCGTGCATATAGAAAGTGGTGCCTTCTTCGATATTAACTGTTACACCTTTGTCTATCATCAGGCTGTCATATATCAGATAAGGACGTTCGGCTGTCAGCTTGGTGTCTTCACTCAATGTCTGTCCGCCTTTTATCAGCTTGACATCCTGTCCGCATGCCTCCAGTAAAACTGTTTGTTTCACGCTGTTGTAGGTGAACACTATTGAATCCTGGATTAATAACGGTTGGTCTTTTCCATTCGGATTGACAGTGACTTCTACAAATATATACATGCTGTCTTTGGCTGCAATTCTGACATTGTCGAAGTTGTCACCTTTTCGTCCGTCCACGTTGATACGGAATCCGCTGGTAGCAGGCGAGGCTTGTATGATTCTCTCTATATTCAGCGGTTCACTGTTTTTGTTGTAAACCATGAATTGTTTTGTGGCTGAACCTATCGTGGTAAAGACAGTATCGAATGATAAGGTATCTGTCGAGAAACTCAACCGGTGATTCGGATTGGTCGAATAATTTTCGTCCAGCCCGTCGCATCCAGCCAACAGGTTGAGTAAAAGTGTACATATTATAAGCAACGGCGCTGTAATTCTTTTCATTTTCTCTAAATGTTAAAATGTATGCCTTTGTGTTCTTGTTTCTTTATAAACAAACGATTTATAAAGAATGTTTTCAGGCATTAACATAAAAAAAGAGGAAAAACACGATTAAAGTGTTAATCCTCTTTTTATAACGCAGAATATTTAATTTTATTTTGCCGGTACGCTTTTTAATAATTCTAAAAGATGAGCCCACCACAAACCGACGGTCTTAATTTTGATCCGTTCGTTCGGAGAGTGAACATCTCTTAAAGTCGGTCCGAAAGAAATCATATCCAGATTAGGATATTTTTCGAGGAACAGTCCGCATTCCAGTCCGGCATGGATAGCCATGATCTTGGCGTCCTTATTGAATAAACGTTTATATGTATCCTGTGCGACTTTCAAGATTTTGGAATCCGGATTAGGAGCCCATCCCGGATAACCGTCACCGTGGGTAACAATCGCTCCGGCCAGTTTAAATACGGAGGCTGCCTGGTTGGCAATCATGTTTTTGCATGATTCGATGGAGCTACGCTGGCTGGTTCCGACAGTGATTATCAATTGTTCTGTTTCGGCTTCATGTCTCATTTTTACGGAAGCCAGGTTGGTAGAAGTCTCAACCAATCCCTCGATGTCATGGCTCATGCCGATAACGCCATGGGGACAAGCATGCAAGGCCCGGATAACCTTTTCCATATCGAAATTAGACAGGCATAATTCCGGACGGTCGGTCGATTCCATGGTGATCTGTACGTTAGGATCGATATGTTTCAGTTCGTTTTCGATATCCGCCGTATAGTTATTGAGCAGTACACGAACCTGTTCTTTATCTTCCGAATAAAGTCCGATGACTGCATGCGCTTCACGGGCTATCGCATTGCGCAGATTACCCCCTTCAATCGAACACAAAGTGAAGTCTGCTTCATTGTTCAATAAATACAGGAAACGAACCAGTATTTTGTTTGCATTACCCAGCCCCTTATGTATTTCACCGCCGGAATGTCCGCCGTTCAATCCTTTTACATCAATTTTGAAATATAACATATTGGGGTTGGTCGGGCGTTGTTCGCAATGGAACACAGCCTGTGTATCTTTTCCTCCGGCGCAGCCCATAAAGATTTCGCCTTCGTCTTCGCTGTCGAGGTTTAACAGGATATCTCCGGTCATGAAGCCTTTTTCAAGAGCTTTAGCTCCGGTCAGGCCAGTTTCTTCGTCAACAGTGAACAGGCATTCGATCGGTCCGTGTTCGATATCGTCGGAAGCCAGGATAGCCAGTTCGGCGGCAACACCGATACCATTGTCGGCTCCCAGCGTTGTTCCGTTGGCACGCAGCCAGTCTCCGTCTACAATTGTTTCGATCGGGTCGTTGTCGAAATCATGAACGGTTCCGTTGTTTTTCTCGCAAACCATATCCATGTGCGACTGAAGGATAACAACCGGCAGCTTTTCATATCCGGGTGTTGCAGGCTTCGACATCAGGATGTTTCCGGCTGCATCTTTCTTTATGGCGATTTTATACTCTTTTGCGAACGATTCCAGATACTGGATCATTTTGCCTTCCTTCTTTGAAGGACGGGGCACTTGTGTTACCTGGTGGAAAAACTTCCAGACGATTTCAGGCTTTAAGTCAGTAATCTTCATAATGTTACAATATATTATAGTTGTTACTATATAGTTAATAATGCAATCATTTCAGGAGTTATGTATGAAAAAAAGTAGAATTAAATACCAAAAAGATACTTTATAATCACTTAAACTCTTATATTTGCGTCCACAAATATAGAGAAAATGCTTACAACGATATTATTAACGGTCATAATTCTTGTTATTTGTGTTGTGTTACTTGCTGTAAAAGTGATATTCAAGAAGGGGGGAAGGTTCCCGAATACGCATGTCGGAGGTAACAGAGCACTGAGTAAAAAAGGTATCCATTGTGCCAAGACGCAAGACCGCGAACAGAAGAAGCAAAAGAATCTATATGATAGAGTAAAAGAAATAGAAGAATAAAATAAGGATTTAATTTACACTTTATGAAGAACATTAACTACGTAATTAATGGTGTGCTCGCGGTGGCTGTCGTGATATTGTTCATAATGCAATTTTCCGACAAGAAAGAATCAACAGTAACAAAAACATTTGCATCCGGAGAAGGTGATACAACAAACCTGCTTCCTATAGCCTATGTCAATGTAGATTCGCTTTTGCTTAATTATAATTATTTCAAGGATCTGAATGAACAGCTCCTGAAAAAAGAAGAAAATTCGCGTGCTAATGTAACACAGCAGGCACGTAATTTGCAGAATGAAGTTCAGGAATTCTATCGTAAAGCAGAAAATAATGCATTCCTAACTCGTGAAAGAGCTCAACAAGAGCAGGAACGTCTGATGAAGAAAGAACAGGAACTGAAAGACTTGGATGCTAAATTGTCACAGGATTTGTTAATGGAACGTCAGAAGCTGAACGAACAGCTTCGTGATACAGTAGTTTCAAAATTGAAAGTATATAATAAGGAAAAAGGATATCAGGTAATTTTCAGTAACACCGCAGAAGATAATATTTTGTTAGCCGGCGATGCTTACGATATCACAAACGAATTGATCGACTTGTTGAATAAGAGCTATTCCAGCGGAAAATAAGTAGTATCAAAAACGATATACAAAAAAAGCTGTTGCATTTAATGTAACAGCTTTTTTTGTATCATACCGTTTTATTTATTGTTATGTAGAGAGTAAACCCCATTACAATGGGAGTATTTCCCCACTCTAATGGGGGCGTTTCCCCACTGCAATGGGGGTATTTCCCCATATAGAAGGGGAAAATTCCCCACATAATAAAATAGGGTGGGGAAATTTGATAGGATTATTTTTGTTGCTTTCCGGAAACGAATGATGAGTAGAGCAATAGTACGGCTGCAATTGTCAGGCAGATAATCCACTCTTTCATATCTTTGAACATCAACCCGGAGGCACAGATCATCAGGACAGAGGCTATTATGTTAAAACGGTGCAACCTGCGTTCGCGAAACTCCATATCTTTAGTAGAGAGCGTCAGGAAGCATACAGCCATTCCGGCGGCTCCGACGGCAAACAGGTAAGGTGCCAGAAACCATTTGGTAAGGAAAAGGACTGCCCCGGCCAGTATCAGTAAACCGGCCATATTGAAAATGATTGTTCTTGCTTTTTGATTCATTATTTCTTTTTGATGATATAGACGTCTTCGTTCGGCTTCTTCATGAAATATTCTTCACGGGCGAAGCGTTCCAGACCTTCTTTGTCGGTACGAAGATCGTTCAGTTTCTTACTGTTTATCTCGATCTCTTTCTGATAATGTTTGATCTCTCTTTCCAGGCTGCGGATCTTTTCGTCGTACGTATACCGCTTATACAAATTGCTGTCGCCCACTGTAAAAGTGAGGATCAAAAATCCAATGATAACCAACCAGTAGGCATTTATCCTGGATAGATACTTGTTGTAAAAGTCTTTTATGCGTGACATGGAACTTCGTTTTTGCAAAGGTAAATGAATTATTTTGTATATCTTTGTGTTGTTAATAAAAAAGCAAAGAATGGACAATTATATTGTATCGGCAAGAAAATACCGCCCGTCTACTTTCCGTAGTGTTGTAGGGCAGAAGTCTCTTACCACTACACTAAAAAATGCAATACAAAGTAACAAACTTGCACATGCCTACCTTTTCTGCGGACCGCGTGGTGTCGGGAAGACTTCGTGTGCACGAATCTTTGCGAAGACAATAAATTGCCTGAACCCGGCAGCAGACGGCGAGGCTTGTAACGAGTGTGAATCATGCCAGGCTTTCAATGAACAGCGTTCCTATAATATTCATGAACTGGATGCTGCCTCCAACAACTCGGTCGACGATATCCGTTCGTTGATCGACCAGGTGCGTATCCCGCCTGCAATCGGAAAATATAAGGTATTCATCATCGATGAGGTTCATATGCTGAGTTCGGCTGCATTCAACGCTTTCCTGAAAACGTTGGAGGAGCCGCCGCATCATGCCCTGTTTATTTTAGCGACTACCGAGAAGCATAAAGTACTTCCGACTATTCTGTCGCGTTGCCAGATATATGATTTCTCCCGCATCTCGATTGCCGATATGGTGGAACATCTGGAATATGTTGCCTCTCAGGAAAATGTGACTGCTGAGCCGGAAGCCTTGAACGTAATAGCCCAGAAAGCTGATGGCGGTATGCGTGATGCCCTGTCTATTTTCGACCAGGTAGTTAGTTTTACCAATGGCAATATTACTTATCAGGCTGTCATCGACAATCTGAATGTACTCGATTACGAATATTATTTCCGCCTTACGGACGCAATCCTGGCAGGAAATGTACGTTCGTCTATCTTGATCCTGAATGAAATATTGAGCAAAGGATTTGACGGGCAGAATATCATTACCGGGTTGGCCGCCCATTTCCGTGATTTGCTGGTTTGTAAGGATGAGGCAACTCTGATCTTGTTTGAAGTCGGAGCCTCGATCCGTGAAAGATATAAAGAGATGGCAAAACGCTGTCCGGATCAGTTGCTTTTTAAGGCGATCGAACTGGCCAATACCTGTGATCTGAATTATCGTGCCAGCCGTAATAAGCGCCTGCTGTTGGAACTGACGCTTATCCAGCTTTGCCAGCTGAGTAATGCAGGGCAGGCAGCCGACGATAAAAAAAAAGGAGTAATTGAACCGATCGCATCCGGTGCTCCTGGACAGCCTGTTTCTCAGGGCACACAGGCTTCACCACAGGGGCAACCTGTTCGTCAGCCAGTTCAACCATCCGGTTATCCTGGTTCACCGGCTTCACAGCAACCGGCTGATATGGGTAATAACAATGGTCGTGTAGTAACTTCGAATATGCCTTCTTCGGCAACAGTTATTCCGCAGCCTCCTGCTGCAACTCCACCTAAACGTCCTTCCCGTCCGCAACATTTAGGTACGTCGCTGAAAGAAATCGGTGTGGAAAAACCGAAGAACCAGATGGGACAGCAGGAAAACCGGACAGTTCAGGAGATGGTCAACCAGTTCACGGAAGAAGACCTGGTACGTTGTTGGGATGCTTATGCGGCAAGCGGAATTATCGATAAGAAAGTTTATCTGAAGAATACGATGATCAACTGCAAGCCTGTTTTGCAGGAAAACTATTTCTTTGAAGTAGGTGTACATAATCCCGGTCAGCAGGATGAACTGAGTAATGGTTGTGTGGATTTATTGAATTATTTGCGTGCACAACTCAGAAATACACGTATCCAGATGCGTGTCCGGATTATCGAAACGAACGAAAAGCATTTAGCCTATACGGCAACCGAGAAGTTCGAACATTTATTGACCGTAAATCCCGTCCTGGGAAAACTGAAAGACGAGTTCAATCTGACACTGGATTAATTCTTTCAACGGATGAAACAAGGGCGGTTTTCTGTTTAGACGAATATTATAACGTTTTTGATCAGCCTTTATCCGCTAAATATTTGTATTTTAGCGGATAAATAAAAAATGTTGATATGAGAATGAAGAATTGGCTCCTGTTTCTGATGATACCTGTGATTGGCACGGGTTGTGCGACAATGGATCCGACATCGCGTACGATAGTGGGTTCGCAGGTCGGCATGTTGGCGGGTACGGTTACCGGTGCAGTGATCGGGCATGCGGCCGGAGGATATCGCGGAGAGGCGATCGGTTCGTTTGTAGGATCGGTCGGAGGGACAGTTCTGGGGGCTGCCGCCGCTTCCTCTCAAAATCAACGTGACAGGAATACAGCGAGTGCCAGAGAGTATCAGGTCCCCTATCTGGTTATTGAGGATATTTATCTGGAAGACCGGAATAACAATCAGATCGTAGATGCAGGAGAAAGTTGCCGCATCTCGTTTATCTTATCGAATGAAGGGAGACAAACGGCTTACAATATTGAGCCTGTTATCAAGGTCGAACAGGGAGGCAAATATGTGAAACTTTCAAAGCCTCTTGTTATCCGTCAGTTACCGCCGCATAAAAGAGTCAGTTATACTGTCACCTTGCATGCTTCTCCTAAATTGAAAGCCGGAGAAATAGTGCTGTCTGTCCGTTTGAAGTCTTCAGACGGTTATCTGACGGATAAGGAGACTTTTACATTGCCAGCCGGAAGATATTAGGCATTTATTTTTATAAGAAAACATCAGGCAATGATTATAGAACAAGGCACAACGCATCATCTTGACGAACTGGAGGTTCTTTATGACGGGTTGAATGACTATCTGTCTTCCACGGTAAACTATCCGGGATGGATAAAACATATATATCCTGTCAGGGAGACGGCCATGCAGGGGATTGATGAGAAATGCTTGTTTGTTGCCATTGAAAATGGAACTGTTGCCGGAAGTATTATATTGAATCATGAGCCGGAAAAGGCTTACAGTCAGGTTCGCTGGCTGGTTGAGGCGGAATATGCTGATATTCTGGTGATCCGGACGTTGGTTGTACATCCTTCATTTTTGAAACAGGAGGTGGCGACCCGATTGATGGAGTTTGCTAAACAATATGCGGTTAGTCACCGGATGAAATCGATCCGGTTGGACGTGTCAGTCGATAATACACCAGCTATTAGCCTTTATAAAAAACTCGGTTATCAATATATTGGGACTGTTGATCTGGGACTGCCTTATGAGCATTTGAAATGGTTCCAACTTTATGAATTGGTTTTATAACGCTTGTCCGATGAAAAAGTCAATACCCCGCTATACATTTTATAAGCACAAGTATGGTAGTGAGTTACTGGTGGATGTTGTCGAACTGAAAAACATCAAGAAGTTTCTGGATATCAATCCGGTGCATACGCTGACTTACTATGACATTACTTTTGTCACCGAAGGTTCTGGCTCTTTTTCAATTGATAACCAACAGTATGACGTCTGTCCCGGTGATGTGATTTTTTCAAAGCCGGGGGAGATACGTCATTGGGATAAAGATCATATTATAAATGGGTATGCACTTATTTTCGAGGAAGAGTTTCTTTCCTCTTTTTTCAAAGACGACCAGTTCGTTCAGCATCTCAGTTATTTTGATCCAGACAAAACTGCGGCAAAAATACATCTTTCGGAATCAGTTTCCAGTCGTATCTTCCAACAGATATGTAATATAAGGGATGAGATCGGTCTGTCCTCCCGGAATGGTGACCATGTGTTGAGGGCACTGCTTTATGAGGTTCTTATGCTCCTTGACAGGGGATACAAGGAGGAAGAAGGGAAAACGGATATAGTGAAGGGGCGTAACCTTCATCTTACTAACTTTATCCGTTGGGTCGACAAGTCTTTTAAAGAACATCGTGCAGTCAGCTATTATGCTGATAAATTATGTATTACGCCGAATTACCTGAATGAAATGATTACGGCCTCCATGCAGGTCAGTACCAAACAATATATTCATAACAAAGTGATGGGAGAGGCCAAAAGGATGCTGACCTATACTGATTTACCCGTCTCGGAAATAGCCGCCCGGCTGAACTATGATACTGTATCTTATTTTATCCGTTCATTTCGTCAACATGCCGGACAAACTCCATTGGCATACAGAAAAATGCACAAACCGTAAAAAGTGACATTTTCTCCCTGTTTACTGTTGCATCCGGGATAGCTTCATACTCTATTTTTGCCCTTATTATAAACGAATAACAGTTTAATTATGAGAGATCCGGAAAAGACGATAGGTAATATCGTTGACAAACAGACAGTTTCATTCCTCGGTTCGGTTGATGAGGAAGGTTTCCCTAATATCAAAGCAATGCTTCAACCTCGTAAGCGGGAAGGAATCCGTACATTTTATTTTACTACCAATACATCTTCCAGGCGTGTGGCTCAGTTCAGGGAGAATGACCGTTCCTGTATTTACTTTTGCGACCGGCGCTTTTTCAAAGGCGTGATGCTGAAAGGAACAATCGAAGTCCTGACCGATCCGGCAAGCAAAGAATTAATCTGGTTGCCGGGAGATACAATGTATTATAAAGAAGGTGTTACCGACCCGGATTATTGTGTGTTGAAATTCACCGCTTTTTCGGGAAGGTATTACAGTGGGTTCAAATCCGAGGATTTTAGTGTTGAGTAGCCGTACGGATAAATTCACTTTGTTCCCCTGAATATGTCACTGTCAATTGATGCATTGCTCGGGTTACTGCCACATAAAGCATGCTTTTATCGATTTCCGAACAGTAATTTGTCTTATTGGTTTGGGGGATGATTACTTCATCGAACTCCAACCCTTTTGCCATATGGGAAGAAGTGACGATGGTGCCATTTATGAAAGCGGAACTTTGACTGGACAGGAAATATATGTTTTCGATTTGTTTTTGAAGTTTTTCTGCCATTTCTTTTGCCTGTAATTCAGTTTTGCATACGATTCCCAATGATTTGTAATCTGATTCTCTGAATACAGAGACCAAATGAGCGATGGCGGATATTTCTTCTTCAGCATTTCCGAACCGGAGAATTTCCGGCTTTTTGCCATGACGTACAACTGGTATCAGTTCGTCATTAGAACGTATCTTTTGGGCAAAGCCGGTTATTTCGACGGTCGAACGATAACTTTTGCATAATTTCATGACCTCTCCTGCAGCAAATGCTTTGCGAATCATTTCGGCTGTTGATGAACCATAGGGATTTACCGATTGGCATGCATCGCCGAGAATAGTTTTCCGGCAGGGATAAAGTTTTTGAATTACCTTAAATTGGATGGGCGAATAGTCCTGCATTTCGTCTATCAGGAGATGTTTGATATGGGAATATGTCGTGTTTCCGTCCAACGACATGTGCAGGTAGGCCAACGGGGCAAGGTCCGCATATTCAAGGATATGGCCTTTGCGCAGTTTAAACATTTCAGGTTTCCCGGTCCATTTGAAAAAGTCTTTATATACCTGGAGATCGTTGTTTCCGCCGAACATCTTTTTTATCTCTTTTTTCAGCAGGTTCTTTTCTGACGTGGTTACGGATATGTTGTATTGGATTTTCATCATATCCAGTATGTAATCAGTCATTGTCTCAAACCGTTGTCGCATCGGATAACGGTTGAATCGTTTGAACTGTTCCTCGATGAAGCCGGCGGGGATGGTGATATGTCTGGTGAGCCGGACATCTGTAGCCTTGAAATAATTGTTTTCCATGTGGAGGATGAATTTGTCCAACAGGGAAATGAAATCGAACGATGCCTTGTATTGTATTCGTTCGATAAAATCCCGGGATGGTTTTTCCAGCAATTCGGTTACCTGGTCGAAGAAATTCCGGTATTTATATTTATTTTCGAGTAATTCCGAAAGGATTTGTTCCATACTGGTTTCAGGAACTGTCTCTTCTCCGAGTTCGGGTAGTACGTTGGATATGTAATCGGCAAAGACTTTATTGGGGGATATAATCAGAATATCCCTGGAAGAAATATTTCCTTTCAGGGTGTAAAGCAGATAAGCGATACGATGCAAGGCAATGGAGGTTTTACCGGAACCGGCTACTCCCTGTATGATAAGTACGGGAGCTTCTTCGTTACGGATAATTTGATTCTGCTCACGCTGGATAGTCGTTACGATATTCTTCATTTTGTCGTCGGCATTGGCACTGAGTTCTTTCTGTAGAATATCGTCATGGACGGTGAGGGAACTTTCAATCATATATTCCATCCGGCCTTTACGGATGCGGTACTGGCGTTTGAGTGATATTTTGCCGTTGACTTCGCCGTTCGGGGAGGTGTAGGAGGCTTCGCCCAGTTCATGGTCGTAAAACATGCTTGAAACCGGGGCTCTCCAGTCGTATATCAGATTGGTCCTGCTTATGGAGTCGTAGAATGTGTGTATTCCAATGTAAACAGGTGTGGTTTGACTGCCATCTTTCTCTTCTTTGAAATCTATCCGTCCGAAATAGGGAATATCGAGAATCCGGCCTAACCGTTTGCGTTTATCGATGACGTTTTCTCCCAATGCGAAATGGTTCAGGATACTTTCACGCATGGAACGAATCTCGTGTGGGTCTATGTCTTTGTTAGACCATAAATAATCCTTGTATTCTTGCAGGGTGTCTACATGGTCTTTAACTGATTTGTCGGTATTGTTAATCGTAGCGTGTATGATACTGAGTATCTTTTGTAAATATTCTTTTTCCTGTTTTTCTGTTTCGTTGAATACCATAGCTGTCTTGTTGTTATATTAAAATGATTGGAAAGGACGGACAAAGTTACATGAACCGACCTGTCTATTAAATAGTGATTTATAGCTATATTTCCGGCCTTTTTCATACTTTTGCGTGCACATTAAAAATACAAAAATGGATATTCTCGATATAGCACGGCTGAATCAGCAGCGGGCCTGGAAAGTAGTGGAGGACAGCGGCGTTATCCCCGCCTGGGAAAGTATAGGGGCTGAAATCAATCTGGTTGGTTCTTTAAGTACGGGGTTACTGATGACGCACCGGGATATTGATTTTCATATTTATACCTCTCCGTTGGAATTATCAGACAGTTTCCGGGCGATGGCAAAACTGGCGGAGAATCCGTCTGTCAAAAAAATAGAGTGTGCGAACTTGTTACATACGGTTGAAGAGTGCGTGGAGTGGCATGCCTGGTTTCAGGAACCGGAAGGTGAACTTTGGCAGATAGATATGATTCATATCCGGAAAGGTTCCCGATATGACGGTTATTTTGAAAAGGTAGCCAAGCGAATCGCTGCTGTTCTGACGGATGAAACAAGACGGGCTATCCTGCAACTGAAATTTGAAACACCTGTAACGGAAAAGGTCATGGGAGTGGAGTATTATCAGGCTGTTATTCGTGACGGTGTGCGGAGTTATGCCGAATTTGAGGAGTGGAGAAAACAATATCCGGTTACCGGTGTGGTGGAGTGGATGCCGTAAGCCGGTTTAACAGTCCAGATTCCAATCCGGCATTTATCGCTTCGATGGAGTTTTGAACTCCTAATTTATGTAACAGGTTCTGACGGTGGATATTTACTGTATGGATACTGATGCATAGTTTATGAGCGATTTCCTTACTTAGCAGTCCTTCCTGGATAAGATGTAATATCTCCGTTTCCCGCGGAGTGAGAATCGGTTGCCGACGGGGCGGGAGGGAAGGGGAGAACATCTCTCCGTTCCTGAGGTTGAGGACGGTACAATCTACCCCATCTGTCTCTTCCTGGTTGGGTGAAATGTCCATATTCCCTAATATAAGCCATGCTTTTCCTGCTGCGTCCTGTTCCATTACCTGATGTTTACTGATGACACGTACGTATTGTTGACGGATGTTGCGGACACGGAAACTGTAAATATTGCAATAGTTGTTCCGTTCAGCGGCAGGGAGGCTGTAAATGAATTCTCCCAACCGGATTTGGAAAGCCTCCAGTTGCTGGCGATCGTCCGGATGGATACGTGATTCCAGATAGTCACCCTGTTTTTCGAGAGTGGCAATTTTATGGCTGTCATATCCCAGCAAGTCGGAAAAGTTTGAGGAAGCGAAAGCATATCTGCATTTGTAGACATCGACAACGAAGGTACAGGTACGATTTATTTTCGCCATTTGCAGGAGCATGGCTTTGTCTCGTTCCCAAACGGCGTAATCGATGCCGGTAGCTGATAGGTTTTGTCTGGCCCATAATTCTTCGCGAGTGATATTGTCTGGCTTCATTGAAGTTCCCTCCATTTCTCCTGGGGATTTTCTTCTCCGTCAAAATAACCGGATTGCGCGGATTTATTGAATATCTCACCTGACGGAACAAGATATATTTTATCGGAATCCGGATATTCACAAATGTCATGTCCGATAAATGTCCTTATATCAAGGTATACGCAGGGTTCTGTCGTGTGATTGTATAATTGATGTGCTCCGGTTTCACCTTTTTCGAAAAAAATCAAATCTCCGCTGCTTACGGCTTCTAACCCTTTAGGTGTTCTTAAGGTGGCAGAGCCGGAGATAATCAAGAATAATTCTTCTGCGTATCGGTGGAAATGGTACGCAGAACAGTATTGTCCGGGATTCAGTTGACGCAAGTCGAAATTTAAATTTTCCGGTTCCACTCCTTTTTGGGTTCTGGAGATGTCTGTGAATAATTTGAAAGGCTCAATCCTGTTCGGATTTTCCTGAAAGTTTCTTTCGGTTGATTTTAAAATAGTAGCCATGATTTTGTCTTTTAGTGATTTTGTTTTTAAGAGGGTGAAGTTATTACAAATTATCTCTATTCATGTAGCAAATATAGTTTGTAAAGCGTAATTTTACAGATATTTTACTCCAAATATTAAAAACAGCGAAGGTATGGACTTTTTAGAACTAACAAAGAAACGCTTTTCAGCAAGAAATTATAAGTCGGATAAGGTCGAACAGGATAAGATAGATTATATTATTGAATGTGCCCGGTTAGCTCCTTCTGCGGTAAATTATCAACCGTGGCATTTCATGGTTGTAATCAGTGAAGAACAGAAAAAGAAGATACAGCAATGTTATAATAGAGAATGGTTTGCAAAAGCACCAGTCTATATCGTGGTATGTGCTGATAGATCGGAAGCCTGGGTACGTAAGTCTGATAATAAAAATCATGCAGACATCGACGCCGCCATTGCAACAGAACATATTTGTCTTGCTGCTACAGAAATGGGATTAGGTAGTTGCTGGGTTTGTAACTTTGATTTGGATTTACTTAGAACAAACTTTCAATTACCAGCTGAAAAATATCCGGTAGCGATTATACCATTGGGATATATCGCAGAACAACCCGAATGTTTCTCAACTCGGAAGGAGAGGGGGGAAATAGTAACGGTGTATTAAATGGGGGCGTATGGTATAGATAAAATATGATATTAGAGAACATTCTAATCAACGAAGTAGGTTTATCGTCCGATTTATATGGAAGGCTGATAGATACATGCGATAAAGTTTTTTTGAAGCGGAAAGACTATTTATTGCATCAGGGACAAATCTGTAGATTTATAGGCTTTGTGGAATCGGGAGTTTTACGCTCTTACATAGAAAAGGAAGGAGACGATTATATCAGTGACTTTTATTTTGAAGGTTCATTTATCACATCTTATAGAAGTTTTCTAACTAAAGAGGCAAGTGTAGGAAGCATACAGGCATTGGAAGACTCGGTTATATATTGTTTATCTAAAACTAATTATGACCAATTACTACAAGCCTCGAATGAGTGGTATAAATTGGGAAAATATATAGCAGACACTCTCTTTATTAAAAAATGCAGGAAAGAGACATCATTACTTATGGATAATGCTTTAGACAGATATAAATTACTTCTACAAACTTATCCTAATATAGAACAACATGTATCACAATATCATATAGCATCATATCTTGGAATAAAACCTGAATCATTGAGCCGTCTTAAATCTCTTAACATAGGTCAATGAAATAAGCTCTTGCTCTGTCCTATCTTTGCAGCAAACAAATCTATCATGAATAAGATAGCAGTATTCATTGTATTAATCATTTTAAATTGTTGCACAAGTATGGAAAAAGAATAACGTAGCAAGAACCAATCTTCTTTCTATTCAATTGAAGGAAAAGCAAGGTTTATCAAAAGTCGAAATTAAAAGAGTCGTTATTCCGCAAAGTGGAAAGGCTGAGTATCATTTACATCCTTGTTCAGTTGTGGGGCATGTTGTTTCAGGTACTTTATCGTTCCAGGTTGAAGGAGAAAAAGCTCAATTGCTAACAGGTGGAGAAGTATTTTACGAACCTAAGAATAAGCCTATACTGCATTTTGATAATGCATCAGATTCCGAATTTTTAGTGTTCATTGCATACTATTTAATAGAAGAGTGTGAGGATTTAATAGTGTTATTACCTGAAAAGTAAGCTCTCTTCGGATAATAATTGTTTATTTTGCAATAAATACTCGTTATTATGCCTGAAAGTATTTCGTAATTCTATAAAAGGATACAGCTTTGTCCTTCTCAACCGGATGCTATTTATTCTAAGGAGAAACCCTACTTTAATATTTTCTCCCGGTAATGTAATTTTGGAACAGTACAATTCAGTTACAGAGAGTTTTATAAAATTACATTGATTATAGGTGTGGGAAAACTATATTATGCAGATAAATGGATTTTGGTAAACCGTCCTGCATTGTTGTTTTCCAATCCTTTGGTTCCTTATGCTTGGGAATCAATCAGTGAAGAACAGAAAGGAATGTTTTGCATTTTCAATGAACAGTTTGTGCAGTCGGAAGAAAAAAACGGTTCGTTAGCCAATACCCCATTATTTAAAATAACAGGAGATAAAGTCTTCTTTTTGGATGATACGCAAGTTGATAAAGTGCTGGATATATACATGCAGATGCAGGAAGAAAACCAATCCGGCTATGTGAATAAGTCTGATGTGTTGCGATGCTACCTTCATTTGTTGATACATACAGCCTTGAAAATGCAAGATTTCAATCAGTATGAGTCGTTCCCGAATGCTTCACAGCGTATTACTGAATTATTCATAGAATTGTTAGACAGGCAATTCCCGGTTGATTATCCGCACGCGATATTAAATTTACGTACTCCTGCCGATTATGCAAACCGCCTGTCTGTGCATATTAATCATTTAAATAAAGTCGTTAAAGATACGACAGGAAAAACAACCTCTGAGATGATTGCGGAAAGAATAACCAAAGAATGTACGCAATATTTGTTACACAGTAATCTTTCTATATCAGAAATAGCGTATAGTTTGGGATTCGAAACGGTCTCTTATTTCAGTAAATTTTATCGTAAGCATACTGGTAAATCCCCTAGTGAAATCAGAGAACAGGCAATTATTTGATTTGTGCAAATGATGCTTTGAATTGTATCATTCAATCTGAATGCCTCTCCTTAATTTTGTACCGACTAGAAATATAAATTATGAAGTACAGAAAATTAGGTAAAACAGGAGAGAACCTGTCCGCTATCGGATTAGGTTGCATGGGAATGAGTGCTGCGTATGGAGTAGCTGATGAAAAAGAAAGCATCAAAACATTGTACCGTGCATTGGAGCTTGGCGTCAACTTTTGGGATACAGCTGATGTGTATGGCAATGGTGCTAATGAGCGATTATTATCTAAGGTATTGGCTGAAAGAAGAAATCAGATTTTTATAGCAACGAAATTCGGTTTCCGCTTACGTAATAATCAAGGCAGTGTGTTTGCCGGTGGCGAGAGTTATGTGGATGCTTCTCCTAAATATATGAGACAAGCAGTAGAAAGCAGTTTGAAAAGGCTGAATATTGAAACCATAGACTTGTACTATGCACATCGGATAGACCCGGCAATACCGATTGAAGAAACTGTTGGTGCTATGACTGAACTGGTGGGAGAGGGGAAAGTGCGTTATTTAGGATTAAGCGAATGTTCATCCGAATCATTGCGGAGAGCTTATGCCGTTCATCCTATATCAGCCGTTGAAAGTGAGTATTCCTTATTAACCCGTGATGTGGAAAAAGAGATGCTACCCTTAACTAAAGAATTGGGAATAACTCTAGTTCCGTTTTCTCCACTAGGCAGAGGATTGGTCACCAATACCATTGATGTTAAAGCTTTAGGAGAAAATGACTTTCGAAAGCATTTACCTCGTTATAATAGCGAACATTGGGAGAATAACCGCGGTTTAGCTACCGGACTGGCAACTATTGCGAAAAGTAAAAACATTACTCCTGCTCAACTTGCTTTGGCTTGGTTGTTAGCGCAAAGTGAAAATATTGTACCCATACCGGGTACAAAACGTATGAAATATTTAGAAGAAAATGCACAGGCAGCTAATATCGGGTTGTCGGAAGAGGATATGACAGAGATAAAGCAACTTGTACAGAAATTCCCTAATATTGGAGATAGATACAATAAGTATGATTTCGAATTTGTAAATAAATAGACTGTACGGCTGGATTATACTTATGGTTTAGTGCGGGTTAAACGGAACGCAGAAAATCAGAAAATAGGTGTGTTTTTAGTCCAAAAGGAGTCTATTTTAAACGAAAAAGCAGTTACTTTTAAAGTAACTGCTTGATTTTCAGTGGTGCCACCAGCAACCGAAAGTGGGTTGATATGGCACTATCTTTCAGTAAGTTATATTTTTATTACGATGTAAGTCCCTTGAATAAGGTCTTCACAGCTTTGCACCGTTCAACACAAGTTTGTATCTTGGGTACGATTTCTGAATGCAAAGATAGGGATTTATTTTAAGCCTTTATCTTAGATATATATAATAATTCTTCAATAGCAACTCTGTATAATGTTATTACTTCGTCTATGTACGCCTTTTTTGCATTATATTGAATTTTATGAGCCGATAAGTTTCCTAACATTCTAAATCTGTCAAGTACAGATAATACCTCTTTGGAAAGAGAAAAACGTTTATGTTGTATAATATCATTGATTATTACGCTGAGATTCTTATATCCATCTCCATCTTGTATTACTGTGATATTTCCAGTTGCTTCATAAGAGTGAATTAATAATATTTCTAACAATCGTCTCATTAGTACAGAGCAACCGTCATATATATTATGTTCATATGAAGCATTAATTTGTTTCCCTAATGTTTCAATATATCCACGAGTGTTTTCATATAGAGAAGTAGGGAGAATTAATCCTTCACATACAACTTCTTCTGTTTTAAGGAGAAATTGATTAAATTCTGCATCAAGCTCTAATAGTAAAGTTCTTGTTGGTTTATATCCTCCTCCCTTAATAGATAAGATATTTCGATGTTTTCTTAAGTCTTCTTTTAAATAAGTTACATTATATTTAGGGAGATTAGCTTGCTCAAAATAAGAATTTATTTTTTGAGTACTACATTCTTGTCCCTCTTCTAATCTATAATGCAACCAAACAAAAGCTGCTGCAACATCTTTTTTTGCAGAAAACCTTTCGCAAATACAATGAATTAATGTTGAGGAATTATTTATCATTATTAGGTGATTTACGTTTTGTATTACGAGGTTTCCTTAGCTTAGTCTCTGACTTCCCAGTAGCAATCAGTTGTATTTGTTCAATTCCTGCACTTGTTATGATAAACTTGGTTTTAGTTATAGCAGAAATATAAGATTGCTGTATGAGATTATCGATATTTTTTGAAAGATTCTTATTTCTCCCTTCTGTATATATACTTTCCTCTCTGTATGCGTCCATTATAGAAGAACGTTCTATTGGAATTGTCCCATTATTAGATTTATAATATAATATCATCAATAAGATTTCCGTTTCATTTTTTGTATATTGTTTGGTCATCAGTTCATACAATGACGGAATATTATCTTTTGTAATAGAAGCAGGTTCAGCATTAATCGTTTCAACTTTTGTCTCTTTATTTGTAGGGGGTAATTGCTTTTCTGCCCCTATAAACTGATTTGTAGGGACAGTAGGCTTATATGATTGATCAATAAAACCATATTTGTCTAGTAAATAACGAATAACTCTTGTTTTACTTTCATTGTCTAATCTTGATAAAGCTTTAGCACATTTTGCTATAGCTTCAATCTCCAAATCTTCATCATCAAAATTGCTCATATTGCTCATATTTAATTATACATTACTAATATATTACTTTTTATTTTTAAATTTAATTTTTCATTAGAAAATATCCTCCAGTTTTAGGTGCTCCCCTAAATTCTATCAGTTCTTTTTCATTCAATGACTTTAAATAGCGCATGGTTGTTCTCCAACTTTTAGAAATACTTTCAGCTATTTCCGAAGCATTTAATCCCGGTTTCGTTTTAAGTAAATCTATTATCATTTGCTCATTCTCATTTACTATGCCATTTACTATGCCATTTACTATGCCATTGGTGACATAGTTCTTTACCTGACGTTTGAATACAACCGTAAACATCCCGTCCGTATGAAATTCAGGTTCAGGAAGATTAGCTTCTTTCATGGCTTCCTGCATACGGGGAATACCGGATGCAACCCTTTCCACCAAATGCATGCGGGTAAATAATCCAAAGATTAAGGGGTTACGTGTCATACTCTTGTGCCCGAAATCTTTAGCTACGATAGGCAAAAGCCCTCCGGGATTAGAAACCTCTACCCGGTCATCAAACATTTCTATTGTAATGGTTGCTCCCTGTTCGTAATAATCACGATGTGAGAGAGCGTTAATAATGGCTTCTTTAAACACAGTAAGAGGAATTTCCCAAATTTCTTCTCTTGGTCCTGCTCCCTCAATTTTATAAGCTACTTGCAGTTTACTTTCCAGCCATGCCATAGCCTGCAAATATTGTTGGTATAGTGGACCGCCAAAGGTTTTATCATCAATGATATATACTTTGGTTGTTCCTTTGAAAAGGATACATCTTGTTACTGCGTGTGGAAACTTTCGTTCAGGTTGTTTCCCAAAGAACATGGCTGCTCCATTCTTGGCTACTCCTTTATCCGTAAACAGTTCTAAATTCTCAAATATCTGTTTGTTGGCAGTCGATGGACTTAGCTTTGCTTCCGTGCGAAAGTCTTTTATCGCTTGTTCGTCTGCATCTGTGTAAATGTTGAACCATGAACAAGGGATAGCATCAAAAAAAATTTTGTTGCATTCCTGAAAGAAACTGCGCATTTCTTCGACAGTACGAAGTTTCTGTGAGTTTGCTCCCTCACGCACAAAGATAGAACCGGAAAATATATAAGGTTTATCTTTCCCAGACGGAACATCAATTACCCATACTGTCTTATCCTCGATATTTACCGCATACATATCACAATGGAGAGCCGGAGATATTTCACTGATAGAGCCTTGAATGGCTGAACGTTTGTCATTTTCCAAACCTGTACCAATAATCTGTCCGTTATCATCTACGCCGATAAGCAAATATCCTCCGTCAGCATTAGCGAAAGCGCAAATTTCCTCTGTTAGTTCACGAACTTTTGAAGGTACACGAACTTTAAACTCTACATTATAGCCTTCTCCGCTATTGATGAGTGATTGTATGGTTTCTGTATTTGTCATAGACATCTATAAATATAATGCAAAAATAGTCATTTCTATTGTTTCAATAACTCTAAAAACAAGGATATGTATATGGTTTACTTCAAATTGTTCTTTCTGAAATTAGAGGGGCTGCATCCTCTATACTTTTTGAAAAACTTATTAAGATGGCTCTCATCGGTAAATCCCAATTCTTCAACGATTTCACAAATTCTCATTTGACTATGCAATAATCTATTTTCTACTAACTTTAGTTTGTAGTTTAAAATGTATTGCTGCATAGTTTCATTAGTATGTTTTTTGATATATCGTCCTAAATAATTCTCCGAAATGCCAAAATGTTGGCTTATATCTTTTGCTCTGATTTTACCTGTTTTATAGATGTTTGCTTGAATATACTGCAATATGTCAAGCGATTTGTCCTCAGAGCATTCATCCACCTGTTCAGGCAAGAACATTGCGATATTGCGTGCTACCACAATAATAATCGTATTAATTATTTGTGTTATAATCTCCTTGCTGTATAAATTTCGGTTAATATATTCCCTGATAATCGCTTCAATCATGGGTTTCACCAATAGCTTATCTACTTTATTTCTTAGTATACAACCGGGTTGATGATTAGCATGTTGAAGAATAAACTCCAGTCTTTGGATATTTTCAGCACCGAAAACAGAAGAATGTATATATATGTCGTTAAACTTGATGTCGACAAACTTAGTTGTTGTATGGATTTCGAAAGAATGCGTATCTCCGGGAGTAATCATAAACAAATGTCCGTCATGATAAGGAAACATATTGTTGTTAATCCATTGGATGCCTGTTCCTGAAAGAATATATACTAATTCAAAAAAGGTATGTTCATGCTCTTTTAGCAAGGATTCGTCAAGCTCGCTAAAACTAATTTCGAATGGTTGATGTAGGTTTTCTCTTTTCATGCCATAAATATAGCCCTAAAAAACGGATTAATACCAAAATAACGAAAAATAATACCTAAAATTAGCCGAAAAATCGGTATAACTTTGCAATATATTTAAAATCATAGCTTATGAAAACTGAAATGGAAAAATGTTTGGCTGGTGAATGGTATGATTGCCACGACCCATTTTTTATGAATTTGAAGAGTAAAGCTCATCACTTGTTGATGAAATACAATTCTTTGCCGTATGAACAAAAGACTGAAAAACATGCCGTACTAAAGGAAATGTTTGGAAGCATAGGCGCAAATGTTTCTGTCGGTCATTCGTTTATATGTGATTATGGATGCAATATACATATCGGTGATAATGTCACCGTAAATACCGGTTGTACATTTGTCGATTGCAATAGGATTACCATAGGGAACAATGTGCTGGTAGCACCTAATGTGCAAATCTATACGGCAACTCACCCGGTAGAGTTTAATGAACGGCTTGTATTGACAGAAACCCCGGCTGGCTGTAAATATGTCCGTCGAACTTCTGCCCTCCCTGTCATGATAGAGGATGGCTGCTGGATTGGCGGTGGAGTAATTATTTTACCGGGTGTGACAATAGGGCAAAAAAGTGTGATTGGTGCAGGAAGTGTTGTCACCAAAGATATTCCGGCAAATAGCTTGGCGGTAGGAAATCCTTGCCGGGTGATACGGAAAATCAATCAAATGTAAGGTTATGATTAAATTAGTCGCCTTTGATTTAGACGGTACAATCGGAGATACAATTCCCATGTGCCTCAAAGCCTTAAAAAAGGCAGTAACCCCTTATGTTACTCTTAATGATGTATCCGAAAATGATATTTTAGAAACTTTTGGACTAAATGAAAAAGGAATGATAAAAAAACTTGTTGGTTATAATTGGGAAGAAGCCTTGAATGACTTCTACGTGATATACGAACAAATGCATATAATGTGCCCTCGTCCTTTTGACGGTATAACAGAACTGATTGAGAAGTTAAAAAAGAAATCTATTCTTATTGCTTTGGTTACGGGAAAAGGAGAAAAGAGTTGTACAATAACATTACGTCAATTTAATATGGACACGTGTTTTGATAAAGTAAAAACTGGAAATCCTTTCAAAAATAATAAAGCAGAGAATTTTAGGGAATTGCTTGCAGATTATAAGTTACAACCGGATGAAATGATATATATAGGTGATACAGTTTCAGATATTGTGTCTTGTAGGGAAGTTGGAATACGATGTTTATCTGCTTCATGGGTAACTTCTTGCTTAGATGCACAAAAATTAGAAGTTCACAATGCTGGGAATGTTTTTTATTCAATAGCTTCACTTGAATGCTATTTAATGGGATGACTGGAAAATTCACTCACCATTGCCCCCCTCCGTTCACTTTAAAGTGATCCCCCAAATTCACTCGAAAGTGCCCCCTTAAATTCACTTTAAAATGATCCCCTAAAAAGTGAGTTTCATTCTTGTTTACTCGATCTATAATTCTATTTTGTTTGTTAAAAACAAATAAAAGTCAGTTATGCCCAATAGACAATTAGGAATGGAAAAGATTCGTCAAGTGTTACGCTGTTACTCTCAGGGTTATGGGACCAAAAGTATCAGCAGTATGTTAACCGTTTCGCGCAATACGGTCAAGAAATACTTACAGGTATTTCAGCGCAGCGGTTTGGATTATGAAGGAGTACTGTCTCTATCGGACCAGGAACTCTCGGAGTTATTCCACGAAAAGACCAGAGTAAAGACAGAAAGCGAACGGATGGAAGAACTAAAGTCGTTGTTGCCCGAATATTGCAAGCGGCTTCAGAAGAAAGGTGTTACCCGTGAGGCTTTACATCGTGAGTACCTCTCTTCCCATCCGGATGGTTACGGACGCACCCGCTTCTATATTCTGATTCAGCAGCATATAGCCTGCAGCCGTCCCATCATGCATCTTGAACACAAGGCCGGTGATAAAGTGTTCATAGACTTCGCCGGTGACAAACTCTCCATCATCGACCTTGAGACGGGCGAAATCATCCCGGTGGAGGTTTTTGTCGCGATCCTTCCCTGCAGCCAGTTAACCTATGTGGAAGCGGTCATGAGCCAGAAAAAGGAGGACTTGATCCGTGCTTCGGAAAACGCCTTGTTATACTACCAGGGGGCTCCCTCCGCCATCATCCTGGACAACCTCAAGTCCGCCGTTACTAAGAGCAGTAAATACGAGGCCATCCTGAATGAGGACTTTGCAGCCTTTGCCGAACATTACGGCTGTACCGTAATTCCCGCCAGGGCTTACAAGCCACGTGACAAGGCACTGGTCGAGGGTGCCGTTAAACTGATCTATCGCAGTATCTATCCAAAGATACAGGAACGCGAGTTTTATGACCTTGATTCACTGAACGCGGCTATCCGTGTCGCCTTGGAACTCCACAACAACACTCCGCTGACAGACCGTAAATACAGTCGACGGGAACAGTTCGAGGAGATAGAACGTGATTCTTTACGCAAGCTCAATCCCATCCGTTTTGAACTCAAACAGCGTTACAGGGCTACCGTGATGAAAAACGGTCATGTCCGCCTGGGGGAAGACGCCCATTACTACAGTGTGCCTTGCGGCTATATAGGCAAGAAGGTCATCTTGTTATATACCTCACGCGAGGTATGCATCTATTACGGCTACGAGCTGATTGCTTCCCATACCCGCAACAGGGCCCGTTGCCGGTACACGACCCTGGAAGAGCACCTGGCTTCACACCATCGCTATATCACGGAATGGAACCCGGATAAATTTATACGTGAAGCGGCGGCTATTCATCCGGATGTGGAGGCATATATCCGTCAGGTTATGGAAGAGAAAAAGCATCCGGAGCAAGCCTATAAATCGTGTCAGGGCATTCTTAGCTTCGCACGCAGGGTCGGCAACACCCGATTGACCAATGCCTGCCGTTGGGCTACAAGTTACGGTCTGTACAATTATCCCATCATCGAGCGCATCCTTAACAACCGGCAGGATGAGTTCCCGTTGGAAGACAGTGCCGGGCAAGAAACGGAGATGCCTTCCCATGAGAATATCAGAGGAAAAGAATATTATCAATAAACCAACCAGATACAATATGGAAATGAATCAGGACACATTGGAAAAGATGTTAGGAATGAATCTTAAAGGTATGTATTATGCCTTTAAAACAAGTTTGGAAACACATCGGACAGAGAGCATGACTACCGACCAGTTCGTCTCATGGCTGGTCTCAAGTGAATGGGATGACCGCAGAAACCGCGCGGTAGAGAGAGCTATCCGTCAGGCCTCCTTCAGATACAAGGCCACCATTGAAGAAATAGACTTCTCAGTGGAAAGGGGGCTGGACAAGAATCTTACCCAGCGTTTGGCTGACCTTACGTTTGTCAGGGAACGCAAAGACATGTTTATTACCGGAAGTGCCGGAACAGGAAAAAGTTATCTGGCAACCGCTTTTGGCTTCCAGGCTTGCCAGAAAGGATATAAAGTACTATACGCCAACACATCCAGACTTATGGGGATGCTTAAGGTTGCCAAGGCAAAAGGTACAATCCTGCAAGAACTCAAGAAAATCGAGAGGTTGGATATGCTTATACTGGATGATTTTGGCATACAACCCTTCGATTCCCAAGGGCGGATGAACCTGATGGATATCATAGAGGACAGGCATGGTAAAAAATCCACCGTCATAACATCACAGGTCCCGGTAAGGGATTGGTATGACGTTATTGGAGAAAAGACGATTGCCGATGCCGTTCTGGACAGAATTGTACATCAGGCTATACGTATAGAGCTCTTCGGAGAGTCGCTACGCAAATGTAAAAGTAAAAAAGAATCGTTATATTTATAAACGAAATTTAATGTAGAACCCGGCATAACTGACAGGAAGAATACGAAGAAAACAAGAATGAACAGGATGGAAGAATGGAAAAATTTAACAGGGGTCAAATTGCTCTGAATTAAAGGGGCTACTTTGAGTGGATTTTCCACACCGAAGCCATGAAGCTGGCTAAATGCGGATATTCTTCTATGTAAATATCATACGGTCTGCGATACTTGACTGCCGGGGTGGTTATCAGGTTCTTTAGTGCGTTTTCATTCTGCTTGTTGAGTTCCTTTAGCTGGTCGTCGATGTTGATAAACAAGTACTCGGCTATCAGTGTCAGAATATCTTTGCTCTGTGGCTCTATCTTCCCGGTAAATAGATAATTTTTTAACGGTGACGGGCAAAGGTTATCCAGCCACCATGTTTTGAACTGCCCCTGCTTGTCGCCAGTAAGAACTAAACAAGTATGGTTTTGACAGCCTGTATCATTCATGGCATTGGCTACCACACCGACAAGCCATTTCGTAAAATACTCCTCCCACTTGCCGGGATTGGCTACTTGCACCGTGTTCAATAGTTTTTTGATATATCCATGTCCGGCAGGATTCAACAAGGGTAGGGCAGTAAGGTATTCCCGTATGGGATGCACCTTACTTACGAAATCGCTTTCCAATATCATACGGATGTTTTCGGCAGAGGTGGCAACGCCTGCGGTAACATCCAGTTTGCGCCTGAAAGAGTTCAAAGCAAACTTCGTGACTGGCTGATACAAACCGGAAGCATGTATAACCCGGTATTCTGTTCGGCTTTTCACAATATTAAACCGGAAGTCGTACAAGGAATTAAGCAGCCTTTCGATGCGCTCGTTCTTGGATAACCTACCCTCGATGTGTTCCGCTTCGTTATCTCTTTTCTCTTTCATCGGATAGTTTGTTGGAAGCTGGTACATATTGTTGCTGCATCCACCGCTGCAACTCGTCCACATCGAAACGTAAGGAGCGTCCACGCTTGACACATGGTATCGCTCCGCTGCTGGCTAAGTGGTAGAGGTAATTAACTGAATATCCGGTTATCCGGCTGGCTACGGATATTTTGACTAAAACAAATTGCCTGCTGTCCGGTTCTTCGGATGAAGAACTGATTACGGGGGAAATCATTTTTTCGATGTTTTCCAGCCGCTTGAAAATTTCTTCAAAAGGATTGTTCATGGTGCTTTGTTTTTTGAATTAGCACCACAAATAAAATAAGAAAAAATGGTAAAAAACAAAGTGTCAGGCGTTTGGAATTACTTTGCTCGGCTCTGCTTCAAAATACTATCAGACCATGAAAGTTCGTTTGTGTTCTTCACCTTATTATATTAGGAAATGGAATGTGAACGGAAATCTTTATATCATTTACTTTTTGCAACTGTTCTTATGCTTTTCAATATGCTGATAGGACAAGTGAGGACATATAAGGACATCTGCGGACAGTCTGAAACAAGCTATTATTCAAGGTTATATATTTGCATCAAACAAGAAAAAAGAAGTAAAATCAAAATATAATGAAATATGGAAATAGTAACCATTGAAAAGAAAATATTCGAGCTTTGGCAGGAAAAGTTTAACCACTTTATCCATCGTATGGATGCTCTTTGTACTCCTTTGCGAAGAAAACAGGATAAGTGGCTGGATAACTGTGAAACCTGCCGTTTGCTGAACGTGTCTGCCCGGACGATGCAAACTTATCGTGATACGGGCAAATTACCTTATTCGCAAATCAATAACAAGATTTATTATAAGGTTTCGGATGTGGAAACCTTTATGCAAAATCACGTAAAAAATAACTCTAAAAAATAGACCCTATGGATTTGATAACGAAAGATTCCAATACAACACAAGTATTGTTTTCATCCCTTGACCGGGTGTTGGAGAATGTGGAATACATGATAACGAATTATCGTCCGGTACTGGGTGGCGAACATTACCTGACGGGTGAGGAAGTCTGCCAAAAACTGTGTATCAGTAAACGGACTTTGCAGGATTACAGAAATACGGGACTGCTGGGATATGTGCAGCTTCCGGGAAAAATCATTTATCGGGAAAGTGATATAACAGATTTATTAAATAGCTATTATCGAAAATGAAATTCTGAAGCTTTGAAATATTGTTATCTTATTAAAAAAGTACCATAAATAATTAATTTTTATTCTTTTAGATATTATCTTTGCTTCTAAGATAATTTTATAGCAAATAGTATGATAGAAAAGATAAGTTGTCATGGTTATCGAGGATTTGCTCAAAAGCAGAGTTTAAAACTTGCGATTCCTAATGGTAAAAGAGGAAGTGGATTGACAGTGCTAATAGGACCTAATGGTGGTGGAAAATCTACCCTTGTTGAGTGTTTTTCAAAAATAGCAATGAATGACGTTTCTTTCACGGAAGGAAAAAGAAACAAATTGGCAGGAGATAAAGTTTCAATTGAAATTGCATATGAACATAAGCATGGAACTTTAGCTTCTGTTGTGGGTGGAGGTAGTGAAACAGAATGGAATGGACCAACAGAAAAACCTAAAATATATTATTTACCATCGAGAAGAGTTTTTAATCCTTACTTTTCAAGAAATTTATGGGATAGAAATACTTTTATTCAAAATCCTGAAATTAGTCAATTTCGAGGTAGTCAGTTGAATAATTTTACATATAGATTGTTTGATGCAAATAAACATTCTGCTGAATTTAATAAATTATTTTGGAAAATATTAGGGAAAGAGTTACATTGGACTATTGACCAGGATGACTCGGGAAATTATTATGTAAAAGTAAAGAAAGCTGATACTATATACCACAATTCAGATGGTTTGGGAGAAGGTATTGTTAGTTTACTTTTTATTGTAGATGCGCTTTTTGAAGCAAAGCCAGATGAACTGATTGTTATTGATGAACCTGAATTGAGTTTACATCCCCAACTACAGATACGTTTGCTAAATGAAATTTTAGAATTAACGAAATCTGTACAAGTAGTCATTTCTACTCATTCAGCAAATATGGTTTCTGTGGAAGCTGCGATAAACAAAGGAGAAATAGCTAGAGTTTTTGAAAGAGAGAATAGTTCTGTAATTGCTTGTATTGACGATGTATGCCGTGAATACTTCGCATCTTATAATAGCAATATTTATAATCCTCATACTATCGGAATTGATGCACGTTCGTGTTTTTTTGCGGAAGATGGTTTTATAATAACAGAAGGACAAGAAGATGTTTTGCTTCTCCCAAAAATTTTGAAGCAGTTAGATTTACCTAATGACATTGCTTTTTGGGGTTTTGGAGCAGGAGGGGCAAGTAGTATAACGCAAATCGCATATATTTTGAAATGTCTCGGTTTTTCTTATATTGGTGCCCTTTTCGATGGAGATAAAAAAGATGATTATAATAAATTTCTTAAAGATTATTCATCTATAGGCTATAAGGCATGGATTATTCCCGCTGATGATATTAGAGATAAACCAGCTTTAAACAGAGATTTTAAATCAGGATTATTAGATAGTAAAAATATCATTAAGCCTGAATACAATAATGAGGAATTAAAGCAAATGCTCGATGAGATGATACAGTTCTCTGCGCATCATCGATAAGATGAATTGTAAAGGGAATATGTCAAACTTTCCTTTTTAACCAAATCAGCCTCGCTGCAATTGTGGCGAGGCTGATTTTAGTTTATGAGAGCTTAGCTATCCTTTTTATACCGAAAGTAGCTTTTCAACAGCTTGCATGTCTTTTAATATCGTTTGGTCTAAAACCTTTGCATAATGTTGTGTCATTCGGGTGGATGAATGCCCTAACATCTTAGCCACATTCGGCTGTGACACGTTGTTAGACAGTGCAATAACCGAGGCAAAACTATGCCTTGCGGTGTGCGTGGTCAGATTTTTTCTAATTCCGCACAGGTCGGCAATTTCTTTCAGTAGGCTAGGCCAGCAGCGCTTTGCCACCTTGCGGTGGTAAGTTTCCACTAACCTGCCCCCGAACCGTACGTACATGTTTCCATGTATACGGCTCTCCATTGTCAACATAACTCTAGTTTCCATAGCTTTTGTGGATTAATGCATCACAGTCGTGACAGACCGCTAATGTTTTACGATGTCGTTTAATCATCATGGTATTCCATCTTGTATCAGCTTTCAGTTGATTGATGTTACGTACGTGATACATCACAAGGTCTCCCATTTTTCCACATAGTTCACATCTTCTCTCTTTGAGCCTTTCCACAAGTGTGGGGCAGGAAGATACATCGTGTTCGGTATATTGTCGTAATGGTTATCCTCATAGATGTCTGTGAAACGTTTGCATCTGAACCCACCGTTATACCATACTCTTTGTTTCTCGTTTCCTTTATTATCCTTATAAGGGATAACCACATCCGTCCCGTCCCTATACTTTTCGAGTATTTGTCCGACGGTTCTTTTGTGTTTTCGACCGAGCGTTTTAAGTATGCTGTACTTCATGAAATAATTAAACTTCCACCTCCAATAACTGATGTTGTCCGCAATGGAATAGTAGTTGTGTAATCGGTAACTTTGTCTCGTCAAAAATCGGAAAAGTAAAATCGACATGATTAGAAAAAAATAGCATTGTAATTTTGTAGTGCCAACTATTAATTACAATGCTATGACCGAGACTTCCAAATTAAAGAAGTATCTAATGTGGAACAAAGTTAAAGAATTATTTTCATCCGGCCTAAACAAAAGCCAGATAGGTTTGTCTTTAGGCCTTCACCGTCAGACGGTGTCCAAGTATCTGTCTATGACAGAAGATGAGTTCATATCTAGCCAGAGCTATGACCGGCATTACGGGCATAAGCTTGACGCTTACGAGACTTATGTAGTGGAGGAGCTTGTTAAATGGCCTTTTCTGTCCGCCCCTCAGATCCATGACAGGTTAAAGGAGAATTTTGTGGATCTTCCGGCAGTTACTCCCAAAACGGTTTTCAACTTCATCAACCGAATTCGTTTGACACATAATCTGCCCAAAGAGGTGGAAAAGAGTTACCGTCCCTATGAGAAGCAGCCTGAGACTCCTTATGGAGAATACGCCCAATGTGATTTCGGCGAGCGCTGGATGCGAACCTCTCAGGGGCAGTCTCTAAAAGTCTATTTCTTTGCGGTGTCCCTGAGCCGGAGCAGGTACAAGTTCGTGTATTTTAGCCGGACACCGTTTACCACCGCACTTGCTGTCTATGCCCATGAACTGGCCTTTGAGCACTTCGGAGGTATACCCCGGAAAATCATTTATGATCAGGACAAGGTATTGCTAGTTAAGGAAAACCTTGGCGATCTGGTGCTTACCAGCAGCTTCCGTGCCCTGGTTCGGGAACATGGCTTCGAGCCCGTATTCTGCCATAAGTCCGATCCCCAAAGTAAGGGTAAGATAGAGAACGTGGTCAAATATGTGAAGTACAACTTCCTTCGCGGTCGTGAGTTTATCGACATCGACCTGCTGAACAAGGATGTCCTGAGCTGGCTGGAACGTACAGCCAACGGTACGGAACACCACGGCATACGTCGTGTCCCTTCCGATGAGTTCGAGAGGGAAAAAACATATCTCATGCCTTATAAAGGAGTCCCTACAGTACCTTGTGAAAAGCTCGTGCCACATCATGTGCGCAAGGACAACGTGATAAATTACAGGGGCAACTATTACACCGTTCCTACGGGAACTTACCGCGGCTATCAGACGCTTGTCTATCTGGAAGAAAAAGAAGGCAAACTGCACATCTATAGCCATGATACGGGCAAACCCCTTGCCAGTCACAAGATAAGCGGTGACAAGGGACGCCTGATCAGCAACACCTCGCACCGGCGTGACCGAGAAGCCTCACTGAACGACTATGAGGCTTCTGTGCGCAAGGAGCTTCCCCAGAGCGCAGTGGTTGACGAATACCTCTCACAACTGCGCGTACATAAGGCTCGCAACTATCGCGACAACCTCCAGTTCATAGCCCGCCGGCATGGGGCATACTCCAATGCCACACTTACCCGGTCTTTCACTCAATGCCTTGAGGCAGGCGTCTTTAACGGATGCCGCCTGATGGAGGTAGCCGAGTACCTTAGAGTCCATAATGGGGAGGCTCTTATCGAGGTGCGGACGGAAACGGAACCTTTACCCCAGGCAGACACCTCCGGCATGACCCCTGAGAAAACAGATATATCAATCTTTAATACACTCTTCGTATGACAATCAACGAACAAATCAGAAGCTTGTGCTCACGCCTGCGGCTATACGCCCTTCCACGTCTGTTGGAATCCGAGGCTCATCTGGCACAGGAACAAGGAAAGACCCATGTAGAGTTCCTTCATGACCTGCTGGCCCGTGAGGTGCAAGAGAGGGACAGCAAAGACTTCCAACGACGTCTGAAAGCGGCGGCTCTGCCGGCAAGGCATGATCTCGACCTTTTTGACCACAACTACTCGCAAGGTATAACCGCCCCCAGACTACGCGATCTGCGCCGACTTGGATGGCTCGAGCAGAATTACAACCTGATACTTATGGGACCATCGGGTACAGGCAAGACCTTTATCGCCGCAGGCCTCGTATATGAGGCCGTAGGACAAGGATACAAAGCATATATGGTTACGATGGAGGATGTCATAAACACCATTAAGATGAAAAGCCTGATGCCTTCAGCCATGAGTGCCTATAACCGTCTGCTCAAAGCCGATCTGGTAGCCATCGACGACATCATGCTCTTCCCGGTGAAGAAAGAAGATGCTGCAGGATTTTTCAACCTAATCAACACGCTTCACGAGAAAGCATCGCTGATAATCACTACCAACAAGGCACCAACAGAGTGGGCAAAAACACTGGATGATGAAGTACTCGCTTCCGCTATACTTGACCGATTATTATATCACTGCGAGGTAATAAAACTCTCGGGACAAAGCTATCGGATGGGAAATCGAAAATCTATTTTTGAAACCGGAAAAGACTCATCTTTGGCTGGGGGTACCCCCAGCCAAAGATGACCAGTATCCTAAGACAATCAATATTATAAACGGAGGGTCTCGAATATCATATGTCGATTTAACTTTACCGAAAAATGTCGATTTAAAATTTGCTTATTACAAGTTGTAGAATCCCCGCAATTCAAGATTGTATTGCGCCAGAATATCTGCGTCTTGTCTATTTACCATATACTTACGAGACGAAGGCTTAAGAGTCTCTTTCCTATTAACTTGTGTGATACGCACGGCATCATAGGATTGAAGGCGCTTAAGTACGGTTTCGTAAGATACATTCAACACAATTGTTCCCAGCCACGGACGGCGTTGTAGCCCACTCCGTGTGCGTGTATGATCCATAGAACGGCGTGCCATGATTTCATATCCAAGGTATTTTGCAGGTTCTTGTGCATTGGTGATTAAAGTCTTCTCCTGCGACATCTCCAGTTTGAGCTTTTCTCTCATGAAAGTCGTAATGTTGGCTTTGACAATCTTGCATTCCTCCTTGCTGCCAATCATTCCAATAAGGAAGTCATCAGCATACCTTACATACTTCAATCTTTTGAATGTATCATCCATGTCCCTTATTGCTGGAATATCCAACATCTGCTTGCGCAGCCGGGCAATTTTTGATTTCAGTTCAGCTTTACGGTTTTCATCCGTTTCGTCTTCCAGTTTCCATCGTAATGCATTTCTCTTATTCCGATTACGTTGATATTCACAGGTTAGCCTCCGTCCTTTGCCTTTATTGAAATTTTCGGCATACTCCTTTATATACTTGTCGAACTTATCAAGGTAGATATTAGCCAATATAGGGCTGATGATGCCACCTTGTGGTGTTCCCGAGTAAGTATTGTTGTATGTCCATTTCTCCATATAGCCTGCATTTAAGAATTTGCGGATTAAACGCAGGAACCGTTCATCGGAGATGCGTTCTCTGAGGATATCGATCATAATATTATGGTCAATATTATCAAAGAAGCCTTTTATGTCACCTTCAATAAACCATCGCGTCCCTTTGAATGTAACCTTAATGTCTCTCAATGCAGTGTGGCAACTTCTGTTTGGACGGAAACCATGCGAGGTATCCTCAAAGTGTCCCTCGTAAATGGCTTCCAGAATCATATGTACCACTTCCTGCACGAGTTTATCCTCAAAAGATGGAATGCCTAGCGGGCGTTTCTTTCCATTCTTTTTAGGAATGTATACTCGACGGGCAGGATGGGGCTGATAAGATTCATCCCTCAGACTTGCCACTATTTTCTGTATGCGGTCAATGCTCATTCGGTCGATGGTTCTACCATCGCTGCCGGGCGTCATATTACCTTGATTGGCATATTTACGCTGATAGGCTATGAAGAACATTTCCTCATTAAACAGAATTCGGTAGAGCCTTTCATATCGGTAATCCGAATCTTTACTATGTTCGCATAAAGCGTTTAATACTTGCTGTGGATCTCTCATACGTCTCACACGTTTTCCTTAGTTTGTATTAAGTTGACAACTGCTTCCCTTGGCCATGTACAAGGCGTTACCTTGCTCGGACTACTACGGAAGCTCCGTTTCCATATCGGGTATTCAGTATCTTCATACATAGCCCATGTTTTCATAGGCATCCCGACTTAGGAAATCCCCGTTTAGTTTCGTAATGACTATTAGCGCGACAGGCTGTCGGATGCGACTTTCGTTCTTTTCTCCGCTTATTGCGGTTGCGCCGTAGCGATGCCCTATGCTCTCAAAAGGTTACCTGACAAATGAGAAAGCTACGGTGTGACAATACAACTGCCTTGCGTCACAGGTCCAACATGCCCCACTGAACTATCATTCAACCAGTATAGGCTTCATCCTCGTGTCTGTCTTTCTCCCCAGCGATGCACTCGCCCTTGGCAATTAAAGCGGCCATGCTGCAACCGACATGCGACACTCCCCATTGGGTTTTCCCTACGGATAAGTCGGTTGGGAGTAGACTTAGAACCTAGTCTAGTCTCTTGCTAAAGAGACATTCATTACGCAACCTTTACGGGCGCACAATAACTGTTTGCCTTTTGATTGCATGGAACGGGCAATAATGTGCCTTTATTTTCGCAAAGCGGATAGCCTTTGTACTTATCCAATATCGCTAACGGAATATCCAAAAGCGGAATATTACACATGACTTTTGTCTTTTGGCGAGATTTTCTTATCCAGACGTTCCCTTGATTATCTGTTACCAAATGTTCGGGCTTCAATTCCGATACATCTATGAACGCTAACCCAGTCCAACACTGAAATAAGAAAATATCACGCACCAATTCCAAACGTGGTACATTGAAAACTTTAGTTCGCAAAATCTCTAATTCTTCTTTGGTTAGAAACTCCTTATGTACTTCCTGTTCATGGAAGTGGATATTCATAAACGGATTCTTGTCTATCCAGTCATTTGCAAGAGCCATGTTAGTAATCTTCTTGACTGCTTTCATGTAGCGGATAGCGGTATTCTCTTGCAGATTCTTTTTCGACTTCAAGAAATGAATATAATCCTGAATGATGGCATTATTTATTTCTTTCATCGGAATATCCTTTAGATGATACTGTTTTAGAAGCATTTCTTTAAAATACTTCAAGCATGTATCAAAACGGGAGATAGTGACCTTTGCATAATCCTTGCCTATCAGTTCCCTGCATTTGTCGTTATGTTCTTGGAATACTTCAAAGAACATCTTATGTTTTTCATCCAGTCCGAGAAAACGTCTTTTAATCTCCATCGGATTAATTAGTTTGTTTTCGTTTTCCAAAGTCCGATGAATCTCATACAAGCGTAATTTTACCGATTCAAGATAACGGTTTACTTCTACAGATTTAGAATCTTTACCTGTACACCGTTCTTTAGCTTGTGACCAAAGTTCAGGCTTAACGGTTCGTTTTAGCTGCATTTCAGCTAATTGACCTTGAATAGTTATCCGCAACATGATAGGTGTTTCACCTGATTTTACTGTTCTTGTTTTGCGGATGAAGAACAGCACGTTGAAAGTCTGTCGTTTCATACTCTAAAAAAATAATGTTTAAAGTTACTGAATCGTGCAGAATAGCAAGAATTAAACAATAAGACAATCAACGACTTACGGTACAATTCGTGGACATTTTTTTCGAGACTAAAATTGTCCACGATTTAGCACAGCGGAAGTGCGTAATTCTGCCAAAAATATGCGGATTGGGAGAAAAAGAAAATCCCTGAAATGTTTAATTTTCAGGGATTTACCAAATTAGAAGTCTTTTAAAAGTGGTGCCACCAGGAATCGAACCGGGGACACAAGGATTTTCAGTCCTTTGCTCTACCAACTGAGCTATGGCACCGTTGTTTTGTTTAACGAGTGCAAAGGTACGGACTTTTTTTTAATATGCAATAGTTTGGTGGAAAAAATGATAAAAATTATTCATTAAGTGAATTCCAGCCCTGGGCTTTCAGTTCAACTTCTCCACCGTCACGGCCTACCAGATAATTGCCCAGCTCGGGACGGGTGATGTGACCGATGACTTTAACTCCCTTCATTTCAGATACTTTGTCGTGGACGGTTAGGGGAACGGTGAACAAGAGCTCATAATCTTCGCCGCCATTCAAGGCTGCCGTCGATAAATTCATGTTGAACTGCTCTGCCATAGCCGCTGTCTGGTAGTCGATAGGAATGCGGTCTTCGTAGATACGGCAACCTACATTGCTTTGCTTTGATATATGAAGTAATTCGGAAGAAAGGCCGTCCGAAATGTCCATCATGGAGGTAGGGACAATGCCGGCCTTGTCAAGCAACTCGATGATGTCTTTGCGGGCTTCCGGTTTTAACTGGCGTTCCAGTAGATATTCCTTGCCGGTGAAGTCGGGGGTAAATTCTTTTTCTCCTTTAAATACCCTTTTCTCTCTTTCAAGCAACTGCAAACCCATATAGGCGGCTCCCAGGTCTCCGGATACGCAGACAAGGTCGGTATCTTTAGCTCCGTTACGGGTGACTATTTTTTCTTTTTCACCTTCACCGATACACGTAATGCTGATGCACAGGCCGGTCAATGATGCGGAAGTATCACCGCCTACAATGTCAACTCCATAAATATCACAGGCCAGTTGGAGACCCGAATAGAATTCTTCCAGTTCTTCTACCGAAAAACGTTTGGATATACCGAGGGAGACCGTTATCTGTTTCGGTTTTCCGTTCATTGCATAAATATCGGAGAAGTTGACGACTGCTGATTTATATCCCAGGTGTTTCAGCGGAACATACGTCAGGTCGAAGTGAATGCCTTCAAGTAAAAGGTCGGTTGTTACCAATACCTGCTTTTCCTTATAGTCTAGTACTGCGGCATCATCGCCAACGCCTTTTACTGTACTTTCGTTTTTTAACTCTATCTTTTCTGTAAGGTGGCGGATTAAACCAAATTCGCCTAATGTTGCAATTTCTGTTCTTTTGCTCATCTTTTATTTATCGTAACAAATTATCTTTATGGAAAGTTGTTATATGTTTTTTGATTTCATCGTCAAATTTCTTGTCCAGGCAGAATTCGATGGTAATCGGCAAATAATACATGCACGTTTTCCAATCTTCCGGAATGTGCGGATTATCCAATAGCCGGGCGGCATCTTTTTCTGTAACCAGAATGTATTTGGCGGATGACTTCATTTTATCAAAGGTATTTTTAATGCGTCGTATATCGGATTTTTCAAAGGCATGATGGTCCGGAAAAATCAGCGGTGTTACCTTGTCGGAAAACTTTCCGACTTCTTTGATGAACCCTTCGGGAGAAGCGATGCCGGATATAACCAGCAGTTCGTCTTCTTTTTGAATGTCTTTCCGGCTGAGCGGTTTGCCCTGATTCCCGAATACCGGTTTAATTTCATCGTAAGCGATATGCGTGAAGTGGATGGACTGGTGGGCCAGCAACTTCATGTTTTCTTCAATGATGCGGTACTCGATAGGTTTCATATCTTCCTCGCATTTGGTGACGATAACCATATCTGCCCGGCGTATTCCGCAGATAGGTTCACGCAGGCGACCGGCGGGGAGTAGCTTGTCGTTGTAGAACAAACGATGGTAGTCAGTCAGGACGATGGAGAATGAAGGGACGACGTAACGGTGCTGATAGGCATCGTCAAGAAGGATGACTTGCGGACGCTGTTCTTCAGGAAGAGCCAGCAGCTTACCGATACCTTCGCGACGGTCGGCATCTACGGCCACGAGAATATCGGGAAACTTATGTTTCATCTGATAAGGTTCGTCACCAATCTCGTGGCTTATGCTTTGCTCGTTTGCCAGAATAAAACCGGAAGATTTTCGTTTATATCCCCGGCTGAGCACGGCTATCCTGTAATCATCCTTTAATAATCGGATGATATATTCGGTATGGGGTGTTTTCCCCGTTCCTCCCACAGCCAGATTCCCAATACATATAATAGGTATAGGATATGACTCCGAAGACAGCAGTCGCCAGTCGAACAGCTGATTGCGGAACCGGACTCCTATTCCATACAGGAAGGAAAAGGGAGAAAGCAGAGAGTGTATTTTTATGTCGTTTTCTGTCGGCATCTCGGATTATAATGGTTTAACATCATAAGGAAGTCGCGCCTGGACTCCGGTTGTCGATTTGATATTATTCAGTGTTTTGAAATACTCATATTCTTCGCCCAATACACTTTTTACAACAGAAACTTTTACTTCACCGAGCTGTTTTTCGATGAATTCTTTCCAGAAATCTTTGGAACCGGAAACATAAGTCAGGCTGTAATCAGTCAGGTCGGCTAAAGAGGCAGCAGTCTCGATAGCTTTATCTATACCTCCGAGTTCGTCAACTAGGCCACGTTCTTTTGCTTGTTCGCCGGTCCAAACGCGTCCTTGTCCTATTTCGTTGATTGCTTCCTTGCTCATATCGCGGCCATCGGCGCAACGGGTAATGAATGTGTCATATCCTCTCTCAACAAATGATTGAATCAGGACTTTTTCATCTTCACGCATCGGACGGCTCATGTCTCCCAAATCTGCGTATGTATTTGTTTTTACAATATCGGTAGTAAGCGACAGTTTATCGAATAAACCCGTTACGTTCGGGAAAATACCGAAAATACCGATAGAACCGGTAAGCGTGTTGGGTTCAGCTACAATTTTGCTGGCGGCACACGAAATATAGTAACCTCCCGAGGCGGCTACATCGCCCATGGAAACAACAATCGGCTTTACTTTTTTCAATTCAATGACCTGGCGCCAGATTTGTTCGGATACGAAGGCACTTCCACCTGGTGAGTTGACACGGAAAACAACGGCTTTTACGTTTTCATCATTTTTTAACTTGATAAGTTCGGAAGCTACTTTCTCCGTAATAGCCTGTTCCGTATTATAAGGTGAAGAGGGAGTTTCGGGTTTGATTTCGCCTTCTGCATACAGGATTGCTATACGGTCTGCCTTTTCACGACTGATGGTTTTGATGCTTTTCATATTTGAGAGGCTGGCAGTCTGTAGGCGTTTGTCGCTTTGTCCAGCCAGCTCTTTTACGAATTCTTCGGCTTCGGGACGGTATTTCAATTCGTCTATCAGGCCGCATTCGACAGCTTTTTCAGCCGCAGCGAAAGCATAGCCTTGATTGGCAAAATTATTGATGTCGGCAACCGGGATTTTTCTGGATTCGGCAATGCCGTTGGTTACATTGTCCCAAATGGTACTTATATATGATTGGATTTGTTCACGGTTGGCGTCACTTAGTTTGTCGAGCATGAACGGTTCAACAGCGCCCTTGTAAGTTCCGACTTTAAATATCATCATTTCTACGCCGACCTTTTTTAATAAATCTTTATAGAACATCGTTTGTGAAGCCATTCCGACAAGTCCTAATGTACCTTGTGGATTCAGGAAGACTTTATCGGCAACAGAACATAGATAATAGCAACCCTGCGTATAATTGTCAGAATAAGCAACAATGAATTTTCCGCTTTCTTTGAAATCGTTTAATGCTCTACGTATGGCCTCGAGACTGGCAGAACCGGTGCTAAGACCTTTTGCTTCTATATATATACCTTTAATATTTTTATTCTCTTTGGCAGTCTGGATAGAGGAAAGAATATCTTTTAATGAAAGAGACTTATCTGTTTCACCCATCAGCATAGCGATTGGGTTTTCTTCGGTATTGTCGGAGAGGTTTCCTTCAAACGTTAATTTATATACGGTATTGCTTTTTGGGGTGTAATCAGGAGTACTGCCTACATTGGCTGCAATACCAATCAGAGTGAATACAAATACAATGGAAATCAGGCCAACAGCAACAAAAACACCTAGTGCTGAGGCGAACATCATTTTAAAAAATTGTTTCATATCTATATTTCGTAAGTTTTTATCAGACAGCAAATATAGTTAACTTATTGATACTAACCATTCTTTTACCTTGAATTATTTCGGGAGATATGTCTATTTGCTGTTAGAACTTTGGTATAGACTTTATTACTACCTATTATAGCAAAGGCAAAAGGGCCAGGTGGGGCTATATAGATACCTTTTTCCTTCCTTCGTTTTCTGTATATACTTGTATATAACTCAGCCTGGTTACAGTATAAGTGATTCGTTTGATATATATCAAACGCAAAGAAGACATATATGCTTTATTCATTTGATAATAGTGTATTATTCATTCGATATATATTGAACGAATAAAAGAAAGGGAAGTCGTGTCCTGAAATAAGTAGACAAAAACCTAAAGTAACCGTATGGTCGAATCGAAAGATGCGGGTTGTACCGGTTAGCGAGGAATATTTTTTCAGTCTTCTTTGTGCGTACATTATATTACAGCGTCTCCGGTTAAAAAATAAATGAAAAATAATCGGTAAAAAGTTTGGAGTGTATGTAGTAATCTACTACTTTTGCACCCGCATTCGAGAGAGAGCGGCGCACGAACATGATGAAAGAGGTAACCTGAGGAAAGGGGATGAGGTTAGAGGTTCTAAGCAAAATTCCAACCGCCACAGCGACTCAAAAAAAAACTTTTCAAATTTTCTTCTAAAAAATTTGGTAGTTAAAAAAAAGTCCTTACCTTTGCAGCCGCAATCGAAAAGAAAGCGAAAGTTCTTTGAAAGATTTACATATCAACAAGTAGTACAAGTATTAAAAATTAATACCGTCAATAAACTTGAAATAAATACGAATTCTGAGCATAGAGATATAACAATTTAAACAACGAAGAGTTTGATCCTGGCTCAGGATGAACGCTAGCGACAGGCTTAACACATGCAAGTCGAGGGGCAGCACGATGTAGCAATACATTGGTGGCGACCGGCGCACGGGTGAGTAACGCGTATGCAACCTACCTATCAGAGGGGAATAACCCGGCGAAAGTCGGACTAATACCGCATAAAACAGGGGTTCCACATGGAAATATTTGTTAAAGAATTATCGCTGATAGATGGGCATGCGTTCCATTAGATAGTTGGTGAGGTAACGGCTCACCAAGTCCACGATGGATAGGGGTTCTGAGAGGAAGGTCCCCCACACTGGTACTGAGACACGGACCAGACTCCTACGGGAGGCAGCAGTGAGGAATATTGGTCAATGGGCGAGAGCCTGAACCAGCCAAGTCGCGTGAAGGATGAAGGATCTATGGTTTGTAAACTTCTTTTATATGGGAATAAAGTGAGGAACGTGTTCCTTTTTGTATGTACCATATGAATAAGCATCGGCTAACTCCGTGCCAGCAGCCGCGGTAATACGGAGGATGCGAGCGTTATCCGGATTTATTGGGTTTAAAGGGTGCGTAGGTGGTTAATTAAGTCAGCGGTGAAAGTTTGTGGCTCAACCATAAAATTGCCGTTGAAACTGGTTGACTTGAGTATATTTGAGGTAGGCGGAATGCGTGGTGTAGCGGTGAAATGCATAGATATCACGCAGAACTCCGATTGCGAAGGCAGCTTACTAAACTATAACTGACACTGAAGCACGAAAGCGTGGGGATCAAACAGGATTAGATACCCTGGTAGTCCACGCAGTAAACGATGATTACTAGCTGTTTGCGATACACAGTAAGCGGCACAGCGAAAGCGTTAAGTAATCCACCTGGGGAGTACGCCGGCAACGGTGAAACTCAAAGGAATTGACGGGGGCCCGCACAAGCGGAGGAACATGTGGTTTAATTCGATGATACGCGAGGAACCTTACCCGGGTTTGAACGCATATTGACAGCTCTGGAAACAGAGTCTCTAGTAATAGCAATTTGCGAGGTGCTGCATGGTTGTCGTCAGCTCGTGCCGTGAGGTGTCGGCTTAAGTGCCATAACGAGCGCAACCCTTATCACTAGTTACTAACAGGTCATGCTGAGGACTCTAGTGAGACTGCCAGCGTAAGCTGTGAGGAAGGTGGGGATGACGTCAAATCAGCACGGCCCTTACATCCGGGGCGACACACGTGTTACAATGGTGGGGACAAAGGGCAGCTACCGTGTGAGCGGATGCTAATCTCCAAACCCCATCTCAGTTCGGATCGAAGTCTGCAACCCGACTTCGTGAAGCTGGATTCGCTAGTAATCGCGCATCAGCCATGGCGCGGTGAATACGTTCCCGGGCCTTGTACACACCGCCCGTCAAGCCATGGGAGTTGGGGGTACCTAAAGTCCGTAACCGCAAGGATCGGCCTAGGGTAAAACCGATGACTGGGGCTAAGTCGTAACAAGGTAGCCGTACCGGAAGGTGCGGCTGGAACACCTCCTTTCTGGAGCGCAGAGTTCGTTATCAAGTTGACTCAGAGGTATTAGTTAACTTGTACTACGGTTGAATATGTATAAAATATAGATCTACCGGCAATAAAGTGTCGGCAAGAGAGAAAAATGATGCTGAGGGAAACCAAGGCAAAGTTGACAGTCCTATAGCTCAGTTGGTTAGAGCGCTACACTGATAATGTAGAGGTCGGCAGTTCAACTCTGCCTGGGACTACAGAATCTCTGAGAGAGAATTTTGGGGGATTAGCTCAGCTGGCTAGAGCATCTGCCTTGCACGCAGAGGGTCAACGGTTCGAATCCGTTATTCTCCACAAAAAGTTACCGAGACATCAGAAACGTAAAGTAACGACAAGATCTTTGACATGATGGACAACGTAAAATAAAGTAACAAGAGCAAGCTGAAGATATATCAATCCGATTTACCCCTGTGGTAACCGGAAATAAGAAAGTAAGCAAGGGCAGACGGTGGATGCCTTGGCTCTCGGAGGCGACGAAGGACGTGATAAGCTGCGATAAGCTGGGGGGAGATGCAAATAATCTTTGATCCTCAGATTTCCGAATGGGGCAACCCGGCAGGTTGAAGGCCTGTCATCCCGTAAGGGAGGCGAACGTGGGGAACTGAAACATCTAAGTACCCATAGGAGGAGAAAATAAGAATGATTCCGCAAGTAGTGGCGAGCGAACGCGGAAGAGCCCAAACCGGTATTGTTTAGGCAATACCGGGGTTGTAGGACCACGCTGTGGCAAGAACTTAGGAAAGTGGAACACTTTGGAAAAAGTGATCGTAGAGGGTGAAAATCCCGTACACGACTTTCTAACGAAGCCTAGTGGTATCCTGAGTAGCGCGGAGCACGAGAAATTCTGTGTGAATTAGCGGGGCCCATCCCGTAAGGCTAAATACTCCCGAGAGACCGATAGCGAACCAGTACCGTGAGGGAAAGGTGAAAAGAACCTCGAACAGAGGAGTGAAATAGACCCTGAACCCGTCTGCCTACAAGCGGTCGGAGCAACGTAAGTTGTGACGGCGTGCCTTTTGCATAATGAACCTACGAGTTACTTTCTCCGGCAAGGTTAAGTATTTCAGATACGGAGCCGAAGCGAAAGCGAGTCTGAACAGGGCGACATAGTCGGAGGGAGTAGACGCGAAACCAAGTGATCTACCCATGGTCAGGTTGAAGGTTAGGTAACACTAACTGGAGGACCGAACCGGTAAGCGTTGAAAAGCTTTCGGATGAACTGTGGGTAGGGGTGAAAGGCTAATCAAACTTGGAGATAGCTCGTACTCCCCGAAATGCATTTAGGTGCAGCCTTTATTTAGTATAGCATGAGGTAGAGCGACTGATTGGATGCGAGGGCTTCACCGCCTATCAAGTCCAGATAAACTCCGAATGCGTGCTATATATTGATAAGGAGTGAGGGCGCGGGTGCTAAGGTCCGCGTCCGAGAGGAGAAGAATCCAGACCATCAGCTAAGGTCCCCAAATAACAGTTAAGTTGAACTAACGAAGTCAGACTGCAGAGACAGCTAGGATGTTGGCTTGGAAGCAGCCATTCATTTAAAGAGTGCGTAACAGCTCACTAGTCGAGGAGTTTGGCGTGGATAATACTCGGGCATAAACTGTTTACCGAAGCTATGGATCCAGAGTAATGGATGGTAGGGGAGCATTCCAGTGGCGTTGAAGGTGAGGGATAACCCTTGCTGGAGTAGCTGGAAAAGCAAATGTAGGTATAAGTAACGATAAAGGAAGTGAGAAACTTCCTCGCCGAAAGACTAAGGTTTCCTGATCAACGTTAATCGGATCAGGGTAAGTCGGGACCTAAGGATAAGCCGAACGGCGATTCCGATGGAAGAATGGTTTAATATTCCCATACTACTTTATAGAGCGATGTGGAGACGGAGAAGTGACAGTCCTGCCAACTGACGGAATAGTTGGTTAAAGGGTGTAGACGTTGATCGCGGTAGGCAAATCCGCCGTGAGAGTCGAACCTGAGAGTATGCCGAGTACTTGTACAAGGCAATATGGATGTAAACAGGCTCCCTAGAAAATCCGCTAAGCATATCTATAGAGTACCCGTACCGTAAACGGACACACGTAGTTGGGTTGAGAATACTGAGGCGCTCGAGTGATTCACGGTTAAGGAACTAGGCAAATTGACCCTGTAACTTCGGGATAAAGGGTCCCTGTCAGCGATGGCGGGGCGCAGAGAATAGGTCCAGGCAACTGTTTAACAAAAACACATGGCTGTGCGAAATAGAAATATGAAGTATACAGCCTGACACCTGCCCGGTGCTGGAAGGTTAAGAGGAGAGCTCATCGCAAGAGAAGGTTTGAATTGAAGCCCCAGTAAACGGCGGCCGTAACTATAACGGTCCTAAGGTAGCGAAATTCCTTGTCGGGTAAGTTCCGACCTGCACGAATGGTGTAATGATCTGGACACTGTCTCAACCGTGAGCTCGGTGAAATTGTAGTATCGGTGAAGATGCCGATTACCCGCGATGGGACGAAAAGACCCCGTGAACCTTTACTATAGCTTTACATTGAATTTGGGCAACTAATGTGTAGGATAGGCCGGAGACTGCGAAGCAGGCACGCCAGTGTCGGTGGAGTCGCCGTTGAAATACGGCCCTTTGGTTGTTTGAGTTCTAACTCGTGGAAACGAGGACACTGTATGGTGGGTAGTTTGACTGGGGTGGTCGCCTCCAAAAGAGTAACGGAGGCTTCTAAAGGTACCCTCAGACCGATTGGTAACCGGTCGTAGAGTGTAATGGCATAAGGGTGCTTGACTGGGAGAGATACAACTCGATCAGGTAGGAAACTAGAGCATAGTGATCCGGTGGTTCCGCATGGAAGGGCCATCGCTCAAAGGATAAAAGGTACTCCGGGGATAACAGGCTGATCGCTCCCAAGAGCTCATATCGACGGAGCGGTTTGGCACCTCGATGTCGGCTCGTCACATCCTGGGGCTGGAGAAGGTCCCAAGGGTTGGGCTGTTCGCCCATTAAAGTGGCACGCGAGCTGGGTTCAGAACGTCGTGAGACAGTTCGGTCTCTATCTATCGTGGGCGTAGGAGATTTGAGTGGCTCTGACACTAGTACGAGAGGACCGTGTTGGACAGACCTCTGGTTTACTGGTTGTACCGCCAGGTGCACCGCCGGGTATCTAAGTCTGGATTGGATAAGTGCTGAAAGCATCTAAGTACGAAGCCAGCCTCAAGATAAGATCTCCCTGAGGGTCGTTGTAGACTACGACGTTGATAGGCTACAGGTGTAAGGGCAGTAATGTCGAAGCCGAGTAGTACTAATAGCCCGAGACTTTCTATTTCCGGAAGGAAGGATTGATATATCAGCAGGGTTAGTAGAGATACTAACAAAGCGAAGGTTACTGAAAGAGTAGCGTTGTCCAGGTCAAACATCTTAAAAGGTATTAAGGTGGTTATAGCGTTGGGGATCCACCTCTTCCCATTCCGAACAGAGAAGTTAAGCCCAACCACGTCGATGGTACTGCGTAAAAGTGGGAGAGTAGATAGCCGCCGTTTTAGAGTCAAGAACTCCAAACAAATGAAAGGAATCAATCGTAAGGTTGGTTCCTTTTTGTGTTTATAGCTTCTTTTCGTTTTTATTCTTACCGATAATATTAGTCGTCTTCTCTTTGCACGAATCAAATAAGATATTTATCTTCGCTATCTAAATTAGTATTCATAGAAAAACATATAATGAAAAGAAGAGCCTTTCTTAAATCATCACTATTAGCAGGTGCAGGAGTTGGAGTCAATCATTCTGCACAATCTATCACTTCTTCCTTGAATGAACAGAATAATGGGCAAGAGGAAAAGAAAAAGAAACCTCATGTAATTTTTATCATGACAGACCAGCATCGTGGGGATGCTTTGGGATGTATGGGTAACAAAGCTGTTATTTCTCCTAATATAGATAAACTTGCAGCAGAAGGAACACTGTTTGTAAATGGTTATTCCTCGGCTCCAAGCAGTACGCCCGGACGTGCCGGCTTGCTGACTGGTTTATCTCCCTGGCATCATGGCATGCTGGGATACGGAAGAATGGCTGAGCAATATAAATATGAAATGCCTCAGATGTTGCGTAATCTGGGTTATTTCACTTTTGGTATCGGAAAGATGCATTGGTTCCCGCAGAAGGCACTTCATGGATTCCATGCAACTTTAATTGATGAGAGCGGCCGGATTGAGTCAAAAGATTTCATCAGTGATTACCGGGAATGGTTCCAGTTAAATGCTCCGGGACAGAATCCGGATTTAACTGGTATAGGCTGGAATGACCATGGCGCAGGAGTTTATAAATTGGATGAACGTTTACATCCGACAACCTGGACAGGGCAAACCGCTTGTGAACTGATTCGTAATTATAATAATGATCAGCCATTGTTCCTTAAAGTCTCTTTTGCACGTCCGCATAGTCCTTATGATCCGCCGAAGCGTTATTTGGATATGTATAAGAATGCGGATATACCTAAGCCAGTTATCGGAGATTGGTGTGGCAAATATGCGGAACGTCTGGATCCGGAAAAGGCTGCTTCTGATGCTCCGTTTGGTAATTTTGGGGATGAGTATGCCGTTAAATCCAGAAGGCATTATTATGCAAATGTCACTTTTATCGATGACCAGATAGGGCAGATTATTGAAACGTTGAAAGAAAAAGATATGTATGATGATGCCGTGATCTGTTTTACTGCCGATCATGGCGATATGTTGGGCGACCATTATCATTGGAGAAAGACTTATCCGTATGAGGGTTCTGCTCATATCCCTTATATTGTAAAATGGCCGTCTTATGTCAAGAAATCAGTTCCAAATGGTATAAAGATTGAACAGCCGGTTGAATTACGCGATTTTCTGCCGACCTTTATTGATTTGGCTGGGGGGGCGGTTCCTCCCGATATGGATGGTAGTTCACTGCTGAAATTAGTGCAGGGACATGGAGATGAATGGCGTAAATATATTGATATGGAGCATGCTACTTGTTATAGTGCGGATAATTATTGGTGTGCTTTAACAGATGGCAAACTAAAATATGTCTGGAATCTTCATAATGGAAAAGAGCAACTGTTCGATTTGGTAAAAGACCCGGGTGAGTTGACCGATTGTTCTGCCAAGGCGGAATATGCAAAACAGTTGAAAGAACTCCGTGGAGAAATGGTTAAACATCTTTCAGAGCGTGGAGAGGCTTTTGTGAAAGATGGCAAACTAATGACATTAGAGAAAACAATGCTGTATAGTCCGAATTTCCCTCAAAAATAATGGTTCTTATAAATTCTTTAAACAGTGTAGTGTATGGTCAGAAAATGGATGCTCCTGCTTGTCGGAGCAAGTTGTTTAATAGGTTCAGCTATGGCACAAGATAATCCGATCCTGTTGTTCCCGAAAGGAGCACCGGGAGAAACAACCAAGCTGATAGAAAAAGCAGATACTGATGGCGGTAAGACAGGTGGTGAAACCGTCTTACGGGTTACTAATGTAAGTGAACCGACAATCACTGTTTATCCGGCTCCTGATGAAGTTGCTACAGGGGCGGCAATGGTAGTCTGTCCCGGTGGAGGGTATAATATTCTGGCTTACGACCTGGAAGGAGACGAAGTTTGCGAATGGCTGAACAATTTGGGAATAACAGCTGTGTTGGTAAAATACCGTGTCCCGCGTCGGGAAGGTCGCGAGAAGCATGAAGCTCCTTTGCAGGACTTGCAGCGTGCGATCGGTTATGTCAGAGCCCATGCAGAAGAGATGAATGTAGATCCGCAGCGTATCGGTGTGATGGGATTTTCGGCAGGAGGTCACCTTTCTGCGATGGTTAGTAATAATTTTGAGAAACGGACATATCCGGCAGTGGATGCTGCGGATAAGGTAAGTTGTCGTCCTGATTTCTGTCTTTTGGTGTATCCTGCGTATCTGGACGGTGAAAACTTCCAATTGGCACCAGAGATCAAAGTAACGTCGGCAACACCTCCGACTATGCTGATTCAGGCGGAAGACGATAAGTCATATATAAACAGCAGCCTTTTCTATTATTATGCATTAAAAGAAGCAGATGTTCCTGCCTGGATGCACCTGTATAGTAAGGGGGGACACGGTTATGGACTTAGAGATACCGGCGCAGCCGTGAATGAATGGCCTGACAGAGCCGAAGACTGGTTCCGTGAAATAGGGGTAATAGAATAAAAAAACTAAATGGAGTACAGAGATACGCAGAATCTTTGTATCTTTGTACTCACAAATCATGGGGATGACCGGTTTTGACAGCGGGCAGAAGTGGTTTGTAAGCATGTAGTGCGTGGTTGGCTTGCACTTAAATCTCAGACAACGAACAATTAACTGGCGAAAACAATTACGCTTACGCTGCTTAATCGAAGTATAGTAGATTCAAGCTTAATCCCTGCAAAAGTTGTGGGGACGTGACATCACCCGGATGCTGTGGCTCCGAAGCTTTCCGATCAGGTGGTGCAGCAATATCGGAGATAGTCTGAAATGAGCCTCGGGTTTCAGGCGAAAATTTAGAGGATAAGGATTAAGTGGGTGGCTTCGGTCTTGCTTGGTCCCGACAATCGAAGGCGAAGATAAACATGTAGAAAGCAGATTAATTCCTCGTTTGGACGAGAGTTCGAATCTCTCCATCTCCACGAAGGCCACTGAAAATCAGTGGTCTTTTTTGTTTATGGACCAAATTAGAAAATAAATAAGAATATCAGTTGTTTTTTACATCAGGTATGGATAAATGTTTATATTTGCAGAATGAAGCTCCCTTTGAAAATCAGCTTCTACTAATCACTTAAATAACCATATTATGCTTAAACTAGGAACTCACAACTCAATGACTTATCTTAAGCCAACCGGACTAGTCCAGATATTAGCTTGGAATACCGGAAAATGTCAGAACCTATCTCTTGAAGAACAGTATGAATTTGGCGTCAGATTTTTTGATCTTCGTATTCGTTTTGATGAAGAGGCAACACCTTATTTTGCTCATGGCCTTTTGGAATTTCATGAAAAGGCAGTAACGGATGTACTGGCCTTTCTGGATCAAAAGCAGGATTGTATTGTGAACCTGGTCATGGAAAGTTAAAGTATTTTCCTTGTTGAATGAAGGGACACATGAAACTACAGAGAAAATAAAAGAATCGGAAAAGGAATTAAAAGAATCATTGAAAAAGGTTGTAGAAGGAGGCTTGGAACTTCTTAAGTCACCTACATTTTTTGCCATGCAAAATAATCCGAATTATTGGAAAAATGTAAATGAAGATGTTTATACGATGATGGATTTTGTTCAGCTTGGAGCTCCGGAAGAATATCTCTCTCAACTGCCGGTAGATTTGCAGAAAAGGATTAAGGTATTATTTGAGAAACTTCCTCAACTTCCTAAGTAGATTAGAAAAGAAGATGATCTTATAAAAAGACAGAGTTTGCATTCTCAAGCTCTGTCTTTTTTATTCTACAAATCCAGCTTTTTATTATTATTCGGAACAGGGATTCCTAAATAAGAGTATTGGTATTCATTGGTACGCTGTTGCGGGAGTATATCGATAGCTTTTACAGCAATATTTTTTCCTGTTTTGGTAGCGACCAGGCAAGTGTTTTGCAATTTTCGTTTTCCCAGGTCGAATACTTTATCAGGATTAAAGTGCTGCCCGTTGATACGCACTTCAAAATGCAGATGTTCCGTAGTAGCTCTGCCTGTCCTTCCTGTTAGTCCGATCGGTTCACCGGCTTTTACGCGGTCACCTACTTTAACCAGATTTTTGGAATTATGGCTGTAAACTGTTTCCAGCCCGTTATAATGACGGATGACTACAACATTACCATAAGCAGCATAAGGTTTTGCCATGCGGACAATTCCATCGAAGGCTGCAACGATGGTATCATTAGCACATGTTTTCAGATCAACACCGGAATGATGTCTTCTGCGACCGGCATAGGGCGATATGACTTTTGCTCCGGGGAGTGGAAAAGCATAATCTTCATCTGTCATGAGAGCCAGGTCGATAACAAGAGAGTTTTCGTCAGCCAGAAGTTTTGGATCCGGAACAGCTATATCGGCTTTTTCCCGTGGAGAAAAATCCTCAGTAATATCTTTACGTGCATATTCTGTTTTTCCCAATTCTGGTGTAGGAGGAAGGAATATATCTATCTGGGGAAGAGGGATTTCTGTTGACGGAGACAGCATGTTAAATTCCTGATCGGAAACGGATGGTGGTGATTGCACTGATAGTACCGAAGAACAGGTACTTAGTGTTATTAGTGTAATAAATAATAATATATAACTGTAGATCTTAGGCATTATGAAATTTTTTAGCTGGACAAAAATAGAAAAAACAATCCAGTCTAAAGTCCTTATCAGGAATACTTTATAGTTCTTTTTCATTTGTTTATGCTTTTCAATGGTCTGGTGAATGTATCGGAAAACCATAAAACAGAAAAAAGCGCCAACCGGAGTTGAACGCTTTTTTCATTATAAATCAATAAGAAATGAAATTTCAGTCTCTGTTATTTCTTGAAAAGAGATTTGGCTATACCCATCTCCAGACCGCGAAGTTCAGCTAAACCTCTCAGGCGTCCGATGCAGGAATAACCCGGATTTGTCTTCTTTTTCAAGTCATCGATCATCTGATGGCCATGGTCCGGACGCATAGCGATCGAGCAACCACGTCTTTGTTGTAGCTCGAGTAACGCTTTCATTACACCGTACATATCCACGTCACCTTCCAGGTGGTTTGCTTCGAAGAAGTTTCCTTCTGCATCCCGTTGTGTGCTGCGGAAGTGAACGAAGTCGATGCGGTCGCCATAGCGTTCCATAATACCGGCAAGATCATTGTCGCTACGAACACCGAATGAACCGGTACACAAGCACAGACCGTTACTTGGATTCGGAACAGCTTCGATCAATTTTTTGAAATCGTCTTCCGTACTCAGGATACGTGGTAAACCGAGGATGGAGTAGGGAGGATCATCCGGATGGATCACCAGTTTAACACCCGCTTCGTCGGCTACCGGAGCAATTTCCTGCAGGAAGTAGATCAGGTTGGAACGCAGTTTTTCGGCATCGATATCTTTGTAGCGGTCCAGTGCTTCCTGGAACTGTTCGATCGTAAAACTTTCTTCCGACCCGGGCAGACCGGCAATCATATTACGGGTAAGTAGTTTACGGTCATCTTCGGTCATTATATCGAAGCGAGCTTTCGCTTTAGCCTTCTCTTCTGCCGAGTAATCGTTTTCAGCTCCCGGACGTTTCAGGATGAAAAGGTCGAAAGCAACGAAAGCTGCACGTTCAAAGCGAAGAGCCTTTGAACCGTCCGGCATCGTATAAGCCAGATCAGTACGTGTCCAGTCAAGTACCGGCATAAAATTATATGTCACAACATTAACACCGCACTTTCCGAGGTTACGTAGACTTTCCTTGTAATTGTCAATATATTTCTGGAAATCTCCGGTTTGTGTTTTGATATGTTCATGAACGGGAACACTTTCGACAACAGACCATCTCAAGCCTACCTCTTCGATCATTTCTTTCCGTTTCATGATTTCCTCTACTGTCCATGTTTCCCCGTTAGGGATATGGTGTAAAGCATTTACGATACCGGTTGCTCCGGCTTGTTTAATATCCCAAAGGCTGACAGGATCATTCGGCCCGTACCAACGCCAAGTTTGTTCGCATAAATACATAGAAAATAATTTATTAATTTATCAATGTGCCAATGTGCCAATTGGCTACGGCATATGCTTTAAAGTAATTGGCATATTGGCACATTAACCTATTGGCATATTATTAGGCATTTAGATTGAGAAAGCATCGAAACCGCCGTCGACAATTGCAATTGTTCCGGTTACAAATTTGGATGCGTCACTGATCAGGTATTGAATCGTACCGAATAATTCTTCCGGTGTTCCCAAACGTCTGAACGGTGTGTGGGCAATGACAGATTTGGCACGTTCCGTATAAGAACCATCCGGATTAGTCATCAATGTTCTGTTTTGTTCTGTCAGGAAGAATCCCGGAGCGATAGCATTTACACGTAAGCCTTCACCGAATTTGATAGCCAGTTCACCTGCCATATATTTGGTCAGGTTGGAGATGGCAGCTTTGGCTGCGCCGTATCCGACCACACGTGTCAACGGACGAAGAGCGGATTCAGAAGAGAAGTTTACGATAGCACCTTCTTTCTGTTGAGCCATTACTTCTGCAAAAACCATAGTAGGAAGCACTGTGCCGAACAGGTTCAGATCTACCACTTTTTTGAAAGCATCGACCTGCAGGTCAAAGATGTTGTTGTCCGGACCGATTGTAGCACCGGCCATATTGCCACCGGCAGCATTCAATAATGCATCGATGCGGCCATATTTGGCAAGGATATCTTTTTTATTCTGTTCGAGGATCTCTTTATTCAGAACGTCAGTCTGGAAGAAACAGGCTTCGCCACCTTTTGCTTTGATATCGGCAACGATTTTTTCTCCGATTTCCACTGCACGGTCAAGGATTACAACTTTAGCACCTTCTTCAGCCAGATGGCCTGCGATTCCGCTACCCAGAATACCGGCTCCTCCGGTAATGATGACAACTCTGTCTTTAATACAAAATAAATTAGCCATTTTATAGATGATTTTTATTGTGATATTTCCATTTTATGTTCAATATGTGCGCGAGCACACGTTGGGTGCAAATGTATGGTATTTATTTGTCAAACAAAAAAAATATAGAAGAAAAATAATTAATTTATGCCTTTAAATATAGTTATTGTAGTACTTAATGTTCTCTTTGATAAGTATATCAATAGGCATATAATTGATTTGTTCGACTTTTTCTTTTAATACCAGGTGTCGGAATAAAGCGCGGACACAATTGAATCCCTGCACTTCCGGACGTTGGGCGATCAGATGGGTGATGTATCCGTTGTTCAGATGGCTCAGATTCGATTCGATCACGTCGTAACCGATCAGTTTAAAATGTTTGTCGATGTCCTGATGCTGGAAATAATCACCCAGGACATGTGCTCTGGAGTTGAAGATTATACCAGCCTTGATCTCTTCATGCGTTGCGAAGAAAGAGTCGAGTATCTCTTTGTTTTCTACTGATTCATCGGCATGAATATGTACAGGGTATATTTTTCCCAGAAAATCATGACCGTACAGATAATCGCGGAAACCTTCCTCACGTTTCATAACCTGAGTTGAATGCATATCGCCTTTACGAATAAAGCGGAAAATAGCGATGTTGTCCTCCGGATGTATCTGTTCAAAAAGTAACCGCCCGGCGATATATCCGGAATCATAGGAGTTTGTTCCGTAATAAGCGATACAATTGGTATTTTCGATAAAGGCATCGATCAGCACATAGGGGATTTCGAGTTTATCGAGTTGTTGCGTGAGTTGGATAACGCTCTCCTTAAAAAGGGTTGCTATGATTACTCCCTGGCAATCCGCCTCTTCTATTTTGGGAATCAAATTATCGAAACTACTTCTGTCATACTGGTTGAAGTACATCCGCTCGACCTCAATATTGTAACTGAATAATTCCTGTTCGGCCTTGTTGATCCCTTCGGACAGCTTTGCCCAGTATTCCCCCTGTCCGAAAGAGGGTATCAATGTAACGAATTTATACTTTTTCTTGAGGGCTAACGAACGGGCTATCAGATTCGGATGATAGTCTATCTCTTTTAATACTTTTTCGACCTTCTTCTGTGCTTCTTCCGACACTTTGCCACGGTTGTGCAAAATACGATCGACGGTTCCGGTAGAAACTCCGGATAATTCTGCTATATCTTTTATTCTATACGTTTTCCCCATAGGGCAATTCTGTTATCATAAATAATCCGCAGAACATGAAAAGATTCTGCGGACTGTTTGTTTTGTGTTATAAAAATTATAATTCCTCAATAATCTGCAAAGGTGCATTTAATTTACGAAAAACATAGCCATACATCATATATATAAGAGGCATTGCTACAAAAATTCCTATACCCAGCAGGATAAGTCCCAATATGAAAATACCGATCATAGCCAGCATAAGCATAAATAACGGCATGCCCTGTCCGCGGGTTATTTCCCAACTGCGTTTCAGAGATTCGATGATACCTGTATCTTCTTCAACAATGAAAGCGGTGAAAAATTGCAATCGGAGAGCCAGATAAATGCCTGGAATAATGAACAGGCAGATACCGAACACCACGATGATCCCCATAAAAAGATTAGCCACAAAATAAGTGATGATTTTACGGGCCTGTTGTCCGTAGGCCGAGAATTGCGGCTCCTCTCCATCCAGGGCTTGGAATATGTTTTTCATGTATCCTAATGCAAAAATGCAGGAGATAATGCAACTGATCAAATTAATAACGATTGTACCCACTATGGATTTTTGCATAGGCATGGCAAAAGCGCTCAGCGTAAAAGAAATTATTGTCATACCTATCAATAAGCCGGCTAAAACCCATATCTGAGTTTTAGTACGTTGCCATGAAGTACTGCATACTTCCGAAATAGAAAACTTTGGTCCCATCAGATTGTAGATTAATTATGTTTATAGATAGCTGTAAATTTAAACTAAATTATTGAATAAACAAACAACAACAACGGAATGTATGCAATTTTGGACTAATTTACTTTCGATCCGGCAAAAAATAGCTATCTGTTTGATCTCTACATATAAATAAAGCTATTTTTTAGTATAAAAGAATGTATAAACGGTAAAAGTGCAATAAAAAGATTCTACATTTGTACGTTTTTTAGGATATGAGTCCCTTTGTTGTCGAGTCTGATAATACAAGCCTTCAGGAATAAATGTACGAAAAAATAAAAGGCAGAAATATATTAAATTATAATTATGGATAAACAAATGTTGAGAACTACTATTACCCAATGTAGACAAATTGCATTATTTGCGCTGGGAGTGTCTTTATTAACCGCCTGTGGTAACAGCCAGAGCGGCATGAAGTTAGGTGACAGTGAATATGCTGTTTTGACCGTGAATTCATCTTCCAGCAATCAGACAACTTCCTATCCGGCGACTATCAGAGGTACGCAGGATATTGAAGTCCGTCCCCAGGTGTCGGGTTTTATTGTTAAGTTATGTGTCGATGAAGGAGCTACGGTCCGTAAAGATCAGCCCTTGTTTGAAATTGATCCCACGCAGTATAAGGCGGCAGTGAACCAGGCCAAAGCAGCTGTTGCTATGGCAGATGCAAACGTAAAAACGTTGACATTGACAGAAAAGAATAAGAAAGACCTGTATAATAATGCTATTATCAGTTCTTTTGAATATGAGACAGCCGTCAACCAATTGATGTCTGCAAAGGCATCCTTGGCACAGGCAGAAGCCTCTTTGGTTAGTGCGGAACAGAATTTATCTTTTTGTAAAGTGACCAGTCCTTCCAATGGCGTTGTCGGAACTTTCCCTTACCGTATCGGAAGTTTGGTGAGCCCTTCTATCTCGAGTCCGTTGACAACTGTTTCCGAGATCGGAGAAGTATATGTTTATTTCTCAATGACGGAAAAGGAATTGTTGCAGCTCACAAAAGCCGGAGGCACACTGAAAGAACAATTGGATAAGATGCCAGCCGTTCAGTTACAGTTGGCAGACGGAACGATGCTGGAAGAAACCGGTAAGATCGATGCTGTCAGTGGCGTTATCGACCAGTCGACCGGTTCGGTTAGTATGCGTGCCGTTTTCCCGAATGACAAAAGAATCCTGCGAAGCGGGGGAACAGGAAACGTGGTATTCCCTTACACCATGGAAGGTATTATTATGATTCCGCAGTCAGCTACGGTTGAAATCCAGGACAAAAAATTCGTATATGTACTGCAACCCGATAATAAAATTAAAAATGTTGAAATTCAGATTTCCTCTTTGGATGATGGTCAGAATTATCTGGTTACTAAAGGTTTGAAATCCGGTGATAAGATCGTTGTTGAAGGCGTTCAGAGTTTAAGAGACGGTCAGGAAATCACGCCGATTACACAGGCTGAGCAGGCTGCAAAGTTCCAGCAGGCCATGAAAGACCAGAACGAAGGAAATTTAAAAACAGCTTTTAATTAATTAAAGGTATAGGATAACCCGGGCTTTCCCGGTGATATTCGTTTATAAAAAAGTAACATATGAAATTAGATAGATTTATTAACCGTCCGGTGCTTTCAACGGTGATTTCCATCCTGATTGTCATCCTGGGTATATTAGGTTTGTTCACATTGCCTATTACCCAATATCCGGACATTGCGCCTCCTACTGTTTCGGTAAGGGCCACTTATACAGGTGCCAATGCGCAGACTGTATTGAATAGTGTGATTGCACCGCTGGAAGACCAGATCAACGGGGTAGAGAACATGATGTATATGACATCAAATGCTTCCAATAACGGTTCTGCCGATATCTCCATATATTTCAAACAGGGAACCGACCCGGATATGGCAGCAGTAAACGTTCAGAACCGTGTGTCGATGGCACAAGGTCTGTTGCCTGCCGAAGTAACGAAGATCGGTGTGACTACCCAGAAACGTCAGAACTCCATGTTGGTTGTTTTTGCCGTTTATGATGCGGAAGACCGTTACGACCAGAAATTTCTGGAAAACTATGCAAAGATCAACCTGATTCCTGAAGTACAGCGTGTACCAGGGGTCGGTGATGCCAACGTATTGGGTACCGATTATTCTATGCGTATCTGGTTGAAGCCGGATGTAATGGCACAATATAAGCTGGTGCCTAACGATGTATCGAACGTGTTGGCTGAACAGAACGTGGAGGCTGCTCCGGGTTCTTTCGGTGAACAGGGAAACCAGTCGTTCCAGTATACGATCCGTTATAAAGGACGTCTGCAAACAGCAGAAGAATTTGATAATATTGTAGTAAAAGCATTGCCCGACGGTGAAGTGCTTCGTCTGAAGGACATTGCCGATATCGAATTGGGACGTTTGACTTACAACTATGTAAATAAAGTAAACGGCCATAATGCAGTAGCATGTATCGTTTATCAGATGCCGGGAACGAATGCAACAGAAACGATCAATAATATCCAGGATTTGCTGGTGAGATCAGAGGCGACTATGCCTCCGGGAATGAAGGTTGAAGTATCCATGAATGCCAACGACTTCCTTTATGCTTCTATCCATGAGGTTCTCAAAACTTTGCTGGAAGCCTTTATCCTGGTGTTTATTGTGGTATATGTGTTCTTGCAGGATTTACGTTCAACCTTGATTCCTGCTATTGCGATTCCGGTAGCCTTGATCGGTACATTCTTCCTGTTGTCACTGATCGGATTCAGTATCAACTTGTTGACACTTTGTGCGATGGTACTTGCCATTGCGATTGTGGTCGATGATGCGATAGTCGTCGTCGAGGGGGTCCATGCCAAGTTGGACCAGGGATATAAATCGGCGAAACAGGCATCTATCGATGCGATGAGTGAACTTGGCGGAGCGATTGTTTCTATTACATTGGTGATGATGTCCGTGTTTATCCCTGTAAGTTTCATGGGAGGTACAGCCGGTATATTCTATCGTCAGTTCGGTGTGACAATGGCTATTGCTATCGGTTTGTCGGCATTGAATGCCTTGACATTGAGTCCGGCACTTTGTGCTATTTTCCTGAAACCTCATGATGAACACGGTGAAAAGAAGACGACATTCGTATCCCGTTTCCATACCTCTTTCAATGTGGCTTACGATTCTTTATTAAAGAGTTACAAGAAGCGTGTATTGTTCTTTATCCAGAAGAAATGGCTGGCATTCGGAACTGTAGCTGCCTCTATTGCCCTGTTGATCTTCTTCATGCAGGTAACGCCGACCGGTATGGTGCCGAATGAAGATATGGGTACTATCATGGGAGCTGTAACATTACCTCCCGGAGCTTCTCAGGAACGTACATTGGAAATCATGGAACGTGTAGATAGTCTGATCGCTTCCGACCCGGCTGTGAAATCACGTACGGCTATTACCGGTTTCAGTTTTATCGGTGGTCAGGGACCTTCTTACGGTTCATTCATCATCAAGTTGAAAGACTGGGAAGAACGTTCTATGACGCAGAGTGCGGAAGTAGTTTACGGTAGTTTATTTATGCGTGCCCAGAAAGTGGTGAAGGATGCACAGGTATTGTTCTTTACTCCGCCTATGATTCCGGGTTATTCCGCTTCCAGTGATATCGAGTTGAATATGCAGGACAAGACCGGTGGTAGCCTGGAGAAATTCTTTGATGTTTCCAAAGACTATATGGCAGCATTGACGGCCCGTCCGGAAATCAAGTCGGCCCAGACTACTTTCAACCCGAACTTCCCGCAATATATGATCGATATCGATGCGGCAGCCTGTAAGAAAGTAGGCATCAGTCCGAGCGATATCCTTATGACTTTGCAGGGATATTATGGTGGTCTGTATGCTTCCAACTTCAACCGCTTCGGTAAGATGTACCGTGTAATGGTGCAGGCCGATCCTTCTATGAGAGCGAATATGGAATCGTTGAAGAATATCAAGGTCAGAAACGGTAACGAAATGGCACCGATCTCCCAGTTTATTACAATAGAGAAAGTATATGGTCCGGATATCATCAGCCGTTTTAACATGTATACCTCAATGAAACTGATGGTTGCCCCGGCTGACGGATTTACCAGCGGTCAGGCACTGAAAGCACTGGAAGAAGTGGCAAGTACCACCCTTCCTGCCGGTTTCGGTTATGAGTTGGGAGGTATGGCACGTGAAGAGGCGGAAACGAGTGGAAGTACTACCGGCTTGATCTTTATCTTGTGTTTCGTGTTCGTTTATCTGTTGCTGAGTGCACAGTATGAAAGTTACGTATTGCCGTTGGCCGTATTGCTTTCAATTCCGTTCGGTCTGATGGGTAGCTTCCTGTTTGTACAGGGTTGGGCTGCGTTAGGTAGCATCCCGGCATTGAAGATGATATTGGGCACAATGTCGAATAACATTTATATGCAGATCGCGTTGATCATGTTGATGGGTCTGTTGGCAAAGAATGCTATTTTGATCGTAGAGTTTGCCCTCGAACGTCGCCGTATGGGTATGAGTATTACCTGGGCTGCCGTATTGGGTGCCGCTGCCCGTCTGCGTCCTATCCTGATGACCTCTCTGGCAATGGTAGTCGGTTTGTTGCCGATGATGTTCGCCTTTGGTGTAGGTGCTCACGGTAACCGTACGCTGGGTACTGCCGCTATTGGTGGTATGTTTGTCGGTATGATCTTCCAGATCCTGATCGTTCCTGCCTTGTTCGTGGTATTCCAGTACTTGCAGGAAAAGGTGAAACCGATCGAATGGGAAGACCTTGACAACAGCGATTTGAATACGGAAATAGAACAGTACGCTAAAAAATAAGTGAGAAGACAATGAAGAAAAATCAAATAATATATATGATGTGTGCAACTGCCCTGCTGAGCAGTTGCCACATCTACAAGGCTTATGATCGTCCTGAAACGATAGATACGTCCGGTCTGTATCGTGATCCGGTATCGGTAACGGATACATTGGCTGCCGATACGACCAATATGGGAAACCTTTCCTGGAAGGAAGTTTTCCGTGATCCTAAATTGCAGGCTCTGATTGAAGAAGGACTGGCGAATAACGTGGATATGCAGGCTGCCGTTCTCCGTGTGGAAGAAGCGAAAACGTTGCTGACTGCTGCCCGTTTATCTTTCCTTCCGTCTTTGAACCTGGCCCCGCAAGGCTCGCTGACCACCATGGGAGGATCCAGCTATGCAAAAGCCTATACTTTGCCGGCTGCTGCTAATTGGGAAGTCGACCTGTTTGGTAAGCTGCTCAATGCAAGCCGCGACCAGAAAGCAATCTATTTGCAGAGCCAGTATTCACAGCAGGCTGTCCGTTCACAGTTGATCGGTGGTATTGCCAATACTTACTTTACCCTGCTGATGCTCGACCGTCAGGTAGAGATCACAACCGAAACGGTTGCTATCTATAAAGAAAATGTACGCGCGATGGAAGCAATGAAGACGGCCGGTATGACAACCGAGGCTGCAGTCGTTCAGATGAAAGCCGTATATCATCAGGTATCGTCTTCGTTAATCAATCTGCAACGCCAGGTTCGCGAAGTGGAAAACTCTTTGTCCGTACTGTTGGCTAAAGCACCGCAACGTATCGACCGCGGCAGATTGGAAGATCAGGTGATCCCCGACGAGATCATGGCCGGCGTACCTTTGCAGTTGCTGGAAAACCGTCCGGATGTGAAGATTGCGGAAATGTCGCTTGCCAGTGCTTACTATACGACAAACAAGGCACGTGCCGCTTTCTATCCCGGTTTGAATATTACGGCAACAGCCGGTTGGACGAACGGTTCGGGTATTACTGTTGCTAATCCGGGACAGTTCATGTTCCAGGCTCTGGCTTCACTGGCACAGCCTATCTTCAACAATGGTAAGCTGATCGCTAACCTGAAGGTATCGAAAGCAGAGGAGAAGATCGCCCAGATGAATTATCAGCAAGCAATTCTTGAAGCTGGTAAGGAAGTAAGCGATGCCCTGCATCTTTACGATGCAACCAACAAGATGTTGATTCAGGACAGACAACAGATCGAGCAATTGGAAAAGGCCGTAACCTATACGAAAGCCTTGTTCCAGTCAGCCCAGTCAACTTATCTGGAAATCCTGTCAGCTCAGCAGAGCCTTCTTAGCGCACAATTGACAGAAGTATCCGACAACGTTCAGCGTATGCAGGCTGTTATCAACTTGTACAGTGCTGTTGGTGGAGGAAGAGAGTAATAACCATTAAAACATAGATTATTATGATTAGTCCGTTAGCTTATGTAGATGCCGGTGCAAAACTGGGAGCGAATGTTACTGTTCATCCGTTTGCATACATTGATAAGAATGTAGAAATTGGCGATAATTGCGTGATTATGCCTCATGCCAGTATCATGGGTGGTGCACGTCTGGGAAAAGGTAACCGTGTATTCAATGGGGCTGTTATTGCGGCAGAACCCCAGGATTTCAAATATAAAGGCGACACGACATTAGCCGTTATAGGCGATGATAACGTGATCCGTGAGAACGTAGTGATCAACCGTGCCACGACTCCGGATGGGCAGACTTTTATCGGTAATGGTAATTTCCTACATGAAGGGGTGCATATTTCACACGATACACATATCGGAAACCATTGCGTATTGGGTTACGGTAGCAAGGTCTCCGGTAATTGTTTCTTTGAAGATTATGCGATCTTCGGAGGTAATATATTGGCAAGTCAGGGCAGCCGTGTCGGTACCTGGTCGATGACACAGACCGGTTGCCGCTTCCGTAAGGATGTACCTCCTTATATCGTGGCGGCTCAGGAACCGATTTCCTACTACGGGGTCAACTCCGTAATCCTTTCCCACCAGGGGGTGAGTGAAAAGGTGATCAAGCATATCAGTCATGCATACCGTATCGTTTACCAGGGAAAGACCAGTATTTTCGATGCCTTGCTGATGATTAAGGATCAGGTGCCGATGAGTGATGAAATACAGCATATCATTGACTTTATCAATGATTCGAAGCTGGGTATTATCGGAAGGTAAGACGTTTATTATAGAAAAGAAGAGAGGATATTGCTTGGGCGGTGTCCTCTTTTTTTATAACCATCCACTCCGGGAATTGATGGATACCTAAAACCTGTCTCTTATGGGTTAATCAAAGAAAAACCAATACTTTTAAGAGGTAAATGTGTCTGTTTTGACACTCTCTTATTTTTTCATGCAACAGTTTCATATAGGTATCTGTTGTATAGCCGTCCGACTACTTCTTTATAACCCAAATACTACTTCTTTCTGATCTTAAAATAACTGTATGCTAATATAAAGATACCTATCCGTTGATTTTTTGACCTGGGTAGTAAACGTTTTCGACCTAGGTGCTAAACGTTTTTTACCCAGGTCAAAAAATTAGCAGATAAGTATGTTCAGATTAGGAACAAGTAGTATTTGCTTTAGGAGACAACTGTATTTAGAATACAAAATAAGGAACTTTTGTTAGTTGTTTAGGCGTTATCCTTATGGTATATCAATAACAACTGTATAATAATGGCCAGGAAAATATTCATAACTAATGGTCGTAATATTATTAGGCTTTCAATTTTTCCCGTGTATACATTTGCCAGGTTACAAATCACTGTACTAGAGATAAATGACAAGCATAGTAAAAGTATATATCGGGAATAGCGTATTTTATTTTTTCTTTTACATTGTGTATAGATGATAGTAAAAAAGAACCAATATGAAGAACACTCAATAGCATAGAGTAATTGAGTTCCAAATCCAAAAAATAAGTTTTTAACGGAACTTATAATTAACATTCCAATAAAGAATATAGCTGTAAATAATATATATTTGTATATAGACATTTGTTTTCTGGTTTTCCGTAGAGGTCTCTAATGTAAACAAATTAATGGAATATCAAAAATGACAAGAAGATTATTACCATATTTTGATATCATTATCGTATGTGAAAATTCTTCCTTTGAACTTTAAGTCCCTTTTGTCTAGAATTATATATATTGTATTTGAAGGGACATCCTGTGCATAGAGAGTTTTATATTGATCTCCGGAGATACTTATTGAACTCCAATGACTAATATTCCAGTAAGCTAATTCATAGTTATTGATATTGTCTGTTATGTGAAGGCTAGCTAGGTATTGGGTGAGATTAATATGTAATGTGTTCTTGTTGTTGATTTTGTATTTTTTTATATTGCCAAGAAAATCAACAGAAAGAGGGACTCCCATTGTTTTTATGCCACCATAATCTGTTTTAGAGATTGGTAAATACATAATGGATCTTCCAATATTGTGAAATTTATATGATTTATCATCAATCCTTTCTCCTTTAGTGATCTCTTTCCATTTATTATTATTGAATACAGCTAAGTAAATATCTTTTTGTGTTGATTTAATTGAAATCTTGATATTTGATGTCGCTATATATTCATTTGTTACATCTAGATAGTAATTATTATCAAACATTTCAATATTAGTCAATTCTGTGTTAGAGTATACTTGTCGGAATATTTTCGGAGGATGGGCGGCTAGCCAATTTCCTGTTTGCAACATTACTGGATTACAATCTTCATCAAAATAAACGACTTCGACATGTCCATTATTTGTATTCCCCCATAAGGGAATATAGTCTTTCGTTGATGCAATGCCCATAGATCGTAATGCCAGTACTATAATATCTGCTATGACAGAACAGTTTCCTTTTGAAGATAAAAAAGCTTCTTTGTAATCTAAAGAAGGTTTAATATTGAGTGAATTGTTGGAGTAAGATATTTGATTGTTAATGTCTTTGATTATTAATTGCGCAATATTTTTTATTGTCTTTTCATTTTTCATAGTATCAATCAATGGTTTATAGCGTTTCATGAAGAATGATCTCCAGTCTGTTAGATTTTCCTTATTTATTCTATATGGTAGGATATACTCGTAAAATATACTTTTTGTATATCCTTTAGACCAAGGATAGTTTTTCCATGCATAAAATGCTTTGTTACAATTTTCTATTAAATATTGAGGATCAATATATTGTGTGTCATACATAAGATCTGTTTTGATATGCAGATTTAAAGAGTCCAATATGAATTTATAATTGTTTTTATTTATGTGTTTGTCAAATAAAGAGAAATGTGTATTTGTGTCTGATAAATCTTTTATTATTACTTTATGGGTATATTTGTTTGCCATATTTTTAATTAAAAATAATGCTGCGTTATATTTTTCTTTGTCGTTTTTATAATGTTTTAAAACTTTATACAGATTATCGTTGTCTGATTTATAAGAAAGTATATCTGTATTGTTCTTTATGATACAAACAGCACATATAAAAGTAATCGTTGTTGAAAATATAACAATTATTTTTTTATTAATTATATATTGAAATAATTTCATTTGCTTCTTCTTTTATTTTTTGTGTAGTATAAGATGGTATTTTTACATTAAACTCCTTAATATGTTTTGCTATTTTTATCATCTGATTTTGTTTGTTGTATTCTTTGTATATAAGCATTAATTGATATAAAGGGAAGATTCTATTTGGGACTATTTTAGAAGCGTAGGTATAACATTTTATGGCTTCGTGAAGATTGTTGATGTTTTTATAGTTGTTCCCTTTTAATATCCAGATAGATGATGTGTTCATGTGCGTTAATATTTTGTCTAAATAAATATTGCTTTCTTCATTTTTTTGACATTTAGATAGTATGACAGCATAATTGTATAGAAACTGTGTGTCATATTTTAACTTGTCTTTAATAGAATTGTAAATTGTCATTTTTTCTTTATCCGATATTGATGTGTTTTTTGTATTTTGCCAAATAGTGTATGGGTTTTTTCTGTTTATTATAGATCCAATGAAGCTAAAGCTGAAAAAAGAAAATAGTATAATTAATAATTTGCATTGTATTTTATTGAAAGAAAAAAGAATCCTTTTTTCAAATGACGCAAGTATTCCAATAAGGATTGTTATTGTTAATAATGTTTCAACCCTTCTTAATGGATAACTTGATAGTGAAACTATTAATATAGATAGAACTGAATATTTTAAAGGAGATATAATGAACTTATTTTCATTCGTTTTGATTGTAAGCAAATATATTATGAATATTAATGTAAGTATTATTCCTATTATTCCATACTCAGCTCCTATTTGTAGAACTTCGTTAAATCCATATTTAGTATTATCAGCGAATATTTTATATTTGCTATCTGGATTTGTACTGAAATAAGATGCCTGGTAATCTGGATATACAGAATAGAAAGTGTTATAGCCGAAACCGAGAATGGGTTTGTCGAATATCATTTTTGTAGTTATCTTGTATATAAGGATTCGACCATCTACAGAGTCTTTTCTGTGATTGATTAAATTGTATAGAAATAATATACCTAGTGATGTAAATAATAAAATGCAAATAGTTGTTTGTTTTATATTAATCTTCCTTATATGATTAATTATTGTGTTACTGCTCTTTATATAAATGTAAATAGTACATATTGATATGGATAGAATAGCACTTCTTGAATCTGTTAGATATATGCTGATAATAATCAGTACTGAGTTTGATCCATATATGATTTTCTGCATAATATCCTTGGTATTCAATAAGAAATAGAATCCAATCGGATAAGTTATGGCCAGATATATACCCGTTATGCCGGAGTTTCTCATTATGCCAATTAAAGGTGATGTATAATTGTTGTATATTGATATGAGAGCATGTATTGTACTTATTGAAATAATAATGAGTAGGATATTAATATTCCATCGTGTCTTTGATATGCAGAAAAACAGAATAATGTAACAGATGATTACATAAGTGTCATTATCCCAGTTCTTAATATTAAAAATAATGTATGTTATCCCTATAGCTATATAAATATCATATATGTATATGAATATTCGGTTTTTGAATAGTAGATAATGTAAAATGAATATTATACTAATACTGAAAACAAATATTTCTTTTAGATATCCATAATTAATATTATTTGTTATCAAGGGGTAGAAAAATAATAAACAGGTTAATAAAGTGCTTGGTAATAGATTTGTTTCCCATTTATTTGAAATGTACAATCTGCTTTTCATTAGTAATTGTTAGATAAAATAATTAGTCTATTCTTATAAAACAGAATAGACTAATTTAGATTAAAGTTACTTGTTTGTTTTATACTTTACAGTACCTATTATAATTAATAGAATTATGAAAGTTAGAATTAATGCTTCTATATTGGATAATAGATAGTTCGATTTTAGATCATTTATAATACTTAATTTATAGAATATTAATGATTGTATGATGTAAAATAAAAAAGAATTAATATATAATTCTTTGAGTATTATTTTTTTCTTCTGTATATATCTTGTGACATTTATAAAAAAGAAACAACAGGGAAAAGAGAACATAAGGCTCCTATAAAGAAGATAGCTAAGATTGTTATCTCCTCTTTCTATTATTATGTTTGATAGAAAAAAGAACGCATAGATAAATAATGCGAATAGAGTCCATTTTATTATATTTTTCATCTTGTTGTAATTTAAAATATTTTGTGAGCAGCTTCTGTACCAGAAGCGATACATCCCCCACCTATGGCTCCTGGTACAGCTCCTACTCCGCCTATGCCTGCTCCTCCCAGAGCTCCCAAAGCAGCACCTATCGCATCTTCTTTCGCTATATCCCATACGCCATCCCAAAAACCTTCTTCAGGATCTCCGCTTTTCGTTGTAATGATTTTTTGTTGGGAATTTTTTATCCCTATGATTTCGACTTTCCATTTTTCTAGATTTTCAGTCCAATATATTGCAGAATAACGAGCAACAGAACATCCACATGAGATAGGAAAACTTTCATTATCGCTAATAGCTTCATTTTGTAATATTTCGTTTTCAAATTCAATTATATTATTGGTTATTTTTTTGAAATCAGCTTCTTTGGGAACCGATAGGATATCGATCAAACGTATGAGATAATCTTTTTGAATATTAGTCATAGTTACATCGGAGAAATTAATGGAATCAGGGAGATTATAGTTGTCTGTCGATTTCGTGATTTTATTATTAAGTAGTTCTTTCTTCTTCATAAAAGAAATAGTTGCTTGCTTGATATATGAGATGTCAACAGGTCTTATTCCTGATTTTGTTTTAGGTAACTGGGTTATTTCATCTAAAATGTAATCCATACCTTCATTGTGGAGTTGTCCGATATAATCTTGAGGATTGTTTGAAACTTTACTTTCTTCGTCGAATATGGACTGACAAGAAAATAACACTGTGCCAATTAGCACTAAAATAGATAAATAATAATTTTTTTTCATATTGTTGAATTTTAAATTGAGGCAAAATTACTATTCATTGGTATTATGCGATCTAACCATTATATCATAAATGAGTAATCAAAGATGTTTTTTTTGGTTATATTTGTATCTATTTTGTAGTATATGAAAGTTGCGAGCATCATCCTTATAGTAGGTTTCCTGTCAATCATTATAAATCAGGGGATCTGGATTTATAATATGAAGAAAACTTATTATGAAGATTACTCCCTGTTTTTCAACAACCTGTTGAATATCTATGTCCAACAGGAGAGAGTCGGCTCTTTGCCTTTTGATCTGTTTGAAATGGATAAATATTTGCAAAAGCGTTTGGATGCGCTCAATCTTATGTTCATCTATAAATTAGAGCTATATGAAAATGGGCGGATGGTCAATACTATCGGATGCGATGTGAAAAAAGAAGATGATTATGTTTATATCTCTCCGTGTATAAAAATTTCTGATGCTTTATCTTTGCAATGTTCGACAGTTATTCCCTCCTCTTTTATTATAGGGAAAATGAAAAGAATTAATGATATCTCATGTTGGGCAATGGTGATTAGTATCGGATGTCTGATTTATTTGTTGCTTAATATATTGAAAAGAGAAAAGATGTTGAAATCGAATATGTTGGCTATATATGGAACCATACATGATTTGAAATCTCCTTTGAATTTAACTTATCTGCTCATTTCCAGATTTGCAGGTAAAGAATGCGATGAGGCGAAGAAACAGTCTTTTTTGAATTGTAAAGCACAATTGTATACATTGAGTAATGCGATTGAAACTTTATTATCAGTTTTGAAAATGAGAGATCTACCAATTTCATATAAAAAAGAATATGTTGATTTGGTAGGATTGATAAATTCCGTCGTAGGTAATTTATCTAGACTCTACTCTGATAAGCATTTTGTATTATCAATAGAAAATGAGTTGACAACCGAATGGGTTAATGTAGATCCTTTTTACTTGGGAAATTGCATTACAAATCTATTGGATAACTCATTAAAGTATTCCGATGAAAATGTGGCGATTGAGATTTTTCTTGAAAACAGTTCTGATGAATATACTATTACAATAAAAGACACGGGATGGGGGATACCTGCCAAACTTACAAAAAAACTTTTTATCCAATCTTGCAGAGGCGATCACCACAATCAGCCTAGGGGGCATGGTTTGGGATTGTTATATACAGCTCGGGTGATAAAGGATATGGGGGGCTCTCTCGCTTTTCAAAGTGTAGAGGGGAAAGGTTGTACATTTTTTATAACGTTGCCATGCTAAATACAGACAAAAAAATAAAAGTAATAGTTTTCGATGATGATATTTTGTTAGGAAATATGATCGTGTCTTTTTTAAAAGAGGAAGAGATGGAGGCCATTTTTCAATCGTCTTTATATGGAGCAGTAAATGCAGTTCTTTCTTTTGAACCCGATATAATAGTGTTGGATGTTGAAATGGGGGAAGATAATGGGATTGAGTTTGCTTCTGAGATACAGTCCCGTGGTATTACAATTCCTATTTTATTTGTTTCGTCGCATGTTAGAGGATATGAGATTGCTCAAGGTATAGAGGCTGGTGGAAAAGTATATATTAAAAAGCCGTTTGATATGGAAGAACTGATTGTCTACATCCGGCAATATGCCTGTTTTCCAGGACCTTCATGCTTGGTTCCTTTTGGCAGGTTGCAATTGAATAAGGAGACTCGCGATTTGCTTGTTGACAATAGACTGATAAAGAAGCTTAGTAAAACTGAATATCAAATATTGTTATTGTTAATAGAAAAACAAGGCGAAGTGGTTTCCCGTAATTGTTTTTATAAGGAAATTTGGAATGATTGTGATCTTTATGAAGCTAGCTTGAATAATTTTATATCGAAATTGAGAACTCTTTTGCTAGTGGATGATAGCCTGGCTATTAAAACATTGCCGGATATAGGATATATGCTTTCTATTGCCAAAAGAGAAATTGTTGAGTGATTACTCAATAATCAGCTCATAGTCGGCCACATCCAGCCAACGGTCGAATTTGCGGCCTACTTCATGGAAGCTGGAGACTTGTTTGAAGTGTAGCTTTTCGTGTAGTTTTACACTGGGGGCATTGGGGATGGTGATGCAGGCAACCAGCACATGAAATGAGCGGTTGCGGCAGTCTTCGATCAGTTGGTTCATTAATGACCGGCCGTATCCTCTGCCGGGATAGTCGGGATGCAGGTAGATAGTCGTTTCTACGGTTGTGTTGTAGGCTTTCTTGGTTTTCCATTCGTGGGCATAGCAGTAACCGATAACTTTCCCGTCTTCAACGCAGACCCATGCCGGAAAGTTTTCTATGACGGGAGCCAGCCGCTGACGCATTTCCGCTTCGGATGGAACTTCCGTATCGAAGGTGATTACCGTGTTATTCACGTAGTGGGCATAGATCGCAACGATCTCGGCGATATCATGCAATGTCATTGGACGGATCATAATACTTTTTGAGGTAAAGATAATGATAAAATAATAAAGGCTCCTCCATATTTTTCCGGTATGGAAAAGATATGTATTATGTATCTGTAAAAAAGGTAAAATCAAAGTTATATATATTCTCATAAAAAAAGAGGATAACCTCTATGGAGCTATCCTCTTTACTATATAATCAACGAGTTTGTTTCTTGATTATAAAGCACCTACTTCTTTCAGTGCAGCGTTTGTTCCCTTAACAGCGGCAGCGCTCTTAGCGAACAATTCTTTTTCTTCAGCTGTCAGTTCCAGTTCAACGATCTTTTCGATACCGTTTTTACCCAGGATAACAGGAACGCCGATACAAAGATCTGATTCGCCGTATTCTCCTTCCAGATAAACTGAACAAGGAACCATTTTGCACTGATTGTGGATGATAGATTCAACAACGAATGCTCCTGCTGCACCCGGTGCATACCATGCAGAAGTACCCAACAGTTTTGTCAGTGTAGCACCACCAACCATAGTAGAAGCAACAACTTCCTGCAATTTTTCAGCGCTCAGCAGTTTGCTTACAGGGATACCTTTGTAAGTAGCCAGACGAGCCAACGGAATCATTGTAGTATCACCGTGACCACCGATTACCATACCTTCTACTTCGTTAGCATTGCATCCTAATGCCTGAGACAGGAAATATTTGAAACGAGAGCTATCCAATGCGCCACCCATACCGATGATACGGTTTTTCGGCAAGCCCAGAGATTTCAATGACAGGTAAGTCATTGTATCCATCGGGTTAGAGATAACTACGATAATTGCATTCGGAGAATATTTCAGGATGTTCTGAGCTACACTCTTCACGATACCAGCGTTTACACCGATCAACTCTTCACGAGTCATACCCGGTTTACGGGGAATACCTGAAGTGATAACAACAACATCAGAATTTGCTGTTTGAGCATAGTCGTTTGTGCAACCTACAACTGTAGTATCGAAACCCAGCAGCTGAGCTGTCTGCATCATATCCATTGCTTTGCCTTCGGAAACGCCTTCCTTAACATCAAGCATTACAACTTCGTCTGCCACTTCATTGAAGGCAAGAACATTTGCGCAAGTAGCACCTACATTACCGGCGCCAACAACTGTTACTTTAGACATAATAATAAGTTTTATATGTTATTACTTATAATAATACTTTCTTTTTTAACGAGGACAAAGGTACAATGTATTGCTGAATAAAGAAATATTTCCGTAAATAATTTATTTGCGAGGACTATTAATTATCACTAAATGGGGGACAGGGGGAAGGCTTGTTTAGAAAGAATGGACTCGCTTCTGATACTATTTGAGTCATCGTAAGAAATTCCCCACTTTTTTTATTTGTGTGGGGAATTTTCCCCCTATAGGAGGGGAATAATCCCCATTACAATGGGGGAATATCCCCATAGCAGTGGGGATATGTTATAGTTTAAATTCATATCTGATTAATTCTGAACCTGCCAATACAAGTAATATTACAGAAATAAGCATTGATTTAAAAACATTTATTATATTTATGAACAATCCCTTGCGGTCGGTAGTTTTTATTGAAAAGGGGTTCACAATCTTAAATCGATATGCATATGGTTAAGTTCTATTCTTCTTTATTCATATTTCCGATATTTTTATTAGCTGTCCGGGGGATTGAAGGGCAGGCGCAGGTCGCTCCGTTACCGACGGATACATTCAGGACGGTTGTACCTGATTCCATACGGCTGGATGATGAGATAGCCGTTGGATATGCAATGGGGAATCAGCGGACCATGTCAGGTTCTGTTGATAAAGTTTCCGAAAAACGTATGAACAAGGGATTTGTCTCTAGTTCGCTGAACGCTTTGAGCGGACAGGCGGCGGGGGTCAGTATCTCTACCGGAGCAAACAGGGCGGCTGCACTGAGTGCTGTCCGGGTGAGGGGAACGACTTCGCTGACCGGAGGGAACGACCCGCTGGTCATTATCGATGGCGTTTCTTCCGACCTGAATACGCTTAGTTCCATTTATCCGGCGGATATCGAGAGTTTTACTATCCTGAAAGATGCTTCCGAGACGGCACAGTACGGTTCGCGTGGTGCTTCGGGGGTGATCGAGGTGGCGACGAAGAAAGGGAAAGGCGGCGCTTTCAGTATCAGTTACGATGGCAGTTTTGGGGTGGAGGCTGTCTATAAGAATATGAAGATGCTGTCGGGAGACGATTTCCGGGCGGTGGCTTCCGAACGTAATATCGACATACTGGATCTGGGTTATAATACGAATTTCCCGGATGAGATAACCCGGACCGGGATTGTGCAGAATCATCATATAGCTTTGGGAGGAGGCTCTGAAACGTCCAACTATCGTGCTTCCCTCGGTGTTATGGACCGGGACGGCGTGGTACGGACAAACGATTTCCAGAACTTTACCGTTAAACTGGATATCGCCCAGCGTGCTTTCAATGATCGGTTGAAGATAGACCTGGGTGTCTTCGGTTCCCTGCAAAAGAACCGTTATCTGAATGATATCCAGAAGACTTTCTATTCGGCAGCCGCGTTTAATCCGACATTCCCGAACCATCGGGACGAGCAGACCGGAGCATGGAACGGGGTAACCAATGCCAGTCAGATTACCAATCCGCTTGCCTGGCTGGAGGTGAAAGATGATGATTCGAATGCCCATTTCAATACCCATCTGAAGTTTACGGTCAATCTGAGCAAACAGGTTAAGTTTTCAGCCTTCGGTTCCTATACATATAATATAATAGATAACTCTCAGTATCTGCCGACCACGGTATGGGCGCACGGACAAGCCTATAAAGGAGAAAGGAAGATGGAGGACTTGTTGGGTAATTTGTTGCTGAGTTATTCGAATGATTGGGGAAAGCATCACCTGGATGCGCTTGGACTGGCGGAAGCTCAGAAGAATATCCTGACCGGATTTTATACAACTGTTACGAATTTCTCAACGGATAAATTCGGATATAATAATTTGCAGGCAGGGGCCGTACGTCTTTGGGAGGGAACGAACTCTTATTATGAAGACCCACGGTTGAGCTCTTTTCTGGGACGTGTCAACTATATGTATGCCGGGAAATATGTGGCGACGGTCAATGCCCGTGCGGATGCTTCCTCCAAAGTCGGCAAGAATAATAAATGGGGGTTCTTTCCTTCTGTCTCAGCTGCCTGGATAATCACGGAGGAGGATTTTATGAAACAGTTCACTTTTCTGAATAATCTGAAACTGCGTGCCGGCTACGGTCTTTCCGGTAATCAGGATGCGATCGATTCTTATAACTCCCTGCAACTGGTGAAACCCAATGGCGTGGTATCGGTAGGAGGTAGCCCGACGGTAACGATGGGGGTAATCCGGAATGCCAACCCCGACCTGAAATGGGAAGTAAAACGTACCGTGAATGCAGGGATAGATGTCGGTTTCTTCCGTAACCGTCTGTTGATGACTGTCGATTATTATCATTCGAAGACCAGCGATATGCTTTATCTTTATGATGTGAGCGTTCCGCCTTTTGCCTACAATAAACTGTTGGCAAACCTCGGTTCGATGCGGAATAGCGGTGTCGAACTGGGTTTCGGCGTTACTCCCTTGCAAACGAAAGATATGGAATTGAGCATCAATGTCAACGTTACTTTCCAGCAGAACAAACTCCTGTCCCTGAGCGGTATGTACAAAGGCGAACAGATGTCGGCACCGGAATATACCAGTATCTCCGATCTGAATGGCGCTGGTTTCCACGGAGGTTATAACCATATCGTCTATCAGATTGTCGGACAGCCTTTAGGTGTCTTTTATCTTCCTCATTGTACCGGGCTGACACAGCAGGAGGATGGTAGTTACAGATATGAGATTGCCGACCTGAATGGCGATGGTGTGAATCTGGAAGATGGCGAAGACCGTTACATTGCCGGACAGGCGACTCCCAAGACGATGCTGGGATCGAATATCAGTTTCCGCTACAAGCAGTTCGATGTCTCTTTACAGATAAACGGAGCCTTCGGGCATAAGATATACAACGGGACTTCCCTTACTTATATGAATATGGGCAGTTTCCCTGATTACAATGTGATGCAAGGTGCTCCGGAGCAGAATATAAAGGATCAGACGGCAACGGATTACTGGTTGGAGAAAGGTGATTACATCAACTTTGACTATCTGACCGTGGGATGGAATGTCCCGCTGGGCAAGTGGAAGAAATATGTGCAGAACCTGCGGTTGTCCTGTTCTGTCAATAATCTGGCAACGATCACCGGCTATTCCGGCCTGACTCCTATGATCAATAGTTATATTGTGAATAATACGCTGGGGATAGACGATAAGCGGAATTATCCGGTTTACCGTTCTTATACGGTCGGTTTGAGTTTTCAATTTTAATAATTAGTAGTGATGAAGAAGTTAGTTTTACTATCCTATATTTTGTGCGGTTTTACTTTTCTTTCCTGTAGTAAGTTCCTGGAAGAGAATCCGCGAGATCAAATTTCGGAAGAGGAAGCCTATGATAATGCCACTTCGGTCTACCTGAACACGGTTGCAACGCTTTATAATTATGTAGGTGGTTACAGCGATAGCCAGGGATTACAGGGAACTTACCGAGGAATATATGACCTGAATACCTTTACGACGGATGAGGCGATCCTTCCGACCCGTGGCGGTGACTGGTATGACGGTGGTTTCTGGCAAGGTTTGTTTCTGCATAAATGGGGTGTCAGCAGTGATGCCATACGGGCGACCTGGGAGTATTTGTATAAGGTGATTGTGTTGAGCAATAAGTCTTTGGAACGTCTGGACGAATTTTATAAGCAGACGAACAACCGGTATATCCCGGCTTATATGGCTGAGGTGCGTGCTTTCCGGGCCATGTATTATTATTACCTGGTGGATATGTTCGGACGTGTTCCGCTTGTATTGTCGTCATCCACTCCGATGAAAGATGTAAAGCAGAGTACCCGGCAGGAAGTGTTTGAGTTTGTGGTAAAAGAATTGCAGGAAGCAGCACCGTTGCTAAGTGCGGAGCGTAGTAACCAGCTCGGTGACTATTACGGGCGTTTGACACGTCCGGTTGCTTATTTTCTGTTGGCTAAACTGGCTTTGAATGCCGAAGTTTACACAAATAATAACTGGACGACCGGAAGTCAGCCGGATGGAAAAAGTGTGTTTTTTGAAGTCGGCGGTCAACGGTTGAATGCGTGGGAAACCGTGATCGCTTATTGCGATTCCATAACAGCGCTTGGTTATCAGTTGTCACGTACTTATGAAGAGAACTTTTCCGTATTTAACGAAACCTCTGTAGAGAATATCTTTACGATTCCGATGGATAAGAATTTTTATACGAACCAGATGCAATACCTGTTTCGCTCCCGTCATTATAATCATGCGAAGGCTTACGGATTATCCGGTGAGAATGGCTCTGCCGCTACAATAGAAGCACTCCGGACTTTCGGTTATGATACGGATTCGGTCGATGCTCGTTTCAGTAAATGCTATTTTGCCGGTGTTGTGCTTGATCTGAATGGGGATACCGTTCGGCTCGATACCGGGCAGGTGTTGGAATATCTGCCCTGGAAGGTGGATGTGGATATATCCGGCAAACCGTTTGAGAAGGTGGCGGGTGCCCGTATGAAGAAATATGCAATCGATAAAACGGCGACTAAAGACGGGAAGCTGATGGATAATGATATTGTGCTGTTCCGTTATGCCGATGTTTTGCTGATGAAAAGTGAAGCATTGGTCCGTAACGGGGGAAACGGGGATGCAGAGTTGAATCAGGTCCGTTCCCGTGTCGGAATACCGGACCGTCAGGCTACTTTAGATAATATACTGGCCGAACGTCAACTGGAATTTGCCTGGGAAGGGTGGAGGAGGCAGGATCTGGTCCGCTTTGGTCTTTTTACACGGACCTATAGCAGCCGTCCGCAGTTACCGGGAGAAAGCAGTGGTTATACGACTGTCTTTCCGATTCCCGAAAATATACTTTCCCTGAATAGAAATCTGACACAGAATCCTGGATATTAAATAAATATGAAAAAAGGATGCCCCCGTTATGGAAGCATCCTTTTTCATATTTGCTATAACTGTTTATTATAACTGAATCCAACGAACATAAGCAAAGTCCATACGGTGAGGCAATTCTTTGTTTACAGGGTAAACACGGAAGCCCATTTTATGAACACCAGCTTCGCTCGGAGTTGTTTTCAATTCAAAGAACAGTTTAGAACCTTCTTCTTTCTTCAGCACGAACGGTTTTGTATAAAGCAATTCAAGCTGATGATTTTCCGAGTTTTCTTTGGTCACAACCACTTCAGCTCCAAGCATTCCCTGAAGGTCTTTGCGGTCGATTACCAGATTGAATGAATATTCTTTGCCTACAACCGGTCCGTCGATAGCCAGATCCTTGCTGCAAGTGAATGATTCAACCTGGAAGCTGTCCCAATGTTCTGCCACTTCTTCTTTCCATGCTGCGATAGCTTTGGCTTCAGCGTAGTTACCTTCACGCAAATGAGCGGAACGGTTAGCCAGTTTGCTGTAGAAACGGCTGATATAATCGTCCAACATACGTTTCATTGTATAGTCGGGAGCGATCTGAGACATTGAGTTCTTGATATACTGGATCCATTCGGGAGAGTATCCCTTGCTGTTTTTAGCATAGTAAGTCGGGATGATCTCTGTTTCCAATATATGGTAGATCGTAGCGGCATCCAACTGATCCTGATACTGCTGGTTTTCGTAAGTACGCTTGTCGGTCAATGCCCAACCAGCGCCTTCTTTATAACCTTCGTACCACCATCCGTCGAGTACGGAGAAGTTCAGTACACCGTTCATCTCTGCTTTTTCACCGGATGTACCTGATGCTTCCAGCGGACGGGTCGGAGTGTTCAACCAAACGTCGACACCGGCAACCAGGTGACGTGCCAGACGCATGTCGTAGTTTTCGAGGAAGATGATCTTACCCAGGAATTCCGGACGACGTGAGATTTCTACGATATGTTTGATCAATCCCTGTCCGCCGCCGTCAGCCGGGTGGGCTTTTCCGGTAAATACGAACTGGATCGGATATTTTTCATTGTTTACGATCTTAGCCAAACGGTCAAGGTCTGTGAACAATAAGTGTGCACGTTTATAAGTGGCGAAACGACGGCCGAAACCGATCAGCAACGCATTCGGGTTGATCTTTTCAAGGATAGAAACAACCTTTACAGGGTCTCCCTGATTCTTCAACCAGCTCTGTTTGTACTGGCCTTTGATGTATTCGATCAGTTTATTTTTCAGAGTTTTGCGCAGTTCCCAGATATCGTCGTCGTTGACGTTCTGGATAGCTTCCCAAAGTTTTTTGTTGGATTGGTCTTCAAAGAATTTTTCACCGAAACGCTGGTGGAAGAAACGTTTCCATTCTGTAGAAGCCCATGTCGGCATGTGTACGCCATTAGTTACATATCCTACATGCAGTTCATCCGGGAAATATCCTTTCCATACCGGAGCAAACATGCGTTGTGATACTTTTCCGTGCAACCAGCTTACGCCGTTTGCTTCCTGGCAAGTATTCAAAGCGAATACACTCATAGAGAACTTTTCGTTAGAACCCGGGTTTTCGCGTCCCATATCGATAAATTCCTGCCAGCTGATACCCAGCTTACCGGGGAATTCACCCATGTAGCGGCCGAACAGGCCTTCGTCAAAATAGTCGTGTCCGGCAGGAACCGGAGTATGTACTGTATAAAGAGCAGAAGCGCGTACAACTTCCAATGCCTGATTGAAAGTAAGTCCGTCGTTTTGGATATAGTTAACCAGACGCTGAGCATTGATCAATGCTGCGTGGCCTTCGTTACAATGATAGATCTGTTTTTTGATACCCAGTTTATCCAGCATCAGGATACCGCCGATACCTAACAGGTATTCCTGTTTCATACGGTTTTCCCAGTCGCCTCCATATAACTGGTGAGTGATTGAACGGTCCCATTCACTGTTCTGAGGAATGTCTGTATCCATCAGATACAAAGGAACACGTCCTACGCTTACTTTCCAGATATGAGCATATACGGTTCTACCTGGGTAAGGTACTTCCAATACCATTGGTTCGCCGTTTGACTGCATTACCTGAGAAAGAGGTAAAGAGTTGAAGTTCTGCGGTTCGTAGTTTGCAATCTGCTGTCCGTCCATAGACAGTGATTGTGTAAAGTATCCGTAACGATACAGGAAACCTACAGCTGTCAGATCAATGTTACTGTCGCTGGCTTCTTTCAGGTAGTCACCTGCCAGAACACCCAGACCACCGGAGTATATTTTCAACACGTTGGTGAGTCCGTATTCCATACTGAAATATGCAACAGACGGTTTAGTAGCATCCGGTTTTACGTCCACATATTTTCTGTAGCTGGCGTAAACTTCCTGGATTTCGGCCATCAATACTTTGTCGGCCTGGATTTCTTCAATACGTTTGAATGATAAGCTTTGGAGTAAAAGCACCGGGTTACCTTCCGTAGATACCCAAAGGTCTTTGTCGATTTTTCCAAATAATTTAGCTCCTTCATGATTCCATACCCACCACAAATTAGTAGCCATTTCGTGTAAGGGTTGTAATGCTTCGGGAAGCATCGAATGTGAATAAACGTCCTTCCAGATCGGACTGTTTGCGTTATTCGCCTTGATTTTCATTATTGTGAGATTTAAAATGATTCAACTTTTAATAAGATGTAAAAAACTGTGGCAAAGATAGAATTATCTTGCTAATTATGAGCTATGTTTAACTGTTTCTTTTAGTTGCAGCTTCCAATGCGTCGCTGAAAGCTTTTTGATAGAAAACAATGAATTTACTCCATTCAGCCTGCTTTGCCAGTTTAAAACAGCGTTTGCGTATTTCTTCAACTTCTTTTTTGTCTTTCTTGACGAGTGAGAGGATTGAAGCAGTGATAGCATCAGCAACATCGAAATAGTTGAAGTCTGTCCGTTCAATAACAGCCACACCTTCGCTGATGTTTTTGCCGGAGACACTTTTTTCCGCCCAAAGGCCGAAGCCGGCCAGATTGGTCGTTACTGTCGGTATGCCAAAGGCAACACTTTCCAGTGGAGTGTATCCCCAGGGTTCGTAGTATGACGGATATACAGTTGCGTCCATACCGATCAGCAGATCGTAATAGGGCTTGTTAAAGATTCCGTCGCGTCCGTCCAGGTAACAGGGCACAAATATTATTTTCAGTTTTTCGGAAGCCTGATTTGTGAATCCTGCGTGTGAGATATAATTTAATACCTTGTCCTGATCCATCAGATTCAGCCAGTGGGTAATAAAAGGCATTTGCATGGGAGAGGTGGTCTGAATATTTTTTTCAATCACCTCTTTCAGGTCGGCGCGTGCGTCGCGGACCCAGGCCGGAACCATCAGGAAGGCAACGACTTCACGTTGTAATTCTCCTGAATTGCGTACACGGTTCATGGCTTCGATGAAGACATCGATCCCTTTGTTGCGGTATTCATACCGTCCGCTGGTCGATACGAGCAATGCATCCGGAGAGATGGGACATCCCAGTAATTTCTCGGCTACATTGATCAATGTCTTGCGAGCTTCTGCACGTTTCTTGGTATATTCTTTTCCTTCGGGAACGAAGTTGGGCTCAAAACCGTTCGGGGTAACAATATCCGGAGCCTTGTCCAGTAATTGCTTACACTCCCGGGCAGTGATATCGCTGACTGTCGTGAAACAGTCCACATGGTGAGCGGTTTGCTTTTCCAGCGAATGTTTGGCCTCCATATTCAGTTCCTTCGCCATCTGGTCGCCGTTGTATCCGTCCATATAAGCATATAATGCTTTGTTGTTGCCGGCAATGGAACGGCCGATAGATGTAGCATGAGTAGTGAACAGGGTTGCAATGGCGGGGATTTGCTTTTTGATATAAAGCGCTCCCATACCCAGCATCCATTCATTGAACAGTGCTGTAACTTTCTTATCGGAAAGATTATAGAAGTTGTAGAAACTTTCAATCACTTTTCCTACTGCATAGGCAAAAATACAGGATTCGTCATAGTCGCCATAAGCGTGCATCGAATCTACCCTGAAGTTTTCCCACATGGAGTAAAAGAAAGCGTCCCGATCACTGAAAAAAGGCTTGAAGTCGATTAATACCACCGGAGGAGTACCAGGTACGTTCCAGCGTCCGACTTTCATTTTTAGTTTGTCAGTGGTTCTTGCATGTTTTTTCCAATCAGCAAACAGAGCATCATCTTCGATAAAGTCCGGAGCGTTAGCGGGTCCCCACACATCAGGTCCGATAAATACCACTTTATCGTTAAACATCTGTTGCAGAGTGTGCGCTTTTGTAGACAGCACTGTGTAGATCCCTCCCACTTTATTACAGACTTCCCAACTGCTTTCAAAGAGATATTCTGGCGTTGTTGTCTTTGTATCCATAAACGATTTTGTTTATAATCAGAGAATTTGAAGCTGCAAAGATACATTATTTTTATCTTTTTTCCTGCGGTGTGAGTTATTTAATAAAGGATTTTGTAGATTTGTAGATATTTTAATGCGAAAATTATGGCTAAAAGAAGAATTTTAAAGAAAGAAATCAGCTATGTAGCAGGTGAACTGTTTTCTGAAGTATTAGTTTGTAAGCTATTTATTCCTGGAGTAGAGGGAGATAAAGCTGATGTTCTGTTGACAAGGATACTGGATATGCAGGATGAATTTATCCGTCGTGCCGGAACTCCGGATGCCAAAGACAACAAAACACTGGTAAAAGAGTATTATCGTAAACTTAGAGTTGATTTGCAGACAGAAGTCGACGCTATTGCTAACGAAATAGGAGAGCTAAGTAAAGAAAAATAATGAAGAAAGCGATCTGTAAGGCACTTCTTCGCATGGCCGGATGGAAACTGGGACCAGTTGGCGAAGATGTGCCTAAATGTGTGATATGCGTTGCCCCGCATACCAGCAATTGGGATTTTATTGTCGGAAAGTTGTTTTATACGGCATTAGGGCGTAACGCCAGTTTTCTAATCAAAAAAGAATGGTTCTTTTTTCCGTTCAATATATTGTTTTCGTGGCTGGGTGGTGTGCCTGTCGACCGTCATCAACGGACTTCGGTAACCGACCAGATGGTTGAGGTGTTTAATAAACGTAAACTTTTTCAGCTGGCTGTGACACCGGAAGGTACACGTAAAAAGGTGGAAGAATGGAAGAAAGGGTTTTATTATATTGCTGAAAAGGCACAGGTTCCTATCATGATCGCTTATTTTGATTATGCAAAGAAGGAAGCCGGGTTTAAAGGATTGTTTTATCCAACCGGGGATGCAGAAAAGGATATTCGTACAATTCGTGAAAGTTACCGGGATGTGACAGCTTGTCATCCGGAAAATTTCGTAAAAGTTTAATTTACTATTATGGCAGACAGCTTACGTATCAGTATGATTCAATCCCATATCATTTGGGAAGACAGAGACGAGAATCTTGGTTATTACGGAGAATTACTCCGGCGTGTGAGTGGGAAAACGGATATTGCCGTACTTCCCGAAACCTTTACAACCGGTTTTTCCATGGAGGTGGAAAAGCTGGCAGATACGATGGATGGCCCGACTGTCCCGACTATAAAGGGATGGGCCGCTAAATATAATCTGGCTGTCGCCGGTAGTTTTATTGCGAAAGAAGACGGAAAATATTTTAACCGTGCTTTCTTTATCACGCCGGAAGGGGACGAATATTATTATGATAAACGTCATTTATTCCGGATGGCTGCTGAAGATAAGCATTTCACGGCTGGCGATAAACGTACGGTAATAAAGTATAAAGACTGGAATATCTGTTTGCAGGTTTGTTATGATCTCCGTTTCCCGGTGTGGAGCCGCAACGTGGATAATGAGTATGACCTATTAATATATGTAGCAAACTGGCCTGAACCCCGTAAAAAGGTATGGAAAGCATTGTTGCCTGCCAGGGCCATTGAAAATATGGCGTATGTGTGCGGTGTGAACCGGGTGGGTATCGATGGTAAAGGGTTTACTTACCGGGGCGATTCCATGATCTTCTCTCCGAAAGGAAAGAAACTGGCAGATGCCGGCAAACGGGAGGAAATAACTCGTACCTGTACATTAAATAAGAGTGATTTGGAGGAATTGCGTGCTAAATTCCCGGCGTGGAAGGATGCAGATGCTTTTTCGATTCTCTGAGTCATAGAGTTATTGAAAAAAAAGAGCGGCTATCAGGAAGAAACCTGGTAGCCGTTCTTTTTAGGAAATACGTAGAGGGTGTGAGTTGTGTTTTGGTAAAAAAAAAGCGACTGCCGGAAATTAATCCGACAATCGCTCTTCATCTTATGTGGAAAATGTAATCTATCTTACTTCACTTCTTCGAAGTCAACATCTGTTACGCCACCGTCCTTAGCTCCGCCAGCATTGTTGTTGGCCTGTTGCTGTCCGAAATCAGGTCCCGGTTGTGCACCGCCCTGAGCATTCTGAGCATTGTACATTTCCTGGCTTGCAGCCTGGAATACTGTATTCAGTTCAGTCATGGCAGCATCGACACCTGCAATATCCTGAGCCTTGTGAGCTTCTTTCAGCTTATTCAATGCTGCTTCGATAGGAGCTTTCTTATCAGCCGGAAGTTTGTCTCCTAGGTCTTTCAACTGTTTTTCAGTCTGGAAGATCATACTGTCAGCCTGGTTCAGCTTGTCGATACGTTCTTTTTCTTTCTTGTCGGCTTCAGCATTGGCTGCAGCTTCGTCTTTCATGCGTTTTACTTCGTCGTCGCTCAAACCACTGGATGCTTCGATACGGATGCTCTGTACTTTACCGGTTCCTTTATCTTTTGCAGATACGTTCAAGATACCGTTTGCGTCGATATCGAAAGTAACTTCAATCTGAGGTACACCACGCTGTGCAGCAGGTATTCCGTCCAGATGGAAACGGCCGATTGATTTGTTATCCTTAGCCAGAGAACGTTCGCCCTGCAGGATATGGATTTCTACAGACGGCTGGTTGTCGACAGCAGTTGTAAATGTTTCCGATTTCTTAGTCGGGATTGTTGTGTTGGCTTCGATCAGCTTAGTCATCACGCCACCCATTGTTTCGATACCCAGAGACAGCGGAGTAACATCCAGCAACAATACGTCTTTTACTTCACCAGTCAATACACCACCCTGGATTGCAGCACCTACAGCTACTACTTCATCCGGGTTAACACCTTTGGAAGGAGCTTTGCCGAAGAATTTTTCAACGATAGCCTGTACAGCCGGGATACGTGTAGAACCACCTACCAGGATTACTTCGTCGATATCGGAAGTACTCAAACCTGCATCTTTCAATGACTGACGGCACGGTTCGATACAAGCCTGGATCAGGCTGTCTGCCAACTGTTCGAATTTAGCACGTGTCAATGTCTTAACCAAGTGCTTTGGAATACCGTTAACCGGCATGATATACGGCAGGTTGATTTCTGTGCTTGTTGTGCTTGACAATTCGATCTTAGCTTTTTCAGCAGCTTCTTTCAAACGTTGCAAAGCCATCGGGTCTTTGCGCAGGTCAACGCCTTCTTCACGAAGGAATTCTTCTGCCAGCCAGTCGATAATCACGTGGTCGAAGTCATCACCACCCAGGTGAGTATCACCGTTTGTTGATTTTACTTCAAATACACCGTCACCCAATTCAAGGATTGAAATATCGAATGTACCGCCACCAAGGTCGAATACGGCGATCTTCATATCTTTGTTGGTCTTGTCAAGACCATAAGCCAGAGATGCGGCAGTCGGTTCGTTCACGATACGGCGAACATTCAGACCGGCAATTTCACCGGCTTCTTTTGTAGCCTGACGCTGAGCATCGCTAAAGTAAGCCGGAACAGTGATAACTGCATCTGTTACTTCCTGTCCTAAATAATCTTCAGCAGTCTTCTTCATCTTCTGAAGAACCATTGCTGAAATTTCCTGCGGAGTGTACAGACGGCCTTCGATATCCACACGCGGAGTGTTGTTATCGCCACGTACTACCTTATAAGGTACGCGGTTGATTTCTTTCTGAACCTGGTCGTAAGTTTCACCCATGAAACGTTTGATAGAAAATATAGTTTTTTCCGGATTGGTGATAGCCTGACGTTTTGCGGGATCACCAACTTTACGTTCGCCGCCTTCAACGAATGCAACGATTGAAGGAGTCGTTCTTTTACCTTCGCTGTTTGCAATAACAACCGGTTCGTTACCTTCCAGTACGGCAACACATGAGTTGGTTGTTCCTAAGTCGATACCAATAATTTTTCCCATAATTTTCTACTATTTTAATTGTTATTATTTTTCGTCTTTGCTTTTTCTCTTGTCGAGTTGCACCAATTAGTATACAAAACGTATGCCAAAGTAACAATGAACGGTTCCGAATTGTTTTTGCTGTCAGAAATAATGACAATACGGCAGATGTTAAAACGATATATTTTTATCTTTGTGGCATAGAAGTGATTCTTGTATAATTTTAGACCGAAGGTGGAGAATATTATTAATTAAATCGTATATAAAATGAAAAACTATCTTGTTTTTACCATGGCTACACTTTTATTGGGAACGGCGTGTTCCTCTAAGAAGGAACACGCAGAAGGGTTTACCGGCGCACCGGGCGAGGTGAAACTGATAACGCTCGATCCCGGACATTTTCATGCAGCACTGGTACAAAAAGTCTCTTATCCACAAGTTTCCAAGGATGTTTATGTGTACGCTCCCACAGGTTTCGATGTAAACGAACACCTGAAGCGTATCGAAGGATTTAACACTCGTGCGGAAAATCCGACACAGTGGAATGAAATTGTTTATACAGGTACTGATTATCTTGAAAAAATGCTTGCCGAGAAGAAGGGTAATGTCATGATTCAGGCCGGTAACAACGGTAAGAAGACAGAATATATAAAGAATACACTGGAAGCCGGTATCAATGTACTGTCTGACAAGCCTATGGCAATCAATAGCCAGAATTTTAAATTACTGGAAGAGTGTTTTGATATTGCCAGGCAAAAGAACGTCCTGTTGTATGACATTATGACTGAAAGGAATGAGATTACAACGATGTTACAGCGTGAGCTTTCAACAATTCCGGCGATATATGGTGAACAGCTGAAAGGTTCTCCCGACGAGCCGGCTATCGTAAAGGAAAGTGTGCATCATTTGTTTAAGCTGGTGGATAACAAACCGCTGACTCGTCCAGTGTGGTATTTTGATGTAACTCAGCAGGGGGAAGGTATTGTGGATGTAACAACTCACCTGGTAGATCTCGTTCAGTGGGAGGCTTTTCCTGAACAGATCATCGATTATAAAAAAGATATCGAATTGGTTGATGCGAACCGTTGGACAACTTCAATCAGTCCGGAGGAATTTAAGCAGGTGACAGGCACGGATGCTTATCCTGATTTCCTGAAAAAGGATGTGGAGAACGATACATTGAGAGTTTATTGCAACGGAGATATCGTTTATAAGATCAAAGGTGTGACGGCTAAAGTTTCTGTTATTTGGAATTATACTTTCCCGAAAGGCGGCGGTGATACGCATTTTTCTGTCATGAAGGGAAGTAAGGCCGACTTGGTGATCCGTCAGGGTAAAGAACAGGGATATAAGCCGGAATTATATATTGAGGTATTGCCCGATATTGATCTGGCTGCTTATGAAAAAGAACTGGCTGCTGCCATGTCGACCGTGGCGGATAAATATCCGGGAGTTGCTTTGGATAAGGTTTCGGATAATGTATGGCAAGTTCAGATCCCTGCAACATACAGGGTAGGGCATGAAGCTCATTTCGGACAAGTGATGGAAAATTATCTGCAATATTTGCAGGACGGAAAATTGCCGGACTGGGAAGTCCCGAACATGATCGCCAAGTATTATGTGACAACGCATGCGTTGGAGATGGCGAAGACGAAGAAGTAAAGGAAGGTAGGCTATTAGGGAGCGTAGATTGTTTTGGTCATCAGCGCTCCTTAATATTCGGTAGCCAACCAATCGGCAAAGAAATAGTCGTATACACGATAAACACCATCTGTTTGCGTGATAAGGTTTTTCTCCATCAATCCTTTGACTGCCGCTTGTACGGAACTGGCAGAAGGTAAATTGTATTTCTTAATAAAGGCAGAAGATGTTATGCCTTGTGCCTCCCGTTCTTTAGCTATGGCCTGCAGTACCTGTTTTTGCTTGGTTGCAAGGTTTGCTAATATTTCCCGGTAAAGGCTGTCTTGTGTTTGGATAACATTTTTTCGTGCTGTTTCGATCTTATCTGTTTTACACCATTCTCCATGAGCAGTCAGGGCAAATAATTCGTTCATCATCATTTGAACGAACCAGGTATAACCGGCAAACATCGAATAAACTTTCTCAGTAACCGTCCTTTCAATATGTTTCCCACGTTCCTCAAACATACGATTTGCAAACTTGATATAAGTTTCTTGTGGGATAGCTTTCAATCCCATACCTATGGAACTTTGATAGAATGGTTTTGAGGGCGAATTGAACATATTATTCATAAGATGTTGTTTACTACCGGCAAAAATAAACATGGTATGGCTGCATTGCTGAATTTTCGTACGTAGCAGAGCCTCGACATTTTTCTCTTCGTAACCGGCTATTTGCTGAAATTCGTCTATCGCCACAATACAAGGCCTATCTGCTGATTCTAAATAGTTGAAAATCTCATCCAGCGTGATTTGTGGTGTCTGAATATCTCCCAATCCGATATCGAAGCCGGGTTCTCCCGTCAATGCATCCAGTTTAAATCCAACGCGTAATGAACTTATTATTTGAAAGAACTTTTCGCTCCAGGACGTTTTCAAAGGTTTTAGTTCGTCATAAATAGATTTTCCCAATAAATAGACAAATTCAGCCAGTGAGGTCGTTGCATAGATATCAATAAAAAAAGTATAATAACTTTCCTTGATTTGTTTCTGACGGAAACAGTGATTTATCAGCCCTGTTTTCCCTAGGCGACGAGGAGAAATCAGAGCTACATTGCGGCCATTCTCAATCTGTTTAATCAAAAAGTCCGTTTCTTGTTCACGATCACAGAAATACTTGTCGGAAATATACCTTCCTACGACAAAAGGATTCGTCACTGCTATATCCATATTTTCTTTTTATTGCAAATGTAATTATTATGTTTATAATAAAAGTATGTTCTTGGGATATTTTAGGAACGTAGTTACTTTATCGGATATTGATTTTACTATATTTCATTAATTTATTATTTATAGCTTTTCTATTCTAATAAATTATATTTATTATCTACAATATCTACAACTATGCTATGATTTAATTGAAAATAAATATATTATATAGTGGTTGCAGGTGAAAATATATCTACAACTAATATCAGTTATCTACCACTATAAGCTTATTTTGTAACTTTTTATTTGTTTTTCTGAAAAGAAGTGCCAGTATTCGCCTGAAGACTGATATTTATATACATCATTATTCTTAGTTATTGAGTGAAAGTAGAACTTACGTTTGTTTCTTGGCAGGCAACGATGGGTGGAGGATAAGGAACGAATAAATAGTTTATTGCATGAAAAACTTTTGTTTTGTACCTGAAAAATTAAAGTTTCTATGTGGTGAAACAAAAGTTTTGTGCCGTATAAACTCTTGTTTCTTCAGCAGGAAACAAATGGAAACAGGTTGGTTGATTCTCTCAAACAGCGTATTCGATGAAGAATAATGTTTATGATGTATCCGGCAAGCAGGAAGATCTTTCGATTGTTAGTTGTAAAAACGGAAAATAGTGGTAGATATAGGTTGGTAATTGTAGATGATTTTTTATCTGCAACAATTATGTAGATAGTTGATAAACAATGGACTGAAGTGTAAGTTGTAGATATGGTAGATAATTTTGAATAATTAATCTTTTTCTGATTCCGATAAATAGAAGAGCCGGGAATCAGATCAAAGGAAAAGAGACATTGAGACACGGATTTAAATTTGTTATTTCGCGTGTCTCAATGTGAAAAATTACTACTTTTATTTACCGATTTATTGTACCCAACGATTCAAATGATTGTTGGGGGTTTCCAGTACAAATTTGTAATAGTGAGAATCCGGTAATTGATCGGAAGAAACCACATACATCTGTTTCTTGGCAGGAACTCTCGCGATTTTCTTCCATTGATCTTTGCCACCTTCTTTGTATTGGTTCGTTGAAGAAACATAAATATCCACCATTGCGTCTGGATTGAGGCAATTCCAAGAAAGTGTGACAGAGTCGTCGTAAGGGGAAGTACCCATTTGTGTGATATCTACTTGACCTATAAACGGGATTCCATCCTGTTCCCATCGTACCTGTTGCGGAATATTAAATTCCATAAAACGGCAAATGGAAGGGGTTATGTTGACGATGGCCAAGTCCTCTGTGTTAAATCGCTCATTGACAGGTTGGTTAGTCGATATCCAGGTAGTCCGTTCGCGTTTCGACTGGCCGCCATGTCCATGACCATTCTCGCCACGACCATGATCGGTCGTTACTACGATCATCCAGTCTTCGTTAAAATTGGCTTCCCGATACTTCACTGCGTCCCAAATCTTGCCGATCTGTGCATCTGCTTTCTGTGTGTAATCGTCAAAGAAACGTCCGTTTCCTTCAATATGGCCTGCATCGTCCGTATACCATAGATATACCCAACTCAAATCTGCGGCATCCTGTCTTATACCTTTGGCAGCCTGTTCCGTCACATACTCATCGATATCGAAAATGCGCAGGTCTTTCTCCTTTTTCGGGAAACGAAGTGTATCCAAATCATATCCATCGCATATAAAGTCTATCTTCAAATAATTAGTTTCCGGCTTTCCTTCTCCCAACAAGACTGTCCGGTTATCTGTCCAGCTTGAATAAATTGCCGTTTTATACGGTTTAGATTGCTCTTTGGCAATCCGGAAAATCGTCCAATAATTGTAATTAGGCTTCAAATTCGAATTACCATCTACATTATGTTTATTCATCCAGGTAGCTGTAAGTAAATTGGTATAGCCGATTGCTGAAATTGTCGGAGTTTGCGAATAACTTCCAATTTCTCCTCCGGTATAAGCTCGGGCATAAGCTCCTTTGGATGCGATTTCGTCAATAGCTGGTGTGTTTAGACGCTCTATCATGTCGGCAGGAATACCATCAACAATAATAAACACAGCTTTTTTTGTTTTTGCAGCCATAGATATTAAAGAAAGACTGCAAAAAAGTATTATCCATTTGAGTTTCATAAGTCTGTTTTTATTTTAATATCCACATTAATTCATTCCAATCGTCATTACCATTATATTGACGTTGAATCGCTTCTTCCAGGTTTTCGCGGTTAAAATCATACTCTCGCTGTTCATATCTCCATCTCATTGGCATCTTGTCCGGAACGGTATTCATGTTTGTCGACGGATTAACGGGAAGTTTAGGGTATCCGGTCCGACGAAAATCATAATAGCAGGTATAAGTATTATGCATGAACAGGTCCAGATATTTTTGTGTGAGGACTTTATTCAGGTCGTTTTCAAAAGTACTTTCTTTTGCACCTAATTGTAATTCAGGTTTATCTAAGAAAGACTGGATATAATCGTCCGTTATTTCTCTATTATGCCTGTAAGCGAGAGGGGTGTAAGTAGCAGCGAAATTCATACTGGCTTCAATCCCCTTATGATAATAAGAGTTTGCATCTCCATCAATCCACCCCCTGAGACAAGCTTCCGCTAAAACGAAATTTAATTCAGCATACCCCATTTGGATTGTTGGCTGGCAGTTGTCTATTTCAAAGAAACGGGAATTTATATTTGATATGCTATCGGCAGTGTATAAATCCAATATTTCACTATACACCCGGGATGGGTCAATTCCTAAATAAGCATCCCAGTCTTCGTCGGGTATACCCGCTTTGGTTTGTGCCTTTGCCGGGTTGCAGTAAAAGAAAAGACGATTGTCCTGATATTTTTTCAGAGTATCTATTATTGTTACAGATACTCCCGAGTAAAAATTGAATCGTGAAAGATAAAGAGGATACAGTTGAGAAGATAATGTTCCGTAAACTAACTGGAAATTGTCGGCGTTTGACTCAAATAAAACTTGTTGAGAGACGATTGCCGTAAAGCGTTGTTTAACGTTCAGTTCTGCCTCTTTCTCTTTTTTAGACAAGCTCATCAATATCCTTAACTGCAAAGCAGATACAGCTCTTTTCCATTTTTCAGGATCTCCGCCATACACGAAATCTCCATCGAAATTACGAGTCGCATTGGAAAAATGTGTGTACGAAGCATCCAGGTCATCCAACATTTGTACGAATACTTCTTTTTGGGTATCATATTTCGGTTTGATATTTCCTTCTTCTCCTTTCAATGCATCCGAATAAGGAATATCTCCCAGACTCATCGTTGTGTCATAAAGCCTGAATACTTTAATGAACAGAGCTAGTCCTTGATAAGCCTCCTTATCGACATCCGACGCCAATTCTACCATCTTAAGACAGTTTGTCAGGCTATTGTATACTCCAAATCCGGTTGTGTTTATCCGGTTATACTGGACTTTTCGGCTATCTTCCGCTCCCTCATGCCAACTGATCATTTTGGTGAGGAACATATCGTAAAAATATCCTTTAGGATCAGATTTTCCACCTATTCTCAAGGTCTCTTTCAATTGTCCGGTAGCCAACATTCCCGGAGTTGCGGTAGTTGCAGAATCCGGATTCGTATTAATTTCATCAAATCTGCTGCAGCTATAAGTCATGCATATTATTACAACCAAAAGACAACAGTTGATATATGATTTTATTTTTTTCATGTCATTTCTGTTTTAAAAGTTCAACTTTAGATTCACCCCGACATAACGTACAGACGGCGAGTTTATATTTTCTGTATCGACATCCGGATCCGAAAATTTAAAACCTTTCGCCCATATTAATAGATTTTGTCCTACCAAGGCCGCTTCCGCCCCTTTCACTATATGTGTACAATATTTTTTCGGTAACCGATAGCCGATTGATAATTCCCTTAATTTGAAAAAGGTTTTACTCTTCTTAAAGTTCGATTTAGAAGAACTGCCATTATAAGAACGCATATAAGTTTCATAAGAAACGGCTACATCATTCGGAGCAAAAACACGAGTGTCTTCAAGTATATTTCCGTCAGAATCATACTTGACATCTCCGGAAATAACTTTTACTCCTTCAGCGATATACCCTTCATGGTTTCCGTTTACCACTTCATCATACCGATATTCGTTATCAGAATCGATATGCCGCCCGGAATGCCATAAACGAGAACTCATGTAGTCAAACATATGACCACCGACGCGACCGTCAAACGAGAAGCTCAACGTAAAATCTTTATAATTGAATGTATTTGTCCAGCCCCAGATCCATTTGGGGTTATAACTGCCTGCATAACTGGGGTAAATGCTTTCCTTTGGCATTCCGTTGTAGAGGATCAACTGTCCTTCGGGGGTTCTTTCCCAATCATACATTTCCAGCCAGTTCCAATCTTTTCCGGCTGCCACCCAAGGTTTTTGGGTCGAATATTTTTCGTCTACTTTTGCATAGTAGTACCGATCGGCGGCCCAATTGAATGAAGAATTCCATGAAAAATCTTTTTCTTTGATAATGTCGCCGCTGATTGTAAATTCAACTCCCTGGCTTAGTTGTTCTTCCCCGTAATTTATCAATGTATTTGAGAAACCGCTGGCATAGCTCATGTCGACGTATCGTTGTAAATCATAAAGAAGTTTATGGTAATAAGCCAAGTCGAATTTTAATCGGTTATTGAAGAAATATAAATCCGTACCTATTTCATAAGATCGGGAAGAACGGGGACGTAATGAGACGTCACGAATTGTAGAAGGATAAAAAGCGGCAGTCGTATTACCCCAGTAATTACGTGAAACGCTATACGTCGAATTTATATCATATACTCCGGTCGGATATTTGGTTTGTGCCCATGAACCTCTTATCTTCCAGAAATTGAAAATCTCGGGCAGCGGGGCAAGTTCAGATATAACAAGGCTTCCGGAAATGGAAGGATAGAAATAAGACCGTTCTGATTTTGCCAAAGTAGAAGCCCAGTCATTACGTCCGGTAACTTCTATAAAAACAGCGCTTTTCCAGGAAAATCCGATTTTTCCATATAGACTGTTTATTTGTTCCTTAGTCACGGAAGAAGATGTAGTTGCCGGATCTACGGATGCATTCAATGAAAAAAAGCCGGGCATATTCAAGCCGTTGCTGGTAGCAGATTTTTGTTCATTATTTTCTCTGAAATATAAAGATCCTCCCAGAAAACCATCTAATGTAAAATCTCCCAGTTTTTTATTTGCCAATAACATCACATCATCGGTTGTACTGTATCCTGAATAGTTTGACAAGCTATATCCTCCTTTGCGGTTGCTTCGTGTGCTGATAGGTTCTTTAAACACGTATTTATTTCTGAACGCATCACCTCCTACACGCATAACCAATTTCAACCAATCGGTCAGTTCCAGGCTCATATTCAAACTTCCATTTGTTAGATCTTGATGGCGTTGATTGGTACGTTCATAGGCCAGAAAGTAAGGATTGTCATACCACCAATCATCCATCCAGTTTTGTTCTTCCTGCACTTTTCCTTCTCTCCAGTAATTACGATAATCTCGGATATCATATTCCGCCCCTGTCCAAATAAGCAGATTATACATATAACTCCCCATTCCATAACCGGCTCCATTATTATTTGAGAATATATTTTTATTGTAAGCGATCTCTGCATCTAAATGAAATTTTTTGTAATCCATGACACCGCCCACAGAAAAAGTCAGTTTCTGTTGTTTGGAATTCGGATATTGTCCTTTATTATACACATGGTTCAAAGATGCACGTACACTACCGAACTCTCCTTTTTGCGAAACGCTGATATTGTTGTTGGTGACTAATGCCTGTTCAAGGAAATTTTTGAAATTATCTTTTCCTTTAGAGGTTAAAGGTTGGTCTTCCCATTCATAGGTGGATGGATTATATAGACTGACTACCCGGCCTATATCCAACTTATCTCCCCATACATAATCTCCAGGGGCGTATTTCCCACTTCCTCCCGAACTATATGAGTTTTGCACTTTTGGTAATTTTAAAAAACCAGCATGAAACATTGTATTAGAGTTCACGGAAATATCCAGTCCTTCTTTTTGTGCTTTTTTGGTTGTCACCATAATAGCGCCGTCTCCACCTCTCGAGCCATAAAGTGCCGAGGCTGTAGAACCTTTCAAGACACTGATGGATTCAATATCATCTGCCGGTATATCAGACATGGAGACATTATAATGAGGGATTCCGTCTACTACCAGTAAAGGCGTGCTTCCACGTAAAGTCAAAGTTGGGGCTGCAGCAAATTCCGTACTGTTCTTAATATTCAAGCCTGCAATTTTTCCTGTCAGGGAAGTTGCAACGTTTGCTCCTTTGGCAACAGTCAATTGATCGCTTTTCACTTCCTGAACTGCGTATCCCAGTGCCTTTTGTTCTCGTTTGATGCCTAAAGCAGTAACGACAACTTCGTCTAACAATTCCGTGTCATCTACTAAGGTAATGGAGAGATCCTGTTTTTTATTAATAGTGATTTCCTGTGTGTTGTAACCGATATAGGATATTAGTAAGACGTCACCTTCGGCAACTTCCAGCTGGAATTTACCATTGATGTCGGTGATGGTTCCGTTTATAGTGCCTTTGACTAGAATGTTAGCTCCTACAATCTGTTGGCCTTGAGTATCAAGAACTATCCCGGAAATAGTTTTGATCTGTGCTTTGAATAGAGCAATGTGTTTATTGGATATGCGAAAAGAAATATTTCTTTTGCTGCGGAGTAGACTCCGCAGTATTTCTGTTAAATCAAGATTGGTTTCTTGGATGGAAATCCTTTCATTTTTATCAATGTCGGAAGTATTATAAACGAATTTATATCCGGTCTTTTCTTCTATCTCATTGAATATCTCTTCAAATGTTGCATTTTGCTTATTCAGGGAGAGTTTTACTGTCTGTGCATGTATAAATGAAATATTGATAAACAGAAATAGTAAAAGAAGTCCGGTAACACTGATTTTGTGTTTAAAAGTCTGTTTTGATGAGGTATAATGCCCCTTACAGGTAAAATCCTTCTGATTTTGCCTGATAAATGAAATTTTATCCATAATTTTGTATGTATTAATTTAAAAATTAGCAGGTATATATCTGCTGATTAACAATGTAGAATTCGGGAATGGTCTCAACATTCCCAATTCTTTTGTATCTGTTTCTTTGAATTAAGTAGTGTTTTTCATGTGCTATCCATAATTGTTTGTTTTTTGTGGTTTAACATTCTGTGTTTATTTGAGGAAAATTTCTCCTTTCCTTTTTTCTATTTTATATCGGGCGGAGATCTGTAAAACAGATAATATTTCTTCCAGTGTTTCTTTTTCCGTAAAGTTCGCATTGAAAGTCTGTCTTTTCAGATTTTCGTTTTCGATATGTATTTTCACATGGAAAGCTCGTTGCAGCTCTTGCATGATATCTTCTAATGAATTGTCTTTGAATTCAAATACTCCTGTAACCCACGATATTGTATTTTCCGGACGTATAGTCAAAATCTTTAGGTCATTATCCGATTTAAAATATACCGCTTGTTCACCTGGCTGTAGTATCTGGTCTGCTGTTTGATTTTGATTTGTACTTTTGTATAGTCCGATTTTTCCAGTAAGAAGGGTAATCAATGTTTTGTCTGATTCTGTATCAACATTAAATGTTGTGCCTAATACTTTGATTCCAACTCCATCGGTCTGAACGATAAAAGGCCTTTTTTCATCTTTCCGGACTTCGAAGAATGCTTCTCCTTTTATTATTTCAACTTGACGGATTTGCTGACTGAATTCTCTCGGATAACGTAGACAGGCATTTGCATTTAACCATACGACGCTACTATCCGGTAATGTTATTTTTGTTTTAGCATCAGGAACCGCTGTTGTTTCATAATAAACAAGTGCTCGTTCTGGTTCTTTATCTATTAGGAAGATACTGGTAACCACTAATAGGGCAATGGATGCAGCTATAGATAAATATTTCCAGGCGGAATTTCCTCTATCAGCATAGGATATGACAACAGGTCGTTTGACTCTATCTACTAAACGATCGAACATATGTTTTTCATCAAATGGCAAAGACTTAAAATGTATACGCTTTGTCAGTGATTCGAGTTCTTTGTTATTTTGTTCATTTTTCATCTTATTCCGATACCTTTGTAAATAGAGATAACAGGTAAAGTAAAAAACTCCTACTCAAGATATGAAAAAAATATACTTTTTTAGGATGCATTCAAAATTCATCGATAAATAGTCATTTACATGCTCATTTTTTTCTTAACTCTAACATCTATGGTTGTTGTGTATTTTTGTATTATATATCATATGTGGCATATAAAATGCTTTCATGAAACATCCATGAAATAAATTTCGTCCAAGAGAATGTAAATAGGGGGGTATTGTTTACTTTAGTGTCATTCACTCGAAAAAACGAATGCAATGAAAACAGTACCTTTTGAACAAGTCATCCTCCGGGGTTGTGGAATAGATGTCCACAAGGACATGGTAGTTGCTACGATAAGTGGCGAAGGTCTCAAAACTGAAACCCGCAGTTACAAGACCTTCAGTAGTTCTTTGACAGAATTAAAAGAATGGTTATTATCCAGTGGCATTACGCATGTAGCCATGGAAAGTACCGGTGTTTACTGGAAGCCGGTTTATAAGATTCTTGAATGTCCAGATATGAAAGTCTGGATCGTGAACGCACGGCACATCAAGTATGTTCCCGGGCACAAAACGGATAAAAAGGATAGTGCCTGGATTTGCAAACTGCTTTTAGCAGGTTTGTTGAAACCGAGTTATATCCCGGAGCGTGAACAACGTGAGCTTCGTGATTTAACCCGTTACCGTAACAAGTTGATCCAGCATGTATCTTCTGAGAAAAACCGTATTGTTCGTATCCTGGAAGATTGTAACATCAAACTTTCCAGCGTGGTGTGCAGCCTGGACGGAGTCGTGGCGAACAAGCTGATAGATATGTTGATCGATAAGGGTCATGTAACAATGGATGAGATAACTTGCATCTATCATAAAAAACTTGAAGCCAGTCCGGAACTTCTTTATCAGGCTTGTGAAGGCTTTATAGAACCGCATCACATCTATATGTTGCAGACCATCCGTAAAGATATGGAACAGACGAAAGCCATCATAGCTGACCTTACCTGCCGTATAAAAGAGGTTTTATCTCCTTATGAGAATGTGATGGAACTCTTGCAGAAGATCCCCGGACTTAGCCGGAAAACGGTTGAAGACCTGATAGCAGAGATAGGTGTGGATATGGAAGCCTTTCCAACCGAAAAGCACCTGGCTTCGTGGGCCGGTGTCTGTCCAGGCAATAACGAGAGCGCAGGTAAAAAAAAAGTGGTAGAACCACCCATGGCAACAAACAGTTGAAAGCCGTAATCACGGAGGCTGCGTGGGCAGCCACCCGTACCAAGAACACCTTTTACAGTGCACGTTATCACCGTTTAGCCGCCCGTCGAGGGAAAAAGAGGGCTTTAGTAGCAGTAGGACACTCGATCCTGAAATCGGTATGGCATGTACTGAAAGAGGCTTGTGAGTATAAGGAACTCGGTGCGGAATATCTCAACCAAAGGATGGAGCAGAAACGGAAAAATTACTTGAAGAAAGAGCTGGAAGCACTTGGCTATAAAGTTAAAATCAGCCGTGATGATGGTCCAATCCCAGAAGTAGGTTAAAAACATAGAGAAGGTCGATTTTTACTGGCTTGTTGTCGTAAGAAACAGCAAGAGGTCGCTCATGAAACTGATCTCAACTGCTAAGCGGTCAAGACTGCGAGTCCTTTAACGCGTGTATGAAATTTTTTTTCTTAGCTGTTGTAAAATTATAAAATGCCCAAAGATAATAGCCAACCGCATTTGTATCTATACAAGTGCTCTCTTTTGTTTTGTCTGAACTCTAAAAAAATCAATTTATTAATGGTTTAAACGGCTCTCTTGAGATAGGGAGCGCAATTTATTTACATATGAAAAGATACATTTTTTATGTTTAGGTAGTATCTTGAAGAATTTTTAATTACATTTACTGACTAATATATTGTAAAAAGACTGTATTCGAGATGGAGAAGGAGAGTGGCATGTCTCTTTTTAAAAGTGTAGTGAGAGGGGATGAAACAGCGTTCCGGTTATTATTTGAAACTTATTCCCGGCGTCTGTTCCATGTCGCTTATTATTATCTGAATTCTCGTGAACTGGCGGAGGAAGCTGTTCTGGATGTCTTTACTGTTATTTGGCAAAAGCGGGAAACGTTGTCCCATGTGAAAGAACCGGAACGTTATTTGTATATATCAGTAAAAAATCAGGCTTTACATTATGTAAGAAGAGGGTATGTGCAGGAAAAAGATTCTTTTTCTTTGTATGAAATGGAACTGATCCCGGATTCGGATACACCAGAAAAAAGTTTGATAGATGAGGAATATCAAGTGTTAGTCCAACAGGCTATTGATTCTTTGCCCCCCAAATGTAGAGAAGTTTTTCGTCTTGTGCTCTCTGATAAATTAAAGAATCGGGAAATTGCCGATGTATTAGGAATTAGTGAGAAAACTGTGAATATACATATTGCTAAAGCTTATGAACGTATTGCAGAATATGTAAACCGGCAATATAAACAGATGAAGTTTTTTTTGTTTCTTTTCTTTTAATCCGGAAGATCATAAAAATCCCCGAAGCCTGTATCGCTCCGGGGATTTTTTATTTTTTCATTTCCTTTTCTTCCATCATGTCGAGTTCGTTCTTGTCGGAATCAATAAATTTGTATTCCAGAAAACCCAGACTTTGGTTAGGAATGACTTTCATACCCATTGAGTATTTTAGTTTCCATTTCATACTGAGGGGATAAAGCCCCTTGTTTACGAATGCTGCCACGTAGGGATGTACGTGCAGGGCAAATTTCTTTACATTATGCTTATTCACTAAACAATCGATCTTACCTTCCAGATTGTCGGTAAATAGGATCGAAGGTTTGATTGTCCCTGTGCCGAAACAGGTAGGACACGATTCTGTTGTATCCACATCCATTGCCGGGCGTACCCTCTGGCGGGTAATCTGCATCAGACCAAACTTACTTAAAGGCAGGATGTTGTGTTTGGCCCGGTCGCTTGCCATCGCTTTAGTCATGTGTTCAAACAACTTCTGTCGATTGGCGGCTTCCGCCATGTCGATGAAGTCGACCACGATAATACCGCCCATATCACGGAGACGAAGCTGGCGTGCAATTTCGTCGGCGGCGGCTGTGTTTACGTCGATAGCTGTTTTCTCCTGGGCGTCGCTCCCTTTGGAACGGTTGCCGCTGTTCACATCTATCACGTGCATGGCCTCGGTATGCTCGATAATCAGGTAAGCTCCACTTTTATACGTAACCGTACGTCCGAACAGCGATTTAACTTGTTTCGTGATACCGAAATTGTCGAAGATAGGTAATTCGCCGGTATATCGCTGTACGATCTCTTCCCTTCCGGGAGCGATCAGGCTGACATAATCGCGTATGTTATGATAAACATCCGCATCGTTTACGTAAATGTTCTGGAAAGACGGGTTGAAGATGTCGCGGAGCAAAGCTACCGTACGTGCCGTTTCTTCATATACAATCGACGGCACTTTCAGTTTGGGAACTTTGACGATGTTATCTTCCCATCGTTTCACTAATGTCTTTAATTCATGGTCGAGTTCAGCAACACGTTTTCCTTCGGAAGAAGTACGTACGATCACGCTGAAATTTTTCGGCTTGATGCTCTGAATCAACTGCCGCAAACGGGCACGTTCTTCGCTCGACTTGATTTTTGTGGAGACAGAGACCTTATCGGCAAATGGTATCAATACGATGTATCTTCCGGCAAATGACAGCTCGGAAGTCAGTCGCGGACCCTTTGTTGAGATCGGCTCTTTGGCAATCTGTACCAACACCTCTTGTCCTACTTTAAGCACGTTACTGATGCTTCCGTCCTTTTCAATCTCCGGAAGTATCTGCACTTTTGAAATGGCGGGCATCTTTTTAGGATCGCCAAGTGCTTGTTTGAGGAACTTTTGTTGGGTGTTGAAGTTAGGACCTAAGTCCAGATAATGAAGAAATGCGTCCTTTTTGTACCCTACGTCGATAAAAGCAGCGTTCAAACCCGGCATCAGTTTTTTTACTTTGCCAAGATAAATATCGCCTACGGCAAACGAGACATTGCGGGCCTCCTTCTGGAGTTCCACAAGGTTTTTGTCTTCCAATACGGCAATAGATACCTCTTTGGGTTGTACATCAACTACTAATTCACTTATCACTTAATAAGAGGGTTTTTTAATTCAGACCTTTCTAAATACGCAAAGAACAAACTTAAAAGGTCACTTATTAAGTTTGTTCTTTAGAGTTTCTCAATAGACTTATTTCTTTTTATGTCTATTCTTTTTCAGTCTCTTTTTGCGCTTGTGCGTAGACATTTTATGTCTTTTTCTTTTCTTTCCGCTAGGCATTGTTTCTAAATTTTAAATTAAACTATAATTACTAATTACTTAACTTCGTTCAGGAAAGTTTTAGCCGGCTTGAATGAAGGGATGTTATGCTCCGGAATGATGATCGTAGTATTTTTTGAAATATTACGAGCAGTTTTCTGGGCTCTCTTCTTAATAACGAAACTTCCGAATCCTCTCAGATAAACGTTTTCACCCTGAGATAACGAACTTTTCACGATGTCCATGAAAGATTCTACGCTATTCAATACCGTCTGCTTATCGATACCGGTACTTTTTGAAATCTCGCTAACAATATCTGCTTTAGTCATGTCTATAAATTAATTAATGATTTGGACCTATTAATTTTTTGGAATGCAAATATATAGCTTTTTATTTAAGTGGGAAAAGAATTGCCCGCCATTTTTTAATAAAAAAGATTCCTTACAATTCATTATATCTGTGTATGTTTGCATTAATCAACGAGTTGAGAGTTTCAAAACTACAAAAACAGGACATTTTAACGCAAATGGAAAACGAATTGGAAGTCAGCCATATTTTGCTGGCCTGGTATAAAACGAATAAGAGGATGCTACCCTGGCGGGAATCGTCCGACCCGTATATAATTTGGATATCGGAAATTATCCTTCAACAAACCCGTGTCGCTCAGGGGATGGACTATTTTTACAGGTTCACCGAACGCTTCCCGGATGTCGCTTCCCTGGCAGCGGCGGAAGAGGACGAGGTGCTGAAATATTGGCAGGGGTTGGGTTATTATAGCCGTGCCCGTAACCTGCATGCTGCCGCAAAGAGTATCATGGAACAGTTTGGCGGCGTTTTCCCTCGGGAATATAAAGAGATATTGTCTTTGAAAGGTATCGGTGAATATACGGCTGCTGCCATTGTGTCTTTCGTATGGAATAAGCCTTATCCGGTTGTCGACGGGAATGTGTACCGTGTCTTATCCCGGCTGTATGCGGTCGACACGCCAATTGATAGCACACTGGGAAAGAAACAGTTTGCGGAATTGGCCGCTCTTGTGATGAATCCCAAATATGCGGGGACGTATAACCAGGCGGTTATGGAGTTCGGGGCCTTGCAATGTGTTCCTCAGAATCCGGATTGTGAAGTTTGCCCGTTGAAGGAACGTTGTATGGCCTATGCTTCGGGTAATGTGCAAGCGTTTCCGGTCAAGCAGAACAAGGCGAAAACACGGCCCCGTTATTTTCATTATCTATACATTATATATAAGGGGCAAACCTGGCTTTCGCGCCGGGGCAAAAAAGATATCTGGGAAGGGCTTTATGAATTCCCATTGATCGAGACGGCGGAACCGATGGATTTTGCCGGATTGCAGCAAACGGAAGCGTACCGGAAACTGTTTGACGGTGCCGGTCGGATGAATGTTTCCGTCGATATGTCCGAGGTGAAGCATGTCCTTTCCCATCAGATTCTTTATACGACATTTTACCGGGTCGAGATCGAAAAAGTGACGGACGCATTGAATTCGTATTTGGCTGTTCCGTATGAAGATATCGAACGTTATGCCGTTCCCCGCCTGGTACATATTTATTTGGAGAAATTAAACGGAAATTTGTCTGAATGATCGAATTTATGTTTCTTTGTAAGATATTAAAAGAATTACAACTATGTCATTGAATAAAGTCATATTGATTGGTAACGTGGGCAAAGATCCCGACGTTCGTTATTTCGACAGCGGTACGGCCGTTGCAAACTTCCCTTTGGCAACTTCCGAAAGAGGTTACACACTGGCAAACGGTACGGTTGTGCCGGAGAGAACAGAATGGCACAATATCGTGGTTCGCCGCGACCAGGTTGCTTTTGTTGAGAAATGGGTGAAGAAAGGTTCGGGTGTTTATGTAGAAGGAAAGATTCGTACCCGCAGTTATGACGACCAGAGCGGTGTGAAACGTTATGTGACTGAAATTCATGCAGACCGTATTGAATTTTATAATACGGGTACACGTCCGGCCGACGGTACGACTACAAATACCGGAAATGGTTTCCAGCAAGGTGGACAGCCACAGGCAACACAGCAGGCAACGTCTTACCAGCAACCGGCGCAACCGGATATGTCATCAGATTCAAACAGTGCGGATGATCTTCCGTTCTGATATTGTTTAACTAATACGGTTCCCCTTGGACTCAGACTATTATTTATCGGGCTTATTCGATCAGGTTACTATACAGGCGCTTACAGCAGGCCCTGTTATAGCGTTAAGCCTTGCTTGTTTACTGCTGTTGGTGTCCGGCTTCGTGTCGGCATCGGAAGTGGCATTCTTTTCTCTTTCCCCGGGTGATATAAACGACATCCGGGAGGAGAATTCGCCTTCGGACCCGTTGATCCGGAAATTACTGGACCGCTCCGAATATTTACTTGCGGCTATTTTGATTGCCAATAACTTTGTGAATGTGGCCGTGGTTATGCTTTGTACCTACGGTATCAATTCTTTGATCAATTTCTCGGCTGTCCCTGTCTTGGGTTTCATTCTTGAGACAATCGTACTGACCTTTTTGCTTTTACTTTTCGGCGAGATCATGCCTAAGATTTACGCACAGAAAAATTCGCTCCGTTTCGTTCGCCGTTCCGCTTCGGTGTTGAATATGGTGGAACGCCTCTGCCGTCCGCTTTCGGTGGTATTGGTTAATTCTACTTCTATTATCAACAAGGCGCTGGTGAAGAAAAAATATGACTTGTCGGTCGATGAGTTATCCAAGGCTTTGGAGTTGACCTCTAAAGAGATTCCGGAAGAGAAAGAGATGCTGGCTGAGATCATCAAGTTCTATAATAAGACGGCCGATGAGATTATGACGCCCCGTTTGGATATGGAGGACATCGAGATAAAGACCAGTTTTCGTAATGTGATCGTTTTCATTATCAAATCCGGTTATTCGCGAATCCCTATATATGCCGAATCGGAAGATAATATTAAAGGTATCCTTTATATAAAGGATTTGCTTCCTTATATAGAAAAGCCGGATACATTCCGCTGGCAGAGCTTGATTCGTCCGGCTTACTTTGTTCCCGAAACAAAGAAGATCGACGACCTGCTGGAAGAATTCCGTACCAATAAGATTCACATGGCGATTGTGGTGGATGAGTTTGGCGGTACATCCGGTATCGTGACGATGGAAGACATCCTGGAGGAAATTGTCGGCGAGATTTCGGACGAATATGATGAAGATGAAAAGCAGTTTGTCCGTCTGGCAGACGGTAGCCTGATCTTTGAAGCCAAGATTTTATTGACAGACTTCTTCCGTGTTATCAATACAGACCCGTCTGAGTTCGGCAAACTGACGGAAGATGTAGAAACGCTTGCTGGGCTTTTGCTGGAAATAAAAGGTGACTTCCCGCGCCGCAGGGAGATCATTGATTATGGTAAATATCGTTTCCAGATTCTGGAAATGGATAACCGGAGAATCCTGAAAGTGAAATTCAACTGCATTTCAGAAATAGAGAAAGAAGGAGAGGAGTGATGAAGCAGATTCTGTCCGGCATGGTTTTCTTTTATATCCTGTTGTGCTGTGTGTCTTGTACGGAATATACACCGAAACCGCGTGGTTATTTCCGTATCGAGCCGCCTCAGGCACGTTATCAGGTGTTGCCTCTGGACAGTTTGCCCTACTCATTCAATGTTTCTCAGTTGGCTATTGTCGAGCTGCCGGAGATTGGAAGTCCTGAAGGATGGATCAATTTGTCTTATCCTTCATTGGGTGTAAAGATTTATTGCAGTTACTTACCCGTCACCCGTTCTACTTTGCAAATAGCAGAGAATGAGTCGCGTTCCCTGGTTTCCCGCCAGGCGAAGCAGGCGAAAGCGGTAAAGGAACAAGCCTATAGCAACCCGGATGAACGGGTGTATGGCTCTCTTTTCCTGTTGGATGGGGAGTCTGCTTCTCCTGTACAGTTTATGCTGACCGACAGTGCCTCGAACTTCTTTCGGGGTGCTTTATATTATGATTGTGTACCGAATGCCGATTCGTTGGCACCGGTTACAGATTATCTGAGAAAAGATATTATCGAGTTGATACAATCCTTTAGCTGGAAAAAGTAATGCCTGTCCTGTTTAAATACACAGAGCCGTTGTTGGGTGTCTGGAAGATTGAAGAAAGTTCGGAAGAATTGCTGTCGATGCTGGAACAGTCATCCGAATATCTCCCTTTCCTGCAACAGATAAAAACAGAAAAACGTCGTCAGGAATGGCTGGCGTCTCGTGTTCTCCTGAAAGAGTTGGCGGGAGAGGAGTTGCTGATCGCTTATCATGACGATGGCGCTCCTTACTTACCTGATTCATCCTTATCACTGAGCATTTCCCATACGAATGGCTATGCGGCAGTGTTGTTGCAGGAGCAGGGAGCGGTTGGTATAGATATAGAATACCGTTCCGACCGGGTATTAAAGATACGTAGCCGTTTTATGTCTCCGGAAGAGAATGCGTCGGTTGGTCCGGATTATGAAACAGAACATCTGCTTGTCCACTGGTGTGCCAAGGAGGCTTTATTCAAGATGATCCGGCAACAGGATGTTGACTTTATAGAACATCTGCATGTGGAGCCGTTTGTGTATGCAGACTCCGGACAAATTAAAGCCGTTGAAACCCGAACGGAGGATGCTTTGTCTTATACTTTGCGATATGAAGTACGACCAGATTTTATCCTTGTTTATAGTGTACCCTCCGGTATTTTGAAATAATACGGCTCTTATATCATTCTTCTTTTCTTATTTTGTTGTCTTTTTGTAAATACTCAACCTGTTCTTCATATTGATTGACTTTTTTCCATATATTCACTAGGTGTCATATTAAACTCTTTTTTGAAGCAGACACTGAAATAACGGGCATCTTTAAAACCAACCTGATAGGCGATTTCGGATATATTTCCTTTTTTCTGTCGCAATAATTCTGTGGCGGTTTTTAAGCGTATATTCCGAATGAATTCGTTAGGGGAAAGGTTGGTTAGTGCTTTCAGCTTACGATATAACATAGAGTTGGACACCTGCATTTCTTCAATGAGCTGTTTTACATCAAACTCAGGGTCTTCTATGTTTTTCTTTACTATTTCAATAGTATTCTCCAGAAATTTCTCTTCAAAGGAAGATATGGAAAGATTGATTTCCTGTGTAAGAGGACTGGAACGAAATTTTTCAATAGTTCTTTTACGATTGGAAAGGATCGTTTCTATCTGAGCTTCTAAAAGAGTATAACTGAATGGTTTTGTAATATAACTGTCTGCTCCGCATTTCAAACCTTCCAAATGGTCGGAACCATCGATTTTTGCCGTCAGTAATATAACGGGGATATGACTGATATTGATATCTTTTTTTATTCTTTTACAAAGTTCGAACCCATCCATTTTAGGCATCATAACGTCGCTGATAATCATATCAAGATTGATCTGCGCTGCAATATTCAGTCCTTCTTGCCCATTTGAGGCAGTGACTGTATAATATTTCTCGGAAAGGAGATGTTGAAGAGAGGTACGTAGTTCCATATCATCTTCAATAAGTAATAAAGAATGTTTGCCTGTTGTATTACCAGAATTTATTGTCGATGGATCCTTATCTTCGCTAAGAGTTTGCATGGATATTATTTTTTCTTGTTTTTCATCCTCAATTTGTTCTTCGCGGAACGCTTTTCTGCTGATCGGGATACGAATTGTGAATTCAGTCCATCCATTAAGTTCACTATCGACTATGATGGTTCCATTATGTAATTCAACCAGGCTTTTGGTTAAAGCTAATCCGATACCGTTACCTTTACCGGATTGCCTGAAGTTTTTCTCATAGAAGCGAGTGAATATCTGGGGTAATTCTTCTTTCCCGATTCCTTTTCCCTGATTACCGACTTTAATAGTAAGTTGTTTATGTTGATATTCATTTTCAAGCTCTTCTGCAACCAGGGTTACAATAATTTTACCACGACCATCTGTGTAACTGAATTTTATAGCATTGGATAATAAATTATACAAAATCTTGTCGATTTTATCTTTATCGAACCAGGCTGCAATATGCTCAGGTTCACAGTGTACCTCCAAAGTTATATTTTTGTTTTTTACCAGTAAAGAAAAGTTTTCATGGCATATCCCACGAATAAAGGAGGCTATATCTCCATACGTGATTCTTAGTTTTAGTTTATTATTCTCTGCTTTTTGGAATTCCAGTATTTCTTCGATTAGTTTGTTCAGCCTGAATACATTAGACTCGGCCGCTTTAATGGTTTGGTTATCGATCTGAAATTTTCGTTTCAGTTCCTCAAAAGAACAACTGATGATAGATAAGGGAGTGAGGAATTCATGTGACATGTTTGTAAAGAATTTGAATTTGGACTGATTCACTTCTTCTGATTTGATCCGTTCTATCTGTTCGATTTTAACGGCTTCCTGTAGCCGGAAACGATATAACTGGAAACGATATAAAAGATAAGCTATACCTGTAATTAAAAGAAAATAAAGTGAGTAGGCATAACCTGTTTTATAGATAGGAGGAAGGACTTTGATATGAAATATTTCATCATTTGAACTTTCTATTCCACTGTCGTTGATGCATTTTACGTGGAATTCGTATGAACCGGCAGGGAGATTCGTATAGTAGGCGATTCGTTGTGAGGCATCTGTATATACCCAGTTTTTGTCGAATCCGTCTAATTTGAATTTATATCTCTTTTTTTCGGGATGTATGTAGGATAAAGCGGCAAATTCTATACCTATGTTGTTATCCGATGACGTTAGTGTGATTTGCCTGGTATAAAGGGGATGAAAATCTCCAGCCAGTTGCTTTTGTTTTTTGGCAGGTAATTCATCGAATGATTTATGGAAGATCTTGAAATCCGTAACAACCGTTTTTACATTGGTTGAGTCTGGAAGCAGTTGGTCTGGACGAAAAATATAAAACCCTTTAGGTGTTCCGTAATATATTTCACCTCTGCCGGTATTCAACATGGCGTTCATCATACAACTATTGTCCATTAGGCCATCTATATCTGTTAGAATGGTGGATTGGTAGGTTGTATTATTATATAGAACCAACCCTCGATTTGTTCCAAGAATAAGTTTTCCGTTTGCTTCTGTTATATTGTAGATAATATTACCCTGGATATCCTCTATACCGGGTGCTGGCTCAAACCAGTTTTTCTCTCGGTTATATTTTTGCAGGCCGCATTCTTTAGTGCCAACCCATAGATTTTGAGAGGAATCCTCGAAAATACATAGTATCTCATTGGCATTTATCAGTTTATTATTATTATTGTATATTTCAAAGGATAATTTGCGGACATCAAATCCAGGACGTAAGCGATAAACACCATCAAAATAGGTGCCGAGCCAAATAGCGCCGGTATGATCCTGGCAGATTGCTTGTATCCGGTTATATGTCCTGTATGATAACGTATCGTCATTTGCTGTAATTATATTTAGTCCTTCGTCGGAGCCGATCCATATATTATGGCCTTTGTCCATAACAATGGAATTGACCGTAGTTCCGATCGGAGTCTGTCCCAGTTTTTGAAAATAGTAGCGGGAAGATACAATTTCATTTTTTTCAATTTGGCATATAATCAGTCCTCCGAATTGGGTGCCAAACCATAATTCGTTTTTATACGGATGTTTGTATATGAACTGTAAGTTTCCTGGCCATTCCCTGAATATGTTATTATAGTTCTGTTTGTTATTGTAAGAAGTAAGTTCCTGTTTAATTTTATCGTAGAAAGCAATGCAGATCTTATCTGTTCCAAGTAAGAGTTCATTGGGATTCCATTCGTAAAAAGAATTAACTTTTAGTGACTGTTGAGAACCGGTAGTCATGTTTAGTGGATAATTTGTGAATGGATTTTTCTCTTGGTATGCGACATAAACGCCTGAGTTTTGGGTTGCGATCCATACATTATGTTCTTTATCCGTATATAAATAGTTAATCTCATTATTTAGAATTTGCGTATATAAAGTATTATCTTGTTTATTTAAGGATTGTAATATATTGTCCGGTGTAATTGAATATAATCCTTGATTGGTACCGGCTATTATTTCTCCGTTGTCTAGTTGTTGAAGGCTACGGAAAATGCATTCATATGTCGATTCTTTTTGTAAATGTGTATAAATAGGGTGATAACTGTCGTTTTTATTTTCTATTTTGACAACACCGTCTCCCCATAAACATACCCATAGATTTTTATCTCTATCCTGAAATAAATGGTTGGCACGGTTTAAAGGTGCAAGTGACGGATAATGGACGAATTTACCGGTTTGGGTATTTAGCCTGCATATTCCGTAGCCGTAAGTAGCAATCCATATATCTCCGGATTCATCTTCCAAAAGAGCTTTTATAGCGTTTCCGCAAATGGATGTACTGTCGCTAGGACGATTCTTGTAAGTCGTGAAATTTCGTGTACCTCTGTTGTAGCGAAGTAATCCAACCTGTGTTCCGATCCATAGAGTGCTATCGCTGGAGAGAAGAAAAGAGTGAATATATGAATTCTGAAGGCTGTCGTTACTGATTGTTTCAATCTTGTTTGTCGATTTGTCCAGGATATTTATACCCTGTTCTGTTCCTATCCAGATCCGATGATCTATATCTTCAATTATGGTATTTATAATATTACTTTGCAGTAGTTTCGGATGTTGGTTGGAAGATTTGTATGTTTTCAGAGAGTATCCGTTGTAGGAGCATAGACCGTTATTGGTAGCAAACCACATATACCCTTCACTATCCTGGAGTATCTGGTTAACCTGTTTGCCGGGAAGTTTATCCTGATTATTGATTGGACGTATTTTATAGTTGTTCCATTCTGTTTCTGCATGATCATATAATGAAAATACACATAGGAGCAATAATAATATTATTCTTTTCATTATAAGTAGTATTTTTCAAAACTGTATGACAAATATATAAAAAAGGTAACCTGAAGGTCCTGAATTTCTTCATTTGTTTCAGGTTACGAAAAAACATTTTAAATCTAAGGTATATAAATCTTTGTAAAATCGCTTTTTACATGGGATTCATCGCATATATAATCGTATTACTTTTTGAAAAACGAATCGATAGCTTCTTTATCGACAGTCGTTATTCGACCGGTTGGAATGTTGATCATACGAAGGAATGGCTTTAATGACTCAATGCCTGACAAGTCATTTCTGATCATATTTTCGTAGGTCTCGTTTTCAAACCTGGCAGTTTTATCTTTCGGTATATTCAGGATGTCTCCCAAGTAATAATTGTTTTGGAATAGATTATTTGTAGATGTCCCTAAGTGAAATTCACTGGTTTCGCTGACGTAGAATAAATTATCCCGTACTGTCGTACTGTCTGCGTCTCCATAAGAAGGTGTGATACTGAGCAGACAACGTTGTACCTCCGGTGCTTTCTTTTTATTTACATGGATAATATTATTATAGATCATTGTTTTTTTTGCTGGACCGGCGATATGGATACTGGGGGAGAAGTAACCTGATTGGGTTAATTGGGTCCGATTACCGTCGTTAATACTTATGTTCCCCCGAATGATCGTATTATTAGTTCCTATGTTTTCCGGCATAACAGATTCTCCCGTATCACAGATCAACAGAAAACCTCCTTCATTGTCATGACTGTAATTATATTGTATGATTGTATTATTACAATTATTATCGGAATCATAACCTTGTGCGTCTCCCGGAGCTTTGTGGTCGGAAACTTCATTATATTGGATAAGGGTATTATCACAACTCCATGGCCAGATGCCGGCTGCATATTCCCCATCCGGCAACAGGTCAGTACAATTTCTCATTATATTATATTCAATCAATGCTCCATCACACCCGATAGGGACGATACCATCGCCGGGGACTTCTTCGATCAGGTTGTTCCTGACTACTACATTTCGGTTCGGATACCAAAAATCGCGTGTTGAATATCCCCACCAGATCATAGCATTGCGCTCGCAGCGTCGAATCGTGCAATCTTCAATGGTCAGGCCATCGAAGATACTGGTTTTTTCCCCTTCATTTACGATATAAATACCTGATCCGCCCCCTTCTTTTTTAACCAGACTTCCATTTACGTCATGGATATAGAGTCCTTTTAGCAGGATGGAATGTGCTGTTCCATAGTTTTTCAGGTGAACTTTTATACCAGTCCTGTTTGGTAATCGTTCTTTTCCCGTATTAATGATTTCCAAATTTTGGATAGTCAGATAGGTTGAATTATATACGTATACGGCATAGAGTGAATTGTCATATCCAACTATACAAGGATTATTTCCTTTATCACCATAAGCATCAATAATGATTTGTTTTTCTGGAGTACCGGTTCCTTTTATATGGAGTTCTCCTGTAAATATTTCTCCTTTCTTTAAAAGAACTTTGTCGCCGGCTTTTAAGTCAAGCGATTGGATTTTACTAAGACTTTTCCAGGCTTCTTCGGGTGAAGTTCCCTGATTATTATCATTCCCTGCTGTCGCATCTAAATAATAGGTATGAGAGCAGGAAGTTAAATAGCCGGTTGATGGAGAACAGGCATTGAAGAGAATAACGAGAAGAAATGTCAATGATTTTGTTTTTCCCCATTGTCTGAATAACTTATTATTAAGTCGAGCAAATAGTATCCCTTTCAAAGGAATAGTTTGAATCGGGAAGAAGGATGTTACCAGTTTCATTCGTTTTATTATTGAGTAAATTTAGTAAAAGGAAATCAGGAGAATCCTGTTTTATAAAGGAATTCTCCTGGCTATATGGTTACCATCCTGGATTTTGAGTTAACTCAGGATTGATATAAATTTCAGACTGTGGGATCGGGTAGAGATACATACAATCTTTAAAAATTCTTTTTTCGACAAGTACTTTTTTATAGTTGAAAGAACCGTCTTCATTTTTAGTAATGTCTACCCCATAAATGTCGGTTGTTTGATCTGCTATTTTCCATCGGCGGATGTCCCAAAAGCGATGATCTTCGAATGATAATTCAATTCTGCGTTCATTTCTTAATTTTGCTTTGAACTCTTCAACTGTTAAATTGTCGGGATATCCCGGCATGTCTACATAAGTTCGTTTTCGTATGATTTCTATAGCTTCTTTAGCAGACATCGGATAGCCATCTTTATAGTTAGGATCTCCGTAGGCCTCCATCATCGCTTCTGCAAAATTTAATAATATTTCGCTGTATCGCATGATATTCCATACGTGTCGTTTGCTGGTTACAAATTCGCTTTTCAAACTGGTACTACCATCTACGTATTTTCTTAAATAATAACCTGTCACTGTAGCATTTTTTTGCGGCTTACCACTTCTTCCTCCATACCAACATTCTATTTGTTCATCATAAACCCACCATGCTCCGTTTTGTGCAACCAGTTCATACATTCGGGGATCTCTTCCTTCATAAGGATTTTGAGGATCGTAGTTTGGATCTGCATGTTCATACCCTGCATTGGAAGTTACTGGTAATCCGCTATCCTGCATTTCATATGCTTCGACCAGATTTTCGGTCGGGCAATGCCCCGTGTTTCCGCCTCCTTCTATGCCAATCGGAAAGTTAACACGTTCAAACCAGTTATCTTCTTCTTGCATGACACCGAAGATCAGTTCATTATTATTTGTATAGTTATTATTCCAAAGACTCCATAAGTCGGGGAGTGGCATATATCCAAAATCCCAGGCTTTGTCAATAACGTCTGCTGCGGCTCTAGCTGCCAATTTCCATTTTTCAATGTCATTATTCGAGTTGAATAATGGGCTGGCTGCATAAAGTAATGCTCTTGACTTCAGTGCCATAGCTGCCCCTTTTGTTGCCCGGCCGGTCTCACTCTTGATTAAATCCTTATAACTGACAGGAAGGTGAGGGGCTATGGCATCACATTCGTCAATGATAAATTGGATGATGGTTTCAAACGAGGCGCGTTTTTGTTGATTGGCTTCTTCTTCTGTTAAAAGAGTTGTGATAAGAGGTATATCACCGTAACGTTTGGCTAATTCAAAATAGAAATAGGCACGTAGGAAGCGAGCTTCGTATGGATAGTATTTGAATTGAGCCATAATATCATTATAGTCTTCATTGTGTTTCAGATCATCGAATTCCTGTCCTTCCGTTTCTTTCAGAAACATATTCACAGCGCGGATTCCACTGAAATAATTCCATTTATCATCAAGCGTGTTGATCGCACTCCATGCTCCGTTGTTAAAACTATGCACAGGAGATAGATTATCCACGAAAACAGCTTCGTCGCATGCTGCTGACCGCATGGCATCATCCCCAATTGTACCGAAAGCTGCCGGTACATAGGAATAGATGTTAGTCAGGAAGTTTCTGGTATATTTCCTCTATAAATAAACAAACGTGAGTTCGAAATAAGTACCATAACCTTCCTCAGAATAACAGTCAAGCCATGTTTAATAACATGTATGTGTAAAAATATAACAAAAAGTTTGTATTAAAGAAAAATAAACCTGTCCTTTGACGAAAAGATTTTAACTATGAAAAACACAAAGAGATAACATTGCCACAGTCTTGACTATGAAATGTATGATCTTTGGGAGGGAGTCTGTATAAGGGTCCCTTTTTTCTTATTATTTTCTGTGTAATAAAAGTTACACTAACCTTATTTCGAACTCCCGTTAAAATAAGATCACTTTGTAGCTGTCCCTACATTTTGTCTATGCAGAGAGTGATAAATAATTTCCTCTTCGAGCTTGTTTGTCTCAGACGCAATTCCTTGCCAGAGCGTGCCTGTATACCAGTTTGCAAAAACGGGGTTTACTCCACCACAAATATAAGGGTCTTGGAACGCTCATTAAGAAGCAACCATTAATTCACAAATGGCATATAAGGTTGCTTTTTAGCTAATAAATTCCAAATAACAACGAGTAGCTTTCGAGCATTTGCCATTAAAGCCTTGTTGTGATTCATTCTCTTTTTCAAGGTATGATATCTGCTATAAAATTTAGATGTTTGAGTCCTGCAGGCTCCCCATGCACATTGTGTAAGCATAACACGTAAATACTTGTTTCCATGTAAAGTCTTTCTTCCTTTGATCTTTCCTGCACTTTGATCATTTCGCGGTCTTAATCCAGCCCAGCCAACTAAAGCTGATGCTGTTAGAAAGGCTTTCATGTCAACACCGATTTCTGCTATGATTCTCATAGCGCTTTCCTCTTTTATCCCAGGAGCTGTTTGAAGGATTTCCAGTTCCTCGGCATAATGTCCCTCGCAAATTATTCGCATTTTCTCTTTACACTCAAGAAGCTGACGATCATAAAGTTCCACTTCTTCCAAACTCATTTTAAGCATGTCTCTGTCTGATGAAGATACAATACCAGTCAAAGACGACTTAATAACCTCATGACAATGTTTATTACGAATACGCTTGTGAACCAACAGAGCTAATACTTCAGAATCAGTTTCACCACAGATTAATGCATTGACCACCTTACGCATGGATTTACAACCAATATCAGAAACATAATTACTCAAACGAATATTGCAACGTTGCAACGTTAGATCGATAGCAGATTCAGCTTGCTGTTTGCGACGAGTCAAATGGAAGATACGACGACTGTACTGACGTAATTCCTGTATTTTTGAATCAGGAATATAACTTCCCTTAATTAGCTCTTTCTGAAGAACAGTCGCAATCCATTGGGCATCTTTAATATCAGTTTTACGACCAGGGAGTTGACGGATGAAATAAGGGTTAACCAATTTAACATCAAAATCGCATTCCAAAATGCGCCAAATAGGAACCCAATAAATACTGGTGCTTTCCATTGCAACTTTACCAACACCATGAGAGACTAAAGTGTCACGAAGGCGATCCAGTTCCGGTGTTAAAGTTCCAAACACATCTTCAATTTTCTCACCGTTTGCTGTGAGAATACACATAAAGACACTATCTTTATGCACATCAAGACCACAAACTCTGTCCATAAGATATAGTTTTTTTGTATTACAACTTTAAAATAACGAAAGTCGGTGGAATAACAGCAGGGAGTGGTCTTTATTTTTATTAGACGCGCTTATAAATCTCAATTTTTATGTAAGTTTGAAACTGGAAAAAACTGCTTCTTTTTCCAGAAAATCGGATTCGTCATAGTCCAAATAATTACATGAACTTATACAGAAAGCGAATAAACATATAAATAATTTAGTTTTCATTCTTTTGTTGTTTTTGAATTTGATATTAGAATGTCAGGTCGAAACCAAAATGAACAGACCGTTGTGCCGGATAAGTTTTCCACATCACTTCAGGATCAGTTTCTTTCATATTATCCAGAGAGAATAAATCCATTCCTTTAACAAAAAGTCTGAACTCCTGTAAACGGAATCGTTCGATAAAGTTTTCCGGCAACTTGTAATAAGCTTCAGCCGAACGTAGTTTCAGGAAAGAAACGTTCTTCATGAATACTGAGTTATTCCGGTAATTGTTTGCACTTTCTGTTGTGGTCAGACGTGGATAAGTAGCTTCTGTATTATCTGCTCCGGGTCTCCAGCAATTCTCCAGATAATGTGTTGAGATCGTTTGATTGTTCATCAATGGATAGTAAAGGCTACTTAGATCTCGTTGTACGGTATAATGACCGGCTCCCTGGAATTGTGCATTGATGCCAAAACCTTTATATTCGAGATCGAATCCCACCGAATAGAAAATTTCCGGACATTGTGTATTATAGCCCATTGGTATGATATCCTGTTCATCGATTCGTTTGTCCCCATTTTGGTCTTTATATTTCAAATCTCCAGGATATACAGTTGAAAACATCTGTGCCGGACTGTTGTCTATGTCGGTTTGGTCTTTGAAGAATCCGATCACTTCCAATCCGTAAAATTGATTCAGGCGTCCTCCGGTTGATTTGAGATAATCATATGGCTTAAAAGTTTCATTCATCTCAATGATTTTGTTCCTTGAAAAAGCAAACTGACCATTTATATTGAAAGCAAAATCTCCGATACGTTTTCCTATGCTCATTCCGATTTCAACTCCGTAATTGTTTACTATTCCATTGGGAGAATTAGATGCTGTTGCGCCAAAGAAACCGGAAGTTACATTTTCGTTTGGAACCATGATATCATATCTGTGGTCAAAGTATGTTTCCAGATTGAAATCTATTAGGTTTAATAATCGCATATCAATACCCAGATTTGCTTTGCAACTTTTTTCGAAAGTTGCATTTAAACTTGGTAACTGACCTTCCGCAATACCTCCGTTACTAATGAAATCATCACCAAAGATGAATCCTCCGCCACCTCCGAAAGGATATTTATCCATATTCTTCCAAACTTGGTCGTTCCCGGTTAAGCCATAAGATAAACGTAGTTTAAGTAAATCCAGCCAGGAGGTTTCTTTTAAGAATGTCTCTTTGTTTAGTAGCCATGCCGCAGATATTGCCGGGAAGAATCCCCATCGATTATTTTTAGGTAAACGACTAGTTCCGGATACAGCCATATTCAAGTCAAAATAGTATTTATTCATTAAACTATAGTGGGCATTTGCAACGATATCCTGATGCATATAAGTATTATACTGTTCCAGATAAACATTTTTATCTTGTTTATAGCGTATTGATGCAAGCAGATTACCCGAAGAAAATGCTTTCTGGTAATTCAATGCAAACTGAATATTGGAATGACGGTTCTGAGCATTCAACCAACTGTCGAATCCCAGTTGTTTTTCATCTTTCCCATATCGTGTATTGATTGTGTCTGTAGGAACTCCGTCATTATTAAGATGAGCAATATTTGATTCGTATAAGTATTGTTTGGTGCGCGTGTCCCATGTTTCGGAATAGGCATCAAAACCAATACGAAATTCAGCACTGACTCCAGGTAACCAGGCGTCCAGGTCCTGTGTAAGTGTCATGTCTGCCAATAATGTTCGGGCATGTGAGGTATTGTAACCTGTTGAAGAGCTCTCCGCTACCGGATTTTTATCATACATATCCGAACCTCCCCATATGCCGTTATGTGTCTTAACAGGAAAGGCATTTGCCGGAAGTGTATATAGAGTACCCATAAGAGCCTCGTCAGAGATTCCCCCGGGTTCGTATTTTTCTTTTATTTTACCTGACAAATTTACTTTTACGTGAGTGGAAGCAGTGATGTCTATATCGAGATTTGTTCGGACATTCAATATGGAATTTCCGAACTGGGTGGAGTAGGAGTCCTGATCTGTATTTTTTAGCAGTCCTTTGTCGGATATAAAATTGAGCAATGAATAATAACGGATACGATCAGAGCCACCGCTAGCGGTGAAATTGACCTGGTCACGTTGCCCATGATCACGTAGCGTTTCTTTCACCCAGTTCACATTTGGAAAAAGAGTCGGATATTTTCCACTCCGGTAAGCATCGATCTCTTGTTGTGTATAACGACGGGCTAAACCTTCATTTGTTAGTCCTTCGTTAACTGCTTCAGCATAGGTTGCCGCATCGACCATTTTGGGGAGGCGCATGGGAGTTGTGATGCTATGCTGATAAGAAACGTGAATATTAGCTTTCCCCTTTTTCCCTCGTTTGGTTTTTACCAACATGACTCCATTGGCTCCTCTTACTCCGTACGGAGCTAATGCTGCTGCATCTTTTAAAATAGTAACATCTTCTATTTCTTCAAGTACCAGTGAATTGATATCTCGTTCCAAACCGTCAACAAGTACTAATATGGAGTTTTCTACCAAAGAACCGATTCCTCGAATATTCATACTCGGGTTACCTTCTCCATTACCATATCCGCCATTTTGTCGGATGAAAAGACCGTTCAGTTTACCGAAAAGAGCATTTGCAGGATTTATATTAGAGCGTTTCATCAGCTCTTTGTTATCGACGGAAGAAGCTGCAATCGTTGTTTCATCTGCCTGCTCATCTGTCTGTTCTGTTACTTTTTCACTTTGTGCCCAAACGGGTGGCATAACACATAGAAAAGACAGTGATATGATTGGAATTAATTTATTTCTCATTTTATTTTTCAAATTTAGTATTCGTAATAAAGGTTATCACCATCCAGGATTTTGGATCAGACCATATGCTTTATTGATCTCGTTACTGGGGAATGCACTCAGATACCATTTGGGAGAGAACTTACCGGGATTGGCCCATTGTCTGAGTTCTCCGTTTTCTGCAGGTTTAAATAATTTATACTCATAACTGAATTCTCCAGTTTTCGGATTTTTAGTAATAACTACACGATGTGGAGTTTTTTGGAATATATCGGCACGTTTGTACCGTATCATATCGAACCAGCGTACTTCTTCGTAAGCAAATTCGCAAACACGCTCGGTTAGGATGGCTTCGAGGAATTCCTCTTTACCAAGTCCTTTTTTTAAATGCCCTATACCTACCCGGTCACGTAATTTGTTAACACACTCGTAGGCCAGATTCATGTCTCCGTTTGTTTGGCAAAGAGCTTCAGCATACCCTAAATATAATTCGGGTAAGCGGAGGTAAGGCCATTGTACTACTTTTCCGGAGATCTCGGCCGGCCATTCGAATAATGGACCACCTCCGCCATCGAGAATGAATTTGCGCGGTCGATAACCGGACATAAAGGCTCCGTAAGAACCTTCAAATTCCTGATAGTGTTTTCCTCCGACGTAGATTTCCGCTATGCCTCCGTAGTATTTATCGCCATTTACAACAACTGTTTCGTATAAACGGGGATCCCGTTGATCATAAGGAGATTTAGGGTCGTATAACGGACTTTCTGTGATGGGTAGTCCATCGACCATGGGGAACATATCGACGAGCTCCTGGGTTCCACATGCTGTTCCAGCATCACCGGCTGTTTCATAATGACTCCATCCCCATGTCCAGTAATCCGGTACAGTATAGCCATAATGAGTTGCTATTACTGCTTCTCCTGTTCCGCGGTCCAGATAACCGGAACGAAAGGCTTGTCTGGGTTCTGATTTGTAGACCAGGTTGTATTGCCCGTTTTTATTAAGTTCTTCGAAAAACTCTTTATGGGCAGCCAGGGCTTGATCCCAAAGTTCTGATTTGTAACCTCCGAACCATACTAAATGGTTATTGGCTGCTTCTCCTTCCATATAAGGACTGGCGCTGTTGAATAGCGGACTTGCAGCAAAGAGTAAGATGCGTGCTTTTAGTCCCATAGCGGATGCTTTTGTTAAGCGGCCTTCCCATTCCCGATTTTCACTGGCAGACATTGCCCAAGGGAGTACGGCAGAGGCTTCATCTAATAATTTTATAATGAAGTCCAATGTTTCTTGTACGGTCCCTCTTTCTTTTTGCATATCATCGTTCGCGGTATAGGCGTGATCGATGATGGGAACACCTCCGTAATGCCGGAATATGTCACAGTAATGCATCGCGATAATGACTTTCGCTTCTCCTTTCAGACGTACTTTTTCACTTTCTTCCATATCGGGAACCCTGTCTACATTTTCGATGAATAACCAGGCTCTACGAATTCCTAGCCAACATGGTCTTTGATAATAACTGTATTTTGAAGAATAACCATTATTTTCATAATCGGCGGAATAGGTTCCGTTATAATGGATAGCTGCTCCTGAAACTCCGTCTGTCCATACATTTGAATATACTAGATCTGTTAAACAGTCTAACGGATCGGATCCCATTAACTGATTTCCTTGATTCCCTAAATTTAATCCGTAATGTAACGTGGCATATGCACTCCAAAGTGCAGTACGGGCATATTGGGCATTTGAATAAATGACGTCGATGTCCACATCGTTAGATGGGGCTTTCTCCAGAAAATCATCGCCGAACTTCAGATCCTGACAAGCAGTGAGTGTATATATGAACCCTGTAGCGACGAGTATATATTTGAATATAGAACGTGTCATAATTTTACTTTTATATCTGATTAGAAATTAAGATTTAAACCGATGTTAAAGATCATTTGGAGCGGATATTCAAACTGTTTATCATCAGTTGCCTCCGGATCGGCGATCTTCAGATGGTCGAATGTCAACAGGTTTTCGCCGGATGCATAAATACGCATATTTTTTAGATAGATTTTTTTCATCCAGTCCCCTTTGAATGTATATCCGACCTGTAGGTTCTTTAAACGCATATAGGAAGCATCTTTTAGCCAAAGAGTAGAGTTACGCGTATAATTATTAGCATTTGCAGCTCCGGAAAAACGAGGTGTCTTTGCTGTTTCCGCTGTTTCCGGTGTCCAATGATCATCAATCATATATTGCAATAATCCGTAATTACCGCCACCGAAAGGAACACGGAGTCCGGCACTGACGAAACGCGACACTTTACTTGTTCCAACCCACAGCATACTGAAATCGAAACCTTTGTATTCAAAACCTATGGTAGTACCGGCTGTTAATTGTGGGTAAATCGGGTTACCTATCGGGCATTGATCGTTATCATCGATTATATTATCTCCATTCAGGTCCTTGTATTTGGCATCTCCAGGTTTCAGATCTAGTTTATGATCCGGTAAATTCCCGGATTTTATATCATTATCAGTGACAAATCCGTCGAAGATAAAGCCAAATGGTTGACCAACAGACTGACCTGTTTCATACAGCCAGGGATATTTGTGCGGTATTTCATCTTTATAAACAACCGTGTTCTTTGCATATGATAAATTTGTGTTGATCCAGTACTTGAAATCGCCTATGTTATGGTTCCATTTCAATACAAGTTCAAAACCTTTATTATTTACTTTACCGATATTGACAACTGGCATTGTAATAGCTATAAAATTTGGTGCGGTATTCCGTGTTGTCAGGATATCGTGACGTTTTTCGATAAAATAATCGAAAGAGCCTGATAGACGATCGTTTAATATGGAGAAGTCCATACCATAATTTTGTTTTCCTGCTTTTTCCCATGAAACAAGCGGATTACCCATCTGAAGTTCGGTGGCTCCATCACGATTGCCAGATACATCGACACCAAAATTATAACTTGTTCCGTAAGGATTATAGGCATCCGGCAGGTAAAAGAAACGTGATTTTGTACTCATCAGGTCATTACCTACAATACCATAAGAACCACGTACTTTCAGGTAGTTAATGAATGATTGACTTTTCATGAATTTTTCTTCGGAGATGATCCAACCGGCAGAGAATGCAGGAAATATGCCATAACGGTGGCCTGGGGCAAAGTTTTCGGAACCGTTATAACCAATATTGAAGTCAACCATATAACGATTGTTATAGTCATAGGTAGCACGTCCTACTAAGCCTACATAACCACGTGGAATACTTATATAGTCAAACTTATCAGGATTCGGATATTGATCGCGCCACTGGTTATAAAGAATTAATCCTCCTACATGATGATTTCCGAATTTGCGGTCATAATTCAAACTTCCTTCCAGATACCAGTTACGTCCGCGGTTTGTCGATTCGTCAAAATAAAGTTGGGTTTCTTCCCTGAATTTGCGGAAGAATAACTCGTTAGTATCCGGATCTTTGTGTGCTGTGTAATAAGGTATTTCTTTATAGCGGTTTTTGGTATGTGTGTAACCACTATTATAAGAACCTTTTACCGTAACAGAAAGCCCTTTGGTGATAATGTCTAACTTTTGCTTTACAGAAAGGTCTAAATTGATTTCATTATAGATTTTCTGATTATAACCTTTGCCGAAGAAGCATTCAAAAGGATCTGCATTTTCTAATGCTCCTTTGTCCCAACCGATATTGTCAGGACTGGTGTGAATCCATTTACCATCGTAGAGACCAGCTCCTCCAAAAGGAGTTACACGGGTCAGAAAAGTAAACAAATTACTTTTGGTGTTAGGTTCACAGGTATCTTCCAGACGTCCTCCCAGGTTTACACTCAATAGGGTCGTTTGGGTTACATCTATATCCAGATTTGCGCGATAATTATATCTGTTGTATGTGAAATTGGAATTGTAACCGGCATCAAAGGAACGGAACAAGCCATCCTGAGTCAAAATTCCGATAGAAGTAAAGTAACGTACACGCTCTGTGCCTCCGGAAATATTCAGATTATGCTGGGATTGGAAAGAAGTAGGCTTCATGATTAGATTCATCCAATTCATATCCGGATATAATAAGGGATCAGTATGATTCTTAAATGCATTTAATATGTTTTCATTAAAAACCGGACTAGCCCCATCGTTTGTTAATTTCTCATTGAATGCGACTGCATAATCGTAACTGTTGGCATATTCGTATAAACGGAGAGGTTTTTGTAAACTAGCAGATGTAGAAACAGATATTTGCGCTTTTCCTTCCTCACCGCGTTTGGTCGTAACCAAAATGACTCCGTTGGCTCCACGTACACCGAATACAGCTGTTGCTGAAGCATCTTTTAATACGGTCACATTTTCGATTTCATTAGGATCGAGGCGGAAGAAAGAACGTTCTACTCCATCAACCATAATGAGTGGAGCAGCTCTTTTTGCATCTAAAGAACCTATGCCTCGAACGAATATGGCTGGATCATCTGCTCCCGGCTGACCGGAATATTGGATTGTGGATAATCCTGGAACCTTACCTGTTAATGCTTGTGCAACATTAGGTACAGGTGATTTCAGGATATCCTTAGTACCTACTGAAGAAACGGCACCGGTGACTGTTATTCTTTTCTGTGTGCCATATCCGATAACTTGAACTTCTTCTAGCATTTCGGAATCTTCATTCATTATAATACTAATATCTTTTTTGTCTTTTACCGGAACAATTTGTTCTTTGTATCCAATGTAAGAGAATTTGATTTTAACAGATGAGGATGGTAGATTTAGAGAGAAATGTCCGTTTCCATCTGTCATAGTACCAATAGTTGTTCCTTCAACGACGACATTGACTCCAGGCATGGGTTCGTTGGATTCATCTTTTACAACACCTTTTATGGTTATTGTCTGTTGTGTTGCCGCAGGTGTACCTACAGTTTGTTCATTTGATGAAGTTGGTATGTTTATTGCTTTTTCAGATTGTACTTTTTCAGTAATAACAAGGCTGAAAAAAACTAACATGAAACTTCGTAATACAAGTTTTTTCATTCGCATTTGATTTGATGTTTTCTTATTAATGAGGGCAAAGTAATGAAATATAAGGTTTAGTTAGTAATGAAAAATTATTCAAAAATGTTTGAAATCTATTCATTCGGGCTGGATGATGGTTAAAATAGACATTTAAACCAGATCATTATCTGTGTAATATGGTTGTAAGGTCAGCTAAATGTATTATTTATTTGCAACATAATATTTGTCTTCTTGTTTTAAATAATATAGAGTATTTATACGGATCGCAGAGGAATTGCTCCTAAGAGAAAGGTTTGTTGATAAAATAGAGAAAAGGGTATGAGACGAAGTAAGAAAATAATTAAGTACATTTTTCCAATAGCAGGATTATTGATCGTTCTTTTTTCCATTTTGAACCTGTATCTGAGCAACCGCCTGGAAAGATATTTGAAAGTAGAATTGAGCCGGCGTACCGCTGAGGCTACGGACGGATTCTATAATCTTTCTTTTGATGATCTTTCGATCGGTTTTGTGAAAGGGGAACTGAAGATCGAAGGCATCAGGCTGATGCCCGATTCAACTGTGTTTCAACAGTGGAAAGCTATTGACAGCCTTCCCCGTACTTATGTGAAAGCGGAGATCGGCATGATAGATTTCAAAGGTGTAAACCTTACCTGGCGGTGGAGTTATAAGGAATTGCATTTTAATACGTTTGAGATAAAAGACCCACGGATAGAAGTTTTCGATTCTTATTATTCGGGGCGTGTGGAGAAAAAGGTCCGGCATGCCGATACCAAATCATTGTATGAAGTAATCTCTCCTTATATAAATGTGTTGAGCGTACGGACACTGAACCTGTCGAACGCCAGCGTATCCTATACCGTCGAGAATCCTGTGACACCGATCGTCTATGGGCTTGATGATGTCAGCTTCCGCGCTTACGGTTTTCTGTTGGATAAGAACTCGTCACAGAGCGGAAAGTTACTCTATTGCGATAACTTTGAATTTGTGACGAACCAACCGCAGACGCTGCTAGCCAATAACGACTTTCTCCTTAAAACAGACAGCATAAAACTCAGTACGCAGGATTCGATTATTTATATAGAGAAGATACGATTGATTCCGCAGGATAGTTTATGGACGGAGACAAAACAACGTCCGGACAGCTATGTCGATGCACAGGTCCGGACAGTGGAAGTCAACGGAATCCGTTTTAAGCGGGAGGATGCGCTGAATTATCTGACAGCCCGTTCTTTTGAAATATCTTCGTCGGACATTCAGGTATTTAATCTGGCCGCTAATGCCCCGGCAGCGAAAAAAGCGGCAGGCAATGCTACAAAGATCGATACGGATTCTTTGGTACAGGCTTTATCTTTATATGACATAATATCGCCGGTATTGCATAGCGTTTCTATCCGGACTGTCGGAATCGATGCCGCCAAAGTCACTTATTCGCAAGCCGTAAAAGATTCAGTGGAAGTCTATAAACTGGATAACTTCAATTTCCGGGCAAACGACTTCCTGGTTGATTCGGTTTCGGAAGAGAAGCATGGTTTGTGGTATTCCCGTAGTTTCGCCTTTGAAGCAACTGGCATCAGCGGGGAGATGACGGCACGCAACCACCGTTTCGATATTGCCCGTATGGCATTGGATACGGAGTCCGGCGATTTCAATATAGAGAAAATCCGCCTGAAGCCTATAAAAGTAAATTCCCGAAAAGACTATATGTCTGGTAGCATTGACACAATCGGTATCAGGGGATTGCTTTATGATAAAGGGATCAGTGCCGACCTTTTCAAGATAGACCATCCGGTTATCTATTATTATAAATCCCCGTCTTATCCGAAGAAAAGCAAGGAAACGAAGCTGCCGGTAAATCCGAGGGCGGATGTGGAAAGTATTCTGAACCCGTTATTGCAATATTTGTCTATTAAACGGATCAATCTGAATCATGCGTACGTAACATTGAATGACAGAAGCGTTCCTGATCCTATAATCTATAAGCTGAAGGATTTTAATTTCTATGCTACCCGCTTCCTGGTGGACGACAGTACGAACCGGAGTGGAGGGCTGTTCTTTGCCTGTGATCATTTTGGTTTCAGTTTCAAAGACTTTGACAATTATTTGCCGGGAAAAGCCTACCGTCTGTCTGTCCGGAAAGGTAATTTCTCTACGGCAAAAGGCATATTAGGATTACAGGACGTGAAACTGCTCCCGCAAGACTCTTTATGGCAAATGGGAACAAATTCATATTTTCGTATAGAGACTCCGATGATTTATGCAACCGGTTTGAACCGTCTGCCAGAGAATTTGCTTCAGCGCCTGGATGCTACTTCGCTGCATGTCGAATCACCCGATATCCGCTTGATGAAAAAAGACGGAAGTCTGTTACAGGTATCACTTCAGGACTTGGGTATCGATAAAGTCGTGTGGGACAGTCTGCATTTTTCTGTCGGTTCAATAAATCTATCTGATCCGGTTGTCAGTTATCAAGCCGGGACTTCTCCCGATACGATAAAGACAAAAAAGAAATCTCCCACCGTCCTGTCGGATGATATTTATGAGGCTGTCGGTCGGTTTACACCTGACCTTTCACTGGGAAAACTGACAGTCTCCAATGCTGTATGGAATCGTGATACGGCAAACCTGTTTCTTGAAGGACTGCATGTCAATGTCAGGAACCGGACATTCGGGCTGAAGACTGTCCGGTTCGATACCAAAGACCTGGCATTCCCGTTGGATAATGGTTTTTATACATTGAAGATAGGAAAAGTCAATCTGAATAATACCGATCTGAATCTGGAAGATATCCATTTGGTTTCTGCCTATCCGAAAATGGAATTTGCTTACCGGCAGCCAAAGCATCAGGATTGGTTTGATGTCAAGGTCGGCCGGTTGGGATTGTCGGGAATCGATTTGCCGGCTTACTTCTCGGAGAAAGTGGTCCGGATAAAAAATGTAGAGGTTGACAATGCCGAACTTCAGAATTTCAAGAACCAACAGATTGCCGTGCCCCGCCGTATCGTACCGATGATCTATTCCGGTTTGCAGAAAGCACCGGTGAAAATGGCTATCGACAGTCTCCGTGTAAATAACTTTTCCGTTGTCTACGAAGAATTGTCAAAGAAAGGGATACAACCGGGTAAACTGTTTTTCACGGAAATGAACGGGAAATTTTCCGGTTTTACCAATATTGTATCTTATCCGGACCAGTATATCCGTCTGGATGCAAACGGTAAATTAATGGGGAAAGGATATTTTACCGCCACCTGGCAGCTTCCGGTCGATTCCCTGAACGATCGTTTCCTGCTGGATGCGCATATGGAGGACTTTGATCTGAATGCATTGAACGAACTGATCACACCGCTTGCCTTTGCTAAAGTGGAGAGTGGCAAGCTGGTCGACTTTACATTCAGCACTGAAGCCTCGACCAAAGGTGCCACTGTCGATATGCTATTTCTTTACAGGGATCTGAAGGCTGAAATAATGAAAGAGAAAAACGGGGAAGTGATCGATAATAAATTCCTGTCACGTTTGGCTAACCTTGTGCTGAAACATGATAACCCTGACCATCCGGAACAGGGAACATACAGCCCCCGCTATTCCCATCTGACGATAGAACGGGATCCGTATCATTCCACATTTAACTATCTATGGCAAATCCTCCGTCCGGCATTGACTGAGTCGGTCGGTGTTTCTAAAAAGGTGCAGGATGTTGCCAAAGGAGTCTCCGGCTTCTTTACAAAAGTGAAGAATTTCTTCCATCCCGGAAAGAAAAAGCAACAAAAGCAGCCTGTATCCGGACAAAATGAACCGGCAGGTGAACTAATTCCCGAATAAACTGTTTTATCTATAACAGGGTGTTGTTTTGTAGATAAAAAATAAATTATGGAATATGATATTGTTCACCATCCGGAGAAATATCGCTTTGAAATAAAGCAGGATGGTTTAACTGCCTTTGTGCAGTACAGGCTTGTTGGTAATAATCTGGATATTATTCACACAATAGTTCCGGTACCTCTGGAAGGTCAGGGAATAGCCGCTTCACTGGTGAAAGCGACTTTTGACTACGCAATAGAAAATCAATTGAAACCCCGGGCTACCTGTTCTTATGCAGTAGCTTGGTTAAAAAGACATCAGGAATATGCAAAATAACGAATTTGAAGAAGATTATCCTTTAATTGTAACACCCAGCAGATGGGCTAATTCCAATGCTTGTAAAGAGGTGACTGTTGCTCCGCGTAATTCACAGCCGATGATAGGACTTATCCGGATGCCGGATATGTCGCAGCTACTGAAGTCGACACCTTTTAAGGATGTACGGTAAAACTCAGCTTCCTTGAGATCACTCTCATGAAAGTTCACGCTGGCATACTGACCGTTCTCAAAGGAACTGTTTCGCAGGTCGCATCGGTCGAAACTGACATATTTCAGTTTGCTCATGCTCAGATTGAGGTATTCTGCCTTGCAGTTGCTGAAAACAATATGGTTTAGCGCTGATTCGGAAAAGTTTGTCCCGATCAGTTTGCATTCGATAAATTCGATACGGTGAAAACCGGAACCGGAGAAATTCATATTAGACAGGTCGCAGTTCTTGAAGATGATATCACTGAACTGCGATTTTTTTATACCGCAACCGATCAGTATGCTGTTTGTGAACAGGCAGTCCTGCATACTCATATTTTCCGTTTTAATTTCGAATACCCTTTGATTCCTGAAAGAATATTCCGCCAGGTCTTCTCCCGGTAGCAGGAGCGTTTCATCGAGGGTACGATCTTCTTTTAATACTTTTGTTATCCGGGGTGCAGTGATCTTCATCTTTTATATTATTTTTGAGCGGGTAAAGATAACGATTTAGATCCGTATTTTATGAAACCGGTGTCGATATCGTTTTATCCCTTGCAGAAATATTCTTATTTCGGTTGCATAATAATCGTTACATTTGTACTGTAATCGTTCCTGTTGAATGAATTAAAAAATAATATGGTTTATGGAAGATAAAAAGAACGGATACAAAAGCAAACATTATGATTTCCCGACTAAACGTTATTGTCAGACGCTGGACCTGAAAGATGATCCGGAGTTAATCAAAGAATACAAGAAAAGACATGGACAGGAATGTTACTGGCCCGAAATAGGCGAGGGGATTAAAAGTGTCGGAATCCTGGAGATGGAAATTTATCTGTGCGGGAACCGTTTGTTCATGATCGTGGAAACACCGCTCGATTTTGATTGGGATACGGCATTCAGCCGTCTCGCCGGTTTACCCCGTCAGGCTGAGTGGGAAGAATATATGTCTGTTTTTCAACAGGCTGCCCCGGGTGCTAGTTCCGCAGAGAAATGGCAGTTGATGGAACGTATCTTTCATGTGTATGAATAGCTTATAATTTGTTTTTATACATGACGGAAGTCTGTCCTGTATATCTTTTGAAAAGGCGATATCAGGTGAAGATTTGTCTGGTCTGGCCGTCAGCGATTAGCATGTCCATAATAGGAGAGCCGTTTACTTTGGTTTTCATGATTCCTTTTTTATAGGATTCGCATTGTAGTGCCAGAGGGATACCTCCCGAAAGTTCTATCTCATTTCTTTATCCGTTTGCAAGATAGGGTTTTTACATAGAAGCAACCTGCCGTTTGGATAGGATGGGGCTGTAAGCCAGATAATTCTTATTGTTAGCATAAATAAAAAGCAGGGAACCGCCTTTTATCGTGTTGATAATAGGCTTGCTTACAGCCTGTGGCAGGGCCGGACAGCCGAAACTGCGTCCCAGGCGGCCGGATGAAGCAATTACGGAAGGATTGGAGTAAGCAGCTCCGTGGATAACGATCGCCCGTTCTTTGGCGCGGTCGTTGATCCCTTTTTCCAATCCGTTCAGGACAAGTGAGTAACCGTTCTTTCCCTGATAGGTGTTTTCTGTCAGGAAGAACCCCAGTGAACTTTTGAGGGAACCGTTCTCGTTGGAAAAGGAGGTGGCATAATTCCCTCCGCTATTCTTTCCGTGTGATACCAGCGAAGAGAATAATAATTTTTTATGCCTCATGTCGAATACATAAAAACGCTCTTCGGTCGAAGGCTTACTGAAATCGACCAGTGTAAGGATCTCTTTCGTTTTATCTTCGATTTTATGGTATCCGGTGATTGCTTGTTCGAATGCCTCAAAGTTTACTACTCCTTCCAGTTGCATCTCCTGGTACAACTGCCGGCAGCTTGAAACTTCATGGATGACCGGTTCCGTACTTCTCATTTTAGAGAAGTTTACCGGGATAAACAATAGGAACAGATAGATGAAAACTTTGTGCATGTCTGTGTGAATCAGACTGCAAAGTTAGAATTTTTAATCGAAAACAAAAACAAGAGTCTCATAAACCGGTGCCCAGTCGTAGATGAATTTAGCATGTGAAGTAGCATTCCTGACACACATATGGGAGCGGGGAGTGGTTCCCAACGTCGAACTGTATTCGATCAGTGACTTGCGCGGAGCATTGACAGGTACCCCGTGGATATACCCCCCGTTTGTGAAGCGGCTGGCATACGGAGCAAAGCCTCCTGTCTCCGTGGTACCGTCCACCAGATAGATCATGCGGGGCTTCTTTTCCTGGATAATATATACTCCGGGAGGCGTTTCCTGGGCATAGGGTGGCCTGTGCAGTCCGGTTGTAGCCGGGTTCATGCTTCTGACCAGCCATTTGTCGCCTTCCTGTTCCAGTGTTGTGATATTCTGATTCCGGGTATCTACAAAGACAGCTTTTTTGAAGACGATCGTATCAGGAATCGTCTGGATATATTTTTTAGGGATCATCCACTCTTTTCCGGTGTGTACGGAGGCAACCCGGGTGAAATTCGTATAGTCTTCCAGGTGTTTTACCAAGGCACCGTCCCTGCCGTAGAGTTCGGGCACCGTAGTGTCTGTTGTCAGGTAGAGCGGTATTCCCTGGAAGCGTTCGACGCCCAGCGAGTCGGCTATACGGCGGTATGAATCTCTGTGATAGTTTTTTACCAATGGCGCTTCCCCGTTTTTATTCCTGTAATTCTGGAGGATCGACCAGGTGGCCGGTTCTTTCTGGATGGATTCGAGCCAGGTTAGGCGCTCCTTTATCTTTTCCCACTGGAACTCCCGTGTCGTATCTTTATACGGATAAGTGTCTTCCAGAGTATGCTGGTCGTAGAGCAATTCCTTTTCAATGATTATTTCTTTAGGGACAGTATCTATTATTTCCGTTACTTCTACAGTCGCAGAGTCTGGTGCAGGTTGTCCGTCAGTAATCGGCTTATCCGTTTTGCCGGTACAGAAACTCAGCAGAATAAGGCAAAATACCGGAAGTATAGCAGTTTTCTTCATCCCAATTATCTTTTTTGTGAATATACGGTTTTTTATTGGAATACCGACAAATCCTGACAGGAAAAGAGGTTATCCCAAACCGGAATAACCTCTCCACTTTTTACTCTGTAAAACGTGAGTGGTCCTCCTCACTTAATCATATTTAATAACGCTGACCGGACAGCTTTCGGCTGCTTCTTTGATCTCTTCCTCGTAATCGTTGAAGTCTACTCCCTCGTTTACGCGGGAACGATCCGTCACATGAAAAACCTCCGGGCAGATGCCTTCGCAAGTACCGCAAGCGATACAGTCTTCTTCTATCCAAACACTTTTAATAGCCATAGTTTCTATACCTTTAAGATGATTATATTTTAATAACAGCTATGGATGGGAAAATGTTGATATATACCATATACCAAAGTGTTTCTAATTAAAACTAATTTAACTCTTTACTCACTTTGTTTTAAAATTATTTTACTACGTTTACAGCATAGAAAAAATCATTGATTAACTATTTATAAACTAAGAAACAACATGGATAACGCTATTTTTAGATTTCCTAAGCCTATTAATGAGCCGGTAAAATCGTATGCACCCGGATCGAGTGAAAAAGCAGCTTTGAAAAAAACGTTAGCTGAACTCTCAAATGAAGAATGGGATATTCCTTTGATCATTGGCGGAAAAGAAGTCCGTACGGGTAATACCGGTAAAGTGGTTATGCCGCACGACCATCATCATGTGCTGGCTACTTACCATAAAGCCGGCGAGAAAGAGGTGCAGATGGCCATCGACGCCGCTATGAAGGCGCACAAAGAATGGTCTGAACTGCCCTGGGTTGAACGTGCTTCCGTTATGTTAAGGGTGGCTGAACTCTTTGCTACAAAATATCGTTATCTGTTAAATGCCTCAGTGATGCTGGGACAGAGCAAGAACCCGTTCCAGGCGGAAATCGATGCTCCCTGCGAACTGATCGACTTCCTGCGTTTCAGTACGTTCTATGCCAGCCAGGTATATGCCGACCAGCCTTATTCGGAAACGGGTATCCTGAACCGTATGGAATACCGTGCCCTGGAAGGTTTCGTGTTCTCGTTGACACCGTTTAATTTTACTTCTATCGCCAGCAACCTGAATATGGCTCCCGCCATGATGGGTAATGTGGCTGTCTGGAAACCGTCTACTACGGCTATCCATTCAAACTATCTGTTGATGAAGGTATTCCAGGAAGCCGGACTTCCGGATGGTGTTGTCAACTTTATCCCTGGACGGGGGAGCGTGATCGGTAAGGTGATAACTGCCAGCCGCGATCTGGCAGGTTTCCATTTCACAGGTTCTACTGCGACATTCAATACGCTATGGCGCCAGATGGGCGAGAACCTCGGCCATTATAAATCTTATCCGAAGATTGTCGGTGAAACGGGCGGTAAGAATTTTATCTTTGTTCATCCGTCTGCTCCGGCATTGGATGTGGCGACTGCTATCGTTCGTGGTGCGTTCGAATATCAGGGTCAGAAGTGTTCTGCCGGATCACGTGCCTATATCCCGGCTTCTTTATGGAAAGATGTAAAAGAGATGGTAGGCGATATGTTGAAAGAGATCAAGATGGGTGACGTGCAGGATTTCACGAACTTCATCAATGCGGTGATCGATGAGGCTTCATTCGATAATATCATGAGTTATATCAACTATGCGAAACAATCTCCGGATGCTGAGATCGTCTTTGGCGGTAATGGCGACAAGTCGGTAGGTTATTTTGTTGAACCGACTGTTATCCAGACAACAGATCCGATGTTCAAGAGCATGGTGGAAGAAATATTCGGTCCGGTGATCACTATTTATGTATATGACGATAATAAATATGAGGAAACATTGGAGTTGTGCGACCGTACTTCTCCTTATGCCCTGACCGGTTCGATCTTTGCACGCGACCGTTATGCTATCGACGTGGCATTCAATAAACTGCGCTATGCTGCCGGTAACTTCTATATCAATGATAAGCCGACCGGCGCCGTTATTGCACAGCAGCCGTTCGGTGGCTCGAGAGCTTCCGGTACGAATGACAAGGCCGGTGGTCCGCTGAACCTGATCCGCTGGACGAATCCTCGTTGTATCAAGGAGGCTTTGGTTCCGCCTACTTCTTACGGTTATCCGTTCTTAGGAGAAAAATAACATATCAGCTGGCAGTTGACAAGTGACAGTTGACAGGTAATATGCTTCGAAATTGTTTACTGTCAACTGTCATCTGTCAACTTTAAAAATCAGATACTATGTTAGATTTTAATAATACCGAGATTGCATTTTCATCCAAATCGCAGTCTGAATTGAGAAACGCTTACTTACTCTTCAATACAATAAAATATCCGTGGCTGGTAAAATGTGCCAGTTTTGGAAGTAATATCGCCTTAAAGATTCATTTCCCTTTAGCATGGGCTGTAAAGCCAACTTTATATAAACAGTTTGTCGGTGGTGAGACATTACAGGATTGTACCAAAGCGATCGACCATCTCCGACAGTTTAATGTGCGTTCTACCCTTGACTTTTCAGCCGAAGGCGAGCAGACTCCTGAAGGTATCCAGGCTACATTTGAAGAAACACTACGTTCAATCGATTTTGCCAAAGGAAATGATAACCTGGCTTATGCCGTATTCAAACCTTCTACTATAACGACCGATGAACTTCTTGCCAAGGCTTCTGAAAAACGGGGCGAACTGACCATCGAAGAAGTAAAAGCCTTCCGCGAATTTAAAGAACGCTTTATGGCTTTCTGCCAGCGTGCTTATGAGAACGATGTCCGTCTGATTGTCGATGCGGAAGATTACTGTTTCCAGGATGCGCTGGATGAACTGACCGACGAGGCGATGCGGAAATACAATAAAAAACGTGCGATCGTATTTGCTACCTTGCAGATGTATCGTCATGACCGTATGCCTTACCTGCGCCGTATTCTGGATGATGCCAAAGAAAAAGGATATATCGCCGGTGTCAAGTTCGTGCGTGGCGCTTATATGGAGGCCGAACGTGCGCGTGCTGCGGCTTTGGGTTATCCCGACCCGATCTGCAAGGATAAAAAGGCGACCGATGAGAATTTCGATGCGGCTGTTCGTTTTACCATGGACCATCTGGAGCATTTCGAGATGTTTATGGGAACGCATAATGAGGAAAGTAATTATAAACTGGCTAAGCTGATAGATGAGAAGGGTCTCAAACGGGATGATTCCCGTATCTTTTTTGCCCAGTTGCTGGGGATGAGCGATAATATCTCATTCAATCTGGCCCATGAAGGATTTAATGTAACCAAGTATGTGCCTTATGCTCCGGTAAGAGACGTATTGCCTTACCTGATCCGGCGTGCTGAAGAAAACACTTCGGTCGCAGGGCAGACCAGCCGTGAACTGAAGATGTTGCAGTCAGAATTGAACCGGCGTAAGAAGATGAATCGATAAACACTCACAGAATGTTTTCGGTATTTTGTTTGCCATTTGCAATATGCCGATGCAATGCATTGTTAAACAGTTATATATACTATTGCAAATGTTTTTTCTGTTTGCAATGTTATTTGTCATTTGCCATAATCAATCGTAAGAGGAATGATGGCAAATGGCAAATAGTATGGCAAATAGAATAGTTATTTGCCATGTCTTATTGTGCTTATTGATAGGATATTATAGAAGTATATTGCAAATGGCAAATAAATACTGAAAACATTGTGTATAAAAGATGTTTTATCATGTATCACTTCTGAAACTATTGCTCTCTTCCGGTCTGAGTAAATCAAACCCTATAATAAACTAATTGTTAACTCCTTACTTAGTATAATTACCCTGTACAGGATAATCGATTAGCCTGTACACCTTGGTGGATTATCCTGTACACCTTGGCTGGCTATCCTGTACACCTTGCCAATAAGGAGTCCTTACATTTCAATTAGTTAGTAGGGAGGAATGAATTAGTTTCCCGGCTTCTGCCGGTTAGTTTGTCGTTCTGGCACGACTCGCATATTCCTTTATTCTATTTTCGCAAACTTCTTTGGTGATCGTTGCTAAATGCTCTACACGTGGGATTAAGGCTTCTATATCTTCCTTCGTTGTAGCATAATATTTATTGTATCGTGCTTCTATGTAGGCTTTAAGCAACAAATTGAACAATCGTATTTCTTCTTCGGTATCGCGGGGGAATACTTTGGTTATTTCCAAAGAATGTGTTTTGGCAGCTTTAATTAACTCTTCCAAATCATGTATTTTATAGGTATGCATTGTAAATGTCAGAATAATAGCACGGTATAAGTTCTCGCAAGCCTGATGCAGATGAAACGCGGCCATATTGAATTCACTTTCACTTAAATAAAAACAAGCCCCTTTCATAAAACTTGTCGCTATTTTAAATTTAGTAGTATAATATTCCTGTCCCAGTTCTCCAATCTCGGAAAAATTAAGCTTGCGGCGACGGGCTAATTTGCAATTACCACTATCGTATAGCAGGATACCTTCTTTCTTTATGTCTGTATAAAAGTAGCGGCTTTTTGTTATTTCTTTGTTAAAGTCTTTGATCGTTTCATCGATAAAATGGATGTGAGTCGTAAATGCATATCTTCCCATCCCTTTATATTTGTAATAACGATCTTCCACTTTTTCCAACTGACAGCTTATTCCGCTACTATTGCAATCATTCCGGGTGATGACCAGTATATCGAAATCACTCATGAAATAAGTCGGTATTCCAAATTCGATCCGTTGGTCGTACTCTACGTAGTTGCCGCGAGCATAACTGCCGTAAAGAATGATCATTTCACATTGATCACCAAGAACTTCGACTACATATCGGGCGATCAGACGTAAATCGGTCTGTTTCTCTTTAGGTAAATGGGATAAGGACTTTTTCATTCGGATTTGCATTTATCATAGCATACAAAAGTATGGAAAAAAGGAATAACCCCCGTACATTTACTGCAAAATATATAAAGCTTTTACTCGCTACGTTGTAGCATGACTTTTTCTTACATTAACAAGTCTGCTTACGAATGACATAACATCCGGAATTAGAAATAATTGAACCTACTTTTCCCTTGATGGAAAAGTAGTCAAAAGATCAAGGCTTAACCGGCTTCACTGCTCCGGTGAAAGACTTCGCTGAAAAATCCGAAACTCGCTCCGCTCAGACAACGGATTTTTTTTACCGCTTCGTCTTCCCCCTCCGCGGACGTTCACCCGCTTAGGCCTTTCCAAGGAAGCTGTGCTTCCTCTTAGGATGGCCGATACCGGTACTTATAGAACAAAAACTTTCGGATTTAACAGGTAGTATCGGCAATCTTAAGAGAACGCAAAGCGTTCTATGAAAGGCCTCATCTGGTGAGCGTAAAGCGAAGTATCCGTAGAGAGCGTCCGGAGGCTGTGCTGTTTGAGCGTAGCGAGTTCACAGACGACAGCGAACGCAGGATGCTGAGTAGCGAAGCAGATGCAGCCTTGATCTTTTGGTTACTTTTCTATCAAGAGAAAAGTAACATTCACTTCTGATAAATTCTGAATCAATTTATAATTCTCTTTTTATTTACTGGCTTTCAATCCCCTGATGACAGAAGAGGTGAAACCGGACAGTTCCATTTCATTCAACCCCTTGATGGTAATACCGCCGGGAGTGGTAACCTTGTCGATCTCCATTTCCGGATTGCTCTTGTTTTCCAATAACAGGTCGGTAGCCCCCTTTACGGTATGGACAACGATCTCCTGTGCCTGCTTCGGATAGAAACCCAATTCGACACCGCCTTCAATAGCAGCACGGATATAACGGAGGGCGAAAGCGATACCGCTGGAAGCCAGTGCAGTACCGGCACCCATCAGGCGTTCTTCTACCAACATTGCATTGCCAAGCTCATTGAATATATTTATTATCAGGTCGGATTGCTCCGGTGTTGCGTTATGGGCGGAGACGAAAGTCATACTGCTCAATACCTCGATAGCGGTGTTGGGCATAATACGGAAAAGAGCCGGAGTAACCCAGTCTTCATAACTGGTGTTTTTAGTGAGATAAGAATTCAGCGTATCGAAGGTGATTCCGGCAGCTACCGAAACGATGATCTGTTTGTCGTAATCGAGCACTCCTTTTATCTGGTCGATGATCTCTTCCACCCGCCAGGGCTTTACTGCTATGACGATGATGTCTGCTCCCTTTACAGCTTCTATGTTGTTGAGTGACAACACGAAGTCTGGATTGGCCGCTTTCATTTTGTCCAATGTGGCTTGCGACTGTGCCGTACAGGTGATGTCCGATGCTTTAAACATATTTCCTTTTGCCAGTCCGCGGGCGATGGCACCGCCGATACTTCCGGCTCCGATAATCGTAATTTTCATGTCTCCGTTAATTTATAATTGTAAAATCATGAGTTGCAAAAGTATGGAAAAAAGGAATAAAACCCGTACATTTGCGTCAAAATGTATAATTGCTAATATAATCGAAAACAAAAGATGAAGAAACTTGTTGTTGCCGGCTTGATGCTGGCTTGTGCGTTCTCTGCAACAAATGTTGGAGCACAAGAAAAAGAGGGAGAAAAAGAAGAAGGTTTCATTTTTACAACAGTAAAGGAAAACCCGATTACATCTATTAAGAATCAGAACCGGGCAGGTACTTGCTGGTGCTACTCTACCATGGCTTTCCTGGAATCTGAATTGCTTCGTATGGGAAAGGGAGAATATGATCTTTCGGAGATGTTTACCGTTTACCACACTTATCAGGATCGTGCCGATATGGCTGTCCGCACTCATGGCGATGCTTCGTTCTCGCAGGGTGGGTCTTTCTATGATGTGATTTACGGAATGGAAGCTTTCGGTTTGGTGCCGGAAGAAGAAATGCGCCCCGGGGTGATGTATAGCGATACATTGAGTAACCACGGAGAGTTGTCTGCCCTCACAGATGCTATGGTGGGCGCCATGGCTGGCGGTAAAGTAAAAAAATTCCAGTATGACGAGGATTATAACCTGTTGTGGAAAAAGGCTGTAGCTGCCGTACATGAAATCTATCTGGGAAAAGCTCCGGAAAAGTTTACTTATAAAGGAAAAGAATACACTCCGAAGTCATTTTATGAATCTACAGGATTAAAACCGTCGGATTATGTATCGTTGACTTCTTATACGCATCATCCGTTCTATACGCAGTTCTCGCTGGAAATCCAGGATAACTGGCGTCACGCATTGTCTTACAACCTGCCGATCGACGAGTTTATGGAAGTGTTCGACAATGCGATCAATACAGGTTATACGATTGCCTGGGGATCCGATGTAAGTGAGTCCGGCTTTACCCGCGACGGTGTAGCTGTTATGCCTGACAACGAAAAGGTACAGGAACTGAGCGGATCTGACATGGCTCATTGGCTGAAGATGAAACCGGAAGAAAAGAAATTGAATACGAAACCGCAACCGCAGAAATGGTGTACGCAGGCAGAACGCCAGTTGGCTTATGATAACTGGGAAACTACTGACGACCACGGTATGCAGATTTATGGTATTGCCAAAGATCAGGAAGGAAACGAATATTACATGGTGAAAAACTCTTGGGGTACAGCCAACAAATATAACGGTATTTGGTATGCATCAAAAGCATTCGTACGTTACAAAACAATGAACATTGTCGTTCATAAAGATGCACTTCCTAAAGCGATCAAGGCTAAGTTAGGAATTAAATAATTCAATTATCTGAAAATAAAAGCAAAAAGAGGCGTTTCCCGGTAGGAGTTGGGGCGCCTCTTTTCTATTTATACAAAGATGTGCTTTTTTATAGGGTAGCTTTTTTATGGAACCAGTATCAGCGTATAATTCAGATCTGATGCTGCTTTCTGTAATTCCTGGTTTAATAGTGTCAGGCTGTCGCCTTCTGCCTGGAAGTAAAATGCCATGTCGCCATCGCTGGGGATCAGTTCGTAAACGATTGCTTCGGAGTTGGACGGTGTTCCATGTTTTACTTTGCGTTTACCGGTGGAAGAGAATGTTTTATCCTTTCCGTTTTCAGCTTCCAGATAAGTGGCGTCCATTTCGTAAACGCCGTCGTCGCTATCCTGCTGATAATATAAAGTCAGGTCATAAACGATGCCGGGACCGTCTGCTGCCGGGAATGTGCCCTTATATTTTTTCTGAATGACACTTCCTTTTTTAGGATCTACTTTCAGCGAATCACGCATATTGACCGGTTTGGCTGCTTTCCCTGTTACGGTAGGCAAAGCCGGTGCGCCTGGCGCAGCCTCGTCTATTGCATAAACATCTTCTTCTATAAGAGCGGGTTCGGCTGTTTTCTTCCCGCTACATGCAGCCAATAAAGCCAGAGCTGCTACTGCGATAAAATACTTTTTCATTATTCTGCATTTTTTATTAGTGACTTTGCCTTATAACAAAAGTCCCCCTGCATTTTGTTTTGCAGGAGGACTTTTTTAACTATATAATGTGCTGTTTCTTACTTTTTATCAGGAGAATCCGGCTTTTGCTGATATTCAGCCGGGATAGTGACGGCACTTCCGTCGCGCTCAGCATAATAGTGGGGCGACATGATCTCGATGCCGGCTTCGTTAAACACATCCTGTATGTTCTGATGCAGGTCCGAATAGATCTGCGAAAGCTGGTCGGCTTCCTTTATATATGCATTTATCTGGTAACAGGGGTAGTAATCCTGCAACTCCGTTTCCAGAACGAAGGGTTTCGGGTGTGACATGACTCCCGGCGTGGATCGCGCAGCGTTGACCAGTAACTGATGGACCTGACGCCAGGGTACATCGTAGCCGATGCTGACTGTCGAGTGGATGATCAGGCCGAACTGGCGGGCAGAGGCACTGTAATTAACCGTATGTGACGACATGATGAACGAGTTCGGGATCGTGACCACTTCGTTTTTAGGTGTGCGGATACGGGTGACGAACGGGGTTTTCTCTATTACGTTTCCGGTCGTTTCGTTCAATTTGATACGGTCGCCCAGTTTGAATGGCCGCATGTAAGTGATGACCAGTCCTGCTATGATATTTCCGATGACCGTGCTCGATCCTAAAGAAACGATCAACCCAACGAAGACGGATATCCCCTGGAACACACCGGAGTCGGAGCCGGGCAGATAAGGGTAGATCATCGCGATCATAAACGCATAGAGCAGGAAGCGTATGATATTGAAAGAGGGTTGCGCCCAGTCCGGATAGAAGCCGGTGATCTTGAGTTTTTCGCTTTCAATCTCATTGGCTATATACTGAATACCCTTGATGATGTATTTTACGCAGTAATAAATGACAATGATAATGAACAGGTTTGGAATATATTCAATAACCGATTTAAGGACCATCTTGATCGGTTCTATGATATAAGTGAACAGTCTCATTGCCAGGTGTTCCGTCTGTGGGAATATGGCGAACAACATCGGTACACTGAACATAAGCTGTATCAGCAGGACAATATAACGCAGGATATTATTCAGAAAGATGAGTATCCTGCCTTGCCGGTGGGTATTCAGAAACTCATAATCCCGTATGGTAATGGATTTGAGTTTGTTTTGTTTCAGCCAGATAATCCGGCGGCGGAGTTTCCTGAACAGATAGTTGGTCAGTTTGAACAGGAAATACTGGACGACCAGTACCAGGATGAACAAGGCAACCCGTTTGGCAATCTGAAGTATACTGTGTTCCTTTTTTAACTCCAGGATCTTATTATTGACAACAGACTGATACTCTTTGGCTAGCTTTTCCCTTTCCGTATTCAGCCAAAGGGCGTCCTGATCCGTCACACTGAGGATCACTTTTTCCCCGTACATGACATCTGTTTGGTATTCACTGTTAAACAGGTAGACTGAATCTGCTTTCAGGCTTAGGTTTTTACCTATTTTCTGGATCATGTTGACGGCATTTTCTGCCCGGTCATAGGCCGAGACACCTCCTCGTTTGGCATAGAAAGTGAGGAGAGTGTCATTGTCGATGATCAGATGAACACCGGGAGTCAGCGTCCGTAGCGAGTCGATGCTGCGGCGCTGTTCTTCTTTTTTCAACGAGTCGGTGGTGATATGCTTGTTCAGCGCGTCACTCAACTCGCTCCGGAGTACGATTTCGTTCAACTTCATCTCCTGTAGTTGAAGTTCGAGCTCCTGCATCCTGATGGAATCCAGGCGGAGTTTATCTTCAATCGCTGCCGATGAATCAGCAGGAATATCATTTGTTTTATTCTCTGTAATAACGGCATTCAGTAATCCTTCCGCCTTTTCCCTGATCTGGGACGTTGCCCGGGAAGGCATAAGGAATATTGCCGATAGAGTGGCAATGCACAAAATCAACTGTTTCATTGTGTTTCTACCCTTTTAGTAATTGTTTTATTTGCCTCCTGCCGGTAGATGGTCCAGCCAGTATTTAGCCATGCTTTTCCGTAGGTGCAGGCTTGTTCCTTCACGCTCGTAGATACCGTGGCTACGCATCGGATAACTGATCTGGCTGAATACTTTGCCATGTTTAACCAGTTCGTCCACCAGCATTTCGCAACTTTGGTAGTGCACGTTATCGTCACCCGTTCCGTGTATCAGCAACAGGTTGCCCTGCAAGCCTTCGGCGTAGGAGATAGGGGAGCCTTTACGGTATCCTTCCGGGTTATTCTGTGGTGTGTTCATATATCGTTCTTGATAAACGGTATCGTATAAACGCTGATCGGCAACGGCGGCGATCGCAATGCCCGTATGGAATATTTCCGGATAGCGGAACATGCAGTTCAATGTCTGGCTGCCACCACCGCTCCATCCGTTGATGCCGATGCGTGACAGGTCGATGAACGGATACTGGCGTGCCAGGTCTTGTATGCCCCGTGCCTGGTCTTCCGATGCAAAGGTGCCGACTTCGCCATAGATGCACTTGCGCCATTCCCGGCCGCGTGGAGCATTGGCCCCGCGGTTTTCGATGCTGACATAGATATATCCCTGGTTCACCAGATATTGATTCCACAGGTCGCCGCCTCCCCATGAGTCTTGTACGGTCGAGCCGGCAGGTTCGCCATAGACTTCGATGATGACCGGATATTTCTTTGAAGGGTCGAAATTGACGGGCTTGATCATGCAGACGTCCAGTAGCAGGTCGCCCGATCTGGCTTTGACAAACTCTTTCGGGTTCAGTCCCAGGGCATCGTATTGTTTCTTGGCCTCTGCATTATCTTCGAGGATGCGTACGGATTGATTTTTAGGGAATGAAACCATGTCGATCACCGGAGGGGTTACCGAGTTGCTGTAGGTATGTACGGCCCATTTACCGGTCGGGGACATGTTGTAGCGGTGCTGTCCCGGTTGGTTTTCCGGACTCAGCCGTTTCACTTCGCCTTTGCCGAACAGGTTGGCGCTGTACAGGTAACGTTGCGTATAGTTTTCCGGTGAAGCGATAAAATAGACCAGTCCCTTTTGCAGGTCGGTCCCGACGGGCTGGATATAGTCGAAGTCACCTTTGGTAACGGGGACGATCTCTTTTCCGTCGCGGCTCACACGATACAGGTGGCGCCATCCGCTCCGTTCGCTTTCCCAGGTGAAATACTGGTTGTTTTTCAGCCACAGGATATTATCGTTTGTGTCCAGCCATGCCGCATCTTTGTCTGTAAAGATATTCTTAGGGGTTGCGCTGCCGATTTGGGCGATCCATACTTTGTTGGTATTTTGTTCCCGGTTTAACTGCTGGATGAACAGTTCATTGCTTTCGGGGATGAAGTCCATACGCGGGATATAGTTGTTGCGGGGATCTCCGGGAATGTCGATCCAGGTCGTTGTTCCTCCTGCTGCCGGGATGTATCCGACTTTTACGGCCGAGTTGGCAGTTCCTGCTTTCGGATAGGGGAAATGAAGGATAGTAGGATAGATGGAATCGACGTTGTTGATGATATCGAATACGCCGGTTCCTTCCGTATCGCTTTGCCAGTAAGCGATGTATTTGCCGTCCGGGCTCCAGCGGAAACCGTCGCGGCAACTGAACTCTTCTTCATATACCCAGTCGAATGTACCGTTTACGATGGTCTTGCTTCCGTCGCTGGTCAGTTGGGTGATTTTGCCGGAGTTTATGTCTTCCACATATATATTATTGTTGGAAACGTAAGCCACCCTTGTTCCGTCGGGTGAGAATTTGGCGAACATCATGGACGATTCGGGTAGTCCTTTTCCCAGTTGGCGCAGGTTGCCGTCATGTAAAGAAAGTACCCAGTAATCACCACGGGTATCGTAGCGCCATACACGTTGCGTATTGTTGTAGATCAGAACTTTATCATTGTCATCACTCCACGATATTCTTCCCATGGCAATTTTCTTGCCGGTCGATTTATCTGTGAACATAGCAGAGGGGATAATTACTTCGCGGGCATTGTCTTTGGCGCGGTAGGCTACGACATCCATTCCTCCTTCTTCCTTGTTTGGTTCGAGGCGGCTGTAGCGCTCCCCGTCTTTCATCCAGTTCATGGCACCAACACCTTTTGTCCGGATAAGTTTTCCACTCAGTACATCTTCTAAATCCAATGATTTTTGTGCGGTACACAGATTACTGCAAAAAATAGAAATAGCAGCGGCAACGATCAGCTTATTTAGTTTCATTTGTATTTATTGTATTTGTTTCTGAACATACAAATAACGTAAAGTTCTTTGAGATAACAAAGGGGAAACTCTTTATTATTATCTTTGCGGCTTCAAAAGAGGTTGCGGGTGGCGCGAAAGGAACGGTTGCTGATGCCGCAACAAGCCTTTCGCGCCATCCTCGAAACAGCTTTCGCGGTATCCTCGAAAGTGGTGTCGTTGCTGCCGCGAAAGTACAGGAGATAAAATAAAGCAAGAAGGCCGCCTTCGGAAATTCCGTTGGCGGCCTTCTTTATAATAAAGAACTAATTAAGCATTGAGTACTTTTTTGAAACGGGTAAGGAATTCTTTCGCTTCGTCCATTGTCAGGCAAAGCGGCGGAAGCAGACGGATCGTATTGGTGCCGGCCACTCCTGTGAATACCTTTTCTTCGAAGAGCAGTTTGCTGCGCACTTCTTTGATAGACTCTTCAAACTCGATACCGATCATCAGGCCGCGTCCTCTGATCTCTTTGATCCCCGGCAGTTTGTGTAATTCTTCAATCAGGAAGTTTCCTACCTGGGCGGCATTGTCGATCAGCTTTTCATTTTCCATGATTTCCAGAACGGCGATAGCAGCCGCACAAGCCAGATGGTTACCACCGAAAGTGGTTCCCAACATACCGTAAACGGGTTCGAACATCGGGCTGATCAGCAATCCGCTCATCGGGAAACCGTTGCCGATGCCTTTAGCCACTGTGATCAGGTCCGGTTTGATACCGGCATACTGGTGGGCGAAGAATTTACCGCTACGTCCGTAACCGGATTGGATTTCGTCCAGAATCAGGCAAGCCTCATATTTTGTACACAGGGTACGCAGTTCCTTCATAAAGTCGTCTGTCGGAAGCTGGATACCGCCGACACCCTGGATACCTTCGATGATTACGGAAGATACATCTCCTTTCTGCAATTCAGCTTCAACGGCTGCCGAATCGTTCAGCGGCAGATAGGTCACTGCCAGGTCTTCATTGACCGGAGCAATGATTTTCGGGTTGTCTGTTACGCGAACCGCAGCCGAAGTACGTCCGTGGAAAGCATGCTTGAAAGCGATCACCCGTTTCTTGCCATTATGGAAAGAAGCCAGTTTCAGCGCATTTTCATTTGCTTCGGCACCAGAGTTGATCAGGAACAGTGAGTAGTCATCATAACCGGAGGCTTTACCGAGTTTGTCTGCCAGTTTTTGTTGCAGGCTGTTGATGACCGAGTTGGAATAGAATCCCAGTTTGTTTACCTGGTCGGTGATAGCGGCTACATAAGTAGGGTGGCTGTGACCGACGGAGATAACGGCATGTCCGCCGTACAGGTCGAGGTATTCAGTACCTTCCGTATCCCATACATGGCATCCTTTGCCTTTTACAATCTCTATATTAAATAAAGGATATACGTCGAATAAATTCATGATGAATAATGTGTTAATATTGGCACATTGGTTAATTATTAAAAAGCCGAAGGCTTGAGATGTAGTCCTACAGTCTCTTCCAAACCGAACAGCAGGTTCATATTATGCACCGCTTGTCCGCTGGCGCCTTTCAACAAGTTGTCGATCATGGAAATGATCAGCAGTTTGTTGTCGTATTTCTGAAGATACAGGAGGCACTTGTTGGTGTTGACAACCTGTTTCAGGTCCGGGTTCTTGTCGGTGATGAACGTGAATGAATGATCATCGTAATACTCTTCGTAAATACGGCGGATTTCATCCAGTCCCACCTTGCAGTCGATATAAGTCGTTGCAAAAATACCACGGGAGAAATTACCACGCACCGGAATAAAGTTGATATTGCTTTCGAAACTATTCTGTAACTGACGCAGGCTCTGGCCTATCTCGGCCAAATGCTGGTGAGTGAACGGTTTATAGATCGAAATGTTATCGTTTCGCCAGCTGAAATGAGATGTTGACGAAGGCTTTACGCCAGCTCCCGTGGAACCGGTGATCGCATTCACATGCAACTCCGAGTTTAACATCAGATGCTTGGCCAGCGGCAAAACGGCTAACTGGATACAAGTGGCAAAACAACCGGGGTTTGCAATGTGTCGGGACTTGCAGATACGTCGTCGGTTCAGTTCGGGCAGGCCGTAAACGAAATCGTGTTCATCGCTTTCGATACGGTAATCCATGCTGAGGTCGATGATCTTCACGTTGTCGGGAACAGTATGGCTTTCCATGAATTTCTTTGTATCGCCATGAGCGGTACAGAAGAACAGAAGGTCGATGCTGTCCAGCGGGAGTTGGTCGGTGAAACGCATATCGGTTTCTCCGAACAGTCCGCCGTGAACGTCAGTGATCAGGTTGCCGGCGTTGCTGGTACTATTCACAAATGTAATCTCGGCGTCCGGGTGATTCAACAGCAGACGAATCAATTCGCCTGCCGTATATCCCGCACCACCTATAATTCCGATCTTAATCATATTTCTTCGTCCTTATGGTTGTTATAATAAACACGCAGCGGTGTAGAAGTTACTTTGATAAAGCCTTTGGCATCTTCTGCCGTCCAGCCTTTCTGCATTTCACCGTATTCACCGAATTTAGTCTTCACCAGGTCGTCTTCCGACTCGACGCCTACGGTAGAGAAGGACAGCGGACGCAGTTCAAGGATAGCCGTACCGTTTACGTTACGCTGTGATTCCTGCAACATGGCTTCGATGTCGCGCATAACCGGTTCCAGGTACTGGCTTTCGTGCAGGAACATGCCGTACCAGTTGGCTACCTGGTCTTTCCAGTACTGCTGCCATTTGCTTAATGTATATTTTTCAAGGAAACGGTGTGCACCGATGATCAACATGGGGGCGGCAGCTTCGAATCCTACACGGCCCTTGATACCGATGATTGTGTCGCCGACGTGCATATCGCGGCCGATGCCGTAAGCTGCTCCGATCTCTTCCACCTTCTGGATAGCAGCGATCTTGTCTTCGAATACCTCACCGTTGACAGCATGGATCTCACCCTTTTTAAATTCGATACGCAGTTCTTCGCTACCGGTCTTTTCCACCTGTTTCAGGTAAGCACTTTCGGGTAATCCCTGGGCAGAATCCAGAATTTCACCGCCGCAGATGGAAGTTCCCCACAAACCTACATTATAAGAGTATTTCAGTTTGGTGAAGTCGGCAACGAAACCATGTTCTTTCAGGTAATTGATTTCGTAGTCGCGGGTCAGCGCCATGTCGCGTGTCAATGTGATGATTTCTACGTTTGGAGCCAGCACCAGGAATGTCATGTCGAAACGTATCTGGTCGTTACCGGCACCGGTCGAACCGTGAGCGATAGCGTCTGCACCGATCTCATTGGCATAACGTGCGATGGCCAAAGCCTGGAAGATACGTTCGGAGCTTACTGAGATAGGGTAGGTTCCGTTACGCAAAACGTTACCGAATACCATATACTTCAAACTCTTTTCGTAGTATTCCTTTGTAACGTCGATAGTTACATATTTGGTTGCGCCCAGTTTGTAGGCGTTTTCTTCGTTCTGTTTCAGTTGTTCTTCGCTGAATCCGCCTGTATTAGCGCAAGCGGCATATACTTCATACCCTTTTTCTTTGGCAAGGTACATAACGGTAAATGAGGTATCCAAACCTCCGCTGAATGCAACTACTACTTTCTTTTTCATTGTCTGTCTGTTTTTGTGGGGGGGGTAAGGGCGTTTCGCGAAACGCCCCTACGGGCCTCCTTTATTATTTATTATTATTTTTTTCTCTTTCGTCTGCTTCCCGTTTCGCACGGTGCGGGTCGGCAGGGTCGAACAACATCGCCGTACAGATGCAATATTTCCGGTTCGTGCGTTCCAGAATATCATGGTTTATGCAACCGTTGCAACCGCGCCAGAACGATTCGTCGTCCGTCAGATCGGAAAAGGTAACCGGCACGTATCCCAGTTCCGTATTCATTTTCATTACTGCCGCGCCGGACGTAAGACTGAAAATCTTAGCCTTCGGCCAACGCATGCGGGCCAGTTGAAACGTCATATCCTTGATCCGTTTGGCAATACCCAAACCACGGAAATCCGGATGAACAATTAAACCGGAGGTCGTCACATACTGCTTGTTGCCCCACGATTCTATATAGCTGAAACCTGCAAACTGATCCCCAGCCAGCGCAATGACCGCTTTCCCTTCAATCATTTTCTGGGCCACATATTCATGCGTACGCTTAGCGATACCTGTTCCACGCACTTTGGCCGCCTCTTCAATGGTAGTCAATATCTTGTCTACGTATATTTCGTGAGAGGCGTCAGCAATCATTACATCGATTTCTGTTTCTTGTTTCATTTTTCCGATTGTTCTTTGTCTTCTTTTGTTTATAAACGGAAGAACCGTTGTCTCCCTTAATCGCCCTTATATAAAATGTGATAATGCTTTTACTATCCGGTCCCTGCTGATCCCTTCGCGGGGGATGATCAGGATGGTGTCGTCTCCGGCAATCGTACCCAGTATCTCGTGCGGGGCATGGGTGTCGATGTCGGATGCGATCCCCATCGCATATCCCGGACGTGTCTTGACTACTGCCAGGTTTCCGGAAAATTCGATGTTCGGATGATGTTCTGTCTGCACCTTGTTCGGCTGTATCAAAGCTGAATAATCGGGCAGACAATATACATAATCGCCGTTCGCATCATGTACTTTGGCCACTTTCAGCTGCTTTATGTCGCGCGACAAAGTAGCTTGTGTCACCTGAAATCCGCTGGCTTCCAATTCTTTCAGCAGCTCTTCCTGGTTACATATCGCCTTTGTTTGTATGATACGGCAAATAGCATCCAATCGTTCCTTTTTTGTACTCATGTTTGTATATTTATGCAAAACGGTTGCAAATATAAAGCGAATAATTGAATAAATATACATGTAGGGACGGTTTTTTTGCATAATTATTTATACTGTATATCTGTTGAGCAAAAATGCCTTTGGAATTGTTCTATTCTTATAAAGAAATGATAATTTTGTATTCATAAAAACAACTGTTCTGTTAGAATGAAATATTTTTGAGGATTGTATGAATAATGCGAAGGAAATTCGTAGTTGCTGCTTTTCTTAGTTAGAAAAAATTGATTTCCAAAATTTATCGTATATTTGGGCGCAAAGGAAATAAACCGGAAGAAATGTCGGATACAACTACCACAGATGAAAAGCTGATTGAAGCAATTGGGAGAGGTGATTACGTTAGTTATAATAAACTGTTCGAACGTTATTATGCTCGCCTCTGTCAATATGTGTATAGTCTGCTCATGGATAAAAGTGATGCGGAAGATGTTGTGCAGGAACTTTTTCTGAAGATATGGAAGAATCGGGAAAAGATTGAAATTATAGAAAATGTAAGCGGCTATCTCTATCGTATGGCTAAACACCTGGCATTGAATCAACTCAGGTCAAAAGTTTATTTTAATAACTTATCGGAAAGCAAGGACCAATTATCTTATGAAGAAAACAGAGTTGAAATCGAAGAATTTCGGATAGCAGTCTACGATTGTATAGATCGCCTCCCGGATCGTAGCAGGGAAGTGTTGTTGCTTCACCGTATAAAAGGACTGAAACAGAAGGAAATATCAGAAAAACTCCAAATCTCGGTAAAAACAATCAAAAATCAGATATGGTCGTCGCTTCAGAAACTAAAGAGATGCTTGGAGTTAAAAGGAATATAATTTTTTTCGGGTCCTGAATAGGACCTTTTTTTATTTGTTGTGTCATATATTAAAAGCATGATTTATGGAAGAGCAAAAAAATATAAAAGATCACATCATAGACTATTTACTGGATGACGGAGAAGAAAAAGCCATATCTCCTGTATTGTCGGAATGGTTAGCTGAAGATGTATCTAATCAAAAAGAATTTGAGCAATATAAGAAAATATGGAAGGCATCGGGCTCTTATACAGAACCCAATGCCTATGACTCTGATCTGGCATGGGAGAAAATTAATATGATAAACGGACAGCAGATAAATACCCGGACGTATTTAAAGAATATATCTTATGTAATTTCCGGAGTGGCTGCTTCCTTGCTGATTATGTTTGCCCTTTCTTTTATGGGTGTTTTTGAAAAGAATACGGAGGTGCTGGTAAGCATGAATGCTGATTACGGAAACCGTTCGGAAATTGTTTTACCGGACGGATCGGTGGTAAAACTGAATTCCGGGTCGGAGATTACTTATTTATATGATCCGAAGGAGAAAATACGGGAAGTAAGTTTCCAGGGAGAAGGTTTTTTTGATGTATCTAAAAGTAAATCCCCGTTTGTCATAAAAATGGCAGGTGGATTGAGTGTGAAAGTTTGGGGGACTTCTTTCAACCTACAGGCTTATGTGGACGATCCGGTTATTCAGGCTTCATTGGTGGAAGGGTGCATTGAACTGGATAGTGGAAGCGATAAGTTGGTCATGAAGCCGGGAGAAATGGCCGTTTTTGATAAACAAGCAAATAAGATCAAACAAGTGGAAGGTATATTATCTCATTCTTATGGATGGTTGGATAATAAGTTATATATGGAGGATATGCCGTTATCGGTTGTTTGTAAATATCTGGAAAGATGGTATGATGTGAAGATTATGCTCCAACCGGGGCTAGGGGAAAATATTCGTTATAATGGGGTCATACAGGAAGAAACCGTAACGGATGTAATGAATGCATTGTCCCGCCTGAGTAAGATACGCTATCATGTGACAGGAAAAAATATAAGTATAACCTCTAAATAGAATTGCCTATGAAGTAAAGAACCATGAATACACAAAACGGGAAATGCTGGAAACATCTCCCGTTATAAGTCTGATCATAAAATTAGTGCTTGCAACACTAATAGTTAACTAATAATCAATTTACAAATATATGAATTTTTTCAATAAGTTAGAGTCGGTTTTTTATCCGACCCTTAAAAAGATATTATCTATTATGAGATTAACGACATTACTTTTGATTGTATTCTCACTTAATATATCTGCAACTGTTTATTCTCAAAACACGAAGTTATCGTTGGATGTTAAGAACCAATCGATAAAGGAAGTTCTTTTCCTGATCGAAAATCAATCTGATTTTCGTTTTATATATGAAAGTGGGAAAATTAATTTGGACAAAATAGTATCTGTCCGTGTGAAAGACCAATCTGTCGAAACGGTTTTAAAACGTCTTTTTGAACAGGAAGGAATCCAATATGAAATTACGGAGAATAATTTTATCCTGATCAATCCGATGGAAAAGAAGGGGAATGTTTCGCCCGTAGTATTACAACAGGGCCGGCGTGTTACAGGTGTGGTAAAAGATGTAACCGGCGAACCGATTATAGGGGCAAACGTGGTGGAAAAAGGCACGACAAATGGAACAGTTACGGACTTTGACGGACGTTTTTCCATAGATGTTTCAAGCCATAATATTCTTGAAGTATCCTATATCGGATATGCTTCGAAAGAATTCAAACTTACGGATAAGTCAACGTATGATGTTGTCCTGACGGAAGATACCGAGTTGCTGGATGAAGTCGTGGTGGTCGGTTATGGTACACAGAAGAAGGTAAACTTGACTGGGGCCGTAGAATCTGTGAGTGGTGATCGATTGGCAAAACAACCGGTAGCACAAGCTTCGCAGGCATTAGTTGGACTTGCTCCAGGTTTGACTGCTATTCAGGAGAGCGGACAGCCGGGAGAAGATAAGGCGATTTTGCGTATTCGCGGTATGGGCTCGATCAGTGCGTCTAATGATCCTTTAATTTTGATTGACGGCGTGGAAGGAGATATTAATACGATAGATGGAAATGATATCGAAAATATTTCGGTATTGAAAGATGCTGCATCTGCTGCGATTTATGGCTCACGTGCTTCAAATGGAGTTATATTAGTTACCACGAAGAGAGCAAAAGAAGGAGGTGTTTCGGTAAATTATAAGAACTATCTGGGGTGGCAGAACCCGACGAATCTTCCTTCGTTCTTAGGTGCTCTTGATTATTTGAAGTATACAGGTTCCGATCAGGCGACAATTGATGCTTATCGGGCGGGTATGAAGACAGACCCGGACCGATATCCGGATACTGATTGGGTTGGCTTGCTGTTTAGTGAAACGAACTTTCAACAATATCATAACCTGAATGTTAGCGGAGGTTCTGATAAGGCGAAGGTTTTGGCTTCAGTCTCTTTTACGGATCAGGGAGCTGATATTGTCAATTATGGTTTTAAGCGTTACAATGGACGATTTAATTCAGATTTGAAGTTATCGGACAAATTTGATATTAATTTTGATTTGGCTTTTAGCCGGTCAGAGCAAAATGCATCTAATGCTACATTGACGGCTGTTGTACGGGATGCGTTCAGAATTGCGCCTAATTATCCTGCAGTCTATTCAGATGGTACCTGGGGGGATGGTTTCTCCGGAGGAAACCCGATAGCGCAGGTACGGGCTGGCGGTTATAACAAAAGACTTTATAATGAATTCAGAGGTTTGTTGAAAGCGAACTACCGGCCTTTCGATGGGATGAATATCTCAGTCTTATATGCACCCTCCTATGAAGATATTTATGTAAAAAGAGCATCTAAGACATACGAGCAAGTGATGGACTGGGATACTAAGACGATCCGGAAAAAGGGAGATCCTAATAGCTTTACGCAGACAAACGAGCGTCCGTTCAGTCAGAGTTTCAACGCTGTAGTTTCTTATACAAAGACGCTTAAAGATCATAGTTTTTCTGTGTTGGGAGGATATGAGTTTATCAAGTATAACTATGAGATGTTTTCTGCCGGGCGGCAATATTATGTTTTGCAGGATTATGAAGTGCTTAATGCCGGTTCGGAAGAATATGATTCAAACTCCGGAACAGCGACTCATAATGCGTTAGTCTCATATTTCGGACGTGTCAATTATTCCTATAAGGACCGTTACCTGTTTGAAGCAAATCTGAGACGAGATGCTTCTTCCCGGTTTGCGAAGGATAATCGGGTGGGTATTTTCCCATCTTTTGCTGCGGGGTGGAGACTTTCTGAGGAGAACTTTATGAAGGATCTTTCGTTTTTGTCTAATTTGAAATTACGTGCCTCATGGGGTAAATTGGGAAACCAAGAAATTGGTAGTGATTTTCCTTATACATCTTCTATTGCATTGGGTAGTGCCAATTATCTGATGGGAGGACAAATTGTAAACGGAGCAGCCCAGAAAGTACTGGCGAACAAGAATATCAAGTGGGAAACGACAGCAACGACCAATATTGGAGTAGATGCAGGATTGCTGGATCAGAGATTGACTCTGACCGCTGATTATTATGTTCGTAAAACAAAAGATATTTTGTTGAATATACCGGTACCTGTAGTAACGGGTCTTGAAGCACCGATCCAAAATATCGGAAATGTAGAAAACCGTGGATGGGATGTAACGGTCGGATGGCAAGACCGGGTTTCGGCTTTTGACTATGGCATAAAAATTAATTTATCAGATGTGAAAAATGAGGTTACCAATCTGGGTGGAAGCGAGATGATTATTACGGGAAATTCTATTATCCGGTTAGGAGCACCGATCAATTCCATTTATGGTTATGAAACTGAAGGTATTTTCCAATCGCAGGAAGAAATAAATGGGGCGCCCAGCCAATTTGGTACTTTAAAACCTGGTAATCTCCGTTATAAAGACCAATTGACCGTCGATACCGATGGAGATGATGTGATGGATGCAAGCGACGGCGTGATCAATGCGGATGACAGAGTTATATTAGGCGATCCGTTTCCAAGATATACTTTTGGAATTGATTTGACTGCCGGTTATAAGGGATTTGACCTTGCGATTGCATTGCAGGGAGTAGGTAAACGTGATGTCCTTTTAGGTGGCGATCTTGTTTATCCTTTGTTTAATGCTGGTAAACTTCAGGAATGGCATGTCAAAGAATGTTGGACTCCTGAAAACTCAAATGCAAAGTTCCCTATTCTGGAGGCAACGAGCTTTGGTAGTAATGATGTGCAGGCAAGTAACACATGGTTGTTCAATGCTTCTTACCTGAGAGTGAGAAATGTAACATTGGGTTATACGTTGCCGAAACAGCTCTTGAGCAAAGTATTTATCAAGAACTTAAGAGTATATTTCTCCGGGCAGAATTTATTGACCTTTGATAGCCTTCCGCAGGGGATCGATCCGGTTGTTCCGAATGATTCGCAGGGAGCGATCTATCCTGTTGCTAAGAGTTATACATTTGGTATTGATTTATCCTTTTAAATGAAGAATATTATGAAAATATATAAGCTGTTATTATTGTTGGTTGTCGGATTTTCTTCTTGTGAAAATAATATTTTGGATTTGGAATCTCTGACAGAGCCGGTTGACGATGTTTTTTATAAAAATGGAGAAGAATTGAACCTGGCACTTAATGGAACTTATAATTCATTGCGTTTGACAACTGATTATAAGATACCTCTTATGGTTGCGATGGATAATGGAGCGACGGATATCGGTGTGTCCAGGGGTGTTTGTTCTGCTATGATGAATCAGGGACAAGGAACACAAAGTTCGACTAACGGAGGTTTTCTCACAATTTACTCGGATCATTATAAAGGTATTGCCCGAGCAAATGCATTGTTGGAAAATATGGTACGATCCAAGGATGTCGTGTCTGAAACCATATATAAGCAGATTGAAGCGCAGGCTTTGTTTATAAGGGCGTTTCATTATATGTATCTCACTGAGCTTTTTGGTGATGTCCCATTTTTGAATAAAGTAATAAAAGTTCCGACAGAAGGACTGATTCCACGTGAATCGAAAAAGGTTATAATTGATCAAATCCTCGCAGATTTGAAAAAAGCGGCAGAAGTGCTTCCTTATTCATGGAAAGGTGAGCCGGAACGTATTACAAAGGGAGCTGCTCTAGGGTTACATGCCCGTATCTCGTTGTATAATGGATATTATGCAGAGGCTGCGGCATCGACTAAAGAGATTATGGATAATGAACAGGCTTTTGGGTATAGCCTTCATGCAAATTACGGAGAATTGTTCCAATTAGCCGGACAAGCATCTGCAGAGATTATGTTTATCATGCCGTTTAAATATGAATATTATATTACGCAGTTTTCTGTAACTCAGGGATCACGTAATAAAGGGGCTGTCAGTGTAATGGTACCTACTCAGTCTATGGTCGATTCTTACGAATGTATTGATGGTGAAACAATCGACAAGTCGAAAGTGTATAGTCCGAAACGCCCCTTTGAGAACAGGGATCCTCGTTTAAAAGCCTCTATAATTACTCCGCAAAGTGAATGGGCTGGTATGATTTTTGAAAGCCATCCGGACAGTACGACTTATCGTTTGGTAAATGGGGCAATCGGCGGATCTAACAGTGATTGTCGTACAGTTTCTTGGCCGGCAGCTTTCTGTGGCTATTTATGGAAGAAAAATACGATAGAAGAAACGCAGGTAAAAATTCAATCTTGGGATGATCATAACTTTATCCTGATGAGATATGCCGAGATTTTATTGACCTACGCGGAAGCAAAAATCATGCAAGGAGAGGTTGATGAGTCAGTGTTGACTGCCATAAATAGAGTTCGTGCCCGTGCTTATGGAGTAGATGTTTCTGCAACAGCTGATTATCCGGCTATTACGACTATGGATGTGGCAAAGTTGAAAACGATTATCCAGCGTGAAAGAAAAGTAGAGTTAGCAGATGAAGGTTTCCGTTTGTTTGATATCCGACGGTGGAAGATCGCAGAGAAAGTAATGCCGGTTACTATTTACGGTCGAATATTGGATACTGAAACAGCTACTGGCATACCTCAAATTGATGAAGACGGTTTCGTTTCCTATAGCGGAATAGCAAGCCAATATGATTTGAATACTGATGCTCGTTTCCCGAATGCAGTTCGTGTATTCAATTCTTCACGGGATTATTTGTGCCCGATTCCTCAGCAGGAAATAGATACCTATGCCCGTTTTGGCATAACACTCGGTCAGAATCCGGGTTATTGATAATAGGTTTTGATTCAAGGAACACAGAAAATTGCAGATTAATGCTCAATTTTCTGTGTTCACTTAAATATTTTATTTGATAACATTTAATATAACAGAATGGGATATTTCTATAAATTCATTTTTCTCTCCGGTTTTCTGCTTTTTATAAATATTGCTATGCAGTCTCAAAATTTGGAAAGTTCATATCTGAGAGGAGATGCTAATGTTCAATTTCGATGGAGATTCGGTTACAGTGAATATCCGATTAACAGGTCTTCCCGTACAGATCTGGAAGATGTCACAAAAGGAAGATACGCCTGGTATGATGGTCTTTTGTGGTCTGGAGCTTATAAAGACTGGCAAGACAGGACGATTCATGGAGTGAGTCTCTTGTTTAGAGGAGGATCACCTTATGCCCGGACTATACGTTGTATAAGCGATTTAGTACCATTCAGCCATTCCGGTTATGCAAAGACATTTGTCATACCATTGAGTTATGGGATTGGTTCTGAAGAACGTCTGTCTTTTTCTTTAACTGTGACGGGACAGGAAAGCGAGACAATCGTAATGAATTTGTACCCTAAAAAGGTCGTGGAGGCGACCAGTGGTAATTTGAAAGTCTCGTTTAAGGCATTACGGATTGATACTTCTCCGAATGAACGTCCTGTGACGAAGGTCATGGGGTTATTGTATGTCAGGGTTTATCCGACTTTATTGAAATATGGGAATCGTATGGTCTTTGAGTTTAATTCGTTGACACATCATATGGATATTGAGTCAAGTATGTGCATCGGATCTTTATGGGAGGATTTGAGTAAGACGGATGCTGATAATGCATGGAAAGAATCCGGTTTAACGGAAACGAAGTTGGAAGAGGGATACAGGCAGCATATAGAGAACCTGGAAAAGTGGGATGAAAAGGTTAAGCGTGTATCTGCCGGTTTGGATAAAGAGGGAACGATAGAAGTATCCTGTAATGCGAAAGTTTTTTCATGGGATCGGGGAGAAAGGCGTGTACAGGCTTATTCCGGAAATCCGGTTAAAGACTACCAATATGGTGAAGTTACAGACAAAATTGAAAAAATGGCCTTGTCTGTGACGGGGCAAATGAAGGGTAATTTCTCCCTTTTTCGGTATCAACACCATCAGTTGCCCTGGAAAGAGGACAATCCAGCTTTACTTGACAGTGCTGATATTGTTTATATGGACCAATGGCTGAAAGTTGCGGCTTTGACTGCGGATGAAGTGGTGTTGGATATGCAGATATCTCCTGTTACAAAGGCATATAAAGTAGCATCTAAAATGGGGACGATCCCATTGCCGGAAGAAGGTATTCCCGGGTATTCCTGGGAGGATTTAACATTAGGGTATCAAACTGCGATAGCTCACGCAAAAAAAGTCTGTCCGCAACTAAAAATTGTGCAGATGCCTTATGAATATGATAATATTAGTGGCAGTGAATGCCATATGGATGCACATTATAGTATTTTTAAATGCTTGTACAAAGCAGTAAATAATGTTAACAAAGGATTGAAAAAGAAGGAACAGGTGGAAGTCGCAGGGTTGGGTTCCAATACTCCTTATCATTGGGATTTTATCGATGGTTTTCTGAAACGTTATCGGGCGGATACAAATCCGGATAAACGATTGGACTACATTACCTGGCATAATTATTTGTTTCCGGGGACAGCTCCCAATATAGCACAAGGTTTCAAATCAAAAATCAATGAAATATTAGCGAAATATGATATTTTGCCTGATTTGAAAATTCTTGTGGATGAATCCGGGCTTGCGGAACCTTCTACGATCGAAGACCTGTCGGATATGGAGGGAGCTTGCAGAAAGGAAGCGGCGATGGCTTGCTTTGCTTCGACTGTACACTATTGGTACTTAAAAGAAGAGGGGAACTTTTTACCGATAACAGGAGGAGGATTCCACTTTGGATTACTTACTTATGGAAATCAGAATGTGATTTCTCCTTATGCAAAGGGGATGATTCTTCGCAACTCCTTATTCGATAAGATGATACCATCTGTTTCATATCCTTATGATAAAGATGGATATGGGTTGTATAGTCAGGCGACAGCAGATAAAAATGAATATCGCATCCTGGTTTGGACTGCTTCACCTTCTATCTTTTATGAGAAGGCAACTCCTTTGGCTTTTCCGGATGCAAAGATCGTGTTGAAAGATATTCCGGAAATGTTTGAAGGAAAAAATGTCCTTGTGGAAATAGAATCGATTGATCCGGAGGAGAAAAAATCGCTGGAAATTTTACGGCAGGAGAAATGTCAGACTTTGCCATTAACCCGGGGAGCTGATCGTTATTATATAGATTTTACGGATGAAGAAGCTGAAATATTAAATTCGATTCCGGTAGAAAAAAGAATGTTGGCAGTAAATGGGAAAAAGCTTGTTGTTCCATTGGATATCAGGCCATACAGTATGTATCTTTTAAAAATTAAATTAGATGAATAGAATAACATATATTTTATTAGTGGCATTATTTGCTTTTATTCCGGAATACATTTATTCGGCGGATTTGTGGGTCGAGGCTGAAGGATTCGATAATAAAGGTGGTTGGGTTGTTGACCAGCAGTTTATGGATCAGATGGGATCCAGTTATTTGATGGCTCATGGTATGGGACAACCGGTTGAAGATGCGGAGACTGAAATTAATTTTGATAAGACAGGAGTCTATCATGTATATGTACGCACATATAATTGGACATCGCCCTGGTATAATGGAGAGGGACCGGGCAAATTTCGGTTGAAATTGAACGGAGAAACCTTTTCTGCCGTATTAGGAGTTACGGGTGACCGATGGATGTGGCAGAAAGCTGGCATTGTAGAAGTAAAACAGAAGAAGAATAGACTAGCCTTGCACGATTTGAGTGGTTTCAATGGACGTTGTGATGCCATCTATTTTACAATGGATGAGAATGATATTCCGGCGGCAGATGTAAAAACTTTATCTGAAATGCGGTATCGGAAATTGAATTTGACAAAGAAAACACCTTCTGCGGAAAAGTTTGATTTTGTGGTTGTAGGAGGAGGAATTGCAGGTATGAGCGCAGCCATTTCTGCTGCTCGCTTAGGATGTAAGGTCGCTTTGGTCCATGATCGCCCGGTTTTGGGGGGAAATAATAGTTCGGAAGTCAGAGTTCATCTGGGAGGTCGTATAGAGGCGGGTCCTTATACGGCTTTAGGTAGTTTGCAAAAAGAGTTTGGCCCTTTGAAAGGAGGTAATGCCCAACCTGGGAATTATTATGAAGATGAAAAAAAAATGAATGCGATTAAGCAGGAAAAGAATATAACTTTGTATGCTTCTTGCAGGGCATTTGATGTGGAGACGAAAGATAGCCGGATTACCAAAGTTTTCATACGTAATATTGAAACGAATCAGGAAATGGCTCTTACTGCTCCGTTGTTTGCAGATTGTACGGGAGATGCCAACCTCGGATTTATGGCTTCTGCAGAATATCGTTCCGGTCGGGAGGCTAGGTCTGAATATAATGAACCGACCGCTCCTGTGCAGGCTGATAAAATGACGATGGGGGCATCGGTACAATGGTATTCAGAAGAAGATTCACAGAGTTCGATTTTCCCTGATTTTAATTATGGTGTGGAATTTAATGAAAAGAGTGCCGAAAAGGTGATGATGGGAGAATGGACCTGGGAAACCGGAATGAATAAGGATCAGGTAAATGACGCGGAATATATTCGCGATTATGGGTTATTGGTTGTATACTCAAACTGGTCTTTCCTTAAAAATTCTTATTCATTAAAGGAAAAGTATACTAACCGTTCATTGAAATGGGTTGCTTATATTGCCGGAAAAAGAGAGTCACGTCGTTTGATCGGTGATCATATTTTAACGGAGAATGATTTGGTTGATTTTGTGAAATATCCGGACGCAACAGGATCTACTACCTGGACGATTGATTTGCATTATCCGGATCCGGATAATACAGCCCATTTTCCGGGAAAGGAGTTTAAATCTATTTGTGAAATGAAAAAGATACACCCTTATCCGGTTCCCTATCGTTGTCTTTATTCGAGGAATATTGATAATTTGTTTATGGCGGGGCGTAACATCAGTGTTACTCATGTCGCGCTGGGAACGGTTCGGGTGATGAGAACTACCGGTATATTAGGAGAAGTGATCGGAATGGCGGCCTCTTTATGTAAACAGAATGGGGTTTCTCCTCGCGCTATCTATCCGTCGTATTTTGACAAGTTGAAGGTGCTGATGGAAAAAGGTATTTCTAAATCGAAGCTTCCTAATAATCAAATGTACAATCAAGGGGAAACATTGGGTCCGAAAAAATAGAATAAGATGAAGACATTATGGGTGATCCTTTTATGTTTGTTTTCTTTTTCCGTCGTAGCAGGAGAAAAGTTGTATGAAGTCTCGACTCAGAGATATACATATTACTCCGGAGCGTTGGGTAGATTTGATCTGGAAATTGATCTGCCCCGGTGCGATAAAAAGCAAAGTCCATATATGATTTATATACATGGTGGCGGATGGCAGCATGGAGATATGGGGGTTTTTAAAAAGCATTCCATTTATATGGCGGAAAGAGGCATTGCAGGTGTTCGGATCTCTTATCCTTTGATGGATCAGGGCGGTACACTAGGACGTGTAATGGATTTGATTGAAAAGTCTGTATTATTTATCAGAAAGCATGAGGAAGAATGGAAGTTGGACTCATCTTGCTACGGTTTTTGCGGCGCTTCGGCCGGTGCGCATTTAGCGGCATTGGCAGCCATGAAAATACCTGGATGCAGACTTTGGGTAGGAATGGCCGGGACTTATAATTTGTTGGAAACGAGAGAGGGTGATTTTCCTGTACCTGTAGTACAAAAAAGGTTTATTCAGGCGATAGACTCGCTGGACTTGCGTCAGGCTTCTGCTATGTTTAATATTCCGGATAGGAATATTCCTGCTAGTCTCTTGATGCATGGGACGAAAGATAATGTTATTGATTATAATCAATCGGTAAATTTTGCGACAGCGTTGGAAAGTAAAGGCGGGATAGTGGAAACTAAATTATATGAGAATGTCGATCATGGAATAAATTCCCGGACAAACGAAACATTGTTTAATCGTGTTTCTGACGATATGTACACTTTTTGTAAGGATATATTTTCCCGTAAGCGGATTGCTTGTGTGGGGAATAGCATCACATACGGATATTTAACAAATTCGGTTGAAGAAACATATCCTTATAAATTGCAGAAAATGTTGGGAGATAGTGTTGAGGTACGCAACTTCGGAGTACCGGGTGCAGCTGTGCAGTTTGATAAATTTACTACTTATTTGAAGACGGAGGCATACAAAGATTTGAAATTATTCAGACCGGAAGTAATCATTGTGAAATTGGGAACTAATGATTCGAGACCGGATGAATGGGTAAATGAAGATTTTTTTTATGCAGATTATCTCAGGTTGGTCCGGAGAATGAAAAGTATTTCAGATCAAGTATATCTTTGTTATCCGATATTGCCGTATGGATTTAAATGGCAACAGCGTGATGACATTTTGCGCAATAAAGTAATGAAGCTGATTAAGCGGGTTTCAGAAGAGGAACAATTGCCGGTGATTAATTTGTATCGGGAGGAGATGAGAGATAGCGTTAATTATTACCCGGACGGTATTCATCCGACTTCAAACGGGTATGATATAATAGCAAAGATTATTTATGACAATTTATAGTACATAGGATATGTTTTTACAAAGTAAAGTTTGGATTCGTGTTTTGGGAGTATTGATGTTCGCTTTGATAAACATTGGACATATGAAGGGGGTGGAGTATTCCCTTTTGTCTCCGGATGGAAAGTTGGAAGTCCGGTTTGTTCGGACGGATAAGGGAACTTTTGAATATAAGTTTTCGATGGGGAATAAGTTGGTTATAGACTCTTCTCCAATCGGATATTACATGACAAATGGAAACAAAATACCTGGAAATGACTGGATAATAGCAAATCATAGCAAAAGAATGTCTAAATCTGTCTGGAAACCAGTATGGGGAAAAAGAGAGGTGGTGCCGGATGTTTTTAATGAATTGTCATTAGAATTGGCGCCACAGTCGGGGAGCGAAAAAACTAAACTATCGTTTGTCGTTCGGTTATATAATGACGGACTTGCTTTCCGTTATGAATTTCCGGAAAAACAAGTAGATATCCAGTCTGAATTGACAGGGTTTTGTTTTGCAGCTGATTATACAGCCTGGTCCTATAATGGGGAAAATGCCAATATTGGTCCGGAAAAACTCTCGGATATTGATGGTATAAGACGTCCGGTTGTGCTTTTGGAAGTTGATCCGAAATGCTATGTGGCTATTCATGAAGCTGATTTACGGGCGGGGAATCCTTTGCGGTTAATCTCCGGAAAAGGGGATCAGAGTTTTATGATAGAATCGTTTCCTGTGACTTTGTCCGAGGAAAATTGTTCTCCCTGGCGTGTTGTAATGGCTAGTGATAAATTGGGTACTTTAGTCGATTCGCACATTATTGAATTGTTAAATCCTGAACCTCAGATGGACTTCTCATGGGTCAAACCGGGTGTTTATGTTTGGGATTGGCGTATTGATGGTGCGATTGTTGAAGATTTTACTTATTCGATGACATATCCTTCCTGGGTACGTATGGTTGATTTTGCTTCGAAGCAAGGTTTTAAAGGGTTGGTATTGGATGCGAACTGGTATGGACCGGAGCATGAGAGTGAATCAGATCCGATGAAAGGAGGCCAGGCGCAGGATGTCCGAAAAATTATTCAGTATGCGAAAAGTAGAGGTGTAGGCATCTGGTTATACTTGAATGATGTTGGAGGACGTAATTTCCCGATCAGTGAGACATTAAAGTTGTATCACGATTGGGGCGCCGTGGGGGTAAAATATGGATTTATGAAAGGCTCCGAGCAGGAGAAAAATATTCGTACCAGAATGATTACTGAACTGTGTGCCCGAAATCAGTTATTGGTAGACTTCCATGATGGGCCTGTTCATCCTTATGGACAAATGCGGACCTGGCCTAATGCCATTACAAGGGAATATTGTCATGCTCAGTTGGATGCCCATCGGGTTTTTGTTCCGTCTACATTCGTAACATCTGTTTTTGTGAATATGTTGGCCGGTCCGATCGACATGAATAACGGCATGTTTGATTTAAGACAAGGGCCGACAACAAGAGTAGATGAAAACCAGCCGGTCCCCTCGACTGTCGTGTCGGAAGCAGCCCGGACATTGGTGACTTTTTCAGGAGCAACGATTCTTCCTGACATTCCGGAATATTATGAAAAGTATCCGGAGTTACTTTCCTTTATCTCTGCTCAGCAGATGCCCTGGAAAGAGAGTAGGACGTTGGATGGTAAAGTCGGTGAATATATTGTTATGATGCGTCAGACTGATAAAGTTTATCTGGTTGGGGCTGTGACGAATGAATCGGCAAGAGAATTGGAGATCCCCTTGTCTTTTTTACCACGTGGACAATATGAGCTAATGTTAGTTCAGGATGGTGTTGATGCGCATTATTTGAACAATAGAGAATCTTATCAGGTGTCTAATCAAATTGTGACAACTAACGATAAAATTAAAGTCAGACTTGCTGCAGGTGGTGGTGCGTGCCTTTTGTTGAGAAAGCAACTTCCGGATTGTTTAGCGTTAAGGAATGGGTTATATTGGACTAATAAAAAGATACAAGAGAAAAAACCGCTGACGATAGCCTTTTTGGGAGGAAGCATAACACAAGCTTCTGGCTATCGGGTACAATTTGAAGATTGGTTTAAAAAATCTTACCCGGATGTCCTTTTATCGACTATAAATGCAGGTATCGGTGGTACAGGTTCAGATTTGGGAGTTGTTAGAATGGACAGTGATGTCTTAGCTAAAAATCCAGACTTGGTTTTTGTCGAATTTGCAGTGAATGATTCACAAACTGATTCATTAGAGATTGTACGTTCTATGGAAGGGATAGTAAGGAAAATCCGAAATCATTCGGATCACGTAGATATTTGTTTTTTGTATACGACAAATAAGCCACAGGAAAATGTGATTTTAAATGGAGATCATTGGCGTTCATCCCGCATAATGGAGCAGATAGCTCAATATTATGGTATTCCATCTGTTTCTTTTGATTTCGCTGTTGCAAAACTACTAAGAGATAATAAGTTAGTGATGCATGCTTTACGGGATATGGATTATGGAGAGAAAATACGTTTTACGGAGGATGGTACACATCCTGGTTCAGACGGACATGCTGTTTATACGGAAACTCTATGCAATTCGTTTCAGCAAATGGTGAAAGGGACCCCAATGGTTCAGAAAATGAAAGTCCCGTTTTGCGAAACGAATTATGAAAAAGCTAAAATGTATGATGTAAAAAAGGAATGGCTTTCAGAAGGATGGGAGAAAAAAGACGGAAGTGATCCTTTTGTCAAGCCTTTTAGGGAACATTTCTCTTATGTCGCTTCAACTGAGAAAAGTGGAGAGACTCTTCAATTTCGTTTTAAAGGTACAAGAGTCGGATTGTTTGATATTATGGGTCTTAGAGGAGCTCGTATAAAAGTTTATATTGATGGAAAGCTAATAAAAGACACGCGTAGATTTGATAAATATTGTACCTATAACAGGATGAACTATTTTTGGATGCCTGAACTACCGTATGGTGAGCATTCTGTTATAATAGAAGCGGACTGTACCCCTTTTGATAAAATGGATATTTTGCAAACAGAGAAAAAAATGAATATTGAAGAACTAAATAAATATGAGGTATTGATTGGTAAAATATTATGTGTTGGGAGTATATTGGAATAGAGTTGGTCTCTTAATTGACGAGAACAAATGTAATAATATACAGAAAGTGTTACGCCTCATACCGATTCCGCCGGATAAACAGGTTTCGTTATATATATGTTGAGCAAAAATGCCTTTTGAATTGTTCTATTCTCATAAAGAAATGATAATTTTGTATTCGTAAAAACTAAATGAGAGAGATGAAAAAGATTACAGGTTTATTGATGGCGATGCTTCTGATGCTGAGTGCGTGCGGGAGTGTGCCTTTGACAGGGAGAAAGCAGGTGCTGCTGGTTTCCGACCAGGAGGTATTGTCCTCCAGCTTAACGCAATATAGCGATTATATGAAATCAGCCACAAAGTCGTCGGATAAGAATGAGAGTGCGATGGTGACCCGTGTGGGGAAGAAGATTGCCGCAGCAACGGAGGCTTATCTGAAAGCGAACGGAATGGAAAGCGAGATTAAGAATTTCCAGTGGGAGTTCAATCTGGTGAAAGATAACCAGATAAATGCTTTTTGTATGCCGGGCGGAAAGATTGTGGTTTACGAAGGTTTGATGTCGCTGGTATCGTCGGATGACGAACTGGCCGTAGTGGTTGGTCACGAAGTGGCGCATGCGGTGGCAAAACATAGTAACGAACGAATGAGCCAGCAGCTGATGGCACAATACGGAGCCGCCATCTTGGGACAGGCTGTAAGCAATAAGAGTGCGGCAGTCCAGACGGTTGCCAATACGGTTTATGGTGTGGGTGCGCAGTATGGTGTCATGCTTCCTTTCTCACGCAAACATGAATCGGAAGCGGATTATATGGGATTGGTATTTATGACGATGGCTGGATATAATCCCGATGTAGCGGTAAATTTCTGGCAAAAGATGTCTGCCGGAAAAAGCGGCTCGACTCCGGAGTTCATGAGTACTCACCCAAGTGATGCCACCCGTATCGCAGAGATACAGCGGGCGTTGCCGGAGATTAAGGCGAAGTATAAAACAGGAAAATGATAATAAATGGAGTTGTATTAAAACCGAATTTTGATACAACTCCATTTGATAAGTTTTATTTACGTTCTTTTATTTCGCTTTGAAGTTGTTTGGGATTACGTCGGCAATCCCAAAGCATGTGGATATAAATATATTTATCGTGAACGGTATAAATTATTTTAATGTGCCCCGAGACTAGTGAACGGTAAGAGAGTTGATCGACGTCACTCAGACAGGTTTCACAGAATCCCAGAAAAGGATGTAAACAGAGCAAATGATATATGTCATGATGAAGTGTGTCGCGGACTTTTTGAGCTGTTTTAACTCCAAAAGCATCCCGGTAATAGTATATAATCTGATCAAAATCGTTTGATGCAAACGGATGCCATATGATTTTCATACTATTATATAATATCTTTCATTCGCTGTTCCATCTCTTCACCGCTGATACCTATTCCGGCAATAGCATCCTTACCAGTGATAGCCAATCGCTGACGAACCTCTTCGAGGGTATATTCACACGGACTTGCCTCTTCTTTGTTACTCCGGAGCTTACTTAGATATTTGCGAAGTTTTCCGATGGTTTCACTATTTTCGATATTTAATATCTCACGAACCAATTCCGCTTTGCTGGCTTCAAGTTCTATTGTTGTCATAAGTGACTCCTTTCTATTAATTTACGTGCAAATATAAGTATTTAAACCGTTATCCCCATCTTCTTCATCAGGAAACATGCATTCATATTTTGTGCTACCCCTTCACGAAGCAGATAGGAGAAGGTTAGTTCTTCATTTGTAATATCGGCTTCAAAGCGGTAGTTCTTTATCTGGTTGGGGAATTCGTTTTCCAGTTCGCCCAGTGCCAGGTCGTGTGTGGCGATGATACCGCAAGTCTGGTAAGCTACCAACTGTTTCATCAGGGCGATCGAACCTTTTTGCTTGTCAATCGAGTTAGTTCCTTTCAGGATTTCATCCAGTATGATAAATAGTTTTTCTCCCTGTTGCAGACGGTCGATAATCATTTTCAGTCGTTTCAATTCTGCGAAGAAATAAGATTCATTGCTGACCAGCGAATCGGAAGTACGCAGGCTGGTCACCATCTTTGCCGGATAGACAGTCAGGGAGTCTGCATAGACCGGAGCACCGATACAGGCCAGCAGATAGTTGACTCCGACTGTACGGAGGTAGGTGCTTTTCCCAGCCATATTTGCCCCGGTGATAATCAGGAACCACGGACTTTTTTCTATCGAAATATCATTCCGTACGCAAGCATCACGGCGGAGTAGGGGGTGCCCAAGTGCTTTACCACTCATCTTGAAATAAGAGTCGGCTATTTCCGGATAGATATAGCCGGTATGATTGAATGCAAATCCTCCCAACGAACTGTAGGCATCAAACTCGGCAAGGGCATCGAACCATCGGGGAATATCCTCGGCGTGTATCTGTATCCAACGTTCCAGACGGATGGCTGTCCGGGTGTCGCGGAGAATAAAGATGTTCATAATGAATCCCATCATACTGCCCCGCTGGTCCAGCGCACCAATGCTGCGGGATAGCTTTTTCAGAGCCTTCGAGGCTGTTCCGTCTGTCCCGTTAAACTGGTTGCTGATCGCTGCCAGTTCGGTTGACTTGAAAAGGTCGCCTTCAATGCTTTTGATCAGTGAAGAATACGTATACAGGATTTTCTCCATCTTGTTCACGGAGTTATGAAGTTCTGTGATTTGTTTTCCCCGTATGTAGGAAATTAGGAACGAGATGGCGAAGAATATGCTTATGCCGGTGAAACTGATTATTCCGCTTGATGCTCCTGCGATCAGTATCACCCATATGGCAGGAATGAGCCATATCAGTATTTTCCAGAGCTGGCTGTTAATGAAGGCCGGTTTATGATCTGTTAGTGCGTTTAGGGTATTCACATCTCCTTTATTTCCCGGACTTAATACACCAGTTACATAGAAGTGTTGCCTTAATTGCGTCATTTCGCTCAGTTCACGGATTGCTTCCTGGCGTTTGAGTATCTTTTCTTTATCGGTAAGCGGGTTGATAAACCAGTCGGCAAGCCTTTCTTTTCCCATCGAAGTAACTGTCCGGTTGATGGACTGGAAGATGGAGCGGTTTCCGAAAAGATCCAGGTCCAGGCTGAATGAATGGTCGGCCGAACTTTTCTCCGGTGCCCCGTCGAAAGCGCTGAAATCGTAATCCAGTCCTTTCAGTTCGTTGTTACACAGGGCGGATAGTGCATCGGCATACGACTTTTGCGATGATAAAAATGTATGATAAACCATTAACCCGATGAAAGGAATGATGAATAAGAGGATTGCTCCGCCTAACACCATCCAGTTTTCGGCTTTCAGAAACCATATCGCAGCAATAAGCCCGGCGACCAGCAGCAGGCGTATTGTTCCTATCAAATGCATTTTTTTTCTCAGACCGTCCGAGCGACGTGTGTAAGCAGCTATTGTATCCCTGTAATATTGATATACTTTTTCCATGCGGGCAAAGATATAAAAAATGAACATACCAGTTAAGATTTGGTTATTAATAAAGAAGAGGTAACTGAATTGACCATAATTCATGAAATCGGGGAGAATTGTTAAACCTTGATGGATATTACCTTTGTTCTGTTTTTATAAGGTTTATATATTCGTGATTTTATGAAAAGGACAGCAGTATTTCTATACGTTTTATTCATTTCCTGTTTTGTTTCAGTATCTGCCCAGGTTCTGGTGCAGGATCCGAAGTTGGAATATAACGCGGACAGTGTGCGTGCGGTATTGGACAAAGCGCCTTATTTCACTTTATTCAAAGATAATTATTTCATCGGCGGAACGACGATCGGGCATAAACCGACCGCTGCCAATTCGGATGTGAAGTTCCAGTTGAGTATTGCCCAGCGCCTGACGAAAAGTAAGCTGCCTTTCGACACTTATCTTTTTATCCAGTACACCCAGAAAGCCTTTTGGAATGTTTTCCAGAAATCTCTGCCCATGCGCGACCTGAACTTCAACCCGGGGATCGGACTGGGGCATCTGATTATTCATCATAATAAATTCATCGGAAAAGGCTATCTGATGCTCGAACATGAATCGAACGGAAAAGACAGTACGGCTTCGCGCAGTTGGAACAAGGTGACATTTGCAACAGCCATTGTTTTAAACAAAAACTGGGAGGCTCAGTTCAAGACCTGGATACCGATCGTCGATGGAAAATATAATAAAGACCTGTTAAAGTATAACGGCATTTTCCAGATGGCGGCCAATTTCCGGACAGACAATAAGCGGTTTAACTGCGGAGTGATCCTGACGAAACGTAAAACCTGGTTTAGTTTTAATACACAGGTCGAGTTAAGTTATAAGTTTAACAATAACGAGAACCAATATTTTTTCCTTCAATATTATAACGGTTACGGTGAGAACCTGCTGGAATATAATCACTTTAAGAGTATGCTGCGGATCGGGTTTGTGATAAAACCGCAGGATTTCAGTATTTATTGAGAGTTCGTTATAGAGCTTTTTCCCCACAATTTTTATTCATGTGGGGAATTTCCCCCACTACTATGGGGAATACTACCCACTTGTGTGGGGAATATCACCCATTTAAGTGGGGATTATAAGTAATAAAGGCCTAAAAAGTTTACAATTTCTTACCAATCGTATTGCTCTACATATTGGTCGAAAAGCGGATCGGTATGGATACCCTGACGAATAAAGATCAAACGAATGATATTTTGTTCTTCAGGGGTAATCAATCGTTCTTTTTTCTGGATGCGGTAAAGGGTTCCTTTACTGAATTTAGTATTCATTGCCCGCTTAATGGCAACAGCTTTGTTATGAGGCAGATCTTCTAATAATTGAGTGATCCCCAAAGCGTACCTGTCCTTTTGATCTGCTTTGAAAAAGGGGCAGCTATCTGCTTGTGGCGTCGTGCAATCGGGGTTTACGATCGAGAAAACAGTCCGTTCCGGCGTAAGCTGTTTCGAAACGAGATAACGCAGGCACTCCGTAGAGTGCTTGCATTGTTCATTCAGGCAGTAAGCAAAACCATAAGGGACGGATTCGTATTTAGATTCAGGTTCCATGTGTTGAATTATATGATTTGACAAAGATAAGGTTAATATTGAAAAAAAGAAATGATGTGAGGGTATTTTTTACAACAAGTCGGTCGTTGTATGCGTCCGTCTCCAGGAAAAGAGGAAGGTCTTGTTTTAGATAATGCAGGGCTTTGGCTAGAACATGGATTTTGTCAACAAGACAGAATACGGACACTTAAAGGAAAGAAAAAACGTAAACGTCGTGAATCTCTAGAACCAGTGTTTGTCGTGATGGATCAGGATGGAATAATTCGGGAGGCTCATATTCCCCAACAGGTTGAAGGAATGGAATTAATTGAACTGACTCAGGAAGCTGAAGATTTGTTGGTGTTTGAGTCTTTCTTATCTTTTGCTTTGAATAAGGGGCATAAACCTTATTCGGCTTATTTGCGTTTTGAAGAACAATATTTGTCTGAGAATAATCAGAATCTGAATTTGATTCATTTGAAATATATCCAGAATCGTATAAGTAGATTACCTGGGGCTCCTAATCAGGGGACATGGTATCATATTAAGAAAAAAGTTATAACTATAGGTTCTTCTGAAGGCCTAGATCGTATGTTTATTATAAAAAAGGTCAAAGTCTCAGGTGCTGAATATTGTGGTTTTTAAAGGATAGGAAGTATATTGATATATTTTCTTCTATATCTTTGTGAAAAGAATTTACTGCTGTCTTTTTATTCTATTGGAGACAATATTTTTGTCTAAAGTTTGGTCATTCGTTTATGGGGAACGACTCTCCACCAATTTTTTGTATCTTTGCCCCTCAAAGTAAAGTACAAAAGGCAGTATGATCAGTTATTTACAGATAGACGGACTTACCAAGAGCTTCGGTGATTTGGTTCTTTTTGAGGATATTACGTTTGGAATTGCACAGGGGCAGAAAGTGGGCCTTATCGCAAAGAACGGTACAGGTAAAACAACTTTACTGAATATCATTGCCGGGAAAGAAGATTATGACAGTGGAGCTGTCGTTTTCCGTAACGACCTGCGTGTCGGTTATCTGGAGCAGACACCGGTTTATCCCGAAGGATTAACCGTTCTTCAGGCCTGTTTTTATTCCCCGAATGAGACGGTTCGACTGATCGCTGAGTATGAAGAAGCTATGGCCAGTGACGATCATTCCAACTTGCAGGATATCCTGATGCGTATGGATAATCTGAAAGCCTGGGATTATGAACAACGGGCCAAGCAAATCCTTTCACAACTAAAGATCACAAACTTCGACCAGAAAGTGGAACATCTGTCCGGCGGACAGTTGAAACGCGTGGCATTGGCTAACGTTTTGATCACTGATCCTGAACTGATTATCCTCGATGAGCCGACCAACCACCTCGACCTGGAAATGACCGAATGGCTGGAAGGATACCTGAGCCGTGCCAATATCAGTATTCTGATGGTGACGCACGATCGTTATTTCCTGGATCGGGTTTGTAGTGAGATTATCGAAATAGATCGTCAGCAAATCTATCAATATAAAGGTAATTATAGCTACTATCTGGAAAAACGGCAGGAACGTATGGAGGCGATGAATACGGAAGTGGAACGAGCCAACAACCTGTTACGTAAGGAACTGGAATGGATGCGCCGGCAGCCACAAGCCCGTGGAACGAAGGCTAAATATCGTATCGATGCTTTTTATGAACTGGAGAAGAAAGCCAAGCAGCAACGGGATAACGGAAATGTGAATCTGGATGTGAAAGCTTCCTATATCGGATCGAAGATATTTGAAGCGGAGCATGTGACGAAAAGCTTTGGCAATATTAAAATCGTAGAAGATTTCAATTATATTTTTGCCCGTTTCGAGAAGATGGGTATTGTCGGTAATAATGGTACCGGGAAATCTACCTTCATTAAAATGCTGATGGGGGAAGTGGAACCGGATAGCGGACGCTTCGATGTGGGCGAAACTGTTCGTTTCGGCTATTACAGTCAGGATGGCTTGAAGTTTGACGAACAGATGAAGGTGATCGATGTCGTACAGGATATTGCCGAATATGTAGACCTGGGCGACGGAAAGAAACTGGGTGTTTCTCAGTTCCTGAATTATTTCCTGTTTACTCCCGAAAAACAACATAGCTATGTTTATAAACTGAGTGGGGGAGAGAAGCGGCGTCTTTATCTGTGTACAGTCCTGATGCGTAACCCGAACTTCCTTGTACTGGATGAGCCGACCAACGACCTGGATATCGTAACGCTGAATGTGCTGGAAGAATATCTGCGTAACTTTAAAGGTTGCGTGATCGTTGTTTCCCACGACCGCTACTTTATGGATAAGGTTGTCGATCATCTACTGGTATTTCGTGGTAATGCCGACCTGAAAGATTTCCCCGGCAACTATACTCAATATCGCGATTGGAAAGAGATACAGGATCAGTTGGAGAAGGAAGCCGAAGCTGCCCGCCAGCCCAAACAAGCTCCTGCTCCTGAAAAGAACAACCGCCCTCAGAATGAACAGAAAAAGAAACTATCTTTCAAGGAACGGAAGGAGTTTGAAGCGCTGGAAGAAGAAATACCTGCGCTTGAAGCTGAAAAAGCTGAACTTGAAACGGCTATGAGCAGCGGAACATTGAGCAACGACGAGTTGATGGCAAAGTCGGAACGCATTGCAAAAGTGATTGAAGAAATAGATGAAAAGACAATGCGCTGGCTGGAGTTAAGTGAGCTGGCTTAAAGATATGAACGAAACGAAACCTGTGCTTTGGAACCGGAATTTCATCCAGTGTTGTATTTCTTATTTCCTGATGAATTTCTCTTTTTACATGCTGATGCCGACTATGCCGGTTTATTTGGTGGAGGTATTGAAGATTAATCCGTCGGAAGTGGGGGTGGCATTATCCAGTTATTCGATAGGGTTGCTGTGCGTCCGTCCTTTTTCCGGATATCTGGTAGATTGTTTTTCACGCAAACCGTTATATCTCTTTGCCTTTACGGTTTTTGCCTGTATGTTTACCGGTTATTTGTTTGCAACGACGGTCCTGACGATAATGGCTGTCCGTTTTATTCAGGGTGGCTTTATGGGGATGACTTCCGTTTCCGGTAATACCATTGCGATAGATGTGATTCCTTCCAGGCGAAGAGGCGAAGGAATGGGGTTTTATGGATTGACGATTAATCTGGCGATGTCGCTTGCTCCGTTGGTGGCGGTCGCTGTTTATGATAGGTATGGTTTTCATCCGCTGGTGCTGGTAGGTCTGGCGATAGCGTTGGTTGGTGTCGGCTCTGTCTGTCTGATTCGTTATCCGAAACGGGAGAAGGTGGAACGGCCTCCTTTTTCGCTGGATCGTTTTATTCTGGTGAAAGCGTTACCGACGGCATTGGCTTACCTGTTGAGTGCAATCCCTTATGGGATGGTTGTTTCTTTCGTCGTGCTGTACGGAAAAGAGATCAATGTGTCGAATCCCGGTTATTTCTTTATTTTTATGGCGATAGGGGTCGGTACGGCAAGGCTTATCTCCGGGCGGTTGGTCGATCACGGGAAGATTCATCTGGTATCGATTAGTGCGTTGGTATTTCTGACACTTTCGTTTGCTGTATTTGCTTTGTTTCATAATGAAATTGTCTTTTTTGCTTCTGCGCTGGCGATAGGCATCGGATTCGGTGTTTGTGTCCCGGCTATCCAGTGTCTTTTCGTAAATGTCGCTCCGCATCATATGCGTGGAACGGCAACTTCCACTTATCTGACTTCTTTTGATTTCGGAGTGGGAATCGGAATGCTGGCAGCCGGCTTCATCGCTTCGCATGCCGATCTGGCAACAGCCTATCTGGTAGGATCGGGTTGCTGCCTGGTGTCGCTCCTGGTTTATTTGCGGTGGGTGAGGCCGTCGTATGAGAAGCATAAATTGGTCGATTGAATTTTATTACTTGCCTGATTAGATTGGTTTCTTTTGTTTATATTTGTGCTGTGGTCTTGTTTTGGGGACTGCAATGATAATTAAAAATGTCGGGTACATGAAAAACATTCTGTTAACCATCTTTTTACTGACATATACCTGTTTGCCGTGTTTTTGCCAGCAAACAGTCGATGAAGCCTGGGTCGCTTCTATTAATGAAGAATATGCTGCCTTTCCTTCCGAACTTATCTATCTCCAAACCAGCAAGGGTATTTATGAGACAGGAGAAGACCTTTGGTTTAAAGCATATCAGTTGAATTCCCAATCTTTTGCATTCTCCAATCAAAGTCAGACATTGTATCTGCAAATGATAAATAATAAGGATAGTATCGTTTGGCAAGAGAAATATCCGGTAGAAAACGGTATGGTGTTCGGACATGTTTATGTCGGTGAGAAGCTGGCGGATGGTGATTATTTTCTGGAAGCCTATACCCGTCACTCTTTTCATAACGACACAACAGGAATTCTGTCTTCACGTAAAGTAAGGATTGTCAAAAATATAGCTCATGATAATCAACAATCGGAAGATGTAGGAAAAGATAGTTTGCGATTTGATGTTTTTCCGGAGGGAGGAAATCTGGTTTCGGGTTTGCCTTCACGTGTGGCGTTTAAGGCAACAAATGGCAAAGGATATCCGGTAGAGGTAAAGGGTACTTTATACCAAGATGATACTCCGGTCACCCTATTGGAAAGTAGTCATGACGGAATGGGGGTTTTCTTCTTTACTCCTGATACAGAAAAGAAATACCGGATAGAGTTAGAGGATGGTGCTTGTTATTCTTTACCGGAGATTTACCCACAAGGAATGACTTTAAGCCTATCCAAACAAGACAAGAAAAATCTGGAGTTTTTTATCTCACAAACCGAAGGTTCTCCTGCTCAGGACGTTTGTCTGGTAGGACAAGTCCGTGGGATGATTTGCTGTGTGGCAAAGGGAGTGTTGAAGGACCGGCTTAAAATAAAAATGCCGCTTAGTGAGTTCTTTTATCAGGGAATCGCAGAGTTCACCTTGTTTAATGGCGATATGCAACCGGTTGCAGAAAGGTTGGTTTACGTGCATCCGGAAAAGAAGTTACAGATCAATATTGAACCGGATAAGAAAACATATGCCCTTCGTGAAAAAGCTACATTGAAAATAAAGGTGACGGATGGGAATGGAGTACCAGTGAAAACGAATCTGGGCCTTAGTGTATTTGATAAGGCATATATTAATCCGGCAGATCCGGTAAACATATTGACGCATTGTTATCTATCCTCTCAGATACGGGGAAAGATTCATAATCCGCTTTATTATTTTGATGAAAAGAATAAAGACCGTATGCAGGCAATGGATTTATTGTTGCTGACTCAGGGGTGGAGGCGGTATGTCTGGAATATAGAATATGCTCCCGATAATGAAAATCTGTTTTTGTCTGATGAAATAATAGGCATACAATCTATTCATAGTAAGAAAAAGAGGAAAGAGGCGCAGGGGACGGAACAACTTATTCAGATATCCGGTGCAGAGGGAAATTCATTGTATGTATGGGCTGACTCAACTGGTTCTTTTACTGTCGGTACGGATATATTGAAGGAACTTCGAGGCGGTTATGTATATTTGAAACCGATGTTGTCGAATGAACATAAGCCTCAACTTGAAATAGAGGATTATTTTCCGCAAATCGATAGTCTAAGGAAAAAGAAACAGAGATATTACCCTATTATGGATATTTCTCAGTCTGTAAAAGAACAGATTCTCGATATGCCGGTCGTTAGTAATGATAGTACAATTTTACTGGATGAGGTAGTTGTTACCCGTAAAGCAAGTAGACCTTTCAGGGATAAGTTTATGGGACGTTTAGATAGTTTGGCACAGATGGACATTGGTATGCCTTGGGTGTGCCCGGATGGACATTTGGAAAATTATAAAGACGGATATACGGTACATCATGACCCCCGTTATTGTCCCAATGCAAATATCGTTCCTCTTGAAGAACGAAGTAAACCGGTAGAGGGTAAAACGTATCGAATTATTAAACCTAAATATTTCGATGGAGGAAAATGGTTTATTGTGGAAGACGAACAATATGTCGTTTATCACGGTCCTATTTATTCGGAAGAAGAACTTCTCCGCCGGAACAACCTTTGGCGTGCCAAAGGCTACTACGCTGCCCGTGAATTTTACCAACCGGACGAAATAGATATGCAATTGTCAACTCCCGATGCCCGTAATACTTTGTTATGGCAACCTTCCGTCATAACGGATGAAAAAGGGGAGGCAGAAGTTTCTTTCTATTGTTCCGATATCAATACCGGATTTGTGGGAATAGCGGAGGGTGTCGATGGTATGGAACTGCTCGGTACTGGGAAATGTGAGTTCAGGGTCATTAGGAATTTTAATTGAATAAGATTGAATGAAGTTAGAGGATATAGTTGAGCACTATGGCACAATGGTCGCAACCATTGCCCACCGGATGATTCAGAACAGGGAGATTGCGAAGGAGGCGGCTCAGGAAGTCTGGTATGAGGTGTTTAAGAGCCTGCCTTCGTTCAATGCAGATTCTGAATTATCGACCTGGATTTATACGATTGCGAAGCGGACTATTTCGCGGTATGCTCAAAATGAAAAGGTGGCGACCTTGGTGAAGCTGGAGCAATTCAGGGCCTTGCAGGAAATCGAATATACCGGTTCTGATGAGGAACGGAAAGAGTGGGTCAAAGAAAGATGTGACTGGTGCTTGACGGCTTTGAATCATTGCCTGAATAATGATGCCCGGCTGATTTTTATTTTTAAGGAGAATATAGGGCTTTCTCATAAAGAGATCGGGGAGATTATGGAAATGTCAGTGGAGAATGTCCGTAAGATATACTCCCGTTCCATTGATAAGATCAGCCATTTCCTGACCGATACCTGTCCGCTTTATAATCCTGCGGGAACCTGTAAATGCAGGATTTGTAAACAGGTCTTTTTTATTGACCTGGATAAAGAATATACCACAGTTGCCAAAATGATACGGTTGGCTGACCTGTATCAGAAGTTTGAAAAAGATTTGCCCCGGAAGAATTATTGGGAAAAATTTTTGGACTGAGTTGTCACAATCTCTACACTGTTACTCACTAATTATAATGTATAACTTAAAAAGTAACATTATGATGAGTAAAATTGAATTTTTGAGAGAACAAATCATTGAAGCACGGAATTTTGTAAACCGTCTGATTTCGGAAATGCCCGAAGAGCTATGGTACACAATTCCGGAAGGTACGGATTCAAACTTTGCCTGGCAGATCGGGCATCTGCTGGTTTCACAGAATTTTCATGCCATTACAACGATAACCGGGGTAAATGAAGATATTAAACGGCAGATACCAATTGCCCGTTATAATAAAATCTTTAATGGTATGGGGACTTTGCATCGTTCCGTTGAAAGGAACTTTATCCCTGCTTCGGAATTAAAGGAACAATTGGATTTTGTACACGATATTTGCCTTGCAAACCTACTGACTCTTAACGATGAAACTCTGAAAGAACCCCTTGAACCAATCCCGTTTAAGCATCCCGTTGCCGATATAAAGTACGAAGCCTTGTCCTGGTGTTTCAAGCATGAGATGTGGCATAGTGCCGAGATGGAGGCAATAAAAAGGGCTTTGGGATATCCGATAGTCTGGATGAAGTAATAAATCTGTTCGTGAACAATGTTATAAAACATATTGTTATATACACAAAGGCAAAAAGAAAAAAGAGAGATAGATTCGGAGGCAGCGGCCTCCATGTTTAGGTTTATTAATTTAATGTTTAGGTATTATGAGACGTTTAGGTATGGCTGTATCAGCCATTTTATTATGTGCAACGGTAGGTTTTGCACGCGAGAACCGGAACAATGTGAGTAAAGAACCGTTTGCTATTAACTTTGAGAAACTGAGTTATTATTTACAATTAACCCCGTCTCAGACAGGTGAAGTAGCAAATATAAATGAATTTTTCCTGGATAAACAACGTGAGAGTCTTTGTGCCAGCGAAAGCCAGCAACAAAAAAAGATGCATCAGGCTGTTTATGGAAATCTGAAGTTGATGAAAAAGGTTCTGACGCCCGATCAGTATCGCAAATATGTAACATTGTTGAATGTGACAAATAATAATAATCGTGCACTGAACCTTTAATATAAAAGGTGAGGGGGATTTGTTCCCCGGATCGCGATTGTTGAAAACAGGTGGAAGAGATTACGCAATTTGTTTGTGTAGTCTCTTCTTTTTTTATCTATCTTTGCGGCATTGAAAACAAATAATGATTGAATCTAAATTATGAAACAACTTGGTTTTCCTTCTAATGCTACATTGAAGAGTAATGCAGTCGATTATTCTCTGATTGTGGTTGGGGCTTTTTTGCAGGCATTGAGTTATGTACTTTTCCTGGCTCCCTTTAAAATTGTACCGGGGGTGTTTATGGTATTTCCATCGTTTTGCATTATGTGACGAAAGGTGTTTTCTCCATTTTTCCGGACGGTTTGCCGATGGGTGCTACTGCCTTATGTTTTAACGTTCCATTGTTGTTGCTGGCAATGAAAAAGATCGGTCTTGCTTCAGGACCGAAAACGATCGTGACATTTGTGCTTATTTCTGTCTTTACGGACACATTATCCTATTTTTGCGGAACGGAACCGCTGGTGGAAAATGATACGTTTATCGCTTGTTTCTATGGAGGGGCGATATTGGGTATCGGTGTGACTTGTGTGTTTAAGGCGCAAAGTACCAGTGCGGGAACAGATGTGTTGGCCCGTGTTATTGCCAATAATTCCAATTTGAAAGTAAGTAATATGATTATAATACTGGATTCTGCGATCGTGATGTTAGGCTTGATCGTATTCCAGGACTGGGCGGTTCCATTGTATTCCTGGTTCGCTATTTTCGTGTATGGAAAGGTTGTTGAAATGTTCCAGACGGAAAATCCGAATCGTGCCGTCTTTATCGTATCGAAGAAGACACAGGAGATAAAAGACCTGATTGTCGGAAAGATGGGGATGCGGGGTACTTTCCTCCACGGACGGGGCATGTATGAAGGAAAGGAAAAAGAGATCATCTTTACTATTGCCGAACGTAAGGATATGCCGCGCCTGAAAGATGAAATTAAGGAGATCGATCCGACTGCTTTTATTTCAACTATGCATGCGAGCAAGGATTCGCCTCGTCCGGGAATCTGAGGAATTGAAAATTAATAATTTAAAATTGAAAATTAAATGGGGAGATTAACTGCAAACCGATATTAATTTTCAATTTTCAACTTTCAATTTTCAATTATTTCCTATCTTTGCCGAACTTTAAACTAACATATAGAAAAAGTAATGCCTAATATCTCACAGCGGGGTGTCAATATGCCGGCTTCCCCCATTAGAAAACTCGTTCCGCTAGCCAATAAGGCTAAAGCAAAGGGTACCAAGGTGTACCATCTGAATATCGGTCAACCGGATTTACCTACTCCCGAGGTCGCGATGGAGGCCATGCGCCGTATTGACCGTAAAGTATTGGAATATTCTCCGAGTGAGGGAATTCGTAGTTTCCGTGAGAAATTGGTTAAATACTATGCGAAATTCAATATCAATGTCGATGTTGAAGATATAATCATCACTACAGGAGGCTCGGAAGCTGTATTCTTTTCGTTTATGGCTTGTCTGGATCCGGGGGATGAAATTATTGTTCCCGAACCTGCGTATGCAAACTATATGGCGTTTGCCATTTCCTGTGGAGCTGTGATCAAAACAGTTCCGTCTACTATCGATGAAGGTTTTGCTCTTCCTTCGGTGGAACGGTTTGAGGAGCTGATCACTCCGCGTACCAAAGCGATCCTGATCTGTAACCCGAATAATCCGACCGGTTATCTGTACACACAGAAGGAAATGGATCAGATTCGTGATATCGTAAAGAAATATGATCTGTTCCTGTTCTCGGATGAGGTATATCGTGAATTCTGTTATACGGGGGCTCCTTATATCTCGGCATTCCATTTGAAAGGTATCGAGAATAATGTGGTACTGGTGGATTCGGTTTCCAAACGTTACAGCGAATGCGGTATCCGTATCGGTGCGCTGATTACGAAGAACCAGATGGTGAAGGAAAATGTTATAAAATGGTGTCAGGCACGTCTGAGTCCTCCTTTGGTCGGACAGATCATTGCAGAGGCTTCACTGGATACGCCTGAAGATTATATGCTGGATGTTTACAACGAATATGTGGAACGCCGTAAATTCCTGATCGACGGGCTGAACCGTATTCCGGGTTGTTATTCTCCGATCCCTATGGGGGCCTTCTATACGGTTGCCAAATTGCCGGTGGATGATGCCGATAAGTTCTGTGCTTGGTGTCTGGACGAGTTCGAATATGAAGGACAGACGGTTATGATGGCTCCGGCATCCGGTTTCTATACAACACCCGGTTTGGGGAAAAATGAAGTGCGTATTGCGTATGTCCTGAAAAAGGAAGATTTAACAAAAGCACTGGTGGTCCTGGCAAAGGCGTTGGAGGCTTATCCGGGAAGAGTCATTTAATCAACTGAATCGAATTGAACTTAGAACTATTTATAGCACGAAAAATTCATTTCAGTAAGGAGGGGAATCGTCAGGTTACTCCTCCTGCTGTTCGTATTGCCATAGTCGGTGTAGCGCTAGGGTTGGCGGTGATGATTCTTTCGGTCGCTATTGTGATTGGTTTTAAGAAAGAGGTTCGTAATAAGGTGATTGGTTTTGGTTCTCACATTCAGATCACCAATTTTGATAATAACAGTTCGTATGAAACGACGCCGATTGCGGTGAGCGATTCTTTGCTTCAGGCACTCCGGGAGTTTCCTGGCATTAAGCATATAGAAGGATATGCCACTAAAATGGGCATTTTGAAAACGGATAGTGATTTTCAGGGTGTCGTATTGAAAGGGATCGATACGGATTATGACTGGAGTTTTTTCCGGAACAACCTGAAAGAAGGTGAGTTGCTGACGATAGACCCCAAAAAGACTTCGACTGATGTGATCATTTCCAAATATTTATCCGACTTGCTGGGATTGAAGCTGGGCGACAGTATTCGGACTTATTTTGTGCAGGAAGATATTCGTGCCCGAAAACTCAATATCGCCGGGATTTACGAGACCGGCTTTATGGATTATGACAAGCTGTTTGTTTTGGCTGACATTAAGCAGATCCGCCGGTTGAACGGTTGGGAGAAGGATGAGGTCAGTGGACTGGAATTGCTTGTAGATGATTACGATAAGCTGGACCAGATTGCGGAAGACCTGTATTTCAATCTGGTGGAGAAACAGGATCGTCATGGAAATACGTATTTTACCCGTTCGATAAAGGAGATGAATCCTATGATATTTAACTGGCTCGATGTGCTGGATGTGAATGTGGTAGTTATTCTTATCCTGATCTTTGCGGTTGCAGGGTTTACTATGATTTCCGGTTTGCTTATTATTATTCTGGAGCGGACGAATATGATCGGTATCCTGAAAGCGTTGGGTGAGAACAATGTCAGTATCCGCAAGATATTTCTTTATATTTCTTTCTTCCTGATCGGGAAGGGGATGCTTTGGGGGAATGTGGTTGGTATCGCTATTTGTTTGATCCAGTCTCATTTTCGTATAATAAAACTGGATCCTTCCATCTATTATCTGGATGCGGTGCCTATTGATTTAAGTATAGTCTCTTTGATTCTCCTGAATATCGGGACCTTATGTGCATCAATGCTGATGATGCTCGGTCCGTCTTACCTTATCACGAAGATCGATCCTGCCAAGAGCATACGATTTGAGTAATTTTCAATTCATTTATTTCCCAGGCGGAATGTATAATCGTTTTTTCCTCTGAATATCCTGTAAATTCTTACGTATAGATTGAACAGGGGCAGCAGCAGTTCCAGGAAGAACAGCCAGCCGGTTACAGGTTTCTGTTGCAGGAGTTTGGCTGATTTGTGCAGGATTGTCGCTTTGGTTGAAAAACGTATGATGTATAATAATCCTGCCAGTATGGATATCAGCCAGTTGCCTAAAATACCCATGACGATACTGGTGATTACCGCGATAAAGAAAAGGAAATAACTCAGGCTTTCCATCCTGAAAAAGGTCAGGTTCCAGCCTTTATAATAACGTTGGGTGGCGGCACGTGATACTTTCATCTCTTTCCACATGCTGAAACGGTCTATCTTTGCCATTTCCGTGATGCTTTCCGGAGAATATTCCACCCAGGTATTCTGAGCGTTTGCAGATTCGTTGATAAATAAATCGTCATCGCCGGCATGCAGGCTGAGCGATTTGTAATACCCTTTATGGGCAAAGAATAAATCTTTCCGGTATGAGAGGTTACGGCCGTTGCCGGTATAGGGATTTCCGGTGAGGGCGGACGAGATATATTGCAATCCGGTTATCAGGTTATCATAAGCGACCAGCTTATGGAAAAATCCTTTGTGATACCCATATGCACAAAAGCCTAAAATGATGTTTGTCCTGGAGGTATAGTTGCGTGCCATGGCTGATATCCAGTTTTTACCCATAGGTTCGCAATTTGCTTCCGTAAAAAGGAGGATGTCGTGTTTGGCGGCTTTGATACCGACAGTGAGTGCCAGTTTTTTACGGCTCAGGTATTTTACGTCTTCCGGGATATAGGTGTGATAAAGATGGTCGTATTCGTTCTTGAATGTTTTTAAAACTTCGTCACTCTCATCGGTGGAACCGTCGTTGACAACAACTATTTCGTATTCCGGATAGTCCTGGTTCAACAAAGCCGGAAGGTGTTTCTTTAGATTCTCCGATTCGTTCTTGGCATAGACAATCACGGAAACGGCAGGCTTTGCCTGTCCCTGTTGCATTTGTCTTCTTTTAGCCTGTCTCAACGGGCGGGCATAAGTGACAAGATAATATAAGAGCTGGATGATGAATAGACCGGCAGTCATGCCTGCCAGTATCATTTCTATATGATTGAAAATAAGTAAGTCGTTCATTCTTGAAGATGTAAATTAAAAAACGTACAAATGTACATGTTTCCTTCCTAATTACCACATTCAAAAAGAAATATCCTGAAGTTCCTGTTTATACCAGTAAATGTGCAATTAATGTAAAAGGCAGGCGGAAAGAAGGAAGTACTTTTGCTGCGGTAATTTTAATAGGAATAATGTGATGAATAGAAAAATGGGAATCGTGGTTCTGGTCCTTTCTTTATTAGCGGCTCTGGAACCTTTGAGCATAGATCTTTATCTCCCTGCTTTTACAGATATTGCTGAAAGCCTGCAAGTTTCTTTGAGTGAAGTACAAATATCCTTATCCATCTTTCTGGCAGGTTTTGCTATCGGACAACTGTTCTGGGGGACGCTTTCCGATTATTACGGACGGAAGAATCCGATCTTGGCAGCTACGGCTTTGTATACGGTCAGTTCGTTTGCTTCCATCTATGTGACTTCGATCGAACAATTGTGGGTAATCCGCTTTCTGCAAGCCTTTGGCGGTTGTGCCGGAGTGGTGGTAGGACGTGCTGCTGTGAATGATTTGTTTGTAAATGAACAGCGGACGAAGGTATTCTCCCTGTTGGTGATCATTTCCGGAATTGCACCGGTTATTGCGCCGACTATCGGGAATTTGTTATTGAAACAGTGGCATTGGCACGGGGTGTTTAATACAATGGCCCTGTTAGGAGCCTTTACTATTCTGCTGACCTGGTTGTTTCTTCCGAAAAGTAAACCGGTGGCATTATCCGGAGAGATGAATGCGAAGAAGCCTTCGGTGAAAGAAATGGTAAAAGGATATGTCAGGGTGATGAAAGTATGGCCGTTCATGGTTTACACCATTATTGGCTGTATGGCTTACGGAGGTTTGATGGTCTATGTGTCTAATGCACCTTTTCTGATTATGGAGAAGGGGGGTATGTCGGGTGATACGTTTGCAATCATTTTTGCGATCAATTCGTTGGGATTGATGTTCGGGACTTATATTATTAATTTTATGCTGAAATATATGACGTTGAAGAAGCTGGTACGATATACGCTGGCTGTGCAGCTGTTGATCGGGACATTACTGATTGTTACAGCTTTTGCTTTGACTTCTGTTATTCCTTTGTTGGTGCTGGTATTTCTGAATCTGATTCCGATCGGATTATTGTTACCGGCTACGACATCGCTCGGTTTGGCTTATTTTAAGGAAGACAGCGGATCTGCTTCGGCATTGATGGGATTTTTGCAATTGTTCTTTACCGGTGTTCTTTCGGCAGTAGTCAGTTTCTTACAAAATGATTCGGTTGTACCGATGATGTGCGGATTATTTGTTTGCGGGTTGACTTCTTTTGTGCTGCTGTTTGTCGATACGCGTCGTCGCCTGGCGGTGATTAAGGTCCGTTCATGACAGGTCTTTCTTTAGCAGCGACCGGAATTGCTCGGGCGTGTATCCGCTTTGTTCCTTGAAAAAACGGGTGAAATAAGATGCTTCGCTGAATCCGAGATCGAACGCTATTTCTTTGAAACTCGAAGCGCCATGGCTTATCATGCGTTTGGCTTCCAATAACAGCCGTTGGTCGATCAGTTGTTTAACTGTGTGGCTGACGGCTTTTTTTGTCAGTTCGTTCATCCGTTTGTTACTGAGGTTTACTTCGCGGGCATAAAAGTCGGTTGTGCGTTCACTGATAAAATGGGTATCGATCAGGGAAAGCACTCTGTTGACGCGGATGTCCTGGTTGCCCGGGGTGTCGGTATGTAGCAGTAATAAGTGGGTGATAAAGGCATGCATATAAGAATTTAGCAGGCTTTTGCGGTGCAACCCTTCGTGTTCGGCATAAATCAGGTCTGCTATCCGGCGGACGGCAGGAGCTTCGCTACCGGGAAGGGTGAGAATGTCCGGGAATGAATAATCGGCATAGCTCTCGATATGCAGGCATAGCCGTTCGAAATAATCGCGATTGATGGCAAACAGAAAACCTTTTTGTTCTTTCAGTTTCATGGTGTGTACCTGTCCCGGACGGATCAGGAAAATCTGGTTGGATTGTAGCGGATGCTTGGTGAAGTCGATGCTGTGACTTTCTCCCGGCCCGGTTTCCATGAAAAATAAAAGTTCGTAAAAGTTGTGACAGTGTGATCCCCGGAAATTCAATGGTGCGCAGTTTTCGATGCGTTCGGCGACGAAGAAATCACTTTCATCCAGGTTATGTACGGGAATATTATCTAAGAACATTTCACTCTATTTTATCGCAAAGATAGTTTTTAATTCCTTATTTTTGTGTGGTATATCCCCGTGAAATATGAATGAAAATGTACTTGAAAAACTGAAAGTATTAGCAGAATCAGCTAAATATGATGTATCCTGCGCGTCAAGCGGCACATCCCGTTCCGGAAAGAAAGGAATGATAGGCAGTGCGGCTGGCTGGGGTATTTGCCATAGTTTTGCGGAGGACGGACGGTGTATTTCTTTGTTGAAGATTATGCTGACCAACAATTGCATGTATGATTGTGCCTACTGCATTAATCGCCGGAGCAATGATTTGCCGCGAGCTACGCTTTCGGTTACGGAGCTGGTCAATCTGACGATCGAGTTTTACCGGCGTAATTATATAGAAGGGCTTTTCCTCAGTTCAGGCGTGGTACGCAGTCCGGATTATACGATGGAACGGTTGGTGCGCGTGATAAAAGATCTGCGTCTGGTTCATCGTTTCAACGGGTATATCCATATGAAAAGCATTCCCGGTGCCAGCCAGGAATTGGTGAACGAAGCCGGTTTGTATGCCGATCGTCTGAGTGTGAATATCGAGATTCCCAACGAAAAAAGTTTGCAGGTGCTTGCACCGGAAAAAGACTTTAAAAGCGTCTTTGCCCCGATGCGTTATATCCAGCAGGGGGTATTACAGAGTGCAGAGGAACGGAAGCGTTTCCGTCATGCTCCGAGGTTTGCTCCCGCCGGACAAAGTACGCAGATGATTGTCGGGGCGACTGCCGATACGGACAAGGATATTCTCCGCCTGTCGTCGGCCCTGTATCAGCGTCCGACGATGAAACGTGTTTATTATTCCGGTTTCATTCCTGTGAACGATTATGATAACCGGCTGCCGGCATTGAAACAGCCGCCTCTGGTGCGGGAGAACCGTTTGTATCAGGCCGATTGGTTGTTGCGCTTTTATGAATTTAAAGTGGATGAGATCGTGAACGATGCTTATCCGGAACTCGATCTGGAGGTCGATCCGAAATTATCGTGGGCGTTGCGAAATCCGCATATGTTTCCGGTCGATATCAACAAAGCTGATTACGAGTTGCTTCTGCGCGTTCCCGGTATCGGGGTGAAATCGGCGAAAATGATCATCGTTTCCCGCCGTTACTCCCGTCTTGGGTCGGAGCAATTGAAGAAGATTGGGGTCGTGATGAAGAAAGCGCAATATTTCATTACCTGTCATGAACTGGCGATGCGGACGGTTAACGAACTGACGCCGGAGAATGTGCGCCACATCCTGATTCAAAAGAAGGGAAAACAATTTGACGACCGGCAACTAACATTTCAATTCCGGGACTAAACAAGATGATTGCTTTTATATATGACAAAACTTTCGAGGGATTACTGACTGCCGTCTTCGACGCTTACGTCCGGAAGTCGTTTCCTGATGTGTTGCTGGCCGAAGGGGAACCGTTGCCTTTGTTCTGTGAGGAGACGGTGACAATCTGTTCCGACAAGCAAAAAGCCGACCGTGTCTGGAAAGGCCTTGAAAAGAAAATATCCAAACTCTCCCTTTCCGGCCTGACGGTCTCCTGGTTGTCGGAACTGCCGGAGATCGACATGCTTTTATTCCGCTATATCCGTAAGGCGATCGACTATTCCAAGTCTATCGAGATGAATTTCGGTGATCCTGATGTATTGCAGATGTCCAAAATATGGAAGAAGGTGAGTAATGAGCGTCTTCGTATCATGCAGTTTCTTCGTTTCCAGAAGGCGGTGGATGGTACCTATTTCTCGGCTGTCGAACCTATATATAATGTATTACCGCTTGTACTTCCTTATCTGAACGACCGTTTCGGTGACCAGAAATGGCTGATCTACGACATGCGCCGTGAATACGGATATTATTATGATCTGAAGGAAACGATCGAAGTTCGCTTTGAACAGAAGGAGGCACATCTGCTTTCCGGTTTTCTGAGTGAGGAGCTGATGGATGAAAACGAAAAACTTTTCCAACAGATGTGGAAAGAATATTTTAAAACGATCGCGATAAAAGAAAGAATCAATCCGAAACTGCACCGGCAACATTTGCCGGTTCGTTTCTGGAAATATATGACGGAAAAGCAGTAGGAAAGTCCGAAAATGGCTTCGGCTTGTTTTCTCACTCGTGAGAAAATGCCGGGCAGAGGAGTTGGGTTATTTTTGCCAGATCTCCCAGGCTGCAAAAGCCTGAAGCAGCAACATTTCGAGTCCGTTCTTGACGACAGCCCCTTTTTCTTTTCCTTTTTTCATGAAGAGCGTTTCATCCGGGTTATACAACAAATCATATAACAGATGATTTGGGGTGAGCAAATCGTATGGAATATCCGGGCAACTGTTGACATTGGGGAACATTCCCAATGGAGTCGTATTGACGATGACGGTGTATTGCTCCATTGTTTTTGGAGTGATTTCGTCATAGGTAATACAAAATTCTTTCGGTTTGCGTGAAACCAGAGTTGCTCCGACACCCAGTTGCTTTAGTCCCTGGAATACGGCTTTGGAGGCGCCGCCTGTCCCCAGGATCAATGCTTTCCGATGTGTTTCATTTAATAAAGGATCGATAGACTGTTTGAAGCCGATGATATCAGAGTTGTATCCTTTCAGTTTTTTACCGAAAAGGCCTTTTGTGAATTTGATAACGTTCACGGCTCCGATCAGGCGGGCGTCTTCATCCAGTTCGTCCAGATAAGGAATGACCTGTTCTTTGTAAGGAATCGTTACATTCAGACCATTCAATTCGGGATTCTCTTTCAGTACATTTTTAATTTCCTTGATATTCGGAATCTCGAAATTCACATATTGGGCATCTATTTTTTCCGCTTCAAACTTCTGGTTGAAATAAGTTTTGGAAAACGAATGTCCGAGTGGGTATCCCAATAAACCATATTTCTGCATAACCTTTTCTAGTATTTGTTATTTCGTAGGGGTGGTTCGCGAACCATCCTTACAACCTGTGTATAATGAACAAATTCCAAAGGTGAAGGTGCGTGCTTTCGCCTGAGCAAATCCCTGGCGGGCAAGCAATTCTTCCATGACCTTACCTTGAGGAACGACTTTGATGGATTCCGGAAGATAGCTGTAAGCGGCTTTCTCTTTTGAAAATAACCGGCCAATAAATGGAATGATCGTTTTTGAATAAATAGGGTAGAGCTGTTTCATCGGGAAATGTTCCGGTGTGGAAAGTTCCAGAATCATGAGATGGCCGCCGGGTTTGAGTACCCGGAACATCTCGGCAATACCTTGTTCGATATTTTCAAAGTTACGTACTCCGAATGCGGCGGTAACGGCATCGAATGAATTGTCCGGATAAGTGAGTGCCGTACAGTCCTGTTGTTCGAACGATATATACTCCGATAAACCGGCTTTCGCTACCTTTTCGCGTCCGACCTGCATCATGCCTTCTGAAATATCGGCCCCGATGATCCGGTTGGCTTTTAGTTTCCGGTGCATGGAAATGGCCAGGTCGCCCGTTCCGGTGGCAATATCCAGTATGGATTGCGGAGAAAAAGGCCGCAGGAAAGCAATGCCTTTCCTGCGCCATATTTTATCGATACCGAACGAGAGCGTATGGTTCAGTAGATCGTAAGTGCCTGCAATAGAGTCGAACATGCGTTTGACTTGCGTGCCCTTCTGTTCCTCCTGGTTGTAAGGTAAAATCTGTTCCGAACCGTACTTCATATATGCTTATTTATTGTTCAGATAATCGGTTACATTTTTTTCGATGCGGGCCAACAGATTGTCTGTGTCGCCTTTTTCAAATTTCTCGCCGGTGATATGTTCGAAGAGTTCGATATAACGTTCGCTGATACCTTCAACGATAGCCGGAGTCATTTCCGGAACCTGCTGTCCGGCTTTGCCCTGGAAACCGTTGTCCATCAACCATTCGCGAACGAATTCTTTAGACAGCTGTTTCTGCGGTTCACCTTTGGCGAAACGGTCTTCATACCCTTCCGAGTAGAAATAGCGTGAAGAGTCGGGCGTATGGATTTCGTCGATCAGGTAGATCTTTCCGTCGCGGTGACCGAATTCATATTTTGTATCTACCAGGATCAGGCCGCGTTGTGCAGCGATTTCCGTACCACGTTTGAACAACTCCATCGTATATTTTTCAAGAACGGCGTAGTCTGCTTCAGAAACAAGTCCCTGTTTCAGGATTTCTTCTTTGGAGATGTCTTCGTCGTGAGCTCCGATAGCAGCTTTAGTTGTCGGAGTGATGATCGGTTCGGGGAAACGCTGGTTTTCGCGCATTCCTTCCGGTAGTTTCACACCACAGATTTCACGTACACCGCTTTTGTAAGCACGCCATGCACTACCGCAAAGGTAACCGCGTACGATCATTTCAACAGGGAAACCTTCGCACTGTACACCAACGGTAACCATTGGGTCGGGTGAAGCTAATTTCCAGTTCGGGCAAATGTCGGTGGTCGCGTCAAGGAATTTGGCTGCAATCTGGTTCAACATCTGGCCTTTGTAAGGAATACCTTCCGGCAATACTACGTCGAAAGCTGAGATACGGTCGGTTGCGACCATCACCAATACTTCGTCATTGATATTGTACACATCGCGTACTTTACCATGATAGACACTTTTTTGTCCCGGGAAATTGTAATCTGTTCTAACTAACGCCTTCTTCATGACCAATTTATTTTTGATTATTTATCTGATAGTTTGTTGTTCTTTTCTATTTTTTTTGCAGCGGTTTCCGCTTTCTTTTTCTCATCGAATTTATCGTATGCTTCAACGATTCGCTGTACCAGCTTATGACGAACGATGTCTTTCTTGTCAAATTCCACCTTGCCTATTCCTTTGACACCTTTCAGTATCTGCATCGCCTGCACAAGGCCGGAGGTCGCGGTAGGGGGAAGGTCGATCTGTGTCACGTCGCCGGTAATGATCATTTTAGCGTTCATACCCAAACGGGTGAGGAACATTTTGATCTGGTGCGTCGTTGTATTTTGTGCTTCATCAAGGATAATAACGGCATCGTTCAGCGTACGTCCGCGCATAAAAGCCAACGGGGCGATCTGAATCACGTTATTTTCCATGTACTCTTTGAGTTTGGCACCCGGAATCATATCCTGCAATGCATCGTACAGAGGTTGCAGGTACGGATCGAGCTTATCTTTCATTTCTCCCGGAAGGAATCCCAGCTTTTCACCGGCCTCTACAGCGGGACGGCTCAGGATGATCTTCCTTATTTCCTTATTCTTTAACGCTTTCACTGCAAGAGCTATTGCAACGAATGTCTTACCTGTTCCGGCAGGGCCGGTAGCAAAGACCAAGTCGTTTTCTTCAAAAGCTTTTACGAGTATTTGTTGATTTTCGGTGCGGGCAACGATTGCTTTTCCGTTCATTCCGTGGATAATCAGGTTTTCCTGTTTGACGACTGTCGGAGTTTTTCCTTTGATAATGTCGAGGATGACATCTTCGCTCAGGGAGTTAAATTCCTCGCAGTATTTTTCTACTTCACGGATCTTTTTAAGGAACAGTTCGGATTCGTCTTCGTCTCCGATTACTTTCATCACATTTCCGCGGGCAACGATGCGAAGCTTGGGAAACAGTGTTTTAATCAGCTGCATGTTCGCATTATTCACTCCGTAAAAAATAACCGGGTCTACACTTTCAAGAATATAAATACGTTCTATCATCCGTTCTTTTCCTTGTCTTATTTTTTTATGTTTTTATTCCCTTTGATTTAGGTACGCAAAATTAGCAATATTCTTTATCTCATGAATATATTCCTGTCTTTTTTTGATATTACCGATGGAACATTTCTTTTAGCCGCCAGTTATCCTGCCTGCAATCCCATATGGCGTGTATCTCGATCTGGGTTGGACTGATGGTGTAAATCAGCTTGAAGTGTTTTTCGACAACCAGGGAGCGGAAATTCTGAGGAAATTCTTCCAATAAAGGTTCGGAAATTCCGGCATAGGGAAATGTCTTCAAAGGTTCAGCAGAATCAAGTAGCTTATTATATATGCGGATTGCAGATCTTTCACTTTTCTCGCTGTAATATTCGTAAATGTCGTCAAGTAAGGCGATGGCTCGTGGTAACCACTTTAGTTTTATTTGCATAATGGATGTCTTTTGCGTAATTCTTCTGTAGTCATTCCCAAGCCTTGTTTGGATTCTTCGATAGATTTCTTCAGCACCTCTTTCAGTTCCTCAACCGTCATTTGTGCCGGATATCTCTCCGTCTTCTTTTCTGTATGCTGGCTGATCAGCTTTTTGATCTTGTTCAGCAACTGCTCATCGTCGATTTTGGTGAGTTGTTCGATCAGTGAAAGTTTTAGTTCTAAAGTACTCATATTCTTATTAATTAATTGTGTTGACCACAAAAATAGGTAATTCTTTTTGATCTTCATACAACAAAGTATTGTAATTTTCTTATTTTTGTCCTCCGTAAAATTGAAAAGGATGAAAATAGCTGTTAATGCAATTATATTGTTTTTTGTACTGGTGTCGACCAGTGTGTTCCCTTCCTGTAAAGAAAAACGTGGCGAGTTGAAAACCATCTGGTATAACGGAAGTTATAATCGTGATTTTAACGATTTGAATGACGTCCAGCTGGCTGTCGCCCAAAAGATCGGGATAGAACCCATCAGTAACCGTGAAGATGCCGAACATGCTTCCAAAAAGATGCAGGAGATCAAAACCGGCGATTATTATGAAGTGGAAGAACTGAAACACTCTATCCCTTATCTGATTCCGGAAGCGGCAACCTTACTGGAAGATATCGGCCGTAATTTTCAGGACTCCCTTTATAATCTGAATGCATCTCTCTATAAAATAAAAGTAACCAGCGTTACCCGTACGGTAGATGATGTGAAGAAACTGGGCAAACGCAATTACAATGCTTCCATGAACTCGGCTCACCGTTATGGTACAACCTTTGACGTTTCCTGGGTGCGTTATACCAAGATCAATGAGAAAGATACCCTGAATATCGACAACGACCGCTTGAAAATGGTACTTGCGTCAGTGCTTCGTGACCTGAAAAGAGCAGACCGTTGTTATATAAAGCACGAACGCAAGCAAGGATGTTTCCATATCACAGTTCGTAAATAAACTGTTATAAGAGGCTTTTTACAGAATTTTCTCTTCGATGATCTTCTTCAACTCGTGTTTGGGCATAGTTCCCAGCATGAGTTCTTTGGTTCCGTCCGTTTTACAGATAAGAAGGGTAGGGATGGTGCGGATATTAAAGAGCGTTTCGAGATCTTCTTCTTTGTCTACATTCACTTTATAAATATCCAATCGTCCTTCATATGTTTGGGCGAACTCTTCCAGTATCGGGTCGAGACGTTTACAGTAACCGCACCAGGGAGCCTGGAAATCTACGATACAAGGTTTGTCACCTACATATTTCCAGTCTTTCGGGGCAGCTTCGACGTTACCTATTTTTTGAATGAATTCAGTCTTTGTTAGTTCTATCGGTTTCATATATTCATTGTTTTAATTGACAATGCAAAATTACATTCCTTCGGTGACTAACGGAATGGCAATATAACTTATATTTTTGTCAATTTTTCCCAGGGGTATATCTTTACCGTTTCTCCGGCATATTACCGGTAGCCTCGGAGAGGAAAGATAAAACAATGTCTCTATGAGGACTATTCAGTAACAGATAGATAAGCTCGGTAAACTTGACCGGGAGCATTTCCTTTTTCAGCTTTTTCTCCAGGTTATGGTATAGCTGGACGGCGTTGAAAAAGTTCCGGAAGACCTTTTGCCGGGGGATGATATATACTTTTTGTCTGGTAACAGGCGGTTGGTACAGACTCAAGGCGCTGATCACTTCCGGGAGTTTGAGAATGCACTGTGCTGTCCATTGGTCGAAGAAGAAGGTAAATCCGGAATGATTCTGATCATTGGCTGATTCGGAAAAAGCGTATGTTCCCGGTGGGATAAGGGCTAATTCTCCTTCTTCAATGATCTGCTCGGAATCGCTGTTTTTCAAACATAACGTACCGGATACTGCATACACAATAGAATAATCTGTCAGGAAATTCCGGGTGTTTTCCTGAGAAGAAGATGTTGAAATGCGCATGCTTTCTAAAAGATCCGGCAAGATAAAGTTTTCCACTACCATCATATACCTCTGAGTCTCTGACTCTTTTTTTCGTGTATTACAGCTTAATCAATAATATAAAATCCTTACTAAAATAATAACAGGTCTACCATTTCATATACACCTGTTTTCTATAAATTCGAGATAAAGATAAGCCTTTTCTTTAAAAAAACGATAAGAATGAGGTAGTTAGAATCTCTTTTTTTCTGACGGGAAGCCTGTTGGCCGCCCTTAAAACAGTTGGATAAGAAGTAAACCAAGCAATACAGAAACACCGGTCGCTATCAGCCCGGGAACCATAAAAGAATGATTTAAGATATATTTACCAATATGCGTAGTTCCCGTACGGTCGAAATTGATCGCAGCCACGACTGTCGGATAATTCGGGATGAAAAAGTATCCGTTCACGGCAGGGAAGAGGGCGATCAGCATATACGGAGAGATCCCCAGCGCTAAGCCTAAAGGAAGCAGAGCACGTACGGTTGCCGCCTGGCTGAATAACAGGATAGACATCAGGAAGAGGGCAATCCCGAACAGCCAGGGCATAGCCGTAACGATCTGCTCGATAGAACCTTTCAGTTCCGCCATATTTCCACCGATAAATGTGTCACCCATCCAGGCAATACCGAAGATAGCGACAACCGCCTGCATGCCGGCAGAGAAAACCGATCCCTGTACCGCCTTGATCCCGTCTGTCCGGGTAGCCAGCAAAATGATGGCAGCCGCCGATAACATCAGTATTTCGATAATGTAAGCCATCGACAACGACTGGCCGTTGAATACCGGACGGATGCTTTCGATGGAACCGAACAGGATAATCCCGATTGTCGCCAGGATAAAGATAATGACCGACCAGCCGGCCGCTTTCTGGTTTTTGACATCTTTCAGTTCATATTTCTGGGTAGTGAATTCTCCTTCAGCAATACGTCTTTTGAATTCAGGATCATCTTCCAATTCCTTGCCGACACGCAGGGAATAGAATGCTCCCGCCAGGACACCCGCCAACGTACAAGGTACTGAGATCATCAGAATATCGAACAGGCTGACATTGACCCCCTGTCCGGTCAGCATACTTAACAGGGCAACGGTTGCTGCAGAGATCGGACTGGCTGTAATAGCTTGCTGTGAGGCGATTACGGCAATACCCAGCGGACGTTCCGGGCGTATCTTCGTTTCGGTCGCCACCTCGGCAATAACCGGTAAAACAGAATAAGCCACATGTCCGGTTCCTGCAATAAAGGTAAAGAGATAGGTAACCAGCGGACTTAATATTGTAATCTTGGAAGGATTTTTACGAAGCAGCTTTTCCGCCCATTTCACCATCAGGTCCAACCCTCCGGCAGCCTGCATACAACTGGCTGCTGCAATGACCGCTACGATCATTAACATCACGTCGATAGGGGGTGACGTTGGTTCGAGGCCGAAGACAAAAGTCAGTACTGCCAGCCCCAGGCCACCCAGTACGCCTAAACCAATACCACCCAAACGGGCTCCGATAATTATTGCAACTAAAACGAAGGCTAATTGAATCAACATATTCTGTAACTTGTTATTGTAGATTTAGTTTGATAAAGTCGCAAATTTAGTTATTTTTGTTGCGCTAAGAACTACAAACACATTTAAAATGCGCATGAAAAGATTCAATTTTGTTATTTTAGTCGCGTTATTCGGTTGGCTGACTAACCTTTCGGCACAACAAGTACGCAGTGAATTCCTGCTGGAGAAAAACTGGAAGTTCACCCGTGAGGATAACCCCGACTTTATCAACCCCGCTTTCGACGACAGTAAATGGCAATCGGTGACGGTTCCGCACGATTGGGCGATATACGGTCCGTTCAGTTCCCAGAACGACAAGCAGGAAGTGGCTATTTCGCAAGACGGCCAAAAGGAGGCGATGGAACATGCCGGCCGTACGGGCGGTCTGCCTTTCGTGGGTGTGGGCTGGTACCGTACCGAGTTTGAAGTACCTCAGTTCGCTGAAGGGAAAAAAGCTTCAATCCTGTTTGACGGGGCGATGAGCCACGCTAAAGTCTATATCAATGGCGAAGAGGTTGGTTACTGGCCTTATGGCTATAACTCATTCCATTTTGACATTACGAAGTACTTGAAACCGGGACAGAAGAACACGCTGGCTGTCCGTCTGGAAAACCTGCCGGAGTCCTCCCGCTGGTATCCGGGTGCCGGCTTGTACCGAAATGTACATGTGATTGTTACGGAAGATGCCCATATTCCGATATGGGGGACTTTTGTTACAACACCTATCGTTAAGAAAGAGTTTGCCAAAGTGAATGTCAACACAAAGGTTAACCTTCCGGAAGGTGCCGATCCGAAACAATATGCCGTGAAAACCAGCCTGCGTAACCCGAACGGACAAATGCTGGTTGAAACAATGCTCCCGCTGAACGATATCATATATAATAATGGTACGGTCGACCAGGAATTCATTGTTCACACCCCGACCCTCTGGTCGCCGGATATGCCCGCCCTGTATGTGGCTGAAAGCCGCCTGTACAAAAACGGGACAGAGTTGAAAGATGAATATACGACACCTTTCGGTATCCGTTCCATCGAAATCATTCCGGGAAAAGGGTTCTTCCTGAACGGCGAAAAGACTGTCTTTAAAGGTGTATGTAACCATCATGACCTGGGTCCGTTGGGTGCTGCCGTCAATGATGCGGCTATCCGTCGCCAGATCCGTATCCTGAAAGATATGGGTTGTAATGCGATCCGTACTTCCCATAATATGCCGGCTCCCGACCTGGTGAAGGCCTGCGATGAAATGGGGATGATGCTGATGGCTGAAAGTTTCGACGAATGGAACGTGGCCAAATGTAAGAACGGCTATAACCTTTTCTTCGACGAATGGGCGGAAAAAGATATGGTCAACCTGCTCCATAACTTCCGCAACAACCCGAGTATCGTCATGTGGTGTATCGGTAACGAGGTGCCGAACCAGTGGATCGAAGGCGACGCCAAGATTGCCCGCTTCCTTCAGGACATCTGTCACCGCGAAGACCCGACACGTCCTGTTACCCAGGGCATGGATGCCCCGGATGCTGTTGTGAATAATAACTTTGCCGCTGTCATGGAAGTGGCCGGTTTCAACTACCGTCCGTTTAAATATCAGATCAATTATAAGAAACTGCCGCAGGAAATCATCCTGGGAAGCGAGACTGCTTCTACGGTAAGTTCACGCGGTGTTTATAAGTTCCCGGTTGAACGTAAGGCGATGGCAGTTTACGACGATCATCAGAGCTCTTCTTACGATGTAGAACATTGCGGCTGGTCAAACCTGCCGGAAGACGACTTTATCCAGCATGAAGACCTGCCTTACTGTATCGGTGAGTTCGTATGGACCGGTTTCGACTATCTGGGTGAACCGACGCCGTATTATACCAACTGGCCGAGCCACAGCTCCCTGTTCGGTATCATCGACTTGGCCGGTATTCCAAAGGACCGTTACTATCTGTACCGCAGTCATTGGAACAAAGCGGAAAAGACATTGCATATCCTGCCTCACTGGACATGGCCGGGACGCGAAGGCGAAGTCACTCCGGTATTCGTGTATACCAATTATCCTTCTGCCGAACTGTTCATCAACGGAAAGAGCCAGGGCAAACGTACGAAAGACCTGAGTATCGGTATCGATAGCAGCTATACCGAAGCTGCTCAGAAGAGTTTCGAACGTCAGAAACGTTACCGTCTGATGTGGATGGATACTAAATACGAGCCGGGAACATTGAAAGTGGTAGCCTACGATAAGGATGGCAACGCCGTAGCCGAAGAGGAAGTACACACAGCCGGCAAGCCCCATCATATCGAACTGTCTGCCGACCGTACCAACCTGACAGCCGATGGCAAAGACCTCTCTTTCATCAACGTAAGAGTGGTCGACAAGAACGGAAATCTTTGTCCGGATGCCACCAACCAGATCAAGTTCAACGTACGTGGCAACGGAACCTACAAGGCGGCAGCCAACGGTAACCCCGCCAGCCTCGAATCCTTCCAGGCTCCGCAGATGAAACTGTTCAGCGGTCAGCTGACAGCCATCGTACAAACGGAAGAAACACCGGGAACGATTTACTTTGAAGCATCCTCCCCGGGTGTCAAGAGTGCACGGATCGAGTTGATAAGCCGGTAAGTCAGTATATATTTTTGATATAATAGGAATAAGAATCCCCTTGGCACTTCAAACATGCCAAGGGGATTCTTGTTGTAGGGAGATTCGGTTATTATCAAAATTGAGCAATCTTGTCCCCGTGCTTGACACGGGGCCGCAAGAGAACTGGCAGTATCAAAAGATATTATAGGAAACGGTCTGTGTCTTTGCGATCCCGTGTCAAGCACGGGAACGGGATAGCTCAATTATTTCTAACGCTGTTTCATCCAACAACATTCCCCACCGCATCGAATGTGACATCTGTGCTCTGTCCGTTATGATCGACGGTGAAGGTGTAGAATGTTCCGGCAATCTCGATCTTTACTGTTATTGCTTCGATTGTATCTCCGGCATAGCCTGTGGACTGGAAGGCAGCCATAATAATCTCCGGTACCTCCTGTTCGGTTATCTGGTATGTGGTACTCTGCCACCGGTAATCTTTATTCAGTTGGGCGACCTTATAAACCTTTCCGTCCAGCATATTCAGGATATATCCTTCGCTGTTGCTCTGTATATCCAGCAGGTCGCAGGTTGCGAAAGTAAGGTTCATCAACGTATGTACCTCTGCCGGGATCACGATCGGAGCATCCTCGTTCCCTTCGTCGTTCACGGCCTTGATCAGGTTGCCGTATTGCGAATAATACAGGTCCATGTCGCTGTTTCCCTTTTCGGCATTAATCTTATAGACGACAGCCATGCTATCGCGGTTGATCGTATAGGAGTCATCCACTTTCCAGCCCGCATAAAGGCCGTTATTGAACGCGTCGGTCACCGCCTCCGGGAGTTGGTTGAAAGGTGTATCCGCCTTGTCCATCATCCACTTTCCCTGTTCGGTGAGCCATGCTTCGGTCGAAACGCCGTTGTCCGTGAACTCGGCTACATAATAATTTCCTTCGATCGTAAAGAGCGGGTTAGAGGCATCGGGATATTTCTTATTGAAAGCCTGCATTACCGGCTCAGTCGGTTCGATGGCATTTTTGTGATTGTCATCATTATTGTCGCAACCGGTGAGGACGAACCCCAAGGCGACGAAAAGCGATAAAATAATAGATCTGGTACTCATATCTTTCTTGTTTTAGCGATTAATAAGTGTTTTTACCTTCTTTGTCGATAAAGAACAACGCGGAGAGCCGGAATGTTTTCTGTAAAACCGAACACACTGTCCGATATTGAACACTGTTTGTTTTATCGTAGGTGCACAATATCAGTAGTTTAGCTTTTTGGCACGGAGTTTGCCTCTACTGTGGCGGAAAATAAAAACAATACTAAATATGGACAGAGAGATATCAAAAGAAGTTCGAAGAAAAGAACAACGCAAACAAATCATAAAGATCGGGGGAGGCGTGGGAGCGGCCGTAGCCGTCATTGCCGTGATCATATCTTTCCTGCAAACCAGCCTGAACCGTAAAGACCTGACTATATCCACCGTCGACCAGGGCGTCATCGAAGTATCGGTCAGCGCCTCCGGCAAGGTGATACCCGCTTTTGAAGAGATCATCAATTCCCCCATCAACACCCGTATCGTCGAGATATACAAAAAAGGCGGCGACTCCGTCGATGTAGGAACACCGATCCTCAAACTCGACCTGCAAAGTGCCGAAACGGAATACAAGAAGAAACTGGACGAGCAACAGATGAAACAACTCGAACTGGAAAAACTCCGTGTCACCGGCCATAGCAAACTCTCTGAGATGGAGATGAACCTGAAAGTCTCCCGCATGGAACTCGACCGCAAAGCCGTCGAACTGCGTAACGAACGCTACCTTGACAGCCTCGGTGCCGGCACCACCGACAAAGTCCGCCAGGTAGAACTCGACTACAACGTCAGCCAGTTAAAACTCAAGGAAGACGAACAGAAATACATCAACGAACAGGCCCTTGCCGAAGCCGACCTGAAAGTGAAGGAACTCGAACTCAACATCTTCCGCAAAAGCCTCGCCGAAACCAAGCGCACGCTCGACGATGCCCAGGTCCGCTCCCCCCGCAAGGCGATCCTGACCTACGTGAACAACGAGATCGGTGCTCAGGTAAGCGAAGGCACCAAGATCGCCATCGTCTCCGACCTCTCACATTTCAAGATCGAAGGTGAGATAGCCGACACCTATGGTGACCGCATCGCCGCCGGCAGCAAAGCCGTTGTCAAGATCGGCAGTGACAAACTGGAGGGCACCGTCAGCGACGTCACCCCGCTGTCGAAGAACGGCGTCATCTCCTTCACCGTCCAACTGGAAGAAGACAACCACCGCCGCCTCCGCTCCGGCCTCAAGACTGACGTGTATGTCATGAACGCCGTCAAGGATGACGTCATGCGCATCGCCAACGCCTCTTATTATGTCGGCAAAGGTGAATACGACCTCTTTGTAGTCAATGGCGACCAACTCTTGAAACGCAAGGTGCAGCTAGGCGACAGCAACTACGAATACGTAGAAGTGATCAGCGGCCTGCAACCCGGCGACCAGGTAGTAGTCTCCGACATGGCAAGCTATAAGGACAAGAACAAACTTAAAATAAAATAACGTCCCGTACGGGCGGTTCGCGAACCGCCCCAACACAAACAACAACAATATGTTCAAACAATACCTCAAACAAGCCTTGAACATGCTGCGTGAGAACCGCCTCATCAGCCTGATCTCCATACTCGGCACGGCCCTTTCGATAGCCATGATCATGGTTGTCATCCTGGTCTTCCAGGTACAACTGACCTCGTTCGTGCCCGAAGTAAACCGCGACCGCATGCTCTATGTCGAAAACGGTACCGAAGTAAAGGCTCAGAATAGTTGGAGCCGCGGCAACATGTCGGTCGAAGCCGTTCGCGAATGCTTCTATTCCCTGAAGACACCCGAGGCCGCCTGTGCCTGGGCCACCCGCTTTTCCCCGCTCTCTTTGCCGGGTAAGCAGATGTTCAGGACCTATACGATCTACTATACCGATCCCGGTTTCTGGAAGATATACGCATTCTCTTTCCTGGAAGGCAAACCTTTCTCGGAAGCCGACTTCAGCTCCGCCATCCCACAGGCCGTTGTCTGTGAGAGTGTCGCCAAGCAACTTTACGGTACTACCCAGGTTGTCGGCAAACCCGTTATCATCGACCGCATGTCCTATACGATCTGCGGTGTCGTGAAAGACGTCAGCCGTGCCGCCGACACCGCCTACGGACAGGTCTGGACACCCTATACCACCAACCGGGTCCTGTCGGATATGGCGTTTATGGAGAATATGTCGGGGGCCTTCAACGTCTGCCTGCTGGCCCGTGAGACGTCCGGTTTCGACGCCATCCGCCAGGAACTGAAGGGGCAGATGGCCCGCTACAACTCCACTAAGAAAGAGGCGCAGATCAACTTTTTCCATAACCCTATCAGCCGTTTCGACAAAGCGATCGGTACGAGCGGACAGATCAAGGTCGAGCTGAAGGACTACCTGACGGAGATGGGCGGCCTGCTGCTTTTCCTCCTGCTCGTACCGGCCCTTAACCTGATGGGCGTCACCCAGTCGGCAGTGCAGAAACGCCGTTCGGAAATGGGAATCCGCAAGGCATTCGGAGCGACTTACGGCGACCTGGTTCGCCAGGTCCTCTACGAAAACGGGGTGATCACCCTGGTAGGTGGCGTAATCGGCTTGCTGCTCTCGTTCCTGCTGTTGCCCCTCTGCCGCAGCTTCCTGCTGGAAAAGGCGGACACGGTACTGCAAAGCGATATGCTGTTCAAACCCGGGCTTTTCCTGGTGGCCCTGCTGTTCTGTCTGCTGCTGAACCTGCTTTCTGCGGGTATTCCTGCCCTGCGTATCGCCCGCCAGCAGATAGCCGCTTCATTGAAAGGCGAAGAATCCGAAGAGATGTAACGATATAAATACGAAAGGAAGATGATAAAGCATATACTGAAAATAATCTGGAACCAGCGCCGCAGCAACGGCTGGATATTTGCCGAACTGCTGGTCGTAGTCAGTATCCTGTGGGTAATGACGGATTCGCTGCTGGTCGATAAATACACTTACTATTCGCCCCTGGGGTTCGACATCGAAGATACGTATAAGGTGCAGTTGGGTATCCTCGCGCCGGGCACTCCGGGATACGTGGACGATTCGTTGCTGACCACCCGCCAGGGGGAGGACGTGCTTCGGTTGGCGGGACTGCTCCGACAGGCGCCCGAGGTAGAGGAGGTCTCCATCTCCCATGTCGGCTGTGTGTACACCGAAAACCGTTCCTGGTCGCAACTCTACCGGGCGGATGCGGATACGTTCATCAAGGCGAACTTCCGCCAGTCTACCGTCAGTCCCGAGTATTTCACGGTGCTACGGATGAAAGATACCGAAGGCAACCTGCTGGGCCCGCAGATCGGACAGCGGACAGGCGGCGTTATCACCTCCGACCTGGAGCGGGTCTTTTACGGAGCGGACGTCTCCGCCCGGGGCAAGGCCGTCAAGTATCATCCCGACAACACCGATGAGATGGCAATCCTGGCAGTCTCAGGCCCTGTCCGCGAATCGGAGTATAAGAAGAGTATCCCTTTCTTTTATTATATCCCTTCGCAGCCTGAAATGATCAGGCAGATCGAAGAGGCGCAGGCGGTGGGCATCGACTGCCTGGTGCGAATGAAATCCGGTTTCCGTCCGGAAGACATGGAAAGGTTTCTGCAAGGAATGGGCGAACGGCTGACGGTGAATAACGTCTATGTTTCCAGCGTCGTCCCCCTCGGCGAGATGCGCACCGAAATACTGAAGAAATCCGAAGACACCATGAAGAAGAAGTCTGCCCTGGTCAGTTTCATGCTCATCAATGTTTTCTTCGGTATTATCGGGACGTTCTGGTTACGCACGCAGGCACGGCAGGGTGAGATTGGGCTTCGTATGGCTTTGGGTTCCAACCGTAGCCGGATTGGTAGTCTGATGAATTGCGAGGGATTGATGTTGCTGGTGCTGACTGTCCCGCTGGTGCTGGTTTTTATCCTGAATATGTTGTATTTCGATATGCTCGATACCATCCGTTTGCCTTATACCTGGTGGCGTTTCGCGGTCACCTTCGGAGGAGCCTACCTGCTGATGGCGGGTATGATCAGCCTCGGCATCTGGTTCCCGATGTACAAGGCGGTACGGATGAAACCGGCGGAGGCGTTGCATTATGAATAAAGAACAATAATAACAATTTAAATATCAAACATCATGATCAAATTAACAAACCTCGAGAAGATCTACCGTACGAAGGAGATCGAAACAGTTGCCTTGGAGAATGTGAATCTGGATATCCAGAAGGGAGAATTCCTCAGCATCATGGGCCCCTCTGGTTGCGGAAAGTCCACCTTGCTGAACATCATCGGACTGTTGGATGCCCCGACAGCCGGTACGGTCGAGATCGCCGGAACCAATACGGTCAGTATGAACGACAAACAACTGGCCGCCTTCCGTAACAAGACGCTCGGTTTCGTCTTCCAGTCCTTCCACCTGATCAATTCGTTGAACGTACTGGATAACGTGGAACTCCCGCTGCTCTACCGTAACGTCTCTTCTTCCGAACGCCGCAAGGCTGCCGAAGCCGTTCTCGAAAAGGTCGGACTGAGCCACCGCATGCGCCACTTCCCGACACAGTTGTCCGGCGGTCAGTGCCAGCGTGTAGCCATCGCCCGTGCCATCGTAGGGAATCCCGAGATTATCCTGGCGGATGAGCCGACCGGTAACCTGGATTCAAAGATGGGTATCGAGGTCATGGATATCCTCCACCGCCTGAATAAGGAAGACGGCCGCACCATCGTGATGGTAACCCACAACGAAGCGCAGGCACAGCAGACCAGCCGCACAGTGCGTTTCTTCGACGGACGACAGGTTCAATAGTAACCCTTCCCCTCTCGGGAAGAGGCGGGGAGTGTGTTACAGGCAGGGCAGACAGAGGCTGTGGACTTCCCCGCTCCCCGTTTGCCGGGAGAACGGGGAGCCTAATGCTAGACCTCGCATCACGCCGATGAGGCAGATCACCTCACCCTGATGAGGTGGTTAACATCATCCAGATGAGGTAGATTACATCACCCCGGTGAGGCAGGTTACATCATCCCGGTGAGGCAGTGTCTAGCACGGTAAAGGCGACAGTGCCGACACGAGGCTTCTTGTACAGGTGGTAAGTAGGTGTGTACTGGCTATGCACCTCCGCTACCCATCTTCCCGGCGTAAGTGCTTCGGGGATCATGAAAGCCAGGCGCATCGTCTGGTTGATGAAGACGAACCGGGGTTCGATAAAGTAACGTTTGTCGCCCTCCTCCTGACGGATCACGATGCCGACATCCGGATGGTCGCCCATTACTTTCACGCGTTGTCCGTGGATGAAGAGCGGAAGGGTGTAGTCGGAAGGGATACAGCAGAACTCGTAGGCATGTCCTTTTTCATGGCGTTCGTTGTAGATGCTGAGTTCGTTTGGCAGCGGGGCGTTCGCATTGAAGTTGCTTACCTCGGCCGGAAACGAGTCGATCAGCTGGTTCAGACGGGGAGAGGGGCGGAAGTTGGCACGGATGGCGTGCTTTGCGCGGTCGAACTTGTCGGTAGGGGCGTTGAAACGGCCGGTGACGGTCAGTTCCGTGCGTCCCAGGCCGAAGTCGACGTTGAAGCCGTCATGGATGGCACCGTACATCTCTTCGATCATCGTACGGAACACTTCGACGAACGTTCCGTGGCGGTAGGAAGAGCGGGCTTTAACGGCCCGGGCGGCGATATCTTCGATAGTGAGCGTCGGATGGTTGGGCAACGTTCCTTTATAGAACGGCTTTTGTCCGGGCAACTGGCTTTTACTCAGTTTGACGAATAGTTTGCCGGGTTTAACGGTCATTTTTGATTTAGGTAGCTCTTTATCCATAACACACATAGATTAATGTTAAACGACAAAGATAAGTAATATGTTCAGACAATATCTCATACAAGCTTTGAATCTGATGAAACAGAATCGTTTCTTCAGTTTCGTGTATATTCTGGGGACGGCTTTGGCAATCTCGATGGTCATGATGATGGCGATCGTGTATTATATCCGTACCGCCGACATTGCACCGGAGGTGAACCGCGGCCGCCTCTGCCTCCTCGATGCGGCGACGTCGGTCTCCAAAGACGGGCAGAGCAACTGGACAGGCAACCTGTCATTCAAGACCATCCGCGAGGTCTACTATCCCCTCCGGACTCCGGAGTTGGTCAGCGCCTACATCAGGCCGGGAATATTCACTTACAATGTCGGTGAGATGCAACTGCGCATTCCCGGCGGAAAAGACAAGTTTGAAATCAACCTGTCGGCAACCGATGCCGCCTACTGGCAGATGTTTCGTTTTACCTTTATCGACGGGAAGCCTTATACGCCGGCTGATTTTGAAAGCGGACTGCGCCGTATTGTCCTGAGCGAGACGAGGGCACGGCAGTTGTTTGGCAAGCCGGACGTAGCGGGACAGGGCGTCCTGTTGAACGATGTCGAGTATACCGTTGCAGGCGTGGTCCGCGATATCTCTGCCGTCAATACAATCACCTGTGCCGATGCTTGGGTTCCTTTCACTTTATATCCCGAACTGATGATCTCCGATGGGGCGGAAGGCGTACTCGGAATGCTTGAACTCTGCATCCGTTGCCGGAGCATCGACGATCTGTCTGTGCTCCGGAAAGAGATAGACCAGAACCGCAAACGCTACAACACGACGCTGAAAGACTGGGAATATATTGCCAATGAAAGGGGCGATGTGCGGACATGGCGCACTTTCATCCTCTCGAAGCTCGACTGGCGCACATCGCCTTCGAAGCAACTGATGCAATACGGATTGCTGTTGTGCATCTTCCTTCTTGTCCCTGCCGTAAACCTCTCGGGGCTTTCCTCCTCCGACATGGTGAAGCGGATTCCCGAACTGGGATTGCGCAAGGCCTTCGGGGCAAGCCGCGCGACGCTGATCGTGCAGGTGTTGACCGAAAATTTCCTTTACACGTTCCTGGGGGGAATAGTAGGCTTGCTGTTCTCCTTCCTGCTGGTGTTTCTGCTGCGCAACCTGTTGTTTGGCATCGAACAGATGACTGGCGAAGTGAGTCTTTCGCCCGGCATGTTGCTGAATCTTCCGGTGTTCTTTATCACCTTCGGGTTCTGTTTGTTGCTGAACTTGCTGTCCGCCTTGTTGCCGGCATGGCTTTCTACGCGTGTTTCTATTGTAAAGGCTATTAATGATAAATAATAAGTTATGACAAGTCATTTATTTAAACTGATATATAACCAGCGGCGCAGTAACGGCTGGATCGTTCTCGAACTGTTCCTTATCTTCATCCTGATATGGGTGCTGGTCGATTTCTTCTCCGTACTTTATCTGACAGCGCGTACCCCCGTTGGTGCCGACATTACCAATACCTATCTGGTCAAACTGTCCATGACTCCGCAAAGTAGTCCCTCGTTTATCGCTTACGAAGAGGGCAGCGAAGAACCTTCGCGCAACTTCCAGCGTATCGTCGACCGTATCCGTAACCATCCGGATATCGAATGTCTCTGCCTTGGGCAGTTTTATTATCCGTATTACGGTGGGAGTTCCTCTACGACCTTGTGGAACGATACCCTGAAGACTGGTGCAAATATCTACCACGTAACCAAAGACTATTTCCGTGTTTTCCGCCTCTACGGACTCAATGGGGAGACGCCGCAGGAACTGGGCGAAAGGCTGGGGGAGAAAGTGATTCTTACCCGGCTTGGCGCCCGTCGGTTGTTCCCCGGCGATATTTCACCTGCCGGAAAGAGAGTATATTGGGATGAGAAAGATTCGATCGGATCAGTCGTCATGGCCGTATTGCCCGATATGAAGCAGCATGAGTATACGCGTCCTTTCCCGGTAATAATCAGCTTGATGCCGGAAAATAGCTGGGGGAGGATGAGAGAAAACCGACTCTTCAGTCGTATAGGTATTTGTTTCCGCCTCCGTTCGAATGCTGACAGGCGGGCCTTCGAAGCCTCCTTTAAGGATTGGATGCAGATGGATGCGGGGAATTATTCTTTCTCCTCGATCGTGCCGTTCAAGAAGGTGCGGCAGAATCTGCTCGATGCCTATCATATCTCGGAAACGATACAATACCGTGTCTTGCTGACAGTCTTTTTTCTGCTGAACCTGTTTTTAGGAGTAATCGGTACGTTCTGGTTCCGCATCGAATACCGCCGGGAGGAGCTTGGCCTGCGGATGGCTTTGGGAGCTTCGCGGAGGAAAATACAACAGTGGCTGCTGTGGGAAAGCGTCTGTCTGTTTGCCGTGGCATTCGTGCCTGCCCTGCTGGTTTGCCTGAATATCTATCGGATGGATTTGCTCGCCACGGAGAATATGGACCTGACAGTGGGCCGCTTCTTGCTCGACACCGCGCTGTCGCTATTATTATTGCTGCCGGTGATCCTTCTCGCTACCTGGTATCCTGCACACCGCTCAGCAAAGATCGAGCCGGCTGAGGCGCTGCATTATGAATAGGGGATAGGGAATGTTTGGTATTACTTAAACTTTTTCTGCCTTCTGTCACAATAAATCCGTACATTTGTTCCTGTCGATCAATAAATACAGTCAGATATGGAAGCAAAGAATATACCGTACGGGTTGACAGACTTCGCCCGCATTCAGAGGGATAATTATTACTATGTGGATAAAACAGAATATATCCCCCGGATTGAGCAGGCGGAGTCTTACTTCTTTCTGGCCCGTCCCCGCCGCTTCGGTAAGTCATTGTTTATCAATATGCTAACCTGGTATTATGATATCAATCGTAAAGACCGCTTCGGAGAAGTGTTTGTCGGATGTCACATTCTCGATAACCCGACAGCCGAGCAGGGAAGGTACCTGATCCTGAGTTTTGACTTCTCGGATGTGAACCCGATGCCGGATAAAGTATTCGAGTCGTTCGAACAACATTGTGGCTTTCGCTTTATGGAGTTTGCCGACAACTATGCCCGTTTCTTTGCACCTGGCTTCCGCGACGAACTGATGGCGCAACCTTCGGCCGATGCCAAGTTCGCTTATCTAATTTCAAAGGCAACCACTCTCAATCTTCCTATCTATCTCTTTATTGACGAATATGACAACTTCGCCAATGATATCCTGGCCCGTAAGGGACAGGGTGATTATAATATATTAATAAGTGAGGATAGCTTTTTCCAACGTTTCTTTGCCCGGATTAAGGCGGGGACTATAGGCGATCGGGCGATTAAGCGGGCCTTTATCACCGGCATTTCTCCTATTGTGAGAAAAAGTGTTGGTTTTGGGACGGATATGAGTGACGATGTGTATTTTAACGGACTTATGGGTTTTTATGAGTCTGAATTAACAGATATGCTGGAGTATTATGACTCCGAGCTTTTATTATCTGATCCCATTGACAAGATAATGGAGATTATTACGCTGTGGTGTGGTGGTTGCTGCTTTTCGGAGGATGCTATAAAAGTACGAATATACAATCCGGTGTTGACGCTCTACTTTCTTAATTATTACATACCTCATAAAGAAGTACCTTACCAAATGGTCGACGGAAATGTATATTCCGATTATGCCGGGTTGCGCCATTTTATTCGTACCAATAGGCTATCCGGAATGTATGCCTCCATTATGGAAGAGGTGGTGGGCAACGGGATGATATCTGCCGGAATTGATATCGGTTATCCCGTGGAATCGCTTGTCTGGCCGGATAATTTCAAAAGCCTGCTCTATTACTTCGGTTTGCTGTTTCCCCATGTGGCTGAACATGAGATGCTCATGCTGGGAATTCCAAACTTCACCGTTCGTCATCAAGTTTATTCCCTCTTGATTGAAGCTTACAACGTAAACAATGTTATCCCGCTCGACCTGTCCGCCCTGTCCGATCTGGTAGTGAACATGGCCTACAAAGGCGAATGGGAACCCGTCTTCCGCTATCTCGCCTCTGAATTGGAACGGCAAGACCAGATACGTGACTTTATCGAAGGCGAAGCGCATGTGAAAAGTTTTCTGATGGCTTACCTGGGGATGGTGAACGGTTATATAATACGACCGGAATATGAAGCGACTAAAGGTTATGACGGCTTTTACATGATGCCCGACCGACTTCATCAGCCGCTCATCGCTTACAGCTATATTGTTAAAGTGACATATCTTAGGGTTGCCGCCTCCGACGGCGATTTTGAAGACCTGCGCAACGAGGCCGTCGGACAGTTGCAGCGCTATGCTGCCGACCCATTGGTGGCACAGACCAAATACTTGACGCAGCTGGGACTGATTTTGCTTATCTTTAGAGGCAAGTATTTGGAGCTCTGTGAGAAGGTTGAGTTGCCTGTGCGATAGTTTTTGATGGCGGTTATCAGCTTCTGCTTATAGTGTTCGATATTGGAACGAGTGTTCAGTATTGAACACTGTTGGGTTTGTGTTAATCTCTTATATTCAGTTTGTTATATTTGTGGCACGGCATTTGCTTTTAGTCCGGCATAACAAATAAAACCGTATCATGTATAAACAATACTTCAAACAAGCCTGGAACCTGATGAGGCAAAACCGCTTCTACAGCGGGGTGTATATCATCGGGACGGGACTTGCCATTTCGATGGTGATGGTGATAGCGATCGTGTACCATATCCGTACAGCTGACATCACACCCGAAGTGCACCGCGGCAAATACCTGTATATCGACCAGATGAAATATGAACGGGGGAAAGGAAACAGTAACTTTTTCTGGGGCATCCGTTCCGCCAAAGAATGCCTGATGCCGTTGAAGTCGGCAAAGGAGGTGGCGCTTATGACCAATACGGCCATCACCAGCTTGCTTTATGGCGACACCTATGTGCAGATTCCCGGGGGAGACGACCCCCAGAAGGTGCAGGTGATGGGTACGAACAATAGCTTCTGGCGCCTCTTCTCTTTTTCTTTCGTCGAAGGGAAACCGTTCAGTGAGGAGGAGTTCCAGTCGGGTTTCCCCCGGGTGGTCGTTTCCGAATCGCTGGCACGCCGTATCTTTTCGACGGCGACCGGCGTGACGGGGAAAAGTATCCTGCTGGACGATACCGAATATTCCGTTAGCGGCGTGGTGAAGGATGTCTCCGCCGTGACTCCCTCCGTGTATGCCGATATGTGGGTGCCTTATACCTCGATGCCGTTGGTCATGGGGGCTTCCGACGAGCGCGATGTATCGGTCGGCTTGCTGACGGTCTGTATCCTGCCTGCCGACGGGATGGGAGTCGACGAGGTGAGCCGTGAACTGGAAGAGATGATCGACCGCTATAATACGACCCTGGCCGACGGAAAGCTCAGTATGATGAACGGGGTGGAGACGCATCTGACACATGTGATCCGCCAGTTTGTGATGGGCGGTTCCGTGACGGCAGTTTACCTGATGCTCCTGTTTCTGATCTTTCTTTTCCTGCTGATTCCGGCGCTTAACTTGTCCGGCCTGAACGCTTCGCGGATGCAGGACCGCATCTCCGAACTGGGGGTGCGGAAGGCTTTCGGGGCGCGTAAGAACCGGCTGCTGACGCAGATACTGATCGAGAACCTGTTGCTGATGCTGCCGGGCGGATTGGTCGGGCTGCTGGTATCGTATGGGATGGTGGCGCTCTTTCAGCAGTTGCTGCTTACGCCGGGTATCATTGCGATGGTGCAGGGCAGTGTGCAGACGGAGCTGACAGTCGGGATGCTGCTGAGTCCGGCGGTGTTCGGCTATGCTTTCGGGGTCTGCTTCCTGCTGAACCTGATGTCGTCGATGATCCCTGCCTGGCGTGCGATCCGTGTGAATATTACTGAGTCGTTAAACCACTATTAAAAGGAATAGATATGCTGTTACATATACTGAAACTGATCAAGACACAACGCCGCAGTAATACCTGGGTGTTTATAGAACTGCTTGTCGTCTTCGTACTGCTCTGGTACGCCGTCGACCGGATGACGATGAGCCGGATCACACAGGCGCAACCGATGGGATACTCGTTTGAGGATGTATATAAGGTGACGCTGGCCGTGCGCCCTTCCACCAGCGCTTCCTATATTACCTACGAACAGGGAAGCCAGGGGGCGGGAGAGGATTTCATGCGTATCATCCGCCAGTTGGAGGCGCATCCCGACGTGCAGGTGGTTGGCCTGGCGAACGAGGCTTCGATGCCTTATACCTATATGTCCAATTCGGATACTTATTTTCAGGAGAAAGATTCTATTTACCGGAATGCTTTCGACTTCAGTGTTACGCCCGATTACTTCCGTGTCTTCGATATACATGCGGCCGATGGTGGTTCGCCGGACGAACTGGCTTCCGCTATTCAGGAAGGTATCCTGCTCAGTGAGCCGATGGCAATGAAATGTTTCAGCTCGACCCAGGTGGGCGGCCGGGAGTTGCTAATCCTTCAGGATGACACCTTGCGTTACCGTGTGAAGGGAGTGACGGAAGCCGTTAAGCGGGAAGAGTTCAGCCAGCCGCCTTCGATTGTCTTTAAAGAGATGAAAGAGCGGAGTATCCTGCGGATGAGTGAACAGGAGCTGGGGAAGATGCAGATCTGTTTCCGTGTCCGTCCGGGTGCGGCGGCGGAGAGTGCTTCCGAATATGCCGTCCGTTTTAAGAAAGAGATGAAGCACCGGCTGGCGGCAGGCAACTTCTGGCTGGCTAACGTGCAATATTACCCTGATGTGCGTACGAACTATCTGGAGACTTCGATGAATACGAGTGGGGGAAAGCTGGACATTGCGGTCAATATCTTTTTGCTGATCAATGTCTTCCTGGCTGTGATCGGGACGTTCTGGTTCCGTGTGAACCGCCGCCGTAACGAGTTGGGGCTTCGCATGGCCGTCGGTTCCAGTCGCCGCCGCCTGCAACAGTTGCTTATCGGCGAAGGATTGATGATACTGACCATAACCGCCGTACCCGCCTTGCTGATCTGTGTGAACGTGGCCTTTGCCGGCCTGCTGAGTACGGAGGTGATGGAGGTGACTGTCGGCCGCCTGTTGCTTGTCAGCCTGCTGACGTGGCTGTTGCTGGCCGTTATCATCACACTGGCTATCTGGTATCCGTCCCGTAAGGCGGCCCGTCTCGAACCGGCGGAAGCCTTGCATTACGAATAAACAAATACTGACATTATGTATAAGATCTATTTAAAACAAGCACTTGCCATGCTGAAGGAGAACAAACTCCTGGCCCTGATCTCTATCCTGGGGACGGCATTGGCTATCTGCCTGATCATGGTGATGGTGATCACGTATCAGGTACGTGTCGAAAACTATTCTCCCGAGGACAACCGCGACCGGACGATGTATGTGCGGTGGGGCGGACGGACCTATAAAGGGGAGCAGTACGGGAACGGTTATCTTTCCTTGCGTACGGTCAAAGCGTGTTTCCTACCGTTGAAAACACCCGAGGCTGTGTCGTTTATCTCTCCCTGCCGCAGCTTGCTGGCTTCTTTGCCGGGCGGGAAGGAGAAGAAAGATTGCCTGATGATGTTTACCGACGATGTGTTCTGGAAGGTCTTCAACTTCGAGTTTATATCCGGCAGTCCTTATACGAAAGAGGAAGTGTCTTCGGGTATAAAGAAGGTAGTCATCAGCGAGTCGACCGCCCGCCGGTTATATGGCACGGCCGATGCTGCCGGCAAAACGATTATGATCGCTTATAAGCCTTACACGGTTGGCGGGGTGGTAAAGGATATTTCCACAATTGCCAAAGCGGCATATGCGGAGGCGTGGATTCCTTATACGGCTTCGGCTGCCGATTTGAGCGATGATTCCTGGGCGGAGAATATAACGGGATGGTTCCAGGTGATTATCCTGGCCCGTTCGGCATCCGATTTCGATACAATCAGGAAAGAAATAAGCAACCTGCAAGCGCAATATAACAGTTCGTTGAAGGATTATAAGCTCGTGTTATACGACCAGCCGGATACGCAGCTTGAATTGGAGATTAAAGGAGTGAGGGCTATCGGACCTGACAAGACAAGGACGATCGTGCAGTATTTGCTGATTATCGTGATTCTGCTGTTGGTGCCTGCAATCAATCTTTCCGGCATGACCTTGTCACGGATGCGCAGCCGTCTGCCGGAGATTGGCATACGCAAGGCGTTCGGAGCGACCAAAGGCCGTCTGCTGGTGCAGATACTGTCGGAGAATATGTTTCTGACCTTGCTGGGTGGGGTGGTCGGACTGCTCTTCTCTTACATCGCCATCTTTTTGTTGCGAACCTGGTTGCTGAGTAATAGCTTCGGCTCCATCTCTTCCGTGTTCGGAGGGACACCGATGTTGGCTGTTTCAGAGTTGCTTAATCCGGTGATATTCCTCTATGCTTTTCTGTTCTGCCTGATACTGAACCTGCTGTCTGCCGGAATACCTGCTTACCGGATGTCGCGCAAAGAGGTGATAGAGGCTTTGAATGAAAACTAAACCGTTAAAATAGTACGAAGATGATCAAACATATCATTAAATTAATATGGAACCAGCGGAAAAGTAATAGCTGGTTGTTGGGGGAATTGTTGCTTGTGACGGTTTGCCTGTGGTATATTGTGGATTATTTGCTGGTTGTATTATATACGTTCAGTGCACCGGTCGGTTTCGACCTCGACCATACCTATAAGTTTGAGTTTAACGCCCGGGAAGAGGGGGCCGAAGGGTATCTGACACCTGGGGAACACCCCGCCAAAGCCGGTGAAGATTTGTGGGAGGCGATGGAGCGCATACGCAGGATGCCGGGCGTGGAAGAAGTGGCTTTATCCAGGTTTGGCGTTCCTTATAATAGCATGGATAATTACCAGCCTCTTCGCCGGGATACGCTTTCGGATGCTGTTTCCTGCCGTATCCAGTTTGTTACTCCGGAGTATTTCGATGTATATCGTATTGGTTCCGCTATTTCCGGAAATCCTGAAGAACTGAAAGAAGGGATAGGCGGTATGAAGGTTATTATAACCCGGGATGCGGCAGAGAGGCTTTTTCCGGAGAAAAGTGTAAAGGACGCAGTAAAACAGACTGTTTATACAAATAATAATTCCGGAACGATGACCATCGGCGGAATTAGCCAGGAGGTCCGCCGGTCGGAATTTAGCAAGGTGGGAGCAAGGATTTATATTAACCAGAGTGAGACGGAGGTAAAGACCGTCTCGGCAGAGATGTTACCCTGGATGGAAGTCTCTGTGCGGGTTAAACCGGAAGCCGACAGGAACTTTGCCGATACATTTATGCAGGAGAAGAGTGATCAGGTGGAGATCGGTAACCTCTATCTTCAGAATATTATCCCGCTTTCCAATATAAGGGAAGATGCTTTGCGGGACGGAAAAGGGGAGATGAAAACGCGTTTGTCCATCCTGCTCTTCCTGCTGGTGAATATCTTTCTGGGGATTGTCGGTACTTTCTGGTTCCGTACCCGTCAGCGGCAGGGGGAAATGGGACTTCGGATGGCATTAGGGGCTACCCGGGGGCAGTTGAGGATGACGGTGTTGGGCGAAGGACTCGTGTTGCTGACACTTGCGTTTATTCCGGCCGTTGTCATCTGTCTGAATATTGCTTTTGCCAATCTGATCGATTCGAACCTGATGGATAACAGCCTCCTGCGTTTTGCGGGAGGGATGCTGGTCACTTTCCTGCTGATCGCCGGGATGATTATTGCCGGTATCTGGTATCCGGCCAACGAAGCGGCACAGCTGCAACCGGCCGATGCTTTACATTACGAATGATTAAAACCTCAAAGAATATAGAGTTAGTCACATATAGACTTGTAATTAAGCCCGGATCTGTAGCGAGTACACGTCCGGGCTGTTTTTTCTATTCCGTTATATCAGTTATGCTCAGAAGGTCATGGAAGCATAAATGCCGAAATGTTTGTCACCGGCCAGTGGACTGAGGGTCAGGTTGTGCTTTTGGGCAAACGGACGGGTGAAGATATAGGCACTGCCGATACCCATGGCGGCTCCGGCGGCCACATCCCACCAGTCGTGCTTCTTGGCATACGTACGGCTCCATCCTACATAGGTTGCTACGGCATACGCCGGGATACCCCATTTCCAACCGTAACGGCGCTGGATAAAAGCAGCGCCTGTAAACGACACGGAGGTATGCATGGAAGGAAACGAATGGTTGTCGCTACCGTCGGGACGTTTTTTCTTTACCAGATACTTCAGCGCATAGGTCATGCCGACCGTACTTACACCGGCCAGTGCACCCTGTTTCAACCCCTGCCAGTCCTGAAGGATCAGCACGGTTGCCAGGCTCGCCGCAGGAGTAAGGCAGGCCAGCACGTCGCCCGATTTACGGACGGCATTACGGCTACCGCTTAGTTTGACTTCTTGTGCATGGCTGTTGAAGCAGACCATGAATGCCAGAAGAAAGGTAAAAAGATAGGTTGTTCGTTTCATATTTTCTTTGTTGATGCAAAGTAGAAACGGAAGTTACCAGAACTTATTGTTTTCAGCACTGTATTCAAAGCCGGCAACGGCAAGTTTATGGACAAGCATGTCCTTGTCTACGTCCATCTTACGGCATAATTCATCAAGGGATGCATATTTGTCGCGCAGTTTCATGTTAACTACGCTGAAAAGCATCGTCGGGTCTTCGGGAAGTTTCATTGTTATGTGTAATTAAAATTAATAGTGAATATTTGAAATAACTATTGTTTGTTCTGTTTTGTTTAAAATGTTCTGATTTGTTTAAAACGTACGGATTCAACATAAAGCAATCAGCTTGGGAAAAAAGATGATTCCGCCTACTATTGCGGCGGCAATCGCCATTAACAATACGGCTCCGGCTGCCAGGTCTTTGGTCCGTTTGATTGCTTCGCTATATTCGGGCGATACAAAGTCGGCAATAGCTTCCAGCGCAGAGTTGACGGCTTCGGCTGCCAGCACGGCACCGATCACGATTACGACAGCAACCCATTCCATGCGCGACAACCCCAGAAGAACACCGGCAATCACCACGCATACAGCTGCAAAACAATGTATCCAGGCATTATGTTCTTTCGTGATCAACAAACGTATCCCGTTGAACGCATACCGGAAACTCCGTAGCCGCTTGCGGAAAGTAAAGCCATCATTCTTCATATATCCATTCTGTTGAGGTGGCAAAGATAGGTATTTTTTATGATTCTTCCTCTTCCTCCGTCAACGGTCCCAATTCCGGTATGATTGCACGGGCTTCACGGCCGCTCAGGGTGTCTACGTCTTTCAGCTTGCGTTGGATGGCGCGGGTACGGGTTCCGAGCACTTCTTCTATCTGGCCGCTGGCCGTTTGCAGGTTCTTCTGCGCTTTTTCCAGCATACCACCTACCTTTTCGAACTCTTTCTTTACCGCACCGAGTATGGTCCATACTTCGCCGGAATGTTTCTGGATGGCCAGCGTGCGGAAACCCATTTGCAGGCTGTTCAGGATAGCGGCAAGGGTGGTAGGCCCGGTTACGACGACCTTATAGGTCCGTTGCAACTCATCCAACAGGGCGGAGCGGCGCACTACTTCTGCATAAATGCCTTCGAAGGGAAGGAACATAATGCCGAAATCGGTCGTTGCGGGGGGAGCCAGGTATTTGTCGGAAATGTCTTTAGCCATCTTTTTGATGGTTGTTTCGAGCAGCTTGCCTGCCGTTTCGATAGCCTGCGGGTCGGCATTGTCGTAAGCGTCCAGCAATTGTTCGTAAATATCTTTGGGAAATTTGGCGTCGATGGGGAGGTAAACGTATTCGCGGATATCGTCGCGCCCCGGGAGCTTGACGGCAAATTCCACGACCGCGTCCGAACCTTTGCGGGTGTGTACGTTCGCTTCGTATTGTTCCGGTGCCAGTATTTGTTCCAGCAACATGCTCAGTTGTATTTCTCCGATGTTTCCTCGTGTCTTCACATTGCTCAGTACCCGTTTCAGACCGCCAACGTCCTGCGCCAGTGTCTGCATTTCCCCTAAACCTTTCTGCACGCTTTCCAGTTGTTCGGTAACGAGGCGGAAAGACTGGCCGATGCGGTCGTTCAGTGTCTTCTGTAATTTTTCGTCTACCGTGACGCGGATTTCATCCAGGCGCTTTTCGGTGTTGGCAACCAGCAGGCGCTGTTGTTCGTCGAGGTTGGCGAACTTTTCCCGTTGGAGGTTGTTGAAAGAAGCGATGCCCCGGTCGAAAGCCTCCCTGAATTCGTTCATGGAGCGGGTCAGTTCTTCCCGGTTGTCGCGGGCAACGATACGGCCCTCTTCGCGGTTCAGCCGGAAGTCTTCCCGGAAGTTTTTTTCAATGCGTTCGAAAGAACGTTGCATTTCATCGAGCAAGCGTTTCAGTTCGTTTTGTGTATCGGATTTATCCTCTTTCGGGCGGAATAAGATTTGTAAAACAATGATAATAAGAAGTCCGCAAATAATTAACCAGTTCATGTCGTTCTATTTTGCGGCAAAGATAGAAAAACAGTTCTTAGGGCAAGTGATTAAAAAGAGTTAAAAGGAAAAACATTCTTCATTAACGTTTGTTTTAGTCATACAAAGCGGCCTATATTTGTACGTCGCTTTTTAGTAACAAAAACATAAAATACTACAAAGATGGCAAAGATAACATTTAAAGGTAATCTGGAAGTAAATACAAACGGAACATTACCGGCAGTCGGAGCAGAGGCTCCCGATTTCAAAGGAGTAAAAAGTGACTTATCTGAATTATCACTGAAAGAACTGAAAGGAAAGAACGTTGTAATCAATGTTTTTCCGAGTTTGGATACAGCCGTATGTGCTGCTTCGGTGAGACGTTTCAACAAAGAAGCTGCTTCTTTGCCAAATACTGTGGTGTTGGCTGTATCGAAAGATTTGCCTTTTGCGCACGGACGCTTCTGTACTACGGAAGGTATTGATAAAGTGATTACACTTTCTGCATTCCGCTGTTCGTGCTTTGAAGATAAGTACGGGATGCTGATGGTTGACGGTCCGCTGAAAGGGTTACTGGCCCGTGGCGTGATAGTAGTCGACGAAGCAGGCAAGGTGGTATATGAGGAACTGGTTCCTGAAATTACCAACGAACCGAATTACGAAGCCGCAATCGCTTCGCTAAAAAACTAATTAAGTAGATTATTGTTTTTCATTGGTTAAAGTTAAGGGTTAGTGTAGAAGGCTGTCGGATGTGAATCCCGCAGCCTTCGTTTTGTTGTACCGAAAACTTTCGTACCTTTGCTCTTGTTGAATATAAAACAAAGCGAGTATGGCTACAATGACGATACCTTATGCAGTTGCCGATTTCGTCGATTTACGCGAACGTGGTTTTTATTATGTGGATAAGACCAACTATATCAGTAAACTGGAATATTATAATGCCCCTGTTTTCCTCCGCCCGCGCCGTTTTGGCAAGAGTCTGCTTATCTCTACGCTGGCCTGTTATTATGATCGTACTAGGGCGGCACGCTTTGATGAACTTTTCGGTGGAACCTGGATCGGTAGCCATCCTACCCCGGAACATAACCAATATATGATTGTGCGCTATGACTTCTCAAAGATGGTAATGGCGAACGATATGGACGGATTGGAACGGAACTTCAATGATTTGAATTGTATTCCGGTCGAGATTATGGTGACACATAACCGGGATTTGTTCGGCGACTTTCAGTTTACTACTAAAGGTAATGCCTCAAAAATGTTGGAAGAAGCTTTAGGATATGCCCGTGAACATGGCTTGCCTAAAGTTTACGTGCTGATAGACGAATACGATAATTTCACCAACCAGCTGCTTACAGCTTACAACGATCCGCTGTATGAACAGGTGACTACTAAAGACAGTTTCCTTCGCACCTTCTTTAAAGTGATAAAGGCAGGTATCGGTGAAGGAAGCATCCGCACCTGTTTCTGTACCGGCGTATTGCCCGTCACAATGGACGACTTGACCAGTGGTTACAATATAGCCGAAATATTGACCCTGGAACCTTCATTCTTGAATATGCTTGGTTTTACGTATGCGGAAACGGAAACGTATTTGCGTTATGTGCTCGATAAGTATGTGGGCAGCCAGGACCGTTATGACGAGATATGGCAACTTATCGTAAACAACTACGATGGCTATCGCTTTAAACCGAAAGCCGAACGGTTGTTTAATGCCACTATCCTGACCTATTTCTTTAAGAAATTTGCTGTCAATGGCGGCAGTATTCCCGAAGAAATGGTTGATGAGAACCTCCGTACGGATATCAACTGGATCCGTCGTTTGACCATGTCGCTCGACAATGCGAAAGCGATGCTCGACGCGCTGATTATCGATGATGAACTGGCCTATAACGTAGCCGACCTGTCCAGCAAATTCAACAAGCAAAAGTTCTTCAACAAAGAGTTTTATCCGATCAGCCTGTTCTATCTGGGTATGACTACGATCAGAGATAACTATGTGACATCGCTTCCGAATATGACTATGCGCAGTGTCTATATGGATTATTACAACGATTTGAACCGTATAGAAGGAAATGCACAACGTTATGTGCCTACCTACCGGAAATATGACGGCGACCGCCGCCTGGAACCGCTCGTGCAGAATTATTTCGAACAATACCTCGGACAGTTTCCCGCCCAGGTTTTCGACAAGATAAACGAAAACTTCATCCGTTGCTCATTCTATGAACTGGTTTCCCGTTATCTGAGTAATTGTTACACCTTTGCCATTGAGCAAAACAATTCGGTGGGGCGTTCCGATTTCGAGATGACCGGTATTCCCGGCACGGATTATTATACCGACGACCGTGTCGTAGAGTTCAAATACTTCGAGGCTAAAGATGCCGAAATGATGTTGGAATTTTCAGACCCCCGACCTGAAGATGTGGAGCAGGTAAAGAAGTACGCCGATGATACCCGCCGGAAATTCCCCAATTATCAGGTACGCCAGTATATTGTATATATCTGCGCCAACCGCTGGTGGGAATGCTGGGAGGTATAGCGAAAAAACAGCATCGTTATTAATCATCGTTTGGTAATTCATATTTTATTCGTATACTTGCGGAAAATAAAATAATCTTTATGTGTTCAATAACTTCTAAATCAGGCATCATTTATTTGGTGTGATAAACGGATAAGATCCTTCTTGTTTTCTGAGTTTATATTGTCGATTTCCCGGAACCGTGGGGAATCCCGTATCTATTATTGTTATATTATAAAAGAAGTTATGAATAACTGGAAAAAAGTATTCGCCATTATATGGACCGGTCAGTTCTTCTCTATCCTGACCAGTTCAATCGTTAATTTTGCAATCATCCTATGGCTTAGTTTTGAAACGAAATCGGCAGAAGTACTGGCTTTTGCTGCCATAGCAGCCATGCTTCCGCAATCAGTATTGGGACTGTTTACCGGTATCTTTATCGACCGTTGGAAAAGGAAGCGGGTGATGATACTGGCAGATAGCTTTATCGCTTTCTGTACATTGATCCTGGCTGTCCTGTTCTACCTGGATATAGCGAAGATCGAACATATTTATATTATGTTGGCTTTACGTTCGGTAGGTTCGGCTTTTCATATGCCGGCCATGCAGGCGTCGGTCCCTTTGCTGGCTCCGAAGTCGGAACTGATTCGTATTGCCGGCATCAACCAGATTATCCAGTCTGCCTGTAATATTGCCGGGCCGGCACTGGCTGCGCTTTTCATCTCTTTTATGGAGATGACGAATATCTTGCTGCTGGATGTGATTGGTGCGGCTCTGGCATGTACTTCACTCTTGTTTGTGAAAATCCCCGATCCGGATAATACGGAAAAAACGCAGAAAGTACATCTCTTGAAAGAAGCGAAGGAAGCCTTGACAGAGGTCCGTGCACAAAACGGATTGTCGTGGTTGTTTATCCTTTCTATCATTGCTACCTTCTTTATTATGCCGGTCAGTGTTTTGTTTCCGTTGATGACGTTGGACCATTATTCAGGGAATGCTTTTCAGATCAGTCTGGTTGAAGCAGCCTGGGGAATAGGCGCCTTGCTGGGCGGTGCTTTTCTGGGGATGAAGAAGTTTAAGCTGAATGAGATTTCATTGATAAACTGGATGTATATCCTGTTGGGAGTTACGTTCGGACTGTCCGGTATTCTGCCGGTTTCAGGTTACCCGTTGTTTGTCGTATTGACGGCGGTCGGCGGTATATCCGGTTCTCTTTATATGGCCTCCTTTACGACGGTGGTACAGACACGTATCAATCCGGTGGTGATGGGACGTGTGTTCTCGTTTTATATGAGTGTTAGTCTGTTGCCTTCGATGATCGGATTGTTGAGTACCGGATTTCTGGCGGATACGATCGGTATTGGAAATACATTTATAATCGGTGGGGGACTGGTGGGAATGATCGGATTGATCTCGTTTGCTTTGCCAGCCATAAAAGAATTGAAGAAGGGATTTGATAAGTAGTAAAAGGTCTCACTATGGCACACTTATCCGTGTTCATCTGCTTAATCTGTGTCATCTGTGTGCCATAGTGAGACTTTTGTAACATTTAATCCTTTCCGCTTTGATCCGGATGGAGCGATTTATAGTAATTAATACGTTCTCCCCAGGGACGGTATTCAAAAGGAAAGACATGTTTTTCTTCGGCCCATCGGTTCCATTTACTCTCTAATGCCTTTACTTTTTCCGGGTATAAGGCTGCCTGATCGTTTTCTTCAAACGGATCGTTCATCAGGTCGATCAACTCCCAGGACTGTTTGCCGCTGTTACGAACCAGTTTCCAGCCATCCGAAATGATTGCACATGAGGTCTGATGTTCGAAAAACAGGTCGCGTGGTTCCAACGTCTTGTTTTGGACGGCGGGTATCAGGCTTCTGCCTTCGGTGGTACTCAACTTTTTATCATTGAATTGTCCGGGATATTCAACCGAAGCCATATCCAGACAGGTCGGCATTACATCTATAATATGACTGAATTCGCGATTGAACTTCCCTTTGAGAACATTCTTTTGCGGATCGCCGTACATAACGATAAAAGGCGTACTGGTTCCTCCCTGGAAACACCATTGTTTGTAACTTCTGTAAGGCGTATTGTTCAGGTCGGCCAGTAATTGGGCAATAAAACCCCCTTCATTGGTTGAACCGTTATCACTCAGGAAGAGGAAGACGGTGTTTTCATAGAGTCCTTTTTCTTTGGTAGCAGCAATAACTTCCCCGATACCGTCGTCCATTATTTCAATCATGGCGGCATAGGTAGCCATTTCGGTTATCCATGCTTCCTGTTGTTCGGGAGTGAGACTTGTCCAGGCCGGGCGTCCTCCTTCAAATTCTTTCTGATGGATGGGGAGGGTATCTCCGGTATTCATCAATCCCATCTTTTTCTGGCGGTCGAAACGTTGTTGGCGCAGGACGTCATATCCTACTTTATACCGTTGCCGGCATGCTTCCACCCGTTCTTTGGGTGCCTGCAACGGCCTGTGAGGGGCATAATGCGCCAGATACATGAACATCGGGACATCGGCCGGATGGCTACGGATGAAACTGACGGCCGAATCCGTAATGGCCGTTGTATAATAAAAGTCGTCGGGGAATGTCGTGATACGGTCCGTATTCGAATAGACGGGAGTCGGGGTGTAATAGCTTCCGCCGCCGCTCAGGCAACCGTAATATTTATCGAACCCTCGTTGTGTGGGATAACTACCGTTCGGTTTATCGAATGCGCCCTGTACTGTCAGATGCCATTTCCCACTCATATAGGTCGCATATCCGTTTGCTTTGAGGACTTCGGCGATAGTCGGGTAATCGGCAGATATCTGTCCGCGGTATCCGGGCCGGTGCTCGTCGACAGCCGTCATCCATCCCATTCCCGCTTCATGCTGGTAACGTCCGGTCAGGAGGGCGGCACGGCTGGGGCAACTGCGTCCGGTGTTTTTGAACTGGCTGAAACGCACTCCGTTCTCTGCCAAAAAATCAATGTTCGGAGTCTTAACTTCTCCTCCGTAACATCCCAAATCTGAAAATCCCATATCGTCGCATAGGATCAGAATAATGTTGGGATGCGATTGTTCACCGGCATTACCGGCTGCCGCGAATTGTGCCATAGAGGCAAGAACCACGGTACTTAATAGAGTTTTATTTGTCATGTTATCTAAGGTTATAATAGATATGGCGATAAAGTTACAGATAAGTTTTTATATAATTCTATCCAGCTTTGTAAAAGGTATTCTTATAATGGACTTACTATATATGGTGATTGTCGCCGGATTTGTTATAATTGGTTATTTATATAAAAGATTATTAGCATGGTGGATGGCGGTATCTGTATTGATCATTTGCTTTGCCTTTTTTAAAATAAGATATGTGGCGTTTTTGTATTGAGTTCTTACAGAACTAATTTAATACCGACCTGCAAATGTAATATTAATTTTATATAAAACATTAAATTGTGCAGATTATTCAGTAATAGTCAAGTCGTTGGAGATCGTTTAATAATAATAACGTTTAAACTAAAGTTAATCCATTATAAAGGTAGATGATTGTCTCTTTAGATTAATATGCTGAAACCATGCTATTTGTGAAATAAGAATAGTTCTGTAAGAACTGTGGTTTCATAGGGATAAGATTTTTACAGAAAGAGTAAATGTTAATACCATGAATAAGGTGAATCTATAAGTAAAGTGAGTTAATCTCCTTAAATCTTATTTATAAAGTTACTAGTATTATTAAACAAAAAGCAATTGTTATGTTGAAAATCGTAAGACCAGTCAGCCTTTTGTTGTTGTCAGCCACATTGTGCTCCGGAGGGACAGCACATGCTTCCGACAGTACGGCAACATCCAAAGTTGACATTTCTCAGCAACAAAAGAGTTTAAAAGGAACAGTTAACGACGATTTCGGCCCTGTTGCCGGTGCCTCTATTGTCGTAAAAGGAACAACGAACGGTACTGTCACCGACATGGATGGTAACTTCGTACTGGATGTAAAAGCCGGGGATGTGATCCAGATCTCTTTCATCGGCTATCTGACACAAGAAATTAAGTACACAGGACAATCGACTCTTAAAATTACTCTGGCTGAAGATACGCAAAAGCTGGACGAAGTTGTGGTGGTAGGATACGGTACCCAGCAGAAAGCCAACCTGTCCGGAGCCGTAGCCTCTGTGGCAAGCGAAGAACTGACAAGCCGACCGATTTCGAATGTATCCTCCGGTTTGCAGGGATTGATGCCGGGTGTGACGATCACAGCCGGTGAAGGCCGTCCTGGTGAAGATGGAAGTAATATCCGTATCCGTGGTGTCGGAACGTTGAATAACGCATCTCCCTACATCCTGATCGACGGGATCGAGAGCGGTTCGATGGACAGTATCGACCCGAACGACATCGAAAGTATCTCTGTCCTGAAGGATGCCTCCTCTGCCGCCATCTACGGTTCGAAAGCCTCCAACGGAGTTATTCTGATAACGACCAAACGCGGTAAGACCGGTGCTCCGCGTATTACTTACAACGGATATATCGGGGTCTCAAGCCCGACTGCTGTAATAGACCGCGTCAGTTCGGCCGAATATGCGATGCTGTATAACCGGATCGACGATGATAACGGACAGCCTCACCGCTACAGTGATGAAGACATCCGCCTGTTTCAGGATGGCTCCGACCCATACGGACATCCGAACACAGACTGGAATGATGCCGCTTACCAAACCGGTGTATTGCATAAACACAATGTAAATATCAGCGGAGGTACCGAGAATACGAAATATATGGCTTCTGTCGGTTATCTGGGACAAACCGGTATTCTTCCTAACTCGGAACGTAAACAATTCAACGGCCGTACGAACCTGGATATGAATATCACGAAGAAACTGACGGTTCGCTTGAATATGTCATATATAAAGAACGACTATAAAGACCCCAACTCCAATTATGGCGGCGGTTGGTCGGACCAGATTATCCGCCAGCTGAATATTCTGAGCCCGATGATTCCGGTTTATAATGAGGATGGAACATATGGTGCAACAAATGACGGTAACCCTATCGCCTGGCTGGACTCCGGACAGACTGTGGACAAATACAACCAGAACTTTACCGGTTCTCTTGCAGTCGACTACCAGATCATAGACGGACTGAAGGCAACAGTGTCCGGTTCGTATGTAAATGACGACCAGCACTTCAAGGCATTCGTTATGAAATTGGATACAGACCCGGCACAGGCCAGTCGTCCGAACAGCCTGGAAGAACGTTTCACCAACTGGTCACGATATAATTTCGATGCTTTGCTGAACTATGACAAGACATTCGGTAATCACGGTTTGAAAGTGATGTTGGGATATCATGCCGAGAAATATGATGTGCGTTACAATAAGGAATACCGCGAAAACTTCCCGAATAACGAACTGGATGATATGAATGCCGGTGCTACGGCTACCCAAACCAACGAAGGTTTTACCCGCAAATTGAATATGCTTTCTTATTTCGGTCGTGTAAACTACGACTATGCCGGTAAATACCTGCTGGAAGCAAACTTCCGTTCGGATGCTTCTTCCCGTTTCGCCCCCGGACACCGTTGGGGATATTTCCCTTCCTTCTCCGCAGCATGGCGTATCAGCGAAGAGAGCTTCATGGAAAATACGAGGAATTGGTTGAATAGCCTGAAACTTCGCGGATCATGGGGTATGCTTGGTAACCAGGATGCTTTGAGCGACGGGACACCGACAGGCGGTGACTTTTATCCCTGGTTGAATACGTATAACCTGGGTGCCAACTATCCTTTCGGAAGTGCGTTGACGACCGGTTATTATCAGAGTAATTATAAAATAGCAGACCTTTCGTGGGAAAAGTCAACGACATGGGGTATCGGGATAGATGCAATGATCAATAATAAGATCAGCTTTACTTTCGATTACTACGATCGCAAGACAACCGATATCATCATGGAAGTTCCGGTACCGACGGAATTTGCGCTGGGTGCTTATAAAGATAATGTAGGTGCCATGCGTAACCGAGGTGTCGAAATGCAGTTGGGCTACAGTAACCAATGGGGTGACTGGAAGTTTGGTGTAGTCGGCAACTTTGCCTATAACAAGAATAAGATAGAAAACCTGGGAGGTGTTAACCGTATGTCTGATGGCGACTTCATGCGTCAGGTCGGTTCTCCTATTAATTCCTGGTTCGTGTACAGAACAGACGGTTTCTTCCAGTCGGACGAAGAGGCACAAGCCTGGATGGATAAATATGCCGGTCAGGACGGATATCCGTTCGGCCTGAAATTTAAAGGGGGTGACCTGAAGTATGTCGATACCAACAATGACGGTAAGATCACAGCCGAAGACCGTGAACTCTATAAGACAAAAGATCCGGTGATGACATTCGGTCTGAACCTGAACGGTGCTTATAAGAACTTCGACCTGACGCTGAACTTTACCGGTGCGGCAAACGTCGGTTTCGCTTATACTAAAGAAGCCTTCGGTGAATTTTCCGGCAGCGCCGGCCACCCTTCAACAGCCTGGCTGGACTCATGGACACCCGAAAATAAAGGAGCAAGTATGCCCCGTGTAGCAGAAGCCCGTAAGTCACCGAGTGAAGCATCTGTTGTCATGTCTGACTTCTGGATCATGAATACGAGCTATCTGCGTCTGAAGACTGCACAGTTAGGCTACACCTTCCCGAAAAGCCTGATAGAAAAAGCCGGTATTCAAAGCCTGAGGATTTATTATTCGGCTGAGAACCTGCTGACATTCGATTCTATGCCGTTGAATGTAGACCCGGAGACAGTCAGCACCCGTTTGTCAAGCTATCCTTTGTCTACTACCCATTCATTCGGAGTAAATGTTACGTTCTAAACTATTAATGACTATCTAATATAAGTTGAATTTTATGAAACGATTATCAATATATTTAATGGCCGGAGCAGCGTTTTTATCTACATCCTGCTCGGACTTTCTGGATACGGCTCCACATGATGCATTGTCTCCTTCCACCACCTGGAAGACCGAAACGGATGCTGAAAGTTTCGTGGTGGGATGTTATAACGGTCTGTGGGATCCGACCGCTATTCTCTATCTCGATTGTGGTTCAGATATTGCTTACAACAACTTTCCGTGGGAAGGTTGGCGCCCCTGGGGTGACGGTTCTTTGTCAAGCTCCAACCCCGGCAGTTCATTTTATAGCTTCACGACTATCCGCCGTTGCAACACCGTGCTGGAGAATATCGACAATGTAACATTCAAGTCGGAAGCAACAAAGAATGACCTGGTTGCACAGGCGAAAGCGATTCGTGCTTATAAATACTTCCAGATGAACTGGTGGTATGGCGGTGTGCCTATCATCGGCTCTTATCAGTCAGCTGAAGAAGCCCAGGTGCCCCGTAATACCGAAGAAGAAGTTCGTCAGCAGATAGCCAAAGACCTGGAAGATGCTTTGACGGGTATTAATACGACACCGGCTGCCCGCGGACGCATCGGCAAAGGCGGTGTACTGGCAATAAAGATGCGTGAGGCTTTGTATTATGGAGAATGGCAGAAGGCTAAAGAGGCTGCCCAGGCCATCATTGACCTGAAGCAGTATGAACTGGAACCCGATTATTCCAATTTGTTCAAGCTCACTGGCACAGATTCGAAAGAGGTGATCATTGCCGACCAGCGTATCCCTAATACATTCGGTTTGGGAGTTATCGGCCAGATGTATAATAATGTAGACGGCGGTTGGTCCTCTATCGTCCCCACCCAGAACCTGGTGGATATGTATGAAATGACAGACGGTAAAACGAAGGAAGAGTCGAACCTGTATGATGCGGCCCATCCGTTTGCCAACCGCGATCCCCGTATGGCGATGAGTATTCTTTATCCGGGACAGGACTGGAGAGGTTCGGTGCTGAACACGCTGGATAAAACACTGGCGGATAAGTCGGATAATAAGAACTATCCCACCTACACCGACAATGCTTCGAAATCCAGTCTGACTTGGGCGAAATATCTGGACCCCATCGACCAGTATCCCAATATGTGGAGTACCGGAACTTGTGTGATCGTGTTCCGGTATGCCGAAGTTTTGTTGTCGTATGCCGAAGCGGAGAATGAATTGAACGGCCCTTCCGCCCAGGTATATGATTATCTGGATCAGATCCGTACCCGTGCCGGCATGCCTGTTGTGGACAGAGCCAGGTACAGCACGAAAGAAACATTGCGTGAGCTGATTCGTCGTGAGCGCTGCATTGAATTGGCGGGTGAAGGCTTGCGTCGTGCAGATATTCTGCGTTGGAAAGATGCCGCAGGAAAGATGTTGGCCGAAACATTATTGAACGGCCCGTTAAACCGTATCGTCGGTACAATCGATTACAACGAGACAGATCCTTATAAACGTGCCGTCGTAACAGGCAAGGACCTGATTGAAAACCGTGAGTTTGCTGCCAAGAACCGTTATCTGCCGATCCCGCAGGACAGCATGGATAAGAATCCGAACCTGAAACAGAATTCCGGTTACTAACGTATTATTATGTTGAAACTGCCGGAACGAATTTCCTGGTAATCCAGTTGATTAAAGTTAAGGGTTAATGTGGAAGGCTGTCGGATATGAATCCCGCAGCCTTCGTTTTTGACTCCCCCGGCAAATGCTTCGGCACAAGCAAGTCCAATCAGTTGTGAAGACAAATGAAGATAACAGACAAAAGGGAAAACGATATAAGATAATTATTGAAATTGTTTTCTGTACCTGCTGGGAGAGACTCCTATATTATTTGTGAAAACCCGGACAAAGTGAGGTAAATCATTGAATCCTACCGTGAAACATATTTCGGATACTTGCTTCTGTGAATGTTTCAAAAGTTTGCAGGCTGTATTTAAACGGTATTGAGTTACATACTGCGAAAAAGTTATTCCTTTACAACGCTTAAAGTAAGAACAGAAAGCAGAGCGGTTCATACCTACTTCGGCGGCAATATCATCCAACGAAATAGTGTGGACGTAGTGAGCCATCACATAGCTACATATTTGCTGCATACGACGTACATCCCGTTCGATGCGCATCGGCCTGCCTGCAAACATGTGGTCGGAGGAGGTGAAAATGACTGGCAGCAGACGGAACATTTCGCACAAGCGTCCCAACTCGTTCAGGTTGTTCATCCGTGATAATATCCGGCGGATGGTTCGTGAACTTTTGGAACCGAACTTCAGTGCATTGACTGGAAATGTAATGTTTTTCAGATGGTTGCGCAGTTCGGGAAATACCTGCATGCACCGTTCTACCAGTGAATGACTGAAAGCTACCATCAGATAACGGACATGGCCTTCTTCGTCCGCTGAATCCGGCGTATACTCCCAGCGGTGGAGCATGGACGGAGGTATCAATGCCACATCGCCAGCTTCAAAGGGTTGTAAAGTGTCGCCTGCCATCCGGTTACCATACCCGTGGACAACATAATACAATTCCCATGCATCATGTTGATGCAATTTGGCCTCGAGACCCGTTTCTACCCGTTGGTCTATAAAGAAAAACGAATGATTTTCCACCTCGGGCAATTCGTAAGGAATAGCAGTATCTTCCATAAAGGTATGCTTAAAATGATCCGAATGCAAATATACGACAAGTATACGAAACAATATCACAAATATGTAACAAGAAAGCCGGATAACTTTGTTGCCGGAAACGATAAGTATAACCAATAAAATGTATTGTTATGGATTTCTATCAAATATTAGAGAAAAGAAGAACTATCCGGGATTTTTCTGATAAAGAAGTTACGGACGAAGTATTGAAGAAGGTATTGTCGGCTGCATTTAAAGCTCCTACCAATGACCATTTGCGTCAGTTTGAATTTGTTGTGGTGAGAGGACAAGAGAATATTGCCCGACTCGTATCGCCTGTGGCACAAAACACTAAAAATATTCAGCAGACAGGACTTAACGCTGCTGCCGGTGTGATGGACAAAGATGAGCACGCCATGTTTACCGATGCGTTGCCCAAGCAGCAACGTATGCTTATGCAGAGCAATTGCCTTGTTCTGCCGTTTTTCCGGCAAAAGGATTATCCTCTGTGTCAACCTGCCGACCAAAGTTCGCTCAACTATTTCGCTTCGGCGTGGGCTGCCGTTGAAAATATGCTGTTGGCAGCAACGGCAGAAGGATTGGCATGTGCTTTCCGTATTCCCATCGGCAACGAACCGGAACATGTAAAACAACTGGTTAAAGCCCCCGATGGATATGAGTTTACCTGTTATCTTGCTATCGGTTATCCGGCCGAAAACGCACATATCTGTAAACAGAAAGAAATTCGGATAGAGGACAGAATTCATGATAATCGTTGGTAATCCGGGAATGAAGCGACATGTCCTGCCGTTTGTTGCAGATAGCAGACGAAATTGGGGAATAATCCTATATGACATTGAGAGAATGTTATAGGCATCAAAGTATTCCATCCAACTCATTGACAATTTGTCCGTCAAAAAGATTGATGATGTAGTCGGCGTATGTGGCATCGTGCTGTGAGTGTGTCACCATGACGATAGTCGTTCCTTCGGCATTCAACTGACTGAGCAGTTTCATTATTTCGAGACTGTTCTTGGAGTCGAGGTTGCCGGTCGGCTCGTCGGCCAAAATCAATTTAGGTTTGCCTACCACGGCGCGGGCGATGGCTACTCGTTGCTGTTGGCCTCCGGAGAGTTGTTGCGGGTAATGTTTGGCGCGTTGGCTGAGGCGTACTTTGCGCAGGATGTCAAGTACCTGCTGTTTGCGTTCGGCTTTAGGTACGCCAAGATATTTCAGTTGGAGGTCTATGTTTTCTTCCACCGTCAGCTCGTCGATGAGGTTGAAACTCTGGAAGACGAACCCGATACGTCCTTTGCGGTAACGGGTTCGGTCTTTCTCTTTCAAGTGTCCCATTTCTTCCCCATCCAACAGGTAGCTGCCTTCGTCCGGGTTGTCCAGCAGACCGAGAATATGCAGCAAGGTCGATTTGCCGCATCCGCTTGGACCCATGATGGCGACGAACTCGCCCTTTTTCACTTTCATGCTTACGCCGTTGAGTGCGATGGTTTCTATTTCTTCCGTCCGGAAGCTTTTGCTGAGATTCTTTATTTTAATCATGACTCGTTTCGTTTTTTATAATGATGTTACCTGTTATATACTGTTGCTTTTATTCCGTCCGGATGCTTTTTATAGGGTTGCGGCGGGCGACTTTCAAAGTTTGACTGATGATTGACACGAAAGCGATAACTATGGTTGCCAAAACAGCCGCGGCTATGAGGTGCCACGGGAAGGCGATGCGGTTATAGAATGACTCCAAACTGATTTGAACCGCTTTCAAACTGATGGGCAGGGCGAAGCAGGCGGCAAGCAACGAGAGCATCATGAATCGTTTGGAAAGTTCCCATACCGCACCGCTTGTTTCGGCTCCCATCACTTTGCACAAAGCAATCCGCTTGCTTTGCTGTTCGGTGTAGCTTATCGACATGGCAAACAATCCCATGGCAGAGATGAGGATGGAGATGACCATGAAGCAAAGGACGAGCATCACGATGTTCTTCTCGTGTGTCAAATCTTTGTCCAGATAATCATCTATATAATCGGCTTCCAGGTCTTTCGGCATCCCGATCACCTCTTTGGACACTTCCCGACAGGTATGGCGGATGGCGGCCAAAGCTTCCGACCGGTTACCTTGGGTCCGGACGACTTGGCTGATCACATAGCCTTGCGGGTCCATCACCCCGACCGCTCCGTGCGAATCGGGTGTCGGAGTGTTTAACGGCATGAGTGAACGGTAATCACGGATAACACCACAGACGTTATACCGGTAGCCGCCCTCGTCACCGTTCTTTCCGAAATGGGGGTTGTCGGCCGAAAGGTTATAACGGCGGCAGGTCTCTTCCGTTACCCAAACCATGCCGGGTAGCGGGTCCGACCAGCGTTCTGTCACTTCGAAGCCCAACATCCGGAATGCAGTGCTGTCCACATCCGAGAGGTGGAGCCATGACATTCCCTCTTCGTCCGGCTGGCGTACGCCATCGTGGCCGCTGACGAAAGGCAGTTTCCGTGCCAACGCCACTTCTGCCACCTGGGGCAATGCCTGCAAACGTTTCTGGAGGATGGCTTGTTTGTCGTAGGTCGGTCCTAAATCCCAGGCCCGTACAAAGACCAGATCGGTATTATAGCCGGTCGGCAGGGTAGCAAGGTAGTGTATTTGGACGGCCATTGTCAGTCCCAACGTAATGAGGAACGTGCTGATCACGTTCTGCACGATGATGAACAGGCGGCTGAACAGTTGCTTGTTCTGCAAGCGGAAGTTCCCCTTTACAATATCTATCGGGCTGTATTTGCGAATGATGAGTGCCGGTACTAATCCTGATATACCGGTGATTCCAACTAATAACAGCAGGGCGTAGGCCACCGTTGCGGGAGAAAGCGACATGGCGATTTGGGTAGAGAGCAAGTATTCGAAATAGGGTTTGGCAATGACGGCGATGAGGCATCCGCCGATGAAGCACCCGGTTGTGAAGATTGCCGACTCGGCGAGGTAGCGCAACACGATTTGCCCGGCAGAATCGCCCATCAACCGTCGAGTCGCCATCTCATGTGCCCGCTTGCCGGTTTGCGACACGGTCAGGTTGATGTAGTTGAAGACGGCTGAAAGGAGCAAGATCATCGCGATGGCCAATAAGATTTGAACCTGTTTCCGTGTCCCGTTGCGGAAAGGAGTGTAATGGTTCAAGGGTGAAAAGTATATTTCGTCCATGCGTGTGAGTGATGAACCCCATGTAAAGTTGTTCGTGCTGTTGTCTTCTTTCCAATAATCCCAATAACTTTTATAGCTGTCGAGCAGTTTTCGGGTGACGATGCCGGGGATTGCATCTTCTGTCAATGTGACAAATGTTTGGGTTGAACCGAAGTTATCCATCCAGGAATAAGTCTTTTCCACCAATCTGATAGGGACCAGGAGGTCAACCGGCTTCAACAGTTCTGTCGGATCGAAAGTCGGGAGAATCCCGACGACCCGTAGCGGTGTCTGGTTCAGGTACATGATTGTGCGTCCGATAGGATCTTCATTGCCGAATACTTTACGGGCGAACGGTTCGGAGATGATGGCCTCGTTTGTTCCGTTCAGTACCTTGTCGCGTTCACATCCGATGAGCGGATAGTCCATCAGCCGGAAGAAGTTGGAATCGACGGCAAGGCTGTTCACCTGGTAGTAGTTGTTGTCTATGGTCAAGTCTGTCAGCTCGTTGTTGATGAGGCGTGTCCATTCTTTTATTTCCGGAATGGAAGGGAATAATTCCGGGGCGGTACCGACCGTCATACCGATGCCATCGCCGTAGCCGATGGCATACAATTGGTGGGAGTATGGCTGTCTGTTACCGATATTGAATTCGGTTTTAGCGTATAACGTTAAGAGGAGGACGACTCCCAATGCGATGGCCAGTCCGAAGAACTGGATAGCCGTGTAGAGCTTGTTGCGGCTGAGAAAAGTGAAGTACGATTTCATCTTTGTTCATTGTTTTATTTGTTGCAAATGTATAAGGTTGCCGGCATTCGGCAATGGATGTAAAGCGCGGTTAGAGCAGTTTGTATGAAAATCATACACCTGTTTGTATGATATTCATACAGCCTTTTTCCGTACCTTTGCCTCTGATAAATGAAGGTAATCTAAACGAATCGGATATGGCGAATTACAGGACGATATTGGTGGTGGATGATAATCCGGCGATTCTTACGGCAGTCAGGATCTGTTTGGCCGGTGAGTTTGATAAAGTATTGACGCTTGTTTCTCCCGACACGCTTCTTACGGTATTGGCACAAGAGGAGGTGGATGTGATTTTGCTCGACATGAACTTCACGCAAGGGGGAAACTCCGGACAAGACGGCTTGCTTTGGCTTCGGGCAATCCATAAGAAGCATCCGGCCATTCCGGTGGTGCTGGTGACGGCATACGCTGATATCAAATTGGCGGTGCGCGGGTTGAAGATGGGAGCGGCAGACTTTGTTACCAAGCCTTGGGACAACCAGGAGTTGATCCGTGTCCTGAAAGATGCGATTGATGCCGGCCGGAAAGTGGTTTCGTTGGAACAAGTCGAGGCGGAACATGTGCATAAGGTCGTGGAGCGTTGCCACGGCAACATCAGCCGGGCTGCCGAACTGTTGGGGATTACCCGGCAGACGTTGTATGCTAAAATGAAAAAACTATGATTCTGATAGTCTCTTTTTTGGTGGTCGTTGTTGTCTTCTTCGGATGGTTTTATCGTCATCAGGTGTTGCTGAGAGACCGGGCGCATCTGATGCGTGAGGCGATTCGCAATGAAGAGTTCACGTTCCGTCTTCCTGTAAAAGGTCTGTTCTTCGGAGAACGGGCGTTGCAGGAAGCCCTTAACGAAACAGGTAAGGATATAGGCGTGCTGCTTGCCCGCAACGAAGTGGAATCGTGGCAGCGTCTGACTCGTGTGCTCACCCATGAAATCATGAATGCTACGACACCGATTGCCAGCATCAGCCAGGCCTATTTGGATAATCCTGCGATTGCGGGGACAGTTTACGAGGAGGGAGTCCGTGCCATTCATGAGACCAGCCGGGGGCTTGCCTTGTTTGTGGACAGTTACCGGAAACTGGCAGAGTTGCAGGAGCCGGTTCTTGTGGAGATCCCATTGGCCGCTTTCGTGGAAAGAATTCGGACGCTTTATCCGGATTTGGAGTGGCATATTTCCATCCCTTTGGCTGTCACGATGTTTACGGATGAGAATATGTTGCGCCAGGTGTTGATCAATCTGGTCAAGAATGCCTGCGAAGCCGGGGCGACGACTATGGATGTGCGTTGGTATAAGGAGTTGTGGATCAGCAATAACGGTGCGCCTATTCCGGCAGATGTCGAGCGGGAGATTTTTGTTCCGTTCTTTACAACCAAAAAGAATGGTTCGGGTATCGGCTTGTCACTTTCCCGGCAGATGATGGTTCGGCAAGGCCGGGACCTTTGTTTGGCTGAACGGCCTGTGCCCGGTTTCCAGGTGACGTTTATTGTGTCTTAGTTTGAAAAATCGAAGTGTTGTTATTAACATAAACGGCAATAGAAGATAAAAATATAGGATAAACTATTGTATGTCTCCTTATATTTTATACCTTTAGTCCTGACTTAGTAATATCATCCTGTACACCCTGGCTGATTATCCTGTACACCCTGGTCGGCCAGCCTGTACACCTTATTCAATTATCCTGTACACCTTGGTTTTACTAACTAGTAATCAATGAGATAAAAGGTAGTAACCTTTGAAGTAACTAGTAGTAATATTAAATCTAAAAGAAAGGGAACCGCATGGCAGTAAGGTACAAACTCACAAAAATCAATGATAATATTACCGGCAAAGAGCAGGTAAAGTATTCGGTTACCACCGTAAGTTATGGTAATGTCAACCTCGATATGTTGGCAGAACAAATGGCCGATGCCAGTACTTTCACGTATGGGGATGTTAAAGGGATGATCGAAAATCTGACTCTTTTGATATCGGAAGCCTTGAAAGAAGGCAATACGGTGACGATCGACGGTCTGGGCACCTTCTCGGTGACCGCCCAGCCGAATCGCGATGTGGAAGAACCGTCTAAAATTCGCGCTGAATCCATTAAACTGAAGGGGATAGGCTTCAAACCTAGTCCGAAGCTGAAAGACCGGCTGAGCGATATTGAGTTTACGAGGCTGAAATAAGGTTGTACATAAAGTTTCAGGAATTTATCTGTCATCTGCCACTTTTTAAAGTAAATAGTTGAAAAATACTTTGTTAGGTATTGCAGATGATAGAGTGTTATCTGCAACCGTATCTGCCATCTGTCATCCGTATGTCTAATAAAATAACGGTATTTATGAAAATAACACAAGTAAAAGGTGATGGTAAGTCGCTGAAAAATATAGAGTTGAATCTTGTCATGGCTACAATAGGGCATGGAGAGTATAGCCGGGAAATAGGTCTGTTAAGAGAATCGCTTATAAGCATAATGCCCGGAAACAAAAATATCCATGCCGGAAAGATCCCCGTATTAATGTTTGCAGCCTTATTCAGGAAAAAAGATAATAGCCTGAATTTTAGTGTATACAATGGTCTTGTGTTGGTGCAGGTTAATAATCTGGCCGATAGTGGGGAAGTGGCAAGGATAAAGAAACTGGCTTCGGAAGCTCCGCAAACACTGGCTGCTTTTACGGGATCGAGTGGTAAAAGTGTAAAAATTTTGCTTCCGTTTACGTTGCCGGATGGTTCTTTACCGCAAACGAAAGAGTTGGCAGAACTCTTTCATGCGTCGGCTTGCCGTCGTGCGGTGAACTATTACCGTGCTCAGTTACAATGGGATATCCCTTTTGAAAACCTGTCTTTGGAACAGGGATGCAGACATTCGTACGATCCGGAAGTCTATTATAACCCTTCGGCTATCCCGCTGACGCAAGAGCAACCGATGCAATTGGTTGCTGAAACTACTTATAGGGAGGCAGTCGGAAAAAATGAAGACCCTTTATTGCGGTTAATGCCCGGTTATGAGCGTAGCCATATTATTTCCCGCTTATATAATGCTTGTGTGCTGGATGCATTGGATAAGACCGGTGGCTTGGATGAGGGAAAAGAGGTCAGGCCTTTTCTGATCCGGTTGGCTGAGAACTGTTTCCATTCGGGTATCCCGGAAGAAGATGCTGTCCGCTGGACGATGATATACCGGGATCTGAAGTTTTTTGAGGAAGAGATAAGGGAAACGATACATACGGCTTATTTGTTATCCAGGAATTTCGGGAAGAAATTTTCTATTCCCCAGGAACAGTTGATGGCTGTTAAAACAGATGAGTTTATGAAACGGCGTTATGAATTCCGCCGGAATATGCTGACCGGAGATGTGGAGTTCCGTGCCCGCGGGTCTTATTATATCCGGTTTGCTCCGGTAACGGATACCGTCCTGAACACTATCGGGCTGAATGCTCAGTCCGAGGGGCTGGCTTTGTGGGACAGGGATGTGAAGCGGTATGTTTATTCGGATCGTGCACCTGTTTTTCATCCGTTGGACGACTTTCTGGATCATTTGCCTGCTTGGGACGGAAAAGATCATATCCGTGCTTTGGCGGATACGTTACCGACCGGCAATCCGCATTGGAGGGATTTGTTTTATATTTGGTTTTTGAGTATGGTTATGCATTGGCACAGGCGTGAGCATCTGCATGCGAACAGTTCGTTGCCGTTACTGGTGGGCCCGCAAGGATGTGGCAAGTCTACCTGGTGTCGGAATTTGTTGCCTCCTTCTTTGCGTATATATTATACCGATAGCATTGATTTCGGTAACAAGCGGAATGCGGAATTGATGTTAAGCCGTTTTGCCCTTATTAATATCGACGAGTTCGATTCGGTTAGTTCCGCTTACCAGAGTTTTTTGAAACATGTCCTGCAAAAGCCGGTGGTCAATGCTCGTCAGCCTTATAAGCGGAGTGTCGACGCGTTGCATCGTTATGCTTCTTTCATTGCTACCTGCAATAATTACGATTTGTTGTCTGATCCTACCGGAAGCCGCCGTTTTATTTGTATTGAAATAACCGGTACGATCGATAATTCATATGCAATAGATTACGAGCAGTTGTATGCACAGGCGTCGGCTGCTTTAGCTGCGGGCGAGCGTTATTGGTTTACTTCCGAAGAAGAGTTTTCGACGACAAAGAGTAATGAGGTTTTTCAGCAAATGCCTGTCGAAGAGCAATTGCTTCTGCAATATTTCCGTCCCGCTTTACCGGATGAGGAAAGCGAATGTCTTTCTCCGATTGAAATAATCCTTTATTTGCAAAAGATGAGTGGTGTGAAGCTGGGGAACAAACGATTGTCTTATTTCGGTCGTTTGTTGCAGAAAAACAAGTATCCTTCCCGACGTACCAAGCGTGGAACTTGTTATTTTGTGGTAAAGATAGGGTAAGGAGGTGACAGATGGGGTTGCAGATAAAACGGGTCGTCTGCAACCAGGTAAGTCTCATGTGTATAATGTGTTATGTGTGTTTGTTGCAGATGGCAGACGAAAGTCGGAAAAAACTATTTAAGAGGCAGTTGTACGATTTTGATTGATATTTGAAAGCTTTTGATTGATATTTGAAAGAGGTTTTAGCGGCTTGAAAATATCTTTGAAACCTGAATTTTCGGACAAAGAGAATTTGGCTATTAAAATAAACTTATATTAATATGAAACGAATACTGAATATTTCGACATTTTTGCTGTTTTGTTGTATAACTGCTTTGTTTGCTGTTCCGCGTGCGGAATATCCACGTCCGCAATTCGAGCGAGCATCTTGGGTCAATTTGAATGGAGAATGGACTTGCTCTTTCGATTTCGGCGGATCAGGTATGGAACGCGGGTTTTATAAGTCCAAAGGTTTTGATAAAAAGATAACCGTTCCTTTCTGTCCGGAAAGTAAATTATCCGGTATCGGATATACGGATTTTATCAATCATTTCTGGTATCAACGTTCGATATCGATTCCGCAGGAATGGGACGGAAAGAACATCTTGCTTAATTTCGGAGCTGTATATTATAAGTCGGAAGTTTATATCGATGGCGTATTGGCGAACCGCCATTTCGGAGGAACATCCTCTTTTTCTGTCGATATTACGGATTTTGTAAAACCGGGACAGACACATAGTTTGGTCGTTTATGTGGAGAGTGATGTGCGTGGAGCTAAGCAACCGGCTGGAAAGCAAAACTTGCAATATGAATCGTATGCATGCAACTATACACGTACAACCGGTATTTGGCAGACCGTCTGGATGGAGGCCGTTCATTCGGAAGGGGTACAATCGGTTCAGATTTTGACAGACATAGACCAGCAACAGATAGTGGTCCGTCCTCGTTTTTACAAAGAATTGGGAGGAAAATTTCAGGTAATACTGAAAGATAATGGAAAAGTGGTAGCTAGCCAGACTGTTACAGCTTGCTCGTTATCTTCTGTTGTGCTTCCGGTTAGGAAGATGAAGACTTGGAGTCCGGAAAATCCCTTCTTGTATGATCTGGAATATAAGGTTTTGGATAAAAACGGCATAGTTGTCGATGAAGTAAAAGCTTATGCCGGTATGCGCAAGGTTCATATCGAAGGCAATAAAGTATTTTTGAATAATCAGCCTTATTACCAGCGTTTGGTACTTGACCAAGGCTTTTATCCAGACGGAATTTGGACAGCACCGAGCGATACCGCTTTGAAACGGGATATCATACTTGCGATGGAAGCCGGTTTCAATGGTGCCCGCTTGCACCAAAAGGTTTTTGAAGAACGTTTTTATTACTGGGCAGACAAACTGGGTTATCTGACATGGGGAGAAGCTTCCAGCTGGGGGATGGATTGTAACGATGTAGAAACGGCCCGTAATTTCATTACCGAATGGTGTGAAATCGTGCAACGCGACCGTAATCATCCGTCCCTTCTGATTTGGACACCGACTAACGAGCAATTCTGGCCGGATCGTGTGCAATATCCGCGTATGATGAATGACCTCTACAATTTGACGAAAATGATCGACCCGACGCGTCCTTTCCACGGGACGAGCGGGGGTGTACATATTGCGACCGATATCTGGACGATTCATAATTATGAGCAAAATCCGGCAGAGTTGAAGAAACAGTTGTATAATGACGGTAAATTGTTTGTGACTCCGAAATGGGAAATTCAGTTGATGCCGAAAAATATCGGTTTTAACGGTCTGAAATATACGGATCAATACCGTTTCCTGGAATATAAGAAAGATATGCCTTATCTGGTGGATGAATTTGGCGGTATCAAATGGAATCCGGTACAGCAGATGGAGAGTGCCCAGAATATCTCTTGGGGTTATGGCGAACCGCCTCGTTCTTTGGAAGAGTTCTATGCTCGCCTTAAAGGCCAGGTGGATGTCGTGTTGTCTCTTTCGAATGATATTTGGGGATATTGTTATACACAATTAACAGATGTGGAACAGGAACAAAACGGTATTTACTATTATGACCGTACCCCCAAGTTCGACATGAAACGTATTCACGCTATTTTCAGCAAGACACCAGAATCGAAAAACTAAAGGGGAAGGAAATTTCCATTTTCCCTTCGTTCTCTTTTCGCTATTTGTTCTATCTCCGATGGAACAAATAGCGACCAAATAGTGGCTGGAAGAGGATGAGGGAAGAAACGAATATTTATGTTTTGGGTTTATCTTTTTGGAGTGTTTTTTGCGGAAATAAATATGTTTTGTTAAAGAATGAAATGGTGAATGTTGTGTAGCTTTGTGTAATTTTAATAAATATCTGTGATGAAAAAAAACTTATTTTTATTATTCCTTTTTTTTATGACAAGCGCATCATTTGCGCAAAAGCAAGAAAAAACAACTCCTTTCTGGGGAAAGCAAGAAGTTTATTTGGTAAACCAGACTGAAAAGATATTCCGGTTGGTGGATGTTCTTCTGAAAGAAAATATGCCCTCGGTAGGTGAACCTGCGTTGGCACGTAAATCTGCTTTATTGTTGTTGGATGGTATTTTCCATGATACACGATTGGATGGAAGCAAGGTGCTTTCAGATTTTGCGGATGTACGTTTGAACAGCGTCCTCGAAGATCTGAAGCTGCCGTTGACGGAAGGCATGAAGGTTTATAAGCTATATAATGACGGTTTTATTGTCAGGACCAAAAGTGCAACGGTTGCTTTTGACTTATATAGAGGAGGAAAAATGAAAGAGGGGGGACATTTGATATCAGACGGAAAAATGCGTGCCATCGCCGAGCAATGCGATATCATGTTTCTTTCGCACAATCATCCGGATCATGTAGATCCTGTAGTTGTGAAGATGTTTACGGATGCAGGGAAAGAGGTTGTGGCTCCAACGGATGTCTTGATGGGTAATGGGGCTGTTACTCATGTACGTTCAGAGCAAATTATGGACAAGAAGTTTAAATTGAAAAGGAGTAAATTAAAGGTCAAGATACTTCCCGGACATCAAAGCGAGATGATGAACAACATCCATGTGGTAACAACATCAGAAGGTTTTACTTTTGTCCAGACAGGTGACCAATATAATAAGGAAGACTTGAAGTGGTTATTGACCGTGTATAAAAAAATCCCGGAAGTCGATGTCTTGATGATCAATTGCTGGGCTAATCGTCTGTCAGATACGATCGACGGTTTCAATCCGAAACTTGTTCTTACCGGTCATGAGAATGAGTTGGGGCATACAATCGATCATCGTGAATCTTATTGGGCTTCGTATGTCAAATTGGAGGATGTGCGAAAACCGAATTGTCTGATGACCTGGGGTGAATGTTTTTGGTATAAGAAATAGCAATGGTCTTATGAAGACATTAGAATATAATGTGGCGGGATCACAAGTACTTGTGATTAATTCCGCAATTTCATCGCGGAATTATATTCATCGTATAGTAGGATTACTTTGTCTTGACAAATATGACCTTGCTCATGGTATTAATCTTAAAACGATATGCCTATGAGGAAGGTATGATGGATGTGACAAACCGGAATGGCATCATGATGTGAAGTCCGGTAAATATATGAGCAATGTGTGAGTTGCTTGTTTAGTTAACTATTAAACGTACGAATATAATGAAAAATGATTTAAATAAATCGATTATACATATTATAAATAAAACCATCGCGGGAGTTCTGATGATGAGTCTCTGCATTGTATGTGGATATGCACAAACGATGAAGAGCGTTACCGGAACAGTGGAAAGCCAAACCGGTGAACCTTTAACGGGAGTAAACGTGTCGGTTGATGGTACGACGAATGGTACGATCACTGATATCGACGGAGTGTTCACTTTGAATGTGGAAAAAGGGGTTACCTTAAAAGTCTCTTATATAGGATTCGTGACCCGGTTGGTCAAAGTAGGGGATGAGACGAAATTGAAAATAATCTTGACTGAGGACTCACAGGCTTTAGAGGAAGTTGTCGTAATTGGCTACGGCACACAGAAGAAAGTAGATCTGACTGGTTCGGTCGGTGTTGTAAATATGGAGGCTGCCAAGAAGTTACCTAATACCGATGCTGCTTCTATGTTGCAGGGGCAGGTTCCGGGTGTTTCCGTCCAGACATCTTCCCAGCCGGGGAGTACGGCAAATGTTCGTATCCGTGGTATCGGCTCGTTTAACAATGTGGGGCCTTTATACGTGATCGATGGATTGATCGTGAGCGGTATCGGGAATATCAATCCGAACGAGATCGAGTCCATGCAAGTATTGAAAGATGCTTCTGCTGCAGCTATTTATGGGGCGCGAGGCGCAAACGGGGTGATTTTGATTACGACCAAGCGCGGAAAAGCCGGGAAACCATCGCTTGATGTGACGGCCAATGTTTCAGTGGCGCAGATGTCGAACAAGATCGATATGATGGATGCCGCCGGATACATGAAATATAATGAGTTGGGCTATATCAATGCCCAGATCCCTTGGCCTGTGATCGCCAATGGAGGGGGGGCAGGCATGACTCTGCCGGATACGGATTGGCAGAAGGCTGTATACCAGACGGGTATCACGCAAGATTATAATTTGATGTACACGCAAGGGTCTGAAAACATGCACACGTCTATCGGAGGAGGTTTCTTGGATCAGAAGGGTGTGGTAGATGGGCCTACATATCAGCGTGCAAGTGTACGTTTTAACAGCGATGCCACTTATGGTGCCTTGACGATCGGAGAAAACTTTACGTTCTATCATACGGACGCGGTTCCCCTTCAGGGCGGTTCTTTCCTGAACGCGTTGCAAACGCCTTCGGTGATTGCAGTATATGACGAGGCTAATGTCGGCGGATTCGGCCATGGAAGTGCCATGTTTCCTACTTATATTACCAATCCGGTCGGTATCCAAAAGGCAACGGTGGGGAAAAACCGTGCGGACCGAGTGCTTGGCAATGTGTACGCGGATTTGAAGTTTCTGAAGTATTTCACGTACCATTTCAATATGGGGCTGGATGCAACCTGGGCGCATAATAAATCCTTGTCGCATTATTGGTCGATCAGGCTTAATGACGACACTAGCCATGAGAACCTGTTGTCGGAATCGAATAGTTCCAATTCGACGTTCCTGCTAGAAAATACATTGACGTATAATCAGGAAATAGGGAAACATAATATTACGGCGATGGCCGGTATGTCGTCCGAGGTTGTGACTTGGCATAATCTTTCAGCTAGCATCTATGACCAGCAATATGACAGTTTGGCCGAGATCACTTTGGGTACGACTATGAATTCGATGAAAGGGAGCGAGGAACAACGCCGTATGCTTTCTTATTTCTTGCGCTTGGATTATAATTACGACCATCGTTATTTGGCTCAGGTCAATTTCCGTACAGACGGATGTTCCAAGTTCGGTCTCGACAATCGTCGCGGTTATTTCCCATCGTTTTCATTGGGCTGGCATTTGTCGAATGAAGCTTTCTGGCAGGACTCGGACATCAGCAATGTGTTTAACAGTTTGAAACTTCGTGGTAGTTGGGGCAAGATCGGTGATATGCAGTCGTTGGGAAATTATTCTTATCTGCCCGGTATTTCGTCCTACCAGCCTTTGATCGGCATTTCGAATATGTGGAACTGGTATGGCCCCGACAATGAAAATGTCGTGACAGGAGCGCTTGTTACGCAACGTGTCAATCAGAACTTGAAGTGGGAAACCAAGACATCCGTCAATATCGGTGTTGATTTCGATTTGCTCAATAGCCGGCTTTTCGGTAGCTTCGAATGGTTTAATTCGACAACTTCCGATCTCCTTTACAATATCAATACGGCATGGGCTACGGGTACGAACGCCCTATGGACCAATTACGGGAAGATCCGTAATAAAGGGATTGAGTTCAATCTGGGATGGCGCGACCATGTGGACGATGTTTCGTATTCGGTCAGCGCGAACATTTCGACTGTCCGGAATAAAGTTCTCCGTTTAGGTGATGCTGATTTTTATGATTCCTCTTACAGCCGTACGGAAGTCGGTCGTTCGATTGGTGATTTTTATCTGATTCAGACAGATGGGATTTTCCAGTCCAAGGACGAGGTGTATGCCCATACCACGACATTGGAAGACGGTACGGTGAAGATTGTCCAGGCTACGGCTCAACCGGGTGACGTGCGCTATGTCGATGTGGACGGGAACGGCTCCATTAACGATGACGACCGTGTTTATTGCGGTTCCCCGCTTCCGAAGTTCGAGGCCGGGCTGAATGCTACAGTCGAATATAAAGGGTTTGATTTTAATATGCTTTGGACATCCCGGTATGGAAACAAAATTTATAATTCTGTCCGCCAGGGGACGTTGGCATCGTTTGTGAACAATATGCCGAGCGATTATTTTCCTTGGACGTGGGACAATCCGTCGAATGAGAATCCGCGTATGTATGCCAATGCGAGTGACAATACGAAAGGGAACACCACGCGTTTCCTTGAGAATGGGTCATTTTTGAAGCTCAAGAATTTGCAACTCGGATACAGCCTGCCGGAAACTTTGAGCCGGAAGTTTTTCGTGCAGCGTCTGCGTGTATATGTCAGTGCGCAGAATCTTTGGACCATTACGAAGTATAAAGGATATGATCCTGAATTGATTTGCACGAATGTGTTTGCTCAAGGATACGATTCGGGGCAATATCCCAATGCACGTCAATACACGTTCGGTTTGCAGGTTTCATTCTAATGTTAAATCAAATTATTTATTAAGACAAGATTATGAAGAATATAATCAATAGAAATATAGTTGTTTGGTTCGCCGGCTTGTTGCTCCTTTCAGGGGGTATTTCTTGTAGCGACGATTGGTTGTCTCTCAGCGATCCGAACCGGTATACGGTGGACAATTACTGGCAAACTGAAAACGATTTCGAATCGGGGCTTGCCGCGGCTTATCGGTATCAACGGCAGAGTGAAGGCGGTTTTGCCCGTTGGTATCATCAGATCAACGTGTTGCGTAGCGACGAGGGGTATTCCACTTCGCCGAACACGATCATTCCCTCTTATGGGAATTTCCTGCATAGCCCTTATATAGCCAACAATTCGACGGCTTATGCTTACCCTTGGCGCGATGCCTATACCCAGATTTATTTTGCTAACCAGGTCTTGGACGCTTTGAATGAAAAGGGTGAAGCTGTCTTGGCTGGCGACCGTTTCAATGAAATCAAGGGGCAAGCTTTGTTTATTCGGGCGTCGGCCTATTGGTGGATGGCTTCGTTGTATGGGCAGAGTGTGAAGCAAACGACTGCTTCGACTTCAGACGGAATAGGTGATGGCATCATGAACCAGTATGACAGTTATATGTTTGCTCTGAAAGACTTCGAAGCAGCTTCGGCATTGTTGCCTGTCACGTGGCCGGAAGCCGATCTTGGACGTGTGACGAAGGGTGGTGCTTACGGCATGATGTGTCGGATCAACATGCAACTTGCCGGCTATTGCAAACGGCCTTCGTCGGTCGATGCGATGGCGGCTTCCCATTCGTCCGAGGCCACGGCTTTTTGGACGGCGGCCAAAAAGAACTGCGAAGACATCTTCGCCCTTGGCATCTATTCCCTTGTGCCGGATTATGTGGATAATTTTACCAGCCGGAATGAGTTCAATTCCGAGTCGATCTTCGAACTCCCTTACAAGTACACGGGGACAAATTCTTATATGGGTGATTATTCCGGCTTGCACCGTCCGCAATATTTAGGCTTGTATCTGGCCTCTTCGGGAGGCGCGGCTTGGGACGATGTCTCTCCACGCCAGTGGTTGTTGGACGAGTTCGATCTAGAGCCAGACAAGGATGGAAAGGTGGATATCCGTAAGCATTATACATTGTTCTATGAAGATCCCGATTATGTCGATGAAATTCTTTATCATGGCAAGAACTGGGCCCAGCTTGATTCGATCAACCATTTTGCGAAGCCTTGTTATTGGCGCAAATATTCGCAAGTCGATAGCAAGACTGGATACACGGAACGTTATTCTTCCGACATTAACTATCGCATGATCCGTCTGGCGGAGGTTTATCTTAATTATGCCGAGATATTGAACGAACTTGGTACGGATCGCTCAACAGCTGTCGAGTATATCAACAAGGTAAGGCGTCGTGTCAACATGACCGACTTGAATGCCAGTGACTTCGGTTCTTACGATCTGCTGCTTGCGCGGATCAAGCATGAGCGTGTGATGGAGCTGTGCGGCGAATGCCTGCGGTTTAACGATCTAGACCGTTGGGGGGATATTTACACACAGGCAGGGGTCAATGCCTTGGCTGAACGAGATGAGGATTTTCTGACCTATACGATCGGGACAAGCCATCTTTTCCCGATTCCCCAGCGGGAAATTTCTTATTATCCGGGGTTGGAACAGAATCCGGGATATTAGTCTGTAATAAATTTAGTTTTGAATAATCGATTATGAAGAAGTTATCAAATATTACATTTGCCGCGATCTTGTTAGGTGGCGTGCAATTATTGCAAACAGGTTGTACGGATATGGAGGGAGATGGCATCGGTTCTATAGAGTGGGGCGGTAGTACGAATGTTGAGGCTGTCAGCTATCATAATCCGGTATGGGAGCCATCTTTGGAAGGAGGGACTTTGGTTGTCACTTCTACTAATTTCGTGGCGATCGGTGGTGAGACTCAATGGGCCGTAGGTGTGGACTATTGTTGTCCGAGTATCTATTCTTCCACTTCCATGATATGGGAAACTAACCAGCAAGTGAGTTTTACTGCTGCAAACCGTCCCAAATGGATTTCGGGACGTATAAATTCGCTCTCGGTGGACTATTGCACGGTGAGTGAGGAAATCACGGTTGATGATGCCGAGACGACCGTGTCTGCTTCCCGTTATTTTATGGCTTATTCGACAGACAAGGATGATGCTATCGGCATCGCCAGCTCTGTTTCGGCGCAGGGGCCATATGTGGACCACGGCTGTCTCTTGACGGCTTCGTCACTCGGTGCGGGCAGCTTGCGGGATCCGTTTGTCATGGCTACGGATGCCAATGAAATTTATATAGGATATACTTCATCCGAAGGTTCTTATGTGCAAAAGATCCGAATCCCCTATAGCGTGACCTCTTCGAATGGAATCGTTTTCGATGCGGCGGCTCTTCCCAAGCTGGACGGGGAGCCGGTCAAGGTCTCTTCAGCTTCGTTTGGCAATATCGCCATGTTCCGTGAAGCGGGCCGGTATTTCATTTTTGGAGATGTCGATGGCGAAGTTCGTTATGCGACGGCATCATCCGCCACGGGGCCTTATCGTTCTGGGGCGGGCGATTTGATGTCGACGAATGGGGATCTGTTTATCCAGGCGGGTACGGAGTATACCGCCCCGAGCAATGTCATGCGTGTCATCAAGTCGGCCAACGGGTATTGGTATGTTGCTTACAATGCTTGTTCGGTGTCGCAATCGACTATGCCCTCCGGTTATGATCGCCGCCCGATGTTCCTGTCTCCGTTCCAGATCAATGGTGAGAAGATCACATCGGTGATTATCCCGGAGGAGGGATGGACTTCTCCACGTTTTGATAAATAGCCTTCGGCAGGTGTTCCTGCTGACTTAAAAAATCAGGCATCCATGCACATCCGTTTTCGGAATGGCTTGGATGCCTGTTTCGTCTTTTTATGTTTGGAAGCAGGCAGGCCTGCTATTTCATGCGTCTGATCTTTGGTCATGAACCATGCTCACTCCCTATAATAACATCCTTTATCTGTTATTGAAACATTGTTGCGTTATAATGTTATATATAAAGTAATCCGTAACTTTGCTTACAAATTTAAGAATAAGCTTTTGGTATATACAATAACATGAACAAAAAAATTCTTCAATTAGCAATACCTTCTATTGTTTCAAATATAACCGTTCCGTTATTGGGACTGATTGATGTCGCTATTGTCGGTCATTTAGGATCGGCGGCTTATATCGGGGCGATCGCCGTAGGAGGGATGCTGTTCAATATTATTTACTGGCTGTTTGGTTTTCTGCGGATGGGGACGAGTGGTATGACTTCGCAGGCTTTTGGGCAGCGTGACCTGAAAGAGGTGACACGTGTTTTGTTACGGGCAGTGGGAGTGGGGTTGTTTATCGCTTTATGTCTGTTGCTGCTTCAATATCCGATCCGGAAAATAGCTTTTCTTTTGATAGATGCTACCCCGGAGGTGCGCGAACTGGCTACGGTTTATTTTAATATTTGTGTATGGGGAGCACCTGCCGTATTGGGACTTTATAGCTTTGCTGGGTGGTTTATCGGCATGCAAAATTCACGTTTCCCGATGTTTATAGCGATTACACAGAATGTGGTGAATATTGTTGCCAGCCTTTCTTTCGTGTATTTGCTGGATATGAAGATAGAAGGAGTGGCGTTGGGTACGTTGATTGCTCAGTATGCCGGACTTTTTATGGCTTCGTTGCTTTGGCTTCGTTATTACGGGCGGTTGAAAATTGCTTTTCGTTGGCGGGAGATAATCGGCAAGACAGCTATGAAGCGTTTCTTTCAGGTGAATAGCGATATCTTTTTCCGTACATTATGTTTGGTGGCCGTCACTACCTTTTTTACATCGACAGGTGCACGGCAGGGAGATGTCGTATTGGCTGTTAATACGTTGTTGATGCAGCTGTTTACACTATTTTCCTATATAATGGACGGCTTTGCCTATGCTGGTGAAGCGATGACCGGACGTTATGTCGGCGCACGAAACAATACAGGATTACAAAGGATGATTCGTCTGCTATTCCGTTGGGGATGGGGATTGTCGTTGTCTTTTACGATTCTATATATGATAGGTGGACAAGATTTTCTGGGATTGCTGACGAATGATACAATAGTCATTAATGCTGCCGGAAGTTATTATTATTGGGTTTTGGCTATTCCCTTGGCTGGCTTTGCCGCTTTCCTTTGGGACGGTATCCTGATTGGTGCAACAGCTACCCGGTTGATGCTTTATTCGATGCTGGTGGCTTCGGGACTGTTTTTTGTGGTCTATTATCTCTTTTACGGTGTGATGGGAAACCATGCCTTATGGATGGCATTCCTGATCTATTTATCATTAAGAGGGATTATGCAATGGATATTATGGCATTCTTCTCATCGGTAATATCTGAAAAAAGCCGGATATCAGAATAAAGATGATATCCGGCTTTTTTATGGAGAGACAATACTTATTATTGTCTGTAGTTTACTAATTCCTCAGCGTTGAACTTTTCGATGAAGCTGTTGTGTTTTTCTACTTCGGCTTCTGTATAGTTCAAGTATACTACGGCTGATTTACTGAATAATTCAGGTGCTTTTGTTGCATCCTGGATCAACAGGTGAGCCATGACGCAGTCGGCAGCCATTTCATAAAGGCGGCGGGCAACGAAGTCCAGTAATTCCTGATTTTGCGCTTCCTTCACTTTGTTCATGCATGCTTCGAGCTTGTTGGCCATTTCTACCAGTCGTGCTTTCAGCGGTTCCATTTCCGCAGAACATGGGATTGTTTCGAATTCGCGGATGGTTGCCAGATAAGAACCGTTTGTTACATAACGGATAGCGGCAACAGTCTGCAACTGTGTCGTACCTTCGTAGATTGAAGTGATACGGGCATCACGATAAATACGCTGGCAAGCATATTCCAACATGAAACCTGATCCGCCGTGAATCTGGATACAGTCGTACGCATTCTGGTTGGCGTATTCAGAGTTCATACCTTTTGCCAACGGGGTGAATGAATCAGCCAGTTTTGCATATTTCTTCTGTTCCTGACGTTCTTCCGGAGTCAGTTTGCGTTCGTGTGAAATATCATCCAGCGCTTTGTAGATATCCACATAGCGTGAAGTCTGATACAACAGTGCACGACCGGCATCCAGCTTCGCTTTCATGATAGACAGCATATCGTAAACTGCCGGGAAGTCGATGATCGCTTTGCCGAACTGTTTACGTTCTTTGGCATAAGCCATTCCTTCATTGTAGGCAGCCTGGCTCAAACCGACAGATTGTGCAGCGATACCCAGGCGGGCACCGTTCATCAACGCCATTACATATTTGATCAAGCCTAATTTGCGATCGCCGCAAAGTTCTGCTTTTGCATTCTTGTAAACCAATTCGCAAGTAGGAGAGCCGTGGATACCCAACTTGTTTTCAATGCGGCGAACGTCTACACCACCCTGCTTCTTGTCGTAGATGAACATAGACAAACCACGTCCGTCTTTCGTTCCTTCTTCCGAACGGGCCAGTACCAGGTGAAGGTCTGCATCACCATTGGTGATAAATCGTTTTACACCATTCAGGCGCCAGCAGTTTTCTTTTTCGTCGAAGGTAGCTTTCAGCATGACGGATTGTAAATCAGAACCGGCATCCGGCTCGGTCAGGTCCATAGACATGGTTTCTCCGGCGCAGATACGCGGGATGAAACGGTTATGCTGGTCTTCGTTTCCGAATTCATATAATGTTTCGATACAATCCTGTAGAGACCAGATGTTTCCGAATCCGGCATCGGCGGCGGCAACGATTTCGGCACACATGGTGTACGGAGTGATCGGGAAGTTCAAACCACCGAAACGACGCGGCATGGTCATTCCGTTCAGGCCGGCTTTCACCATGGCATCCAGGTTCTGTTTTGTTCCGGAAGCATATTCCACACGTCCGTTAGCGCAGTGAGGACCTTCTTCGTCAACACCTTCGGCGTTGGGAGCAATGATCTCTCCGGTGATTTCCCCGGTGATTTCAAGCACTTTATCGAATGAATCCATTGCATCGGCATAATCCTGCGGTGCGTAATCGAACTCTTCTTTATCTCTGTAATTGCGTTCTTTCAGTTCGCAAATACGTTCCATCATCGGATTGTTCAAGTGATACTTGAGTTCCGGTATGTCTGTATAATAATTTGCCATCTCTTTACTTGCTGTTCTGTTTGTAATATTTAATCATCTTCGGGATCACTTCTTCAACTGTGCCGTTGATAACATAGTCGGCGATCGTGTTGATCGGAGCGTTCTCGTCGTTGTTGATAGAGATGATGATACCTGCATCCTGCATACCTGCAATGTGCTGTATCTGTCCGGAGATACCGCAAGCGATATATAATTTCGGACGAACTGTTACACCTGTCTGGCCGATCTGACGGTCGTGATCGCAGAAACCGGCATCGACGGCTGCACGGCTGGCACCTACTTCGGCGTGAAGTTCTTTAGCCAGTTCGAACAATTTGTCGAATCCTTCCCTCGAACCCATTCCGTAACCGCCGGCTATGACGATCGGAGAGCCTTTCAGGTTGTGTTTTGCCTTTTCTACGTGACGGTCGATCACCTTTACTACATAATCCGTTTCCGGAACAAATTTAGCTACGTCGTGTTTTACCACTTCGCCTTTATAATTTGCGTCCAGGATTTCTTTCTTCATCACACCTTCGCGAACGGTAGCCATCTGGGGACGGTGTTCGGGGTTGATGATGGTGGCAACGATGTTACCGCCGAATGCCGGACGGATCTGATACAACAGGTTTTCGTAAGTGATACCTGCTCTTTTATCTTCATGAGGACCGATTTCCAATGAAGTACAGTCGGCAGTCAGACCACTGGTCAGTGCGGATGATACACGCGGACCGAGGTCGCGGCCAATAACAGTAGCGCCCATCAGGCAGATCTGGGGTTTTTCTTCCTTGAACAGGTTGATCAGTACGGAAGAGTGGGGCAGGGATGTGTAAGGGAACAAGCCCGGTGCATCGAACACATGCAGTTTGTCGACACCGTAAGGCAACACCTGGCTTTCTACGTCTTCGAGGCCGCTACCGGCAACAATTGCTTCCAGCTGGCAACCTAACTGATTCGCTAACTTGCGACCTTTGGTCAGAAGTTCGAGACTTACATCGGCAACGGTTGTGCCTTCAATCTCACAATATACAAATACGTTATTCATAATCTTATCCGATGGTATGGTTAGCTAACAGTTCAACAATCATATCTTCTATATCTTTGTCCGAGCCGGTCAGTGTTTTACTTTCCTTTGCCTGGAACACGATATTTTGTATAGTCTTTACTTTTGTCGGCGAGCCGGATAATCCGCATTGAGACAGGTCGCCGTTCACATCAGCCACACTCCATTCGGGGATGTTCAGATACGGGCGTGTTTCGTATAGTTCAGGATACTGAATAGCTTGCGGGCCATTGGGGTGGCAGGCTGTCGGTTGAGCCGCTTTTTCCTGTGCTCCCATGGCACGTTTGTATTTCTGTACCAGTTTGGCGTTACGCGGACGACAGGGAGCTGCCGAGCCGTTTACTGTGATTACGATAGGCAGCGGGCCTTCTACGGTTTCCACGCCTCCGTCGATATGACGTTTTACGGTGATACGGCGTGCTGCTTCATCCACGTTCAGGATTTCTTCAGCATAGGTGATTTGTGTCAATCCCAGCTTTTCAGCTACCTGGGGACCTACCTGTGCAGTATCTCCGTCGATAGCCTGACGGCCACCGATGATAATATCGTACTCGTTAATTTTTTTGATAGCCGTAGCCAGGGCGTATGATGTTGCCAGTGTATCGGCTCCTGCAAAGGCACGGTCGGTTAACAAAAAGCCGCCGTCTGCTCCGCGGTATAAACCTTCACGGATGATTTCGGCGGCACGTCCCGGTCCCATAGTCAGTAATGTAACAGTCGATCCGGGGTAGGCATCTTTCAGGCGCAGTGCCTGCTCCAATGCGTTCAGGTCTTCCGGGTTAAAGATGGCAGGAAGGGCGGCACGGTTTACCGTTCCGTCTTCTTTCATCGCATCCTTTCCCACGTTGCGTGTGTCCGGAACCTGTTTCGCTAAAACAATAATTCTTAAACTCATATTAATAGGAATATTAGATTTCTATTGTCTGAAAATTAATTGGTAATTAGTAAAAAAATTACCGATTGCAAAAGTAGTCAAACATTCTTTATCTCAAAGAACTTTAACCTGAAATCTGCACACTTTAGGGTTTTTTGAGCACCCAGACTGCACCTTTGTTGTTTTTGACATAAGCTGTTCATTCGCTATTTTAAGGGAAAAGTTCAATAGTTATGTAATATCCGATTTTTACAAATATTTAAAATGTAAGTTTAAAGAATGCTGAGGTATGGCAAATCGAAAGATTGTACATCTAATCGAAAGATTGTGCAAATAATCAAATGCCGGTTACATATATATAATATGATGAAAGAACTTGATGTTTAATTGATTTTTTTGATGTGTGCTAAAGTTTTAGTTTTTTATATTTAGATAATTTCGGGAGAAACTATCATACCTGTATGGAAGATTATATAACCATATTTTTTCATCTGAGTTACTGTAGTCTTAGCAGAACTATGGTATTGTTTTAGGTTATTTAATTAACAATGCAAAAATACAGAGCTTTCTAAGAATAGAAAATAGACTTTCATTCTTTGATAATGGATTATCTTTCGAAACAGCTGATAAAGTACAAATAAATATAAACTTTCAAAATCTGTATTTCAAAATATTTAATTTGAGATTGTAATGTTTATTCAGTTGTTTGATGTGTTTATTTTCAAAGAATGAGTTGAGATATCCAATCTGAGTTTTATTGTCATAATATACGACTTCTATTGAATAAACTTCCAGAATATGTAGATGGATACCATAGTTCTGCTAAGACTATTGCTTTTTTAGGTTGTAGGATTTACAATATTTAATACAAACCAGAAAGATTAGTCTTTCACAATTTGAGCTATTATGCAAAACAAATTAAAAGGATGGATCGTACCCAATAGTGTGACGAAAGATCCTAATGACAAGATTTTGATTCTTGATGCTGCCGGAAATGTTGGTCTTGAACAGGTGTACAAAGAAATGCGGGAAGAGGATACCGGTTTAAGACAAGAAACACTGGTACACGTTGTTAGCCTTTACGAACGTATCATAGCCCGTTTTCTGATGAATGGTTACAATGTTAATACCGGATTGTTTTATGCGGTTCCACGTTTTACAGGTCTGATAGAGGGAGGACGTTGGAATCCTGAAAAGAACAGTATTTATGTATCCTTCAGTCAGGATAAAGTATTGCGGGAAGAAATGGCCAAAACCCAGGTGGTTATACAAGGTGAGAAAAATGATGTCATGTATATCCTGGAAACAGAAGACAAGAAAACCAAATTGAAAGATGGTAGTATGACTCCCGGACGGAATTTTGTGATTCGCGGTGCATATTTGAAGGTTGTAGGTGATGATGCTTCTGTGGGTATCGTTATTCGTAATAAGGAGAACGATACTGTGACAAAAGTGACTGAGGATATGTTTGCTACTAATAACCCTTCGGAGCTGATCTTTTTAGTCCCTACTGAACTGACCGACGGCGAATATGAACTGACCGTAACCACACAATATACAAAAGGTACAGGAATAACCTTGAAAACCCCTCGTTCTGTCTCGATTCCGGTACATGTAGGAACGGGAGAAGGAAGCGACCGTCCGGAGATTGAATAATTTTATCGCAATAGAATATTTTACTGTCTTTTATCTGGAGATACCGTTATCGCCATGCCGGAGACAGTATTGCCTCCATACAGGAGATAGTACTGTCTCTTCACGGAAGTAAGACTTAGAGAAAGAGAAGATAACCTAATTTATATTTATCCTAAAAATTATACATTATGAAGCAAAAAGTACTCTTAGGACTTTTTGTCTCCCTGCCATTTGTTTGTACAATTCCGGTATTTGCTGCCGGAAATATACCTGCAACAGAGAAGAGAGACATTCAAATTAGTCGCTATGATGAGGAAAGAAACAGGATGGAACCGTTAGTCGGCCTTGTTTTACAGAACTCGAAAAAAGTAAAAGGTAAGATTTCTGACACCGGTGGTGATCCGCTACCTGGTGCTACTGTGCAAATCAAAGGAAGTACGAAAGGTGTGATTGCTGACGTAGATGGAAATTTTGAGTTCGATGGAGTTAATACCAATGCGGTACTGGTTGTTTCCTTCATTGGTATGGAAACGAAAGAATTGACTTATAAGGGAGAGGGGTTCCTGAATATCGTGATGGAGCCGAAAGCAGATGAGTTGGAAGAAGTAACGGTTGTTGCTTTTGCCAAGCAGAAAAAAGAAAGCGTGGTTTCTGCTATCACAACAGTAAAACCGGCAGAACTGAAAATTCCGAGTAGTAACTTGACCACAGCCTTTGCTGGTCGTGTAGCAGGTTTGATTTCTTATCAGACAAGTGGTGAACCGGGGCAGGATAATGCCAACTTCTTTATTCGCGGTATCACGACTTTTGGAGCAGATGCGAAAAAAGATCCTTTGATTCTGATTGACGGAATCGAATTGAGTACCGATGACCTGGCTCGTTTGAACACCGATGACATCGCCAGCTTTACAATCATGAAAGATGCAACGGCTACAGCATTGTATGGTGCGCGTGGTGCAAATGGTGTTATCTCCGTAACAACAAAAGAAGGACGTGAAGGTAAGGTCGCAGTGAATGTCCGTATTGAAAATTCATTTTCTACTCCTACCAGCCGGGTCGATCAAGCGGATCCGGTTACCTACATGCGGATGCAGAATGAGGCAATTAAAACACGTGATCCGTTGGGGTTAGCTTTATATTCTCAGGAAAAGATAACCATGACTGAACGTGGGTTATATCCGGATATTTTCCCTTCGACAGACTGGTATAGCACCATGTTCAAAGATTTGACTATGAATCAGCGTGCAAATATCAGTGTGAGTGGTGGCGGTACGGTTGCTCGTTATTATGTGGCGGCCAATATGACACGAGATAATGGAAATGTGAAGGTTGATAAACGTAATAATTTCAACTCGAATATCAATTTGATGAAATATACAATTCGCTCAAATGTGAATGTGAACTTGACTAAAACGACAGAACTGGTTTTGCGAATGAGTGCTGCGTTTGATGATTATTCAGGGCCTATTGGCGGTGGTAGTGGTATGTATACTCATGTGATGCAGGCTAATCCTGTTTTGTTTAAACCATATTATGAACCGGATGAAAAATATGCCCATGCTAATCATATTTTATTTGGTAATTATGGAAGTGCTAACTATGTTAATCCTTATGCGCAGGCTTTAAGAGGTTATAATGAGTACAGTAAGAATACGATGCTGACACAATTTGTGTTGAATCAGGATTTGAAAATGATAACAGAGGGTTTGACGGCTAGTGTGCTTGTCAATATGGATCGTTATTCAGAATATTCTGTAAATCGTGCATATAAACCATTTTATTATAGCATAGGATCTTATGATTTGCAGGCAAATTCTTATAAGTTGAATCGTTTAAATCCTAACGATGGTACGGAATGGATTAATTACGAACCAGGGCAGCGCTATATAAACAGTAGTATCTATTTGGAAGGAAAAGCAGAATATACCCGTTTATTTAATGATAAACATAATGTGAATGCTCTGTTGGTTTATACGATGCGCAATCAGAAATCCGGTATTGCGGATAATCTTCAATTGTCATTACCTTATAGAAATATAGGTTTAGCCGGTCGTTTGGCTTATAACTTCGATTCTCGTTATTTCGGAGAGTTTACTTTTGGTTATAATGGTTCCGAACGATTCTCAGAAAATAACCGTTGGGGCTTTTTCCCATCAGGGGCATTGGGATGGATGGTCTCTAATGAAGCGTTTTTTGAACCGTTAAAGGATGTATTTTCTCAATTTAAATTTAAGGGTTCTTATGGTATGTCCGGTCAGGATCAGATAGGAAGTGGGAATGATCGTTTTTATTACTTGTCGGATGTAAATATGAATGCAGACCGTAAAGTTAACTGGGGTACACAGATGAATTATAATCCCGGTGCTATTAGCTTCAATCGTTATGCCAACGATCAGATCGGTTGGGAGACTTCTTATAAAATGAATGTCGGATTAGAGGCTACGACAACTTTCGGTTTATCTGCTAATGTGGAGTATTTTACGGAACGTCGTGAGAATATATTGTTGGATCGTGTGATTCCTGCTACAATGGGTATCCTTCCGGCTGTAAAGGCAAACCTGGGAAAGGCAAAAGGGCATGGTGTCGATATGGAATTGAATTATGAGAAGAGTTTCAACAAAGACTGGTGGATGACAGGACGCGGTACTTTTACCTATGCCACGAGTGAAGCGGTAGAGTGGGAAGAACCGGATTATAGCTCTACTCCCTGGTTGTCAAAGATCGGAAAGTCTTTAGGACAAGAGTGGGGATATATTGCAGAACGATTGTTTATTGACGATGAGGAAGTAAAAAACTCTCCGACACAGTTCGGTAACTATATGGCGGGAGATATCAAATATCGTGATGTGAATGGAGATGGAAAAATTTCAGAGTTGGATAAGGTTCCCATCGGTTATCCTACGACACCGGAGATCAATTATGGCTTTGGACTTTCTGTCGGTTATAAAGGACTGGATGCCTCTTTCTTTTTTCAAGGATCAGCCCGTCAGTCTTTCTGGCTTGACCAAAAGAAAATCACTCCGTTTATGGACGCTAATTCCGGTCAAAGTGATGACGATGGTTTGAAAGGTGAAAACCAGGTTTTGCAAGTAATTGCCGATAGTTATTGGTCGGAAAGTAACCGTAATCCGTATGCATTCTGGCCCAGATTGTCGAATCAGTCTGTTGAAAACAACAACCAAAAGAGTACGTGGTTCATGCAGGATGCGACGTTCCTTCGTTTGAAATCTGTAGAAGTAGGTTATACTGTACCACAGATGTTAACAAAGAAAGTTAAGGTACAAAACTTACGTGTGTACGTAAGTGGAACAAACTTATTATGCTGGAGTAAATTCAAACTGTGGGATCCGGAAATGGCAGGAAACGGTTTGGGATATCCGATACAACGCGTCATTAATGTAGGTATTAATTTAGGATTCTAAAACAAGAAAAATAGTACAATATGAAATCAATTTATAAATATATCGTATGTGTTTGTACTGCATTGGCTGCAACATCCTGTGATTTTCTGGATGTGGTTCCTGACAATGTGGCTACCGAAGAGCATGCTTTTGCTGATCGCTACACTGTAGAAAAATATCTGGCTTCTTGTTATTGGAGAGTACCAAAGGCTGCGAGTATGAGCGAGAATCCGGGGATTCATGGAGCTATGGAGATGATTTTAAATACTGAGTATAGTGGTGATACTGGTATGAAATTAGGGTTAGGACAAGACAGTCCGACCAGTGCACTTATGAATTATTGGGCAAGTAGTTATTCGCTGTATGCCGGTATTCGTGATTGTAATACTTTTATGATGGGGATAGGTGATGTAAAGGATTTAGATGAATATGAAAAAAAGCGTATGATAGCTGAAGTCAAAATGCTTAAAGCTTATTTTCATTTTTATTTATTGTCTTATTACGGACCTATCTGTCCGTTACGTGAAAGTCCGGCTGTAAACGAATCTACTCAAGCTGTACGTGTTTACCGCGAAAAAGTGGATGATTGTTTTTCGTATGTTCTTGATCTGATGGATGAAGTGATAGAAAGTGAAGCTTTACCGTTGATTCTTTCAAATCCGACAACAGAGTTAGGACGTTTTACGCAGCCGGCAGCTTATATGTTGAAGGCTAAGATACTTTTGTATTGGGCCAGCCCTTTGTTTAATGGAAATACTGACTATAATAGTTTCAGGGATCATAACGGAGAACCATTTTTTAATCAGACTTATGATGCTTCACGTTGGACAACTGCGGCAGAAGCATGTAAAAAAGCTGTAGATATTTGTGAAACTGCAGGAATTCGTTTGTACCGAACTTCTGATTATATATCGGCAAAGAAATTATCAGATCAAACTTTGCAGGTTCAAACACTGAGAGGTGTTATTAGTCACAGATGGAATGCTGAACTAATTTGGAGTAACACGTCTTATCCTGTTGATGGAGGGTTCCAGTCAGACTGTTTTACTTATTTTGAGTCTGCTTTAACTTTGGGTACTAAACAAAGGTTGAGCGTTCCTTTGTCGACTGTTGAATGGTTTTATTCGAAAAATGGGGTTCCCATTGAAGAAGATATAATGTATGATTATACGAACCGTTATAGTCTGCGTACAGGGGATGAAGGAAATCGTTATTATATTCAGAAAGGGGAACAAACTGCAGGATTGAACTTTGACCGTGAACCACGTTTTTATTCAACATTAGGTTTCGATCGTGGTAAATGGTATGGAAATTCTTACAAAAATATACCGGATGATGATGCAGAGTGTCTGTACCCTAAAAATCGTTTTGGAGAATATTCTTCTGCGGCAGATCCTGGAAATTATAATGCAACTGGTTATTGGCCTAAAAAATTGGTTTCAATAAATTCGTCTTATCGTGATGCTAACAGTGTGACCTGGGAGTCATATCCTTTTCCGGATATGCGTTTTGCAGATTTATTGCTGATGTGTGCCGAGGCATTGAACGAATCGAAAAATGTACCTGATGCAGAGGTTTATAAATATATAGATATGGTACGTGAGCGTGCCGGATTGGACGGTGTATTGCAAAGCTGGCGTAAATATTCGAATCATCCGGAAAAACCGACAACAAAAGAAGGTATGCGCGAAATCATTCAGCGTGAACGTAAGATTGAATTAGCCTGCGAAGGAAGTTATTATTGGGATAGTCGCCGTTGGAAAACTGCATTGCAAGAACAAAATCGTTTGATTCAAGGGTGGAACATAAATGCTTCTGATGCGGAAAATTATTATACGGTGACTCCTGTTTATGAACAGTCTTTCTCATTTAAAAATTATTTAGCCCCTATACCTGAATCGGATATTGTAAAGAATCCGCAATTGATTCAGAATCCGGGGTGGTAATTGTTTATTTTTAATAATAGTATAAGTGTATGAAAACGAAATATTTGAGTTTTTTATTGTTACTGTTGGTCTTTTCTTCTTGTTCGGAGAAAGAACTGGCTCCTATTAGTGGCAGTTTAGGTAAGCCGGGAATTGTTACAGATGTTACGGTGGAGCCGTCTGCCGGTGGAGCTACAATTTCTTATAAGATTCCCAATTCGGAAGATTTATTGGCAGTGAAGTGTGTATATACTCTATCAGATGGTAAAGAAAATGAAGTAATGGCATCGTATTATGAAAACAAACTATTAATTCAAGGATACAATGATACTTTAGAACATACTGCAGTGCTTTATGCTGTAAATCGTGCTCAAGAACTGTCTGATCCTGTGGAAGTAAAGTTTTATCCTTTAGAGTCCCCTTTAAGTAAAGCTATAAAAACAGTAAGAATTAAAGCAGATTTTGGAGGTGCTAATTTTAGTTGGGGAAATTCGGACAAGGTTCCTCTAAATGTTGAATTGTTAGGACCTGATTCTTTAGGTCGGATGTCTACATTAAATATTTTGACTAGTGATATTGATAAAAATACGTATAGCGTACGTGGATATGCTCCAGAGTTATCCAAATTCTCAATGATTTTAGGAGATAATTTCAACAATTACTCAGATACGATTTCAGCTGAAGTTACGCCTTTGTTTGAAGAAAAGTTGGATAAGAAAAAAATGCGAGTTATGCGTTTGGATAACGATGCTTCTTTTGCAGAATGGGGATGTTTGGATGTTTATATGATTGATGATGATCCTTTAACTTTTGGACATACCCCTAATAATGCTTTACCGGCAGCTTTGACAATAGATCTGGGTTGTATGGCTAAACTTAGTCGTTTTGTTATGCATCAACGAAAGTTAAATGGTTCTACAAATATTTATTATGATCATGGTAACCCTCAAAGAATGGAAGTGTATACTTGTGATCACGAGCCTGGTAAAGATGGAGATTGGAGTGAATGGGTTAAAATTATGGATTGTGAAATTGTTAAGCCTTCTGGTTCTCCAGGTAATACTGTTACTGATCTTGATAAGGAAATGGCAGATAAAGGACATGAGTTTTCATTTGATTTATCGCAGCCTCCGATGAGATATGTGCGTATACTTCTTACTTCAGCTTGGAAGGGTACTTCTTATGTTTCTCCAGCAGAAATATCTTTTTATGGAGAAAATGAAGAGTAATGATTGGCTCAATGAATTAATAAAGAATGATTATGAAAAGAATATATGGTATAGTTGCATTTGTAGTATCTGTTTTATCTTTCGTTTCTTGCGATGATTTTATGGACGTACATAAAGAATATATTGAAGATGGTGAGATCATTTATGCTCCTAAACCGGATACGATAGGTTTTATTGCAGGTAAAAATCGGATTTTGTTTAACTGTCGTACTTATAATACTCCGAATGTCCGGTCTATTGATGTATATTGGAATGACGGACTTGATTCTCTGATTGTTCCTGTTGAATTGAAGACTGGTTATGATAGTATTTCCATTATATTGGAAAATATGGAAGAAAAGTCTTATACATTTGATGTTCGCACTACAGATAATTTTGGACATAAATCTTTATATCTGACGGATTTTGGAACTTCTTATGGTGAAATTTACCAATCAAGATTGAGTGATCGTCGCATTAAAACTGTATCACTGTCGGATAAGGGAGGTATAGTTACTTGGTATTTTGCCCCGAGTGACCTTGTTTGTAGTGAAATACGGTATACGAAGAATGACGGTTCGCTGTCAGTTACTGAAACTTCTTCAATAAAGGATGTTACTGAGCTTCCGGATATAAAGCCTGGTTCTACTATTGAGTACAGATCTTTGTTTATTCCGGAAGTAGAAGCTATCGATACGTTTGCAACTGCATGGAAAACATTTGAAACTGTTATTCCTGAAGAATATAAGTATGATAGCAGTTCATGGACAGTGTTGTCTGCTTCGGACGAGTCCTCAGATCATGGAGGAAGAATCGCTTTGCTTGATGGAAATTTAAACACTTTCTGGCATTCTGCCTGGGAGGATGAAAGTGCGCCTCTGCCGCACTGGGCAGTAATCGATATGCAATCTCAGAAAAAAATCTCAAGGATCGAAATCTATCGCAGAGCCGGTAATACGGATACGAAGAGCGTGGAATTATATGTTTCTGATCAATCGAACGGAAATGTCGATGGATGGAAAAAAATAGGAAATGCAGTGTTTGTTGATGGTGATAGTCTTTCTATATCAATACCTGAATCGGCAGAACAGGGACGTTATTTGAAATTGTTGCTTCCGGATAGTAATAATGAACCGTCTACAAGTGTTGCCGAGATTTATGTGTATGGAAAATAGATAATAGGTAAAGTTTTTTAGAGTGTTAAGGTTAAGTATCAGGTATGGATTTTAGCTTCGATTTAGCTTAAATCTATACCTGATTTCTTAAGATAGTCCATCTCGGTTAAATATAGTCTATTTTTTATTGAGAGGATTTGATATTTCTTTGTTGCGTGATAATTAAAAACAAGATGAGAAAAACTGTAGTATTATTGTTGTTATGCTTTGTGGCATATTTGATGCAGGCGAAAACAGATTCGCTAAAGATTGATTTGTCCGGTATGTGGCGTTTTCAATTGGATCCTATGGGATTTGGTAAAACCCCCGGATCGGAACTCTATCTGGATAAATTAGTAGAGACTATTGTATTACCCGGATCTACGGATCAGGGAGGGAAAGGTATTAAAAATAATGCTCGCTATGTGGACCGTCTCAGTCGTAAATTCGAGTATCAGGGAGCTGCCTGGTACCAACGTGAAGTTGTTATTCCTGAAGAATGGAAGAATAAAGATATAGTCTTGAATCTGGAACGTTGTCATTGGGAGACGACAGTTTTTGTAGATGAGCAATTGGTTGGTATGGATGAAAGTTTGAGTACACCCAATATTTTCCACTTAACAAAATATTTAACACCGGGAGTGCATACCCTGACCCTTTGTGTGGACAATCGTTTGAAATATCCAATGGATCAATGGAACCACGGAACTGCCGAATACACACAAACAAATTGGAATGGAATAATAGGTGATATATCTATACAGGTCAAAGAAAAGGTTCATATTCGCCGTGTAAATGTGTATCCTGATATAGAGAATAAGTCTGTTTTAGCGAAAGTCGAGTTATCTTCTTTAACTACATTTCAAAAAGGATCATTAGAGTTGCATGTCCGTGAAAAAGGAGGTAAACTTGTTGCAACCCATCAAATTGGGATAGATAGTCTCGTTGCACAAGAGGGCATTGAGCAAACGATCAACTTAGGTAAACAGATAAAGTTATGGGATGAGTTCAATCCTTTTTTGTATGAACTTGAAACAACATTGCATGTAGACGGAAAGCAGGACACCCGGACGATTACGTTTGGTATGCGAAATGTAGAACAAGGTAAGCATCATGTCCGTTTGAACGGTCACGATATCCATTTGCGTGGGGTACTCGACTGTGCAGTGTTTCCTCTGACCGGTTATCCTTCTACCTGTGTGGAAGATTGGAAACGTATATTTTCTACAGTTAAGGAATATGGTATGAATCATGTCCGTTTTCATTCATGGTGTCCTCCCGAAGCGGCATTTATGGCAGGAGATGAATTGGGAATGTATCTGCAAGCCGAACTACCCATGTGGATTAAGGATGTTGGCAAATATCCTGCCAGGCGCGATTTTTTTGAAAAAGAGATGTATGCTATTCTGGATGCCTACGGTAATCATCCTTCTTTTATTTTAATGTGTAATGGTAATGAAAATGAAGGTGATTTTGCTGTTTTGGAAGATTTGGTCAAGAAAGCGCAGACTTATGATAACCGTCGTCTTTATTCTGCATCTACGGCTCGTACTCATACCGCTTCCGATCAATACTATGTGTCACATGTTACTTCCAAAGGATGGATCACTGTTTATGAAGGGACTCCGTCTACCGATTGGGATCGCAACAAAGAGTCAGACATTGATGTACCTGTTATAGCACATGAAACCGGGCAGCGTTGTATGTATCCCAATTTTGATGAGATCAGGAAATATACGGGTGTACTCGAAGCGCGTAATTTTGAAGTGTTTAGAGAAAGGTTAACCAAAAATGGAATGTTACATCAGGCAAATGATTTCTTCAAAGCTACAGGTGCACATACCGTATTACAGTATAAAGAAGTGAATGAATCTTTACTTCGTACCCGTACTTCGGGAGGTTTTCAATTGTTAGGCCTTGCTGATTTTCCGGGGCAAGGGAGTGCTTTTGTAGGAATCCTGGATGCTTTTTGGGAAAGTAAAGGTTTAGTTTCTCCCGAGAAATTTCGTGAGTCATGTGCACCGACTGTTTTGCTGGCCCGTTTACAGAAACGAACTTTTCTTTCAGGTGAACAATTGAAAGTAAAAATGGATATATATCATTTTGGTAAAGATGTTCTTAAAAAGGAAAAGCTAAACTGGAGCCTGATAGATGAAGATGGGAAAATAATAAGCAAAGGCACTTTGGACAATAAAAATATCCAGCCTTATACGGTTGACTCTTTAGGTACGATTGATATTGATTTGGATGGAATAACTCATGCTTGTCAACTAACATTGAAAGCAGGAATGGGAGGAGTAAAAAATGAATGGAATATTTGGGTATATCCGCAACAAACGGAAAAACAAACGAATTTTGTCTATACACGTAAATGGAATGAAGAAACTTTGAAGATGCTTGAAGATGGAAATAATGTATTACTGATTCCGGAAAAGTGCGAAGGTCGTAAAACTCATTTTGCCAGTCATTTTTGGAACCCGATCATGTTTAATTGGAATCCGATGATTGTGGGTACTTTGATTAATGCCCAACATCCGGTTTTTAGGTGTTTTCCCACAAAATCATATGCCGACTGGCAATGGTGGGATATTTTGAATCATGCAACGGCTATGGATTTGACTGCTTTGAATAATATAACTCCTATTATTCAAAGTATAGATTCGTATGAAACAAATCAGAAACTGGGTATTGCTTTCGAGGCAAAGGTTAGAAAAGGTAAGCTGTTCGTTCTTTGTGTAGATCCGGAAAGTGATATAGATAACCGTTTAGCGACGAGGCAATTAATAACTTCGGTTGAAAAATATGTGGCTTCAGATCGTTTTGATCCGAGAGATACTTTGCAATCATATGAAATAGAAGCACTTTTTCCTACAATCTCTATATCAAAAAAGCAGAAAGGATCTCAAACAGCAATTCAGCAATTGCTAAATAAATAGAAAGTAGATAACCTAATAAAAAAGAAGGAAATTATTCTCTGAAAATGAGAAAATATCCTTCTTTTTTGCTCTATACTAGGTTTTTAACAGCGGGTTGCATCCAGTTTCTTTACTACCAGCCCATATATAATCAGAGCAACGGCCGAAACTAGCGCGATCGCCCCGAAATAATACCATATATAATGGGCATGTGCACTGGCGGCTACCCACTCTTCATGTGTGGCGAACAGTGTTGGTTCCGGACAGTATTTGCTTAACAGAAAACCTGATAAGCCGAATCCGAGTATAGATGACAGGAAGGAGTGAAGGTGGCTGAAACCGAGGTATAATCCTTCTTCGCCTTTGGGGGCCTGCAATGAGAAATATTCAAGGAAACGGGGGGAGATAAATGTTTCCGCTAGTCCCTGGAAGACAATCCCGACTACCATCATGAAAGCTACCGGATGCATACCGAGGATAGTTGTGTTGCCATCCAGCATATTTCCCGATGCCATGCAAAGAGCGGAGATCGGCATGATGAACATACCGAATGTCATAGAGGTAAGTGCGGTTTTCTTACGCATTAACTGGGTAACTAAGTTTACGGTCAATACTACAACCAGCGGATTCACGTTGGCATACCAGGAAGGAGAAGCTCCTTCGCCAGCCAAACGTAAAACATATTTAGGCATGGTTGCATACAGCTGGTGCTGAACCATCCAGAAACCGGAAATAATAAAGATCAATATGATCAGGCGACCGTTTGTACAGACTTTGATCAGTGCCGTCCATATTTATCCGAAAGTTTTTCCTTCACCGGAATGTTGGCTGCTTTTATAGAAAAACCAGATCGCAATAAGAGCCAGGAATGTCATTGAAGCGGAAAAATAGTTGAGAGTGATCAACCCCTCGTTCCCTAATGCTTCGCGCAACGGTTTTACAATAGTTTTGCCGGAGAAGGCTCCTATATTTACCATTGCATAGAAAATGGAGAAACCTTTGGCACGGGTTTCGGGAGTTGTTTCTTTGGCTACAGTTCCGGAAATTACACTTTTGATGAATGATCCTCCGATAACGATCAGTATCATGATCGGGATAATTCCATAACGGAGATTACTTTCGAGCAATCCGGTAAATGTTGTTGTTGTCCCGTATTCAACCAGTCCGGCTGACTGGACCAGGTAGGATAAAGCCCCAACCCGGCATAACCGATGGTCAGCAAAGAGAAGGCCAATAGCATGGAATTGCGGAATCCGATCTTATCGGCCAGTGCACCGGCAAAAGTCGGGAGGAAGTAGAGGAATGCGGAGAATGTTCCGGCGATGGTTGCCGCTTGTATGTCGTTGAATCCGAGGATGCGGCTGAGGTAGAGTGTTATTACGATAAATACGCCATAGTAGGCGGCACGTTCAAATAGTTCAACGGTATTGGCTACCCAAAACGCTTTACTGAATTTGATTTTCTCTTTCTTTGTCGTTGTGTTCATGCGATAGTTATTTGTTTTTAGAATTAGAATATGAAATGTAAAAACGCAGGTATATGCAGATGAGAAAATTAGAGCTGCGTATACCTGCGTTTATTTACATCTTGTGTAAGTCTTTTATTTCTTTACAGTGTAAGTTTGATGAATCGCTTTGTCGAAAGCTTTCCAATGTTCGTCGGTCATGTTACCGGGGGTGAACAGGGCAACACCGGCTGCACCGCTTTCCATCGATCCGCGTACTGCTTCTTCTATTTCAGAAGGGATCAGACCGTGTCCTTCCGGATCTTTGATGTTAGCTTTGTTTTGCCAATCGTGGCAGATGAATAAACCACTGAAAACGGGTTTTTCTCCGTTCACAGAGTTTACTTCTTCCTTCGTCACCTCGCCTACCCAGGCAGCGTCTTCCAGGTAGAAGTCGTTGTAGTTCATCGGGAAGAATGCGTCGATATTCCATTTATTCCATTCCTGGCGAACCATCCATTTGGCGTGTGAGTCAGGACCGGGGAATACGGCTGCACTGATCTTTTTACCTTTAGCATGGACTGTATCTGCAATGCGATCTACCAGCTTAGTGATCAGGTCACAACGGAACTGAGCCCATTCTTTGCATTTGGAAGGATCTTCAACAGATTTAATATCGATACCGGTAGCAGTCTTGAAATCGGCTACACATTTGTCGCAATAGCAATAATCGGCAGTCGGATATTCTTCGTTCATAACCAGACCGTATTTTTCCCAAAGACCTTTGGCGAGGATAACGTCTACATAACGGATATAATCCAGATGAACGTAATCTACTTCAGGAATATCGGCTACTTTGCCGTATAGATCGGTCAGGAATTCGGCAGTCCCTTCATGGTTTGGGCAAAGGCATTTGTAATAAGGAACATACGCTTGTACTTCGTAAGCCGGTTCGCCTTTGCGGTTTACAGCATACAGGGTGGAGTCCATGCCTCTCTGTAACATGGCCGGTATCCAAGCATGGTATTCCATACCGTTTGCGTGAGCCACTTTAGCGGCACGCTGGATTTTTTGCAAATCATGTCCGGCGTTGTAGCACATACCATCCAGCCCATGCGATTTCCATTTACTAAAATCGGCTTGTAAGGTCTCTTCGGTTGTATTACCGCCTTCACCTTGCCAGCCGTACACTTTGATTTTTGCTTCCGGTGCTTTGTTGCAAGCCGTTGCCAGAAGGGCAACGGCTGCTAAAGCTAAAAATACTTTTTTCATTCAGATAGTTTGTTGTTATTAAATTTCACAAGCACAGAGTGTCGGGATCAGATTGCGGTCGCCGTAAGCATTATCTACGCGGGCCACATTGATCCAGAATTTACTGTCATGCAACCATTCCAGTGGGAAGGCTGCTTTACTACGAGGATATTCATGCTTCCATTCATCGGCGGTTACTTCATATTCCGGATGAGGAGCATTTTTGAGCACATTATCTTCTTTAGAGGCTTTGCCTTCTTCCACTTCCTTGATTTCTTTCCAGATGCAGTCCATTACTTCGGCAAAACGGTCGAGTTCGGCTTTGCTTTCGCTTTCGGTCGGTTCAACCATTAAAGTTCCGTGTACCGGGAATGAAAGCGTAGGTGCATGATACCCGAAGTCCATCAGACGTTTAGCGATATCACCTTCGTCGATGCCTGAACGTTCTTTTACACCGCGGCATTCCAGAATCAATTCGTGGCCAACCCGTCCTGTGGCTCCGGTATAGACGATTCCGTAAGTGTCTTTAAATTTAGAAGCCAGATAGTTTGCATTCAGGATGGCAGTTTTAGTAACAGTTTCCAGTCCTTCCGTACCAAGCATGCGGATATAAGCATAAGTGATCGGAAGGATACCTGCACTACCATAGGGAGCAGCAGAAACCGTATTCAGATCGCTTCCCCAGGCTACCGGATGAGAGGGTAGGAACGGTACCAGATGTTCGGCAACACAGATCGGACCAACGCCCGGACCACCACCACCGTGAGGTGAAGCAAATGTCTTGTGCAGGTTCAGGTGACAAACATCAGCTCCGATAGTTCCCGGATTGGTCAATCCTACCTGAGCGTTCATATTGGCACCGTCCATATATAACTGTCCGCCACAAGCATGAACAATATCACACATTTCTTTGATGTCTACTTCAAAAATACCGTGGGTAGACGGATAAGTGATCATGCTGGCAGCCAGGTTGTCTTTGTTGGCTTCTGCCTTGGCGCGGAAGTCTTCCAGGTCGATATTACCGTTTTCGTCGCATTTAACAGTAACAGTGGTATAACCGCACTGGATAGCACTGGCCGGATTAGTTCCGTGGGCCGATGCCGGAAGCAATACGATATTTCGATGTCCCTGTCCGATGCTTTCGAGATAAGCGCGGATGACACGAAGTCCGGTATATTCGCCGGCGGCACCTGAGTTCGGTTGTAATGTAACACCTTTGAATCCGGTGATCTCTGCCAGGTAGCAGCACAGGTTTTCAATCAACTCCGTATAGCCTTCTACCTGTTCTTCCGGTGCGTACGGGTGAATATTCATAAATTCAGCACGGCTGAGCGGAAGCATTTCAGATGCAGCGTTCAGTTTCATCGTACATGATCCCAGGGAGATCATCGACTGTGCCAATGATACGTCTTTGCGTCCCAGACGGGTGATATAACGCATCAGCTCGGTTTCCGTATGATATTTTTTGAATACATCTTCCTGAAGGAAGTCGGAAGTACGGGCGAATTTCTGATCGAAATAAGTCTTTTCCGGGATGGCTTCTTCCAGCATATAGTCTTTTCCGGCAGCACCGGCGAAGATATACAACAATACGCCTATATCGGTAGACTGTGTTGTTTCGTCAATACTGATGCCTACCTGGCCACCTTCGAAGTAGCGAAGGTTCACTTTGCATTCCAAAGCGATTTCACGCAGTGCATTTACAGAAACATGAGCCGGCAATTCGATCTTCAACGTATCGAAGTAATCCTTGTTCAGTTGTCTGTAACCTAATTTTTCAAGTTCGGCTGCCAGGAATCCGGCCGAAGCGTGGATGCGTCCGGCAATGTTGCGCAGACCTTCTGCTCCGTGATATACGGCATAGAAACCAGCCATTGTTGCCAGTAAAGCCTGTGCGGTACAGATATTTGAAGTTGCTTTTTCACGTTTGATATGCTGTTCGCGTGTCTGCAAAGCCAAGCGGTAAGCCGGATGTCCGTAAGCATCTTTCGAGATACCGATGATACGTCCCGGAATAGCACGTTTGTATTCGTCTTTTGTTGCAAAATAAGCAGCAGAAGGACCACCGTAGAACATCGGAATACCGAAGCGCTGGCTGCTACCGAATACTACGTCTGCTCCCCATTCGCCCGGAGGAGTCAGTAATACGAGACTCATCAGGTCGGCTGCTACGGCTACACGGGTTTCGTTGGCGTTCGCTTTTGCAATGAATTCTTTATAATCTTCAATCGAACCATCTGCATTCGGGAATTGTACGATAGCTCCGAATACATCCGGTGTAAAGGCGAATGTCTTATAATTTCCTATTACCACGTTGATACCTTGTGGAATCATGCGTGTTTTGATTACGGCTAAAGTTGATTCAAATACATTCTCATCAACAAATAGTGTATTGGCTCCGGCTTTTGCCTGTGCACGGCTCCGGCTTCCGTAGAACATGGTTGCAGCTTCGGCAGCAGCAGTCGCTTCATCCAACAAAGAACAGTTGGTTAGCGGTAGAGCGGTCAGCTCACTGATTACAGTCTGGAAGTTCAACAGTGCTTCCAGGCGTCCCTGCGATACCTCAGCCTGATATGGTGTGTATGAGGTGTACCAAACCGGATTTTCGAAGACATTACGCTGGATAGGAGCAGGACAGATAGTATCATACCACCCCATTCCGATGTATGACGTAAAAACTTCATTCTTGGATGCCAGTTCGGCGATATGTTCTGCAAACTCCCGCTCAGTCATTGGCTCCGGAAGATTCAGAGGTTCTTTCAGACGAATATTGGCCGGGATTGTCTGGTCAATCAGTTCGTCAACCGATTTAACACCGATAGCTTCAAGCATAGCCGGGATATCTTCCTCTGCAATGCCGACGTGGCGGTTTACAAATTTATTTGTGTCCATAGTATTTAATGTGTTTATAAATAAGGATTGTTTAATTTTTCGTCGATAACTCTTGTTTCCGGTCCGTGTCCGGGATAAATAACCGTTTCATCCGGCAATGACAGCAATTTGTCGTTGATGGCGGCGATCAGTACTTCCTGATTACCACCCCATAAGTCCGTACGGCCGATGCTTCCTGCAAACAGCGCGTCTCCAACAATGGCAAAACCGTTCTTTTTATTGTAGAAAGCCACGCTGCCGGGAGAATGTCCGGGAACTGTCAGGACCAATAATTCCGAATGTCCGAATTTGACCACTTCATTGCCGACCAGCTGTTTCTGTACCGGGATTTCTTGGAAATGTCCCGGTAGTCCGAATGCCTGTGCCTGTTTGTCGGGTGCAGGGAGTTGTTCCACGTCGAGCCGGTGTGCCTGCGGGGATAAACCATACGTTTTATATATAAACGGATTCCCGAAGATATGGTCCAGGTGTAAATGCGTACAAAGCAGATGTTTCACTGTCAGCTTATTCTCTGTAATGAAATCGCTCAACTCTTTTTCTTCCGACGGGCGAAGACAACCGCAGTCGATGATGACAGCTTCTTTGGTGTCATCATACAACACGAATGTGTTTTCCTGGAAATAATTGAATTCAAAAGCCTTTATTGTAATCATAACGGTACGTATACTACTTTTTTAGTTTGAAAAAATTCTTCTTTGAAGTGATCGCCCAGTTCAACAACGATTGCCTGTTTCTGAAAAGCCTGTATTTCGTGTTGCAACTCACCGCCTTTCAGACATATCAATCCGTTGGGCAATGCGTTCTGCTGTTCTTTCTTTACATTTTTGCGGGATATTTTGACCAGGTCTCCCAATGGCATGACTGCCCGGCTGACAACAAAATCGAAAAGCTGTTTTTCCTCTTCTGCCCGGCAGTGACGGAATGTTACGTTCTTCAAACCGATAGCTTCCGCCACGGCTTGTCCGACCTTGATCTTTTTTCCGATACTGTCAACCAGATGGAATTGTACTTCCGGAAAGAATATAGCCAACGGAATACCGGGAAATCCTCCGCCGGTACCGATATCCATAACAGATGAACCATCCTTAAACTTCATCATTTTTGTTAACCCCAGCGAATGAAGGACATGATGAGGATAAAGATTCTCGATATCTTTGCGTGATATCACGTTGATCTTTGAATTCCAGTCAGTATATAAATCGTACAGAGCTTCGTATTGTGCAAGTTGCGTTTCGTTCAGCTCCGGAAAATAAGTTTTTATCAGTTCCATAGATTATGTTTAAAATGCCAGATGTGCAATCGGACTTTCTTTTTTGAGCAGATATTGTATTTCTTCGTAAGGAAGATGTACATTCGTTGCACCGACTACATAGGCGGCTATCTCATATTCGTTAAATGTATAGGTAATACCATTGTCGTCAATCAGGAAATTGCCGTTCGGGAAAATCTCGTCGATACTGAAGAACCCTATATTCTCCAGTTCTTTCGGATTTTCCACGGTATTTTGTTTGGCAATCCGGTCTATAAGGATTTGTGCCAGGTCTTCCTGAAAACCTTCGATAAAGATGTCGTCTTCCTTGATCAGGTTACCTGTTTTCATATCTATGACATGATTCGTAAAAGAATGGGCGCCATGAGCACCACCTGTGTAATTTTCAAAGTTGACAGTGTAACTTAGGATGTCATTTTTATTGTAGGCTATATCATCGGACGACATTTCAAAATAGGAGAACCATGCTCCGACCGGAGTTTCGTCGGCTTTTGCTACTTCTGCTTTATATTCGTCTTCCAAATCTTTGTAGTTGTTCAGGTAATCTTCGGTATATTTGGCAGTCGCTTCTTCGGGGGATAAGTTTTCGTAACCATCTCCGAAGTAAGAATACACAAATTGCTGTTGTATCTTTTTCAGGATATCTTTATTGTCGTATTTTGCCGGATAGGTGAAGTTTATCTGAAGATTACAATTCGGATTTTCCGGATTTTCCAGGAGGTGATATGTTTTGTCCACACTGATCGAATCGAATGTCACATCGTTATCCGTCGTCTTTTTTGTCCCGATGTTACAACCGCTGACAAATACACTTATGAGAAAGAGAACTACAAGCTTTTGGCATAATTGCGTCTTCATTGTGATACAGATTTAATTTTATACTTTAAAATGCAAATGTACATGTTTCTCTCCGAATTACCGAATTAGTTTACCGGTTGTTTTAGGTAATCCTATTCTTTTTACCGGTAGTAATCTGTTTTTGGCGTCCTCAAAAACATTTATGAGGCCCTCGAAAACAAAATACTTACTGATCAAATAACAATGGTTACATGTATTTCTATTGCATACATGTATATTTTTAGATGAAAAATTGATTATTTAAATCTTCTGTGTATCTTTGTTCCGCACATGAAATGCAAGGTGTTGCTTCATGAGCATTTTATAAGTTAGACATAAGCGTTTTTTTATATTATTTGACATCGAAATCTCGACAATTTCACCCAACAAGTAATAGTACTGTAAATGCAAATGTTCTTTTCTGTTTATACACAATGAGATAATTGTAAAGTTGTTCGTGTATATAGATAAGAGCGTGGTACTGTTATACATATTGTTGGGGGGCCTGTCGAGAGCCTCAATGTCTATATATTGACAGTATCCACGCTTCTTTGATTTTTCCAGGCTACAGTTTATAAACTTTTTTTCTCCGGTATTCTGCGGAGCGGCATTTGACGGAAGTTTCTTCTTACAAAAATATATGATATTTTTCAGATGTAATTCATCTTATTGATTTTCACTGAACTTTAGAAGTTTTTTAGAGAAATGGCGAAAGCCGTTTTATTGTCCGGTAATATTTGTCCGACACGAGATGTTTTTAGCCTTAAATGAACTAAATCAAGGTTTACTTGTTGTAATAATGTAACGGTACTGATTCCGTTTACCACCAGGGTGTAAAAATTAGCATATAAAGTTTATTGTCAAAAAGTTATTCCTGATTCATTATGTGCGTCCGGGTACCAGATTGTACTTGTCTGAAAAAGCAGATCCGGACTATAACCACCGGGCATGAAATCAAAATAATTAGATATATGACGAAGATAGAAATAAAAAACTTATCTATCCTTTTCGGTTCTGAGAAGAACAGGGCGAAAAAGATGATACTGAAAGGTAAAAGTAAACAGGAGATTTTGAAAGAAACCGGATGTACAGTCGCAGTCCGTAACGCAAACCTGGAAATTGAAGAAGGGGAGATGTTCGTTATCATGGGATTGTCCGGTAGTGGAAAGTCTACTTTGTTGCGTTGCATAAACCGGCTGAATGAACCGACAATGGGAGAGATCCGTGTGAACGGGATCGACATAACACGTTCGTCTGATAAGGAATTATTACAGATACGCCGGAAAGAACTGGCAATGGTTTTTCAGCATTTCGGGTTATTACCTCACCGTACGGTATTAAGTAATGTTTCGTTCGGTCTGGAATTGCAAAGTGTTCCTAAAGAAGAGCGGGAGAAGAAAGCACAGGAGAGTATCGAACTGGTCGGTCTGAAAGGTTACGAAAATCAGCGGGTCGATGAACTGTCCGGTGGTATGCAGCAACGTGTCGGCCTGGCCCGTGCACTGGCTAATAATCCGGAAGTCCTTTTGATGGATGAGGCTTTTTCTGCATTGGATCCGTTGATCCGTGAACAGATGCAGGATGAATTACTTCTTTTGCAGGAGAAGATGAAGAGGACGATTATTTTTATTACGCATGACCTGGACGAGGCGATTAAGCTGGGCGACCGTATTGCCATCATGAAAGATGGCGAAGTCGTGCAGGTCGGTACTCCGGAAGAGATACTGACTGATCCGGCGAATGCTTACGTAACACGTTTTACAGAAAGTGTGGATCGGGGACGCATCGTAACAGCTTCATCGATAATGCTTAAACAACCGATCGTTGTAAGGATTAAAAGAGACGGTCCGGAAGCGATCTTTCGTAAAATGCGTGAAAGACGATTGTATGCACTGCCTGTTATCGGGAATGACGATCAGTTTATCGGTGAGATACAATATAAAGATGTATTGAAATTGCGGAAAGAGGGAAGCAAGGATGTCAGTTCTATCGTACAGACAGAAGTACCTTCTGTCCTTGAAAATACTACGGTGGAAGATATGCTTCCTTTACTTCCGAAAGTGCGGCAGGCTTTACCTGTTGTCAATGAGGAAAATCGGTTGGTGGGTGTTGTCTCTCCTTCCGCTATCATCATTGAGATGACCGGGAAAGATCAGAAAGAAATAGAAGAAATAATTCAAAACGCAATAGATTTATGATTAATATCGGGAAATATATAGAAATCGTCATCAACTGGATGACGGAACACTGGGCACATTTTTTTGATGTCATCAATAATATTATCGGTGGTTTCATCGAGACCTTTCAGCATGGATTGTTATGGATACCTTTTTACATTATGATTCCGGCTTTAGCGGTACTGGCCTGGTATAAAGCCGGTAAAGGGACAGCTGTGCTTACGTTGCTGGGACTTTTCCTGATCTACGGGATGGGATTCTGGGAACAAACGATGCAGACCGTAGCATTGGTTTTATCGTCTACCGTAATTGCCCTCATCCTGGGTGTCCCGCTTGGGATATGGACGGCTCAAAACCGCATTGCCGCCAAAATAATTCGTCCGGTTATGGACCTGATGCAGACAATGCCGGCTTTTGTTTACCTGATCCCGGCTGTCTTGTTCTTCGGGCTGGGACCTGTGCCGGGTGCTTTTGCCACGGTGATATTTGCCATGCCGCCGGTTGTCCGTTTGACGGATTTAGGAATACGGCAGGTTCCGGAGGATATCGTTGAGGCGACACGCTCATTCGGAGCGACTTCCCGCCAGCTACTTTTCAAAGTACAGCTGCCGTTGGCGTTGCCGACGATTATGACGGGAGTGAATCAAACGATTATGATGGCATTGTCTATGGTGGTGATTGCCGCAATGATCTCTGCCGGAGGTTTGGGGGAGATCGTATTGAAAGGTATTACCCAGATGAAGATCGGTCTCGGATTTGAAGGCGGTATTGCCGTTGTGATTCTGGCCATTGTACTGGATCGTATAACTCAGGGGTTTGTTCGTAAGAAATAAACCTGCGTGATTAACTGTAAAAAGAAAAATTGTATGAGAAGATTATTTATACTTATCAACCTGATCCTGCTCCTGGCTGTGCTCATGTTCCTTGCCGGTTGCAGTCGTGCCAAAGACCCGAAGGAGATTTCGATCGGCTATGTGAACTGGTCGGAAGGCATCGCCATGAGTTACCTGGCAAAGGCAATGCTGGAGGAACAGGGATATAGAGTGACTTTGAAGAATGCCGATATCGCTCCGATCTTTACCTCCGTCGCTGCCGGTAAAGTCGATCTGTTTCTGGATGCGTGGCTTCCGGATACGCATGTCGACTATATGAAAAAATATGGCGACCGTCTGGAAACGATTGGTGTTCCGTTTGAAAATGCCCGTTTAGGACTGGCTGTTCCGTCTTATGTAACGATCAATACGATAGAAGAACTGAATGCGCACAAAGAACGTTTCAAAAATGAAATTATCGGAATCGATATCGGTGCCAGTCTGATGAACCTGACGGAAAAGGCTGTTGATGAATACGGATTACAACTGGCTTTGATGCCTTCCAGCGGGCCTACCATGACGGCGTTCCTGCAAAAATCGGTTGAACATAATGACTGGATTGTCGTGACAGGCTGGACGCCTCACTGGATGTTTTCCCGTTATGACCTGAAATTTCTGGAAGACAGTAAAGGTGTGTTCGGTAATGCAGAACATATCGAAGCCGTTGCTACTAAAGGCTTTTCCGAAACTCACCCTTACGTTGCGGCTTTCTTTAAAAACTTCAGGTTTACCAATGAGCAGCTGAGCGAACTGATGGATATAATGGAAGAGTATCCTTTACGTGAATCGGAGGGAGCAAAAGTTTGGCTGCAAAAACATCCCGAAATAGTTGATTTATTTTTACCTTCGCAAACGAATAAACTAACTCAGCTAAACGAATATGAAACAGATCGCGAAAATAGCCTGCCTGTTGTTGGGACTGGCGATAAGCAGTCCTTTTATGAAGGCGGAAAGTAAAAAGAATATGAACATCGTATTTATAGGAAACAGTATTACCCAGGGAGCGTTAATCGCTACTCCGTCACATGACGCTCCTCCTGTAAAAGCCGCTTTATACTTGACAAAGCAACCGTCGGTCGCTTCTGTCAAATACTCCAATCAGGGAGTAAGCGGCTGTACGACTACCGATTATCTGCCGACAACGGAAACACTTTTCCCCAAGGCAAAGGAGGCTGCCGATAAGTTTGCGGACGAGACTTGGGCGACCCTTGTCTTTTCCATTATGTTGGGGACGAACGATAGCGCGATTACAGGTCCGAACGGTGCACCGGCCTCTCCTGAAAAATATGAAGAAAACATGAAAGCTATTATCAACCAGTTACTAGCGTTGTATCCCAGTTGTAAAATCGTTTTACATCGTCCGGTATGGTACAGTCCGAATACATATAACGGCGCCATGTATCTGAAAGAAGGTTTAAACCGTCTACAAAGTTATTATCCGGTATTGCAATCGTTGGTCGAAGAGTATGCCAAACGTTTTCCCGGCCAGGTGTTTATGGGAGATACGGAGGCATTCGACTATTTCAAGGCCAATTACCTCACGGATTTAATACCGGAAGAAGGTAATGCCGGTACGTTCTATCTCCATCCGAACGAAAAAGGGGCAGCCGTATTGGGGGAATATTGGGGAAAGGCGATAATGAAGGTAGTAGAGTAAATATAGAAATAATTGAACCTACTTTTCCCTTGATGGAAAAGTAGTCAAAAGATCAAGGCTTAACCGGCTTCACTGCTTCGGTGAAAGACTCCGCTGAAAAATCCGAAACTCGCTTCGCTCAGACAACGGATTTTTTTAACCGCTTCGTCTTCCCCCTTCGCGGACGTTCATCCGCTTAGGCCTTTCCTAGGAAGCTGTGCTTCCTCTTAAGATGGCCGATACCGGTACTTATAGAACAAAAACTTTTGGATTTAACAGGTAGTATCGGCAATCTTAGGAGAACGCAAAGCGTTCTATGAAAGGCCTCATCTGGTGAGCGTTAAACGAAGCATCCGCAGTGAGCGCCCAGAGGCTGTGCTGTTTGAGTGCAGCGAGTTCACAGACGACAGCGAACGTAGGAGGCTGAGTAGCGAAGCGGATGCAGCCTTGAACTTTTGGTTACTTTTCTTTCAAGAGAAAAGTAACATTCAAACCTGATAATATCTGAACCAATTATCTCTTACCCAAATGATGATCCATGATTGCCACATGATGTTCACCGTAGAGTTTTAGTTTTTCAACGATGTTTTTGGCGGTTGCTTCTTCTTCTACCTGTTCACGTACAAAACCCCAAAGGAAATCTTGTGTCGCCTTGTCGTTTTCTGCATGTGCGATGTCTACCAGTTTGTCGATCAACTCGGAAACGTGAACCTCATGCTGGTATACATGTTCGAATACTTCCAGCGGTGTGCCGAAAGCTGTCGGAACAACATTGATCTGTTCCAGTTTCACCTGTCCGCCACGTTTTACAGAATAATCAATCATTTTATAGGCATGCTCGAGTTCCTCTTCCGATTGTTTTTTCATCCAATGGGCGCAACCGTCCAAACCTATTTGAGCAAAATGAATGTACATGGACAGATAGAGATTGGAAGACCACATCTCTGCCAGTATCTGTTCGTTCAGAGCATCGGATAATTTTCTACTTAAAGTCATAGCTGTATGTTTTATATTACGTTTATTGATTTTATTAATAAAACAAACAGTTATGGGATTTGTTCTAATATGTGTTTATTTATTTCGTCTCTCATCGCTTTTATGTAATAAGAAGTTCTTATCTTCGTTTCTATCTAATAAACGTTGAATCAATATGAAAAAGAAAATAGAGGTTCTCATAAACAGGTTGAAACTGGCTGTCAGGAAACATCCGGTGGAAGTTGTGTTGTCAGTCGTTTTCAGTCTGGCAGGATGTGTCTATTTCGAGTATGCATTCGGATATTCTTTTCTGGCGGCGCCGCTGGCTTATTTTCCGGTCCTGTTCCTGATAACCTATATATTGAACGGACTGACCGTACAACACAAACTACGGCCGTTGTATTTCTTATCGGCTTTCTTTTTTATTCCTTTTTTGTGGCTGGATAAGGATGAGATATGGCAACCGACCTATCTGGTTTCATTGATTGTAGTGCAACTTCTCTATCTGGTTAGCGGCTGGAAACGTGATAATGATGAGTTTGTACGTGTCGGGTTGCGTTATGTGAAGTCTTTGTTGTCTGCCGGATTACTGGCGGGGATTGCTTATTTGCTGGCAATTTCGATCTATACATCCATACAATACATCTTTGAGATATGGGAAAACAGTTACAGGAGTTTCTATACCGACTCGGCTTACCTTCTGTTTATGTGTGGGATGCCTTTGTTGTTCCTCATGTTCAATCAAGAAAGGGAAGAAAAGGAGGAGAGCCGTAACCGGCTGTTTGAAGTGCTGCTGAATTATGTGCTTTCGCCGGCTTTGCTGATCTATGCGGTCATTCTGTATCTTTATTTTATTAAGGTAGCGGTTCTCTGGTCGTTGCCGAAAGGGGCGGTGGCTTATATCGTTGTCAGTTTTGTTTCTGTCACTTTTATTCTGAAAGGTTGCCAGGTCTTTCTGACGAAGAGGTATTATGATTGGTTTTATAAACAGGCCAGTTTTGCCGTATTGCCCGCTTTGGTGATGTATTGGGTGGGTGCTTGTTATCGTATCAACGAGTACGGATTTACAGAGCCGCGTGTGTATCTGGTGGTAGTCGGGTTGATACTGACTTGTCTGGCCGTTTTATTCTTTACCAAACAGTACGGCCGTTATCTGTATGCTTCCTGCCTGGCGATCGTCTTCTTGTCGGTGGTTACTTATATACCCGGAATCACGGCAAAAGATATTGAACGGATTTCGCAAACCGGACGGGATAACTACCCTCCGGAAGATAAGAGATATGACTATCAGGCTTATCTTGAGATTGATAACGGGGAGCCGGTGGATATTTCGGGTTATCAGTTTTTAATGCCGGTTGCCGGATATAAAAATCCCGATAAAATGTGGACAACGACAGAGCGGGATACTTTTTATCTATTCAACCATAAAGGAGATACTATCTACCAGGAGAGCTTGACGACATTCTGGAACAACCAGCTGGCAAAAGCCGGGTTGACTCCTTATGATTCTGTTCCTGAAAAGATGTTCCCTGTTTTACTTGAGTTCGATATGGATTCGGCAAAGTTGGTTTTTAATACGATCAATTTATACCGTAACGCTCCGGACTCTGCTTACCGGATTTCCTACTTTAATCCGAATTATTATCTGAAAAAGAAATAACCGGTCAAGACCTCCAATATCTGCGAGGTCCTGATTATACATAGTTTATTGGCAGAAAAGAATTACCTTTGCAATCTGTTAAGTCATTTCCGGCGCCATATCCGCGGAGAAATGGCAATTGATGGACATATTTCAATTACCCGAATCAAAAGAATCTGATGGAAAAGAAAAACAAACAAAGCTTATTTGCTGCCCCCAATGGAAAATCATATCTCGTTCCATTCATACTTATCACCAGCCTGTTCCTGTTGTGGGGATTTGCGCATGGTTTACTGGACGTACTGAACAAACATTTCCAGGGCGCTTTCACGATGACGAAGGCAGAGAGCGGCCTGGTGCAGTTTTCCACTTATATCGCTTATTTCCTGATGGCGTTGCCTGCCGGAATGTTTATGAAACGTTACGGTTATAAGAAAGGTATTATTCTGGGATTGTTACTTTTTGCTGCCGGGGCTTTCGCTTTTATCCCTGCTGCCTTTTTGCATTCTGCGACTCCTTTTCTGGTCGCTTTATTTATCATTGCCTGCGGGTTGTGTATTCTTGAGACGGCAGCCAATCCTTATTCGACTATTCTGGGACCGACGGAGTCGGGTGCGCAGCGTCTGAATTTGTCGCAATCGTTTAACGGGTTGGGCTGGATACTTGGTCCGCTGGTTGGTGGGGCTTTAATCTTCGGAGGTGCGCAGGATGACCCGTTTACCCTGACGAAACCTTATATTCTTGTGGGCGGTATCGTTTTATTGGTAGCTATCCTTTTCTTTTTCACTCGTTTGCCGGAGATAAAGGTAGAGGAACAGGAGGAAAATAGACTTGATACAAAACTCCCCGCCACTTCGATGTGGAGGCATGGGCAGTTTGTACGGGCGGTGATTGCCCAGTTCTGTTATTGTGCGGCGCAAACCGGTATCTTTAGTTTCTTTATTAATTATGTCACGGAACTCGACCCGCAGATGACGAATATCGAAGCCTCGCGGATACTTGCGTTTGGCGGGATGGCTTTATTCATGATTGGCCGCCTTTCCGGAAGTTTTACGATGAAATGGATGGCTCCGGGAAAATTGCTGACCTGGTTTGCTTTGGCTGATGCCATCTGCATGGCGTTGGTAATTGTTTCTGCCGGAACGATATCTTTGTATGCGTTGTATATTTCATTCTTCTTTATGTCCATCATGTTTCCGACAATCTTTGCGTTAGGTCTGGAAGGGATGGGCGCTTATACCAAAAAGGCATCTTCCTATATCGTGATGGGAGTGGCTGGTGGCGCTTTCAGTCCGATGCTGATGGGATATATCGGGGAAAACAATATGGCAATCGGATTCTTTGTGCCGTTGATTGCATTTCTGTATATTCTGTATTTTGCAATAAGATGTAAGAAGTAGAATTATCTTTAATTCTACTATCATACTATCACTGGTTGATATAAATATCTGATTATAAGCATTCTAATCTATGATGGTAGGTGCTTTTAACTATCATTTATCTATCATGCAACCATCATTTTAACTCTATTTTAACTAAGCAGCCATCTTTTTGACCTTAAAAAGATGACTGCCCGGTTACATGCTGTCTCTCATAATTCGTTAGTCTACTACTTTTTTATCCCAAAACAATGACTTAATTTCACCCGAATACAGACTTTTTGTTGCCGGGATGCCCATCTTACCCTGTTTTACACCCCCATCTTGACGATGCGAACACCCGGGTGTCGAAGGTGTCAAGACCCGGGTGTCAAGCAATATATGTTACTATGTTGTTGATTTTTAGCTATATATTTATCCAAAAGAAGACGTTTCCTATCTTACTTTTTAAGCGGGTATGATAGTTGCATGATAGATATATGATAGTTAAAAGCACTTACTGTCATAAGATAGGGTGTTGATAATTATGTATTTATATCAAATAATGATAGTATGATAGTAGATGATAAATATTTAATGATAAATAATATTAGGGGGGAGTCTTTTTTATATTTTATTATCACTGCCTCATACAATAATTTATTGATTATCACTCACGCAATATGAAACAAAGGCTGGCGTTTAATGGATAGAAGTATTTAAAATGTGAGAATGATATGAGAAATCGAATGTTTGTGTTTTATCTATTATTGATGTTGACCTTGATGTCGTGTTCTAAGACTGAGATTGGTTTTAACGGTCAGGTTTATTTGTATTTGTCGGAGCCGGAAGTGAACCGGTATCCTGTAGAGAAAGGGGACAGTATCGTAGTGAAGGGATTTAATAGCTGGACTATCGGGGATGAACATAAAGGTATGCTGCCTGATAGTGTTGTGAAGGATTCGGGATACGATAAATCTTATGTTTATTATATCTGCGCGGTTACTGCCGAATTTAAGATGAATGAGGAGGATTTTATTATTATGTATGCTGATCAAAATACTAAATTGGGATATTCTTTTCCGGATATGGGTTATATTGGGGTTTCCAATACTGTAAAAGATTATGACAGTCTTGATGATTCATTTGTCATGAACACTTATCTAATCTATATTTCCCAGGAAAAGGATGGTAAAAAGATGGATATCTGGTATCCGTGTTCCCCTTTCGATTTGGAGTGGCATTGTTTTTCCTTTAAAGATATAGATGTAAAATCAAAAGAGGATAAATAGTTTGTTTTACGAATGAAAAGACTAGTATTTAATATTAAATTAAGGAATTATGAAGAATCTGTCATTTATTTATAGTCTGTTAGTTGTCTTTGCTTTACTCTCTTGTTCAAAGACAAAGTTCCAGTATGATAAAAAAATCTATTTATCGGAACCGGAGATAACCTGGTTTACATTTGATGATTATGACAGTGTGGCTGTCAAAGGATTTACGCGTTGTGAAGCTCTTGACGTGTGCAAAGGTGCACTTCCAAGAAATGTAGCAAAGGAATCAGGGTTTGATAAATCTTATTTGTATTATATATATGAAGCATCGGTAGAAGTGAAGGATAACGAAGAAAGTTTGGCTTCTTTCAGGGAATATACGAATTTGGGATATTCGACCAGAGAATTTGAAAACAAAGGGATTGGTCAAGTAAGCGTATTGAAAGAAAATGGAGATAAATACCTAAAAACATCTACCTGTCTCATCCATATTTTTCAGGAAGTAGGGGGAGAGAAACAAGATATCTGGTACCCATGTTCTCCCTTTGATTTGGAGTGGAGCTTTTTTTCGATTAAAAATCCACTATAGGTCAATAGAATAACAGGACTGTTGCAAAAGTCCGTTTTGTCATGGCGGACTTGATCCGCCAACTTATACTAAATGGTGCATATCAACGTAGTATACGATCCCGGGTTAAGCCCGGGATGACAGACAGGATAGCGACTTTTGACACATTCCCGCTATTATAGGTTATTGTAACATCTGATATAATTTATCCAGCTTCGGTGCCATAATAATCTCTGTCCGGCGGTTCTTGCTGCGGCCTTCAGCCGATTCGTTGTCTGCTACCGGCATATATTCTCCACGTCCGGAAGGCTGTATCTGTAACGGATTCACGCCGTAATCTTTTGTCAGGATGCGGACAACCGAAGTTGCACGGATTACACTCAGATCCCAGTTGTCTTTGAACTGTGCCGTGTTAATCGGTTTGCTGTCGGTATGGCCTTCGATATATACATCTATATCCGACTGCTTGTTGAGGACTTCCGCCAGTTTAGCCAATGCCTCTTTTCCACGTTTATCCACCCGGGCGCTTCCTGATTCGAACAATAACTTATCCGACATGGCGACATATACTTTGCCGTCTTTCTCCGTAACAGTCAGTTCCTCGCTGCTGAAACCTAATAAGGCATCCTTTACGCTGCTTAGCAGCTTTTGAACTTTTTCGTTCTGGGCATTAATCATGTCCTGCAATTCGTTAATTGTCCGTTCCCGCTCGTTCAATTCTTCCATCTTCTGGCTGAGGAGGGAGTTTAACTTTTCCTGTTGTGTCATGTTCGAATTCAGCATCGTCTGATAGTTGCGGATGTTGCTGCCCATCTTTGCCGTGTCTCGCTGGAGGGCGGCGAGGCGCTCGTTCAGTTTGTCACCGGCATCTTTGCAATCGACCAGTTGTTCTTGTAAAGCATTGCCGCGGCCGATGGCTTCGAGCCGCCCATTTTCGGCTTCCAGGTATTTTTTCTTCGTTACACACGAGGTGCAGATCAGCAGTGCGGAGACTGCCATGAATAAAACTTTTCTCATTTGTTGGATAATTTTCGCGCAATGTAATATTTATTACACTTTACCTGTACTCGATTTAAGATATTTGTCAAGAATTAAACTTTAATTAAGGCTGTATGAAGATAAAAGAGATAATAAACGCGATTCTTCCTTCCAGACGATGGAAATTATTTGCCATTGTCGCGAGCGGAGCGATTTGTGGTTTAGGCTTTTATACATTTTATGTATCGAGGGCCTGGAGTTACTTGTCTGATGAGCCGTCGACCTGTGTGAACTGTCATATCATGGGGCCTTATTATGCTACTTGGAGTCACAGTTCGCATAGCCGGAACGCTACTTGTAACGATTGCCATGTGCCGCACGAAAACGCCGCAAAGAAATGGTTTTTCAAAGGAATGGACGGTATGCGACATGCCGCTGTCTTTATGATGCGTGGCGAACCGCAGGTAATACAGGCTATCGACGAAAGCGCTGAAGTAATCATGAACAACTGTGTCCGTTGCCACACGCAACTGAATACCGAATTTGTAAACACCGGACGTATCGACCACAATATGGCGATGGCGGGTGAAGGAAAAGCCTGTTGGGACTGTCACCGCGATGTTCCGCACGGAGGTTCCAACAGCCTCTCGTCCACTCCTTCGGCCATTGTGCCTTATCCGAAAACCAATACGCCGCAATGGCTGAAAGATATGCTTAAATAAAACGAATAAATAAAAATCAACGAATATGGAAAAGAAACTTAAATCATGGCAAGGCTGGTTGTTGTTCGGCGGGACAATGGCCGTTGTTTTCGTATTGGGCGTACTCGCTGCCTCGATCAATGAACGGAGGGCCGAGATTGCCAGTGTGATGAATAACAAGAAAGTCGAGATTACCGGCATTGAGTCGGTAAACGAAAAGTTTGCCCCGAACTATCCGCGGGAATATGAAACCTGGACGCAGACGATGGATACCAGTTTTCAAAGCAAGTATAACGGAAACCAGATGGTCGATGTGCTGGCAGCCCGTCCCGAAATGGTTATTCTTTGGGCCGGATATGCTTTTTCTAAAGATTATTCAACTCCACGCGGTCATATGCATGCGATTGACGATATGCGTCATACCCTGCGTGTCGGCGCTCCGATGACGCCCGATGAAGGTCCGCAGCCGGCAACTTGCTGGACTTGTAAGAGTCCGGACGTTCCCCGTATGATGCAGGCGATAGGAGTAGATAATTTCTATAAGAGCAAATGGGCGGCAATGGGAACGGAGATTGTGAATCCTATCGGTTGTGCCGATTGCCATGAACCGGAGAATATGAATCTGCATATCAGTCGTCCGGCCTTGATTGAAGCATTCCAGCGCCAGGGACGCGACATCACCAAGGCGACCCAGCAGGAAATGCGTTCACTGGTTTGTGCGCAGTGCCATGTGGAATATTATTTCAAGGGTGACGGCAAGTATCTGACTTTCCCCTGGGATAAAGGCTTTACTGTTGAAGACATGGAGGCTTATTATGACGAAGAAGGTTTCGCAGACTATACCCATAAACTGAGCCGTACACCGATTCTGAAAGCGCAGCATCCGGATTATGAATTGTCGATGATGGGTATCCATGCACAGCGTGGCGTATCCTGTGCCGACTGCCATATGCCTTATAAAAGCGAAGGCGGCGTGAAATACAGTGACCACCATATCATGAGCCCGCTGGCTATGATTGACCGTACCTGCCAGGTTTGCCACCGTGAAAGCGAAGAAACTTTGCGTAATAATGTTTACGAACGTCAGAACAAGGCAAACGAAATGCGTAACCGCCTGGAAGCCGAACTGGCAAAAGCACATATCGAAGCAAAGTTTGCCTGGGATAAAGGCGCAACGGAAGACCAGATGGCTCCGGTATTGAAACTGCTCCGTCAGGCACAATGGCGTTGGGATTTCGGTGTTGCTTCCCACGGTGGAGCATTCCATGCACCGCAGGAGATACAACGTATCCTGGGTAACGGCCTCGACAGGACCATGCAGGCACGTCTGGCTGTATCCAAAGTATTAGCTAAATTGGGTTATACAGATGATGTTCCGATGCCGGATATCTCGACAAAAGAAAAAGCACAGCAATATATCGGTCTGGATATGGCTGTCGAACGTCAGGCAAAAGAGAAATTCCTGAACACTGTCGTTCCGGAATGGATTAAGGAAGCGAAAGCAAACAAACGTTTGGCTGAAAAGATTTGATTATGTGGAAGCAACCCTGGGGATATGCAGAAGGATGGGCGATAAGTATCGGCCTGTTCATTACCGGAGTCATTCTGCAAATGACAACCGGGAAGGTGGACGCGACTCTTTTCCGGTATCCCCTGAACGCTATAGCAGGAGGAGTGTTCCTGTTTTTCTTGATAATGGTATATGCCGCGAGCCGTAAAGCTGCTGTTTTGCAGTGGTTTTACAGCCTGACGGCGAGTATTACGTCTTTGACGGCCTGGATGGTTTTGGTTATCATCATGGGACTGACCCGACAAGTGGCTCCCTCTGCAACGGTTACTCACGGAGGACTACTGTCCGGGTTAGGTTTCATGCAAATGACGGTCTCGTGGCCTTTTATGCTGCTGTTCCTTTATTTTCTCTCCGTATTGGGGTTGGTGACGATTCGGAAGATAAGCTGTTTTAAATGGAAAGATGTTCCTTTTATCCTGAATCATGCCGGATTATTCATTACGTTGCTGGCAGCCATTTTAGGAAATGGTGACTTGCAACGTCTGCGGATGACGGTTTCGCAAGGTGAACCGGAATGGCGGGCAACCGACGAAGCCGGAGAAATGCAGGAACTGCCTTTAGCCATCGAACTGAAATCATTTACAATCGACGAATATCCTCCGAAGTTGTTGATTATCGACAATGCGGACGGTAAAGCGTTGCCCGAAAAGAATCCTGAAAACATCTTGGTCGAATCCACTCCTTTGTCCGGCAACCTGTTGGATTGGGAGATAGAAGTAACCGACCTGTTGCCGATGGCCGCCTGCGTCCCCGGAAAGGACACGGTCAACTTTGTCGCCTTTCATTCCGAAGGGGCGACAACCGCCTTATACGTAACTGCCCGCAATAAGGCAAGCGGTGTCGAAAAAAGCGGTTGGGTGAGTTGCGGCAGTTTCATGTTCCCGTACGTATCACTGCAACTGAATGAGGAGGTGAGCCTGGTCATGCCGGAACGCGAACCGAAACGCTTCGCCTCCGAGGTCTTGGTGTATACGAAGGAAAAGGAGCAGGCCGAAGCATTGATTGAAGTGAATAAGCCTTTCAGTATGTCCGGCTGGAAGATTTACCAGCTAAGTTATGACGAAACAAAAGGGAAATGGAGCCGCCTGAGCATCTTCGAGTTGGTGAAAGACCCGTGGCTTCCGTTGGTATATACCGGCATTCTGATGATGTTGCTCGGCTCCGTCTGCCTTTTCATTCTGGCACCCGGGAATAAGCCGGAACAGACGGTGGTTAATGACATAAAAACTGTATAACGTATGGAATGGAATCATTTGATATATTTTGCTTTGCCGGCCGTATTCTGCTGGGGCATGGGAGCAATGGCGGCTTACCGGCCCGGCAAGTCGTTGCAGGTGGTTTTGTGGACGGTTGCCGGCCTGGCTATCTTTATGGCTTTCATTGTCGGGATGTGGGTGTCGCTGGAACGACCGCCGTTGCGGACGATGGGGGAGACGCGCCTGTGGTACTCCTTCTTCCTGCCGGTTGCCGGAATCATTACTTATATCCGCTGGCGCTATAAATGGATCTTGTCTTTCAGTACGGTCATGTCGCTGGTGTTTATTTGTATCAACCTGTTTAAGCCGGAGATACATAATAAGACACTGATGCCCGCCTTGCAAAGTCCCTGGTTTGCACCGCATGTGATTGTTTATATGTTTGCCTATGCGATGCTGGGAGCGGGGGCCGTGGTGGCCGTCTATCTGCTGGTCCGGTCGCGAAAGAGGGCGATTGAGCCGGGTGTAATGGATCTCTGCGATAACCTGGTCTATGTGGGAACTGCTTTCCTGACTATCGGGATGCTTTTCGGGGCGCTCTGGGCGAAAGAAGCCTGGGGGCATTACTGGAGCTGGGACCCGAAAGAGACCTGGGCAGCAGCGACCTGGCTGGGCAATCTGCTGTATATACACTTCCGATTTCAGAAGAATAAACAGTACAGGTCAGCCCTTGGAATACTGGTGTTCGCTTTTATCTTGCTGCAAGTTTGCTGGTTCGGCGTGAATTATCTGCCTTCGGCACAAGGCAACAGCGTACACGTTTACAATATGGAATAACAAATAAAAAGAAATATCAACTTAAAACATAAACGATATGAAGAAACGGGTGATTGTTTTTTCCGGGCTTCTGTTGGTAAGCTCGATGTGGATGAAAGCAGACGAAAATGAAACATCCAAGGATAAAGAGAATACATTCTCGATGAGTGCGCAGATACGTCCGCGTGCAGAGTACAGGAACGGAGTTTTAAATCCCCGTAGCGAAGGGCAGGAGCCGGCCGGCTTCATCAATAACCGTGCCCGCCTCTCCATGAATTACGAGCGGCAGAACCTCTCGATCGGCCTTTCCGCACAGCACGTAGGCGTCTGGGGACAGGACCCGCAGATCGACAAGAACGGCCGTTTCATCCTGAACGAGGCCTGGGCACAACTCGACTTCGGATACGGCCTCTTTGCTAAGCTCGGACGCCAGTCGCTCATCTACGATGACGAACGTATCCTCGGCGGACTGGACTGGAACATCGCCGGCCGTTATCACGACGCCCTGAAACTGGGGTATGAGAACAAACAGAACAAACTTCATCTCATCCTCGCCTTTAACCAGAACGACGAAACTAAAATAGGCGGCACCTTCTATGCCGAGGGCGCGCAACCTTACAAGAACATGCAAACCCTTTGGTACCAGCATATCGGCAGCAAAGAATTTAAAGCCTCTTTCCTTTTCATGAACCTCGGACTGGAAGGCGGCGACCCGAAAGAAAAGGTTTCCGACACCCAGTTCATGCAAACGATGGGAGCGAACCTCTATTACCAGCCGGGCGACTGGACCTTTGGCGGTACCTTCTATTACCAGTCCGGCAAGAATGCGAAGAAACGTGAAGTCTCCGCTTTCCTCTGGGCTTTGAATGCCGCTTATAAAATCAATTCGCAATGGAGTGTTGCCCTCGGCAGCGATTACCTGAGCGGTACAGACAACACGGACGGTCCGGATGCCAAATACACGGCCTTCGACCCATTATACGGAACCCATCACAAATTCTACGGCGCGATGGATTATTATTATGCCACCCCATTCCAGGACGGTTTCAATCCGGGACTTTGGGACAATCAGGTGAAGCTCGCCTTCAAACCGTCGAAAAAAGTCGACCTGTCGCTCGCCTACCATTATTTCTCCACCACAAGCGACGTGACGGTTAAAGGCAAAGACCTCGACCGCGGACTGGGTTCCGAACTCGACCTCCAGGTGGACTGGCAGATTATGAAAGACGTGAAACTCTCCGCCGGCTACTCCACGATGCTCGGAACATCTACGATGGAAGCCGTCAAGGGAGGCAGTAAAGATAGTTGGCAAGACTGGGGATGGTTGTCGATCAACATCAACCCAAGAATATTTATTGCCAAGTGGTAACTTGCAGGTGTCGGAAATGTTCTTATCTTTGTAAGAAACATTTCCGACACTAAATCGATGCTGAATGAATATAACTGATATCTTTCAAATACCGTTGTTCCGGAATTTCACGCAGAAGATGCAGGAAGACTTCCTGGAAAATCTGGAATACACACTAGAGAACCATCCGAAAGGAAAAACGATTATCCACCAGGGTTCGCCGTGCCAGGCCATACACGTTCTGCTCGAAGGTAAACTGAACGTAGACGTAGTCGATGTCTCGGGAGGCGAAGTCAGGGTAGAGGTCATCAAAGCCCCGCGCACCTTTGCTACTCCGCATGTTTTTGCCGAAAAGAACCAGTTCCCCGCCACCTTCTCGGTCGAGGAAGATGTCGTCCTGATGAAGATTTCCAAAGATTCATTCTTTAAGATGATGCATTCGATGCCCGTGCTCCTTCATAACTTCCTTTGCGTCAGCACCAGTTGCAACAAATGCACCATGACCCGCCTGCGTGTCCTCTCTTTCCGCGGCATCCGCAGCCGTTACATCTATTATCTGATAGACCATCTGAAAGAGGGCGAAGACACGGTCGATATGGAGCACAACCAGGTGCAGCTTGCCGAGTATTTCGGCGTCACGCGGCCCGCCCTTTCCAAAGAAATCAATAAGCTCGTAGACAGCGGTTTCATCCGTATCTCGCGTAACAAGGTGAAGATACTGAACAAGCAGGCCCTTATCAGCATGCTATAAAATTCAGCATATTGCCCCGCATCCCCTTGCCGGAAAAAATAATCATCGTACATTTGCCTGCGTTACAGAATTGTTGAAAGTATGGGAAAAGTACTGATTATTGACGACGAAAAGCAGATTTTAGGTTTACTCTCACGTATCATCGGACTTGAAGGTTACGATGTATTCCAGGCGTCCACCTGCCGGGCAGGTCTTAAACAACTGGAACAACACACCCCCGAAGTCATCCTGTGCGACGTCTGCCTGCCCGACGGCAGCGGCGTTGAACTTGTACGCGAACTAAAGAAGCTGCGTCCCCATTCCGAAATCATCCTGCTGACCGCCCACGGTAACATCCCCGACGGCGTGCAAGCCATCAAGAACGGTGCTTTCGATTATATCACCAAAGGCGACGACAACAATAAAATCCTCCCCCTGATCGCCAAAGCTATGGAGAAAGCCACCGCCGCCTACCGTCAGGAGAAAGCTGCCGTTTCGCCGGTCGGCCGGCAATATTCGTTCGACACCATCGTCGGCAAATCGCCTGCCATACAGGAGGCGATCGCCCTGGCCCGCAAGGTGGCGCAAACCGATGTACCCGTGCTGCTGACAGGCGAGACAGGCACCGGAAAGGAAGTCTTCGCCCAGTCCATCCATCAACACAGTTCGCGCAGCGGAAAAGCCTTTGTGGCTATCAACTGCTCTTCTTTCAGCCGCGACCTGCTGGAGAGCGAGATGTTCGGTCATAAAGCAGGCGCTTTCACGGGTGCTTTGAAGGAGACGAAAGGACTTTTCGAGGAGGCCGACAACGGCACTATCTTCCTTGACGAAATCGGTGAAATGGCTTTCGACCTGCAAGCCAAGCTGCTGCGTATCCTGGAAACCGGCGAGTTCATCAAGATTGGCGATACACGTCCGGTAAAGGTCAACGTCCGTGTCATTGCCGCCACCAACCGCGATCTTTCCAAAGAGATTGCCGAGGGACATTTCCGCGAAGATTTGTTTTACCGCCTTTCCGTTTTCCAGATACATCTGCCGCCGTTACGGGAACGGTCGGAGGATATTCCGTTGCATGTGAAGGCGTTCGTTGCGGCTTTGTCGGCAAAGATGGGCAAGGAAATCCAGACGATTTCGCCCGATTATATCAACCTGCTGAAAAAATACACCTGGAAAGGAAATGTCCGCGAACTCCGGAATGTGGTGGAACGCAGCCTGATTATTGCGGATGGTGATGTGCTGACACCGGATTCGTTGCCCCTGAACATTCAGCAACCCAATGCCTCGGCAAACGAAGCCTATGCCGGGTTCGACCTGAGCGGCGTTGAAAAAATGCATATACAGAAAGTCCTGAAATATACGAACGGGAATAAAACCGAAACTTCCCGTCTGCTGGGGATTGGGCTGACTACGCTGTATAGGAAGATTGAGGAATACGGGTTGTAGTTAACTATAACACACCCCCTGCCCCCTTCTCGAGAGGGGAGGGGATACTATCCCAAATATTTTTCCACCTTCTGATAGAACGTCGCCAGATGCGCCCCATCCACAAACCCGTGATGCACGTTGATCGCGACGGGGATAACCAGTTTTCCTTCCCTCGTCACCGCCTTCCCCACGTTCAGTAACGGGTAGCTGCTACCGCTTTCGCGCTCCTGCGTATGAGTCATCGATGTAAAATAAAGGTCGGGCGTCGCGCTCACCAGAATAACACTGTACCGGTTTTCTTCGGACGACAGGTTTTCGGCATTATACGGGTCTCCGTCCTCCGGGATAGAGGCGATGATACGTCGCGCCTCCCGATGGAAGTCCTCAAATCCGGCTATCCATGGAATCCTGACCGTAAAGAATTTCCCGTTCTCCTTCATCCGGATGGGGCATAAGACATCGACAGTCTCGAAATATATTATCTGCCCTTCGTCATCTACTCTGAAGCGCAACTCCTTAATCTCGTTTGCCGCCCGTAAGATGGCGTATAAATAATGTATGAAGAAGGACTGCCCGTTCTTTTTCGCTTTCTCTTTTGCCGCCGTGCATTCCACTTCGGAGGTAATAGTGATACACGGATTCAGGAAATTCCGGAAGAAATTAAAGTTATCTTTCCGTTCCCACGTTTCAATATCGACGATTTGTCTTTTCGGAAAGGCCGTTTGCTTATCCATTCTCTACTAAGTTTTATTGATTAGATGCAAAGATAGCTATTTCGTTTTGAAGGAATCTATTTTTTGAAAAGGAAGACTGAAAACTTATTGTAAAATCAATCAATACCGAAATCCTCATAAGATTGATTTTTTATTAATAAAAAAATATATATACTAATAGGGGATTTTTACAATTGAAACATGTTAAATCCTAAATGAATAACCTGCTTGTATCCATTGAAAAACAATCGTGAAAAGTGTTAAGCACGAATGACTAAATTAATCGTTCCTTTTTTCCTGTCATTGCAAAGGAAGGAAAAATAATTAAATAAACAAATATTATTTCAAAAAAAATCAAAGAGAATGATTGATTTTCTTATCATAATGAGCGTTATTTAATCGGATATGATTATTTCTAAAGAAAAACTTAAACGTGACTAGAAAAAAGGAACGTTTTTTCTAGTCATTTTGCTGTTAATAAATATAAACGTAAATATAATTTGACCCCTTGACGGGCCATAACTTAAATCTAATAAAAATGAAACAAAGACAATCTGAACATCCTCCGGATGTTGATAAACAAAAGGAGGAAGCGAGAATAAAAATTAGAGATAACGATAAAATTGTTTTCAAGCAAATCATTTAATACTAGATATGCCGATTTTTTGTCGTGAGACACATACGGCAGCCAAAGCTTTCGATACTCGTATCGGAAGCTTTCTACACAACGAAGGCGCCCCCGATATAAGTATCGAACCAGTTTAAAGGGTTTTTTGTTTCATCGATATAAGTATCGGGGGATTGTGTCTAGAGCGTAATGTTATTGTAAAATATTGAAAATATTTTTACCAGGTACTAAAAGAATAGAAACACATACTTATGACTAAAATACAAACATTTGGAACAAAAACACGGTTGAAGAACAACGAAAGTCTGACGTTCGGTCGTGAAATAGAAACAGCTATCGAAGCCAAAGGCGACGATACACTGGAGATAACCGATATATTTCCCGATTATAAGGCAAAATTGCAGGCGTTTGATGATAGCATTGTCAACGTAGCCAAAAGTTCTATTACCGAACAGATGGCTACGGGTAACAAACAGCGTGGTAACCTGCATGTTGCCATACTTATAGAAATAAGAAACGGATTGAGACACTTCGATCAGGATAAGCGAGACGGTGCTTTGCGTCTGAGCGTATTGGCTGATACTTTTACCGGTGCCCAACGGCGCTCGTTCGACGACCAGACAAGTTTCATCAATAACTTTTTGCAGGAACTGGCGTCCGATAAATACAAGGCGGACGCTACTCTCTTAGGTTTGGACGGCTGGATAGCCGAACTTAAAAAAGCGAACGACCTTTGTGCCGAACTGACATCGAAGCGCTCGAAAGAACACTCCGAAAAGAGCGGAAAAGGAAGTACCGAAATGACACGTCCCATTTACGAGAAGGCTTATAACGCATTGGTGGAAAAACTAAATGCCCTGGCACTCGTCAAAGGAGATGATAAATACGCCGAACTGTTCGCATGGTGGAACGCGCGTATCGATCATTACCGTGTCGTCATCTCCGACAGCCTCGGAGCAGGCAAGGGAGGAAAGACAAGCACCGGAACTACCCGCCCGCCATCATCGGGAGGAAGTAGCGGTGGCGACCGTCCTGAAATTGAATAGGAGGTTAGGATTGATAAGGGGGGTAGGCGGAGGCCGCGAGGTTTCCGCCTGCATTTTTGATACGAATTTGATATTCCATATTATGTTTTTTATGTGCTATTTTTGTGATAGTTAATAAAAATCAATGGTTTTCATGGATTTAATTACAAATTATCTTTGAAGAATAGATTTATTACAATAACTTTGCAGATAATATAAAAGCAATGTTTTTCAACTATTCTTCATATGTGGATAAGATGAAACAGAAAATACAATGAATTTATTAAAAGGGTATAACCTGGGTCTAAAATAAAATTATGAAGCGCAACATCGGTATATTTATTTTACTGGAATATTTTACCGGAAAGATATATGCAGGGTGCATCTCTGCGATAAATATTTCTCCGGCAATAGGAGGGAATGTGTTTCATACTGAAAATTCTTCCATGCTGGAAAAGCCATTGAATTTTATCGAACATTATGACCTGCTGATATTCAGTCTCTATTTCCTTGCTTCCATCATTGTTGCACTACTTACAATCATCTATATCAGGCATATAAAATCGAAGATGCGGACCCGCGAATATAAATTGCTTCTTAAATACCGTGATTTATTCGACAACATGCCTATCCCATATTTGCGGTGTAAAATCCGGAGCGACAGGGAGGCGCCCGACCTTTTGGTGCTCGATGTTAATAAAGCTTTTAATGAAAAGGTACTGCCGAAAATAGATATCCTGCATAAAAATAGAGAACAACTGGAACAGACTTCATTGGGATCAATGGAGCGGTTTCTGGATATTTCTCAAGAAATATTGATTACGAAAGAAACGCATAGGGGTGAATATTTGATAAACGGATCTTATTATACAGTTATAATCCGTCTATCGGAAGAAGAAGATGTAGTGGATGTGTTCTTTGTCGATGTGACGAAGCTGAAAAATTACCGCGAAAATCTCGAACTGGTGAATTATAAACTGTCGATAGCGATAGAGGCTGCCAATATGGTCTGCTGGTATTATGATATAAAGAATGATATATTCTCCGTAAAAAAGATGGTGGCCGAATATGATTCGTTGACCGGAAAGACACACCGGAGGCTGGTTGAAGATAAAAAAGTCCCGCTGGAAACGGCTTTGATGCTGGTGCATACCGATTTCCGTGAGCAGGCGAGGGAGTTGTTCAGGCAATTAATCAGCGGAGAGATATGCAGGGGACATCTCGAATACCAGTTGAGCGATCTGAATATATATAACGACAAGGAAGTCTCATGGGAAGAGATGCTGGTTGAGGTCGAGTACGACAGCAAAGGGAATGTTATTGCTCTCGACGGTATTTTCATGCCTATCACGGAACAAAAACTGCTGGAACAGAGCCTACGTGACGCCCTGAGTGCCGCCGAAGAGGCCAACCGGTTGAAATCCGCCTTCCTGGCGAATATGAGCCATGAGATACGGACGCCGCTGAATGCGATTATCGGTTTTTCCAATTTGTTGATTAACGTTGAGACAGAAGAGGAAAAGCAGGAGTATATCGGGATTATCGAAAGTAACAACGCGCTGTTGCTGAAACTGATTAACGATATTTTCGACCTGGCAATGATTGATGCGGAAACGCTCGACTTTAACGAATCGAGGACTTGTATAAACCATATTATCGACGAGATTGCGACGTCTGCCCGGATGACGAACAGAAATAAGGATGTGCAGATTATCTCCAGCAAAGGTTTGATGGAATGTTATGCTGTCATTGCCAAACACCGTTTGATGCAGGTGCTGACCAATCTGATGAACAACTCCATGAAGTTTACGGAGAAGGGAACTATAACGGTTGGTTATGAATATGACCAAAGGGAGAGCTTGTTGAAGTTTTTTGTCAGGGATACGGGTATCGGCATTCCTAAAAATAAGGTGAAAGAAATATTCCATCGTTTCACAAAGTTGAATACATTTATTCAGGGAAGCGGTTTGGGGTTAAGTATATGTGAAATGATTATCCATAAGCTAGGTGGTAGGATATGGGTGGATTCGGAAATAGACAGAGGTACCTGTTTCTGGTTCACCGTACCTTATCAATTTACCGAATAATATTTTTTTTTGATTTTAAGTTATTAGGTCGTGAGACCTGCTGTAGCCAGATATGTCGTGAGATATAGGCTACCTTTACTTTTATTAAAGCCCCGGGCCCTATACAAGCCGGGGCTTTATTTTTATTCTCTCACTCTCTTTTTCATCTTTCCGTTTTGATATACTTTACCGTTTTGACAGGCTGACCTTTTCAAAATGGAAGGGTTACCTCTTCCGACGTTATGCTGCGTTTTTCTGATAAGTATTTGTGATACAGGTTTTAACATGTTGTTGTCTCCGCTTTGGCACGGCTTTGGCATATAGAAGGGCAAAATGATTTGTATAAACGATTAAAAGACAAAGCTATGTTAGAGAATGAAATTGTATCATTTATTTTTTTATGTGCGGTAGGTAGCCTTTGCTACTGGTTTTTTTTCAAGTGTGTAGATTGGTTCGAAAAGATTTAAAGGAAGGAGGAGAGATATGTTCGTAGCACTGTTTATACTCTGCCTGGTTATCTTCGGGTATCTGATGTATGTGTTGATTAAGCCCGAAAAGTTTTAAACAAATAATGATGGTAAAAAGATGAATACGGAATTATTAGGTAGCATCGCGCAAATAGTACTCATGGTCGTGCTGGCCTACCCGCTGGGAAAGTACATTGCAAAAGTTTATAAAGGGGAGAAGACCTGCCTGGACTTCATCGCCCCGGTGGAAAGATGGATTTTTAAACTGTGCGGCATCGACCCGAACGTGGAAATGAGTTGGAAGAGCTTCCTCAAAGCATTGCTGACCATTAACCTGTTTTGGTTTTTCTGGGGAATGTTCCTGTTGTATTTCCAGCAATACCTGCCGTTGAACCCCGACGGCAATGCGAGCCAGTCGTCGCACCTGTCGTTTAATACCTGTATCAGTTTCATGGTGAACTGTAACTTGCAGCATTACAGCGGTGAGAGCGGGTTGACTTATTTTACACAGTTGTTTGTCATCATGCTCTTCCAGTTTATTACGGCGGCAACGGGTATGGCGGCCCTGGGAGGAGTATTCAAGGCGATGGCATCGAAATCGACTCATACGATCGGTAACTTCTGGAATCTGCTGATGAAGAGTAGTACACGTATCCTGCTGCCGTTGGCGCTGGTGGTTGGTTTTATCCTGATTATAGAAGGTACGCCGATGGGATTCGACGGCAAGATGAAGCTGACGACGCTGGAAGGACAGGAACAACTTGTTTCGCAAGGTCCGGCTGCCGCAATCATCCCGATCAAACAGTTGGGAACGAATGGCGGTGGTTACTACGGGGTTAACTCTTCGCATCCGTTGGAAAACCCGACTTACCTGACGAATATGGTGGAATGCTGGTCCATCCTTATCCTGCCGATGGCGATGGTGTTTGCATTGGGATTCTATCTGAAACGGAAGAAACTCGCCTATTCGATATTCGGGGTGATGCTGTTTGCCTACCTCGTGAGTGTCGGCATCAATACATACTATGAAACGAAAGGGAACCCGATGATCTCGGCGATGGGAATCGACCAGCAGGCCGGTGCTATGGAAGGAAAGGAAACCCGCCTCGGTCCGGCTGCCACCGCTTTGTGGAGTTGCACGACGACGGTGACTTCCAATGGTTCCGTGAATGGTATGCACGATAGCACGATGCCGCTGTCGGGGATGATGGAGATGTTGAATATGCAGATTAATACCTGGTTCGGTGGTGTAGGCGTGGGATTCATGAACTATTACGCTTTCCTGATTATCGCCGTCTTTATCAGCGGGTTGATGGTCGGGCGCACGCCTGAGTTCCTGGGAAAGAAAGTGGAGGCACGCGAGATGAAGATTGCGACGATTGTGGCGCTGGCTCATCCGTTCGTTATCCTGATCGGCACGGCGGTGGCATGCTATTATTGGGTATATAATCCGGCCTTTGTGGAAGCGGAAGGAGGGTGGCTGAATAATCCGGGCTTCCACGGGTTCAGCGAGATGCTTTACGAATATACGTCGGCTTCGGCAAACAACGGGTCGGGATTTGAAGGACTGGGCGATAATACCTATTTCTGGAACTTCACGACTGGTCTGGCACTGATTATCAGCCGTTATCTCCCTATCGTCGGGCAGGTTGCCATTGCGGGACTGCTGGCACAAAAGAAATATATCCCGGAAAGTGCAGGGACATTGAAGACAGATACGGCCACATTTGCCGTGATGACGTTCAGCGTAATCTTTATCGTTGCCGCCCTGTCTTTCTTCCCTGCGCTGACGCTGGGGCCGATAGCGGAATATTTCTCGATATATTAAGCACGATTGATTGAATTAATACGTATCACAGTTTATTAAATGATGAATGTTTATTAGTAAAAACTGATTGTAACTTTTTCCCCTCTTGAGAGGGGGCAGGGGGTGTGTTATATCTCAGCCTGTAAACCGGCTTTATCATGCTACCCTCAGTATAAATTAAACTATTTCCATGTTAATGCATTTTAAGTCTGCTTTATTGATATGTGTTAACACACTCCCTACCCCCTCTCGAGAGGGGAGAAGTTACTCCCGGCACTATAAGCATCTAGCTGATATTTTCCGGTATATGAAATTAACTCTGTCAATAGATATACAATTTATATCGAAACATAAAAAGAACAAGTAATATGAAAAATAATAAAGCCGCTTCCCTGTTTCCCAGGGAGCTTGTTATAGAAAGTTTGAAGCAATCGTTCGTGAAGCTGAACCCGAAGACGATGTTCAGGAATCCAATCATGTTTATCGTGGAGGTTGTCACGTTCGTAATGCTCTTTGTCACCATCTGGTCCGCTGCGACGGGCGATCACGCGCAGGGGGCGTTCGGATACAATATGTTGGTTTTCATTGTGCTGTTTGTCACCTTGCTCTTTGCCAATTTTGCCGAGGCAATAGCCGAAGCACGTGGCAAAGCGCAGGCAGACAGCTTACGGAAAACCCGTGAGGAGACACCTGCCAAACTAATCGGTGCGAATGGCAGTATCACGACAGTCAGCAGTTCGCAACTGAAGAAAGGCGATATTTTTATCTGCGAGGCAGGCGATACCATCCCTTCCGACGGTGAGATTATCGAAGGACTCGCCTCTATCGACGAAAGTGCCATCACAGGCGAATCGGCGCCGGTCATCCGCGAGGCAGGCGGCGATAAAAGTTCGGTAACGGGCGGTACGAAAGTTTTGTCCGACCAGATACGTGTGAAAGTGACTACGCAGCCGGGCGAAAGTTTCCTTGATAAGATGATCGCCCTGGTTGAGGGCGCTTCCCGCCAGAAAACACCCAATGAGATTGCGTTGACCATCCTGCTGGCAGGTTTTACGTTGGTGTTCGTGGTTGTCTGCGGGACATTGAAGCCGATGGCAGACTATTCGAATACGCAGATTACGATTGCTGCCTTTATCTCTTTGTTCGTCTGCCTGATTCCGACGACGATCGGCGGACTGCTTTCTGCTATCGGCATCGCCGGCATGGACCGTGCCTTGCGTGCAAATGTAATTACCAAATCCGGCAAGGCTGTGGAGACGGCGGGCGATATCGACACGCTGCTACTCGATAAAACAGGAACGATCACGATTGGTAACCGCAAAGCAACCCAGTTCTATCCTGTAAAATGGATTGACGAACAGGCATTTGTTCAGGCTTGCCTGATGGCATCCTTATCCGACGAAACGCCTGAGGGTAAATCTATCGTGGAACTGGGACGGGAAAAGGGTGTCCGCATCCGCGACCTGAGTACGTCAGGTTCCCGCATGATTAAATTTACGGCGGAAACGAAATGTTCCGGCGTCGACCTGAAAGACGGAACGCGTATCCGCAAAGGAGCTTTCGATGCCATCCGCCGGATGAGCGAGGCTGCCGGAAATAAATATCCGGAGGAAGTAGCCGAACTGGTGGAAAAGATTACAAGCAACGGAGGGACGCCGCTGGTCGTTTCGCAGGATGATTTCATCATCGGTGTGATTGAGTTGCAGGATATTATCAAGCCGGGAATACAGGAACGTTTCGAACGCCTCCGCAAGATGGGTGTCAAGACCGTTATGGTGACAGGCGATAACCCGCTGACTGCAAAATATATCGCTGAAAAAGCTGGTGTAGACGATTACATTGCCGAAGCCAAGCCGGAAGATAAAATGAACTATATCAAGAAGGAGCAGGAAGCCGGCAAACTGGTCGCCATGATGGGTGACGGAACGAACGACGCTCCCGCACTGGCCCAGGCAAACGTCGGTGTCGCCATGAACAGCGGTACGCAGGCTGCCAAGGAGGCCGGAAATATGGTAGACCTCGACAACGACCCGACCAAGCTCATCGAAATCGTTGAAATCGGTAAACAATTGCTGATGATGCGCGGAACACTGACTACATTCAGTATCGCGAACGATGTTGCCAAGTATTTTGCCATCGTGCCGGCTTTGTTCATGGTCGCGATTCCGCAGTTGGCAGCATTGAATATCATGCACCTGCATAGTCCGCAAAGCGCAATACTCAGTGCAGTTATTTTCAATGCGCTCATCATCCCGGCTTTGATTCCGTTGGCATTGCGCGGTGTGGCTTACAAGCCGATCGGGGCCTCCGCCCTGCTTCGCCGTAACCTGCTCATCTATGGGGTAGGAGGGATAATCGCTCCGTTCGTCGGTATCAAGCTGATCGATTTGGTGGTAAGCATGTTTATGTAATCATTAATAATAAAATAAAGAAAAACAAGTATGATATCAACTCTTTTCAAATCATTTAAACTGACAATAGCATTCAGTCTGTTGTTTAGTATCTGCTACATCTTCGTCTTATGGATTTTTGCACAGGTAGCAGGCCCGAACAAAGGTAACGCCGAAGTTCTTGAACTCAATGGCAAAGTCGTGGGAGCCGCAAACGTAGGCCAGAATTTCACGGAGGACATCTATTTCTGGGGACGCCCCTCATGTGCAGGCGACGGCTACGACGCTTCTTCTTCCGCCGGAAGCAACAAAGGCCCTTCCAACGAAGAATACCTTTCGGAAGTCAAAGCGCGCATCGACACCTTCCTCGTTCATCATCCTTATCTGACACGTGAGGAAGTGCCCGCCGAAATGGTCACCGCCAGCGCTTCCGGACTCGACCCCGATATCTCCCCGAAAGCCGCCTATGCACAGGTACAACGTGTCGCACAGGCCCGCGGCCTCTCGCCCGAAAGCGTCATGGCCCTGGTGAATGCTAATACCGAAGGACCATTATTAGGTTTGTTCGGCCCGGAGAAGGTCAATGTCCTGAAATTGAATATCGCTTTGGAAAAGGCCGAAAAAAATAAATAACAATCATATCGAAATACCAAACGCAGGGTAAAAATCATCAGATAAACGTATTTATGGGCAAATACCTAGGTAAAAACGCATAAAAACAACTATTTATGAGTTAAATCGGCGGCGTAGCCTCAAAATAAATATATCGAATGATGAATACCCTGGTAAAAATGCATAAAACAATGAATATATCCATAAAACGCATAGTAACGGCGTTTCTGTTACTGTTTTTCACCTCTTTTACATGCGTCATGGCTCAAAAAGACGATAGCGGAGCCACATTTACCGTGCAAGGGGACCTTCTGAGTTCGTATCTTTGGAGAGGGTTCTATCAAACGGGAGCAAGTTTCCAGCCGACCCTCGCTTTTAGCGTCGCCGGCTTCTCCCTGACAGCGTGGGGATCGACCGATTTCGACGGTTATAAATCTTCGGAAGGTGCCGCCAATAAGGAAATAGACCTGACGGCCGCCTATACCTTCGGCAACTCTGGACTTACCCTCTTCATCGCCGACCTGTGGTGGGCCGGACAGGGCGCGAACAAATACTTCAACTTCAAAAGCCATGAAACCGCTCATCATTTCGAGGCCGGACTGGCTTATACGCTTCCCGTGGAGAAATTTCCCCTCTCCGTTGCCTGGTATACCATGTTTGCCGGACAGGATAAGGACGAGGACGGCAATCAGAACTATTCTTCCTACGTCGAACTCAATTATCCGTTCCGCGTGAAAATGGTCGACCTGACCGCTACCTGCGGCTTCCTTCCCTATACCTCTTACGGAGTTTATACGGGGGCGAAGACGAACGACGGATTTGCTGTTACCAACGTTGCGCTGAAAGGAAGTACCGCTATAAAGTTCAGCGATTCATTCTCTTTGCCTATATTTGCGCAGGCTATTTGGAATCCCCGTATGGAAGATGCACATCTGGTCTTTGGCATTTCACTAAGACCGTGGTAATCTGAAACAAGCAACTCATGGACAGAGAACAGAGCGTACAACACTTTTTAGATTTGCTGAAAAAATCCCGCCGCGGAAATTTCAAGATATACATCGGCATGATTGCCGGTGTGGGGAAAACCTACCGTATGTTGCAGGAGGCGCACGAATTGCTTCGGAGCGGCATCGACGTGCAGGTAGGTTACGTGGAAACACACGGCAGGGTTGAAACGGAGGCGTTGGTCGAAGGTTTACCTTTGATACCGCGTCGCCGGTCATTTTATAAGGGGAAAGAAGTGGAGGAGATGGATTTGCAGGCTATCCTGAATATCCATCCGGAGGTCGTGATAGTAGACGAGCTGGCGCACACCAACATCGAAGGTAGCAAGAATGAAAAGCGCTGGCAGGACGTTACGGACATTTTGGAGGCAGGTATCAGTGTCATTACTGCCGTCAATATCCAGCATCTGGAAGGGTTGAACGAGGACGTGCAGGATATCACCGGCATCGAGATAAAGGAACGCATCCCCGACAGTGTCCTGGAGCAGGCGGACGAGGTGGTGAATATCGACCTGACAGCCGACGAACTGGTGAAACGCCTGAGAGCCGGAAAAATATACAAGCCGGAAAAGATTCAGACGGCGCTGAACAACTTCTTCAAGTCCGAAAACATTCTCCAGTTGCGCGAACTTGCCCTGAAAGAGGTTGCGCTACGTGTCGAGAAGAAGGTGGAGAACGCGGTCCCCGTCAATACAGGTGTCCGGCATGAAAAATTCCTGGCTTGCATCAGCAGTCAGGAGAAGACGCCGCGTAAGGTCATCCGCAAGGCTGCCCGGCTGGCTACCCGCTACAACACGAAGTTCTTTGTCCTCTACGTGCAGATGCCCTGCGAAAGTATCGACCGCATCCCGTTGGCAAACCAGCGTTACCTGTCGAATCATTTCAAGCTGGCGGCCGAACTGGGAGGCGAAATTATACAAGTGCAGTCCAAAAGCATCCCCGACAGTATTATCGAAGTATGCCGCGAAAAGCAGATTTCGACCGTCTGCATCGGGAAGCCTGCCTTTACGCTTGTTTCCGTGTTCCGTGCTTGTTTCCAATACCGGAAATTGCTGAATAGCTTGTCGCAAATGAATATTGACCTGATAATATTGGCATAATATGTTACAGTCTGTTAGTCTGAAGATTAAAACGAAGCTCACCTATGGTATAGGTCTGCTGTTTGCAATGATTGTCCTGCTGGGCGGTCTTTCGGTACAGAATATCTACCGCATGTCGGCAGATACGCAGAATATCCTGGCGGATAATTACAATACGCTCCTGTATTCGCGCCGTATGCTGGATGCCCTCGAACGTATCAAGACCGACCCGGTGGCGCGTACCGAGTTCGAAAAGAACCTGAACCTGCAAAAGGAGAATATAACGGAAGTGGACGAGAATGTCGCGACCACCCATCTGGTCACGCAATACGAATCCATGAAAAAGGATATGAACGACGTCTCCATCCAACGTGTCCGCATGGCATTGAACGAGGTGATGAGCCTGAACATGGCCTCCATCTACCGGAAAAGCCAGGTGGCGGAGCATACGGCACATGAAGCCTTGCTGTGGATTTGCATTCTCGGCATCATCTGCATTCTGATTGCCTTTGCTTTCCTGATCCGCCTCCCCCGATCCATCAACACGCCGATCCGCAAGCTGACGGACGGTATCATGGAGATTGCCAACCATAATTACGAGAAGCGCCTCGACCTCGGGAAATATGAAGAGTTCGCCGCCGTCGCCAACTCCTTCAACCGGATGGCGGAACGGCTGACCGAATACCGTAAGAGTACGCTGGCGGATATTATCCAGGGGAAAAAATACATCGAAGCCATCGTCAACAGCATCACCGAGCCGATCATCGGGTTAGACGGGAACCGTAAAATACTTTTCGCCAACGATGTCGCCCTGACAATCCTCAATCTGAAACGTGAAAATGTCATCGGCAAGTCTGCCGCCGAACTGGCGCTGAAGAATGACCTCCTGCGACGTCTCGTGCGCGAACTGGTGCAACCCGACGAAAAGAAAGAGCCTCTCAAAATTTATGCTGATAACAAAGAAAGTTATTTCAAGGTACAATACATTCCCATCCATCTGACGGACGGGCAGAAAGACGTCAGCCAATACGTCGGCGACGTTATCCTCCTGAAAAACATTACCGAGTTCAAGGAACTGGATTCAGCAAAGACGACCTTCATTTCGACCATCTCCCATGAACTGAAAACACCTATTTCAGCCATCATGATGAGTCTCAAACTCCTGGAAGACCAGCGGGTAGGCGATATGAACAACGAACAGAGAGCGCTTGCCGAAAGCATCAAGGAAAGCAGCGACCGCCTGCTCGAAATAACCGGCGAACTCCTCAAAATGACGCAGGTGGAAACCGGAAAACTGCAACTGAACCCGAAAATCACCAAGCCAATCGAACTGATAGACTACGCCATCAAGGCGAACCGTGTGCAGGCGGAGCGTTTCGGCTGCCATATAGAGGTCGAGTATCCGGAGAAAATCTCCAAACTCTTTGTCGACAGCGAAAAGATAGCCTGGGTCCTGACAAACCTTTTGTCGAATGCCATCCACTACACGCCGGAGAACGGCCGCATCATCATCGGTGCCCGCCAGGAAGGCAAAGTCGTGGAGATATTCGTCCGCGATTTCGGCAAGGGCATCGACCCGCGTTACCATCAGAGTATTTTCGACCGTTACTTCCGCGTTCCCGGTACGAAAGTGCAGGGTAGCGGCCTCGGACTGGCTATCAGCAAGGACTTCGTCGAAGCTCATGGCGGAACCATCCGTGTGGAAAGCGAGATAGGAAAGGGAAGTACCTTTATCGTTTCATTTAATGTCTGATAATAAGTAAGAAAACACAGTAAACAATCATGAAAGTATTAAAATTTGGCGGTACATCTGTCGGCTCGGCCCGACGGATGAAGAACGTCGTATCCATCATATCCGGCGGTGAACCTAAAATTGTCGTCTTATCGGCGATGGCCGGAACAACTAATTCGCTGGTCGACATCACCCGTTGCTTCTATCGCAAGGAGGTCGATGAGGCAAATAAAATCATTACCCGCCTTGAACAGGCTTATGCCGGTCATATCGAGGATTTATATACCTCTGTCGCCTATAAGGAAAAGGCACTGGAACTGGTAACGGAACGTTTCAATGAAATATGGGCGTTTGCCGGTGCTCCTTTTACCGTCTTCGATGAAAAGGTGGTGCTGGCGCAGGGTGAATTGATTTCCACCGGCATGATGCATCTTTACCTGCAAGAGCAGGGAATGAAGTCGGCATTGCTTCCGGCCCTCGATTTTATGCGGATAAATGCCGACGGTGAGCCGGATATGTCCTACATCGAAGAGCATCTCGGAACACTGCTGTCCCGCTTCCCGGACACGGATATCTTTATTACTCAGGGTTTCATCTGCCGGAACGCATATGGCGAGACGGATAACCTGCAACGCGGGGGAAGCGATTACAGTGCCTCCCTGATCGGAGCGGCCGTCCATGCCAGTGAAATACAGATATGGACGGATATCGACGGTATGCATAATAACGACCCGCGCGTGGTAAACCATACCGCTCCTGTCCGTCAGCTTAACTTTGAAGAGGCGGCGAAGCTGGCTTATTTCGGAGCGAAGATTCTCCATCCTTTTTGCATCCGCCCGGCAAAGGAAAGCAATATCCCGGTCCGCCTGCTGAACTCCCTGCAACCCGATGCTCCCGGAACATTAATCTCGAATACAGCGGAGAAGGGCAGGATCAAGGCGGTAGCAGCGAAAGACAATATCGTCTTCATCAAAATGAAGTCGTTGAATATCCTGCCGCCTCATAAGTTCCTGAGCACGGTGTTCGATACGTTCGCCCGCTACAAAACGGCTGTCGATATGGTGACGACTTCCGACATAGGCATCTCCGTGACGACCGACAATCCCGAACATTTGCAGGAAATAGTGGGCAGCCTGGAGAAATATGCAACGATTAGTGTCGAAAAGGATATGGTAATCGTCTGCGTAGTCGGCGACCTTGAATGGCAGAATGTCGGCTTCGAGGCAAGAATCATAGATGCGTTGAAAGATATTCCCGTGCGGATGATTTCTTACGGGGGAAGCAGCAGCAACGTCTCCCTGGTGATGAAGTCCGCCGATAAAACGCGTGCATTGCAGGCACTGAGCTCCCGCCTGTTCCCGAAACCGGATGAGACGGAAGCGATTGGTGCCTGAAAACAGAAGCGTGCCAAAAAGAGGCTGACCTCTGTTTTGACACGCTTCCTTGTTGTTCAGGAAACCTTACGGATAAGGTTTTTCTTTATTTCTTTTCTTTCAGTAAGTCACGTATTTCAGTCAGCAACTGAACATCGGCTGGCGGAGCGGGAGGGGCGGCAGGCGCTTCTTCCGTTTTCTTTTTATTCAGGGCATTCATCCCCTTTACCATCATAAAGATAGCAAACGCGATAATGATAAAGTCGAAAGTCACCTGTATAAAATTCCCGTAATTGATTGTGACGGCAGGCGTAATGACTTTATCGCCTTCCATAACCGCCTGTTTCAGCACGATTTTCAAATCGGTAAAGTTGACTCCACCCACCAGTAACCCTACGGCAGGCATGATAATATCTCCAACGACCGAAGATACGATTTTTCCGAAAGCACCACCAATGATGATACCGACAGCCATGTCAACGACGTTGCCGCGCATGGCAAACTGTTTAAATTCTTGTAAAAACTTTCCCATATATATTCGCCTTTTTTATGTTATAACCATAAATGATTGCATTTGGTTGCGAATATACAAAGTTTAGTTAAAATATCAGGCAAGAATTAGCTTTTCTATATCTTCATCTACGGTGCTGATGGTTCCGATGCCGAAGTTTTCAACCAGTACCTTCGCCACGTTCGGTGAAAGAAATGCCGGTAACGTCGGTCCCAGGTGAATGTTCTTAACGCCCAGGCTCAGCAACGCCAGCAGGACGATAACCGCCTTCTGTTCATACCACGCAATATTATATACAATCGGCAGTTCGTTGATATCTTCCAGTCCGAAAGCCTCCTGCAACTTCATGGCGATGACGGCTAATGAATAACTGTCGTTGCATTGTCCGGCATCCAGCACGCGGGGAATGCCGCCGATGTCGCCGAGTGGCAGCTTATTGTAACGGTATTTGGCACAGCCGGCCGTCAGGATTACGCAGTCGGAAGGCAGTTCGCTGGCGAACTCCGTATAGTAATTGCGACTTTTCATTCGTCCGTCGCAGCCGGCCATCACGACGAATTTACGGATGGCACCGCTCTTAACGGCATCGATCACCTTGTCTGCCAACGCCATAACCTGGTTATGGGCAAATCCTCCGGTGATCTGTCCGTGCTCGATTTCTTTGGGCGTATCACATCGTTTGGCATGGGCTATGATTTCCGAGAAGTCTTTCGTCCTGCCGTCTTCCCTTGACGGAATATGTTTCCATCCCGGAAAGCCTGTCGAGTTGGTTGTATACACACGGTCTTTATAAGAAGCTCCTTCCAGTGGCGGAACGATACAGTTGGTCGTGAACAGGATGGGTCCGTTGAAGCTCTCGAACTCTTCCCGTTGTTTCCACCAGGCATTTCCGTAGTTACCGACAAAATGTTTGTATTTCTTGAAGGCCGGGTAATAGTTGGCCGGAAGCATTTCGCTGTGCGTATATACATCGACTCCGGTTCCTTCCGTTTGTGCAAGCAGCTCTTCCATATCTTTCAGGTCATGGCCGCTAATCAGAATGGCCGGATTGTTGCGTACACCGATGTTTACCTGTGTGATCTCCGGATTACCGTAACTGCTGGTATTGGCCTTGTCGAGTAACGCCATTGCTTTTACACCGTAACTGCCGGTTTCCAAAACGAGTGCCGTCAATTGTTCGGCCGAAAGGTCTTTCCGCAGAGTTTCGGCAAGGGCATGCTGTATGAAAGCATGTAAATCCTTTTCCTCGAATCCCAGATTGCCGGCATGTTCGACATAAGCTGCCATTCCCTTTAAGCCGTAGATGATGAGTTCTTTCAGGGAACGGATATCGGGATTGGCTTCACGCAACACACCGACCGTAAGGGCTTTTCCTTCGAAAGTACTTTCGTTGCCTTTCCAGACCAGTTCATCGATGACCGGCAGTTCGATGCCGTGTCCGGCCGCCATTTCTTTTAGCTGTTCCCTAACTTTCAAACCATAGACAATCCGGCCGGTAATACTCTCTATATCGAAGTTCGCATTTGTTATAGTAGAAAAGAGCGCATCGACAACGAAACGGTTGATATGCGCGGGAACTTCTACTCCGGCATTCCGTAACAGGGTAGCCACAACGGAAACACCTTTGGTGACAAATAAAAGCAGGTCCATCCGGTTGGCCGTTTCATCATCCTTCCCGCAGACACCCTTGATAGTACAACCGGTACCTTTCGCAGCTTCCTGACACTGAAAACAAAACATTTTTGCATCCATACTATTCTATAATTTATTGGTTTATATTATTCCGAAACAAAAGTAGGACAGGCCGGTCTCTTATATTGTACCAAATGTTACAAACGCGGATATTTCTTTGATAAACGCGGTCATACTTTCATTTGGATACGAGGGAAACATGTGTCGGTTCCTATGTCATTTTATTTATCTGCTGATGTAAGTTGTTGCCGACGTCCTCGACAATATTGCCGACACTGTCGAAAGCTTTGCCGACGTCGTCGATTATTTTGCCGACAGCGTCGGCAACAACTTACATCAGCAGGAGAATAAGGTTTCCTCCGTATCTTTTCCTATATTTGCCTGTATATATAATTGAATAAGTCTGTATATATAAATGAATATGATAGCAATTCTTTCTAAATCCATATTATTCCGGAATATCCCGGAATCAGACATTTCCGGTTTGTTGGAGACAACGGCTTACCGGGTCGCATCTTACCGCCCAAAGGACATTATAGCTTTGCAGGGAACGCCATGCAATTATCTGATGATCGTGTTGAACGGACTTTTGCAGGGACAGATGGTGAATGATGCGGGTAAACTCGTTGTTATTGAAGAATTGGAAGCGGCTCAGTTGTTAGCCCCCGCTTTTTTATATGCCCCAAAAAACAATTTGCCGGTAAATATCATCGCCATGGAGCCGTCAGAGATTTTATTTATCCATCGGGATGATTTTACCGTGTGGATGCAGCAGAACAGGCAGCTTCTTCAAAACTTCCTGATGCTGATATCCGGCAGGAGCCATTTCCTGAGTGACAAGATTATGTTCTTGTCTTTGAAGAATATAAAGAATAAGATAGCGGATTATTTGCTTCATAAACTGCCGGACGCGTGGTCTACGGTGATTCATCTGACCGATACTCAGCAGGAGATAGCCGATTCATTTGGTGTGACCCGTCCTTCGTTGGCACGTGCATTGGCAGAGATGGAGCAGGAAGGAATTATTTCTATAGACAGGAAAGTGATAACGATTTGTAACATGCAGCTTTTGCGGCAGATGGGGCAATAAAGCATCCAATCGGAAACAGTTTTGCCAGCCAATATCCTTATAAGGATTAAAAGAAATTAATCCGTCAGACCGATATACCGACTTCGGTCAGCTTTTAATTATCTTCGTAACTGAATTTTAGAACAGTGCCACAAACCGACCCGGAAATGGACTTAACCATAAAAGGAGAAGAGGAAGATGTGAAAGGGAATAAAGTTATAAAACTGGAGAATTTCGATAAGCAGAATATCACTTTGGGAACATCTGTCCAGTTGAACGATAAAGGTCGTCTTTGTCTGAATGTATTTCCCGGAAGTGGAATGAGTCTGAAAATAACGGTTGGTAATGATACTGTAGAAAAAGAATATAGTTATGATTTAATACCTCATACATGGAATGCCCTTGATATAGATTTGGCCGGACTTCTTATTAAAACAGAAGGGAAGATTAACCGGATTAATTTATCCTGTGCTCCCGGAGGACGGACGCTTTATCTTGATCATATTTATTTTTGTGAAGAAAGTGAAGGTGAGGGAGAAGAACCATCTGAACCGGAAGAACCAGTCGGACCTACTGTAGCTGCTCCTACTCCTTTACAGGCAGAAAGCAGAGTTGTTTCGGAAACTCCGGCTATAAAGATGGCAAGTATCGAGCAGAGATGGAACTCATTGGATATACTTCTGTTTGATTATCAGAAATATATTAATATGGCAAATCTTTATTTTATCCGGCTGGAATCGAATAAACCCACAATTTTCTAAGAAAAGAGTGGGTTTATTTTTTTAAGTAATCTATACCGGACCAGGTATTACTTATTCAGGAAAGAACTTTTCATTCTGGCAATATCAGTCAGATAATCCTGCAAATCCTGTTCATGTTCTTCTTCCATAGCCAGGATATGTTTGGCTATTTCGCAGGTAGTAAAGTCTTTGCCATCTGTAAATTCGGCAATTTGCTGGTATCTGACAATGGCGCAACGTTCTGAAGCGACATTCTGGTTCAGCAGGCTGACAACATCGAAGTCATTTGGTACGTCATATTTGCATCTGGCCAGTTCGAACCATTGTTTCGGATCGAGAACGGGAACACCTTCCAGTTCGATGATACGGTCGGCCAATAGTTTGGCATGGCCTAACTCTTCGTTGGCATGTTCTTCAAATTCAGCCTGTACGTTTGCACGCATAGCACCTTCTGCAACCAAAGCGCCTACCCAATATTGATAGTATGCTAACCATTCTTCTGATAATGCAGCGTTAAGCTGTGATAACAAACTTTCTACGTCTAGTTTTTTCTGTAGAATCTTAACACTTTCTTTTGCCATAATTGTAAAATTTAGTTTAGTATAATGCTCGTTCGTACTGTTCAAACAATACTGCCGTGTGTTTGTTCATACTAAACTAAATTGGAACGGTAATTTATTATTTTTTCTATTATGTTAGATGTAGGCTTTCCGGTAGAGAGCAAGAAGGTCTTCGACGGTAACGTCTCTCGGATTGCCGGGAGTACATACATCTGCATAAGCTGATTGAGCCAGTTGTTCCAGGTCTTCTTCTTTTACTCCGATCTCGCTTAGTTTCTGTGGAATGCCGATTTTCAAGGATAGTTGTTTGACGGATTCTACTGCTGCGATAGCTGCCGTTTCATCGTTCATTCCTTGTATGTCGCATCCCATTGCTTGTGCTATTTTCTTATATTTCTGAATGGAAGAAGGCATATTATATTCCATCACATAAGGAAGTAACAAAGCATTGGCAACTCCATGAGGTATGTTATAGAAAGCTCCCAGGGGATGAGCCATTCCGTGTACGGCTCCTAATCCGACGTTACTGAATCCCATACCTGCAATATATTGAGCTACTGCCATACCATTACGCGCTTCAAGATCATGGCCGTTGGCAACGGCTGCGGGAAGATGGCGGGCAATCATTTCAATGGCTTTCAGTTCAAACATATCTGACATTTCCCAGGAACCTTTGGTTATATAACCTTCGATAGCATGGGTGAGCGCATCCATACCGGTCGCAGCAGTGAGCGATTTGGGCATGGAACTCATCAGCTCTGCATCGACGATTGCCAGGACTGGAATATCATTCGGGTCTACACAGACCATTTTTTTGACATTCTCTTCGTCGGTAATCACATAGTTGATAGTTACTTCTGCTGCTGTTCCTGCCGTAGTTGGCAAAGCTATAATAGGAACGGATTTGTTTTTGGTATTGGCTACACCTTCCAGTGAAACGACATTTGAGAATTCAGGGTTATTAGTAATAATCCCTATTGCTTTTGCCGTATCTGTCGGGGAACCGCCTCCTATGGCTATGATGAAATCGGCAGCAGATGCTGCATATGCTTTTACGCCGGCTTTTACATTTGTAACAGTTGGGTTTTGTTTTACTTCTGCAAAAGTGGTGTAGGGGATAGCCGCCTGTTCCAATATGTCGGTAACCTGTTTTACTACTCCAAATTTTACAAGATCATTGTCTGTTACGATAAATGCTTTTTTAAGGTTTCTCCTTTTTACTTCTTCAGGGATAACACTCCTTGATCCCGGACCAAAGTAAGATGTTTCATTCAATACGATTCTGTTCGTGTTCATGATCGTTTTTCTTTTGTTATGTATTGTAATAGGGCGTCAAAAGTAAAGCATTACCAGTTTCTGAAACTTATAAATATGATATTTATGGTTTCAAAACTGATAATGCTTTTACGTTAGGATTATTGTCGTTTAATCGTCCAGTTTGCCGAACTTGCCGGCTCCCAAATCAATGTAAGCTTGTTTTAATTCTGCCACGTTATTCATAACGAACGGACCATATGCTGCAATAGGTTCTTTGATCGGTTCACCACTCATTATAAGAACAGTAGCTTTGTTTACAGCGTGGATGGTGAACGTTTCTCCTTTAGTTTCAAATAAAGCAAAATAGTCGGTTGGAACCAATTCATTATTATTGATTTTTACGGAACCTTCAACGACTAAAATAGCAGTATTGTAGTCTGCCGGAAATGAAAATTCAGCATTTCCACCTTTGTTTAGTTTAGCATTGAACAGATGCATCGGGGTAAAAGTGGATGCTATTCCGTTTGTATTCTGATATCTGCCTGCAATAACTTCCACCATACCTGTGTTATCGGGTAATTCGACTTTAGGTATCTGGCTGTTTTCGATAGATTGATATTTAGGATCGGCTTTCTTATCCCTGGCGGGAAGATTGATCCATAATTGTACAATGTGAAATTCGCCTCCTTTCCGGCTGAAACTTTCTTCGTGATATTCCTTATGAAGTACTCCGGATGCGGCTGTCATCCATTGGATATCGCCCGGTCCGATCACGCCGCTGTTGCCTCTGCTGTCGTGATGGGCTACTTTTCCTTTATATACGATTGTGACGGTCTCAAACCCGCGGTGAGGGTGTACTCCGACTCCTCTCGGCTCTTTACGTGGAGAGAACTCCATTTTTGCATTATAATCTAACAGGATGAAAGGATTCATACGTTCCCTGCTTAGTTCTTCCAAATGCGGTATGAAATTATGAACTCTGAATCCGTCTCCAACCATATGCGGAGCAGGCGGAGCAGGCGGAGCTATGATACTTTCTACTTTTTTTATTGTCATAAAATAATCTCTTTGTTTTTTAGTAAAACAAAAAAGAAAATGGCTTTGTTGTTGCAATTCGTTATTCCCATATTATAATGTATAGGGAAGGTCCTTGAAAAGATCTTAGTTAGGTAATAACGTCTGAATTTTAAGGATAGTTGCATGGTGAGACTCTGTTAGATTTTTTTTTCTTTTGTAATTGTCAGTCGTTCAGAATTATAGTCTATCGGTAACGATTTAGTTTAAAAAATAATCCCATAAAAGTTTGGAGCGTATGTTGTAAAGCACTACTTTTGCACCCGCATTCGAGAGAGAACGGCACTGCAAAACATGATGAAAAAAACTTTTAGAAAAAACTTCCTAAAATATTTGGAAGTATGGAATAAAAGTTCTTATCTTTGCATCCACGTTCGCTAAAATAAAGCGAGTGTAACAACAAGAGTTCTTTGAAAGATTTACATATCAACAAGTAGTACAAGTATTAAAAATTAATACCGTCAATAACTTGAAAATAAATACGAATTCTGAGCATAGATATAAAACAATTTAAACAACGAAGAGTTTGATCCTGGCTCAGGATGAACGCTAGCGACAGGCTTAACACATGCAAGTCGAGGGGCAGCACGGTGTAGCAATACATTGGTGGCGACCGGCGCACGGGTGAGTAACGCGTATGCAACCTACCTATCAGAGGGGAATAACCCGGCGAAAGTCGGACTAATACCGCATAAAACAGGGGTTCCACATGGAAATATTTGTTAAAGAATTATCGCTGATAGATGGGCATGCGTTCCATTAGATAGTTGGTGAGGTAACGGCTCACCAAGTCCACGATGGATAGGGGTTCTGAGAGGAAGGTCCCCCACACTGGTACTGAGACACGGACCAGACTCCTACGGGAGGCAGCAGTGAGGAATATTGGTCAATGGGCGAGAGCCTGAACCAGCCAAGTCGCGTGAAGGATGAAGGATCTATGGTTTGTAAACTTCTTTTATATGGGAATAAAGTGAGGAACGTGTTCCTTTTTGTATGTACCATATGAATAAGCATCGGCTAACTCCGTGCCAGCAGCCGCGGTAATACGGAGGATGCGAGCGTTATCCGGATTTATTGGGTTTAAAGGGTGCGTAGGTGGTTAATTAAGTCAGCGGTGAAAGTTTGTGGCTCAACCATAAAATTGCCGTTGAAACTGGTTGACTTGAGTATATTTGAGGTAGGCGGAATGCGTGGTGTAGCGGTGAAATGCATAGATATCACGCAGAACTCCGATTGCGAAGGCAGCTTACTAAACTATAACTGACACTGAAGCACGAAAGCGTGGGGATCAAACAGGATTAGATACCCTGGTAGTCCACGCAGTAAACGATGATTACTAGCTGTTTGCGATACACAGTAAGCGGCACAGCGAAAGCGTTAAGTAATCCACCTGGGGAGTACGCCGGCAACGGTGAAACTCAAAGGAATTGACGGGGGCCCGCACAAGCGGAGGAACATGTGGTTTAATTCGATGATACGCGAGGAACCTTACCCGGGTTTGAACGCATATTGACAGCTCTGGAAACAGAGTCTCTAGTAATAGCAATTTGCGAGGTGCTGCATGGTTGTCGTCAGCTCGTGCCGTGAGGTGTCGGCTTAAGTGCCATAACGAGCGCAACCCTTATCACTAGTTACTAACAGGTCATGCTGAGGACTCTAGTGAGACTGCCAGCGTAAGCTGTGAGGAAGGTGGGGATGACGTCAAATCAGCACGGCCCTTACATCCGGGGCGACACACGTGTTACAATGGTGGGGACAAAGGGCAGCTACCGTGTGAGCGGATGCTAATCTCCAAACCCCATCTCAGTTCGGATCGAAGTCTGCAACCCGACTTCGTGAAGCTGGATTCGCTAGTAATCGCGCATCAGCCATGGCGCGGTGAATACGTTCCCGGGCCTTGTACACACCGCCCGTCAAGCCATGGGAGTTGGGGGTACCTAAAGTCCGTAACCGCAAGGATCGGCCTAGGGTAAAACCGATGACTGGGGCTAAGTCGTAACAAGGTAGCCGTACCGGAAGGTGCGGCTGGAACACCTCCTTTCTGGAGCGCAGAGTTCGTTATCAAGTTGACTCAGAGGTATTAGTTAACTTGTACTACGGTTGAATATGTATAAAATATAGATCTACCGGCAATAAAGTGTCGGCAAGAGAGAAAAATGATGCTGAGGGAAACCAAGGCAAAGTTGACAGTCCTATAGCTCAGTTGGTTAGAGCGCTACACTGATAATGTAGAGGTCGGCAGTTCAACTCTGCCTGGGACTACAGAATCTCTGAGAGAGAATTTTGGGGGATTAGCTCAGCTGGCTAGAGCATCTGCCTTGCACGCAGAGGGTCAACGGTTCGAATCCGTTATTCTCCACAAAAAGTTACCGAGACATCAGAAACGTAAAGTAACGACAAGATCTTTGACATGATGGACAACGTAAAATAAAGTAACAAGAGCAAGCTGAAGATATATCAATCCGATTTACCCCTGTGGTAACCGGAAATAAGAAAGTAAGCAAGGGCAGACGGTGGATGCCTTGGCTCTCGGAGGCGACGAAGGACGTGATAAGCTGCGATAAGCTGGGGGGAGATGCAAATAATCTTTGATCCTCAGATTTCCGAATGGGGCAACCCGGCAGGTTGAAGGCCTGTCATCCCGTAAGGGAGGCGAACGTGGGGAACTGAAACATCTAAGTACCCATAGGAGGAGAAAATAAGAATGATTCCGCAAGTAGTGGCGAGCGAACGCGGAAGAGCCCAAACCGGTATTGTTTAGGCAATACCGGGGTTGTAGGACCACGCTGTGGCAAGAACTTAGGAAAGTGGAACACTTTGGAAAAAGTGATCGTAGAGGGTGAAAATCCCGTACACGACTTTCTAACGAAGCCTAGTGGTATCCTGAGTAGCGCGGAGCACGAGAAATTCTGTGTGAATTAGCGGGGCCCATCCCGTAAGGCTAAATACTCCCGAGAGACCGATAGCGAACCAGTACCGTGAGGGAAAGGTGAAAAGAACCTCGAACAGAGGAGTGAAATAGACCCTGAACCCGTCTGCCTACAAGCGGTCGGAGCAACGTAAGTTGTGACGGCGTGCCTTTTGCATAATGAACCTACGAGTTACTTTCTCCGGCAAGGTTAAGTATTTCAGATACGGAGCCGAAGCGAAAGCGAGTCTGAACAGGGCGACATAGTCGGAGGGAGTAGACGCGAAACCAAGTGATCTACCCATGGTCAGGTTGAAGGTTAGGTAACACTAACTGGAGGACCGAACCGGTAAGCGTTGAAAAGCTTTCGGATGAACTGTGGGTAGGGGTGAAAGGCTAATCAAACTTGGAGATAGCTCGTACTCCCCGAAATGCATTTAGGTGCAGCCTTTATTTAGTATAGCATGAGGTAGAGCGACTGATTGGATGCGAGGGCTTCACCGCCTATCAAGTCCAGATAAACTCCGAATGCGTGCTATATATTGATAAGGAGTGAGGGCGCGGGTGCTAAGGTCCGCGTCCGAGAGGAGAAGAATCCAGACCATCAGCTAAGGTCCCCAAATAACAGTTAAGTTGAACTAACGAAGTCAGACTGCAGAGACAGCTAGGATGTTGGCTTGGAAGCAGCCATTCATTTAAAGAGTGCGTAACAGCTCACTAGTCGAGGAGTTTGGCGTGGATAATACTCGGGCATAAACTGTTTACCGAAGCTATGGATCCAGAGTAATGGATGGTAGGGGAGCATTCCAGTGGCGTTGAAGGTGAGGGATAACCCTTGCTGGAGTAGCTGGAAAAGCAAATGTAGGTATAAGTAACGATAAAGGAAGTGAGAAACTTCCTCGCCGAAAGACTAAGGTTTCCTGATCAACGTTAATCGGATCAGGGTAAGTCGGGACCTAAGGATAAGCCGAACGGCGATTCCGATGGAAGAATGGTTTAATATTCCCATACTACTTTATAGAGCGATGTGGAGACGGAGAAGTGACAGTCCTGCCAACTGACGGAATAGTTGGTTAAAGGGTGTAGACGTTGATCGCGGTAGGCAAATCCGCCGTGAGAGTCGAACCTGAGAGTATGCCGAGTACTTGTACAAGGCAATATGGATGTAAACAGGCTCCCTAGAAAATCCGCTAAGCATATCTATAGAGTACCCGTACCGTAAACGGACACACGTAGTTGGGTTGAGAATACTGAGGCGCTCGAGTGATTCACGGTTAAGGAACTAGGCAAATTGACCCTGTAACTTCGGGATAAAGGGTCCCTGTCAGCGATGGCGGGGCGCAGAGAATAGGTCCAGGCAACTGTTTAACAAAAACACATGGCTGTGCGAAATAGAAATATGAAGTATACAGCCTGACACCTGCCCGGTGCTGGAAGGTTAAGAGGAGAGCTCATCGCAAGAGAAGGTTTGAATTGAAGCCCCAGTAAACGGCGGCCGTAACTATAACGGTCCTAAGGTAGCGAAATTCCTTGTCGGGTAAGTTCCGACCTGCACGAATGGTGTAATGATCTGGACACTGTCTCAACCGTGAGCTCGGTGAAATTGTAGTATCGGTGAAGATGCCGATTACCCGCGATGGGACGAAAAGACCCCGTGAACCTTTACTATAGCTTTACATTGAATTTGGGCAACTAATGTGTAGGATAGGCCGGAGACTGCGAAGCAGGCACGCCAGTGTCGGTGGAGTCGCCGTTGAAATACGGCCCTTTGGTTGTTTGAGTTCTAACTCGTGGAAACGAGGACACTGTATGGTGGGTAGTTTGACTGGGGTGGTCGCCTCCAAAAGAGTAACGGAGGCTTCTAAAGGTACCCTCAGACCGATTGGTAACCGGTCGTAGAGTGTAATGGCATAAGGGTGCTTGACTGGGAGAGATACAACTCGATCAGGTAGGAAACTAGAGCATAGTGATCCGGTGGTTCCGCATGGAAGGGCCATCGCTCAAAGGATAAAAGGTACTCCGGGGATAACAGGCTGATCGCTCCCAAGAGCTCATATCGACGGAGCGGTTTGGCACCTCGATGTCGGCTCGTCACATCCTGGGGCTGGAGAAGGTCCCAAGGGTTGGGCTGTTCGCCCATTAAAGTGGCACGCGAGCTGGGTTCAGAACGTCGTGAGACAGTTCGGTCTCTATCTATCGTGGGCGTAGGAGATTTGAGTGGCTCTGACACTAGTACGAGAGGACCGTGTTGGACAGACCTCTGGTTTACCGGTTGTACCGCCAGGTGCACCGCCGGGTATCTAAGTCTGGATTGGATAAGTGCTGAAAGCATCTAAGTACGAAGCCAGCCTCAAGATAAGATCTCCCTGAGGGTCGTTGTAGACTACGACGTTGATAGGCTACAGGTGTAAGGGCAGTAATGTCGAAGCCGAGTAGTACTAATAGCCCGAGACTTTCTATTTCCGGAAGGAAGGATTGATATATCAGCAGGGTTAGTAGAGATACTAACAAAGCGAAGGTTACTGAAAGAGTAGCGTTGTCCAGGTCAAACATCTTAAAAGGTATTAAGGTGGTTATAGCGTTGGGGATCCACCTCTTCCCATTCCGAACAGAGAAGTTAAGCCCAACCACGTCGATGGTACTGCGTAAAAGTGGGAGAGTAGATAGCCGCCGTTTTAGAGTCAAGAACTCCAAACAAATGAAAGGAATCAATCGTAAGGTTGGTTCCTTTTTGCATTTATAGCTGATGACTCTGACTATCCATAAATACATTATTTGTATTTGGTTTATATTTGTTTTGTGGATTATGTAGCATTTGTCTGTGGAATAATTCTACGAACCCCGTTTTTAATAAAGAAGTTGTTCTATTTGGTTGTTTATTTATATGGTTAGTATTTAGGGATATAGCGTTTTTTAACAGATTGTATTGAACAATGGTACGATTATTTCATTCTTACAATATAGAGATAGAACAATAGAAAATTTAAATGTCATTTATAGATATTAGTAATGGTAGGAGAAAGATTAGTAAAAGGAGGTATCGTATTAGTCGCCCTTTTAATGTTGGCAACAGGATGTCGAAAAAAAGAAGAGCCGTTGCGTCCCCTTGTCATAGTTGACAAGCCTCAGAAAGAAGATGTGCAAATTTTTGGTGAATATGTAGGCCGTATTCGTGCCGCAAGTTATGTAGAGATACATGCACGCGTAGAAGGTTATCTGGAAAGGATGCTGTTTGTAGAAGGTAAACAGGTGAAACAAAATGAACCTTTGTTTATAATAAATTCAGCACTTTATAAGGCACGCGTAGAGAAAGCGAAAGCACAGTTAAAGAAAAACGAAGCTCAGGCGGCAAAAGCCAAAAGAGATGTAGAGCGTTTACAGCCGTTGTACGAACAGCATGCGGCCAGCCAGTTGGATCTTGATAACGCATTAGCTTCCCTGGATGATTCGGAAGCTAATATCGCAATGAGCAGAGCTGACCTGGACCAGGCACAACTGGAGCTGGGTTATACAACAGTCACTTCACCGATTGCCGGATATATCAGTGAGCGTTTTGTCGATGTCGGCGCCCTGGTTGGTCCCGGTGTTAACTCCAAATTAGCGGCCGTGGTAAAAAGTGACACAGTATTGGTCGACTTCAAAATGACTGCATTGGATTATCTGCGTGCCGAACGCCGTAACATTAAGTTCGGTGAGCAGGATACGACCCGTTCCTGGCAGCCGACTGTAACCGTGACGCTGGCCGATAATTCCGAATATCCGGTCAAAGGCGTAGTCGACTTTGCCGATCCGATTGTAGATCCTCAAACAGGAACTTTCGGTGTACGTGCAGAATTGGCTAATCCGAATCAGAAATTGCTTCCCGGACAGTTCACCCGCGTGAAACTATTATTAGATGTACGTGAACGAGCAATCGTGGTTCCCCGGAAAGCTATTTCCATAGAACAAGGCGGTGTCTTCATCTATATTATTCGGCGTGATAATGTAGCGGAAAAGCGTTTTGTACAAACAGGACCTGAAATCGGAAATAACATTGTTATTGAGCGCGGTCTGGGAGAAAATGAAGCAGTAGTTATCGAAGGCTATCATAAATTAGTTCCTGGTATGCTGGTGCGTCCGGTTCAGGCAGGGGATGACAAAGCCATTGAAGCATATAGAGAGGAGGCAGGAGAATGAAGCCGGGATTCTTTATAGACCGTCCCGTATTCTCGACCGTACTATCTTTATTGATCGTTATTGTCGGGGTTATAGGATTGATGATGTTACCGGTGGACCAGTATCCTCAGATCACGCCTCCGGTTGTGAAGATCAGTGCCTCTTATCCGGGAGCCAGTGCCTTGACGGTGTCGCAGGCTGTTGCAACACCGATCGAACAGGAACTGAATGGTACTCCGGGTATGATCTATATGCAGAGCAGCAGTACGAACTCCGGAGGTTTGACTATAACAGTCACATTCGATGTTTCTGCTGATGCTGACCTTGCTGCTGTGGAAATACAAAACCGTGTGAAGCTGGCTGAATCGCGCCTGCCTTCCGATGTTGTTCAGAATGGTATCACCGTGGAAAAGCAATCGGCCAGCCAGTTGATGACGTTAAGCCTGAGTTCGGATGACCCGCGTTTTGATGAAATCTATCTGAGTAACTTCGCAACGATCAATGTGCTCGACGTACTTCGCCGTATTCCGGGTGTGGGACGTGTCTCCAATATCGGTAGCCGTTACTATGGTATGCAGATATGGGTATATCCGGACCGTTTGGCTAATATGGGACTGACAGTAAAAGATATCCAGGCTGCCCTAAAAGAACAGAACAGTGAATCCGCTGCCGGAGAATTAGGTAAACAGCCGGTTATCGACGTGGATATCACTTTGCCGATCACTGCCCGCGGACGTCTGTCTACGGTAAAAGAATTTGAAGATATCGTTGTCCGTGCCAATCCTGACGGATCGATTGTCCGTTTGCGCGATGTCGCGAGAATATCTTTGGAAGCCTCTTCTTATTCTACGGAAAGTGGAATAAACGGAAAGAATGCGGCTATCCTGGGTATTTATATGCTACCGGGTGCCAATGCTCTGGAAGTGGCAACGAATGTAAAAGAAGCGATGAAAGAGATCAGCCAGAACTTTCCGGAAGGGCTGGAATATAAGTTCCCTTTTGATATGACCGAATATATATCACAGTCTATCCATGAAGTTTATAAAACCTTGTTTGAGGCTTTGTTCCTGGTTATACTGGTTGTATTCCTGTCATTACAGAATTGGCGTGCCGCTTTAATCCCGACTATCGCTGTTCCCATATCATTGATCGGGACATTCGGATTTATGCTTATCATGGGATTCTCCCTGAATATGCTGACCTTGCTCGGACTGATCCTGGCGATCGGTATTGTGGTCGACGATGCGATTGTCGTAGTGGAGAATGTGGAACGTATCATGCATGAAGAACGGCTTACAGCCCGCGAAGCCACCCATAAAGCGATGCGTGAATTATCGGGAGCTTTGATTGCTACATCGATGGTGTTGGCAGCAGTGTTCGTTCCGGTGAGTTTCCTGAGCGGGATTACGGGACAACTGTATCGCCAGTTCTCTATTACGATCGTGGTTTCCGTATTGTTGTCGACTGTCGTTGCTTTGACATTAAGCCCGGCGATGTGTGCTTTGATATTACGTCCGACTGTAGGGAAGAAAAACTTCGTCTTCCGGAAGATCAATATATGGCTGCATAAAGGGAATAATAAATATATCCATTTGCTGACCCGTGCGATTACTAATCCCAAAAGAATTCTGGCCGGATTCGGTATGGTACTTGTTTTTATCTTTGTGCTGAACCGGATTATTCCTACCAGTTTTATCCCGGAGGAAGACCAGGGATTTTTTACGGTGGAATTAGTTATGCCCGAAGGTGCGACATTGGAGCGTACCCGTAAAGTAACTGACAGGGCGATAGAATTTCTGGAAAAACAACCGGCTGTCGCCTATGTCCAGAACGTGACGGGAAGCAGTACCCGTGTGGGAACTTCGCAAAGCCGCTCCACGCTTACCGTTATTCTGAAACCCTGGGAAGAACGTAAGTCTTCCGGTATGGGGGTTGAAGATGTGATGGCTGTGGCCCGTAAAGAATTTGAATACTATCCGGAGATACTCGCTTATCTGAATCGTCCGCCGGTAATACCCGGTCTGGGAGAAAGCGGAGGTTTGGAAATGCAGTTGGAAGCCCGCGGTGAAGCCAGTTGGGAAAATTTGGTAAGCGCCACCGATACATTTATGCTATATGCGTCGAAAGCTCCCGAACTGACCGGCGTATCTTCCGCCCTGCAACCGGAGATTCCGCAACTATACTTTGACGTAGACCGTGACCGGGCAAAGTTCCTGGGTATCCCTCTGACGGATATCTTCTCGACGATGAAAGCCTATTTGGGCTCCGTCTACGTGAATGACTTCAATATGTTCAACCGTATATATAAGGTATATATCCAGGCAGAAGCTCCTTATCGCGCCACCCGTGATAATATTGGACTGTTCTTTGTCCGTGCACAAAACGGTTCGATGGTTCCGCTAACCGCTTTGGGTACGACGAGCTATACGACCGGACCGGGTACGATCAAGAAGTTCAATATGTTCTCGACAGCTGCCATCAGTGCAGTGGCTGCCCCCGGCTATAGTTCAGGTGAAGCCATGGCTGCCATGCAACGGATTGCCCGCGAACATTTACCCGATAACATAGGTTTGGAATGGAGTGGTCTGTCTTATCAGGAAAAGAAGGCCGGCGGACAGACAGGCATGGTGCTTGCACTCGTATTCCTTTTTGTGTTCTTGTTCCTGGCTGCACAGTATGAAAGCTGGATCGTTCCGATCGCTGTTATCTTATCTTTGCCGGTTGCCGCTTTGGGTGCTTATCTGGGAATTTGGGCTACCGGGTTACATAACGATGTCTATTTCCAGATTGGGCTTGTCACGCTGATCGGGCTGGCGGCGAAGAATGCGATCCTGATCGTCGAATTTGCCAAAGTACAGGTCGATGCCGGAATAGACGTTGTTCAGGCTGCTATCCATGCGGCGCGGATGCGTTTCCGTCCGATCCTGATGACTTCCCTGGCATTCGTATTAGGTATGCTTCCAATGGTGTTGGCTAGCGGACCGGGATCAGCTTCACGCCATAGCATCGGTACAGGGGTGTTCTTTGGTATGTTGGTTGCCATTACGGTAGGTATTGTATTGGTGCCGTTCTTCTTTGTTCTGATTTATAAGATTAAACGAACGCTGCGGATGGATCGTGTTGCGCGGATAATACCTAAAAAGAAGATGCTCTTTTTTATGGTTGCTGCGTCGGCTGTTACCTTCTCTTTTTCTTCCTGTAAGCTAGGAGAGAAATATGCCCGTCCGGAGTTGAACCTTCCGACTGAACTGGAGGCCGGTGCCGACAGTCTTTCCGTGGATAATATTCCCTGGGAAAGCCTGTATGCCGATACCACTTTGCAACGGCTTATTACGACTGCCCTGGAGAATAATAAAGATATGAAGATAGCAGCCGCCAAGATCAAAGAAATGATTGCAGCCAAACGTATCACTTTTGCCGACCAGTTCCCGGAGATCGGTGCACGTATCTACGGTCAGAAAGAACGGCTGAATTATGGTGGTGATAACCCTAAACCTGATCCTGAATACGGTGCTAAACTCACCCTATCGTGGGAGTTGGATTTATGGGGTAATCTTCGTTGGGCAAATGAAGCAGGTATTGCTGCCTATATGCAATCAGTAGAGGCACAGCGTAGTTTACAATTGACACTGGTCGCCGAAGTAGCCGCTGCTTATTACGAACTGTGTGCCCTCGACCGTCGTCTGAATATTGTTCAGCAAACCCTCGATGCCCGTAGGGAAGGTGTTCGCCTGGCCAAACTTCGTTATGACGGCGGTTTGACCTCCGAGACTTCTTATAACCAGGCTCTGGTAGAATTGGCACGTACGGAAACTCTCGTCCCGTCATTGGAACGTCAGATACGGATAAAGGAAAGCGACCTGTCTCTCCTGTTGGGCGAGTATCCGGGATATATCCCCCGTGGCTTGTCTCTTAGTGAACAGCATTTGCCGGACGCCCTACCTGTAGGACTGCCTTCGGCGTTACTTGAACGTCGTCCCGATATGCGCCAGGCGGAGTTGAAGTTACGTGAAGCGAATGCTAAAGTAGGAGTAGCCTATACCGACCTGTTCCCTAAGATCAGTCTAACCGGTAACTTAGGAGCGGAAAGTGAAGAACTGGGCGACCTGCTGAAAAGTCCGGCCTGGTTTCTGGCAGGCGATCTGCTGCAACCACTTTTTGCTATGGGTAAGAACAAAGCAAAACTGAAGGCTGCAAAAGCTCGTTACGAACAGGAAGTGTACAGCTATCAGAAAAGTGTGATCGGCGCTTTCAAAGAAGTGAACGATGCAATCGTAACTATCCATATGGCAAAAGACATCCGTCGCTCGCAGGAAAAACTGGAAGCTGCTTCAAGAAAGTACGTGCAACTGGCAGAACTGCAATATATAAACGGAGTAACCAATTATATCGATGTGTTGGATGCCCAGCGTGGTTATTTGGATGCCCAGATCAGCCTGAATAATGCGGTGTTGGATGAACTGCTATCGGTAGTTTATCTGTATAAAGCGCTGGGAGGAGGTTATCAGGAACAATAGATATCTTAAAATAATTTCGCCCCGCTACCACCTGTAAAGGCGGAGTGGGGCGAAAAGTTAAAAAGCATCCCTTTTACAACCCTAGTCTGCTGTGATATTATCATTTTTAATATCGCCTGTACCCCAGTCGGAAACAGAGACATCACCCAGGATTACTCCTTCACCGTTCAGGCGAAGTTTTAGCGTGGTGTTCTTACCCTGTATCAAATTAATGGCAGTTGCTGGCTTGTAAGTAAATGTAGCATTGCCGACTTCAATAACGATTGTGATTCCATTTACATCTTGAATGGTCTGTACCGGTAGAACAGCACTGAAAACACTTCTGTCTGCCAGCGGTTTGATATTCACTTTATTGGATCCGCTAACAGTTGTTGTAGCCGGAGTTAGATCAGAACCATTGTAAGTAACTGTATAATCAGCTATAGCATCTTTGATTGTCACCGATTTGATAACGGGATTATCTATCGCTGTTGCATTTACTTCGATGGTCAGCTTGGCTAACGCATGCTTTAAGTCGAGAGACAGCGCTGTGTATTTGTCGTCACTTGCGGCTTTAGCTATCGATGTGTAAGCAACCAGCAAGTCCGAGTTTTTATACTTGTCGGCTGTACTTTGATTCGTTTCCACTTTGGCTGTAGTTGGAGCAGCAACAGGGGCTGTTGCATAGAAAGGAATGGAACCGGTAGCAGCAGCATGTATTGTGGCCCACTTCATCTTATCCGCGCCCAAATCCCAGATGGCGCCATCGTAACGGAAATCGGCATACTGGCCGGTAGCTGTATTTCCGGCCGTATTGTAATATAGATACAGTTGGTCGCCTGTCTGCCCATAAGAGCTGCTTGCCTTTGTGATCACTTCACCGGTCACGGTGGGGACAATCGTTACATACTTGCTGCTGATGGCAGGCGTTGGGTCATTCTCGTTATTACATGCGTTGAATAACAATGCGCTTAGCGCTAAAGCGGCTGTACCACTTACAATTTGTTTTGTTCTCATAATCTTAATATTTAACTAGTGAATAATATGTTATAGTGATCAGGTTTACGGGGTATCGATAGTTATATTGCCGTCTGCCGCGGCCGTTGTCCAGTCGGTTACCTTCACATCATCCAGCTCGACACCTGTACCTTTTACCGTAAGCGTCAGGGTGGTATGTGTCCCATTTGCCAGACTGACAGGAATTACGGGGGCATAGGTATATACATTGGTAGCTGTTCCGGCTGTAATGGTGGTTTTTACTTTTGCACCACTGTTACTGATCTCTTGCGCCGGAAGAATGATGGAATAGACCTTTATCGTTTTTACTCCGTTATCCTCATAGGAGTCGTCAGCTTCGCTATGCGGCGTGAGTTCTGTCGTAGTTGCGTCAGACTTAACTACGACTGTAGCCGGAACAGCGGCGGTAGGTGCCGGAGATGTATAATTAACCGTAAACTCCTTTTTTGCATTTTGAATAGTAACCGTAGAACTCGTAAAGTTGGTTATAGTACCCACTTTCACCTTCACCGTCAGCTTAGCCAGCATGTGTTTGAAGATAAGAGGGACTTTAGCCTTTTTGGCAGCCACTTCAGAGAATGCCATCAGCAGGTCGGAATTGGCGAAGTCGGCGTTGGCACTTTGGTTTTGCACGATAGAGCCAGTCGTTGCCTTGTCCAGGTCTGTGGGCGAAACGGCGAAGAATGGATATTCCCCGTTTACATCTTCGAGATCATCCCAAAAGATGCTGTTTCCTGACAGTTCAGCCGTCCAACTTCCGCTATAGGAATAGACTCCCTTTTCGTGTGCCTTTACATTACTTCCGTCCTTATAATACAGAAAGATTTTCTTGTTTCCTTCTGCCGGTTGGTAATTGTTATCCGCTTTGGTTACCACCTCTCCGCTTATGGAAGCGGAGATAGTTACAGGAGCGTTTCCGATCGGATCAATCTCGGTTTCGGGGCCTGCACAAGCGGTGAATGTTGCCAGGCAACAACTAAAGGCCACGGTTACATGTGTGAATAATGTTGTTTTCATATCATACTGTTATTTAATTGTTTTATACTGCTAGTGTTTCACATCTCTATGGTTCCTGTCCGGTAAAAGGGATACATCGTAAATGATATTTTCCCAATCGCTCAGGGTGACCTGAATACGGAGAATATCCGGGGCGGGCACAGGAACTTCCGGTACCTCTATCTGTATGTCGATGGAAATACCTGCTTCCAGTAGTCCTTCAGGCAGATATTTATTCAAGGGAATTTCCAGTGGATCATGTTCCGGAATTTGTACGGTCAGCGACAGTTCCGGCTTTTGCCCATCCGGCTGTCCGGGCCATCCCGGCAGTGCATACAGGTATCCGCCCGTTCCGTCGGATTGTACGATAAAAGGCTGGGAGACAGGCTCGCCATATTCCACGAATGCCTCGTCGGGCAGGCTCCAGATACCCTGTGCCGGGTTACCATGGAATGTGATGGTCGTTTCGTCTGCTTTCGTAGCGGAGACACTGCTTCTTTGGAGATTAGCTTTGCTCGCTTTATTCAGACTTACATACAACCGTGTGAGCCGGTGTACCAGCATAATGCTTGCTTCAGGCTGTCCGGCATGGATTCCAGCGGTACGTGCCGCCGTCATCAGGGGGCGCCCCAGGGCTGTCAGTTCGCGGCTGTCTACCGGTAGCCGGAGCCTGTCGGATTGCAGGGCGGCCGAAGCCGGACGGTAGGCCATCAGGTCTACCTCACTGCTATCGGACGGCAGGAATGCACTGTCGACTACGGATACGGGTAGGAAGCGTCCCGGATGATCCGCACCCTCCCCGAAAGCATAACGATATAAAGCGGTATCGCCCAAAGCCGTGCGGCCATTGGGCTCCGCCAGCACCAGATGCAGTGTATCGGCTACCGACCACGGTTCGGGATTATCTCCGGCTGGAAGGGCCAGCAGGCGGAGAGCCACCGCACGCGGAGCATCCGGCACAACGGGTGTTGGCGGTGTGGGAGGTACAGGGTCCGGTGGCACAGGTCCCGGTTCCGGATCATCTTTGCCGCAAGCGACAAACAACAACCCAATTCCTGACAGTGCGAATACTGTCAGGAGTTTTCTCCAGTTTGTAAATAGGGGATATTTCAATGTATGCATGTTCTCTTTCAATATTATGTTACATCAATCGTTTGCAAATCGGCTTTAATATGATCAGGACCTACTCATAATAATATTTCATGTGTATAGTCGGACCTGTTTCAGACGGGGTGGGTGAGGCTTTGTAGTGACAGGCAAAAAGACCTAGACTATTTATATAGTAATTTAGGTCATTAATAAATGATTCCTCGCTGAGTTCTTCGAGCGATGATTTCATATACTGGTCACTACTTATCCCAAAGACATTATAGTAATAGCACTCTTTCATTCCGTAGAAAACTGCTCCGGCATAATCAGGTTTATCGACCTGGCAATTGTACATCAGGCAACAAAAAACCTTCTCGCCTTGAATCATCCCAGCAATCGCTCCCAGCGAGGCATTCTGCTGTATGGATAAAGTGATATCATGCGCAATACAACCTATAACATATGAGTTTTCTGATACTATACCGACTATACAACCGGCACCCCGACTATCTTTTCCTGTTATGCTCCCTCCTTCCGCTTGTACTGTACATGCAGCAAGAATTTTCCCGTTCGTATAATAACCTTCATATATTCCCACTATTCCTCCGGCATACTGACCGGCGATAAGTTGAATACGACCTTTTACATGGCAATCGGTAATGGATCCAGTTGATTCTCCGGCAATAGCTCCAATAGCTCCCACTGGACGATTGTCACCAGTCATAGTAACTCCGTCTATCGTAAGTCCTTTTATTTCACTGTTTGAATTAGCTGCGCTGAAGAATCCTAAGTACCCACTAGGTTTCGTCGCCGATAAATTCAGATTAGATATCGTATGCCCATTGCCATTGAAAATGCCATCAAAGCTTTGGATCGGTATCCATTCTTCATTTTTCAGATCGATATCCATATATAAGTTGATAACATCTTTACCAGTCTCAGTATCTATACTAGTCCATCTGGCGAGATCACCACGATTATTCACCGCATCCCTGAATGCTTTCAAATCTTCCAACGTATAAATACCCAACCTGGCTTTTTGGACATCAATAGCCGCTACATCTACCCTGCTATTCATGGTTATTGTTTCGATCCCTTCGATCTGTAATTCGGCATCACGGCTAATGTTCACGTTGAACAGATAGCAGTAGCCCGGCTCGAAGGCTGGAAAGTCTCTTCTACCGGAAGGAACGCTCAGTGTTGTTCCGTCCGGAAGGGTAACGGTAAACAGGTTTTGGAAATTCGCCGACACTTGCTGTGGAACTATCCGCATAAAATATTCGGGGGAGAGATCGGTTGCCAATTCACCCCCGGAGGCTGATATATCGGTGTTTAGGATCGTTGACGATCCCGAAACACCGATTAACTGCGGTTTCGCTTGTTCTGTATTCCAGTTGTTGTTTGTCGAGTATGTTCCTATCCTCTGCAAAGCGCTCCCGATCGTATATTTTCCGGCTGCTTCCCTCTGATCGTCTTTCTTTATGCGTACGCCGATGCAGGCATAGGCGGGTGAGAGCTGGACGTTTGTTATGTTTCCGTTGCTGACGGATATGTTGTCGTTGGTGTAGCAGACCGGTGTGTTTTCGTCCAGCCATCCGTATATGGTAAGCGGTGTGGAGGCGGCGCTGCCTGCTATCGTCAAGGCTTCTCCCTGAGTCTCTGGTGTGAAGGTGATAGGGGAGGTGGAGGTTACCTGATACGTTTTACCGTAGGTGCTATATTCCTCCGGAGTGGTATTCAACGCTATCGTGACCGTCGGATTACCTGCACCACGGGAACTGACCTCGCCGGTATAGGCCTGAAAGGATGCGGAGATACTGAGGGGTACTTTGGAACCGTCCTCTGTTTCTTCGTGTGTGCAACCGGACAAGGCACCTGTCAGTGCCAATATCCCTGCTATGTATTTACTGAGTATGCGATATGATTTCATTGCTGATCTGTATTATTGTATGGATATTAATCGGGTGTGAAAGTTGAACCGACAGGCTGATAGTAAAAGTCTGCGATTGTGATACCGGTCACGGTTATCGTAACATCGAGTGAGATATCCAGTGAGGCGGTGAGCGTAAGGCGTTTGCCTTCCAGGTTTGCTTCGTTGTTTGTATTGTTGTAAGTAATGGTAGCCGTTTGCCCTTTCAGGGAGGCAGGCGTTCCGCTGCCTGAGCCCAGGGTGAGGGTTGCCAGTGACACGCCCGTGCCTTTCGGCAGATTGGCGGGGGGAATGATGGCACGGAAAGTAGCCGCATTATGACAGGCGGATACCCGGCCGGCCGGGTTCGACATGTTTACCGTTAACTCGGAAGCGTCTGCCATTGTCGATGCAAACTGTCCTTCGGTCCAGCCGTTGCCTTCGGTTATTTCGATCACCAGGTCGGTGTATCGATGGGAGAGGGTACCGTCGATCGTCAGGAAATCGAGCGATCCGTTACCTGTCATATAGTCGGCCAGACGGTAGCTCTCCGGGGATGTCTGGTCGGTGATGAGCGCCTGTGTGCCGAACGTGAGGGCGATGTCGTTGGCGGCCACTGTGCCGAGCGCTTCCTTGGTGAAACCTGTATTGCCGCATGTCCATCCTCCGGAGCCAGTACGGGTGTAGACGGCTGTCAGGCCGTTGACGGTTGCGGTCAACTGATCGTTTTGCAGCCACACCCACGTGGGCGTTCCGTCGGCGCGTGTGCTGATCTCTCCGATACCGATGGGAGTTCCTCCGGCATGCGGTTTCTCTGCCAGTTCGTTCGAACAACTTACTGTCAGCAGGATGATGATAGACAGGTAGTAAAACTTCATGATTCAGGCGTGAATGGAATTATTAATTGAACCGGGGTGATGATACCGGAATTGAATTCTATATAAGTACTCTCGTCATATGCGTTGAACAACGGGATATCTATATCGTCGTGTGTACCTGACTCCATCGGGGTCAGATAGACACCGTAGGCTGTAAAGGAACCTTTGTAAAATACATTGATGGTTTCATCGGTAATCGGAAACACGGGTGTCGTTTCTCCTCCTCCCGTCCAGTCTGGGGTAGTGTAGAATTTAGCATTTGTGAAATATAAAGTTCTGTCGCCCGCCTGAATGGGAGGATTAAGGATCAGGATTTTTATATATAAACAGGTATAATCTGCCGGACGTTTGAACTGGCCGAAATTGCAATTATAATAGTGTGAATCGTAAGTCGTAACTGCATCGGCAATCAGGTATTCCTCAGTGCTATAACCGGGATTGTCCGGTATCGGGGTACCGTATTCCGCTTTTATCTTCACCGGGGCGCTGTTGTCTGCGGTTGCAGGGAGAAAGAATGTAGTGCCGTCTTTTTTTTCCCACTTTCCCTCGGCGTTTAATACAAAGGGTTCGGTTACAGGGGTGCCGTCCAGTGTATAAGTCAGCTTGATCTCATCGCCTGTATTAAACTTTGTTTTAACGATGGGAGGTAGCTCGGTATCCCAGGCTTTCGTCCCCATCGGGCTGACCTCTATCTGCTCGATGCCGCCTATGTTGACCTCTACCGGAATCCATTCTCCGGTTGCCGGTTGCTCTTCGACGGAACATCCCGCCATGACCGACAGGTATAGCAGGCAGATGATGGCACGGAGGGTCGGGTTCAGCTTTTCAAGCATTCTTTTTCCGGGTTTGAATTTCACGCTGGTACGTGCCGGTATCGCATGGTTCGTTCCGTTTTTCGGGTTCCGGCCCGGACGTGCCGCCTGATGCCAGGGTGAAAATGTTCCGAAATTCTGTATCGTGAGATATTCGTTCCCAGCCAGAATCGCTTCCACTTCTTCTATCAGTGTGTTTAGATAGCGTAGACTATCGCTATGGCTGATGTGCAGGCGTTTCGCCACATGGTTGGCTAAGTCTGATTTATTCATATTTATAGGATGAGAAAATTGTTTGCTTTTTGCGGTGTATTCGGATGTTTTTTTGACGGATGGCGTCAACCCGTGTTGACGGTTCTCGTCGGTTCTCTTTGACGGTCGCCGTCAACGATCGTTGACGATGACCGTCAAAGAGGGTAGAGCGTATTATTCTATTTCGGGGCGATCGCTTCCGCCGTTGCCGACAGTGAGGGCATAGAGAAAACGGTTGCGCCGCACTTCTTTTACCAGTGTCTTGCTGTTGGTTCCCGCCTGGGTAGCTACTTCCAGATAATAGGTCCCATCGGCTAGTTGGGGAATGATAAATGAGAAGTAGGAAGGATCGTTGCGCGAAAGGGCTGTCATAGGAACGGCCGTTTCGGTCTCGTCGCTTGTCTTGATAAAGAAGAAACCGATGGGTTTGCCTTCTTCACCGACAATACGTACGCGCTTTCCTTCGCCATTGAGACTGCCGCCCGGGGTGATCCGGCCATTTACTTCGCCTGTGACTACATCGGTTACTTTGGTAATGGTTGGCAATCCTTCCGATACCTGGCCGACTATGACACTGATACTTTCCAGCTCTTCTTTTAATATGGCACGTGGGGAACAGCGCAGTGTGACGCTGTTGCGGTTAGGATCGAACTTAGCCCCCGGTCCGATAAATGAACCGTCAACGCCTAATGAATTGTTGGCAAGACCGAACTCGACAGTAGCGGCATTGAATAATTCTATCTTTGCCTGTTCCTCAAGATCGTTGTAGGCATTTTCTAGTTCGGAGGCTGTGAATTTACTTTTACCTTTGGCGGCCAATTTGCAAAGGTCTTTGATTGTTCGATTGGCTGTGTAGGTGACATTGAAAGTATAATCATCTTCACGCTCTGTCAGCATATTTGCTACTAGATTGCCGGTAATGCTGTGTTTTTTAGGATCGTTTGTTGCCATAATGAATGTATTTTATCATAGTTCTTAATGAACTATGGTAAGTTATGAATATCCAAAGTCTTATAAATCAATACTCATAATCTGAAAAATAGTTAATCGGGTATGCTTTTGAGTGATTTTATTTATAATGAAATAAATTGTTATACTCTTTGTATATCAATATTTCTTCCTATATTTGTGGCGGTTAATAAAAGATTAGTTCATTAAGAACTATTATATAAAAAGTCTGTTGTTTGTTCTTCGAATTTATTTTTCCCCTTCAGAAAGAGTAAAGTCGTAATAAAAAAATCTTGTCTGGGATACGCTACCGAATCGTATATTTTGTTTAAGTTTGTACTTCTGAAAAATAAATAGAGAGGAATTGCAATGCCATTAAATTTACAAAAGAATTTACCCGCTATCGAGCTTCTGAAGAAGGAACACATCTTTGTGATGGATTCCTTGCGTGCATCATCCCAGGATATTCGTCCGCTACGTGTCGTAGTGCTGAACCTGATGCCGTTGAAGATCACGACAGAGACAGACTTGATCCGTCTGTTGAGTAATACCCCTTTGCAGGTGGAGCTGGACTTTATGAAGATAAAGGGCCATACCCCAAAGAATACTCCGATCGAACATATGCAGGAGTTTTATAAAGACTTCGACGATATAGAGAAAGATTATTACGACGGAATGATCATTACCGGCGCTCCGGTAGAACAGATGCCTTTTGAAGATGTCAGTTACTGGGAAGAGGTGACGACGATCTTCGACTGGGCGCGTACGCATGTAACCTCTACATTATATATCTGTTGGGCGGCGCAGGCGGGATTGTATCATTTCTATGGTGTGCCTAAATATGATTTGCCGGCAAAGATGTTCGGTGTGTTCCGGCATACGTTGCGTGAGCCTTATCTGCCGATATTCCGAGGGTTCGATGATGAGTTTTATGTGCCTCACAGCCGTCATACCGAAATACGTCGCGAAGATATCCGGAAGGTGCCGGAGTTGACGCTTCTTTCGGAGAGCGAGGAGTCGGGCGTTTATATGGCGATGTCGCGCGGCGGACGTGAGTTTTATATTACGGGCCATTCCGAATATTCGCCTTATACGTTGAGCGATGAATATATCCGCGACCTGAATAAAGGCCTTCCTATTTCCGTTCCCCACAACTATTACCGCAACAACGACCCGGCCCAGGGCCCTGTAGTCCGTTGGCGCGGCCATGCAAACCTGTTGTTCACAAACTGGCTGAACTATTACGTTTACCAGGCAACTCCGTTCAATATTGAGGATATAAAGAATTTGGGGAGTTTGTAAATATTGCTACCGAAAGGGGCTGACGAAACGATTAAATAAAGAGTATATATGGCAAAGAAAATACCTTACGGATTAACGGATTATTTTCGTATTGTAACAGAAGATTTTTACTATGTGGATAAGACGAAATATATTGAAGATCTGGAAAAGACAGCAGCTTTCCTGTTTCTGATCCGTCCGCGCCGTTTCGGGAAATCGTTGTTCCTGAATATGCTTAACTGCTATTACGATGTGAAATATGCCGACCGTTTTGAGGAACTGTTCGGCAATCAATACATCGGCAAGCATCCGACTGCTGAACAGGGTAAATACCTGGTTTTACGTTTTAATTTCAGCATGGTAAGGGCTACGGACGATAAACTGGAAGCTGCCTTCAACCGGCATATCAGTCTGGAAACAGCGTATTTTGCCAGCGTATATGCTTCTTATTTTAAACCTGATTTCCAGGAACAGCTAAAATTGATTCCGGAGGCTGCCGGACGTTTGGAATATATTTGCCTGTGTGCCAAAGAACAAGGGTTGTCTATCTACTTGCTGATCGACGAATACGATAATTTTACCAATACGATATTATCCTCTAAAGGAAATGATGTGTATCATTCTTTGACGCACGATTCAGGTTTCTATCGCTCATTTTTTTATGTGGTAAAAGGTGTTACCACCGGAGCGGAAGCCCCTGTGAAACGAATGTTCATTACCGGTGTATCGCCTGTTACGTTGGATGATGTGACGAGTGGTTTCAATATCGGGACGAATATAACGACAGATGAACGGTTTAATTCGATGGTTGGTTTCAGCGAATCGGAACTGCATGAGATGTTATCTTATTACCAATCGGAAGGTATGCTGGTCGATTCTATCGATGATATTGTCCGGATGATGAAACCCTGGTACGATAATTACTGTTTTGCCAAAGAATGTATCGGGCAAACGATGTATAATTCGGATATGGTGCTCTATTTCCTGAATAATTATTTACAGAAGAAACGTCCGCCTTCCGAAATGGTCGACCGTAATATCCGGACGGATTACAGCAAATTGCGCCATTTTATCCGTATCGACAGGATGCAGGAAGAAGGTTGTTCGGTCATTACAAAGTTGATCGATACCGGCGAAGTGAACGGAAACGTGATAAAAGACAGTTTTCCAGCAGAGAACCTGGCCGATCCGGGTAACTTTACCTCACTGTTATATTATTTCGGTTTGTTGACTTATGACCGGATGGAATATGGCGAAACGATCATGAAAGTACCCAACCTGGCCGTCCGCGAACAGATTTACAGTTATCTGGTGGAAGCGATGAAAGAACGTGAGTCGGTCGTTTTTCCTTTTATGGACTTGTCCGACCGGATGCGGCGTATGGCTTATTTCGGGGAGTGGGAAGCTGCTTTGGACTTTTTTGCCCGTCAGGTTGATAAGAAAGCGGTTCTTCGTGATGTGATCTATCAGGAGTCGACCATTAAAACACTGATGGTTGCTTATATGGGGTTGACGGATTACTTTATTATCTGGCCTGAGTTTGAAGCGGGCCGTGGTTTCTCCGATCTTTACCTGATGCCCAACCTGGCAAACTATCCGGATATGCAATATTCCTATCTGGTAGAGTTGAAATTCCTGAAACGGGATGATACGACAACCGATGTGGAAGCCTTATTGCAGGAAGCCGAAAAACAATTGCGCCGTTACGCTACTGACGAGAAGATACTCAGTAGCACCGGTAACACCCGCTTACGCCTGCTAGCCGCTGTTTACCGTGGCTGGCAACCGGAGGCAATGCGCGAATTTGTTTTGTGAGTTGTACTTTTTTGATAAATCTGAAATAACAATATGCCAATAAAACCCCGCCGCATAGAATTATTATCGCCGGCTAAAGATCTGGACTGTGGTATTGAAGCCATTAATCATGGGGCTGATGCCGTGTATATCGGTGCGCCGAAGTTTGGGGCCCGTGCCGCTGCCGGAAATACGTTGGAGGATATTCGTGCTCTTTGTGAATATGCTCATTTATATAATGCCCGTATCTATGTGGCTTTAAATACCATTCTGCGGGAAGAAGAATTGCCGGAAGCGGAGCAACTGATCCGGCAACTCTATCAGGCAGGAGCCGATGCTCTGATCGTGCAGGACATGGGGATCACTCGCTTGAATCTGCCACCTATCCCGCTGCATGCCAGCACACAAACGGATAACCGTACGCCTGAAAAGGTGAAGTTTCTGGAGGCAGCCGGTTTTACACAGGTGGTTCTGGCGCGCGAATTGTCGTTGAATGAGATTCGCCGCATATCGGAACAGGTTTCTGTCCCGCTGGAGGTTTTTGTGCATGGCGCATTATGTGTGAGTTACAGCGGGCAGTGCTATCTGAGTGCGGCTTTGAGCGGGCGAAGCGCAAACAGGGGAGAGTGTGCGCAATATTGCCGGTTGCCTTATTCGATGGTGGATGCGAACGGGACGGAAATCGTTCATAACAAACATTTGTTATCACTCAAGGATATGAACCGTTCCGACCAACTGGAAGCCCTGCTGGATGCGGGTGCTTCTTCTTTTAAAATAGAAGGGCGCTTGAAAGATGTCACTTATGTAAAGAATATAACGGCTTATTACCGGAAGAAACTGGATGCTATCCTAGCACGTCGTCCGGAATATTGCCGTGCATCGGCGGGTAAGAGTACCTATGAGTTTGAGCCGGTAGCCGAGAAAAGTTTCAACCGGGGATTTACTCCTTTCTTCCTGCATGAACGTACAAAAGATATAGCAGCTTTCAATACTCCGAAATCGTTAGGTGAACCTGTCGGAACCGTCAAGGAACTGAAAGGCAATTCGTTTACCATCGCCGGAGTGAAGCAACTGAATAATGGGGATGGCTTGGTATTCTTCAATAGTCGCGGTGAGTTGGAAGGGTTTCGTGTCAACAGGGTAGAGGCGAATCGTGTCTTTCCGCTGGATATGCCGGATATAAAGCCCAAGACGCCTTTGTATCGTAACTTTGACCAGGTTTTTGAAAAGCAGTTGGCGAAACCTTCTGCCGAACGTAAGCTGGCTGTAAAGATCGAATTCCTGGATAATCCTTTCGGTTTTACATTGGTGATGGAAGATGAAACGGGAGCACGTGTGATGCTGACCGAGCCGTTCGATAAAGAGCTGGCACGTCGTGACCAGGCCGACAATATCCGGACGCAACTTGCCAAGTTGGGGAACACGCCGTTTGAAGCATCGGAAGTACATATAGGAATGGGGGAAAACTGGTTCGTCCCGTCGTCTCTTCTGGCGGATATGCGTCGCAAGGCCGTAGAGAAGTTGCAGTCAGATCGTATGATCCGTTATCAGCGTGAACTCTCGCGTAAGGTTGAACCTGCGGAAGAGGTTCCTTTTCCGGAACGCCAGTTGACTTATCTGGGGAATGTATCAAATAGCCGGGCGGAAGCTTTTTATAAGGCGCATGGAGTAGAGACGGTTGCAGATGCTTTCGAATTAAAACCGGAGAAAGATGTTCCGTTGATGTTTAGCAAGCATTGCTTGCGGTATAGCATGGGATGGTGTCCAACGTATCAGAAAGAGAAGTCACCTTATAAGGAACCCTATTACCTTTTATATAAGGATACTCGGCTGAGGTTGCAGTTTGATTGTAAGCGGTGTCAGATGCTGGTGTATGAAGCACCTAGTCAAAAGTAACAATCAATTCTGATAATGACTGTATTAATAATAAAAACGACTCGTTATGAAACAACAACTATTCGCCTTTTTACTCGTCTTGTTTACTTTGATCTCTTGTGGCGATAAACCGCTGGACCCTTCGAAACCCGTTTATGTGACAGTGAAAACGACTATGGGAGATGTTACTGTCCTGTTGTATGATGACACTCCCTTGCATCGTGATAACTTCATCCGGTTGTGCCAGTCGGGTGAATATGAGGGGATGCTATTTCACCGTATCATTAAAGACTTTGTTGTGCAAGGCGGTGATCCGACCAGCAAAGCCCATGAACCAGGTGTTTTGTATGGAGACGGTGATGGAGGTTATACCGTTCCTGCCGAGATACTTCCCAACCATTTCAATAAACGAGGTGCTCTGATCGATGCCAAGGAAAGCGATGATGTAAATCCCGAACGTGCATCGGCCGGAACTCAGTTTTGTTTTGTGCAGGGGAAGAAACATACTGATGCTGAACTGGATGAGAAAGAGGTACGGATCAACCAGATTCGCCGTAACTGGTTATATTATAAATTTCTGGACCGGTTGAAGAAAGAAGACCCGGCACTGGCTGCCGACTCTTTGGAAACGGAACTGACAAACCGTGCTTTGGTTATGGTGGAGGATACATTGGCTGACCTGGGCCCGTATGTTATTCCCGCCGAACACCGCGAAGTATATAAGACGGTTGGCGGAGTGCCCCACCTGGATAGTTCCGTGACGATCTTCGGAGAAGTGGTGGACGGTTTCGATATCGTAGAGAAAATGTCGCTGGTGAAAACAGATAAGAATGATCGGCCTATCCGGGATGTTATGATCAAATCGACGAAAGTATTTCAAAAGTAACTAGTCCCCGTACTTGACACGGGACCGCATAAGGGCTGTCTGTATCAATTGATAATAGGATATATGGGCGGTGCCTTTGCGATCCCGTGTCAGGCACGGGAACAGTTTGCCATCGTATGTTGTTCTATAGAAAGTAATCAAACAACATACAGTCATGAAGAAAATAGTTATCATAGGCGCGACCGGCTATGTCGGATCCGCTATTCTGAAAGAAGCATTAGGCAGAGGGCATCAAGTAAAAGCCATCGTCAGAGATCCGTCGAAACTGACTTTAATCCATCCGCATCTGAAAGTCGTGGGAGGGAGTGTGACCGATACGGACTTTTTATCCCGCGAACTGGCTAAGTCGGATGCGGTGATCAGTGCTTTTAATCCGGGCTGGTCGAATCCCAATATTTATGAAGAGACACTGGAAGGCTATGGCTCTATCCTTTGTGCCGTTCGCAACTCCGGTGTGCATCGTTTCCTGATGGTTGGCGGAGCAGGCAGTTTGTTGGTGGCTCCCGGTCGTCAGCTGATGGATGAACCGGACGTTCCCAAGAAACTTTTACCGGGAATACGAGGGATGGCAAAGGTTTATACCGATTTGTTGTTGCCGGAAAAGTCGGTGGATTGGGTTTTCCTGAGTCCTGCGGCTAATATGGCACCGGGAGAGCGTACCGGAAAGTTCCGTCTGGGAAAAGATGAACTGATTGTCGATGAAAGTGGGGATAGCAATATCTCCGTAGAAGATTTCGCTGTAGCCATGATTGATGAACTGGAACAGGAAAAGCATCATCAGGAGCGATTTACACTCGGGTACTAAGTGTCTTTGGCAAAAACAGTTGCAGTCATTCGAATAGTTGTTGCTTTACACTTATTATGCTTATCTTTGTCAGGAAGTAGAGATAAAGATAGATGTAAAAAGAGATAATTATGGCAAAGATTAAAAACATTGTATTTGATTTAGGAGGAGTTTTTATAGACCTGGACCATGATCAGGCAGTTCGTCGTTTCAAAGAGATCGGGGTGGAGGATGCGGAACAGTTGCTGGATCCTTATGAGCAGAAAGGTATCTTTCTGGAAGTAGAAAACGGTACGATCAGTGCTGACGAGTTTTGCCAAAAGCTTCAGGAGCATACGGGGAAGGACCTGACGTATGAAGATATAAAATCCGGTTGGCTGGGATTTATCGCCGATACGCCTCAATATAAGCTCGATTATGTGTTGAAACTTCGCGAGCACTACAATGTTTATCTGTTGAGCAATACCAATCCCATCATCCAGGAAGGGTGGGCAAGGACAAACGAGTTTACTCCGGCAGGTCGTCCGATCGGTGCCTATTTTGACAAAATGTACACCTCGTATGAAGTCGGCGTAACGAAACCCGACCGGCGTATCTTTGACTATATGATCAAAGACAGCGGACTGATTCCGGCAGAGACGCTCTTTGTGGATGATGGTAAAAGCAATATCGAAGTAGGACGCACACTGGGCTTCATCACCTACCAGCCCCAAAACGGGGAAGATTGGCGTGAAGCTATCGATGCGCTGTTGAAATAAACCGATTGGGGGTATTCAACGGAACCACTTTCCCATAACACTGTAAAGCCTGTCTATTTCTATGGGTTTGGCGATATGTTCGTTCATTCCGGCTTCCAGGCTTAGCCGCACGTCTTCGGCAAAAGCGTTGGCCGACATGGCTACGATCGGTAAGTCCTTGGTGTCTTGCCGGTCGAGAAGACGGATTTGCCGGGTGGCTTCAAGACCGTCCATGACAGGCATTTGTATATCCATAATTATGAAATCGTAATATCCTTCAGGGGAAGCGGAAACCTTGTTTACGGCTTCCAGCCCGTCGCTGGCTGTTTCAATTTCAGCACCGGTTTCCTGTAGCAATTCATAAGCGATCTCACGGTTCAGGTCGTTGTCTTCCACAACGAGTATCCGTTTGCCTGGGAAAGAGGCGACGATAGATGGTACGATAGTGACCTCTTCTTCCTCTTTTTTGTTTGTGGCAAACTTTTTCATCAGGAGGAACAGTTTGGACTTCATGATAGGCTTACAGATGAAACCGTTGACCCCAGCTTTCAAGGCTTCGATTTCGTAGTCGGAATAGTCGTAAGCCGAAATGATGATGATAGGAACATCCGGTCCTACGCATTCCCGTATTTTGTAGGTTGTTTCAATGCCATTCATGTTGGGCATCATCAGGTCTATGATGATTGCAAAATACTTGTTCCCGTCGCTTACTTTCTGTACGGCATCCTGACCGGAAAGAACCCATTCCGGCTTCATCCCTAATTCTTGCAGGTTTTCACAGGCTATTTCGCAGGATACATCATCATCATCCACAACCAATACCGGCAGGTCTATTAATAGATTGTTGTCGTATTCATCCATGCCTCCCAGTTTGACATGGAATCTCATGGTGAATTTGGAACCTTTTCCATATTCGCTTTCTACCAGGATATCTCCGTTCATCATCTGGGCGATATGACGACTGATCGCCATACCGAGTCCGGTACCCTGGATATTGCGGATGGCTTTATCGTCCGACCGTTCGAACGGCTCGAATACTTTGCTTAAGAATTCAGGTTTCATTCCTATGCCATTGTCCGTGACGGCTATTTCAAATTGCCCGTAACCGTTATAAACGGAAGGTTTCTCCTCGACTGAAATTTGTATTAGTCCTTTGTTCGGGGTATATTTGATTGCATTTGTCAGCATATTCAACAGTGCTTGTTGTATGCGTTGTACGTCACCGATCAGGCATTCATGCTTTACTTTGCTGTGTATTACTAACTTTTGCTTTTTTGCTTCAAAGGCCGACTGCACCATGATAAATAAACTTTCCAGCAGTTCATCGAGTTTGAATGTCTCTTCCGTCAGCATGATCTTACCGCTTTCGAGCTTCGACATATCCAGTACTTCGTTTATCAGGTTGAGCAGGAGCTTGGAAGATATGGTTATCTTCTTCAGACAATCGGCTATGCGGTTCTGGTCGTTCATATGAAGACCGGCTATTGCCGTCATACCCACGATTGCATTTATGGGAGTACGTACGTCATGGCTCATCCGCGACAGGAAGTCTGACTTGGCACGGTTGGCGGCAGTTGCGCTCTGTAGGGCTTCCTGCAACAATAGCTTCTGTTTTCTCTCTTCCTTGATTTCAGTTATATCGGTCCTGGTCATCAACCAGATGTTTTGTTCCCTGTCGAAGTAGCTGAATCGCATTTTCTTTTCACGTTTTTCACCGTTTTCTATCATGGTACCATATAAAATATACTCTCCATGCTGTCGCAGTATCGGATCGACGTGGGCGATACTCATTTTCTCGGTCATTGCATCACAAAATTCCGGTTCCATATACTGTCGGTTGTACTCTGCAACTACCGCTTCATAGTTACTGCTGGCTACCGGAGGAGGAGTTTCGCTTTCCGTACCGGAAGTGTACATGACATAACTGTTTTTAGATGCTTCGATATAAATCACATAGTCGTATTCTGCTTTTACGGCTGTTTCAATGATTTGTGATTTCCTGAAATCATTAACATTGTGGCTGGAGAGGACAACCCTGTCGGGTATGCCTTCTTTGTTAGTCAAGATATCTATAAAGGCTTCGTGCCATTCAAAACCGAAATGTTTGTTACAGAAACGCATGTCGAATTTTTTGTGGAAACATCCTTTGGCTATCATTGTATGGAAGGCTTCAAGCGAAACTGTTTCGTCCCATAAAATATGGTCAGGCAGATAGACATCATTCTTTATCGTGTTATTGAGAATGACGTAATCATGTTTCGTATTTTCCAACTCCGGAATCATGGAGTCTTTCTGTATTTCGACACTTCCGTCCTCCAGGTAGATAGTCCAGATAGTATCCATGAGGTATTGGTAGTTAGCCAATGATTTATTTGATATAAGCCTCTTATCCATGCAGTTTGTTTTATTATCTTGCTTTGTGTTCGGTAATCAGGTCGCAGATTAGTTTGTATTGTACTTTCAACTGATCAAACAGGTCTTGTATACCTTCACTCTCTCCGGCTCTGAGTTTTTCCGTCATCGGGATCAATATGTCCGATATATTTGTCAGGTCAAGCGTTGCCGCCAGTCCTTTTAATGTATGGGCATGTCTGAAAGCCTGGGAAATATTATTCTCATTGAGGCTTCTTTCCATCAGGATGAAGTTTTCATCCATAGGGAATTTGGAGAGTATTCTTTCATAAAACTGTTCATTATCCATGAAACGGTTTAATGCACTGTCCAGGTTAACTCCGTACGCTTGTAACTTCTCTTTATATTCGCTTGTCATGTTTTTTATCGCCATTTATATAACAAATCATCTGTCTGTTACGAAAGGAATCCCCAAAAGTAGATAAAAAATATATATGGAGATGGAAAAAACGTTATAATTCAATAGGAATGTATGCTTTTTTCTGCTATTTGACGAATCCGATCCTCCGACGAGCCTGTTTTGATGTCTGATGTTGGTTTTGAAGCTCAGTTGACGTTTCATTGATAGGTTCCGGTTGCAATGTGGGGGATCAAGAAAAATGCCGGAAGAAATCTCAGGAGAATCTTCCGGCATGCTTATTTAAAAAAGACTTTTCTTTTATTGGATACCGCGTTCGCGCAGTTTTTCCTGCCATTTCCAGGCAGAAGCCAATGTATCGGACAATGTTTCTTTAGCAGTCCATCCCAATACCTTATTGGCACGTTCCGGATTAGCCCAAACTTTTTCGATATCACCTTCGCGACGACCTACGATTTTGTGAGGAACTTTTACACCGGTAGCTTTTTCGAATGTATTGATCAGTTCCAACACCGTTACACCGTTACCGGTTCCCAGGTTGAAATATTCAACATTTTCTTCAGTTTTACCACCCAGCATACGGTCCATAGCGATTACGTGTGCTTTTGCCAGGTCGACTACATTGATATAGTCGCGGATACAAGAGCCGTCAGGTGTATCATAGTCATCACCGAATACGCTCAGTTCCTTGCGGATACCGATTGCAGTCTGTGTCAGATACGGGATCAGGTTCTGGGGAACACCGTTAGGCAATTCGCCGATTTCTGCACTCGGGTGAGCACCGATCGGGTTGAAGTAACGCAGGATAATGCTCTTGAACGGAGCATTTGCGTGAATAGTATCGCGAATGATCTCTTCGTTGATCTGTTTGGTGTTGCCATAAGGAGAAGTAGCCGGTTTGATCGGGGCATCTTCTGTTACAGGCAGGTTTTCGGGATCAGGCTGTCCGTAAACGGTACAGGAAGAAGAGAATACAATACCTTCGATATTAAATTCCGGCATCAGTTCCAGTAGGTTTACCAGCGTAACAACATTGTTACGGTAGTACTTCAGCGGCTGCTGAACCGATTCGCCAACAGCTTTGCTTGCTGCGAAAAGGATGATACCGTTGATACCCGGATGAGCCCTCAATGCTTCGCGGGTTCCTTCTTTATCTTTTAAATCCAGTTTGATGAATTCAGGACGGATACCTGTGATCTTTTCAATGCCATCCAACACTTCGATATTGGAGTTTGACAGGTCGTCGATGATAACAACATCATAACCTGCATTCTGCAACTCAACTGTAGTGTGTGAGCCAATATATCCGGTTCCACCTGCTACTAAGATTTTCTTTTTCATGCTAGTCTCTATTTAGATTAAATTATACGATTCCGGAGAATCCCATAAACGCCATTGCCAGTAAACCGGCTGTTATCAGCGCAATAGGGGTACCTTTCATACCTTCGGGAACACGTGTCAAAGCCAACTGTTCTCTTATCCCTGCAAAGATAACTAAAGCTAGCGCAAATCCAATAGCTGTTGATATTGCATATACAACAGATTCCAATAAATTATATTCTTTTTGTATTACGAGGATGGCGACACCCAGAATACAACAGTTGGTGGTGATCAGCGGCAGGAACACGCCAAGTGCCTGGTAAAGAGCCGGAGAAACCTTTTTCAGGATGATCTCGACCATCTGAACCAGCGCGGCGATGATCAGGATAAAGCTGATGGTCTGCATAAAGCCCAATCCGAACTTATCCAGGATATATTTCTGCACCAGGAAAGTAACGATGGTTGCGATCGTCAACACGAATGTTACTGCTGCACCCATACCGGCTGCCGTTTCCACCTTCTTCGATACGCCCAGGAACGGACAGATACCCAGGAACTGCGCCAACACTACGTTGTTGACGAATACGGCTGCGATAAATATTAGTATATATTCCATATCTTTCGTTTTTTAATATCAGGCTTTACGCAATTTATTAACAATAGCAATCAGGTAACCCAGCGCGATAAAGGCACCCGGAGCCAATACAAAGATCAGCGAACCATATTGTTCGGGCATCAGGGTCAGGCCGAACAGTTTACCTGTTCCCAGCAGTTCGCGGGTAGCTCCGAGCAAGGTAAGTGCCAACGTAAAGCCGAGTCCCATACCTAATCCGTCGAATGCGGAAGGGATCACTCCGTTTTTAGCGGCAAATGCTTCCGCACGTCCCAACACGATACAGTTTACAACGATCAGCGGGATGAACAATCCCAGGCTGGCGTAAAGAGCCGGAACGAATGCTTCCATGCACATCTGCACGACGGTTACGAATGTTGCGATTACGACAATAAAGGCCGGAATACGTACCATGTCGGGGATCAGGTTCTTCAAGGCTGAAATAACCATATTGGAACAGATCAGAACGAACATGGTTGCCAGTCCCATACTCATACCGTTCAATGCTGAAGAAGTTGTTCCCAGAGTTGGACACATACCCAGCAACAAGACAAATGTCGGGTTCTCTTTGATGATACCGTTCATCAATACTTTCATATTACTCATTGTCGTTTCCTCCCTCGTTAGTGTTAGCGGTTGTTGCACCGGTTACTCCGTCAGTTCCGGCGAATGCGCTGTAAGCACGGTTCACCGCATCCAGAAATGCACGGCTGGTGATGGTTGCTGCTGTGATAGCATCCACGTTGCCACCGTCTTTAGTTACTTTTAATGGTCCGGCGGACAGGCTGCGTCCCAAAACGCTTTGTTTATTCTTGTCCGTACTGAACCATTCCTGCATTTTAGCTCCCAGACCGGGAGTTTCCGCATGCTGTAATACGGAATAGTTCAATAACTTGCCTTCCTTATCGAATCCGACGATCACTTTGATCTCTCCGCTGAATCCTTTTTTGTATTACTTTCGACAGCTGCACCTACGAACTCTCCGCCTTTGGTAGCCGGATAGATTTTCAGGGAATCGCCGTCGCCTGTAACTGCCATATAAGCGTCCTCTGACGGTTTGTTGTCGAATTCAGGTGTAACAGCTTTGATAGCAGCTTCCAGCGCAGCAGCTTTGGAGGCTGCAATCGGGCCGGTAGTGTACATATTTACTCCGGCTAATATCGCTCCCGCAACCAAACAGATGATGGTAAGCGACAAGAGCATATTGGGTAATGTTGATTTTAGTTTTGCCATGCTTATTTCCCTCCAAAATGTTTAGGTTTGATATAACTGTTGATCAGCGGGGTAAATGCATTCATAATAAGAATAGCAAACGACATACCTTCCGGATAAGAACCAAACAGACGGATAACGGTGGTCAGAATACCGATACCGACACCGTAAACCAGCATACCGTTCTTACTCATGGGCGAAGTCACATAGTCGGTTGCCATAAAGATGGCTCCCAGCATCAGACCTCCCGACAGCAGGTGAACGAACGGACTTGCGTATTGTACCGGATTAACCAGGTGCATAATACCTGTGAATACAAATACGGTCAGCAGGATAGAAACCGGAATCTGCCAGGTAATAATCTTTTTCCATAATATAAAGACGAGTCCCAGCAGCAATGCCAGTGCACTTACTTCACCAAGGCTGCCGCCCATTTTACCTAACAACATATCTACCAGGGTAGGCAACTTGTCGAGTGCCCCTTCGTTCATCAGTGATAAAACAGTTGCACCGGTGGTTGCGTCGGTGTAGGCTGTCAGCTGTCCGACTTCCGGCCACATCGTCATCTGTGCCGGGAAAGAGATCAGCAGGAATACACGTCCGACTAATGCCGGGTTAAAAATATTGTTACCCAGTCCGCCGAACGACATCTTACCGATACCGATTGCTGCCAGTGCACCGATCAGGATGATCCATACAGGCAGGTTCGACGGCAGGTTGAATGCCAGCAGTACACCGGTCAGGATAGCCGAACCGTCACATACGGTCGGTTCCTTTTTCATCAGGAACTTCTGGATCAGATATTCAAAGAGGACGCAGGCTATGACCGATGTTGCAGTAACGATCAGCGCACCCAGCCCGAAGTAGTAGAGGGATACCAGGAAAGCCGGAACAAGGGCAATCAGTACACCATACATATTTTTGCTTATGCTATCGCCGCCGTGGATATGGGGCGAAGGAGATACTATTAAATTATTTTCCATATTGCTCTGTTTTTATGACTTTCGTGCCCGTATGATACCCATTACCTTTCCTTTACCCGAACGGATATAATCCAGCAACGGACGGTTGGCCGGGCAGGTATAACTACAAGAACCGCACTCGATACAGTCGGTGATATAATTCTTCTCGGCCAAATCCCATTCTGCAAATTCTGTTGCATTCATCAGCAGGGTAGGGTTGAGGCCCATCGGACAAACGCTGACACATTTGGCACAGCGGATACAGTCGCGCATCGGTTTGCGGACAGACTCTTCTTTTGTCAGGAGCAATACGCCTGAACTACCTTTCGTTACCGGTACTTCCGGAGCAATCAGGGCTTTTCCCATCATCGGGCCGCCACCGATTATCTTTCCTGTATTTTCAGGAACACCACCGGCAGCTTCAATCAGTGCACTGATAGGCGTACCCATACGGACCAGGAAGTTGGAAGGATTGGTAACTGCTTTACCTGTCACGGTAACGACGCGTTCAAACAAAGGTTTGTTTTTCATTACCGCTTCATACACTGCAAAAGCAGTTCCTACATTTTGTACTACAGCTCCGGCGGAAATAGGCAGTGCACCGCTCTTCACCTGACGGCGAATCACAGCGTCGATTAATTGCTTTTCACCTCCTTGCGGATACTGTACTTTCAGCGGCATAATCTCGATACCTTTATAGGCTGTAGCCAGTTTACTCAGATGAGCGATGGCGTCAGGCTTGTTGTTTTCGATACCGATCACTGCTTTTGTTACATTTACAGCTTTCATCAACAGCGTAACGCCGACCAGAATCTGCTCTGCCTTCTCCATCATCAATGAATGGTCGGAAGTCAGATACGGCTCACATTCTACGGCATTGATAATGATGATCTCGGCTTTGCTTCCGGGAGGCGGCATCAGTTTGACCTGTGTGGGGAATGTCGCACCACCCAGACCCACGATACCGGCTGCGGCGATCTTGTCTACGATCTCTTTGGAAGGAAGCGGGCACTCTTTCACGAGCGTTTCGCTGCGGTCGATCGACTCTTCCCATTCGTCACCTTCCACATCAATATAGATAGCGGGACGTTTGTATCCGCTTGTGTCGAGAGCGTTATCTATCTTGTTTACTTTACCGGATACCGACGAGTGGATATTCGCCGATACAAAACCTCCGGCTTTGGCGAGAAGCGTACCTACTTTAACCGTATCACCCTTCTTTACCACAGCCTGGGCAGGAGCCCCGATATGCTGGCTTAGCGGTATAATAACCTGCTTGGGTATAGCCAGTCCGGTTATTTTCTTCCCGGCAGACAATTTATTTTCGGGTGGATGTATACCTCCGATTCGAAATGTCCTTAGCATACTATTAGATTTTTATTTTTGAGTTGTTTCTTCTTTTGTTATTGTTTCAGGCGCTGTTGCCGGTGTAACTTCGACTTTTGTCGGTGCTTCGGCTTTAAGGGCCGGTGCAGCTTTAGGCGTTACTGGCTTTACTTTGTCGGCGTCCACAGCAGGGGAGGCTTCTTTACGGGGCGGAAAGTTCAATTCGTGAATTGCTCCGGTCGGACATACTGCTACGCATTTACGGCACAGACGGCATTTGCGGTAGTCGATATAAGCCACGTTGTTTTCGAGCGTGATTGCTTCGAACGGACATTCTTTCACACATTTACCACAACCGATACAAGCGTTCGCACATGCTTTACGGGCAGCAGCTCCTTTGTCTTTGTTTACGCAGCTGACGAAGATACGGCGTGATTTCGGTCCCTTTTTGCGCAGTTCGATAATGTTTTTCGGACAAGCTTTGACGCAGGCTCCGCATGAAGTACATTTGTCCTCGTCCACTTCCGGCAGTCCGGTTGTCAGATTGACGTGGATGGCGTCGAAGGTACAGGCACTTTCGCAGTCGCCGTAACCCAGGCAACCGAACGTACAGTTCGTTTCGCCTCCGTACAAAGAGGATGCTATGGCACAGCTTTTTACGCCATCATACTGGTTGGTGCGCGGACGGGCCTGGCAGGTTCCGTTGCAACGGACAACTGCTACCATTGGTTCGGCTGTAGCAGCTTCCATACCGAGGATGGATGCGACCTTACCCATTGTTTCGGCGCCACCGACCGGACAAAGCAGTCCTTCCAGTGAATCGGCCTTTACACAGGCTGCTGCAAAACCACCGCAACCGGGGTAACCGCAACCTCCGCAGTTGGCTCCGGGCAATGCCTCCTGGACCTCTGCGATACGAGGATCTTCGTATACTTCAAACTTCTTGGAGGCGGCGTAGAGGAATACTGCGCCGATGGCTCCAATGGCTCCTAATGAAATAACGGCAATTAAAATCATGATATTTGATCAATTAAGTTTTTTCAAGGTAAATATAAATTTTCTTTTCAGTTTCTCGCGTAAAAAGTATAATATACTGTAGTAGGGAACTAGTAGTAATAGACCGGTTAACCCGCTGGTTGTTTCGTCCCATTGCAAACAGCTTCCTGCTACAATCGCCGCAACTACAACAATCAGAGGAAGCACAAAGGCCAGAAAAACCGCTTGCAGGCCGAGCGAACTCTGGCCACATAGGGTTACTTCTTCGTTCACATGGAATCTGCCGGGGTTATTGTCGTTCACTTCAATGATCTTTTCCTTCTTTTCAGATGCGCTGCACATGCTTTGTGCGTGGCAACCGGAGCAGGCCGATTGTTGAATGATTCTGACAAAGACCGCATTGCCATCGATCTTCTCTATTATTCCGTTGTGATTGATACTTTCACTCATGTTTGTAATCTCGACATTGCAAAATCAGGGGCAAAAGTAAGGATTATTTGGATATTATGTCACGATTAACAAAGTTTATTACAGAAATAATCGTGTTCAGCTTACCATTTGTAATTAAAGCCAAAGCTCAACAACTCGTTAATCTGTAAGTAGCTGTCGAAGTCTTCATGCTTGGAGATACCATCATCATAACGTAAGTTCAGCGAGATGATAGTCGAGAAGAATCGACTTATTGCCATATTCAGACGGTTTTCGAACTCACCTTGGATACGCTTATAATCTGTCATGTAATAGAAACGCGAATACCAGATGATATTCCGGCTGAACTGGAATGTCATAGTTGCGTTGACGGTAGAACCGAACAGGCTTTGTTTGTAAGGAAACTCTTCTTCTCCGTCTCTCTTCTGGAAATGCCGGCCCAGGTCGATGTCTTTATCTAATGTACGAACGTACGTATAAGATAACGGTGCAAGGTTGGCACTTAACGTTACTTTTTTGTGTTTGGACGACGCGAACGTTTTATCCAGGTCATATTTCATACCAAGACCGAAATTAATACTGAAAGGTGAGAGCAGTCCGGCCAGTTTAACGTTCTGGTTTTCGGCATAACTGCTGAAAAGCTGGGTTTTGAAGTCAAGATCCAGTGTGTAGTACCATTTGTTGAATGCCTTATAACCAAAGTTACTGTAGATACGGAACACGTCATCTCCGACTTTGTAATCGCGCAAAGTATCTTTGGGAGCGGTATACAGGTTGTTCTTTATTTCCAGTGAATTGTCGAACTTTATCTTTTCCTTATTATAATTATATGTAAACAGTTCGCGGTTGGTCAGGTTCAGCGTACTTACACCCCCTTTATGCCAGTTCGGAGAGATGTAATTCTGAGCAAACTGTAAAGAACTTTCGAAATGTGACGTCCAGTAACGTCTTTCGGGAATGAATTTTACCGGTGCATCCACGTCACTGAAGTCTGCTTCGCTTTCTACCTTGATCAGGTCCGGTTGGTAGGTCGGCTTTCTGATCACTTTGGCAACTACTTTGTCCTGAGGTAGATCCCTCATTGAATAACGGAAATATTCAGGATGGTTGGCTTCTATATTTCTTTGTGCTTTCTCGCGGAACTGCTGTCTGAACACCTCTTCTTTAAATATGGTGTCCTGAAGAAAAGGTTGCGGGATATCGATTTTATTTTTCCATGCATCTTCATCGTAGAAGGAAAGATCTTTCGGAAGGAGTTTCCCTTTGAATATGAGCGGTAAAAACAGCGGGTCTGCTATGACTGTATCCTGAAATGTCATATTCGCGTCGAAGATAGTGGAAGCATCGCGCACCAGACGTGCCCAGTACATGGCTTCGTCCGACAGTTCCACTTCGTCTTTTTTCAGGAAGCGAAGCAGATTTTCATTCGGTGTGACCGGTGCTGAATATGACTGGTTTTGTTTCTCGAATTGTGCCCGCAGGCTTATGATATTATCCAGGTCCAGATCTTCGATTTCAATCATTGGGATAGTATCAGCCGCATTACTCTGTACTGTATCTTTAAGATTGGTTCCGGTAATAGTTGTCACTTCCTGTGCATTTGCCAGGTTTGTCAATAATGAAAGTATAGAAAATAGAATGAAGTATCTCTTGATAACCATAATTCCTTTTTATTTACAATCTATAAGTATCTACGGTGCGAAATTAGATAAAAAGTATGAAATCTACTAATCTTTCACATCATATAACAATCTGAACTAATAGGGAAACCGGAATGCGGATGAATGTGCTTTGAAAAAATATCCGAGACACTTGCTGTCTGAATGAAAATGACTAACTTTGCAGTTTTGAAATGCGAGTGAGCAATTAAAGACAATTAAAATATTACTATCGTGGCAGATACAAAGTACATCTTCGTTACGGGCGGCGTAGTCTCTTCTTTAGGTAAGGGAATTATTGCTGCATCATTGGGTAAACTCCTTCAGGCGAGAGGTTACAAGGTTACTATCCAAAAGTTTGACCCCTACATTAATATCGATCCGGGTACATTGAACCCTTATGAGCACGGTGAATGTTATGTAACCGTAGACGGACATGAAGCGGACCTGGACCTGGGACATTATGAACGTTTCCTGAATGTTCCGACTACACGCTCGAACAATATTACGACAGGTCGTATTTATCAGAGTGTGATAAATAAGGAACGCAAGGGCGATTATCTGGGCAAGACTGTGCAGGTTGTTCCTCATATCACCGACGAGATCAAGAGAAATGTGAAGCTGCTGGGATCGAAGTACAAGTTTGACTTTGTGATCACGGAAATCGGTGGAACAGTAGGCGATATCGAATCGCTGCCTTTCATCGAAAGCGTTCGCCAGCTGAAATGGGAACTGGGTAAGAACTGTATGTGCGTACATCTTACTTATGTACCTTATATCGCAGCTGCGAAAGAATTTAAAACGAAACCTACACAGCATTCTGTAAAACAGTTGCAGGAACTGGGTATCCAGCCGGATGTACTGGTCTTGAGAACTGAACATTTGCTGAGTAATGATATTACCCGCAAGGTTGCTTTGTTCTGTAACGTAGACGCCGACGCTGTAGTGCAGTCGGTCGACGTTCCTACTATTTATGAAGTTCCGCTGGTATTGCAGCGTCAGAACATGGATGTAACTATCCTGAAAAAGATGGGATTGGAAGTAGGGCCGACTCCGGAAATGAAACCCTGGAAAGAGTTCCTGAAGAAAAAGACGGATGCTACCGAAACAGTTAAGATCGGTCTGGTTGGTAAATATGTGGAATTACAGGATGCTTATAAGTCAATCGACGAATCATTGTTGCAGGCTGCTATCTACAACGACCGCAAACTGGATCTTCATTTGTTCCATTCGGAAAAACTGACTGAAGCCAATGCGGCTGAACAGTTGAAGGACATGGATGGTATCCTGATTGCTCCGGGATTCGGACAGCGCGGTATCGAAGGAAAGTTCGCTGCCTTGAAATATGCCCGCGAAAACGATGTGCCTTGCCTGGGTATCTGCCTGGGTATGCAATGTATGGTGATTGAATTTGCCCGCGACGTTTTGGGTATGACGGATGCCAATTCGACCGAGATGGAGCCGAATACGCCGTTTAAGGTGATCGACCTGATGGAAGAACAGAAGAACATTACCAATATGGGAGGTTCTATGCGTCTGGGAGCTTACGACTGTATCCTGAAGAAAGGTTCCAAAGCCTATGAGGCTTATGGAAAAGAACATATCCAGGAACGTCACCGTCACCGTTTCGAATTCAACAGCCAGTATCGCGAACAGTTTGAAGAAGCCGGCATGAAATGTGCAGGCGAGAATCCGGAAACCGGTCTGGTGGAAGTGGTAGAAATTCCTGCGTTGAAATGGTTCGTTGGTGTTCAGTTCCATCCGGAATACAACAGTACGGTAGTTAATCCGAACCCACTTTTCGTGAGCTTTGTGAAAGCCGCTATTGATAATAAATAACAACGTTATAGATGGATAAAAACACATTAATTGGTTTTCTGCTTATTGGTATTGTTTTATTTGCATTCAGCTGGTTTAACAAACCGACGCCTGAGCAGTTGGAAGCCCAGCGCCGTTATCAGGACTCGATCGCTCAGATCGAACTGGCTAAACAGGCGGAGTTGCAACGCGAAGACAGCAAAAGCACTGCCGATAATTCTTTTGATAGCTTGCCGGATTCTGCGAGAGATGCCCGGCTGAAGAGCAGTTTCGGTGTATTCGCTGAAGCAATGACAGGTACAGATGATGTAACTGTTTTGGAAAATGATCTGATCGAACTGCATATCAGTAATAAGGGAGGACGTATTTCATATGCCCGCCTGAAGGATTATACAACATATGATGATAAGCCGGTCATCCTGTTTGAAGGAAAAGAGGCTTCGCTTGACTTTACCCTGGTAACAGCAACCAACCGCGTATTGAACACAGCCGACCTGTATTTCACTCCGGTGAAAACACAGGACCCGAACCGGTTGGTGATGCGACTGAATACAGGTGAAGGCAGTTCACTGGACTTTATCTATACAGTCAAGCCGGACGATTATATGGTTCAGTTCGATATTAAGGGAACGGGCCTGAACGGTGTCCTGGCTCCGAGTACGACTGCTTTGGATATGGTATGGCGTCAGAAAATCCGCCAGCAGGAACAGGGTATCAAATATGAAAACAGATATACTGCCTTGTATTATAAATTCCTGTCCGATGATGTGGAGCAGCTGAGCGAAAGCAAGAGCGAAGACAAGAAGGTGTCGGGCCGTCTGAAATGGATTGCTTATAAAGATAAATTCTTCTCGACGGTGATGATTGCCGATGAAGGTTTTGAAAGCGCTACTTTCGATTCAAAGATGGTTGAGGCAGACGGTATCGTTAAAGAGTTTAAGACTACAACAGCCGTTCCTTTCGACCTGAGAGGCAATGAGGCAACGACTTTCCGTTATTTCTTCGGACCGAACAGCTATCCGTTGCTGAAATCGTATGACAAAGGGGTTGCTTCGGACCAGCAGTTGGATCTGGAACGTTTGGTTCCGCTGGGTGCCAGTGTCTTCCGTTGGGTGAACCAGTATTTCGTCATTCCGATGTTTGACTTCCTGGGTAAATATATCAAGAGTTACGGTCTGATCATCCTGTTGATGACGATTATCGTGAAACTGATTTTATTCCCGTTGACATATAAATCATATATGTCGTCAGCGAAGATGCGTGTGCTTCGTCCGCAGGTGGAAGAGCTTAATGCCAAATATCCGGGACAGGATAAAGCGGTGGAACGCCAGCGTGCAACTATGGAATTGTATAGCCGAGCCGGGCAAGCCCGATGGCAGGTTGTATCCCGATGCTGTTGCAGATGCCGATTTTGATCGCCTTGTTCATGTTCTTCCCGTCGGCAATCGAACTGCGTCACCAGAGTTTCCTTTGGGCGCACGATTTGTCAACATACGATGCTATTTTCAGTTGGAACAAATACATTCCTATTATCACTCCGTATTTTGGTAACCACATCAGTTTGTTCTGTCTGCTGATGACAATCACCAACGTTATCTATACCAAGTATAATATGGAAATGACCAATACCGGACAGCAACAGATGCCGGGTATGAAGGCGATGATGTATATGATGCCGCTGATGTTCCTGGTATTCTTCAACCAGTATGCATCGGGTCTGACTTACTATTACTTCATTTCTACGCTGATCACGATTGTTCAGACATTGGTGTTCCGTTATACGATTAATGAAGATAAGCTGCTGGCTAAGCTGGAAGCCAACAAGAAGAAGCCTCAGAAGAAATCAGGTTTCATGAAACGTCTGGAAGAAGCGCAGCGTATGCAGCAGGAGCAGTTGAAGAAACAACAGGATCAGAAAAAGAAAAGATAACAGCTTTTTCTGCAAGATAAATAAAAGAGAGGCGTGCCGGTCCGGAAAAGACTCAGGCACGCCTTTTTTTGTGTCCGGATTATGCAATAAGTTGTATATTTTGTACAATCGCTTGAATTTGAAGAAATGTGGTGTGCGTTGTATTAAAATATTTATATATTTGCACTATTGATATATAAGTCAACTATTGATGATTATGCTTACGTTGACGACTTATCCGGTCGGAATAGCAAGTACCGGCTTTACGTTTTGAGTTTAATAGGTATAAAAATAGTTCACTGATGGATAAGAAAGAAAAGCTTTTGCAAAAGAGGGTAGCTGGACTCTTTGCATTGCTATGCGTTATCTTTTTCCAGTTTTTTGATTCGGATCATTTGTTCCTGAAGGAAGAGGTGGTAAGTGTTGCGAGTTTGCCGGAAGTGTTGGTCGGCTATTGGGGGAAACCTGCATGGCTGGCTTGTTCAATGGCGAAAGTACTTACGTCTTTGTTTGTTCCTGTCGGTGGCGGGGCTGTTTTGATTACGGCCGTGTTGATGCTGGAATGGTGGGCTTCTTTATTTATTCTGCGGAAATTCAATGTAGGGGATATGGCTCCTTTGTATGCTCTGTTTCCGGTTGTTATGGAGTGGGGAACCTATTGTAGTCCTTATTATCATTTGAATTCTATTCTTTCTTTGGTTATTGTTTTGTATATATTTTGTGGTTATATACAGATAAAGGTAAAATGGCTCTCTTGGGTGACGGGGTTTATTTTGTTGTTTGCGGTTTATTGTATGGTGGGGAGCCGGTTGTTTATTTTTGTAATCCTTGTGCTGTTGTACGAGGCGGAAATAGGAGAGAAGCATTGGGTGTATTGGGCTTTGCTGTTGATAACGGGTACTGTGCTGCCTGAATTCCTGAAAGAACTGTACTCACTTTCAGAAGAACAGGCATATCAATATCCACAGGCATGGCTTCCGGCATTTTTCCCGGCTATCATGCTGGCTTGTGTGTTGGTGGCTACGCAGTTTAAGAAAGTCCGGTATATGCAGATCAGTGTATGGTCTGTATCTGTCACTTCCGGACTTTTACTGGTATTGCTGGCGCTTACTGCGTTCAGCCATGCTGTTGGCTGAGAAAAGCAAGTGCTTTCTCCATGTCTTCAGGCGTGTCGATACCGATTGTCTCCTGCTGGGTGATGCCGACTTTTATCTTGTAGCCGTTTTCGAGCCATCTGAGTTGTTCCAGGCTTTCGGCAAGCTCCAGTGGTGATTGGGGCAGGTGGGTGATTTCTTTCAGCGTATCGGCCCGGTAAGCATACAAACCGATATGTTTGTAATACGTATGGTTGGGTAACCATTCCTGGTAATTTTTGCCGCGCATATAAGGAATGATGGAACGGCTGAAATACATTGCTTCGTTATTCTTGTTGAGAACTACTTTCGGTGAGTTTGCATTGAATAATGTCGTTTCGAAGTCATCGTCCGGACGGAATGGTTTTACCAGTGTGGCAATCTGCGTGCCGACATCAGTAAAACATGCTTTTAACGTCTCGATCTGTTCCGGATGGATGAAAGGTTCGTCTCCCTGGATATTGACAACGACATCGTATCCTTGTCCAACTTTAGTGTAGGCTTCGTAAACACGGTCGGTGCCACTCCGGTGCTGGTCGGAAGTCATAACGACATTTCCGCCGAATGCTTTCACGGCAGCTTCGATACGGCTATCGTCGGTGGCTACACAAACGGTATCCAGTACATCCTTCACTTGTTCATACACACGCTGTATCATGGGCCTGCCGGCCATGTCGGCCAAAGGTTTCCCCGGGAAGCGGGTGGAGGCATATCTTGCCGGTATTATTCCTATAAACTTCATACTCCGGTTGTTTTTATTCGTTAGTTAATTATTTTACTGTTTTACCCTCACTGAGACGAAGCACTTTCTCATGTTCGCCGACGATCCATACAATATCTCCCTGCTCGAATACGGTTGTTGGAGGCGGGTTTTTGATTGAACGGGCATCTCGTTCGATACCGATCACCAGGCAGCCGGAGTTATCGCGTATTCCGGATTCAAGGATAGTCCGGCCGATAAGTCCGGAGCCTTCACTGATAAAGAATTGTTCCATATTCACCTCTTTAGTCTCCTGGAGGTTATTCAGCGATTCTTTATAACGCTCCTCTATGTATTGACGGAAATGGGCCAGGTCGTCATCCGCACCGACTACGACCAGCTTATCAAACGGATAAAGCCGTTCGTTTCCTCCCGGTATGTTGATACGCTTGCTTCCCCGGATAATAGTAACGATGTTCACATTACATTTCTGCCTGAAATTAAGTTCTTTGAGTGTCTTGCCCATACTGGGGGAGTTTTGCTTCACTTCAAAATCAGCCAGGTGAAGGTCGCGTTCCAGCAGATGGCTGGCGAACCGTTGGTTGATGGGAGCGTTTCGTTCGTTCTCCAGTTCACGTGCCGTCAGGTTTGTGAAGAAATGGCGTTCCATCAGGATCGACTGCTTCTTCAACCGCTTAGAGAAGATAACCAGGGCTATGACGGTGGCTGCGATGGCGAGCCCTATTCCGACAGCAGTGTTCAGCAGGCGTGCGATCGGCAGCATGACGAGCCCTATACATAATATAATACGGAGCACAATCAGGGAAACCAACGGACCACGGTTATATTTGCTGTCGTGCCACAATTGTTGGTATTCTACGGAATGGTTCTTTTTCATCATGATGGCACGCAGCATCGGTGAGATTAGGAGAAGGATCAGAACCAGGGAAATGATTTGTCCTTGCAGTCCCGGTAGCTGATTGATCATGAACGGAGCGACGAATTGCAACCAGATAAAGATCAGTACCAGCGTGACAGCCGTATAGGTGCCGACGATACGCACCAATGCTTTCAGCAGTTTGTCCCAGGCACTTTTCTGCCGGATCGTGTTGGAGCCAGAAGAATAACGTTCCAGAAAACTCATCCAGCTTGCCGGGATGACTCGTTCAGCTATTTTATAAGCCGGTTCGGCCATACGTATCATATAGGGCGTAAAAAAGGTTGTTATGACAGATACGGCCACAACGATCGGGTAAAGGAAATTATCCGTTACTTTGAGCGTCAGTCCCAAAGAGGCGATGATAAAGGCGAACTCACCGATTTGTGCCAGCGAGAAACCGGACTGGATGGCGACTTTGACAGTCTGTCCCGATAATAGTACGCCGAAGGTGGCAAAAAGTATCTGTCCGACCATGACGACAAGTGTCAGTATCAGGATCGGTATTTTGTATTCCCAAAGTAATACCGGGTCGATCAGCATGCCGACAGAAACGAAGAAAATGGCTCCGAACAAGTCTTTTACCGGTTTTACGATATGTTCTATATGTTCCGCATCGATTGTCTCAGCAAGGATAGACCCCATCACGAAAGCGCCAAGTGCAGAAGAAAATCCGGCTTTAGTCGCGATCATGACCATCCCCAGGCATAGGCCGATACTGACGATCAGCAGGGTTTCGTCATTGAGGAAAGTCCGTGCTCTTTTCAGGAAAGAAGGAATAAGGTAAATACCTACTACAAAACAGAAGAGCAGGAATACCCCCAGTTTGATCACGCTGTCGAGCAACTCCATCCCTTCGACATGTTTACTGACGGCAAGTGTGGAAAGCAAAACCATCAGCAGGACAGCAAATAAGTCTTCCACCACTAATATCCCGAACACCACTCCGGCAAACCGTTGGTTGCGCAGCCCCATATCGTCGAAAGCCTTGAATATGATTGTCGTGGACGACATGGAAAGCATTCCGCCCAGGAAAAGACTATTCATGTGCCCCCAGCCGAGCGACAATCCGGTGATATAGCCGAACGTCATCATCCCGATAACGACGGTGACTGCTCCGATAACGGCGGTGCCTCCGACTTTCATCAGTTTCTTAAAACTGAAGTCCAGTCCCAGGGCAAAAAGCAGGAATACGACACCGATGTCGGCCCAGATACGGATACTTTCTACGTCTGTAACGGTAGGGATTTCTTTAATGGCTGGTCCTGCCAGAATTCCGGCAACAATATAGCCAAGTACGACCGGTTGCTTTAATTTCTTGAAAAGCAAAGTAACAAGCCCCGCAGAAATCAGTATTACTGCCAGGTCTGAAATTAATGAAGGGATCTGTGACATGCTTTCACTCTTTTTCGGTTGGCAAAGTTAGACATTTATTTTAATTTTGCAGGTCAAATAATGAGCCAAAATGAAGAAGAAACATCCGATAGAAGCATTGATTGAACAGGGCGAGCATCAACAACTCGATTTTAAGTTCGAAGTGAGCGACAGTAAGAAGATTGCCCGCACCTTGTCTGCTTTTGCCAATACCGATGGCGGTCGGTTGCTGATTGGGGTGAAAGACAATGGGAATATCTCCGGTGTCCACAGTGAGGAAGAATATTATATGATTGAGGCTGCATCTAAAATGTACACTCAGCCGGAAGTCCCTTTCGAGGCTACCCGCTGGGAAATAAACGGGAAAACCGTTTTGGAAATCTATATAGCGCCCAGTGCGGACAAACCTCACCTGGCGCCTGATAAAGAGGATAAGTATAAAGCCTATATCCGTGTAGCCGACGAGAATATCCTGGCAAATGAGATTTTGGTTCTTTCGTGGGAGAAGAAGCGCCGGAAAGACGGAACACTGGTGAAGATCAGTAAGCCGGTAGAGCGGCTGTTCTCTTACCTGGAGCAATATCCTTATATCAATGCGGGTCAGCTTTGTCGTATTGGCCATGTAAATTATTACACGGCCAAAAATATTCTGAGCGATTTGCTGGCGATCGATGCCCTGCAATATGTGGTCGTTGATAAACGTATTTTTTATCAACGGGTGCCCGGCAACGATAAGCTGGCGTTATAGATCGGAGGTTTCCACATATACCTGTGCATTCTCAAAACGGACCACTTTCACTTTTGTCCCTTTTTCAATGAAGCCGGAATCCGATACACCATCGTAGAGTTCGTTGTCGATCATTACTTTACCCGAAGGACGGAGCACGGTGAAAGCTGTTCCTTCCTTCCCGATCAGCGGAGTCAATGAAGGGGAGGAGTGGGCGTCTTCAAGGTCTTTGTGGAGCGCTACTTTCCGGAACATACCTTTTGTCCCGATTTTGTTGGATAACCAGATCATCAGCACGAAGCCCAGCCCCAATCCGATCAGGACGGTCAATGCCGCTTCTCCGATTTCTTTGGAAGAAACTGCTTCGAAGTTGAAATCCGTATTATTCAGCAGGCTGAGTGTCAATCCGGCAACCAGAAAGATGATGCCGCTGATGCCCGCTATACCGAATCCCGGGATGATAAATATCTCCGCTGCAATTAACAGTAGTCCGATGATAAAGACCAGTATTTCCCAGTTCTGTGCCAGTCCGTCCATATATAAAGGAGCGAAATAAAGAATCGCGGCGACGATGGCGGCTGCCGACGGGAAGCCGAGTCCCGGCGTCTGCATTTCGAAATAGATACCTCCTATAATAATAATGATAAGAAGCGATTGCAACATCGGATTCATCAGGAAACCTTTCAGGTCGTCATACCAGGACGGTTCGTATGTCTTCAGTTCATAATCGTTGTATCCCAGATACTTTGTGATCACTTCACCGGGTGTTTCCGCAATGCCGTCGCAATAGCCCCATTCCAGTGCCTCGTCGGCAGTGAAGGTAAGCACTTTGCCCGAGTCGATCAGATTCGGAACAATGACACGTTCGTCCACCATGGCTTCGGCTATCAGCGGATCCCTTTTCCATCTGTATGTAGTATCCGTCCCCTGGATGATCGTATCTTTTCCGTGTGCTTCGGCTGTCGATCGAATCATCGAACGCATGTATGATTGATATTTATCAGGCAAAGCGGCTCCGGTTTGGTTAACGACAGTCGCGGCACCGATGTTGGCGCCTTTCCTCATAAAGATTTTTTTACACGCAATCGATATCAGCGCTCCGGCCGAAGCGGCATTATTATCGATAAAAACGTAGACGGGAACAGGGTTGTACAAGATTGCGGTACGCATTGAATCCGCTGCTTCGAGCAATCCTCCATAGGTGTTCATATGAAGAAGAACGGCATCGGCCTCCAATGATTTCGCTTCTTCCAATCCGTTACGAAGGTATAAGCGGGTAGTATTATCAATCTCTTTCTTTATGTCGATTTGATAGACTAGTTTTTGTTCTTTAGCTGTTGATTTAAAGGTTGTTATCGCTATAAATAACAGTAATAATAAGAATCCTGAATTTTTCATCATTTTATCTAATTAGCTATACTTTTTATACTTAATTGAAAATTGTAACATACAACTTGTAAATTTTGAAATTCTTCAAGTTGTAAACTTGTAAAAGCTGTTCATTTTCAGCTGAATTTGTTATAAATATATTAAGTTACGATTTTTAATATTAATATTCCTCAAAGCGTCATCCAGTATCAATAATATTTCCTACATTTGTATTGTCTCTCAATAGTGAGGGGCTATACTTAACCGGTATTAACCTTTTATAAATAGTAAGTAATATGAATGCGTTGCAATTTCAGAAAAAATTATTGAGCATGCAAGAAAACATGATGAATTTTGCATTGATGCTCACCGCAAATCGGGATGACGCCCAGGATTTGATGCAAGACACAACGCTGAAGGTTTTAGACAATCAGGAAAAGTTTGTTGACAATATTAATTTTAAAGGCTGGGTCTTGACCGTAATGCGTAATATCTTTATAAACAATTATCATAAGATTGTTCGTACGCAAACCGTTGTTGATCAGGGTGTTGATTTGTATAATTTGGACGTCGTGAATGATTCGGGATTTGATTCTCCGGACGGAGCTTATCAGATTCAGGAAATCACAAAAGCCATTAATGGATTGAATGATGAATTGAAAGTTCCTTTTTCCATGTTTTTAAGTGGCTATAAATATAATGAGATCGCTGACAAATTGAATGTACCACTGGGAACGGTAAAGAGCCGTATCTTCTTTGCCCGCCAGGAGTTGCAGAAAGTTTTGAAGGATTTTCGCCTGAGTTAGTGGTTAATATTCTAATAAACAAGTTAATAAAAAGAAGAGGCTTCCGGTTGGAGGCCTCTTCTTTTTTAATATATAGATGATAAAAATGACATATTAATGAATAAATCCGTACTTTTGCCGCAAAATACTAAAACACAATGAGAAGTTTTGCAAGCGATAACAATTCGGGCGTCCATCCATTCGTAATGGAGGCTGTGATAAAAGCAAATGAGGATCACGCAATCGGATATGGCGACGACCCCTGGACAAGTGCCGCAGTGGCAAAGATTAAAAGCATATTTGGTGAAGAAGCCTCTCCGTTCTTTGTTTTTAACGGTACCGGTGCTAATTCGGTGGCTTTACAAGCTGTGACGCGTCCTTTCAACAGTATTTTGTGTGCTGAGACGGCACATATTAATGTAGACGAATGCGGAGCTCCGGCCCGGATGACCGGCTGTGCGGTTGTTACTATTCCGACAACCGACGGCAAACTTACTCCCGAATTGATAAAACCGCGTTTGCATAACTTCGGCGTTTGCCATCATTCCCAACCGAAAGCTGTTTATATCTCCCAGGTTTCTGAACTGGGAACGGTCTATACGGTAGAAGAAGTAAAAGCCATTGCCGATTTGTTGCATGCTTACAATATGTATCTGCACATGGACGGTGCCCGTCTGGCAAATGCCTGTGCATATCTGAATTGTTCCATGAAACAGGTAACGGTAGATGCCGGTGTGGATATCCTGAGTTTTGGGGGGACCAAAAACGGAATGATGATGGGGGAGGCTGTCGTTTCCTTCCGTCCTGAGATCACGGAGAATTTGCAGTATTACCGGAAACAATCGGCTCAGTTGGCCTCCAAGTTGCGTTATCTGTCTGCACAGTTTATTCCTTATCTTGAAAACAACCTTTGGCTTGAAAATGCGATGAAAGCCAATATCAGTGCAGCTAAACTGGCTGAGGCACTCAAACAATATCCCCAGATACAGTTTACCCAGAAGGTTGAAACCAATCAGATATTCTTCACCATCCCGGCAGAACCGCTGAAGAAATTGCAGGACCGTTATTTCTTCTATATGTGGAACGAAGAAAATAACGAGGCCCGCCTGGTTACTTCGTGGGATACGACCGGTGAAGATATTGCACAGTTCGAACAGGATTTGAAAGAAATAATGGGAGAATAATTTCGGGATATTTAGAACATTCTCGTTTTTTCTACCATACCTTTTGAGAAAAGAGGTAGGTGTAAATGAATTTAGAGGTACGTCTAAATCGATTTACACCTACCTCTAAATGAAATTAGACCTACCTCTAAAGGGAAAATCATTCCTTTTTCTTACTTTTGTCCTCTGTTAATCACTAAATAATAAACAGATGAGACACGGGAGTAGGTTCATGGCGATACTTTTTATGTTATTGCCGTTATGTAATATTTATTCACAGGAGAAAGGGCAAGGGAGGATAACACCTTGCGTATCATGAGTTATAATATCCGTAACGGGAGAGGATTGGATAATGTCTCCAATATTCAACGTACGGCTGATGTAATCAATAAGGTGCGTCCGAATGTTGTCGCTGTTCAGGAAGTGGACAGTGTAACGGGCAGAAGCGGCCAGACCGACATCTTGCGTGTATTGGCTGATAAGACACTTATGTTTCCCGTTTATGCTCCCGCAATAAATTATGACGGCGGTAAATACGGCATTGGGATGCTGAGTAAAGAGAAACCGCTTAGTTACCGTTATCTGGCTCTTCCGGGAAGAGAGGAAGAACGTGCTTTGCTGATCGTTGAATTTGAGAAATATATTTATTGCTGCACCCACCTGTCGCTGACAGGGGAAGATCGTCTGGCCTCCTTGGATATCATCCGTAAGGAAGCGGCAAAAGCCAATAAGCCTTTATTCATAGCCGGCGATTTCAATGCCCATCCTGATTCGGAAGTCATACAGGAGGTTCAAAAGGATTTCGTTATCCTGACAAACACCAAGCAACCGACTTTCCCGGCCGACGAACCTACGGAAACAATCGATTATATCGCTGCTTATGCCAAGGACACAACGGCATTTACCCGCCTTTCTGCTTATGTCGTGAATGAGCCGGCTGCTTCCGATCATCGTCCGATTGTGGCGGAGATTGCTTTTATGCAGCCTGCCGCACAGATATTCCGTACAGAACCTTATTTACAGAACCCGGTAGGAAACGGTATCACGGTTATGTGGCAGACAACGGTGCCTGCTTATAGCTGGGTGGAATACGGAACCGATAAGAACCAGTTGAAAAAAGCACGTACGATCGTGGACGGACAGGTTATTTGCAATGACTTGCAAAATAAAGTAAGACTGAACGATCTGGAACCAGGCAAGACATATTATTACCGTGTTTGCTCACAGGAAATTATGCTTTATCAGGCCTATAAGAAAGTATTCGGCGAAACGGCTGTTTCCGATTTCCATTCATTCACCTTACCGGCTTCTTCCGATGCTGATTTTACGACTATTATCTTCAACGACCTGCACAAACATTCTGAGACATTACAAGCCCTATACAAACAAGTGAAGGATGTAGACTATGATTTCGTGATCTTTAATGGTGACTGCATCGATGACCCGAAAGATCATGACGAAGCGACTCATTTCCTTTCGGAACTGAACGAGACGGTCGGTGCTGCTGATGTACCCGTTTTTTATTTGCGTGGCAACCATGAGATTAGAAATGCTTATTCAATCGGGTTGCGTAGCTTGTTCGATTATGTAAGTGATAAAACGTATGGAGCATTCAACTGGGGTGATACCCGTATCGTTATGCTCGACTGTGGCGAAGACAAACCGGACGACCACTGGGTATATTATGGCTTGAATGATTTTTCGGCTTTGCGCGAAGCACAGGTCGGTTTTCTGAAAGAAGAACTGGCCTCGAAACCATTCAAACAGGCTGCAAAACGTGTCTTAATCCATCATATACCTATTTATGGTAAGGAGGTGGATCGTTATAATCCGTGTTTGGAGTTATGGGGAGGGCTGCTGGCAAAAGCACCGTTCAATATTTGTATAAATGCACATACACACCGCCATGCCTATTATCCGAAAGGTACTGCCAACGGTAACAACTTCCCTATTATGGTGGGAGGAGGATACCGGATGGACGGTGCCACAGTGATGGTCCTTCAGAAGAAAGGAAAGGAAATGACATTGCGTGTATTGAATGCCAAAGGCGAGACCTTGCAGGATTTGAAACTGTAATAGAATATATCAATATATAAAGTAAAGATGAAGATTAACACAGAGGAGTTAGAAGAGACTATTATCCCGGTAAAAGAAACAGATTTGATTTATGGCATCGATGACCGTCCGCCTTTAAAGGAGACGTTGTTTGCCGCTTTGCAGCATTTATTAGCCATTTTTGTCGCAATCATTACTCCGCCTTTGATTATTGCGGGGGCATTGAAGCTGGATCTCGAAACAACCGGTTTTTTGGTGTCGATGGCTCTTTTTGCTTCCGGTGTGTCGACCTTCATACAATGTAAGCGGATTGGTCCGGTAGGGGCAGGGTTGCTCTGTATACAGGGTACGAGTTTTTCTTTTATCGGACCGATCATCTCTGCCGGCCTGGCTGGCGGGTTGCCGCTTATCTTTGGTGTTTGTATGGCTGCCGCTCCGGTCGAGATGATTATCAGCCGTACATTTAAGTATATGCGTTCTATCATTACACCGTTGGTTTCCGGTATCGTTGTCTTGTTGATTGGTTTGAGCTTGATTAAAGTGGGGGTTGTTTCCTGCGGAGGTGGCTTTGCAGCGATGGATAACGGAACGTTCGGTAGTTTGGAGAATCTGGGAGTGGCGGCGACGGTGTTGTTGAGCGTCCTGTTCTTCAACCGTTGTAAGAATAAATACCTGCGAATGAGCTCGATTGTTCTTGGGCTGTGTATCGGTTACGGACTCTCCTTTGCTTTGGGCATGGTGGATATGAGCGCTGCCGCTTCACAAAATCTGAGCGGATTCAATATTCCGGTACCCTTTAAGTATGGGTTGGATTTTAATATATCTTCCTTTATTGCGATTGGGCTGGTCTACCTGATTACTGCGATCGAGGCGACCGGCGATGTTACTGCCAACTCCATGATTTCCGGTAAATCGATTGAAGGAGAGGGGTATCTGAAGCGTGTATCCGGCGGTGTGTTGGCGGATGGCGTGAATTCTTTCGTCGCAGGTGTCTTTAATTCGTTTCCAAACTCTATCTTTGCACAAAATAACGGGATTATCCAGTTGACAGGTGTTGCCAGCCGATATGTCGGTTATTATATTGCCGGAATGTTGATCCTGTTGGGGTTATTTCCGGTTGTCGGGGTTATTTTCTCTTTGATGCCCGATCCGGTCCTTGGGGGAGCGACTTTATTGATGTTCGGTACGGTGGCAGCGGCCGGTATCCGTATCATTGCCGCACAGGAAATCAACCGGAAAGCTACGCTGGTGCTGGCAGTCAGTTTGTCGTTGGGACTCGGTGTCGAGTTGATGCCCGATATTCTGAAAACGGCTCCCGAAGCGATTAAAGGTATCTTTTCTTCAGGTATAACAACTGGCGGATTAACAGCTATCATAGCCAATGTTTTGATAAGAGTAAAGGAAGATCAAGTAGATAAAACAGAATAAAACACATGGAATTACTTAAACAGCGTATTCTGCAAGATGGCAGATGTTATCCGGGAGGTATCCTGAAAGTCGATAGTTTCATTAACCATCAGATGGACCCGATGCTTCTGTACAAGGTTGCCGAAGAGTTCATCAATCGTTTTAAAGGCGAACATATTAATAAGATTGTAACGATCGAAGCCAGCGGTATTGCTCCGGCTATTATGGTGGGATATATTTTGCAGTTGCCGGTCGTATTTGTAAAGAAGAAGCAACCGAAGACGATGGAGAACATGCTGAGTACGGTAGTCCATTCTTTTACGAAAGACCGTGATTATACGGTTTGTATCAGTAATAACTTCCTGACGGCAGACGATCATATTCTTTTTATAGACGATTTTCTGGCTTTCGGTAATGCTGCCCTGGGAATGATTGATCTGGCAGAGCAGGCGGGTGCAACCATTTCCGGTATGGGCTTTATTATAGAAAAAGCCTTTCAGGATGGAGGAAAAGCCTTGCGTGAGTCGGGTATCCATGTGGAAAGCCTGGCTATTATCGACAATCTGGATGATTGTAAGATTACTATCCGCTAGAAAGAAACCAACTAATTGAGTAAAAATAATGAATGCAGAAGTAAAAGAAAGATTACTCGACAGGGTGAAGACAAACCCTTATGTGAATCATTTGGGGGTACAGTTCACTACTGTTGAAGATGGGATCGTTGAGGCGCGTATGCCTTTGCATGATGAACAACGCCAATATAGCGGCGTTATTCATGGTGGTGTATTGGCGGCTTTGGCAGATACGATAGCCGGTTTTGCAGCCTATACGATGACGCCGCTCGATAAAGACGTATTGACAGCCGAATTGAAAGTATCCTTTTTAAGGGCTGCCTGGGGAAAGGAACTGATCGCGAGAGGAACGGTTATCAAACCGGGACGGCACGTCCATTTCAGTGAATGTGAGATTTATTGCGACGATAAACTGGTCAGCAAAGCATCCGGTACATTCAGTGTCGTGCAGCCCCAGGTGTAAAGTAAATATCATTTAGAGTGAAAAGCGCAGGCAAGCTGTGTTTTTCATGATTGGCAGCTTCAGGATTTCCTCTTGCTGCCTTTTTTCTATACGGACGATAATGGCACGGTTGAAACCTCCGTGCCCAATAGCCAGGATACGTTTTCCCGGAAAGTTCGTTTGCAGGAATTGCAGAAACTCTCCGGCTCTTTTATATAAAGCCTCCACGCTTTCCACGCTTTCCGGCAGATTCTTGAAATCCATTTCATTGGCCACTTTTCCGGTATAGATACCCCAATCCATTTCTCTGAGCAGCGGTGTCCGGACAGGCTCCAATCCTTTGCGGCGGGCAACAGCCATAGCGGTGTCGTAGCTCCGGGCCAGGTCGCTGCTGACAATAACGTCGATTTCTTCCTCTTCCAGCAGGTCGGCCAACTGTTCCGCCTGCTGTTTACCTAGTTCAGACAGATGCCCGGGCATCTGTCCCTGCATAATACGCAATTTATTCTCTTCCGTCTCTCCATGACGGCTTAATATAAGTGATATTGTCGCTTCCATCTTATTTATATTTAATCCATTTCACCATTTCCTTGATACTCGGTTTTTTACCGTACATCAGGATACCTACCCGGTATATTTTGGCGGATAGCCAGACTATGCCGATGGCGGAAGCATACAATAAAGAGACCGATAATAACTTTTCCCATAAAGGAATTTCAAAAGGAATACGTACCATCATGACGATCGGTGAAGTGAACGGAACCATCGAACACCAGAATGCCAGTGGTCCGTCCGGATTCTCCATGCTGTAAATTCCGGCATATAATGCAAAGATCATAAAGATCGTGACCGGAGCCATAAACTGCTGGGTATCTTCCTGGCTGTCTACCGCCGAGCCGATAGCCGCGAATATGGATGCATACAACATATAACCTCCAATGAAATAGATAATAAAAGAGATACCGATTTCTGCAATATTGATTGAATTGATGATTCCCATGATTTCATTCCCGGAAGAAGAGGCTAAAGCATTTGCATCCATCATCCCCATTTGAGGCCCAGCTTGCAGGGATGCCACATCGACTCCACCGGAGAACATAAAACCTCCTACACTGACCAGTATGGTCGTGATAATACCCCATAGGAATACTTGTGTAAGACCAACAAAACCGATACCGATAATTTTCCCCATCATCAGGTCGAACGGACGAACGGACGAGATCATCACCTCAATGATACGGTTGGTCTTTTCTTCCATAACCCCCTGCATCACCATTGCACCATACATCATAATAAACATATAGATAATGAACGTGAATACCATCCCGATGATCGAAGCGACGGTTGCCGATGAAGCACTTTCTTTTCCGTCTTCACTCCATTTTATGGTCTGTACGTTGAAATTGATTTTGCTTTCCCGGATGATCTCTTTCAGGTTAGGGATATTGAAAGAGGCGAGTTTTTCGCTTTCCAACTGCTTGCTGAGTGTCTGGTTGACCAAACGGCTCAGTTCGGCCGGAACCTGTTTTTCTGAGTAAAGGGTTGCTGCTTTAGGATTGTTCAGCAAATCGTCTGTGATACTCAGGAAGGCGAATACCTCCTTATCTTCACCCTGGCGATATTCGTCTAACGTTTTATCGCTGTGGATGAAATGAAAACTCTCGTTATTCTCGAACAGCGAGGCATATTTCCCGGTCGTATCGATGATGGCAACGTTACGTACTTCATCCCCTTTGATTGTCGATAGCCATAGCGGTACGAATACCAGTGCAGCAAACAAAAACGGTGTCAGAAGCGTAAGCAGGATAAACGACTTTTTGCTTACCCGGCGCAGATATTCTCTTTTGATAATAAGTCCTATTTTATTCATGCCTGTGGGATGTTTGTGCCCGATACGGTGTTAATAAATATATCATTCATGGAGGGAAGTTCCTCTGCAAACGACAGGATTTCGACCTGTTCGGACAGAGTAGACAGTAAAGTGGAATTACTGATCCCGTCGGCTTTATGGATTTGCAGTTCGCGTATTCCGCTTTGTTCTTTTTCGCAAAGCAGCGTGAAGGTATCCGACGGAACGTTTGAAAGGACACTATCGGATGAGATACGTAATGTAAATGTATTGTTCCGGAAACGGTTTCTGACTTCTGCCACATTTCCTGATAATACCACTTGCGATTTGTTGATCAGGGCTATGTTATCGCATATCTCTTCCACCGAAGCCATATTGTGGGTAGAGAAAATAATCGTATGTCCTTTCTCTTTCAGTTCCAGGATTTCCTGTTTCAACCTTTCCGCATTCACCGGATCGAAACCGCTGAACGGTTCGTCGAAGATAAGCAGTGACGGTTCGTGGATAACGGTAATGATAAACTGCACTTTCTGTTGCATCCCTTTCGATAACTCTTCCAGCTTTTTATTCCACCAGGGCATGATGTCGAACTTTTCAAACCAACGGGTCAGGCGGGTCCGGGCTTCGGAATAAGACAGTCCTTTAAGTTGGGCGAGATAGATGGCCTGTTCGCCTACTTTCATCTTTTTATACAATCCCCGTTCTTCCGGGAGATAACCGATCTGGTAAATATCCTCCGGTCTCGATTCGCGTCCGTTGAAACGGACGGTGCCGCTGTCGGGGGCGGTGATGCGGTTGATGATACGAATCAGCGTGGTTTTTCCGGCACCGTTTGGTCCGAGTAACCCGAATATTTTCCCTTCGGGCACCTGTATGCTGACTTTGTTCAGGGCTAGATGATTGGCATATTGTTTAACCACATCTTCCGTTTCCAAAAAGTTCATAGGCTATAAGTTGTTACATTTTTAATACGATACGTTCTCCCAATTCCTTACTCAATACGTTTTTTATTTCATTCAGGCGTGTGAGTTGTTTCATCAGCTCGAACACCTTTTCTTCATTTCCTTGTGCGTGCGCCTCTTTGATGCCCAGTTGTGTCTCCTTTATCTGCCGGAGGATATAGGCATCTTTCATCGCATATATTTCGCGGGTGACTAACTGGTCCAGTTTATCCTGTTCCTGTTCCAACTCGCGGTATTTGCTGTGATACTTGCTCAGTTGATACTTTTCGCTGATCAGGTTGGCGGCCAGTCGGCTTACGTTCGGGTCCGGATGGGCCAGGAAATAACGGCTGGCAATAAATCCCTCGGTCTTGCATTTGTCTGCGGCTTCGTCGAGCATGCTTTTAATGATCGGGGTATAGAAAGTCAGGTCGTCACGCTCCAGGTCGTAACGGATATATTCGGCCACACGCATCACAATATGTTCGTTTGTCTCCTCATCCACATAATCGAAAAGGATTTGTTCGCCATACCGCACGATATATTTCAGTAACGTCAGTTCGTACACCTCGTAAGGCGAACGTTTCGGCTGGCCTGTTTGTACCGGTTGTACTGGTTGAACCGTCTGTGGCGGTTGTGCCGGCGGATAATCGGGAGGCGGAACATCCATAGGCCCGGTTTCTTCCATCGGATATTCTTCCGGTGGGGGTGGTGGAGGCATATAATCGTCCGGCAATGGCACGGTATCATCCGGTGGCAGAAAACTGTCCCCGGCAACCGGCTGGTAACCGGGCAGGTCCGGATATTCCGGTATCATACTCATCGTATTGGATACCGGGGGAGTTACCTGTCCCTGCATGTTCTGCCTTTCTTCCTTGCTTAACCGGATCTTATTGACTTCGTTCAGCAAGACCTGTTCGTCTATCTCCATCATGGCGCTGCATTCGCGGATATAGATGGAACGGGCAATATTATCGGGGATGATGGCAACCGTACGGATAATATCCGTAATCAGCGCCGAGCGCTTGATCGGGTCGGTTCCCGCATCATCCAGTAATAAACGGGTTTTGAAACGGATAAAGTCCGTTTCGCTTTGTTTAATAAATTCGGAAAACTGGCTGGCATTATGTTTGCGGGCAAACGAGTCGGGGTCTTCACCGTCCGGCAAGAGAACCACTTTCACATTCATCCCGTCTTCCAGCAGCAGGTCGATACCGCGCAGGGCGGCTTTGATACCGGCGGCATCACCGTCATATAATACGGTTATATTACTGGTGAAACGATGTATAAGCCGTATCTGTCCCTGTGTAAGAGCCGTACCGGAGGAGGCAACCACGTTCTCTATTCCTGCCTGATGCATGGAGATTACATCGGTATAACCTTCCACCAGGAAACAACGGTCTTCCTTGACAATCGCCTGTTTGGCGAAATAGATACCGTAAAGTTCATTACTCTTATGGTAAATCTCACTTTCCGGAGAGTTGACATATTTGGCTGTTTTCTCGTCTTTCTTGAGCACACGGCCGCCAAAGGCTACGACTTTTCCGCTTAACGTATGTACCGGAAATATCACACGGCCGCGAAAACGGTCATTGACTCCTCCATTGTCGTAGGCAATAACCAAACCGGTCTTTTCCAGAAACTCTTTCTTATAACCGTTTTTGGTTGCTTCCTTGTATAATGCATCGCGCTTGTCGAGACTGTAACCCAACTGGAATTTACGGATGGTGTCTTCACGGAACCCACGTTCGGCAAAGTAACGGAGTCCGACCGTTTTCCCTTCTACATGTTCGTATAGTTGGGTGGTAAAGTATTGCTGTGCCCAGCTATTGACGATCAGCATACTTTCGCGGTCGCTTTTCCTTTGCTTCTCCTTGTCGGTCAGTTCCCGTTCCTGTATCTCGATGTTATATTTCTTGGCCAGATAACGCAAGGCATCGAAATAGTTCAGCTGTTCATGCTTCATAATGAAGTGAACGGCCGTACCACCTTCGCCACAGGCAAAGCACTTACATATATTTTTAGCCGGAGAGACGTAGAACGAGGGCGTTTTATCAGTATGAAAAGGACATAATCCTACATAGTTTATCCCTCGTTTGCGCAGGGTAACGAATTCCGAAACAACATCCACAATGTTTGCAGCGTCAAGTATCCGGTCTATGGTAGGTTGATCGATCATTTATTTCCTTCCTTAATATAATGGGTGACAAATGTAGTGATATTTTGTCTCCAAAACAAGACTCTTTGACATGCAGGGAACGGAAATAATAATTATCTTTGTGATTGACAAAAATAATTACCATTATGACAAGTATCGAGTTAAGAACATCCATATTGACAGAAATAGCCTCTATCATGGATAACGAAGAGTTGATGAGGAAAACACTTGCTTATTTGCGTAAAATAAGGCAGAGGAATATAGATACACCTTGTCGCTTTACAGTGGAAGAGCTGAAAGAAGAGATCGAATTATCGGAAGACGATGATCGTCACAATCGGTATTACACAACTGAACAGTTGCGCAAAAAGCATCCGTTATGCAACAAATGAAACTAAGATGGATGAAACGTGCCGTCAAGCATCTTGATACAATCTATGATTTCTTGGCTAAGAAAAATGAACAGGCTGCAATAAAAGTATATAATGAATTTCTTGATACGGCAGATACTTTATTAACTTTCCCATTAGCAGGAAAAGAAGAAGATGTATTAAAAGAAAATCCGAAGAATTATCGTTCTTTAGTTGCCTGTAAGCATTATAAATTAATATATCGTATAGAAAAGAATATTATAAAGATCGTTGCTGTCTGGGATTGCCGACAAAATCCAAAGAAACTAAAAAGAATTATTTAAAGACTCTTATCTACAATTTTTTCCGTCCCGTCCGTCTTGTTCAAAGGTGTTGATGGAACGAAAACTTCCTTGCTACCATACTCTTGGGCAGCAATAACATTACAAATTAGAAACGCTTTGATTTTCTTTTTTTATGGAGAAAAAATGACGTAGTACATTAGAAACTGTGTCAAGATTGCGCAAAGATATATAAATTATCTGATTATCATAATAAACTGCGATTAAAATTCATCGTGTGAGAGAAAAAATGAACAAATATGACTTTATTCGTTCATTTTTTTCATACTAACCGGGTACCAAAAGAGAATACTTTTAGTTATAGCCTACCTTCCCATTTTCTATCTAACTTATCACTGGCTAATAACATAAGATTATTTATAAGCCTTGATTTTTAGTCTTTATATCATAGTTTCTAATGAACTAGGTCATTTTATCATACGAATTGCAAGCACTAGGGCACACGTGGTTACGTTTTACGTCAGACCATCCTGAAAGCAAAAAGGGGAAAGAATACGGCTGTTTTATCCCTGTTTTTCTACTAGGGAGCTACTGATATAAATTTAGTATCCTTTGGGTCCCGGCTAATTGGTAAACTAAAAATATGTACAATATATCAGTAACTAAAAAACAGACAATTATGGCAAAAGACCCGACTCAGAAGACGAAGCTCACGCTCAAAGCTCTTGACTTGGCACTTACTCAGGATATTACGAACGATTGTTACCTGCAACCCAAGTTGCAGAAATGCCTGAATATGCACGATCTTGCCAGCGAAGTAGCTGCCCTCAGCACCCGCCAGGAAGATGTGGAAGAGATAGCCCGTACGGGTGATCAGATCCTGCGCCGTATGATCTGGTTTCTCTCTTCCGGATATAGCATCACGACTCTGCTGGGCTATTTCCGCCCCACCTCCCAGGGTGTTTTCCTCGAAAGCGAACTCATGTCGGCCCCAGACCGCAAACGCCTGAAACTAGGCATCGCTTACTCCATGAGTCAGGAAATGCGCCAGGCACTTGCCGATGCCGAAATCGACGTCGAAATACAGAAATCGGTCAGCGGTCCGCAGCTATTTACCGTGGTGAGTGCGCAAGATGCACAAAATCCCGAAGCCGCAGCCCGTGGCGAAGGCGTACCGATTAGTGCAGGACAAACTTGTATCATTAAAGGTAAACATATCAAAGTGGGCGGCGAAGGCGAACAAATCGGTGTCACTATCCGTCGTACCGACGGCGATTCCGGCGAAACATTCTTCTTCCCCGCATCGAAGCTCTACCCCAATACCCCTACGCAGGTAGGCTTTGTGTTGCCTGCTACGGCTGCCGACGGCTCTGTTTGGGGCGTTACACTCTGCACGCAGCTTACCAGCAACGGTTCTACTTTGCTGAAAGAGCCCCGCACGGCAACGATGCCGGACAACTTTGTCGTAGGCGAGGTGCCCGATACCCCCGGTGGTGGCGACAGGCCGGAGATCGAATGAATTGAGCAGCCTGCTCAAAGGAAAGAGAGCGACCCGTTCAATAGGAAGTGAGCGAGTCACTCAAAAGTAATCGAGTATTTTTTAAGTTACACTATTATTAATATCAAGCAAAGTAAAAATGAAAATGAAAACAGTTTTTCTGTCGATGCTGGCGATAGCGGCATTAGCGAGTTGTTCAAGACAAGAATTTATTGACCCCCATGGCGGCCCGCAGGAAGGGGATAAGATGCTGGTAGACATCACCCTTGGAAACGGTGAAATGACAAAGGCGACAGGCGTTCCGGAAGCGGATGGTACGGAAGAGAAGACGATCACCGATATCACCGTATTCTTCCTGAATGGTGCGGACCAGATCGTTTCCAGAACATTTGTTACAGGACCTGATTTAACAGATGATGGTCAGAATCCGGGACATAAAAAGGCAACCGTGGAAACAAGAACTACGGCCTCTCAGGTAATGGTGATTGCAAATATCGGAGAAGATCGTACCGGAACAGGAAAAGCTCTCAACGTCAGTACCAGAGCTCAACTTGAAGCTGTACTGCAAGACCTGGTAGTCGAGGACGGAACGCCGCCAGCTTTGGTTCCTTTTCAGGAAAAAACCAACCTTCTTATGTCAGGCATAGGAGATGTTTCACAGATGAATCCCGGTGGAATACCTACAGATCCTTTCACTGCAGAAGCATCTGTTGAATTGAAGTACATTGCTGCTAAAATCACGTTAAGAAGTATCACTGTAACAGATCAGGCACAGGGTGAATATGGTGATGGTAAGGATTTTGTATTCACAAAAGCCTATTTGTTGAATGTACAGACGAAATCTCACTATTTCCCAACTTATTTACCTGCTACTGCTGATCTGGCGTTTGCAAACGGAACATGGGAGGAGGCTTGGGGAACAAGTAATCTTCCTATTGTTAAAGATTTCGAGGAGAAACTTGCTATTACATCTATAGTTGATAATACACCAGTGGAAAACCTGGCCCACTGGTATGTTTTCGAGAATAAACCGACTTCTACTACCAAGGATGATAATCCGACAATCCTTGCGGTACAGATTAAATGGAAAGAAAAAGAGGCTAATGGAGATGATATACCTGAAGATGTATATGCATTAAAAAATTTCAACGTAATCTTCGCACCCGGTGATAAGGGTATCATCGAAGCAGGAAAAGCCTACGATGTAGCTTTGTCATTCAGCGGTGACTTCCGTCCGGGAACTTCCGGTGGTAACGCCGGTGGTGGTGAAGATAAACCGGATGAGCCGAATATCAAAGCGAATGTAACTGTTACGGTGACTCCGGCGGAGTGGGATCCGGCACCTACAGAAAAACCGTTTGAATAATATCCTCTGAAAAAAGATCTGTCGAAAGCACATACTGTCATGGCGCTTCCGACAGGTCTTCCTCTCACCCTCCGGTATCACAGCCGGTATACGCGATCTGTAAATAAAGAATAAGATGAACGAAAACAAACACACATATCCCGGTTCCTCCCTGTGGCGGTTGCAACACCTGTTGCTGCTGTTCCTGGCCGTGCTCTTCCTTACGGTCGCAGGTTGCTGGAGGGATGGCCTGCCCGGCAAAAGGCAGTTTAAGCTCAGCTTCCACGGCACTTCGCTTGCCGATGGCGACGCCATCCGCGAGATAGAACTGTTTGTATTTGACGACCAACAACAACTGATCAACCGTGCCACCGGCACGATCGGCGAGACCATCTCGCTCGACTATCCTTCCCCCGGCCCCTACACTACATAGCATGGGGTAACAGCAACGACAAAAGCCTCAGGCTTCCGACGCTGCAACCAGGCGACCTGCTCGACGGAGCATATCTCGCCCTCACACCGCTTTCGTCCGTAAAGGCTGAAACGCAATACCTCAACACGCCTCCCGACCTGTTCAGGGGAGCCATCGACACAGACAACAAAACGATCGCCCGCGGAGCCCCCTTCACGATGGAAATGCGGCCCGCCACGGCGTCGATACATATAACGATCAGCGGACTGTCCAGAGCCACCGGCACGACAGACGGCGATTACACCGTCGAGGTGAGCCGTACGGCCGCCCGCATCGACTTCGAAGGGACCACCGCAGGCTCTGCCATCCACCGGGTTACAGGCTCCTTCAACTCCCGCAAAGAATACATCATCCCCTCTTTCCGTGTCTTCCCCCCGCCCGATGACAAAGGGATAAAGGTCGGCATCTATCACAACGGGATGCTGCTGAAAGAACTTACGCAAACAAGCACCCGGCGCCCCCTCGTCCCCGTGACAGGCCAGGAGCTGAAGCTGACGATCGCTTTCAATGCCGACGGCAGCGCAGAGGTAAAACCGCCCGGCTGGATATCGAGCGACGTCGATGTAACTTACCCGTAAGACATAGAAGATATAGAAGAATCATTCAGATAAAAAACAAACAAGATATGCACACGACACATTCACACCTGTTGAAACTAAGAAAGGCTGCCGCCCTGTGCGCCGCCCTTTTCTTATGCGCTTGCAACTATGAGCGAATACCGGATGTCGAAGAGGGTGAACTCATGACAGTCACCCTCTCGGCAGGCCCCGCCGCAGGCGAGCAAAACCCCACCACCAAAGCAGGGTTGACCGACACGCAGGAGAACTCTATCCATGACCTATATATACTTGCGTTCCAGGCGGATGAGACTGGAGCCTTTTTTCTGAAGTACTATGCAACCGGGAGACCGGTAAGCGGCGGTGGCGGTGGACAATTCAGCTTCAGCCTCCGTCGAAGCGTATCAGGAGCAGCCGATACGAAGCTGCTCCTGGTCGCTAACCTAAACCCTTATCCACTGGTAAATATTGGCATGACATACGAGGGGGTACAAGCAGCTTTGACTAGTGGGGAGTTGGCTGCACCGGCATTTGCTGAACACGGGATACCGATGTTCGGCTTTGCCGGTAACAGCCCCGACAAAGCACTGGAAATAACGGAAGGTATGCCACCACTCTCCGCCAACTTGCTGCGTGCCGTAGCCCGGGTGGACGTGGGAGTAGGAGCTTATAAGGAGGAAAGCGGTGAATGGGACAAAGGGGGTGTCAATTTCGATTTGCAAAAAATCTACGTATTCAAACCTCAAAATAAGTATATGCTCATACCGGTTTTAAGCAATTTTGGATACGATGTAAACGACATCCCCTCCGTCACCGCCCCTTCGCAGGTCGGGGATCAGAGTGCTAACATAGAATACACTATAACAAACAATACCTCTTGCAAAGCCGAAATATACCTCCCCGAAGTCACTCTCAAAGGAGGAACCGTCTACGATAGATACCATGAGAACCGCATGGCACTCGTCATCGGCGGCACATACCTGGGTAAACTTAACTACTACCGCATCGACTTCACAACCGAGAAGTACAACGCGGCAAATGTGCCCTTGCACGATGTCTTGCGTAACCATATCTACCGTTACTCCATCACCAACGTAAACCAGTCCGGATACGCAACTCCTGAGGCAGCCTACAAGGGCAGGCCGGTCGGACTGGATTTTACGGCCGATATTGTCGACTGGAAAACTGAAGACCTCGACTCGCCCGCTCCGGATATGTTCGTGCGATTGAATTTCCAAGGGATAAACGGGACCGTAGTAGCAGATTATATGTCTGAAAATGGAGTTAGCAAACCGTTTACTATCCTCAAGAAAAAAGACCATTTTAAAACGGATGATGGCAATATGAAGTATATTCCTCTAAATTATAGCGGCATGATGGGGGAAGCCCGTGACAATACCTTCAATGGAGTGACTAACGGCGGTACCTATGTGGATGTGCAGGATGCGCTCGATAGGGAAGGCCCCTACCCAACACTGATTATTGCCCCCGACAACGCATCTGAAGGTGTTGTATGGCGAAGCACACGGGCGGACGCTCCTAAAGAAGATCGTATCCTCGATGCCAAAAAAGTCTGCTGGGACTACCGCGGACAGGGACAGTCCGACTGGCGACTGCCACGGCTCTCGGAACTGATGCTCCTCTGGATGAATAAAGTAACGATCAACAGTTCCAAAGGCTTTACCTCGCTCGGCGAGTCAGGCGAAACTTATTGGACTGGCTCCGAGGGAAAAAACGACAAGGTCTATACTGTCAACCGGGATGGGGAAATAAAGCTGGTGTCTAAATCGGAGTCCTATAAAGTAAGATGCGTCCGTCAAGTAAGAAAACAGAACTAACTACCGTAAATATGCAAACAGATATGACCATAAAAGAAAAAGCAACCCGGCTATGCGCCATGATCGGCGTATGCTCGCTGGGAATATACCTCGCCGCCTGCGACAATGGCGAGTTGCCTGCAGGCGGGGAAGGTGCGGCAAAAGTCGAACTGCGCTTTTCCGCCTCCATCTCCGACAACCCCTCCACCAAAGCAGGGCAGCCACCCCAGCCGACGATTACGTCGGGACAAGCCTTCAGCGAGGGTAAGCAGCATCTATTCGGTATGTTCGTCACCCGCGAGGATGGAACTGCCCTGGCTGACGGTTCGAGTGATAATATGAAGTCGACACTTACGGTGTCCGGCAACAAACAAACGTGGACCCATACCGATAATACGGGTATGACCTCCATCTCCCTGGCTGCAAACAACGGAGAAAACATCATCATAAAAGGCTATTATCCGTGGACAGCGGATGCTACCGCCACCGCCGTCCCTTTCGACCTGAGCAGCACGGACCCGAAGGATTGGACAGACCTGCTTTATTTATCATCTCCTACCGATCTGCAGAACATAACCGATGGAATGGGTTCTATTCCCTTGAAATTCTCCCACACTTTCTGCTGGGTGACAATCAATTTGTTGCAATTGTCATCGAATAACACGGTGAAAGTGAAAGCCGTAAACATCGGAAACGCCTATGCCGGGCAGGGTACGATTGTAAATAAGGGAAATTTGAATCTGAAAACAGGTAAGATAGTCAATAGCGTTTCCGGACCGCTGAAGATAGATCTGGGTTCGCAGCCCATTGCTTTGGATACGGAAGGTGCACCGGGCGCCTCAGCTGCTGTATTCAATTTCCTTGTTCCGCCTGTTATGAGTCCGGATATAAAGAACTCCGATATCGTGATCGAAGTAACGACCCTCGAAAGTGCTGGCGCTGACACTCCCGAGGAAGAAAAAGTGCTCACCTTCCCATTATCGCAAACGCATCTGAATCAGGATAATTCTGGCAGCACCACTCTCTACGGTTTCCGGAAAGGCATGCACAACACCTATCACATCGTTTACAATAACTCGGCCATGAACCTCTCGCTATCCGGTTGGCAGACAGCCACCATCAAAGAAACAATGCTGGGAGAAGGGACGGCGAATGTGACCCCCAAGGCACTAAGTTTTGTTGATCTTTGGACACAGGAAGCTGAAGTGACTCCTAAAAAATTAGCCCCTAACGATTATAGATACCATACTTATCTGGGAGAAGTGGCCGAAAATAATAACGGGGAGTACAGAAATATTACGACCCAAAGCGGCATGTTGGGTAATAGATATAGAGGGGCTGTAAATGAAGAACCTTTTCAAGCTGTTTTAGAGGCTGCCAATAGCTTAGCAGCAGGGGGAGCGCAAATCTCATGGAAAGATGAAGAAACAGGAACCCTTCTGGCTAAACAAGCATGCGCTGAGCTCAGGGAAGGAGGATATACAGACTGGCGGTTACCCAGAATTAGCGAATGCTATATGTTGAATTATCCTACCAATCTCATGAATGGCAAAGAGTATTGGAGTGCTACGGAAGCTAGCGCTACGGAATGTTATGCTATAGTAAAAGTAAAAGAAGGCGGAGCGGATTATTGGCCAAAGAAATTTTCTAAACAAGAATCTTTTTACGTGCGTTGCGTAAGAGATAAAAACAAGCCCAAACCCCAAAAATAATTCCATTATACAAACATGAAACAAATCCTATACACAATAAGTCTGCTCCTCCTGCTAGGAGCCTGCACGGACGAAACCTATACCGACACACTTTCCGCTAATGGCGGTAAGCGTGGCAAGTCCGTACCCGTAAATTTATCGCTGAACGTACAACCCCTGCAATCGCCCCTCGATGCCGACACTAAAGCCGGTAGCCAGACCGTTAGCTCCACAGAGGTATGTAAAGGCATGGAGATAAGCCTGGTGAAAACTCCGGAAACGCGGGCAGCCGATATGGACGAAGTTAAGAACTTCTGGGTGTTTCAGTTTGACGGTACGGAGCCTGTAAGCACACTCTCTAAGGCTGATTTTTACTCAGGCAACTCTGTAAAAACCGTTACGCTGGCTCTATCATCGGGAGAGAAGAACAGGATTATCGTAATAGCAAATGCTGATTTGGAGACCTTTAATAGTTTGCTGACCGATGGAAGTTGCAGCCTGGAGTATTTTAACAATATGGGAATCAACTTTAGTCAACCGGACTTCCCATTGTTCAGTCTTTCCGACGGTAGCTCCCGTCCTGTCCTTTCCGGAAGTACCGACATTATTGTAAAAGAAAATACACAGGCCGACATTATGCTCTATCGCTCGACAGCTAAGGTGACGGTTAATCTTAAGCTGGGGGATAAGATGCAAGATAAAGGTTATTCTGTATGGAACTACCAGTTTGCGAGTATCCCTAAGACGAGTTTTTATCATGCGATAGGGCGTACGCCGGCTTTTCCCGGAGATGCTGTCGAGTATGGCAAGTATGCATTGGGTGATATATCGTTTTCTGCCTCATCATCGTACGCAGCAACCATCACCGCGAATTTGCCGGTCAACCTCCATCATGGGGTTCCGTTTACAACCCCGGAGAAGCGGGTAACCAACGCTCCTTTCAATTCGACCTATCTGCAGATTATGGGAATCGAACCGACTACTGGCGGTACAATCAGTAAATCCGTGGTCTACCAGATCCATCTGGGAAGTAATTTTACCGACGATTACAGCGTCTCACCCAACTATGCATACACCTACAACATCACCATAACCGGCGAAAACGACGACGACTCGCGCGTTATTAAGTTCATCCCCGGTTACTTCGGGGGAAGCTTCAAGGGTATGACCAGTATGGCAACTTGTCTAGTGCCACGCGCACTACCGTCACCTGGCGATACGTAAATCGCATCGAAGTCTATATATCGGATGTAGGTAGTGGAAATGGAGTATGGCTGGCTGATGGTAAATCCATGCCCTTATTAGCCAATAGCCTTATGGACGGAAAGAAGAATACGACGGACCTGTTTGATAAGAAAGCTGACTATCCGGCAATACAAAAATGTATCGACCTGAACGGAGTAGGGGTAACTTCCGCTAACCTGGAATGGTATACGCCTTCATTCGGCCAGTCGCTTGGTATCTACATATCCGGTTCGAGCACACTCAAAACATTGCATAATGCAACTTACTGGACATCTTCTACTGATGCTACGGATGTATGGGCAACAAAGATATGGACCGGTCGAAGTAAGGGAGAATCTCCATCTGGTTTGTATTACCTGAGATGTGTTAAAGATTTACTCCCCGGAAACACCGCAAAATAAAAGTATCGATATGAACCTTAAAGCAGAATATATGATAAATAGATTATTCATAGCAGCAGTTATACTTAGCCTGCTTCCGGCCGCAACCGCCTTCGGACAGGAATTAAGAAAAGAGAAGCTGATAGGGACCAACCCTGGCAATCCTGGCAGCAATTACGCCGTATTCTACTCTTACGGTATGTCTGAAAGTGCCGTTTGGCCTCTGGGCATGAAGTTACTGGTAAAGAATGCAGACGGTACAAACGGCTCTACCATCCGCCATACTCATGACAAAGGCAACGGAGAGAATATCCCTGTAAATGACAAAGTACCTTTCCGCTTTATCATTGCTCCGGTAGACGGGCCAGACGGAGAGGTAAGCTGGGCAGCGGCCATGGGAATCAATGCATCGGCAAATAGTAACCTCGGCCAGGACGGAACAGCAATCACAAGTGGATGTGCTAGTTATAAGACAGACGAGTTTCCCAGTGGCTGGCGCTTGCCTACGCAGCGGGAGATGATGCTGATGTGGTTGTTCAAGGCAGGGATCGATGTTATTTATTCCAGCGGACAGTTAAGCGCAAGCCCGTATTGGACCGCCACGGAGAATACGGCGGTTGAGGCTTGGTATCTGGATTTCACAACCGCTGCACCGCAATCGGATTCCGCAGCAAAGACCTTTTCTTATAAATATAGATGCGTTAGAGACTATTAACCTCAGAAGGACAAATAATATGAACCGAATAGATACCATTCTGGAAAAGGAACGAACCAATACGGACAGGATTTTTTTATACCTGAAAGAAGATCGACTGATGGCTTTTGGCTACTCAGCTTATTTCGCTACCTGGCTTTTTCCCGAGCTGGAAGTGATACGGGGCAGTACTTCCGAAGGTGTGAAGTTTGTCTATATCTATTTCCCGGCGGCTAGCCTGTTCTCGCTTTCTGGCCGGATGACCGCATTGGTTGGAGACGAATATATAGAAATAACCGTACCCGAAGAAATAAACAGCTATCGGGAACAGTTCGAAGCCTGGATGAACAACATTTAAAAATAGCATAAAATATAAAGTTATGAACAAGACGGAATTTATTAATGAGCTGGCAAAGCGTACCGACCGGCCGGTAACTGAAATGTACAAATTCGTAAACGATTTTTTTACACTCACCACCGAAATCCTGGCACGTGAAGAAGATATTTTATTTTTGGGTTTCGGCCGCTTTTCTCCCCGTAAACAAAATGCACGCCCGGTACGTAACCCCAAGACCGGTGCTCCGGCTATGTTTTACGGGCGCACAACGGTAGGCTTTAAATCCGGTAAAGACCTTCTCAAAACAATCAATCGGAAATGAAACATATAAAACGACTAGCAACGATCTTCCTGATCGCCTTGCTGCTGGCTGGGTGCCAGGAGGAATTGCCTCACTCAGCACGCATTGAAGCGGGAAAGGAAAACCTGTCGTTTGCACAGGTCACCGGAGCGCAGACGGTAAAGGTTACGACAAGCCATGCCTGGACGGCTGTTTCGTCGGGTTCCTGGCTGACTGTCTCGCTGGATAGCGGCGGAGCAGGCACCTACGAACTGACATTGACGGCGGCCGCCAATACGTCGACGGTGGCACGAAGCGCGCAGGTGGATATACAGGTAGGCCATAAAATCAGTACAATCAAAGTGTCGCAGGCGCAGCAGGATGTACTGGGACTGGACCGCAACTCGGCTGTCGTGGCCTGGCCGGCAGGCTCTGTGGAGTTCACCCTTGCCACCAACAAGGCGGACTATGAGGTTGCGAGCGATGCCGCCTGGTTGAAACCTTCCGCCACGAAGGCGGTGAAAGAAGAGAAGCTGCTGCTGGCCTACGATGAGAATCCGACCTATGATGCACGTACCGCGACGGTGACTGTCAGCAGCGGCACGCTCTCCTCAAAAGTAACGGTAACGCAGGGCGGACGCGGAGCCTAGTATTTCGTGATTAGTCGCGACACGGTGGGAGCCGCCGATACACGGTACGAACTCTCCCTGATGAAGAATACGACATCGAACGGGTTGCGTCTGCTCGACAAAGCTTCGTGGATTACCATGCCGCCTCGTAGCAAGGCGGTGCCGACGGAGGAGCGTATCCGGTTGACGCTTCAACCCAACACTAAGACGGAGCCGCGCAAGGCACGCCTGGTAATAAACGATTCAAGTACAGGTGCCCTGTTGACCGATACCTTTACACTGGTACAGCGGGGACGGGAGAATGTACTTCTGCCCGAAATAAAGTCGTACGAAGCGGCGGTAGCAGGCGAGACATTCGATATCCCGGTGGTAGCCAGCGGCCCTTTTGAAGTGGAGTTGCCGAAAGACGCTCCCTGGTTGACCGGGTCGACCGGTGTACAACTGGGTGGCACTTTGCGGTTTAAGGTCGAAGAGAATACCCGGCCGGAAGCGCGTACGGCCGTGATCGTCCTGCGCTTGCAGAGCGACGTACCTGTCGAAGCGACCATTACCGTTACACAGGCGGCAGCCAAAGTAACGGACACGGAGCTTATTCCCCGCCTGTATAATTTGCTGGAAGGGGGAGTGGTCATAGAAACTGTACTGGTGAATTTGGGCGCTTTTCGGGCAACGATAGACTATGATGCCGGAGAGCCTTCAAATTGGGTACATGATATTTATTCCAGTGGCGGAAAACTTCATTTCCGGGTGGATGATAATAGTGCGACCGCCAAGCGTAGCGCCGTGATCCACCTGGCACCTGAAGATAAGGAGCCGGTGGAGATCCGGATCAACCAGAGTGGTACCGAAGGAGCCTATATCGAACTGAACAGGCCGGGAACACTGGCTTCGTTCATTGATTTCTCAAAGATGGATAGGTATAAGTCTATCCGTTTGGTTTCGCAGAAAGGGATCAATGCGGATGATATCAATACGTTGCGCAATAAAGAGCTGGCAGTCGAAGAGATAAACCTGGCCGGTGTCGCTATGGTGAATCTGCCGGAGAGTGCGTTTGAAGGAAACCGTACATTGCAGAAGATCACATTACCCGAAAGGTTGTTGTCGGTAGGAAATGCGGCCTTTGCAGGTAGCCGCCTGAAAGAACTCAAGTATTCAGGGGCGCGTGTGTTGCAGGTTATCGGCGACCGGGCTTTCGAAGGGTGTTCCGGATTGAAGATGGATAATATTTTTATTTCCAGCCTGCAATCGATCGGTGAGCGTGCCTTTGCCGGTGCATTCACCGAGAGCGAATCGAACGATCTGGATCTGGTAGGGGCTTCCGGCCTGCGAACGATCGGTAAGGATGCTTTCCGGGCATGCAATACATTGACAAAACTGACATTACCGGTGAATTTGTCGCAGATAGGAGAAGGGGCTTTTAGCGAATGTTATAATCTGGCGGGAACGCTTGATTTACCGGAGTCGCTGACAACGATCGGTGCGGAGGCTTTCTATAATTGCAAAAACCTGACAGGGATGCTGGTGCTGCCGGTTTCCCTGAGAGAGTTGGGCGATCGTGCCTTTATGAGGTGTGCGGCGTTGGGGGGACTGGACCTGTCGAACTGCCGTTTGACGGAAATCGGTGTGGAGGTGTTCAAAGAGAGCCTGTCGAGTTTGTCGACCAGCGTTGACAAACTGGAGGTTCCTTCGGGTGTGACGTTTATTGCTGCCAGCGCCTTTGAAGATACGGGCTTTAGGGAAGTCGACCTGCCTGCAACACTGGCGATGATCGGTCGGAGGGCCTTTTATAATTGCCGGAAGCTGTCGATAGTAACCAGCCGACGTACGGGAGTGGTTCCGGTGCTGGATGCCGAATATCCGGCGGAAACGTTCGGCGGGGTGGATATTACGGGACAGCGTACGCTAAAAGTAAATCCGCAAGCAAAAAAAGCATACCAGGCTGATCCGTTATGGATAAAGGCAACACCGGAGGCAGGAGGAAATATCGTATGGACGATTGAGGATATTTGATAGTATTAATAGCAAAACATACCGTAATGATGGGGGAAGAAGATCGTAATTCGGAGAACATCCGGAAAGAGAGCAAAGAACTGAGTTATATCCGGAAAGAACAACAGAGAATAAAGCTTTGGGGCGGTGTACTGCTGGGAGCCAACCTTTTGCTGTTGGCCGGCTTCCTGTGGGTATCGAGCTGGAATCAGGAAACGAAACAGCCTGTACCGGAGGAAACCGATTTTCAATATCCCCCGCCTGTTCCACCTGCCGAAGAGGACACCTGCTTCTGGGTAGCTGAAGAGATATCGGATGAGGTGAGCAATGCGGATACCACAGACGAAACGGAGGACACAAACAATGCGGAGGACACGGAGGAATCCCTGTTACAAACTGAATCTATACCACCACCCGCACATGTTCCAGTTAGTCCGGAAACTACTCGTCCGGAAACTATCCGTCCGTCCGCTGCAAGGACTGTCAAAAAAGTCATGCAGCCCCGGCGTAAAAAGAAAGCGACTGTCATTCCGGCCTCTATCATTACACGACCGGGGATGACCCTACGTTTGTTGGCACGGCTTTATTATGGGAGAGAAGTGTTTTGGGTCTATATCTATGACCGGAATATAAGGGTATTATCGTCGCTCGATACATCATCGTTCGATGCTCTTCCCTCTGGTATTCAACTGGAACTGCCCTGTCTGGCCGACTACGGAATAGATGCTACCGAACCCATATCGTTGCAGCGAGCGTGCAATCTGGCGAAAAGCCTGGCGAAACAATGAAAAGAAACAACAATCAATCAAATAATATACGGAAATGAAACAACGTACACGATTCTCCGGACTGCTGGCTATACTCTGTTTGTTGGCCTTTACAGCTGCCGGACAGAGCTACACTATCCATTTTATCAAAGGAACGGAACGTATCAATCACCAACGGCTGCAAACGGCCAATAATCTGGAAGAGCTGATCACGTTGCTGTCGGACTGCAGCCACCAACTGTCAACAGGCGAATATACCGTTTCACTGACAGCGCTTCAGAGTGTCTCAAAACGCTACGACTCTGCCGCCCGCGAGTTGGCGATGAGACAGGCCACCTTTTTGCAGGAGTATCTGACGGGAAGCTGCTGCCTGGACGATCCCGACCTGTTTGAACTCGATGTCGATGCCCGTACCGATCTGGATAACCGCGTGATTGTTGAAGTAAAGAAACATCCGGTCGTAACGAAGCGGCAGTCGGTTGTTTCAAGTTCTTCCGAAGAAGATATGGAACCGTCCGGCAAGCAGAAGGCTACAGCAGGGCAACCCCGAACGAAGAAGGTGAAAACTGTGGCTGAACCGGCGCCGAAGTCTGTCTCAAAATCTGTACCAGCCAGCCATTTCCTCCTGGGGACTGTCGGATTGGGGATAAAGACGAATGCATTGTTGTTTGCCGGTTTGTTGCCCGACGGGTCGATGTATTCGCCGGTAGCGAATGTGGCAGCGGAGGTGTACTTTATGGAGCGTTTCTCGGCGCAGGTGTCGTTTGCCTATGCAATGCCTTACAATAAAGGGGATCAGTATAATCTGTTCAGCATGACCTGTCTGGAGGTAGAACCGCGCTGGTGGTTGTGGGGCGACAGTCGTTTCCGTGGACTGTATGCCGGGGTGTACGGGCAGTATGGGAGTTTTAATGTACGTATAAAGGAGGAGCTGGAGGATAACAGTACTGGTTTGTTCTATGGCGGCGGGATCTCCGTGGGCTGGCTTCAACCGATCTGGCGGGGTTTCTATGTTGAAGTGGGGTTACAGGCTGGTTACCGTAGCGATACCGTCGATGTCTACGAATTCATATCCGGCAGTGCCAATAAGAAACTGGCAACCTATACCCTAAACAGCTTTACCCTGCAGGGAATGAATTTGTCGGTGGGTTATCGATTTTAAATCACTTCAGACTTAAAGCAAAGCAACCAGCTCTTCAAACTTCTCTTTGTCGAGCGCTTTGCTTCTCACTTTGCTGCGATACGAATAAACGGTAGCCAGCGAATAACCCAGAAAATGGGCGATATTGCTGCTGTCGTTGATTCCCAGGCGGATCAGGGCGAAGATACGGAGTTCCGTAGATAATATCTCTCCTGATTTTGGGCATAGCTTTCCTTCCTCACTCATCAGGTCGTTAAACGATTTGATGAAATGGGGGAATAGCTTCAGGAACGATTTATCGAACTCATTGTAGAAATTCTTCCGTTCATCGCGTATGAATTGTTCGGACTTGATTGTTTTGAATAAGTCATCCAGTTTGGAGGCCATAGCCAGTTTCGCTAAAGAACGGCGGTACGTATCCAGTTTATCCAGATAGATGACACATTGGTTCAGGTAAAGGGCAATGTACTCTTCCTTTATTTTGCTGGCCTGGCTCAACTCTTTATTGATCTCCTGTAATTGCTCATTGGAGGCACTGACTGCTTTTCGCATGAGGGAAAGTTTCTTCATCTGCCGGTACAGGTAGATGATTGTTACCAATAATAAGAAGGATAAAAAGCTCACACTGATCAGTAACGTGCGCGATATCTGTTTCTCTTTCTCTATTTTCAGTTTATACACTTTATCCACGATCGGGAAAAACTCGGTTACTTCTACCGAACGGAGACGGGCATTACAGGCAACGGCATCTTCCATCGAGCAACTCAGGTATTTGTAGGCTCGTTCGATATCTCCTTTATCGAACATCAGCAAGGCTAGTTTTTGCAGGGAGATATATTCACGTTTAGCTGTTTTCAGGTCGGCTATGGCGGTTTGTGCCAGGTAATAGATTTGTTTTTCGGTGTCGCCTTTCTGGGCATAGGCCTGCGAAAGGTTATATAACAGATAGACTAGTGACTCCTGATTGTCCAACCCTGCCAATTCTTTATCGATCAGTTCGATTGCTTTATCCGCTTGTCCCTCTACGATCATTTTGTCGGCCAGTACCACACTGTGGTCAAGCTGGTTGGTTGTGAGGGATAAGATGGAGTCGCGGTAGGCATTCGTTTTTTCGATATACTTATGTCGCTCGTCGGTACGGGTGTAGTCTGCTATCCAACCGTAGTAAGTACGACAGGTATAATAATAGTAAAGCAGGGTCTGGTTGTCCAGTTGATCCCGGCGTACCTGTTCCAGTTGGGCGGCCACCTCATTGTAAAGTCCCATGATTCCCAGAACTTCGGCTCTTGCGATCCATAAATCGTTCTCGTACTGTGGATTTTGGAGAGACGGAAGGAGCGCTTTCCTTTTTTCCAGATAATGCAGTGCCGAGTCGGCCTGGTAATGTAGGTAGATTCCGTACAGGGAGCTGTACAGGTGGTATTTTTCCTCCGGCGAAGGAGTGGCATGTGCCAGTTTCCGGATACTGTCTATCTCGTGTTCCCGCTGTTTGTGAAAGTCGGCTTTCATTGCGATAGTACGATCCAGCTCTTTGAGCAGGGATTTGATCGTCGGCTTATCGCCGGATGCATATGCCGGCAATATCGACAAAAGGAGTAGAAAAAGAGAATATATCGTGTTTTTCATGTTGTTGATTTGATTCATCTAGCGCAAAGGTAGTGAAATACATTTGAAATACCTTCTAATGCGTTTTGATTTTTTGCCTGATTGAAATGTGTTATTGTGTTGTATTACAGGTAAAAAGGAGTTTTTAAGGTTTTGATTTTTTTTCTAATACGTTTTCCCGGTAATCCATCCCGCTACATTTGCATCGTTCACCAACAAATCATTCCATGAAAAAGATAATTGTAACCTTTGTATTATGTCTGGGCTTTTGCCTGCCTGTTTTGTCAGGCGTAAAAATACAGAAAGTGGAACCTGCTTTCTGGTGGTCGGGTATGAAGAATCCCGAACTGCAAATCCTATTATACGGTACGGATATCGCGACCGATAGCGTATCGATAACTGCTTCCGATATTCGCGTGAAAGAGATCGTGAAGCTACAAAATCCGAATTACTTACTGCTTTATCTGGATCTGTCGGAAACAGCTCCCCAAGAATTTAACATTCAACTGACAAAGAACGGGGAACAAACGATCATTCCTTATCAGATAAAAGAACGCGAGAAGGATTCGTCTGTCCGGAAAGGTTTCCATGCTTCAGACGTTTTATACCTGATCATGCCCGACCGTTTCGCCAACGGTGATCCGAAGAATGATGTCGTTCCCGGAATGCGCGAGTCGAAAGTGGATCGTACGGATATGTATGCCCGCCATGGAGGTGACCTGAAAGGGATAGCCGATCATCTGGATTATTTCTCCGACCTGGGCGTTACCGCCATCTGGCTGAATCCTATCCTGAAGAACGATATGACCGAAGGTTCCTATCACGGGTATGCCATTACAGATTATTATGAAGTCGATCCTCGCTTCGGTGATAATGAAGAGTTTCGCCAACTGGTTAGTGCTGCCCACGATAAAGGATTGAAGATCGTAATGGATATGATCTTTAACCATTGCGGAAGCGAACATTTCTTCTTTACCGATAAGCCGTCCGACAACTGGTTCAACTTCCAGGATAATTTCGTACAGACCGGTTACCAGACGATGCCGCAGGCCGACACTTACCGTTCTGATTATGACAAAGTGAAAAATATAGACGGCTGGTTCACCCAGTCGATGCCCGACCTGAACCAACGTAACCGGCACGTGGCTTCTTACCTGATCCAGAACAGTATCTGGTGGATTGAATATGCCGGGATCAACGGTATCCGACAAGATACGCATCCGTATGCCGATTTCGATATGATGGCACGCTGGTGTAGGGCTGTTAATGCTGAATACCCCGATTTCAATATCGTAGGAGAGACGTGGATCGGAAATAATGTAGGTGTCTCTTTCTGGCAGAAGGACAGCAAAGTGGCTTATCCCCGGAACTCTTACCTGCCTTCGGTCATGGATTTCCCATTGATGAATATCATGTCGTCGGCATTCGATGAAGAGACGAACAGCTGGGATAGGGGACTGGCACGTATCTATGATTACCTGACACAGGATATCGTGTATGCCGACCCGATGAATCTGTTGGTATTCCTCGATAACCACGATACCTCCCGTTTTTATAAAGTACCGCCTACAGGCGACCTGAACCGTTACAAACAGGCTTTGGCTTTCCTGCTGACCGTTCGTGGTATCCCGCAGATTTATTATGGCACCGAAATACTGATGGCTGCCGATAAAGCCGAAGGCGATGGTGTTCTGCGTCGTGACTTCCCTGGCGGATGGGCTGGTGACAAGCAAAACGCATTTACTCCGGCCGGTCGTACCCCTCAGCAGAACGAAGCCTATACATATATAAGTAAGTTGCTCAACTGGCGAAAAGGCAATGATGCGATAGCCAAAGGCTCGTTCAAACATTTTATTACGCAGAACGAAGTATACGTTTACGAACGTAAGTATGGAAATCATTCCGTTGTCGTTTTCCTGAACGGTTCTGATGCCGACCGCACGGTCGATCTGGCTCCTTATCAGGAAGTGCTTCCCGCCCGTCGGGCTTACGACCTGTTGAATGATCGGCAGATCGATTTGCAGACCTCTTTACCGCTGAAAGGTAAAGGCGTATTGATCCTTGAATTCGGAAAAGTTAATTAAATCATATAATAACACCATGAGAAGTAAAGTATTAATATGGATCGCCCTGCTCGGATGCAGCACGATCAGTTATGCACAGCAATTGTTGTCGCCTGACGGAAACCTGGAAATGAACTTCCGGTTGGATGAAAAGGGTGCACCGGTTTATGACCTGAGTTATAAACAGAAAGAAGTGATCAAACCCAGCCATCTGGGATTGGAATTGAAGAAAGAAGATGCGGATGCCGCCGTCGACTTTGAGTTCAAGCAACGCAAGGACGTGGATGCACTGGATAAGAAAACGAATCTGTATGACGGTTTTCGGATTAAAGACACTCGTACTTCCAGTTTCAATGAAACCTGGCAACCGGTTTGGGGCGAGGAAAAAGAAATCCGTAATAATTACAACGAACTGGCTGTAACGCTGGAACAACCTTCCAACGACCGATCTATCGTGGTTCGCTTCCGCCTGTTCAACGACGGATTGGGTTTCCGTTATGAATTCCCTCAGCAAAAAGAGTTGAATTACTTCGTGATCAAGGAAGAAAAGTCGCAGTTCGCTATGGCAGGCGACCATAAGACATTCTGGTTGCCGGGCGATTACGATACACAGGAATATAGTACCATGACCTCTCGCCTGAGCGAGATCCGCGGTTTGATGAAAGAAGCTGTTACTCCCAACTCATCACAAACACCTTTCTCGCAGACCGGTGTACAGACTCCGTTAATGATGAAATCGGATAACGGATTATATATCAACCTGCATGAGGCCGCTTTAGTTGATTATTCCTGTATGCATCTGAATCTGGATGACAAAACGATGACGTTCGAATCATGGTTGACACCGGATGCAAAAGGCGATAAAGGATATATGCAGACACCTTGCCAGTCACCGTGGAGAACGGTTATCGTAAGCGATGATGCCCGTAATATCCTGGCATCCCGCATCACATTGAACCTGAACGAACCGTGTAAGCTGGACGATGTATCCTGGATCAAGCCGACTAAATATATCGGTGTATGGTGGGATATGATTACCAACAAAGGAACATGGGCTTATACCGACGAATTGAGCAGTGTCAAATTAGGCGAAACCGATTATACAAAAACAAAACCCAATGGCCGTCACTCCGCCAATACAACGAACGTAAAACGTTATATAGACTTTGCGGCAGCCAATGGTTTCGATGCCGTCCTGGTGGAAGGTTGGAACGAAGGTTGGGAAGACTGGTTCGGCAAGAGCAAAGATTATGTATTCGACTTTGTTACTCCCTATCCGGACTTCGATGTACAAGAAATCCATCGTTATGCAGCCAGCAAAGGAATAAAGATGATGATGCACCACGAAACATCCGCTTCTGTCCGCAATTATGAACGTCATATGGATCAAGCCTATCAGTTTATGGTAGACAATGGCTATACCAGTGTGAAGAGTGGTTACGTAGGTGATATCATTCCCCGCGGAGAACATCATTACGGACAGTGGATGTGTAACCATTATCTGTATGCCGTGAAGAAAGCAGCCGACTACAAGATCATGGTAAACGCTCACGAAGCAACACGCCCGACCGGCCTGTGCCGTACCTATCCGAACCTGATCGGTAATGAATCGGCTCGCGGAACAGAATATGAATCGTTCGGCGGTAACAATGTCGACCATACAACGATTCTCCCTTTCACCCGTCTGATCGGTGGCCCGATGGATTATACGCCGGGTATCTTCGAAACACATTGCAGCGCGATGAATCCGTCGAACACCTCTCAGGTTCGTTCGACACTGGCACGCCAGTTGGCACTTTATGTAACGATGTACAGTCCGCTCCAGATGGCAGCCGATGTTCCCGAACATTACGAACAGTATGCCGATGCCTTCCAGTTTATTAAAGACGTTGCCCTTGATTGGGACAAATCTCTCTATCTGGAAGCAGAGCCTGGCGACTATATCACGATTGCCCGCAAAGCAAAAGGAACAGGTAACTGGTTCGTTGGCTGTACGGCCGATGAGAACGGACATGAATCCCGCCTGTCTTTCGACTTCCTTGATCCGGGAAAGAAATATGTGGCCGTAGTTTATGCCGATGCAAAAGATGCCGACTGGAAAAATAATCCGCAGGCATATACTATAAAGAAAGGTGTGTTGACAAGCAAAAGCAAATTGAATTTGAAGGCAGCCAGTGGCGGTGGCTTTGCTATCAGCATTCAGGAAGTGAGCGACCCGAAAGAATTAAAAGGGTTAAAAAATCTATAAGGTAAAAGGATTGTTAAGGTTATTAAGTAAACTTGTAAAGAACTTAAATTTAAGCACATGAAACGTTTAAGGTTTAAAGCACTGTTGATGCTGATCGCAGGCTTGTGTATGTCCGTTTCTGTTTTTGCCCAGCAAATGACAGTGACCGGAGTTGTGAAAGATCCTACAGGAGAACCGGTTATCGGGGCGAATGTTATTATAAAGGGAACGACGAACGGGACCGTTACCGATATAGACGGTAAGTTTCTGTTGTCTGCCTCTAAAGGCGATATTATCTCTGTTTCATTTATCGGATATAAGATGCAGGAATTGCCTGTTGCTTCTGATATGAATATTATTCTGGCAGAAGATTCCCAAATGTTGGAGAATGTTGTCGTGATCGGATATGGTACGGTTAAGAAGAATGATGCTACCGGTTCCGTTATTGCCATTAAACCGGATGAAAAGAACCGTGGTTTGCAGGTCAGTCCCCAGGATATGTTGATGGGTAAGGTGGCCGGTGTATCTGTTGCCTCTTCTACCGGACAACCGGGTTCCTCTTCTTCGATCCGTATCCGTGGCGGTTCTTCCCTGTCTGCTAAAAACGATCCGTTGGTGGTTATCGACGGTGTGATTATGGGTAACAGTGCCCCGGACGGGTTGAGCAATCCGCTGAGTACGATAAATCCATCTGATATCGAGTCTTTTACAGTCCTGAAAGATGCATCGGCTACTGCAATCTACGGTTCCCGTGCCTCGAATGGTGTTATCATCATTACAACGAAAAAAGGAAAGAGCGGTAGTGTCAAGATCAATTACAGCGGTAATGTGTCTGTCAGCACGAAACGTAATAAAGTGGATGTAATGAGCGGGGATGAATACCGTGATTATATCACAAATGCTCCGAACACGACGGAGGGTATGCTGAATGCGTTGAATCTCTTCCCGAATGTCAGCACAGACTGGCAGGATGAAGTGTTGCGTACGGCAATTTCGACCGACCATAATATCAGTGCCTACGGTTCCGTCAAAGAATTTATGCCTTACCGTGTCTCTTTCGGTTATACTGATCAGAATGGTATTCTGAAAACATCTAATTTCCAGCGATATACCGGAAGTGTTTCATTGACTCCTTCTTTCTTTCAGGATCACCTGAATGTAAACCTGAATGGTAAAGGCGTTTATATCAAAAACCGTTTTGCCGATACGGGTGCTTTGGGAAGCGCGGTTAGCTTCGACCCGACCAAGCCGGTAACAAACGGCAGTAAATACGGAGGTTATTTTACCTGGACCGGCGATTACACACCGGACGGCACCAGAGCGACCTCGGCCGGAGTCAACCCTGTTTCTATGCTGGAAATGGTCGATGACCGTTCGACAGCCAAGTCGTTTATCGGAAATGCGCAGTTCGATTACAAACTGCACTTCTTGCCGGATTTACGCTTTAATATGAATATGGGTATCGATTATACATCTGTGGAAGGAAAGAAATATATAGACCCGAATGCTCCCGGTTCTTATCAGCCGGACGATGACGCCACCGGAAGTAACCGTATCTATAATAGTACACATAAAAACAAACTGTTTGATTTCTATGCACAGTATTCCAAAGAACTGCCGTCGGTAGCCAGCCGCTTCGACGTCATGGCAGGTTATTCTTATCAGAGTTACCAGACGCAGACGGATAATGTGACTTATTATTTGTCGCGTAAGCCGGAAACGTTCGGACAGAATACGACTGTAAGCAACGAATATAAGGAAACAGATACCAAATATGTACTGGCCTCTTTCTACGGACGTATGAATTACTCGTTGATGGATAAATATCTGTTGACTTTCACCTTGCGTGATGATGCCTCTTCCCGTTTTGCCAAAGATAAACGCTGGGGACTCTTCCCTTCGCTGGCTTTGGGATGGAAGATGAATGAAGAAGGCTTTATGAAAGATTTCAGTAGCCTGGATGAATTGAAGTTGCGTTTAGGCTGGGGTGTTACCGGGCAGCAGGATATTAACCAGGGCGATTATCCGTATCTTTCATTTTATCGGGAAGGAAAAGGGGGAGCCATGTATCCTGTTTATGATGCTGCCGGAAATGTGACCTGGATAAATGTATTGGCACCGACTGCTGCCAACCCGAATCTGAAATGGGAGACAACGACGACCTATAATGTCGGTATCGATTACGGATTCCTGAACGGCCGTATTACCGGTTCTTTGGATGGTTATATCCGTAAGACAAAAGACCTTATCAATGCGGAAGTGAATGTGCCGGCCGGAACTGACTTTGCCGAATATGTTGTTTCGAATATCGGTTCGCTCGAAAACAAAGGGGTTGAATTTTCTATCAATACCCGTCCGATAGTAAGTCGTGACTTTAGTTGGGACCTGGGATTCAATATCGCTTACAACAAGACAAAAATTACGGAACTGACTTATAACGATAATTCCGACTCACCGGGTAAACGCTTTGAATCGACTGGTGGTGACGGTGGTTTGCGTCTGAAGATCCATAGCGTTGGTTATGCTCCGGGTACATTCTATGTTTTCCAGCAAGTGTATGATGCCGACGGAAACCCGATCGAAGGTGAGTATGTGGACCGTAACGGTGACGGTGTAATTACCGATAACGACCTCTATCGTTATAAGAAACCGACCGCAGACGTGTTGATGGGCTTCAACTCCAAATTCACGTATAAGCAGTGGGATTTAGGCTTCAACGGACGTGTCAGCCTGGGCAATTACAATTTCAACTCGACGGCCGCCAATGCTGCATTGGGCGTCAACGAATTGTTTGGGAACAATGCGTTGAGCAATAAACCTATATCAGCTTTGAAAACCGGATTCCAGTCACGCCAGCGTTTGTCGGATTACTATATCCAGAATGCTTCGTTCCTGAAGATCGACAATATTACATTGGGATATAATGTCGACAAGTTTATCAAAAGTAGCTGGAATGCCCGCTTTTATGCAACCGTGCAGAACCCGATCATCATAACCAAGTATGACGGTCTCGATCCTGAAGTGAACGACGGTATGGATAACAATGTATATCCGCGTCCGATAACAGTATTATTCGGAGTTAACATCAATTTCTAAAATGCATCTATCATGAAACTGAAAAAATATATATCATTGGGCCTTGCCTCTTTATGTTGTGTATGGGCTACTTCCTGTCTGGGCGACCTTGATCAGGAACCGATACTGGATAAATCCAGCAGTTCTATCCATAATGAAGCCGACTGCCAGTCCTTCTTGGCTAAAATCTATTCCGGTTTCGGCTTGTCGGGAAACTCTTCCGATACGAATGTCGAACCGGACTTGCAGGGGGGCGACCAGGGTTCGCTGGTTTTTCTCCGCGGATTGCTCTCCTTGCAATTGTTCCCTTCCGATGAAGCGATCTGGAACTGGGCAGACGAAGGTATTGTGGAGTTATGTCAGCTGAATTGGGATTATACATTGCCTTATGCTTATTCATTCTACCAGCGTGCCATGCTGAATGTTCGTTACTGCAAGGAATTCCTGGACGTTTATGCGGCAGATAGCGACATTCCGGATATTCAGAAATATCGTGACCAGGTGCGCGGACTCCGGGCAATGAATTATTATTACCTGATCGACCTTTATCGCAATCCGGGTGTTGTTTGGGATGACAGCCCGACAGACGATAAGTCGTGGAAACCGTCACAGATGGGGGCGGAGGCATTGTTTGACAAGATCGTAGCCGAATTGATCGATCTTTCCGAAAACGGTAATTTGGACGAAACGCCTTCTATGGCAACGTACGGTCGTGTAACCAGACCGGTTATTAACACGCTTCTTGCCAAAATGTATCTGAATGCAGAAGTTTATACCGGCAAACCGATGTATGACAAGGCTGCTGTATATGCCCAGAAAGTAATTGACGCCGGGTTCGGTCTGGAAGATAATTATGCCAACCTTTTCTGTGGTGAAAACCATCTGACGGGTATGCATAAGAATGAAATTATCTACGCGATTCCTTTCGATAATGTCAATGCAAAAAGCTATGGTAGTACAATTATGCTGACAGCCGCTGCCTATGGCGGCGATATGGACCAGACCTGGTTCGGAATGTCTTCTTCGTGGACTTGCCTGAAGCCGACACAACAGATGATCGGATTCTTCAACGAAAGTCCGGACACGGGAACCGACAGTCATGGCAGCCTGGTGAAGAAAGATAAACGTTATGCTTTCTATGATGGTGCCGGAACGCGTACTCCTGAATCGAAAATGCAGGACTGGAACACCGGCTACCTGTGCCATAAATTTACGAATCTGGGCTGGGACGGCGCAGCAGTAACTCCGACACCCGATCCGAACACCGACTTCCCGTTGTTCCGTCTGGCAGACATCTACCTGATTTATGCGGAATGTGCCGTACGCAATGCTGCCGGAACCAATAAGGAACAGGCCGTTGAGTATGTAAACCAACTGCGTGAACGTGCTAACGGTGATAAGAGTGCCAATATTACAGCCTCTGACCTGTCTCTTGATTTTATTCTCGATGAACGTGCCCGCGAATTATATTGGGAAGGACAGCGTCGTTCCGACCTCGTACGTTTCGGAAAATTCACTAAGGATTATGCCTGGGCATATAAAGGGGGTACACTGGAAGGCGTTGCAAATATCGACAGTCGCTTCAATATCTATCCGATTAGCGACCGTGACTTAACAGCCAATCCAAACCTGGTGCAAAACCCGGGATATGAATCATTAAAATAATAACTTCCAAATCTGTAAACAAATGAAGAAACTGAATATATATGTGCTCCTTTTAGCCGGTTCATTATGCTGGACCGGTTGCGGAGAAGACAGAGACGATAATCCGGTTTTTCAGGAACCAACCGAGTTCAACCTGAATACACCGGCACAGGCAAATGAAGTATATGATCTGAAGAATCTTTCTTCCATTGAACTGACCTGTACGCAACCTAATTACGGATACGTGGCTTCTACCACCTATAAAGTACAGCTCTCCCTGGAAGAAACTTTTAAGGAGGCTGATGAGGCAGCCGGTACAAAAGCAAATTATGCCACTTTATCCCCGGCTTACCCACTGCCTGAGTTGAATATAGATGCCGTTGACTTTGCCATGGCTTTGTTGGATTTGTGGAAGGCTTCGAACGATAGTGCCGAATTGCCGGAGACACCCATGCCGGTTTATGTTCGTCTGAACGCTTCCCTTACGAATAATGGAGCGGGACAAATCACGTCCAATGTCATCGAACTACCGAAAGTGTTGGGTTATAATGTGGAACCTCCTGTCACTTTGCCGGAACAGATGTATCTGGTCGGCGATTTTGCCTCCGGAAGCAGTTGGGGTAAATGGGTTGAAATGATCCCGGTAACGGATACTCCGGGTAAATTCTGGTCCATGCAGTATTTTGGTGGTAATAACGTAATGAAGTTCAATGCGCAACCTTTGTGGGACGGCAATCAGGTCGCTTATTCCGAAGGTCTTGTTCCGGCTGCATCGGCCTCTTTAGCCGGAGTGTCCGGTGTAGATGACGGCAGTGGCGGACAGAATATCGGTGTTAAAAATGCCGGCTGGTATATTTTGGTAGTGACAACTGTTGTAGATGGAAAGAATCTGGTTTATACGCTTGAATTCCTTACTCCCGATGTTTATGTGACCGGTGATCCATCCGGCGGTTGGGATACGTTTGATGAAGCCCGTAAATTTACAGTACCTTCCGGGGAAGGTGAATTTGTTTCACCTGCTTTTGTTGCCGGTGGCACATTACGTATGTGTGTTAAGTTGCCGTCTACCGACTGGTGGCGCAGTGAGTTTATTGTCCTGAACAATAAAATAGAATACCGGAAGAACGGAGGTGATCCTGAAGCCATAAGCGTATCGGCAGGCCAGAAGGCTTACCTGAACTTTCTGGATGGCACGGGACGTATTAAATAAAAAACTTAATAGAACCTGATGTAATTTGTTTAGCATAGATACTAGACAAAATTATATTCCCAATAAATCGATTGTCGATAGTTTTCAGTCATGTTACTGATAACTGTCGACAATTTTGTTTATAATTAACAAAAGCAAATAGATATTAAATTGCTGAATTTCTACCTTTTTTAAGTTCAATACATCTTTATAAAGACATCTATATATTATCTTTGTCTACATTAAGACAGTAGTCTTAAATTATTATAGCAAACAAGGATAAATAAAAAACTTTTTTATAAGGTACGTTTTAATCTGTCTTTTTATCTAAGTTTGTCTGATACTCAACAAAGCAAAGTAAGGAATTGTTATTTGATTGAGAGTAAAAAATGAGTGTTTAATGGATGCGACATGGAGTGGAGACCACATTAATGAATATTGTTTTTAATCCACTAATAGAAATTTAGAAAAGTCGAAAAAGTATCGAGGTGCTTTAGTAGAGGCATAAATGCCTGATTTTAGTTTTATAACTATCAGTACGAACACCAGGAGAAATCCTCCCATGTCTGCAAGAAATGATTATTTATAACCTGGAACGGTTAGATAGAGTAAAAACTATATGATAGCTTGCGTAATTAAGAGGATTCTTATAAAAATTATATATATCAAAAAAATAGTTTTGACTATTTTGATGGCTGGAGCAATCTTTACTTCCTGCTCTAATGAAATAAACGATCAGGGTAAAACAGACGATAATGACGGCCCGGTTGGTTATATCTCCCTTGTACTGAGCAATAGCAGTGTTCGCGGTACGGAGACAAAAACTCTGGACTCTCTGCATTATGGAACTGCGGATGAAAATAAAGTGAAGTCAATCCTGATTGTCCTGTATAATGGTGATGATCCGGTTACTAGTGAGGTGAAGTATCAGTTTGTGCTGACGGATATAGGTACTCCGACTTCGCCGGGTAATGACATCCACAGTATATTACAGGGGACGAATACTACTACATACAGAATAAAAGCGAAGGAAGTTATAAAAGATAATTATAAACTTGCGGTATTTATTAATCCTCCTGCCGTACTGAAGGGCTTAACGGGCAAAGGTGAAAAATTAGCTATTATGACTGCTGCGGCTGAAGTCACTGTTGACCAGCTTACTATGGGAGAACAGATAAGGGACAACTTTTTGATGAGCAACTTTGCTGGCTTAGTTGAGGTGGATAAGAGTGATATTTATGATACCGAGGCCAAGGCTGAAGCTGCACCTGTAAAATTAGACGTTGAACGTGCGGTGGCTAAAGTGACTTTGAGCGTAGCTGATAATCTTAATGCCGCTTCGGCGACACTGGGTGCGAATATCGGTGAGATTAAATGGGATGTCGATGTTATTAACAGGAAAACATTCTGGATGAGAAATATGGCTCCTATGCTTGACAAAAACTCTATTTCATCCGGTGTTGTTACACAAACAATCCCTGAAGTCGCTATTGCGACGAATCGAATATATATGTATGCCACAGATCCTAACTGGAATGGATTCAGCCATAGTCGTAATCCAAATCTTATAGCTTCGCTTACAAATGAATTTATTTATAAATCCGGAACTATAGCTCTTCCCTTTAAACCTTCAACATCTGATGAACCTACTGAAGCATATGTCACAGAAAACACAATGGTCGCATCGGAGCAATGGGAGGATGTAACTACCTGTGTTCTGATATCTGCGGTTATAACTCCTAAAACAACGTATTTTGGCACATCCTTACTACCGGGTGCTCCATATTTCTTATTTCGTAATATGGCTTTCACTTTTACGGATATACAGCAGATTCATGCTGCTTATAGTAATCCGGAGACAATTATTACCAGTATTGGTAAAACATGGAAGGTACTTACCGAGGAGGCTACAAATGCCAGTATTATTGTTTTACCTGCTATTTTGGATAGTATGAAAGGTTCTGAGGACTTTAATGGATATACAGACGTTCCCGATACGTCGAAAGATGTTGTTAAATCGAATGGAACAGTAAGTTTCTTTGCGGCAGGTGCACCTAATTATTACTATGTGCCTATCCGTCATTTCAGAGACGAACTTCAAAGTGAGTCTATGGCATATGGTCGCTATGGAGTTGTCCGCAATAGTTGGTATAATCTGTTACTGACCGGTATAAAGAATTATGGTACGGGTGAAATACCGAAAGACAGACCCGAACCGGATGACAAAGATAAATCTTGGTTATCTGTTGAATTTACTATTCTTCCCTGGGTGGAAAGGGGGCAGGGAATAGAACTTTGACAGCATATAGATAAAGTTTGAAGTTGTGAATGCGGAAACCTGGTTTACTTAAATTCTACCGGGCGTGTTAAGCGATTAATTTTAGTGAAAGAAGAATGAAGCAGTATGTATATCGTATTTTTTTGATGTTGGGATTAGCCTTATGGCTTGTCTCTTGTACGGGCACAGAAACCCCTATCGATGATCTTGGAAATATCCCAGAAGAAAGTATTCCCAGCGGTACAGGGAATATGTTTTCGCTGGCAATGAGAATACCTTTGCCAAATGATTATATGGGTACGAAAGCCTATGAAGGAGTAGACAGGGGGAGTGTTTCAGAAATACTGATAGATGGAGTAAGAATGGTTCTCTATGAAGGTGATGTTGTTAAATATTGTCTGGATCTGGATATACAGGTGCAGCCCGATAACAATGATTTTAAAGTTACCGGAAGTGATCTCTATAATTGGACCACTGATGGGAACAGAATCTTCATTCAGACAATAGCACGCACATTTGAACGGAGCAATTATGATATGCTAATCGTGATCAATCCCAATGATTCGATTAAGGCAAAAACGGAAAAAGGAGAACATGTCACCGCATTGGATGTTGCATTCAATACTACTATCGGTATGTTCCGTTCCCGTACCGTGATCGGAGAAGAGGGAACATACGAAGAACCGGCTTATTTCCTGATGATGAATTCCCAAAAACTTGTCGAACTAATACCCGGAAACTTCTATGCTACTAAAGAAAAAGCAGAGAACAATCCGGCTTTCATCAATCTGGAACGTGTGGCAGCAAAAGTCACTTGTGATTATGCTGGTACCGCAAATACCAAATCTACTGCAGTAGCTCCCTACGGACGATTTGTGATGTTGCTGGATTATAATAACCAATCAGAAGCTCCCTGGGGTGATGAAGGATACGATATACCGGAAGATTGTATTAAATGTCCGGTGCAAGGTTGCACCGGTACATTTAACCGGAAAACGAAACAGTGTAGTGCCAAACCTTATCTTCATACATATGATGGCCTGGGACTTGTTTCCGATCGGGTGCGTTATATGGTTGCAACTGACCTTACCTGGGAAATCGATGTAGTCAATAAAAAAAGCTATTGGCTCAGACATCTTACATATAAAGCCGGAGGAACCGTAATCGAAGAACAGGGAGATATCGACCGGGAATATTTTTACGCTGAAGACCCTAACTTCTCTGGCTTTTCAGGAACAGATGCGAAAAAACAAAATTTCAGCTATGTATTGGATGGCACAGAATTAAATCCGGGTACCAATAGTACGGCTAAAAAGCTGTATCCTCAACTCTCCGATTATAAATATTATAATTACTGGTCATGGAAAAAGGGAGACACTCAACCTGTGTACATACCCGAAAATACCATGGTTCAAAATGAACAAAAGAAAGATGTCGTGACTAGGGTTATCTTTAAAGCGGTTCTTAAAAGAGAGCAGTTTGGTGAGAAGAGTACAGAGGTGAATCCGGAGCTTCCGTTAAAACCGATCGAGGGGTTCTTTGTATTTAAAGGAGGAAATACGGATATCGAAAATTATAAATACAATAATTATAATAAAGACAATACCACTTTTTTTATTCTCCGTCCGGAGGATGTGGAGATCTACGCCTCGGCCTCTACAACAGAACATATTCATATATATCTTCGGGAGGGTATTCTCGAAGCGATCAGACAATTTAAAGAGGACCATCCTGATTTTAACTTTTCTAATTGGAGAAACGAAAAACCGGCAGAATCTGCCAATCTTTCATTTTATAAAAACGGTGAAATGTATTATGAGGTACCAATAGAACATTTTTCCGTTGCAGAGGCACAAGGTATCGGAAAATACGGACGTTTCGGTGTGGTACGGAATAACTGGTACAAACTGAATATAGAAAAAATGATCTCTATCGGATCGCCTGTTCTGCCGGAGTCCAAACCAGAGTTTATAGAGACTGTTACCCGGTCTGCTGTACCGGAGGTAAAAAGTAACTCGAATATTCTGATCAGAAATCAGTCAATCATATTCTAAATAAGCATAAGGGTTATGACAAATATTTCAAAAAAGACAATCTGTATTAAGCAGATGCAACTCATCGTATTTCTGGGACTATTATTGGTCGGTGGACAGGTGAAAGCACAACAGGCAACAAAAGTAAACGTTATCAATGAAGATTTTGAGAGACCCGAATTTAGCGGTAACTACATAGATCCTAATCCGGGAATATGGAGTTACTATGATTTCACGTATGCTGCCACTGTACCTATGGCCGATGATGCCGGAAAATGTATCATTACTAAAAATTCAAACCTTGTTGGTCACGGTGAACCTCCACAATGGCCACATCCCGATCATACCACAGGAACCGGATATTATCTTTTTGCCGTGAAGGAAGCAGGTACCGATCCTAAAAAAATCTATGCTGCTACAATCTCTTATGTAAAGAAAGGAGAGATTGTTAAGTTTGGCGTTTATTATGACGATGTGGATGGCGGATATAATTTTGAAATACAAGCTACGGGAACCGGACTTGGCGGTCAGACTAAAACTTCGGCCAACTATGCAAATTCGAATGGCGGATGGATTTATTGGTCTCATTCTGTTACAGCTACCCAGGATGGAGCGATTACTTTCAGTCTTGTTGATAAATATGGATATGAAAATAAGAAGCACAAATTTGGGGTGGATGATATAACGGTGAACATGAAGGCGATACAGATGGCATCTCCTGCTTCTTTATACACCTATACGAAAGTCAACACACAGGTTGCTGCTCCTTTTCTGGCAAAATATAACAATCCTTTAGGAAGTGAAGCTTATTCCTATGTATGGCAGAAATATGACGGTAGTTCTTGGGTTCAGGCCACTGGTACGGGAGCGACAGGAGGAGCTAATGGAACATCTTTTACAACAGAATTCACTCCTGCGGCGGAAAGTATGGAAGGTCTTGTCTATTACCGGCTTGTGGTCACGGCAGGTAGTAAAACTTTGTATTCGGATATAGTTACTGTAGAGTACACAGCGGTCGAATATCTGTTGAAGGATGACTTTGGTGGAAACTGGCCCTCTACCGATTCGACAAACCAGGCAGGAGCTTCGGGCGACTGGTGGCTTGCTGCTGGTCCGCATCCAACAATAACAACGGATTTTACTTACGGACTCCCCGATGACAGAGCCTACAACAGGGACAAAGCCGAACAAGCTTACGGGGAAAGACCGATTAAACTGGATCAGGGAGGAGCTGCCACTTATGCAATCACAAAACTGGCCGGATGGAAGTTGTCTATCCCCGGTTTTCCGGGTGTAGAGTGGAATTGGGGAGACGGAGACGGTGGCGGTAAAGGTGGCTTTGAGGATCACAGTATCCCTGGAGACAATTCAAAAGGTTATTTTATGTACGCTGTGAACCGTACAAATACAGAGAAGACTGTTTATGAAGCCAGTATTCCGGTAACAACGGACATGTTGGGACAAACCTTTTCTCTCAGTACATGGCAGGTTGCCTTGTGGGGGAGGGTCGATACTCTTCCCTATCAGTTTAAGTTGGAAGTTGAAGATGCTGGAGGTATTGTGATGGACTCTGCAAAGTTTAAGGTAAGCGACGAATGGGAAGAAAGAAAATTATTGTTTTACATTCCTCTTAGTTATCAGGACGATGATATTAAAATACGTATATCATCTGTAGGTGATAATTTGTGGCTTGGATTAGATGATATCTCCCTCACCGGATATGAATCATTTATAACTATCAAATCTCCAGTGTCGGGAAGTACTGTCGGTTTCAATGTGGATTTTATGGTGGATTATAAATATATCAGTCCTTCTATCAATTACAGGTGGCAAAGAAGTGCCGATGGTAATGGATGGACAGATATTGCTGGATCGGACGGTACGGCGACAGGTAACAGCGGAACTTTTACCGGGACTATACCAGCGGTGGTAGACGGTTACTATTATAGAGTTTTGGTAATCAAGGGGAATGGTAGTGATACGGATTTTACGGAAGCTCTGGTCTCAGAACCTGTGCGACTGTTTCGGGATGGCAATTACCTGATCAGAGAAGACTTTGGAGGGTGTGGTTCTACACAGGATTTTATTTATAAAGCCGACAATCAATATGTTATTCCCGGATATGAATATACCCAGGTGTCGGAGGGAATCGTAAGACCCAACCCCGGGAGCGGTAACTATATAATAACGAATCAAGTATACCTGAATTACTGGACAAATGAGGATAATTCTGAAAGTACGACAAACTGGAATACGGATGTAACAGATCATTCCAGTTGTAAAGACGGTTACTTTCTGCTGGTTCACGCCAGGGGTACGTCGGATGGTGAAAGTATGCCATTTTATAAAACGACGCTTTCCAATCTTTGTGGTGGTTCGAAACTATCGTTTAAAGCCTGGATTGCCAATCTGGAGAAAAACACCAATACCAAGCAGAATTTCAAATTTCTTGTCGGTTTCGACAACGGAGATACCCAAGAATATACGACAGGAGATATTCGCGGAGGAAGTAATAGTCTCTGGAAACAATATGGATTTGACTTTTTTGTACCGCAAGGTGCTACTACCGCTACACTTTCCCTATTTACGGAAGGAGCCTGGGACTGGGGTAAGGGGGTTGCATTGGATGATATTGAAATAAAATTATTGAGCCCGGCACAGATATTTACACCAACAAAGACGGAGATGATTGTGTTATCCGGTAAGAAAGAAACCCTGACAGGGGGGTATGCCTGCGGCAGTTTGACAGGCTCGCTCACCTATCAATGGCAGCAACGTCTTGAGACCGGAGGGTGGATCAATAGTAGTGGAACGGGAGCTACCGGTACTGTCGGAAATGGAAATTTTACGACCGATTATACAACAAATGCCATTCATGAGACTATTTATTATCGTTTTGTGGTAACAGGAGATAATGTATCTGTCTATTCTGATTCGGTTAAATTTATACCGGAAGATGCATCTAAATCGAAAACCTATTTCGTATGTCCGGATAACATGACGAAAGATCAAGCTACAGTTTATAGGGGAAGTGGTGAATATCTTCCAGGAATGGTGAGTTTGGGTGAACCAGGTTATTTGCCTTCGCTTATTCATATGGAGGCCCCAGAAATAACTGGAGTTACGTATAAATGGTACACTAGTAAAGACGGAGGTACGGAAGATCTACTGCCTGATCAGGATGAGTATGATTATGATCAGAAATATTCTTCTACGCAAGCCATAGAGGATCCTGTAATACTGTCTGACGGAAAGACACATACCCTGTCTGTCCAGAACGAAAGAAATACAGACGGACAGTTTAAAGCAAGAACTTATTGGGTAGAGATATGTGATATGAACGGAGTTCCCCTTTTGGATGAGAGAGTCGCATACTATTTACTGCCTGGTTATTTGTGTGGTAGCGTAGATGCTGCTATTTCTCCGGCAAATGCCCGTCGTATACACAGGGAGAACTTTGGGGGAACAGCTTCCGGAGATCCGAATGTAAAACAAGAGCCAATCGATTATATTACGATTGATTACGAACAGTATAAATCCAGTGATGGCAATTTGCCGGAAGGCGGTTATATGATTACGAAGAAAAGTCCCGCAGGGAGTTCTAATGGCTGGATGGCTATGACAGACCATATTTATGAAGACCAGCCTAATGAAACTCATGGTTATTTGGTCGCTGTAAACGCTACAGAGACTCCCGGACGTTTCTATACTCATCAATTAACGAACCTGGGCGCATGCCGTAATATCGAATTAGTTATTACAGGATGGTTTACCAGCTTTGTAAAATGGAACGGACTGGAGAAAGTGAATCTTAAATTTATATTGACAAACACAGAAACAGGAGATATATTAGCAGAATATCTTTCCGGAAATATGCTTGATGGGGAAGGTAATAATTGGAGACAATTCGGATTCAGGTTCCTTGTTCCGGAGAATGTAACCAGTATAACTCTGGAAGTTGTCAATAACAACTTTGGTACCGGAGGGGGAAATGATGTGTTGATGGATGATATTGAAATTTATCTGGTTATCCCTCCCGTGACCCTCGTGCCGTCTGTAAACGGTTATGTTTGTGCAGAAGATGAGGGAGTGCTTATCCTGAAAGGAACTTATACGGATGACGGTACCTTAGGAAACTATTTGGACTATCGATGGGAGTTTAGTCCTACCGGAAAAGATGGTCCGTGGCAACCCCTTGCCAGTGTTATCGGAGAGGTGACTTCAGGAGTGATCACGACTGATAAATCAAAATTCGAAATCTACCCTTTTACAGCAGCCAACAATGGATATTATCGTTTAGTAGTAGCTCAGTCGGGAGGTTTTGCCGGTATTCCGAATTATGCCTGTATGGCTGTGTCAGAGCCTCGTGAATTACTTTTTGCAGCCTCTATAGATAAGATTCCTACCCCTTCGCTGGCCGGTAACCGAACAGCTTTCTGCTATTCCGATGTAGATAGAGACGGGTATATCACTATAACCAACCAGGATACGCAAGTGAGTGATAATAATCCTTATGCAAGTTATACCTGGATGGTCGGTGGGACGGTCGTTTCCGATACTACAGCAAAAGCTTTGAAAATAAAATTGGACGATTATGCTCCGGGATTTTATACGGTTTCGTTGACTGCCAATAATTCCGTGGGATGTACTGAGGCTTCTATGCATGAGTTTGTTCTATTCCCTAAAGTAACCACTTGGACCGGTAATGGTGAAGCAAACAACTGGAATGATTTCAGAAACTGGGACAACGGTGTACCCGGATACTGTACTAATGTGATCATCCCCAATGAATCAATCAAAGTGGATCAAACCAATCTGTTAGGTCATTATCCTCTGTTGATAAAGCCGACAGTAGACTCGTTGAATGTGGTAAATGATTATACCAATAGTCAGTTATATCTGAATCAACAGAAAGAAAAGCAGAATGACGGATTCTTTTCTCTCCGCCCAGCTTGCGATACGATAACCTTCAAGATGGGGGGCGGAGTGGCTCGTACGAATTATTTGAACTACAGATTTGCAGAAGTGGATCTTGATGTGAAACCAGGTCGTTGGTATACTGTCTCGGCTCCTTTACGTGCAATGTATTCCGGTGATTATTTTGTCGAAGGAAATATAAAGCGTCAGAATCCAACAGTTTATATGATGAAATATAATACCACCAATCCACAGACACAAGATACACCGGCAAAGGTGACAGGCGACTTCTCGAATCCTTTCAATACGCTGACCGAAGATTTGTCTCCGGGGCTCGGATACGCTATCGGAGTCTATGATGGAGAAGACATCGAAGCGGAACTGCAGTCTTTCCGTTTCCCCAAAGATAGCGTTACCTATTCAATGTGGAATTATCATGGTGTTTATCTGGGCGAAACAAAGACAATGGATCGTACCGGTATAGGGCGGTTTACTTATGAGCAGTGTATAGAAGAGATGGAAGGTAACCGACCATTAGATAATGAAAATAAGAACTTTAATGTGACTGTGAAAAACGATCAAACAGGCTATACGACAGCTTTGTTAGGCAATCCTTTTATGTCACATCTGAATTTCAATCAATTTAAAGCAGCCAATCAGGCTATAACTGGCGGTTATTATATATGGACGGATAATGAAACGTTTGAAGCTTATAACCCAGGGGTTTTTTCAAATGATCCGTATCTTATTGCACCTATGCAATCCTTTATTGTAGAAAAGACAGGACAGATATCTGAGCTTCAATTCAATTTCACGATGTCGACAACAACGTCTGACATCACCCTGCGTTCCTCCCGCAGAATGGAAGAGGCAACGCTGAAGATGGACGTGTTGAGGAATCAGGTAGCCCAGAGTCATATTCGTCTGAAATATGTTCCGCTTGAAGAAAACCGGTATAATGCACGCAAAGATATGTGGACTCTCTTTTCGGAAGAGAATACAGAACCGGCTGTTTTATATACGTTACTGGATGGAAAGGCGGCTTCTATCCGTACATTGGGCGATTTATCGAAACCCATTGAACTGGGTATCCGTACCGATGTCAAAGGTGAGTTGACCCTTCGCTTATCCGGAATGGAAACTTTTGATACGGCTCAGAATATTTATCTGCAGGATACTTTTACGGGAACATTGCAGAATATGAGGGAGAATCCTGAATATACATTTGATAATCAGACAGGTTTTGTAGAAGGACGGTTATTCCTGCGGATAGGTGAAATAGAGGAGAATGACATTCCGGATTCGGATATACGTATTGCTGTCAGCAACGGCCGGGTCGTAGTAAGCAGTTCTGTTGATGATCCGATTAAATCTGTAAAAATACATGCTTTAAACGGTAGACTGATATATAATAAGCAAGCTATTCGTCAAAGTACTGTTTCTCTCGATGTGTTTATTCCTGAACAAGTTACTCTGGTTACTGTAACCACCCGCAACCGGCAAAAAACCGAAAAGGTGATTATACGTTAAAATTGAATGTTAACCCCTCCCTCCCTTCTGACTTTTTGATTTATAAAGTAGAGTCAGGAGGGATTCTCTATAAAATAATTGGCTAAAGTGATATCTGAAACTGTAGTAACTATTATATTTGCACTATAAAACATAAAGATATGATAGTCAGAATACTTTGCTTGCTGGCATTTGCGTTGATTTTTAACTCATGTCACGGCCAGCAGACAGCAAAAACAGAGAAAGAGGATACAACGCCGAGAACCTTTGAAATGGTTGCCGTTCCCAGTATGATTACCGATCCGGGCGAACGAGCCAAATATCTGGTCCAGCATTATTGGGATAAATTTGATTTTACCGATACGGCGTATATCCATCTGCCGGATATTACGGAACAGGCACTTACCAACTATATCGACCTGATGAAATATGTGACTCCGGAAGTTGCGACCTCTTCCATCAAAGGTATGATGCACAAGGCTGCGGCTGACAGCAGCTTCTTTGCTCATATGGCCGGTCTGTATGAAAAGTATCTTTACGATCCTAACTCTCCGATGCGTGATGAATCTTTGTATATCCCTGTACTCGAATCCGTCCTGGCCGCACCGGTCCTCGATGAAGTAAATAAAATCCGTCCTGCCCATTTACTGGAACTGGCATTAAAGAACAGGGTAGGTGAGCCGGCAATCGACTTTACTTATACCTTGGCTGATGGGAAAACCGGTACATTATATAATGTAAAGGCTGATTATCTTTTGTTATTCTTCTACAATCCGGATTGTCATGCCTGTAAAGAAATTACGGAACAGTTGTCGGGTGATCCGTTGATCGGCCGGATGATGTCTGATAAGAAACTAAAGATTCTGGCTGTCTATCCCGATGAGGATCTGGAAGCCTGGCGGAAACATATCCCTGATGTACCGGCAGCCTGGATAAACTCCTATGATAATACGGTAAGCCTTAAAAATGATGAGATATATGATCTGAAAGCAATTCCAACCCTTTACCTGTTGGATAAGACGAAAAAAGTTATACTAAAAGATGTCACATTTAACCAGTTGATGGAATTTATGCAAATGCAAACAAACTAATGTATGTAAATAACAAATTGAGTATGAGAACAACGTTATTATCAGTAATCTTGCTGGCTGGTGTCAGCCTGACTGCTTCTGCGCAGTTTAAAATCGGAGGGAAAACAATTAACACCAAGAAAGTGGTTAGCGCCGCTACCGATGTTGCTAAGGCTATCACACTTAGTGATGCCGATATAGTGACCATGAGTCGTGAATATATCGAATGGATGGATACCCATAATGAAGTGGCCGGCCCCGATACGGAGATGGGACAGCGTCTGGAACGTCTGACAAAGGATATCAAAGTTGACGGACTGGATCTGAATTTTAAGGTATACAATGTTATTGACGTAAATGCTTTTGCCTGTGGCGACGGTAGTGTCCGTGTTTGCGGCGGATTGATGAAAGTGATGGACGACAATGAAGTAATGGCTGTTATCGGACATGAAATCGGTCATGTACTTCATTCCGATTCGAAAGATGCCATGAAGAACGCTTATCTGACTTCGGCTGCAAAAAATGCCGCAGGGGCAACCAGTGATGTCGTAGCTAAATTATCGGATTCCCAGTTAGGCGACTTGGCAACGGCATTGGCCGGTGCACAATATTCTCAAAAACAGGAAAATGAAGCAGACGATTACGGCTTTGAGTTTAGTGTAGCCAATGGCCTTGATCCGTACAGCATGCATAATTCATTGAATAAACTGATGAGTTTGAGTGAAGATGCACCGAAATCATCCAAATTTCGCCAGATGTTTTCAAGCCATCCTGAAACAGCTAAACGTGTTGAACGGATGAAGGAGAAAGCGGATGAATATATGAAAGATAAGAATTGATTGTTAATATACCTTGCCAAATAAGGTATTTTACTAAATTATTGCTAAAACAAGTATGATTTGTGCTATAAAACTATGCTGAATAACATAAAGTGCTTATATTTGCACTGTGTTTTTCATGGTATTAGATTTAAGGTTAGCAATGAAGATTGGTTGTCGGGATGACAACCTTTTCTTTTTTATAGACTTTACCGATCATCATTTGTCCACTTTCCCTCTTTTAATTCCGAAATAATATTACTTTTGTATCAGTACTATAAAATTTATGTGGTGTGGATACAAAAATAAAATTACGGGTTCAAGGGCTGACTAATAGCCAGATTCAGTCGGGAGCATATGCCCTGATACTGGCGGAAGAAAACGGAGCTCGTCGTGTACCTATTATAGTAGGGACATCGGAAGCACAATCCATTGCTATTGCATTAGAACATATTACGCCTCCCAGGCCTCTTACTCATGATTTATTTATGACTTTTGCCCAGGCTTTCGGCATTCAGCTACGGGAGGTTTTCATTTATAAGTTCGAAGACGGTGTTTTCTATTCCGAGCTGTTGTTTGATGATGGCATAACTCAGGTACGCCTCGATTCACGGACATCGGATGCCATTGCAATTGCTCTTCGGGTGAAATGCGACATCTATACGACAGAACATATCGTTTCAGAATGCGGAGTCGTGCTGGAAGAATCCTCGATGCCGGATGAAATGGATGACAACGATTATGCTTTGCTGGACAAAGAACCGGAAGATATAGAAGATGAGGCGGAATTGAAGAAATGGCTTTCTCTTCTGGATGAAGAAGAATTGAGTGAACGGATGGAAGAAGCTGTAGCTGATGAGAACTATGAATATGCAAAGATGTACAAAGACGAGATTCGCCGTCGTGAAGAAGAGGAGGGAAGTGCCAAATGATAGATCAACAGAGCGGGATTAGTCTGGAATCCCTTTTACGTGGAATACTAGGGATCGTGACAGTTCTGGCTGTGGCATATGCCTTGAGTTATGACCGGAAACGTATTGACTGGAAGTTGATAGGAGGTGGATTGATTATGCAGGTCATATTTGCCCTGGCAGTTCTTTATATACCGTTCGTGGGAACAGCTTTGGAATGGATGGGGAAGGCGTTCATTAAACTGATGGACTTTACCCAGGCGGGAGTTGGCTTTTTATTAGGACCGTACGCAACCAAAAGTAATGGGTTTATATTCCTGATCCATTCATTACCGGTTGTCATTTTCTTTTCAGCATTGGTTTCCCTCTTTTATTACTGGGGAATTATCCAGCGTGTTGTGGGAGCTTTTTCCTGGTTGCTACGAAAGTTTATGAATATATCGGGTGCGGAAGGATTAGTTACCTCCGGAAATATATTTATGGGAATGACTGAATCTCCCGTGCTTATTAAGAATTACTTGCCGGCGATGAATAAGTCGGAGATCTTTCTGGTTATGGTGTCCGGAATGGGGACTATCGCCGGAACGGTTATGGCAACTTATATTGGTATGTTATCGGGGGGTGACCCTGTAGCCAGGGTGTTGTTTGCCAAGCATCTGATTTCGGCGTCGTTGATGGCTGCACCCGGCTCGATCGTTTTGGCAAAGATGCTTTGTCCGCAGACGGAAGTTGCCGTTGATCAGGCTGCCACGCTGGAAAAAGGAAGTTCCCATCCGACGGCTTTGGATGCCTTGGCTGCCGGAACATCTACCGGTATCCGCCTGATGGTCAATATAGCTGCAATGCTTTTGGTATTCATTGCGCTGGTCGCTTTGGCGAATTATCTTCTGGAAGGATTGCTGGGGCGTTATACCGGTTTGAATGAATGGATCGTTTCGGTGACTGACGGTAAAGCGCAGGGATTGACGTTCCAGTTTATTCTCGGAGTTATTCTGGCTCCTTTTATGTGGCTGATCGGTATTCCGTCACCGGATATTATGCTTGTCGGTTCTTTGCTGGGACAGAAAACGATCCTGAATGAATTTGTGGCTTATTTCCAGTTGCAGGAGTGGAAAGATGCCGGGATGTTCATGTATCAAAAGTCGATTTTAATGTCTACCTATATATTATGTGGTTTTGCTAATATTTCGTCTATCGGGATTCTGTTAGGCGGAATGGGAGTGCTGGCTCCGGAGAAGAAGGAAATGATAACCCGTTTCGGTTTTCCGGCCATGATTGCCGGTGCTTTGGTTTCTGTGTTGTCAGCCACGATTATAGGGATGATACTCGGGTAATTGAAAATTATAAATTGAAAATTAAAGAGACGTGCAGATATTTTATACGCCGGATATTGCAGTGAATCCGGAACTGCCGGAAGAGGAGGCAGGTCACTGTATTCGTGTACTTCGTCTGACCGAAGGCGATGAAATTTTACTGACTGATGGTAAAGGAACTTTTTATAAGGCGGCTATCAGTCGTGCCCATCATAAACATTGCGAAGTGTCCATTCTGGAGAGTTGGCAGCAACCGGCTTTATGGAACTTCCACCTTCATATCGCAGTTGCTCCGACAAAAAATATGGATCGGATGGAATGGTTTGCAGAGAAAGCGACCGAGATCGGTATTGATGCCATTACCTGCCTGAATTGTCGTTTCTCAGAACGCCGGGAGATAAAACCAGCCCGTCTGGAAAAGATCTTGGTCAGTGCCATGAAGCAGTCGCAAAAGGCGACACTACCCCAGCTGGAAGGAATGACTGATTTCAAATCGTTTGTCAGCCAACCTTTTGACGGTCGTAAGTTTATCGCTCATTGTGAGGATGGAGATAAAACATTATTAAAACAAACGTATCGTCCGGGTGAAAACGCTTTAGTACTGATCGGCCCTGAAGGAGACTTCAGTCCGGAAGAGATAGAACTGGCTTTACAGCAGGGTTTTGAACCTATTTCATTAGGAGAAAGTCGTCTTCGTACGGAGACAGCTGCACTGGTGGCTTGTCATACGATACATGTACTGAATCAATAAAGATTAAATATCATAGAAAAAAGGATATGTTAACCGAAGAAATACCTTTGGTTCGTATCCTTTTTTTATTTTTCTTTGAACCATACTTTAATACTTCAATGGAAAAGGAGGAGAGATATTGAAGGTTATGTTATATTAACATCCCATTTTATGTTAATGGTAAAATACCATAATTTCCTGCGAATATCAAATAAATATTGATATAAGCTCGATTGTATATTTGTGCAAGAGGCATAAGTATGTATTGGCTAACCATCTTCTTTATTAAATAAAACATTATGATACCACTTTATCAGGAATTACCATTTACGAGCAATAGCTATATAAACTTCTATAAAGAAGATTTGCCACATTTTATTGTTCCGTGGCATTATCATCCCGAAATAGAAATTATGTATATATTGGAAGGTACCGGAACACGTTTTGTCGGGGACCATATTGACAGATACCAGGAAGGTGATGTTTGTATGGTAGGACCGAAGTTGCCCCATGAATGGCGGAATGATGATGAATTCTTTAAACAAGGTGCCGGACTGAAGGCGTCTTGCCTATGTTTGTTCTTTCTAAAAGATATTTTTGAAGAAAATCTGATCCGCTTACCGGAAATGAACAATATTCGTCAGTTGATAGAACGTTCCAGGCGCGGCATTAAGTTTATGGGGAAATCCAGAGATACGATCGGTTCTTTCATCCAACGTTCGGTGAATGATACCGGGCTGCCCGAATTACCAACTTTATCTCGTTGCTGGAAATGATGGCGACGACAGACGAATATGAGTTGCTGGCAAGTGTCGGATTCACGGAATCTGTCAATTCTTCGGATTTTGAAAGATTCGATAAAGTATACCAGTATATGATGAAGAATTTTACAAAGCCGATAAAACTGGAAGAAGTCGCTTCACTGGTCGGTTTGACGCCTAATGCTTTCTGCCGTTATTTCAGGGGACGTACCAAAAAGACATTTGTACAGTACTTGAATGATATACGTATCGGGCATGCTAAAAAGCTATTGATAGAAGGACGTATGAAGATTTCGACGTTAAGTATGGAGGCTGGTTTTAATAATTTGTCAAACTTTATTGAGCAGTTTAAACGCTCCACACAGATGTCGCCGTCAGAATATCAGAAAAAGTTCGGAGTAAAAAACCGGAAAGTTATCTGATTTCAGATTTATGGTAAAATACCAGCATTATGCGCAAAAATAAAGAAAAGAAGTAGGCTTAACTGACTATATCTTTGCCATATAGAAATCTGAGATATAGTTAACAGTTATAATTCTAATAATAGAAAGCCTATGGATACACAAGCATTTTGAATAAAGAGTTTTATAGTGTAAATGCAAATTATCCCGTTTAAGTAATGAATATGGACAGAAGGAATTTTATAAAACAAACTACTATGGCAACTTTGGGTAGCCTTGCTTCTTTTGATCTGTTTGGAACTTCTTCTTTTAATGAGGTAGTTCCGGAAATGAGTAAGAGAAAGATATCGCCCCGTGCAATTACCATGTGGGACTTTTCCTGGTTGGAACGTCGTTGGCCGGGAGCCGGTTACGAAGACTGGGATAAGGTGTTGGATGAATTGCTCGAACGTGGTTATAATGCGATACGTATTGATGCTTATCCGCATCTGGTCGCAGAGAATCCGACCGGGAAATGGATGTTGAATGAGGTCTGGAACCAGCAGGTTTGGGGAAGTCCGGATTTGAATGAAGTACAGGTCCAGCCTGCTTTGAATGAGTTTCTTACAAAATGTCGGGAACGCGATATCAAGGTAGGACTTTCTTCCTGGTATCGTCAGGACGTAGATGATACCAGGATGAAGATAACAACCCCAGACAAGATGGCTGATTGCTGGATATCAACTCTTAAATCTATAGAAACAGATGGGCTGTTGGATACTGTATTATTTGTGGATCTGTGTAATGAATGGCCGGGAAATTTGTGGGCTCCTTTCTTTTCATCCCAATATCCGCATGTTGTATGGGGACAATGGTATAAGGAAGAGTCGCTTCAGTGGATGAAACATGCTTTGAATCGGATGAGGAAAGAATATCCGGATATGCCTTTCCTCTTTTCCTTTGATTATGGGGATGTTCAGAAATATGAGGAAGTAGACACTTCTTTCCTGGATTTGTATGAGCATCATATATGGATGGTTCATCAGAATAACAGCGAGTTTTATAAGATCGTGGATTATAAGGATGGACAGTTTTCTCCCGAAGCCTATAAGAAAGTGGTGAGATCTGCTGAAAAGCTTTACCGGGAGAAACCATTGTACTGGCAGAAGTTACTGACCGATAAAATAGAACTGACAGGGAAAATCGCAAGAAAAACAGGACGGCCTCTTATTACTACAGAATGCTGGGGGATTGTAGATTATAAAGACTGGCCTCTGCTGAATTGGGATTGGGTGAAAGAACTTTGTGCTTTAGGAACAGTAGCGGCTGCTCAAACGGGGATGTGGGCAGGAATAGCTACGAGTAATTTTTGTGGACCGCAGTTTGCCGGTATGTGGAGAGATGTAAAATGGCATCAGGAATTGACTGCAATAATCAGGTCGGCTGTGTTGGATGAATCTATTGTCATGAATAATGAAATAGCTGCTAAATTATTGAGACGGCTTTAAGTTTCAGTTATCAAAAAGTCTCATGTTAAAATTTATATAAGCGAGAACATATTGTTCCCGCCAGGGAAATTACATTAAAAAAATAGTGATTAATCAATTAAATCAATTCTTTTATGGAAAAGAAAAATAGAAGTTTTTATCTGGTTTTCATTTCCGTTTTCCTGCTTTTAGGAAACCTGCTGGCAGAAGCTCAAACGGGAAGGACTATTTCCGGAATTGTTGTATCGGAGGTCGGTAATGAACCTCTGATAGGTGTAAACGTTGTTCAGAAAGGGACTACAAACGGTGCAGTTACGGACCTGGACGGACGGTTTACCTTGACTGTTCCGGACGGAAGTGTTTTACAAATTACGTATATCGGTTATCAGGAACAGTTATTGACCGTCAAGCCCAACATTGCAATCTATCAGGTTACTTTAAAAGAAGATTCGCAGGCTTTGGATGAAGTTGTTGTGGTGGGCTATGGCATTCAGAAGAAAAAACTGGTAACAGGTGCGACTGTACAGGTGAAGGGAGACGATATTCAGAAGCTGAACACGGTGAGTGCTTTGGGTGCTTTGCAAAGTCAGACTCCTGGGGTGAACATTACCCAATCATCCGGTATGCCGGGCGAAGGTTTCAATGTGACAATACGTGGTTTGGGTACAACCGGTTCTTCGGGACCTTTATACATTATAGACGGGGTTACCGGTGCGGATATCAATAATCTGAATCCTGCCGATATCGAATCTATTGATGTGCTGAAAGATGCTGCATCAGCTGCTATCTACGGATCACGTGCTGCGAATGGTGTTGTATTGGTGACGACAAAACAGGGGCGTGCCGGAAAAGCAACCATATCTTATGACGGATATTTTGGTGTGCAGAATGTATATAAAATGGTTCCGACACTGAATGCACAGGAATATGCGATGATACAGAATGAAGGTCGTTTAATGGATGGCCTGCCTGCTTATGATTTTAGTTCGATGGTACCCAACTGGGAAAGTTATGCCAATGGAACGAACAAAGGGACGAACTGGTTGGATGAAATGAGGAATGAGAATGCCCCGGTCCAGAATCATGCTCTGAATATTACGGGAGGAAGCGAACAGTCCGTTTATTCTATCGGTATTTCCTATACTTCACAGGAAGGTATTCTGGGTAAACCTGTACAACCCAAGTATGATCGTTATACATTTCGTTTGAATACCGAGCACATTTTATTAAAAAATAAGGACTTTGATATCATTAAGTTTGGAGAGAACCTGACATATTCTTATACTGAAAAATCGGGAATCTCTATCGGCAACCAGTATCAGAATGATATCAACGGTGCGTTGAAAGCCAATCCGTTCCTTCCTATGTATGACGAAGACGGGAATTATCATTATGCACTGGATTGGGATCCTACTGGTGAAAACCCGGTTGCCCTGATGGATTATGCACATGGTCAGAACCTGACAAAGAAACATAACATTAAAGCGAATGCCTACGTGACTTTACAGCCGATCAAAAACCTGAAGATCAGGAGCAGCTTCGGTTTGACAATGGAAGCTAATTCCTATCGCAGTTTTAAACCGGTTTATGAGTTGGCTTCGAATGTGTATAATAAAGAGAATGAGGTGACTCAACGTATGTTTATCAATTCTGGATGGCTTTGGGAAAATACGGTAAGTTATGATTTCAAAATCAATAATAATCATAATTTCAGCGCCTTGATCGGTCAGTCTATGGAACGGAGTGGTTTAGGTGACAATTTATCGGCCAGCAATGTCAATTCGATTTTCGATGACTTCGATCATGCCTATCTGGATAATACAACTGTTATCTATGCCGATAAAACAACAGTCGGTGGTTCTCCTTATATGAAGAACGGGATCTTACAGAAAAGAGGGATCGCTTCTTTCTTCGGTCGTATCAATTATGATTATAAGGAAACTTATTTGTTGACCCTGGTCATGCGTGCCGATGGTTCATCGAATTTTGCTAAAGGAAATCGCTGGGGTTATTTCCCTTCAGTTTCTGCCGGTTGGGTGATGAGTAACGAAGCATTTATGGAGCCGACGAGAAATTATCTCGATTTCCTTAAAATCCGTGCCAGCTGGGGACAAAACGGTAATCAGGATATCGATCCGTTCCAGTATCTGGCAACGATCTCGTCCCTGAAGTCCAATTATTTCTTCGGACCGGACAAGCAAACTATTTCTTCCGGGGCTTATCCCGATATTTTACCTAATAAGGATGTAACGTGGGAAACTTCCGAACAGCTGGATTTAGGTCTGGATGCCCGTTTCCTGGGTAGCCGTCTGGGACTTTCATTCGACTATTATATAAAGACAACCAAAGATTGGTTGGTACAGGCTCCTATTCTGGATTCCTACGGTACGAACGCTCCTTATATCAATGGCGGTGATGTTCGGAATAAAGGTATTGAACTGGCTTTGAACTGGAATGATCATGTTGGAGATTTTACTTACGGGGTAAACCTGAATTTGTCGCATAATGAGAATGAAGTAACTCGTATTGCCAACTCCGAAGGAATTATTCACGGAAGTCCGAATATTCTGAGTGAAGGTACAACGGAAATGTATCGGGCACAGGAAGGATACCCGATCGGTTATTTCTATGGGTATAAAACGTTGGGTGTTTTCCAGAGTGAAAAGCAGATAGCAGAATATACCAGAGCAAAGCTGTCGGGTACAGCCCCCGGTGACTTGATTTTTGCAGATACGAACAAGGACGGTGTGATTGATGATAAAGATAAATGTATGATCGGTAACCCGCATCCGGATGTTACAATGGGATTGACTCTGAATTTCGCATATAAAGGATTTGACCTGGGGATAACGACAAATGCTGTATTCGGTAACCAGATCGCCAAGTCGTACCGGTCGTTTACAGACCAGCCGAAAGAAAACTATACAACAGACATTTTAGGCCGTTGGCATGGTGAAGGCACTTCCAACCGCTTGCCTCGTGTTGCATCCGGAACGAATGTAAACTGGCTGTACATATCGGATATATTCATTGAAGACGGGGATTATTTCCGTATCCAGAATGTGACTTTAGGATATGACTTTAAGAAACTATTCCCCCGTATGCCGTTGGGTCAGGTCCGGTTGTATGTGACAGCTCAGAATCTGGCAACCTTTACCAAATATTCAGGAATGGATCCGGAAATCGGGTATGGTGCAGATAAGAGTTGGGTGTCCGGTATCGATGTCGGCTTTTATCCAAGTCCGAGAACATATATGATAGGTGTTAATTTAAAATTCTAATCGATTTAAAATATGAAAAAGATAGCATTTCTTTCATTACTCGTATTCCTGTTTACAGGTTGCGACGGTTTTCTGGATTCAGAAAATCTGGTGAAAAAGGATACGTCGAGTTTTCCGGAAACATCACAGGATGCATTGGATGCGTTAACCGGAGTGTATTCCATATTACCATCAGTGAATGTAAACCAATGCACTTTCCTGGTATCCGAATTGCTTTCGGATGACCGTCTGGGAGGTGGAGCTGCCGTAGATAGAAGCTGGGCTGCAATGGATCAACTTAAAAAGATAAATGACGATATGTTCCCGGATTTCTGGAAAAAAATGTATCAGGGGATTTTCCGTTCCAATATGCTGCTGGAAACTCTCGATGTGGTAAAGACATGGGAAAAGCCGGAGTTGAAAGATCAGATAGCGGCTGAAGCCCGGTTTCTGCGTGCTTACTTCTATTTTGAATTATGCCGTATGTTTGGAACGGTACCTTTGGTTCTGACGACAGAAGCTGTGAATAATCCGCGGGCCGAAGCCAGAGAGTTATATGCTCAGATGGCGGATGATTTGAAATATGCCATTCAGACGTTGCCGGATAAAAAATATGAAGTAAAAGACAGCCAGTTGGGACATGCAACGAAATGGGCTGCCGAATCATTGATGGCACGTGTCTATTTATTTTATACCGGATATTATAAGCAGGACGCCCTGCCATTGACTGAAGGCGGTTCTGTGACAAAACAGGAAGTGATCAACTGGTTGGATGACTGTATTAATAATAGCGGTCATGGGCTGGTTTCCAATTTTGGTAATTTATGGCCTTACGCAAATTCCGCTACGGCTCCTGATTATAAGTTCGCTACAGATAATAACCTGAGTTGGGTGGGAGATGACCAGAATAATGAAACGATCTTTTCCATTAAATATTCTGCAATGGGTAATCATTCTACCAGTATTTATTATGGAAACCAACCGGTACTTTATTTCTCCATTCGTGAACAACCGAATTATGAGAATATATTTCCGTTCGGACAAGGTTGGGGAGCAGGACCGGTCAGTACTAATCTGATAAGCGACTGGGAGATAAGCGAACCGAATGACTTCAGGCGTGCCGCTTCTATCCTGGACGTAAACGATCCGGATGAGAATATAAAAAGTTATACCTGGGGAGCCAGTATGCAGATACAGGAAACAGGTTATTGGCAGAAGAAGTATATCGCAATAAACGCACATCAGGCAAAGTCGGACGGAACGACAGCTTGTGTTAATTACAGTTGCATATTGTATGGACGAACTCCTGACTTCCAGATCGATAACACACAGGATCAGGTGATCATCCGCTTTGCAGATGTATTGCTGATGATGGCAGAGCTGAAACAGGATGTCAGTTATTTGAACCGGGTACGTGAACGTGCCGGTTTAACCCCTCTGGCTGCTTATACGGATAGGGCGTTGCAGAATGAACGCCGTTGGGAACTAGCCTTTGAAGGTTCCCGTTATTATGATTTGCTTCGTTGGGGCATTGCAGGCGAATCCCTTGAAAAACAGAACGGCGTAAAAGTTAAGAATAATGGAGTGGATGATGTGATGAATATGGGTAATCTGACACAACGTATCCAGGAAACGGGAGGATTCATGCCTATACCCAAAACACAGATTGATTTATCGGCCGGCGTACTTGAACAAACTCCGGGATGGGGTAATGATGCATTGTATTAATCAAACAGTTAAATGAAATTATATGAAAAAGATAATAATCGCTCTTTTTTCGCTACTGGCAATGTTTCAGTTGTCTTGTAATCCGATAGAGGAGGAGCATAAACAAGGTAGTGTGATCGCGGAAAGCGAGTTGAAGTTGGATGTATATCCGCTGACAGAGGGAGGAAATAAGATTGTTATGATCAATAATACTCCGATGGTCGGATCTCATTGGAATTATGGTTCAGGCATCTCTGTGCGTCAGCAGGATACGGTTCTGGTCCCGTTTTTAGGTGAGAAAGAGATTGTTTTCACCGGAATATGTGCTGGAGGAACCATTTCTACGACTCGTAAGGTGACTATTGACAATATTCTTTATCCGATAGAAGATGAATGGGCCATTTTTGCAGGAACGGATAAAAATGGTAAAGACTGGATGTGGGATTATACAAGTCCGGACGATGTCGTTTGGGGAAATGGCGGCTATCCCGGAAATACCGCTCCGGCCTGGGCAACGATCAAGGCGGGAGATATGGATGATCAAGATCCGGAAGTCGGGAAAGACGGCGTTATGCATTTCGACCTGAACGGTGCCGCCAATTTTACGAAGATAAGTCAGACCGGAAAAGTTGTGGAGAAGGGTAGTTTTAAGTTTGATATGACTAAACAGAAGGTGATGGCTGACGGAACTCCCTGGTCTATCGGTACATTGACAATTGTGGACGGAACGATCCTGAAAGGAGTTTCTCCGAACGAAGGAGGGAAAACGGTTCATGAATTTGACATTCTGAAGTTGACCGAAGATAAATTGGTCTTGGCGCATGTCTTGTCTAATGGCTGGGAAGCGTGGTTCTGGTGTTTTAAAGTGAAAAAATAAGAAGGAAAGGTGTGATAGATCATGAAAAAGATAGTTCTGCTTTGTATTTTATCCTGTCATTGCGTTTTAGCTTCGGCCCAATATGAACGGGCTGCGCAATGGGAAGAAAAGATTCAGGAGTTAAGGGATAAAAACAGTAAGGAAGGAATCCAACAAGGTTGTGTTTTATTTATAGGTAGCTCTACGTTTACACGATGGGGAGATACACAGAAGTATTTTCCAAACTCGGTGGTAGTGAACAGGGCATTCGGTGGTTCTATGATGTGCGATCAGATCTATTTTTTCGATGAAGTTGTCAAGCCTTTTAATCCTCGCCAGGTCGTTATCTATGAAGGCGATAATGATTTGAATGAGACGGAGACTACTCCTGAACAGTTTATGGAAGATGTCATTTGTATGAGCCGTCTCATTCATTATCATTATCCGGAATGCCGTATTCTGCTTGTTTCCATCAAGCCTTGTCCGGCGCGGGTGAACTCTTTTGAGAAATATAAGAAAGCCAATCGACTGATGGAAGAATATGCTGCATTGTATGATTATATGGATTATGTAAGTGTCTGGGAGAAATTTGTCGATGAGAATGATTGCCCTATTATGGAATACTTCAAAGAAGACCATATTCATATCACTCCTGAAGCATATCTTCTTTTTAAAGAAGTGATGGAAGATAAATTGTTGAAAAAGTAGGTAAAACTATGACAAAGATATATTGGTTAAGTTTGCTGGCATTCCTGTTGATCGGAGCGTCAGTACAGGGGCAGAGTAACTTGAATTTCGGACGGACCGTCAGGCAACAGGCTGATGAACTTCCCCATTCAAAAGCCGGAAAGATTATAACGGAAAGGAAAGCCTACCAAGCCGTATCCGGACAGTTACAAAAGGATGAAGAAGGTAATTTCCTGCTTTCCGGCGGTTGGGAGATGATCGAAGGATATAAGCTGGCAGGAAAAGGTATATCTTTGTGGGATACCCGGACAAATGCCGATGAATGGTATAATGCGGTTGTGCCGGGAACAGTCCTTACCACACTGGTCGAACAGTCAGTATATCCGGATCCTTATTATGGCCTGAATAACTTACTGATACCGGATACGCTTTGCCGTATGGACTGGTGGTACCGTATCTCATTCGAGATACCTCAGACGATGAAGGATACGGACTATCAGATATTACTGAACGGTATCAACTATAAGGCGGATATCTGGTTGAACGGTATCCGCCTGGGTACAATGAACGGAGCCTTTAAAAGAGGCTTGTATACTGTGGCCGGTTTATTGGATAAACAGGGAATGAATACATTAGCCGTTCATATTTTTCCACCCAATAATCCGGGTATTCCGTTTGAAGAGAATAAGGAATGGTTTGGCGGTAATGGTGGTGCCCTTTGTCTGGACGGACCGACTTTTATCTCTTCGGAAGGATGGGACTGGATACCTGGTATCCGGGATAGGAATATAGGTATCTGGCAGGATGTCAGACTGGTTCCGGTAGGTGATGTCCTGATGGAAGATCCTCAGGTCATCACAGATCTACCATTGCCGGATACGACTTATGCCGATATTAAAATTAAAACGCGGTTGGTGAATACAACCCCGGAGACACAAACGGTTTCCGTGAATGGAAAGATAGGAGATATCTCTTTTTCACAGGAAGTAATACTGAAACCTTCCGAACAAAAAAATATAAGTTTCACACCGGAGCAATTCGGACAACTCCGTATCCATAACCCTGCTTTATGGTGGCCGAACGGTTATGGGGCACAGGCTTTGTATAAATTATCCCTGACTGTGACTCAGGAGGATCAGGTAAAGCAAAAGAAAGAGATCCGTTTTGGTATCCGGGAACTTTCTTATGAACTGATGGCACAGACTGCCGAAAAGGAAAATATACGTTTTCAGTATAGCCCTACGGATGTAGAGGAAGGAAGATCTTTGTTTGATTATAAGAAACGTGTACCGGTGGAGAGTCCGGCTTTTTCTTCGATAATCATTCCTTCGTTAACTGACGGAGCAATACAATACCTCCGGAAGGAGACCACTCAGCCGGAAAATCCTTTCCTGACTATTTGTGTAAACGGAAAGCGTATCTTCTGCCGCGGGGGAAACTGGGGAATGGATGATGGTATGAAACGGGTAACCCGTGAACGGTTGGAACCTTATTTCCGTTTGCATAAGGAAGCCAATTTTACCATGGTGAGAAACTGGACCGGAGAATCTACGGAAGAATTGTTTTATACTCTTTGTGATGAATACGGTTTGCTCGTTTGGAATGACTTTTCCATTTCGACTCAGGGATACAACCTGGAACCGTTGGATGATGAATTATTCCTTGCCAATGCCCGGGATATTGTCCTTCGTTTCCGTAATCACCCCTCTATTGCCATCTGGTGTCCGCGTAATGAAGGATATGCTCCGGAAATATTGGAAGACGGTTTTCAGAAGATAATCAGTGCAGTGGATGGTACCCGGCATTATCACGGGAACTCCAGGGATTTGAATCTTTGTTCAAGCGGTCCGTGGCACTACATTGATAATCAGTTGGAGTATCTGACCGGAAAAGCGGATGGTTTCAGTACGGAGTTGGGAGCACCGTCCGTACCGACCGTCGAAACTCTTCGCAAATTTATACCGGAAGAAGATCTATGGCCTATCGGTGATGTTTGGTATTACCATGATTTACACTATGAAAGTTTCGATTGGAAAAACTATATCCGTGATGTGGAAAAGTTAGGACAGGCTCCGTCACGTAATGCGGATGAATTCTGTTCACGTGCCCAGTTCATTAATTATAATCTGTATCGCAATATGTTTGAAGCCTGGAATCAGAAAATGTGGAACTATGCCAGTGGTCTGTTGTTATGGATGAGCCATCCGGCATGGCCAAGCATGATCTGGCAGACTTATTCATATGATTATGAGACGCACGGTTCTTTTTATGGAGCGAAGAAAGCCTGCGAACCGATACATGTTCAATGGAATTCAGTAAACAAAAAACTACAGGTCGTTAATACGACACTTGAAAATATACCGGATGCAAAAGTCTTTTTCAGGGTGTACGATTTGAAAGGAAAGCAATTGTATGAGAAAAAGATCTCTGTGGAATTAGAAGCAAATAAGCTGACAGACTGTATGGAAATTGCTTTGCCTCCGGAAATCAGAGACGTTTCGCTCGTCCGGACCCAATTATCTGACCGGCGGGGAAAGATCGTCTCGGAGAATGATTATTGGATCAACCCTTCCGAACCAACCGATTTCTCTGTTTTACAGGAAGGAGGAAAATCTGAACTCCGCATAAAATGGAATACACCGAAGAAAAAGGATAATAAGATATTGATCCGGGCAGAGATAAAAAACAACTCGCAAAAGATCGCTACCGGTATCAAAGTGAATGTGCGAGACAAGGAATCGGGAAAGTCGCTATTGCCGGTATATGTTTCTGATGGTTACTTTAACCTGCTACCGGATGAACATAAACAGGTCAGTATAGAGATTCCCGAAAATCTGGCTGGCAAGGAGTATTACGTATCGGCTGATGAGTGGATCAGATAATGAAGAAAATCAATGTGACAAAATAATGATTATGAGAACAAACAAGGTTTTTATACCCGAAGTCTTTTTTACCAATGATTGTCTTACAGGAGAAGATGTTGTGAAATCAACTCGTGTATTGGGTGATCTGGACGGGGTATTCCAGGATAAAGAGGCATATGGGAAGATGAATAAAGAACAGGTCGTTTATCATGTCAGCAGTTACCTCCCGGTTTTGGAGAGTACCCCCGGTGGCCTGTTCATGGGGATTACGACACTTTATTCCGGTAAGGTCGGGCAGGAGTATTTTATGACGAAAGGACATTTCCATTCCAACAGCGATCGGGCAGAGTTTTATTGGGGGGTGGAAGGTGAAGGCTTCCTGATCCTGATGGATGAACGAAGGAATGTATGGGCTGAACGAATGTTTCCGGGAAGTCTTCATTACATCCCGGGGAAAGTAGCACACCGGGTAGCCAATACCGGGTATCAGAAATTGGTATTTTCCGCCTGTTGGCCTTCTGATGCCGGACATGATTATGCAACAATTGCCGATACAGGGTTTGCCCGGCGTCTGGTGGATGTAAACGGAGTTCCTACTTTAGTTTAAAGGATATGATTAAATATACTATTGGAATAGATTTGGGAGGTACCTTTATAAAGATCGGCTTGATCCGCTCCGGTAAAATTCTGCATTTTACTGTTTTACCGGCAGACTCGGAAAAAGGACTTCGGATCAATCTACCTAAAATAAAGGATGCAATCAATAATTTACTGCATAACAACGAAGTGCATATTTCTGAGTTGGCGGGAATCAGTCTGGCATTTCCCGGTATCGTGGATGTAAAACATTGCCAGGTGCTTGCCACAAACGAAAAATATGATGATGCGTGTGAGTTGAATTTACAACTTTGGTGTGAGTTGAATTGGGGAGTCCCTTTTTATATGGACAATGATACCCGGATGGCGACAGTTGGAGAATGGGAATGCGGAGCGGCTCGAGGATTGGATAATGTTGTCATGATGACGATCGGAACCGGGATAGGTACAGGAGTTATTTTAGATGGGCGTGTCCTGTATGGTGAACATTATCAGGCAGGTTCGTTAGGCGGCCATTTTGTTGTCGATTATAAAGGACGAAAATGCAGTTGTGGAAATGTCGGATGCGTAGAAGCGCTTTCTTCATCTTTTTTTCTTTCTTCTATTATAAAGGATAATACAAAATTGACGGCTTCGTTCAGGGACAAGGCTGACTGTTATGACTTTGAAGAAATATTTAGTCTGGCATCCCGGGGAGATATCGATGCTTTGCTTGTGAGAAACGAATGTATGGATGTATGGAGTGCTGCAATTGTGACCTATATACATGCTTATGATCCACAGGTTATTGTACTGGGAGGGGGAATTATGAAAAGTAAAGATGTCATATTGCCTTATATTCGTGAACGGGTGGAACGGCTGGCCTGGTGTCCCACGGAAAAGGTGAAGATTGTAGCATCGGAATTAGGAGATAATGCAGCAGTGTTGGCGGCAGAATATAGTTTTACCAGTAAAAGAAGAAAGAATGAAATCTTATCAGCCTGATCGTTCTGGTCACGATTTTACATTTGACCCGGGACTCGATATAAAATTAACCGGAGATCCGATAGGTTTTTCTTATGGTCCCGGAATTTTCGGACCAGAGGTAGAAACACGCAGGTTAAAGGATATTTCCGAGAGTTTGATGAACCCTGATTGTGATGGTCCTGATATAGTCTATTCGATAGCCATGGATGTCGGTAAAGCCGTGCATCGGGAATTACTGAAATCCATGCATCTGCTATACGGAGTTGTGACATATGCAGCCGGTAAGCTGGGAACGGAACCTATCCGTAGCCAGGGGCATATTCATAAAGTGTCCCCTTTCAGTAACTGGTCTACTCCGGAAGTGTATGAGATATGGTCCGGTGAGGCAATTATTTATATGCAGGAATATGCCGGAGACAGTCCCGGACGCTGTTTCGCCGTTTATGCCGGACCGGGAGATGTAGTAGTAGTTCCTCCTTACTGGGTACATGCTACTATCAGTGTAAATCCGGACAGGCCGTTGACCTTTGGTGCCTGGTGTGACCGAGAATATGGGTTTGTGTATGATGATGTTAGAAAACATAAAGGTATAGCTTGGTATCCGGTGTTCGACGGATCGGATGAGATTCAGTGGCAGGTTAATCCTTGCTATCTGAAATCGGAATTGATATGCAAATCTCCGTCGGATTATTCGATGCTGGGGATAAAAAAGGATAAATCTATTTATCGTACTTTTGAGGAGGAGCCGGATACTTTTCTGTTTGTCCCGTCTCCGCAGATAAAAGAAGATTGTTGGAAGGAATTTGTTCCGTAGAAACATTTATATATAAATTTAATACCATGAAAACAGCGCATAACAGGATGCTGATTTATGTCATAGCCATTATCGCGGCAACCGGAGGTCTGCTTTTTGGCTTTGATACGGGAGTGATATCGGGAGCTATTCCTTTTTTCCAGAAGGATTTTGGAATAGACAACGGAATGGTTGAACAGATTACGTCAGCAGGGTTGTTGGGAGCCATCCTGGGGGCTTTGTTCTGTGGTAAACTGACGGACCGGTTAGGACGCAGAAAAGTGATTCTGGCATCAGCCGTTATTTTTGCGGTTGGGGCAGTCTGGTCAGGGATTGCTGCCGATGCCTGGAATTTAGTATTAGCCCGTCTTTTTCTGGGAGTAGCCATAGGCGTTTCTTCTTTTGCCGTTCCTTTATATATAGCTGAAATTTCACCGACAAAAGTGAGAGGTACGCTTGTCTCCATGTTCCAGCTAATGGTTACGATCGGGGTGTTGGTCTCTTATTTATCAGATTTGTATTTTGCGGATGAAAGCGATATGACTTGCTGGCGGCCGATGTTTTATGTGGGAGTTATTCCGGCTTGTATTCTTTTGATTGGTATGTTTTTTATGCCGGAAACTCCGCGTTGGTTGATGAGTCAAGGAAGGCATGACGAGAGTATCCGCATTCTGAACAGGATAGAAGGGGAAGCACAGGCAAAGATTTCTTTTCGGCAGATGCAGGAGGAGATAAAAAGAAGTGAAGCGGAGAAGTCCGGGTGGAGAGAGCTTTTACAGCCCTGGTTGAGGACGCCTCTTATTATTTGCATAGGGATTATGTTCTTCCAACAATTTGTCGGGATCAATACAGTGATCTATTATAGCCCTAAAATCTTTCTGATGGCAGGTTTTGACGGGACTGTTGCTGCTATATGGGCCTCTGTTGGGGTTGGATTGGTCAATGTTATTTTTACGGTTGTGTCTGTCTATTTTGTCGACCGTCTGGGAAGAAGAAAGCTTTATTTTATAGGATTATCCGGAATTGTCGTTTCGCTTTTACTGTTAGGCTTGTGTTTTGTTTATGTAAATCAGTTGGGCGACTCTGTAAAATGGGTGGCTATTTTACTTATATTCTGTTATGTAGCATTCTTTGCCATCAGTATAGGACCTTTAGGATGGCTGATTATCTCGGAAATCTTCCCGTTGAAGTTACGTGGACTGGGAGCTTCCCTCGGTTCACTTTCCGTCTGGCTTTTTAACAGTATTGTTTCATTTACCTTCTTTAAGATCGTAAAAGCGCTGACAATACCGGGAAAAGAAATCCTTACGGAAGGAGAGGACCTGGGGAATCCTGCCGGTGCTTTCTGGTTTTACGGAGGGATTGCTTTTCTTGCGCTGATCTGGGGGTATTTTTATGTTCCTGAAACAAAGGGCGTCTCTCTGGAACAAATAGAATGTTTCTGGCGGAAGAGGGAAAGCCCTCGTAAGCTGAAATAATTCTTATATTTGTAGGGAACATAAAAATGTAGCCAATGACAGAGAAAGAAAAATGCCGTCAGGGTTTGTTGTATGATGCCAACTACGATGCTGAATTGTTGTCGGATCGTGAGAAAGCGAAAGAACAGCTTTACGATTATAACCGTCTGCGCCCTTCTCAGCAGGAAGAAAAGACGCAATTACTGAAATCTTTTTTGGGTAAAACAGGAAACAACCTGATCATCGAACCGCCTTTTGCTTGTGATTACGGATATAATATTGAAGTAGGAGAGAACTTCTATGCCAATGTAAACCTGGTTATTCTGGATGGGGCTAAGGTCTGTATCGGTGACAATGCTTTTATCGCCCCGAACGTTGGTATCTATACTGCCGGTCATCCGTTGGATGCAGAGCAGCGAAACCGTGGTCTTGAATATGCCCGTCCCGTAACTATCGGACATAATGTATGGATCGGTGCCGGTGTAAATATCCTGCCGGGAGTAACCATCGGTGATAATACCGTGATCGGTGCCGGCAGTGTGGTAACAAAAGATATTCCATCGAATGTACTGGCGGTAGGGAATCCTTGCCGGGTGGTCAAAGAGATAAAGTGATTTCAAAAAAACATCGTTCCGGTGATACTTGATGATCAGCGGAACGATGTTTTTTCAGATGGAGATATAAAAACTTACAGTTAGCGTACCAGCGGTTGCCATTTCATATAGGTTCCCGTTCTCCACAGCCATTCCATTGGGCCATATCGGAAACCTTTCAGCCAATAATGACTAATTGCGATTTGTATGCCTGTATAAGCAAGGCAAACCAATACGCTCAGGAAAACTCCCAAATGACTCCAATCCAATCCGAAACCGGAAAAGATGAAGACACCGGCCACAGACTGTACGATATAGTTTGTCAACCCCATACGGCCGTAACTGACCAACGGTTCTACGGCCCGTTGTACTTTTTGTGAACGATAAACTTCTATTACAATGATTACCCACAGATAAGCGGTCAGCAGATTGATCAGATTGGTGGTAGTCGATCCCATCCATGAATAGAAAGAAACTTCTCCCCAGGCAACTGCCGGAATATAAGGTCTCACTACGTAAGTGACTTAATCAAGAAAGAAACCGGAACGTCCGCCCAGGAATATATTTTGGTAAAAACAATGGCTGTTGCAAAAGAACTATTAGCCGATCCGTCCAAGTCGATCAGTGACGTTGCTTATGCGTTGGGTTATCAATATCCCCAATATTTCAGCAGAGCCTTCAAACGGGTTATCGGATGTTCACCGAATGAGTATAGGACATCGGCTAAGACAAGGTCTTGAGTTATTGCTTTTGTCATCCTGAAACGTATTTTTCTATTCTTCTATTCCAAGGATTTCTTTCATTTGAGGTCGAAAATTATCTCCCCACTTTTCTATTTGCTCAATAATAGGGATGAGGGTTTATCAGTACTTGTGTGATCTGTATATACACAGTAACTTTGCATTAAAAATGAAACACAAGTTCTTATTATTTGTTGTGCTTAGCCTTATTATAGGCACAACCTATGCAAAATCGAATGAGATGAAAACAAATTCTAAAACACTTCGCTTAATCTATCCTCAATGGCAGGGAGGAGTGGTTGCAAGCTGGATGCCCGACATTCCCGCCAATGATGTTTCACGTGGTTATTTTCTTGGGGCGCAGTTACTGCAAGTGCTTGCACCCGAAAGTAAGCAACAAACTGTTGAAGTCCCCATTTCTCTCGATATGGAAAGTCACAAAGAGGAAAAGGGTATTAGCGGTTATCGTGCTATTATTAAACAAAGTAAAGATGCTTTGGATTTGATTAGAAGAGAAAATCCCGACCGTATTGTGACACTTGGAGGAGAGTGCTCGGTTAGTGTGGTGCCGTTTACCTACCTGGCAGAAAAATATCCTGATGATGTTGCGGTTGTGTGGATAGACGCTCACCCCGACTTAAATTTACCCGGTGATAGTTATACAGGTTATCATGCAATGGCATTGACCGCTTGTTTTGGTATGGGTGACAAGGAGATTGTAGATCTGTTTCCCGCTAAACTCAATCCGTCAAAATCGATTATTGTTGGTTTGCGTGCCTGGAATGATACAAACGCTTCAAAAGAGCGTCAGGAGGAAATCGGTGTAGAGAGCCTTTCGCCTGCCCATGTTGCTCAAAATAGTACGGCTGTTCTTGATTGGCTTAAAACTACCGGTGCTTCGAAAGTGGTTATTCATTTTGATCTGGATGCTTTAGATCCGGCTGAGATTATTGCAGCCGTTGGCACTGATCCTGACGGACTAAAGATTGAAACCGTCGTAAGGGTGATAAACGATATAGCAAAAGAATATGACGTAGTTGGTTTAACAATTGCTGAACCAATGCCCCGTGTGGCAATAAAAATAAAAAATATGCTTAATCAAATGCCACTTTTAAAAGAATAAGCATGTCTGGTATTCAATAGATCATACCCTTTTGCCCTTAACCTCAAAAGCTATAGTATCTAACCCTAAAAGCTTAATACTTTAACGGCAAAGCCTATTACTTTTGCAAACTGTCACCTCGGTGACGTTCCGACATCATCCCGATGATATTTCATTGTCACCGGGATGACAATCCGGATAACAGCCTTTTCCCATAACTAATTGCCGGAAACCGCCTTTTTCTCGATTATATATCCTATCTTTGGAAAAGTAACCTTAAGCAATACAAAACAATGGCTGTAAAATATAGACTACGCAAACGCCCGACCAATCTTTCCAAAGATATCGAAGACGGCTTCTATCCGCAGGTGATCCGTTCGGACAATGTCGATTCAAAAGGACTGGCTTCTTATGTGACCGGCGATCATGGATTCCGCAGTGCCGCTATGCTCGGAGCAATCGAACAAATCAAAGAAGGGATCATCAGCCTGCTGGAAGACGGCAACAGCGTGTCGATCAGCGGACTGGGGACGTTTACTTTGACGGCACAGTCGAGGCTGGTGAAAGATCCCAAAGAGATACGCGCCGGATCTATCTCCGTGAAAGATGTCGTGTTTAAAGTTTCACCTGAACTCATGCAACGCCTGAGGTCCGTACAATTTGAAAGGGAATAATGTGATGATACGTACCGTTAAACTGGATATCCGGAAAGGGGAGTATCTGTCGGATGCCCTTCGCCGCCACGGAAAAGAAAATATACCGACACGGGTGATACTGAACAAGGTATTGCCCGGATTGGGAGCTACCTATTGCGAGATCATGTCTCCCCGTTCTTCTATTATCATCGAACCGAACGTGCCGGTGATTGTCGGGAAGATGGAGAAACATAAGAACCTGCTGGGTATTTACCGCGGTGTCAAGACTGATGAGGTGGCGCGCCATATCCGCAAATATCCCGGCTGCTGCAAGATCATGGTGACACCCGAAAGTTTCTGGAAGGTAAAGCAGGCGATGGAGGATGAAGGTGTCGATATGTATAAGGACTTTTTTATGTTGTTCGACGAATGCGAGAAGATCATTCAGGATAACGATTTCCGTGAGACGATAGAGGCACCGCTCGACGACTTTTTTCTTTTCCGGCAGATGGCATTTGTCAGTGCCACGCCGATCCTGCTCCGCGATCCGAGGTTTGAGGAACATGGTTTCACCGAACTGCGCATCGAGCCGGCTTATCCGTATCGTAAGCCGCTCCGTCTGGTCACGACTAATAATGTGGTGGAAGCGTTGGCGGAAGTATTGCCCGAATGTAAGAGTAAAGTTTGCATCTTCGTCAATTCCATCGATACGATCGAATCGCTTTATAAGGATATGGGGGAGTTGCAAAACTCTGCTACTTTTTGTAGTACCCAGGGCATTGCGAAGCTGAGGCATGTGAAAGACCGGAGCATGCACGACCGGATCGAAGAGTTGAAACGGTATAACTTTTTCACCAGCCGTTTCTTTTCGGCGGTCGATATCGATGTACGTTGTAAGCCGGATATCATCCTGCTTTCTGATCTCTACGGAGCGGAGCAGTCGGTGATCGATCCGCGGACGGAAGCGATACAGATAGCCGGCCGTTTCCGTAACGGTTTTCGCAGCCTGACGCATATAACCAGTATCAAGCCTTCGCTGGAGGCAATGAATGCGTCGGAGGTGGACGAGTGGCTGGAGAGTGCCCGGCTGGCCATGACGGAGATCAGGGAAAAGAGTAAAAAGGATAAGCGGCGCGGATACCGGGAGACGTATATGGAGGCAGCCGTCAATCTTACTTATCAGCAGTATGTCTATCAGAATGGAAAGGATAATTATTTCCGGCAGGATAATTTCCGTGAGCAGGAACGGGTAAAGAGCCTGTACCGTTCGGCGGACAGTTTGTTTAATGCCTACCGGGATGTCCCGTTTTTTGAGGTGACGCATGAAGACAAACAGTACCCGTTGACCGACAACGACCGTCTGGCCCGTCATCGGCAGACCAGTCGTAAGCAGCGTCGTATATTTCTCCTCGAGCAGTTCGAACGGATCGCTTACCTGCGTTTCTCTCCCGACGAGAAAGACCAGGACCGTTACAGCCGTTACCTGGCGCGTATCCTTTCTTCCGAATACGATTGCATGTTCCATGAATGTTATCTCCGCAAAGGGGCCGATTATATCCGGAGTGTCGACTTCAAAGACAGCGAGATCAAACGGGCAGTAGAGGAAGTTGGCACCACTGTCTTTCGTAAAAAGCAGCAACTGAAGGAGATCGTGGAGAAGCAGTTCCGGGTGGGAGAGACCTATTCGCGTTCTGATTCGTCTGTAATCCTGACGGCTGCTTACCGCAAAGTAGGTCTGCCTGTTAATAAACGGGTGAGTGCTACGCAGTTAAAAGATTATTTCGAAATAAAAGAAGTGAATATTACTTCCGGACGTTTTCTGAAGATTGTCGGGAAAAAATAGGAGGGAGAAGCTGGGTTAAAAATTGTCAGACGTGTGAATAATAAACGAATATCTCTATCTTTGTAAAGAAATAAATAGATTATAGCATGAAGAAAGCTAAACCATATTCACAGCCAGATCCAACAGTGGAAAATGTATCAGAGCCTGTTGCCGTTTATGTAAATGCTCGTGAGGCTATACTAAAAATGGAAGCAGTGGAAGCAATTATGGGCCTTCAGGGTGAGGAACTATTGGACAAAGCCTTGCGTTATTTGCGTGCTCTTAGTAATTCGGTTTCAGTATGTGTTGAATTGGAAGAAGAGGAGACTTATATGGTACATGAATCTGTTATTGACGGTTTGAGAGAATTAGGAGAACGAAAAGCCGGGCATATCCAGGGCAAACAGAAAACTCTTCAGGATTTAATCGATGAACTTTAAAATCATACCGACGGCGGTTTTTGCCGAAAAAGCAAAACTTCTTGCTAAACGATATCCTTCGATGAAGGATGATTTATCAGTTTTGCAGAATGAGTTGCTGGAAAATCCTGAATTAGGTATTTCTTTGGGTAATAATATCCGGAAGATACGTATGCGCATTTGTTCTAAGAATAAGGGAAAAAGTGGAGGTGCCAGGGTTATTACTTATTTAATAAAAACATCTTTAGATGAAGGTGTAATCAATTTGGTTACTATTTATGATAAAAGTGACCGGGAGTCTATATCCATAAAGGAGATAAACTCATTATTAGTGAAATGCAACCTGCTTTGATCTTTATTGGAGTGATATAAAAATGATAAATGTTAATTATGACAAACTCGAGAGCGAAAGTAGGTACTTTTTACCCCTGGTTGTAAGCTGCTTTCTTTGTAATCTACTGAAAATGAGCTATGACAAACTTTTTGCTGCCCCCTATAAAACAAAGAAAATATATTTGTCATTCCTGGGTTATGAATGATTGTCTATATCGGATAATATTTGTTCGATTGTTTTTTGTAAAGGAGGAAGGTTGCTATAGATAATATAAAAAAGGAGTTGCATCCTTCGACACAACTCCTTTTCATATTATTAAATCCTATATCTTATTCCCACTCAATAGTCGCATTGGGTTTCGGGGACATATCGTAGCAAACGCGGTTTACGTTTTTTACTTCTTTCAGGATACGGTCTGTGATTTTCATCAGGATAGGCCAGTCTACCGGTTCGATGGTGGCTGTCATGGCGTCTACTGTGTTTACGGCGCGGATGATAACAGGCCAGTCGAAAGAACGGGCATTATCCCGTACGCCAACCGATTTGAAATCAGGAACAACTGTGAAATACTGCCATACCTTCTTGTCCAGTCCGGCAAGCTGGAACTCTTCGCGTAGGATGGCGTCAGCTTCACGAACGGCTTCCAGTCTGTCACGGGTGATAGCACCCAGACAACGTACACCCAATCCGGGACCAGGGAACGGCTGACGGTAAACCATTTCATAAGGCAAGCCCAGTTCCAGACCGCAGGCACGAACCTCGTCTTTGAATAACTGACGCAGCGGTTCAACCAGTTCGAACTTCAGGTCTTCGGGCAGACCACCTACGTTGTGATGAGATTTTACCATCTTAGCTGTCTTTGTACCGCTTTCCACGATATCCGGATAGATCGTACCTTGTGCTAAGAAATCGATGCCATCCAGCTGACGAGCTTCCTCTTCGAATACACGGATAAATTCGCCACCGATAATCTTGCGTTTTTCTTCCGGATCGGCAACTCCTGCCAGTTTATCCAGGAAACGGTCGGTAACATCTTTATATATCAGGTTCGCATTCAACTGATTTTTGAATACTTCCACTACATCTTCCGATTCACCTTTACGCATCAGACCATGGTTTACATGTACGCAAACCAGTTTATCGCCGATCGCTTTCAGAAGCAAGGCAGCCACAACCGAACTGTCAACTCCGCCTGACAGGGCCAACAGGACTTTTCTATCGCCTACCTGACGTCTGACAAGTTCGATCTGGTCGTTGACAAAGTTTGTCATATTCCAGTTCGCTTCCGCTTTGCAGCTATCGAAAACGAAAGACTTCACAGCTTCTTTGATAGCTTCTATATCGTCGGTGAATTCACCCAGTTTTACTTCACATAATGCTTTGTCGTGGCCGGCAGCCATTACGGGGATACCCAGCGAGTAAATACCCGGATTTACATCTATGGCAACACCGTCGATCACATTGTTAGGACCACCGTTGATGATAATACCTTTTACGTTCGGCAGTGCTTTCAGTTCCTCTACTGTGATGTCGTGAGGATAAATTTCACTGTAAACACCCAATGCACGGATTGCTCTTGCCAATACCGTATTTTCATGACTTCCCAGGTCTAAAATAACGATCATATCTTGTTTCATCGTATTCCTCCTAAAATTATTAAGTTAATTAGATTATCCTTCTTGTGATTTTTTATTCCCACTCTATAGTTGCTGGTGGTTTGGAACTGATGTCGTACACAACGCGGTTCACACCTTTTACCTTATTGATGATCTCGTTGGATACTTTTGCCAGAAACTCGTAAGGCAGTTGTGCCCAGTCGGCTGTCATGGCATCGGTAGAAGTTACGGCACGCAAGGCAACGGTATTTTCATAGGTACGTTCGTCACCCATAACACCGACCGACTGGATAGGAAGCAGGATGACCCCGGCTTGCCAGATCTTATCGTATAAACCCCATTCGCGCATCAGCGACATATAAATATCATCGGCATCCTGAAGGATACGTACTTTCTCCGGCGTGATATCGCCTAAGATACGGATACCCAGACCAGGGCCGGGGAACGGATGACGTTTGATCAGATGCGGCTGCATGCCCAGTTCGATACCGACACGGCGAACCTCATCCTTGAAAAGAAGGCGAAGCGGTTCAACCAGTTGCAGTTTCATCGTATCAGGCAGTCCGCCTACATTATGATGACTCTTGATGACTGTTCCGGTGATGGATAAAGACTCGATAACGTCCGGATAGATCGTACCTTGTCCCAGCCATTTGATATCTTTCAGCTTATGAGCTTCTTCGTCGAATACGTCGATGAAACCTTTGCCGATGATCTTACGTTTTTGTTCCGGCTCGGTAACTCCCGCTAATGCTTTATAGAATTTATCTTTTGCGTTTACTCCGATCACGTTCAACCCCAGGTGTTCGTAATCTTTCATTACGTTTTCGAACTCATTCTTACGCAGCAAACCGTGGTCTACGAAGATACAGGTCAGGTTTTTGCCGATCGCCTTGTTCAGCAATACCGCTGTAACGGAAGAGTCTACGCCGCCCGATAAGGCCAGGATCACTTTGTCGTCACCTAGTTGCTCTTTCAGTTCGGCAACCGTCGATTCGATGAAAGAAGCCGGTGTCCAGTCTTTGGCGCATCCGCAGATATTCAGGAAATTGTCTAATAACTTTGTACCGTCTGTAGAGTGAAATACTTCCGGATGGAACTGTACGCCCCAGGTCTGTTCGCCTTCTACATGATAAGCTGCCGCTTTTACATCGTCGGTACTGGCGATCACTTTGAAGTTGTCCGGCAATACGGTGATTGTATCTCCATGAGACATCCATATCTGAGAACCGGTGTCGATGCCTTTCAATAGAGGATCTTCATTATTAATGTAGGATAGATTGGCACGTCCGTATTCACGTGAGTTGGCCGGTTCTACATTGCCTCCGGATGTATAAGCCAGAAACTGAGCCCCGTAACAAATACCTAAAACCGGATACTTTCCACGAATCTCGCTCAGGTCTGCCTTGAAAGCATTTTCGTCGTAAACGGAGTAAGGACTTCCTGAAAGGATAACCCCTTTCACATCGGTTGCATCATGCGGAAATTTGTTGTAGGGAAGGATCTCGCAATACATGTTTAACTCTCTGACCCTGCGGCCAATCAATTGAGTTGTTTGCGAGCCGAAATCAAGAATAATAAGTTTCTCGTGCATGCAGTGTTATTATTTAATTGAGTGGCGCAAAGGTAGTAATTTTATTTAGAAAATCTGTAAAGCTCATCCTATATATAAAGGTATTGATGAGGAGATTTCAATATATTTTTTATGATTTCACAAAAGTTTCATTCGAAAGAAACTGTGTTTTCTCCCGAAAGAAACTGTATTTTCATCCGAATGAAACTAAAAAGGTGTCGGTATATGTTGAAAGGATGGTTAAGTTCTTAAAAAATGTATAAACGGACAGGATATGTTTTAATACATCTGATTAAACATTACCTTTGTACGTTCATTTTTAGAAGGAACCGTATGGATACAGAAAAGAAAGAAACGAAGGAAATAAATAAACTCTCATTATTAATCATGGCGGTAGTCGTGTTGATACTGATTATCGCTGGTGCAGGTTATTATATTTATCAGCAGAAACAGCAGATGAATGATTTGGTTGAGGCTTATGACCTGGATAAGCAAACGCTTGAAGATGAGTTTAATGAACTCTCTATGCAATATGAGGGATACCAGTTCAAGGTAGGCAATGATTCCCTGATGAATTTGTTATCCACAGAGCAGGCAAAGGTTCAGCGCCTGATGGAAGAACTCCGTACGGTGAAGGCGACAAATACCAAAGAAATTGCCCGTCTGAAGAAAGAACTGGAAACGCTTCGTAAGATCATGCGTAATTATGTTGTTCAGATCGACTCTTTGAACCGAGCGAACGAACAGTTGCAGGTAGAAAAGAAAGAAGCTGTTCAGAAATACCAGCGTGCCACATCGCAAGCTGCTACCCTGAAGAAAGAAAAAGAAAAGTTGGCAGAACGCGTTACTATTGCAAGCCGCCTGGATGCTACCGGCATCACGGTTACTCCGGTCAATTCGCGTGGAAAGCTGGCAAAGAAGATCAAACGTATGGAACGTTTCGTAGTCGATTTCCGTATCGCCAAGAATATTACCGCTCCTGTTGGTGAGAAGACTGTATATGTGCGTATTATGAAACCGGACGATGATGTGCTGGTAAAGAGCCGTGCTGATGTTTTCCCCTTCGAAGGAAAGGATATCAATTACTCAATGAAGAAACTGATCGAATATGACGGGGAAGAATATCCCGTTACCATGTATTGGGATATCGAAGAATTCCTTTCTCCGGGAACTTACCGTGTAGATATTTTTATTGACGGAAACTTGATTGGAAAGAGAAACTTCACGTTGGAAGATTAACGATGGAAACAGACGGCTACTTAGCGAAGCTTTTAGCGGATCTACCGGAATCTCTAGCCCGCGACGAAGTCTTTGTGAGTGAACTGAAGAATATCACTACAGTGGTTGCTGTCGATAAAGGGGATTACCTGCTTCGTACCGGTGAGATTTGTCAGGATGCCTACTTCATCAATAAAGGACTGTTCATTAATTTATATGTAAGCGAAAAAGGCGATGAATGCGTAACCGGTTTTTCATCCGACTATCAATATCCTTTCCTTTCCGCTATCGGTTATTTTACCCAGGCGCCTTCCGAGTTCGAGATTAAGGCGCTCGAAGCTGGTGAACTGCTAAGGCTATCACGTACCCATATCGAGGACCTTTCCCTGCGTTATCCGCTATTTGCATCGTATTACCAGAATGCGATGCTGACTATCATATCAAAACTTTATTCTATGTTTGCCATCCGTCAGTCGTGTACGGCAGAAGAATTTATCAAATACCTTTATAATCATTACATGTGGATCATGCAGCGTGTTCCCGACAAATATATTGCTCAGTATATGGGAATCAGCAATGCCTGGTACTGCAAGCTGAAAAAGCGCATCTTTAATTGAATTAATTCAATTTTATATTTAAACTAAACCAGTACTTTTGCACCGATAAATCGTACTTTTGTTTGTGTACGAAGAATATAGGTTTATCGAATATAAACAATAGGAGATAACCGGTTGTTTTTTATTTAGATAAAGGTGATAAGTTGTTTTAGTGGTAAAATAAAGTCTCCGGATGAAAAAACAATAAAAAGATGAAACGGATTATTGTATTAGTAGGATTGTTGGTCTGTTCTGGTTATGCAAGTTCCCAACAGACTTTGACATTGGAAGAATGTCGAAACTTAGCTATTCAGAATAATAAGGAATTACAGATGTCCGGCGAAAAGGTAAAGGCGGCCAATGAAGAACGCAAAGCGGCTTTTACTAAATATTTTCCGCAGCTTTCCGCTATGGGAGGATATATGTGGAATCAGAAAGATATCAATCTGCTGGATATGGACGCTTTGAGTGCCAAACTCGGTTCTGCCCTGGGACCGCTTGCCCAACTTCCTGTTTTCGGACAATTAATGGGAGGAATTGACGATGTGCAACATCTGGATGTGCAGAATATTTGGGTGGGAGGCGTTTCGTTGGTTCAACCGGTCTTTATGGGAGGAAAGATTGTTTCCTATAATCAGATTACCAAATATGCCCGTGAATTGGCCGAGTCGATGAACGACCTCCAGTTACAGGAAGTCATTTATAAAACCGATGAAACTTATTGGCAGGTGATTTCGTTGGTCAATAAGAAAAAGCTGGCCGATGCGTATGTCGGGTTACTCCGGAAGATGGACAGTGACGTGACAGCCATGATCGCCGAAGGAGTTGCCACCCAGGCAGACGGACTGTCGGTAAAGGTAAAACTGAATGAGGCGGAAATGGCGCAGACGAAAGTGGATAACGGTCTGGCTTTGTCGCGTATGCTGCTCTCCCAGATTTGCGGTTTGCCATTGGATGAACCTTTGGCGCTGGCAGATGAAAATATAGAGAACTTCCCCGTCCATTCCAGTGACGCTACCGCAAATGTGAATGAAGCGTTTGCTAACCGCAATGAGTTGAAAAGCCTGGAACTGGCAGCTAAGATTTATCAGAAGAAAGAACGGATAGTCTTGGCAGACATGTTGCCCAATGTGGCTTTGTCGGCCAACTATCTGGTAACGAACCCGAATGCTTTCAACGGTTTTAAGAATGAATTTGCCGGAATGTTTAATGTCGGTGTGATGATGAAAGTGCCTTTGTCCGGTTGGTGGGAGGGTACTTATAAAAGAAACTCCGCCCGTGCTGAGACACGTATCCAGATGTTGCAACTGATGGAAGCCCGCGAAAAGGTTGAGTTGCAGGTCAACCAGTCCGTTTATAAGGTGAATGAAGCCAATAAGAAACTGACCGCTTCTTCGCGGAATATGGAGAATGCGGAGGAGAACCTTCGCCATGCTAATCTGGGTTTTGAGGAAGGTGTTATTCCGGCCTTAAACCTGATGGAAGCTCAGACGGCTTGGGTATCGGCACGTTCCAGCCTGATTGATGCTCAGATAGAAGTGAAATTAACGGAAGTTTACCTGTCGAAGGCAATGGGTAAACTGTCGGTAGATAAACAGAAGTAATAACAATAAAAATATACAAAGATGAACGAGAATAAAAAGTTTTCGATCAGCAACATGATGTTGGCATTTATCACGGTATTGGTCGTGATTGGATTAGTCGCATTGACCGGTTTCTTTTTGCTTACTCCTCCCGACGATATTATTATGGGCAGGCTGAAGCCAATCAGGTTCGTATTTCCGGAAAAGTACCCGGACGAATCGAAATGTATCGTTTTGATGAAGGAGATAAAGTAAAAGCCGGTGATACGTTGGTGTATCTGAATACTCCGGAAGTTCTGGCAAAACTGCAACAGGCGGAAGCCGTTCAAAAAGCTGCCGAAGCACAGAATGCCAAAGCTCTTAAAGGAGCCCGTGCACAGGAAATAGCCGGTGCTTACGAGATGTGGCAGAAGGCACAAGCAGGTTTGGAGATTGCCAAAAAATCATATACCCGTGTTCAGAACTTATATGACAAGGGAGTCATGTCTGCTCAGAAAAGAGATGAGGCCGAGGCAAACTATAAAGCGATGGTCGCTACCGAAAAAGCGGCTAAGTCACAGTATGATATGGCTCGGGACGGTGCCCGTTCAGAAGATAAGGCTGCTGCGGCTGCCCTGGTTCAACAGGCCGGCGGTGCTGTTGCCGAAGTGGAATCTTATTTGAAAGAGTCGGCTTTGGTTTCACCTATCGACGGAGAGGTATCCGAACGTTTCCCACAAGTGGGAGAGTTGGTCGGTACCGGTGCACCGATTATGAATATTACGGATTTGAACGATATGTGGGTATCATTCAGTGTTCGTGAAGACCTGTTGAAGGATATCAAGATCGGTTCCGAACTGAATGCTTTTATTCCGGCATTCGACAATAAGCCGGTAAAGCTGAAAGTATATTATATGAAGGACATGGGCTCGTATGCTGCCTGGAAAGCTACAAAGACAACCGGACAATTCGATTCGAAGACCTTTGAAGTCCGTGCCCGTCCGCAGGAAAAAATAGCAGACTTACGTCCCGGAATGTCTGTCGTAATGAAGAAAAAAGGAAACGAAATATTATGACATTGAAGCAGAGTTTACATAGTATCTGGAATGTGGCGAAGCGGGAGATACAGCGGCTTACATCGAAGCCGATCTATTTCTTCTGTATGCTGATCGCTCCGGCTCTCTGTGTCGTCTTCTTCCTGTCACTGATGCAAGATGGCTTGCCAACCAATCTGCCGATTGCCGTGGTCGATATGGATGGTTCAGCCACTTCCCGTAACCTGATCCGGCAGCTGGATGCTTTTGAACAGACGGAGGTTGTTTATAAGACCGCTACGTTCGATGATGCACGCCGGGAGATGCAAAAAGGAAACATATACGGTATTTTCTATATACCGAAGAACTTTGCAGTGGAGGCAACAACGGGAAAACAACCTACATTGTCTTTCTATACGAACGGTACTTATCTAATCGCAGCTTCCCTGCTTTTCAGGGATATGAAGACCATGTCTGTCCTGGCTGGTGCTTCGGTCGGCTTGCAGACCGGATTGGCGAAAGGATATACGACCGACCAGATTATGGGACAGCTTCAGCCGGTAGTAGTGGATACTCATGCGATCGGTAATCCCTGGCTGAACTATTCCGTCTATCTGAATAACACGATTTTGCCGGGCGTGCTTCAGTTGATGATCTTCCTGGTGACGGTGTTCAGTATCGGTACAGAAATAAAATATTCGACCGCCCGCCAGTGGCTGCAGACGGGAGGGAACTCCTTGACGACTAGTCTGTTGGGGAAGTTACTCCCGCAAACTGTTATTTTTACCATTGTGGCGTTGATGTGTTGTGCCGCTTTGTACGGTTTCAATGCTTTCCCGCTGAATAGTGGTTGGATGCCGATGATATCGGCAATAATCCTGTTGGTGCTGGCTTCGCAGGCTGTCGGTGTGTTTATGATCGGTGTGTTGCCAACTTTGCGTCTGGGATTGAGTTTTGCCAGTTTGTTTGGTATGATTGCTTTCTCTATTGTCGGATTTTCTTTTCCCGTGTTAGGGATGGATCCGACTTTGCAGGCATTGAGCGACCTGTTCCCGCTTCGTCACTATTTTCTGATTTATGTGGATCAGGCGTTGAACGGTAGGGATTTGTTCTATTCATGGAGTGAATATGTCTGGTTGGCTGGCTTCCTTATCTTACCGTTCTTGATAGGAAAGAACCTGAAGAATGCGTTGCTGTACTTTAAGTATATTCCGTAAAACTGAAAGTAATGAAAAGAGAACATCGTTTACGATATATAATTAAAGAAGGTATACTGGATACCTTTTTTATCTGGAAGGATGAATTGAAGAACGTCTTCAAGGATTCGGGAGTCATGATCTTTTTCTTCCTGGTCCCCTTCATCTATCCGCTTTTGTATGCGTTTATCTATAATAATGAGGTGGTTCACAATGCCAAGATGGTGGTGGTGGACCAGTCGGATTCTTATCTGAGTCGCGAATATATTCGGAAGGTCGATGCAACGGCAGATGTAAAGGTTGTTGCCGTCTGTTCGGATATGGAAGAGGCAAAACGGATGATGGATGCGAAAGAAGCATACGGAATCCTGTATTTCCCCAGTGAGTTCAGCAAAAATATACATAAAGGAAAGCAGGCGACGGTTTCGCTTTATTGTGATATGAGTGCTTTGTTGTTTTATAAAGCCTTCCTGTTGGCAACGACTGAAGTTTCGCTCGAGATAGGAAAAGAACTACGGGCGCAGAATAATCCGTCGTCGACGATAGAACAGGAAAAGATAACGATCAATCCTATTCCGTATGAATCGGTAGCCCTGTTCAATTCGCAGAACGGGTTTGCCAGCTTCCTTGTGCCGGCTATCCTTATTCTGGTTATCCAGCAGACGCTGATTCTGGGTATCGGTATGTTGGGAGGAACGGCACGCGAAAAGAACCGTTTCCACAGCCTGGTTCCGGTAAGCCGTCATTTTAACGGGACGTTGCGTATCGTGTTCGGCAAGTCGCTTACTTATATATTGTTATATATAGTCGTTTGTATCTGGGCATTAGGGGTGGTTCCGAAATTATTTTCATTGCCGCAGGTGGGAGAGCCGTGGACTGTTATGTTGTTTGTTCTGCCTTATCTGTTCGCGTCCATCTTTTTGTCGATGACCTTGTCCGGTTTTATGACAAGCCGTGAGTCGCCGATGCTGGTCTTTGTCTTTACTTCGGTCATTCTGTTGTTTATCTCCGGCGTGTCCTGGCCTAAGGAGGCAATACCTCCGTTCTGGAAAGCAATCGGTTATTTGTTTCCTTCCACACCGGGAATACAGGGATTTATCCGAATCAATACGGCAGGAGCCTCCTTGAATGAAGTAGCTCACGAATACCGTACGCTTTGGATACAGGCCGGTATCTATTTTATTACAGCTTGCATTATTTACAGGTATCAGATTATGCGTAGCCGAAAATTGATCATAAAACAATATCGATACATGAAGATGCAGCGAATGTTGCGGCAAAAGTAATTTATTTTTTTATTGATTTTAACGAAATAATCTTAGAATCCATCGAATATAGTCTTACTTTTGTACAAATTCTCAATCAAACTTAATTTTTAGTACTATGCAGAACAGACGTGACTTTTTAAAGCAAGCTTCCATGTTGCTTGCAGGAGGTTTAGTTGCACCTCAGTTGTTATCTTCTTGTGCCGAAAAGAAACATATCGGTTTACAGTTATATTCTTTGAGAGACCTTGTAAAAGACGAAGGCATTCAAAAAGTGTTGGAAACAGCATCTAAAATGGGGTATACCAATTTAGAAACAGCCGGTTATGACAATGGTAAAATTTATGGTTTAGCTCCTGCTGAATTTAAGAAAATGTGTAACGACTTGGGTATGAAGTGTACAAGTGCCCATTTGGGACAGGCTTTTACCAAAGAAAAGGAAGCAGAAGTAATGAACTGGTGGGACCAGGCAATTGCTGCTCACAACGAATTGGGGGTTAAATATATGGTTCAGCCCTGGATGCCGGTGAATGATGAAACAACCTTGGATGACCTGAAGATGTATTGCGATTATTTCAATACGGTAGGTTACAAAACGGCTGCAGCCAGTATTGCTTTCGGTTATCATAACCATGCATTTGAATTCCGTAAGATAGAAGATAAGTTGATCTACGACTTCTTGCTGGACAATGTAAGTCCTAATCATGTATTCTTCCAGATGGATGTTTATTGGGTGACACAAGGTGGTGGTGATCCCGTGGCTTATCTGAAATCCCGTCCGAGCCAGTTCAAGACGATCCATATTAAGGATGACATGGAAATCGGTGCCAGCGGTAAGATTGACTTCAAACCGATCTTTGACCAGATGTATGCAAACAATGTAAGAGACTGGTACGTTGAAGTAGAACAATATACAAACAATGATCCTGTAGCCAGCTGTAAAGAAAGTTTCGACTTCCTGAACAAGGCGAATTATGTAAAGTAAACGATTATAAGATAATTATTCATGGCAAAAGCGATACTTACGGTTTTCTGTAGGTATCGCTTTGTTTTTTTATATGGAAATAGAATCTATCCTATACACCTCATTATATTATCCCAGTCTTTTGCCAGGCTTGCCATATCCGGATATAGTAAATCGGCGCCTGCATCCAATAACACTTTGTCGGGGAGGGGACCGGTATTGACTGCAATCGTGAAGATGCCTGCTGCAACACCGGCTTCGACACCCATCGGGGCGTTTTCTACGACAAATGCTTCGTTGGCATGGACTCCGGCCTTTTGCAATCCCATCAGATAAGGTTCGGGATGAGGTTTGCCATATTTTACGTCAAAAGCCGTAACCATCTTTTCGCGGGTAAAACAGCCGGGATAGGTATGTTCCAGTTTGTTAATCAAGCTGTGCTGGCCGGAACCGGTTACGACTAATGTTTGTAGTCCGGTCGCTTTAACGGCAGCCAGTACTTCTGCGGCGCCTGTCATTGCTTTACCATCATTATATTTATTGAAAAGTGTTGCTTTCTCTTCATATAGTTCCCGTTTTTCCTCATCGGTCGCATCACGCTGAAAGGTACGTTGGTACAATTCGTTGATTGTACTGTCACCGGTACGGCCTTCAAACATGTAAAAGTCTTCCTCTTTAGCCTGGAGCTGATGATGTATCGCTGTTTCGTTCCAGGCACGGGCATGAAAACGCATGGAGTCGTATAAGACACCATCCATATCGAAAAGTACAGCTTTGGGAGAAAGAGAGTTCTGCTTAGTCCTAAGCAGATAACGGTTGATAGCTTCTTGTATCATTTTATTTATATCCTTAATAATCTTTGCAAAGATATGAATCTCCTTTAGTATAGATATCTTCTTAAAAATAAAAAGGTGAAAGCAAGAACATCCACTTTCACCTTTTTATTTATGTCATGTAACAGGTTATTACAATCGTGCGCGGATTGCTTCGCTTTCTTTTTCATATCCGGGCTTGTTCAGCAGCGCGAACATGTTCTTTTTGTATGCTTCGACACCCGGTTGGTCGAACGGATTAACGCCCAGCATATAACCACTGATTCCACAGGCTTTCTCGAAGAAATAGAACAACTGGCCGATGTAATAAGCATTTACTTCCGGCATCGTGATTTTGATGTTTGGAACACCACCGTCTACGTGTGCCAGCTGAGTACCCAGTTCTGCCATCTTATTTACTTCGTCTACACGTTTCCCGGCAAGGAAGTTCAGGCCGTCCAAATTGGCTTCGTCTGTCGGGACTTCTACTTTGTGTGAAGGAGTTTCAACAGAGATGACTGTTTCGAAGATGATGCGTTCGCCTTCCTGAATCCATTGGCCCATTGAGTGAAGGTCGGTTGTCAGGTCGACAGAAGCCGGGAAAATACCTTTTCCGTCTTTACCTTCGCTTTCGCCGTACAACTGTTTCCACCATTCGCCGATGTAATGAAGTTTCGGATGGAAGTTAGCAAGGATTTCAATCTTCTTGCCGCTTTTATATAATTCATTGCGGGTTGCAGCATAGATAGCCGACAGGTTTTCATTGAAAGGAATTTCAATACCTGTAGCCTTTTCCATAGATACGGCACCGGCAACCAGGTCGCGGATACTGATACCAGCTACTGCGATAGGCAGTAAACCGACCGGAGTCAGTACGGAGAAACGTCCGCCTACATTATCAGGAATGATAAATGTCTTGTAACCTTCCTGGTCTGCCAATGTGCGAAGGGCACCTCTTTTGGCATCAGTAATGGCAACAATACGATGTTTTGCTTCTTCTTTGCCGACTGCGTCTTCCAGTTGCTTCTTCAGCATACGGAATGCCAGGGCAGGCTCTGTTGTTGTTCCCGATTTGGATATGTTAATCAGACCGAATTGTTTACCTTTCAGTATTTCACACAGCTCATACAGATAATCTTCACCGATATTCTGTCCGGCATAGAGAACAACCGGGTTCTTACGGTCAGACTGCAACCAGTCGAAACTGTTGTTCAATGCTTCGACAACGGCTTTTGTGCCGAGATAGCTTCCGCCGATACCGATGGCAACGACAACTTCACATTTAGAACGAAGCACGTTGGCCGTGTTCTCGATGTCTGTTAATTCAGCATCTGTGATAGAAGAGGGGAGATGTAACCAACCCAGAAAATCGTTACCAGCTCCGTTTCCGTTATGTAAAGTGGCAATACATTCGTTTGCCTTGGCTTCCTGTGCGTAAACCTGTTCTTTTGTAACAACGCCCAGTGCTTTGTCAATGTTAATACTGATGTTTTTCATACCTACTTAAATGTTTCTGTCAACTGCCGTATAACGGTAGTCGGCGATTTTCTTTCATATAATATATCGTATAAGGCGTCCAGAATCGGCATGTTTACCTTATACTTTTCATTTATCTCGTGGATACATTTGGTCCCGTAGTATCCTTCGGCAATCATTTCCATTTCCAGCTGGGCAATCTTGACGGAATATCCTTTTCCAATCATCGTCCCGAACGTACGGTTACGGCTGAAACGGGAATACGCTGTCACCAACAAGTCTCCCAGATAAACCGAGTCGGTTACGTCGCGTTCCAGGCTGTGTACGGAATTGAGGAAATTACGCATTTCTTCGATTGCGTTACAGATGAATACTGCCAGGAAGTTGTCTCCATATTTCATCCCGTGACAGATACCGGCAACAATCGCATATACATTCTTTAAAACAGAAGCATATTCTATTCCTCTAACATCTTTACAACAATAGTTGTTCAGATATTGATTCTGGAATACATGGGCGACGGCACGTGCATTGTCGATATTGGAACAGGCTAATGTAATATAGGAAAGACGTTCGAGCGCAATCTCTTCCGCATGACACGGACCGCCGATTACTGCGATGTTTTCCATAGGTACATTATAATATTCCGTGAAATAGTCGGCAATCAGCATGTTCTCGTCCGGTACAATCCCCTTGATGGCCGAGATGATGAATTTGTCATTCAGCGGGGTCGTTACCTTCATTAAATGTTGTTTCAGGAACGGAGATGGAGTCGCAAAGATTAGCGTATCGGAATCGTTAATCGCATCGTTAATATCCGTGTAGAATTTTATTTTGTCCGTGTCGAACTTTACGGCAGACAGATAACTGGGGTTATGTCCTGTCTTTAAAAAGTCGTCAACCTGGTCCTGCCGGCGCATATACCAGTTAATACTATCCTGTGTAGAAAGTACAATCTTGGCTAAGGCGGTAGCCCAGCTACCACCTCCCATTATTGCAATTTTACCGGGTAATTTCATAGCATTCCCTTTTATTTGGCTGCGTTGGCAATCCATGCTTCCACTTCTTCGGCCGCAGGATTTTGCAGTTCCAGCTTATACTTCTTGTTCATCTCACAAAGTTCCTGGCGCAGCTTGTTAGGGTTCACCTCTTTCAGCGTGTCGACAGTCAGATAACCGGCTTTCTGTAATGCCGGAACCCAGGCTTCATCGATACCTAATGCTACGTATTTATCGGCAGCATCTTTCTTTACTGTTTTTTCCGGACGCATTTGCGGGAAGAACAATACTTCCTGAATAGTAGTCTGGCCGGTCATCAACATGACCAAACGGTCGATACCGATACCGATACCGGATGTAGGAGGCATACCGAATTGCAGTGCGCGCAAGAAATCCTGGTCGATGAACATCGCTTCGTCGTCCCCTTTTTCGCTCAACTTCAACTGATCCTTGAAACGTTCTTCCTGGTCGATTGGGTCGTTCAGCTCACTGTAAGCGTTTGCCAACTCTTTTCCGTTCACCATCAATTCGAAACGTTCTGTCAGTCCCGGTTTGCTGCGGTGCATTTTAGTCAGCGGACTCATTTCAACCGGATAGTCGATAATGAATGTCGGTTGGATAAATGTACCTTCACAGAATTCTCCGAAGATTTCATCGATCAACTTGCCTTTACCCATTGTTTCGTCGATCTCCATCTTCAATTCTTTACAAATTGAACGGATTTCATCTTCGTTCTTGCCTTCCAGGTCGTAGCCGGTCTTTTCCTTAATGGCTTCCAGGATAGGTAAGCGACGGAAAGGAGCCTTGAAGCTGATAGTCTTGCCGTCGACTACGGTTTCGCATGTACCGTTGACAGCCATACATATTTTTTCCAGCAGCTGCTCCGTGAAGCTCATCATCCAGTTGTAATCCTTATATTGGACATACAATTCCATGCAGGTAAATTCCGGGTTGTGCGTCCGGTCCATACCTTCGTTACGGAAGTTTTTCCCGATTTCGTAAACCCCTTCGAAACCGCCGACGATCAGTCTTTTCAGATACAGTTCGGTAGCGATACGCAGATAAAGGTCAATATCTAATGAATTATGATGCGTGATAAACGGACGTGCACTTGCACCACCGGCGATAGACTGAAGGATCGGAGTTTCTACTTCCGTATATCCGGCTTCGTCGAGTACGGCGCGCATTGTTTTGATCACTTTTGCACGTTTCATGAAAATATCCTTTACGCCATCGTTTACGATCAGGTCGATATAACGCTGACGGTAACGTAGTTCGGGATCGTTAAATCCGTCATAAGCTACACCGTCTTTGTATTTAACGATAGGCAGCGGTCTGAGTGATTTGGATAATACCGTCAATTCCTGTGCATGGACGGAGATTTCACCCATTTGCGTACGGAATACAAAACCTTTGATTCCTACAATGTCTCCGATATCGAGCAACTTCTTGAAAACGACGTTATATAAATCTTTGTCTTCACCCGGGCAGATATCATCACGGGAAATATATACCTGTATTCTGCCTTCCGAATCCTGCAACTCCATGAATGAAGCCTTACCCATAATACGGCGGCTCATGATACGGCCTGCAATAGTTACAGGACGGGGTTCTGCATCGTCTTTAAAAGATGCCTTTATTTCTTTGGAATATGCGTTTGTTACGTACTCAGCAGCGGGATACGGTTCTATCCCCATTTGGCGCAATTGCTCCATGCTATTGCGTCTTATGATTTCCTGTTCACTCAGTTCTAATAGATTCATTACGCTATTATTTTGTATAATACGGCGCAAAAGTACAAAATTTTTCTCACTTATAGGATAAAAGTGAGTAGTAGTTTACTTAATTATATATTAGAAAAGCACTTATGGTTACGTATTGCTTCCGGTAAGAAGAAGCGTATATCCTTGCCGGCTGCCAGTGATTCTCGTATAAAAGTGGAGGATATTTCCATCAGCGGAGCATCGACTTTACGGATGTCGGGAAGGTTGTCGGGAATGTTGATTTCGTATCCTTTACGCGGATAAATCAGGATAGGGTAGCTGGTAATTAACGTTTCCGATTCTTTCCAGCGATTGATTGACGACCAGTTGTCGGCTCCCATTATAAAATGAAATTCGCGGTCGGGATATGTACGGTCGAGGGTACGTAAAGTGTCTATCGTGTAAGTCGGTTGGGGAAGCGTAAACTCGATATCGCTGGCACGGAATTTGGCATATCCGGCAATGGCAGCTTCGACCAGTTCGAGCCGAAGCCGGTCGTCCATCAGGTTGCTACGGTCTTTCAGCGGGTTATGAGGCGTGATAACAAACCAGAGTTCATCCAACCCCGCAAACTCACACAGCCAGTTGGCCAGGGCCAAATGACCGATGTGAACCGGGTTGAAAGAACCGGAAAAGATTCCGGTTTTCAGTTTGTTGTTTTCCTTTACCGTTGTTTCTTCCACATTATAAAGTTGAATGCCTGTACGCCGAATACGAGTCCGGTTGCAAATGCAATGAGATATTCTTTATAAATGAGGCCTGCAATGCAGGTTCCCAATGCCGCGATTCCGGTCAGTGCGAAAATATATCCCCATTTACGTGATAATTGTCTGTTGTTATTCATTCTTTAGACAGAAAATCTTTTATAACTTCCACTGCTTCGGCCTGTGCTGTCGCAAGGTCGTCGTTTACGATGCAGACATCGAAATGAGGAATAAATCCCAGTTCGAATTCCGCTTTTGCGATACGGCTGTCGATTACTTCGGGAGCATCCGTACCTCGTCCTTCCAGACGTTCACGCAGATGGGCGATGCTGGGCGGCTGGATAAATACTGAAAGAGCACGGTCACCATAAAACTTTTTGATGTTGCATCCGCCGACAACGTCCACATCGAATATGACATTGTTGCCTTCATTCAGTTGGCGTTCCACTTCACTTTTTAATGTGCCGTAGTATTTATCGGTATATACTTCCTCATATTCCAAAAAATCACCGGCAGCGATACGGGCCCGGAATTCGTCGGGAGTCAGGAAATAATATTCCACACCGTTCTGTTCTGTTCCGCGCGGTGCACGGCTTGTTGCCGAGATAGAGAAATGCAGGTTCAGGTTCTGTTTTAGCAGATGGTTGATGATGGTTGATTTGCCTGAGCCTGACGGGGCGGAGAATATAATTAATTTACCAGCCATATTATAATACGTTTAGTACCTGTTCCTTGATTTGTTCCAGTTCGTCTTTCATCTGAACGACAATTTTCTGCATTTCCGCATGGTTGCTTTTCGAACCGAGCGTGTTGATTTCGCGGCCCATTTCCTGAGCGATGAAACCGAGCTTTTTGCCTTGTCCGTGTCCGTCTTTCATCGTGCTGATGAAATATTTCAGATGGTTGTCGAGGCGGTTCTTTTCTTCGTTCACATCCAGTTTTTCGATGTAATAGATCATTTCCTGCTCGAAGCGGTTCTTGTCGTAATCCTGGTTGGCTACCTTTTCGAGGTTATCCATGATACGGGCTTTGATCTTTTCGATGCGTTCGCCTTCATATTCTTCCACTTCGGTCAGCAGGCGGGCGATATTACCGATTTTGTCTTCAAATAACTTTTGCAGCATGGCGCCTTCCTGGATGCGGAAGTCACAAAGATGTTTGATGGCTCCCTTTACTGCATTGAAAACAACTTCCCATTCGCTTTCGTCTACTTCTACAATTTCAGATTTGATAACGTCCGGCATTTTTAGTAATGTCTGGAACCAGTCAGCCGGAAGTGCAATATTCAGTTTTTCTGCAATATCCTTAACCTGGCTGTAATAACTTTCAAAAGCGGTAAGGTTGATCTGGGTAGGAGTATCTTTTCCTATATATTCGATATAAATGCTGAAATCGACCTTACCCCGTTCAAGCGACTGAAGCAGCTGGCTACGGATTTGCATTTCCTTATCTTTGTAGATAGAAGGGATGCGGGTTGATAAATCCAGTTGTTTGCTGTTGAGTGCTTTTATTTCTACGGTTACCTTTTTTGAAGGAAGTTCGGCTGTAACCTTACCGAATCCAGTCATTGATTGTATCATTGTTCTAAAAATTTGTGCAAAGATAGCTTATTCAGTTGATAGTTGACAGTTGACAGTTGATAATTCTTCGTCCTGATAGAGAAAAAGTTCGTTATTTTCTCATTCGTATAAAGACGTTTTTGTACTTTTGCGACCAATTAATCCGGTTGATGAACAGCGGAGTTCTATTGAAAAATATCTGTCACTTGTCAACCGTCAACTGTCAACTATTATGTCTTGTATTTTAAATATTGAAACATCGACCTCGGTGTGTTCCGTCGCTTTATCGGCTGATGGTGAGGTGCTTTTTGAAAAGAGTTCATTTGAAGGTCCGTCGCATGCCGCTTTGTTGGGTGTTTATGTGGAAGAGGCTATTGCGGTGACCAAAGAAAAAGGATTGAAGCTGGATGCAGTAGCTGTCAGCAGCGGTCCGGGATCTTATACCGGATTGCGTATCGGCGTATCGGTCGCCAAAGGTTTGTGTTTCGGTTACGGCATACCTCTGATCAGTATCCCTACGCTGGAAGTGTTGGCTGTTGCCGCATTGGAACAGCAAAATAATGCGTCCGACTGTTTGTATTGCGCCATGCTCGATGCCCGTCGGATGGAGGTGTATGCAGCTATCTATGATGTTAATTTGAAGACGGTTCGCGAAACGTCTGCTGATATTGTAGATGCAGAAACTTATGCTTCCTGGCTGGAAAAAGGGAAAGTTTGTTTCTTTGGGAACGGTGCAGCCAAATGTCGGGAGGTGATTACTTCTCCGAATGCGCTCTTTATTGATAATATCCACCCGCTGGCTGTTAATATGATAACCTTGTCTGAAAAAGCATTTGCCGAAAGTCAGTTTGAGGATGTCGCTTATTTCGAGCCGTTCTACCTGAAAGAATTTCAGGCAACAATCGCTAAGAATAAGGTGTTGGGATGATAGCGTTTTGAAAGCTATCATCCGGTGAAGATTGTTAGCAGGAAGCTATTTCTTCACACTTAACCAAATCCCAACCCCGGAATTGAAGCAGTATCAAATGAAGTGTTGTGTCTTGGGCCAACTGTAAAGCGATTTTGTTTTTACTGTATTGTAATAGTTGGCGGCGTCCTTCTTCTGCTTGCGTTTCGAGTTCCGTGTCAGTGGTGGTACGTCCAGCGTACTTTAATTCCAATATGTAGCTGTGTCCGATATCGGGATACCGCTTTTTGTCAGGTAATAAAAAGAAATCGCAGTAACCGTAATTCATTTCCAGTTCCGGTTCTACCAGATAATAAGAAGCGAGTGCCAGATATGCCTTCAGAAAACCTTGCAGATTTCTTTCTCCTTCCATGGCATCACGTACGGAGGAGTTTTCACGATAGGCAAGGGCGATGGATTCGAAAAACGGTTTCCATTGGCCGTCGTAAGCGAAGTCGTCTATTAAATCTTTCAGATGAGAAAGGTTTATTGTATGAAACTGTTGATAATAATCGCGCAGGAAACCAAAGTATTGTTCACGTACGCAATTATTGGGGATACACATTTTTAATAGTTTTCCGTGTGTACCGCACATAGTAAGCAGTCCGTAGTAATAAAGTAGACTTCGGAAATTATCGATATCCATTACTTTTTCAGCCGGGAAAGAGGTGTGCAGGTCGACTAGCACTTCTCCTTTTGCGACAATATCTTTGATAGTATTCATACAGCTATCTTCGTGTAAACTTTTATGGTTGATACCGGTTAGCTTTTTTAGTTTGCTGTAATTTATGCAAATATTTTTGTCTACCATCTCTTCCGGGGCACGGTGGAAATTTACCTGATTGTGTAAATAATACAAAATCATGTCACAATTGAACACCCGGTCACTATCCAATGCCATTCGTGCGAAACAATAATTATTATACCACGGTTTCATTTCTGCGATCATTGTATCTATGTCTCCTGTCAGCATATCGTTTTGCCGGTAATAATGAAACATTTCACGAACATCTGTTTCATCGAATCCCATCATTGCGTTAAAAGTTTCGTCAGTCGAGATATTCCAGTCGATGTTATAACCGCTCGATAAATCATCCAAAGTGATAGGACTGACCCCCATCAGGAAAATCCGGTCGAACATCCCTTTGAACTGTTTAAAGTATTCCCTGTAGAAACCGCTGGCATGTGTTAGGTCGTGAAACATTTTCTGTCCGTGTTCACTCAGTATGACGTTTGTGAAGTTGTCATATTCGTCTACGATAAGATAAAGCGGATACCCTTTTTCTTTTGCTTTTATCTCGATGTACGACAGTTTTGCTTTGGCACTTGCTATATTTTCGATCGTAGCTTTATAATCGGCATCGTAATAGGATGCATATTCATGTGCGAACTGATTGATGATCAGACCGCAATAGTCGTTGAAGCTGGTCATCATATCGGTTCCCGGTTGCGAACAACCGGCTTTTGAGAAATCGAAGTAAAGCACCTGAAAGCGGTTGCGCTGGTCGGTCGGGTGGCTGCCAATCCATAAATCGCCGAAATACTTTTCGAAATTATCCTTTTGCAATATATCATAATATGTACGCATCAAGCTAAGGAACAGACTTTTTCCGAATCGTCTGGGACGGATAAGAAACAAGTAGCTGGGCATCTTTTCGATCAGCGGCAGATACATCGTCTTGTCTACGTAATAAAAGTTTTCGTTTCTCAACCGTTTGAAATCAGATATTCCGTATGGTATTCCTTTTACTTGGCTCATGTTGGATGCTTTTTAAGATATAGAGACAAAGTTAGTTTATTCCTGCAAATAAAACAATGTTTGCGGAAGTATTCCAGCTTTGTGTTTTACAGTCTATTATTATATGAATTGCATATGAAGAGTATGCTGCTAAATTATTTGTAATCGGATGAATATTTGTCAACTATGATAGTATGGTAGTAGGTTTCGTATTTTACTCATAGATCTTTTTAAACCAAAGACTTGTTTCTGTTGTTTTATGCTCATATAAAACAGAATCAGAATTACGAAGGTATGAAAAAGAAAAATCTATGGTTGATCATCGGGGTTATTATTGCGATTGTCCTTTTGATGGTATGGTTGTTTGTGGGGACGACATTGGAAGAAGTAACTAATCCGGAAACAGCTCCGATGGAGATTGAGCAGAATGTATAAAAAGTTGACAGTTGATAAGTGACAGTTGACAGATTTAGAAAAGATTCTATTTATCTGTCACTTACCATCTATCAACTGTCACTTGTTTTATTATCCTAAGAATCCTAACAAGATACCGGCTGCTACAGCAGAACCGATTACACCTGCTACGTTCGGCCCCATAGCGTGCATCAACAGATAGTTGCTCGGATCGTATTCCAAACCTACGTTCTGTGAAATACGTGCTGCATCGGGTACGGCAGATACACCGGCGTTACCGATTAATGGGTTGATTTTATTACCTTCCTTCAGGAACAAGTTGAAGAACTTTACGAATAAAACTCCGGCACAAGTTGCGATAACGAACGACAATGCACCCAGACCGAAGATCTTGATAGAGTTCAATGTCAAGAACTGTGTAGCCTGTGTAGAAGCACCTACCGTAATACCTAACAGGATTGTGATCACGTCGATCAGCGGACCACGGGCAGTTTCTGCCAGACGGCGTGTTACACCGCTTTCTTTTATCAGGTTACCGAAGAACAGCATACCCAACAGGGGCAGCCCTGACGGTACGAGGAATGCTGTCAACAACAAACCTACGATCGGGAAAATAATCTTTTCCGTCTGCGAAACGGCTCTTGGCGGTTTCATACGGATCAGACGTTCTTTCTTTGTGGTAAGTAAGCGCATAAACGGTGGCTGGATAATAGGTACCAACGCCATGTATGAGTAGGCGGATACCGCGATCGCACCCATTAGGTTGGGGGCTAGTTTGGATGACAGGAAGATTGCGGTCGGACCATCGGCACCACCGATGATACCGATTGCACCAGCTTGTGCCGGATCGAATCCCATTTGTAAAGCAATGGTATATGCTCCGAAAATACCGAACTGTGCTGCTGCACCGATCAACATCAGTTTGGGGTTAGAGATCAACGCCGAAAAGTCGGTCATGGCTCCGATCCCCAGGAAGATCAACGGAGGATACCATCCCTGTTTTACTCCTTGGTAGAGTATGTTCAATACTGAACCTTCTTCATAAATACCTAACTGAAGACCTGCATCTTTGAACGGAATGTTACCGATCAGGATACCGAAGCCGATAGGGATAAGAAGCATCGGTTCGAATTCATATTTAATAGCCAGGAAAATGAAAATCAGACCTACGAGGAGCATAACAAAATGTCCTGAAGTCGCATTTGCAAATCCTGTGTATGATAGGAATATTTGTATATTCTCCATCAAGAACTGTAAGAAACTTTCTTGCATAGTCTTATCCTATTACTACGAGATCGGCACCTTCCAGTACAGAGTCTCCTTTGTTTACTTTTATCTCGGTAATCTTTCCATCGCGGTCGGCGTTAATGTTGTTTTCCATTTTCATGGCTTCCAGCACTAAGATTTTTTGTCCTCTTTTGACAGTGTCACCAACTTTACAGTCAACACTTAGAATAACACCGGGGAGTGGAGATTTAACTGCGCCGGGAGAAGACGATGTTGCCGGACGTGAAACCACGGGATCTCCGGAAGCTGTTGTCGGAGCCTGCGCTGCACGTTTGATTGTCACCATCTGCTTTTTGGCAGGTTTTTCCATTTTTACCTTATAAGGTGTACCGTTAACTTCTACTTCGGCAATATCATCGACAACCGAGTTAATGTGTACTTTGTATATATTGCCGTTAATAGTATATTTAAAACTTTTCATTCTGAATTTACTTTTAATAGATAATTACTTTCTTCTGGGCTCTTCACGCAAAGAATAGATCTTGGAACTCCATGGTGAATAGTTGCGTTTTACTTTCTGGATAGTAAGAACTGTGTTTTCCACGTCATGGGTATCTTCGCCGAATTCATAAAGAGCGGTGGCAATAGCTGCATATACTTCGCCGGAGACTTCAACAGTTGAAACTTCTCCGGATTTGGCTGCATTGCGTTTGCTGGCGGCAATTGCCCATTTACCGATTTGTTTGAACACCAAAAACAGAATCAACAATCCGAGGAATACAACTGCCATGGCTGTGATTGTCATACCGATACCCAATGAGTCGTTCCGTTGGAAATTTTCCAGTTTTTCGTTCGAGTCCAATGTTATGTTGTTCGTACTGGGAGTGACTTTGGGTAAAACAGCCCATGTGTCGCCGCCATCTAGAGTCAAACCATAGCTTATGTCGGCCTTTTGTCCGGCTGGAATAGTAATTTCATCAATCAAAGTTGTTCCGTCGGAATCGTATAAGGCGATATAATTATCTTTGTCCGGTTCCAATGTGAAGTTCGTGTGGAATGTACCACGTGAAGGCTCATTGTCAGCCCAGAAAAGAATGTGCTGTCGTGGAGGAACTTTGGTCAATACGTCTCCTTTCGGAATCATATACTTTTTAGGATTGTTCTTGTCGTTGGTCAGATAACATCCTCTTAAGTCTACAGTTCCGGCCGAATTGTTAAACAATTCAATCCAGGGATGACGTTTCCCGTAGTCGTCGACAAAATTGTCTTCGTTGACTACCAATACTTCATTTAGTTTCATGGATGTGGTCAACTGTGCTTTTGCTCCAAATACGCAGAGCAAAGCAAACAGTGCCAGAATCCCTATTTTCTTTTTCATCATATTCATGCGGTTTTAAGAATTACAGAGGAAGATTGTCGTGTTTCTTAGCCGGGTTCGACAGCTTCTTGGTCTGCAATTGTTGTAAAGCACGAATGATACGGAAACGGGTATTACGCGGTTCGATCACATCGTCGATATAACCGTATTGAGCTGCGTTGTACGGGTTTGCGAATGCCTTCTTGTATTCTGCTTCTTTTTCGGCTGTTGCTTTTGCAGGATCTTCGGATGCGGCAACTTCTTTTGCGAAGATAACTTCTACAGCACCGCTCGGGCCCATAACTGCGATTTCTGCTGTCGGCCATGCGTAGTTCATATCGCCACGCAGGTGTTTAGAACTCATCACGCAGTAAGCACCACCGTAAGATTTACGCAATGTAACAGTGATTTTAGGCACAGTTGCTTCGCCGTAAGCGTAAAGCAATTTGGCTCCGTGAAGGATTACACCATTGTATTCCTGGCCTGTTCCCGGAAGGAATCCCGGTACGTCTACCAATGTTACCAAAGGAATGTTGAAAGCGTCGCAGAAGCGGACGAAGCGGCCTGCCTTACGGGAAGCGTTGCTGTCCAGACAGCCTGCCATTACTTTCGGCTGGTTAGCTACGATACCAACAGACTGGCCGTTGAAACGTGCGAAACCAACAATAATATTTTTAGCATAATCAGCATGTACTTCCAGGAATTCGTTGTTGTCAACGATTGTGCCGATTACTTCATACATGTCATATGACTGGTTTGCGTTGTCAGGAATGATGTCGTTCAATACATCGTCCAGACGGTCGATCGGGTCTTTACATTCGATCAGCGGAGTTTCTTCCAGGTTGTTCTGCGGAAGGAAGCTGAGCAATTTGCGGATCAGTTGCAGACCTTCTTCTTCTGTGTCGACAGCGAAATGGGCAACACCCGATTTGGTTGTGTGTACGCTTGCGCCACCCAGTTGTTCCTGAGTTACGTCTTCACCGGTAACTGTTTTTACTACTTTCGGACCAGTCAGGAACATGTAGCTGGTACCACGTGTCATGATGTTAAAGTCAGTCAGCGCCGGAGAATAAACTGCGCCACCTGCACACGGACCGAAGATACCTGAAATCTGAGGTACAACACCGGATGCAAGGATATTACGCTGGAAGATTTCAGCATATCCTGCCAGGGCGTTAACGCCTTCCTGGATACGTGCTCCACCTGAGTCGTTCAAGCCGATGACAGGGGCACCCATCTTCATGGCCTGATCCATTACCTTACAAATCTTCATGGCCAGTGATTCTGACAAAGCTCCTCCGAATACGGTGAAGTCCTGTGCGAAGATGTAGACCAGACGGCCGTCGATCGTACCATATCCGGTTACGATACCATCACCCAGGAATTTTGTTTTTTCAATACCGAAGTTAGTACAACGGTGCTGAACGAACATATCAAACTCCTCGAAACTACCTTCGTCAAGCAACATGGCGATACGTTCGCGTGCTGTGTACTTGCCTTTCTTGTGCTGAGATTCGATTCTTTTTTCTCCACCACCTAAACGGGCTTGTTCGCGAAGAGCGATAAGCTCTTTTACTTTTTCAAGTTGGTTACTCATTGTATTTCTGATTTGTTGTTAGAAATGAACTGATTAATTATTTTTTACCCGGCATGCAAAGTTCAGTCAATACGCTGCAAGTTGATTTCGGGTGAAGGAATGCAATGTTCAGACCTTCTGCACCACCGCGGGGAGCTTTGTCGATCAGTTTGACACCTTTTGATTCAGCTTCGTCCAATGCAGCCTGTACATCAGGTACAGCAAATGCGATATGGTGAATACCTTCGCCTTTCTTTTCGATGAATTTGGCGATAGTGCTGTCTTCGCTGGTCGGTTCAAGTAATTCGATTTTTGTTTGGCCTACTTTAAAGAACGCAGTCTTTACTTTTTGGTCAGCAACTTCTTCGATGTTGTAGCATTTCATGCCTAAAATTTCTTCATAATACGGCAGACAAGCTTCGATGCTTTTTACTGCAATTCCCAGATGTTCAATATGTGTAATTTCCATGTCAATAAGAATTTAATAATTGATAAATGCTTTTTGTTTTGATGGCAAAGGTACATTCTTTTTGAAGAATCAAGAAATATTTCATTAATAATAATTTGGCAATTTGCTAATATGCAAAATTGCCAATGAAAGCCTTGACTTCTCATTGGCAAATCCTGTTTTTTATCGGCATATTGGCAAATTATCTTATTGGCATATTCTTAGAAATCGACTATCAGTCGTGCATTGAGTTGTCGGCCTGTCAGGTAATTCGGTACAGCATATTGCTGGTTGTCGATGTTGGTGATCCAGTAATAGGAACTGACATTTTTTATATCGAACAGGTTAAATACGTCCACTCCGATCCAGATATTTTTCAGGTGACGAAAGACTCCGCGGTCCATGATCGCATCGGTTCCTCCGGCCAGCTGGTAAGAGAAGCCGAGATCGACACGTTTGTAGGCCGGCGTGCGGAAAGTACTCTTCACATCTTCGTATTTCGTGCGTGGTGCAATAAAAGGAAGTCCGCCGGAGAGGACGCCTTTCAGATTCAGTTTTACACGTTTGTATCCGGGAAAATAATCCTGAAAGAATAACGATACGTTATATCCCTGGCTGTTGGGCATGGGAACGGTTACCATGTCACGGATTGTTTGCTCTGCTTTCATAAGCGAGAAGCTGATCCATGAATCGGTTCCGGGTACAAATTCACCGAAGAATTTAACATCGATACCCATTGCATGGCCTTTGGCACAGTTCTCTCCGTAGTACCGGATCTTTACGTTGTCGACGGTGTAAGGAATCAGGTCGTCCAGCTTCTTGTAATAGAGGTCGGCACTGACTTTAAAGTTACGGTCGGCTGCCCGGAACGTATAATCGCCACCGAGAATGAAATGGATGGAACGTTGCGATTTGATATCCTTGTTCAGTTCGATAATATCATTGCCTGCGGCATCCTGCACGGTGGTTCGTAATTCTTTATAGAACGGTGACTGGTAGTAGATACCTGTCGCTGCACGAAAGGTCAGATTCTGATCGAAATTAGGGATAAAACCTAAAGAAACGCGTGGGCTGAAAATGAATTCTTTGTTATAGCTCCAGTAGCTTCCGCGGATACCGCCGATGAGTGTGAACATACCTTGCTTGGTACGGAACTTGAAAACGTCCTGCAAATATCCCGATATCCGGGTAGTCGACAAATCATTGTCCGAATAAAGATTGGAGATCACGTTTACCCCGTTCCCTGTTTGAGGAAGTGAGTAACCTGCCGAGTCGCGTTTTTCCCATTCGCTGATGCGGTCGTTTATCTTTTCCATCTGTACGGTGGCTCCCCATTTCAGCGTGTTGTTTTTGATCTTGCTGCTGCCGTAATGTCCTACATTCATGATGGTTGAACTTAAACGGTTGCGGGCATGCTCATGGTAGCGGGCTATTTCAAGGGCATTCTGGTTATTGTCGTTTTCTGTTGTAGCATCACCCAGCCAGTATTCGCCGGTGATGTCGTAGGTTTCTATTTCCTTGCTGGAGAAAGCGGATGCCTGAAGGCCCAGTTCTGTTTTCTCGTTCGGATTGTGTTTCAAGGTCAGTGCGCCGAAGATTGTCTGGAACTTATCCCGCTCGCGGCTGTTGGGGAAATACACTTCAAATCGTTGGGCGTTTTCTACCGTACCGAAGTTTGTCTCCCGTTTATGCGGGGTGAATTTGAATGTGTTGGACGCCAGGTTCCCCAGAAAGTTTACTTCCCATTTCGGAGCTAACTGATAAGTCATGTATGATTGCAGATCGACGAAATCCGGCTGGTATTCGGCGTCCGTATCCATTGTTTTTAGTAGCGAACGTCCTGTCTTATAACGAACACCGGTTATTTGTGTGAACTTGCCGATGGAACTTCCCACATAGGCGTTTGCTCCCAGTAAACTGGCGGAGGCCGATCCTTCAAATAACTTGGGTTTTTTATAGGTGATGTCAAGAACAGAGCTCATTTTATCTCCGTACCGTGCTTCAAATCCTCCGGCTGCGAAGTTGACAGCTTCGGTGAGGTCGGGATTGATAAAACTCAGACCTTCCTGCTGGCCGGAACGGATCAGTAACGGGCGGAATACTTCCAGACCGTTTACATATACTATGTTTTCATCATAACTACCGCCGCGAACCGAATACTGGGAACTTAATTCGTTGCTGGATGAAACTCCGGCAAAAGTGACCACGAGACTTTCGATGCTTCCTCCGGCAGGGTCGGGGAGGAGCTTGACACGGTCTGCATTCATGGTTTGAAGGGTACTGGTTTGGTAACGGGTACCTACAGCAACAACTTCCCCCAGGTCGATACTTGTGTAGTTCATCTGTACATTCAGCCGCATGTCCTGTTGCAAACTGGGTAGAATACGTTCTGCCTTATTATATCCCAGGCAAGAGAAAATAACCGCAACGGAATCGCCCGGCGACGTGGTGATCGAATAGTAACCCTTTTCATTGGTCATTGCCCCGTTCAGCGTATTCTTTATCTGAACAAGCACAAGTTCAAGCGGACTACCGTCGGCATCCCGAACATATCCCGTGATTTTAACATGCTTTTGTCCAAAAGCGCTGATTGAAACTAATATAAATAGCAGTGCAGCTATCGCACGAATCTTCATAATTAATAATGTTATAGCTTTACTAACGCGAAAAATGAAGGAAGCGTATATTCAGCGTGTAAAAAATATTTATCTTTGTCCTGTTCAGAAATATCTTCCTTACAGAATGAAGATGATTAATTAACAGCTACAAAATAAGATAAAAATGGAGAGTTTTGCAACACTGATAAAGAATAGAAGAAGCACGCGTAAGTTTACCGATCAGTTGCTTTCACCTGAACAAGTCGAAATGATTTTAAAGGCAGCTTTGATGGCACCCGCTTCCAAGCGTAAAAATCCCTGGCAGTTCGTTGTGGTGGAAGATAAGGAAATGTTGAAAAAACTGGCTGGTTGTAAGCCGGCCGGAGCTTCGTTTCTTGAAGGTTGTGCACTGGCTGTTGTGGTAATGGCGAATGTAATGGATAGCGATGTCTGGGTGGAAGACGCCTCGATCGCTTCTATCTATATGCAACTCCAGGCGGAAGATCTGGGTCTGGGCAGCTGTTGGTGCCAGATACGTAACCGGCAGACGGAAGATGATGCAGACGCCAATGTGTATGTCCGTAGCCTGCTGGATATTCCTTATCAGCTGGAGGTGCTCTCGATTATCGGTTTTGGTTATAAGGACCAGGAGCGCAAACCATTTGATGAAGCTCATTTGCAATGGGAAAAGATTCACCTGGGCACTTATAAAATGCCGGAAGAAAACAAGGAAGCATGAAAATAGTTTTTATCGGAGCCGGAAATCTGGCGACACGTTTGTCGCTCGCTATGCAACGGGTTGGTATGCAGATTGGTCAGGTGTACAGCCATACAGAGGCGAGTGCCCGTCAGTTGGCAACACGACTGGGGTGTCCGTGGACGAATGATTTATCCGCTTTGCAGGAAGATGGTGATCTGTATGTCTTTTCACTGAAGGATACTGTCTTGTCGGATGTAATATCGAAGGTTAAACCGAATAACGGTATGTGGGTCCATACGGCAGGAAGTATGCCGATGAGCGTATTTGAAGGATATGCCCAACGTTTCGGAGTCCTTTATCCTTTGCAGACATTCAGTAAGGGAAGGAATGTGAATTTTGATGTGATTCCCATTTTTCTGGAAGCAAACACGGATAAGAATGCGGATTATCTGAAGAATATAGCCAGCGCCCTTTCTGAGAATGTTCGTTTCATGTCTTCGGAAAAACGCCGGAGTTTGCATCTGGCGGCTGTCTTTGCCTGTAATTTTACCAATCATATTTATACATTATCTTATAAGTTACTGGAAAACGAATCCATTCCGGCAGATGTCCTTTTGCCGCTTATCGATGAGACAGTATCGAAAATACATTCCATGCCGCCTGCTGCGGCTCAGACCGGGCCCGCAATCCGGTATGATGAAAATGTGATCAATAAACACCTGGCTATGCTGGACGATCCGGATATGCAAGCGATCTACCGGCTTCTTAGCCAAAGTATACATAAGGAGGCCCAAAATGAGTAGTATCAATTATGACCTGACAAAGATAAAAGCGTTTGTGTTTGACGTAGACGGTGTGCTGTCGTGCGATGTGGTATCACTTCATCCCAACGGCGATCCGATGCGCACAGTCAACATCAAAGACGGTTATGCCCTGCAACTGGCTGTAAAGAAAGGTTACCAGGTCGGGATTATTACCGGTGGCTATACGGAGGCAGTGCAAATCCGTTTTTCCCGCTTGGGTATCGAACATATATATATGCGGAGTGCCGTAAAGATACACGATTTCAATGATTTCCTGCAAAAGACGGGATTGACGCCTGAAGAAGTCATGTATGCCGGAGACGATATCCCCGACTATGATGTGATGAAGCGGGTAGGCTTGCCGGTTGCTCCGGCGGATGCAGCCCCGGAAGTCAAGCAAATAGCGAAATATATCTCCTTATGCAAAGGGGGCGAAGGTGTTGCCCGCGATGTGATAGAACAAACAATGAAAGCACAAGGCCATTGGATGAGCGCAGAAGCGTTCGGATGGTAATAACAATGAAAAATAATTATGCTGACTAACCTACAACATTACCGAATCGTGCTGGGATCTAACTCACCCCGGCGAAAAGAATTATTGGCCGGACTTGACCTCAAATTCGAGGTCGAAGTAATTCCCGGTATCGACGAATCATATCCTGATGACTTGACGGCAGACGAGATACCTGCTTATATCGCCCGTAAAAAGGCAGAAGCGTATCTGGAAAAAATGACTGATAACGAATTGCTCATTACGGCTGACACAATCGTTGTCACTTATGGGCAACCGGATCGTATCCTGGGCAAACCGGCCGACCGTGAGGAAGCAATCGAGATGCTTTGCCACCTGTCGGGCCATGTACATGAAGTCATCACCGGCGTTTGCCTGACGACTAAACAGAAAACGGTTTCTTTTTCCGTCTCTTCGGCAGTCGCCTTTTCCAAACTTGAAAAGGATGACATTATCTATTATGTAGATAAATATCGTCCGTATGATAAAGCCGGCAGTTACGGGATACAGGAATGGATCGGTTACGTCGGGGTAGAAGCTATCAATGGCTCATTCTATAATGTAATGGGGTTGCCGGTGCAACGGTTGTATCAGGAATTGAAAAAGTTTTAAGCGTTGTTTCCTTGTGAAAATATTTAGTGAACGATGGGGCTGATTTATGGGCATGGCCGATAAATTAAGCTGCCTCATCGACTGATATGTCCCGTTGGCGGATTTTATTTTGATTATCTGAAAACATATGAGATATTTGTTCGTATTGAAATATGAACAATATTAAATTTCAGATAAAATGAAAAACACAATTATCCTTATTCTACAGATAATTATTTTAGGAATAGTATCTTCGTGTGAGAAGAATGAAGAAGGCATAACATTTGTTGATTTTTCTGACAATGTTTTCTATGAATGGTGTCTTAGCTCTTTTGACTTGGACGGAGATCAAGAATTATCGTTTCGGGAACTTTATCTCGTAACAGAAATGAATATTCCTGCTCAGTATAACGGACAAACAATAAAATCGTTAGGTGGGATTGAAAATTTTGCATACCTGGAACAATTAACATGTAGTGATAATACGGAATTGACTTCATTAGATCTCAGTAAGTGTTCTTATTTAAAAAAAGCAGATTGCCATAATTGTAATATTTCTTCACTTAATCTGAGTGGATGCAGTCGACTGGAAGAGTTATATTGTTATAGTAATTCTTTGAATGAACTCAATCTTTCCGATTTTGAAAGTTTAGCGTATTTGTATTGTGATTTCAACGTACTGACATCTTTGGACTTTACAAACAATCCCGATTTGAAAGAAATTTCTTGTTCAGGAAATAAATTGCAAGGAGATCTTAATTTAAGTAAATGTACTAAACTGGAAGCTTTGCTTTGTGAAAAGAATTCTATTGAATTGATAGATATAACAGAATGTACATCGTTAAAAACATTGATTTGTTATTCAAATAAACTTACCGCTATCGATGTTTATTCAAAGGCTTTAGAGATATTGTCCTGTTCCGGAAATGATATATCCTGGTTGCATGTTGCAAACTGTGAGAATTTACAGGAATTGTATTGTTCTGAAAATCCATCAATGCAAATCCTAGGAATTAAAGGCTGTGTGTCCTTGAAAACATTGGAATGCTATTCAAATAATTTGTCATCGTTGAATATGTCTGATTCCAAAGATCTTACACATATTGATTGTCATAATAATGTTTTATCTTCCATTACTTTAAACTCTACTCTGATCACTTATTTAGATGTATCACAAAATCTGCTTCAAACGTTGGATATTTCATTATGTCCCGCCATCAAATGTCTATATTTTACTTTGAATCGCCCTTTGAATAATGGGGGTGTGTCAAAACTAAGGCACATCTCCTTTTTTATCTTAAAAATAGTCGTTCCTCTTTTTTTGTCTATGCGACTATTTCTTCAGTAATTAGGTAAGGCTTAATATTCCTCGTATGTTGAGCCACACGTGGTCTGATAAAGATAAATATAATGTGTGTACTCCTTCTCTTTCCTGCTTTTAATAGTTTTGTACACATCTTTTTGATATTAAAAGCTATAGCAAAGAAGGCAAAGTCCATTGTAACCTTGTCTTCTCCCACATGCCGGAACCTTTTGTATGCCATGTTGTGTTTCATTTGTCCAAAAACTGCTTCCGGTTCTATACATCGCCTTCCCCTATGCCTGAAGCCTTCTTTCGAGAGTAACCTTTCCCGTGCCAGCCGTTTGTATTGGTTTAATCGGTGGTTGACTTCTATAATACGGTTCCCCCGGGCTTTAAAGCAACTACCACGTAAAGGACACCCTTCACATCTTTGTGCTTTATACCGGGCACTTTCGGTGATGTATCCGCTAGCTGTTTTGTCACTCCTGGTTCCTATACGGTTCATGTGCTGCCCCATAGGACAAACGTAATAATCCTCTTCCGCATTGTAATGGAGACTCTCCGCATGGAATGGATTGGGGGTATAACGGGGACGCTGTTCTTTATGGAAGTAGTTGTACTTGACAAAGGCTTCTATCCCATTATCTTGCATGAATCGGTAATTTTCTTCCGAGCCGTAACCGGAATCTGCCACACCGACAGTCGGTAAGCGGTTATAGCGTTGCTCAAAGGAGTGGAAGAAAGGTATGAGGGTCAGTGTATCGGTTGGATTGGGAAACAGTCGGAAGTCTATGAGGAATTGGTTCTGGGTACCTATTTGCAGATTATATCCGGGCTTGGTCTGCCCGTTTCTCATGGCGTCTTCTTTCATGCGCATGAAGGTGGCATCAGGATCGGTCTTGGAATAGGAGTTGCGTTCTCCAAGAGTGTCAAGATGGTTGTCGTATTCCATCAACTTGTCACGGTGTTCCTCAAGTTCCCGGACTTGTTTCTTCTTTTCCCGGATGACTTTCTTTTGTTCCTTGTCCTTTGTTACAGGCTGGTGTTCCAGCACCTCTTTAAGTTCATTCACTATATCTGAGAGCATGGCGGGAGTGAACTCTACGGGTGTGTCTTTGGTGGAGTTCTCTTGGGCTATGGCTTCATCCACCTGCTCCAGGAGAATGCGGATCTTATCCATCAGCTTTGTACGGTTCTTTTCGACTGTCTTGCGCCAGACAAAAGTATATTTGTTGGCTCTGGACTCAATCTTGGTACCGTCGATATACTCTACGTCAAGGCTGATGAAACCTTTGTCGACAAGGACAAGAACCAACTGCGTGAATACATTATTTATCTCTTCTTTTACACGATTACGGAAACGGTTGATGGTAATAAAATCCGGATGTTCATTACCGGAAAGCCAGATATAATGAATGTCACGTAGGAGAAGCTTCTCTATTTTGCGGCACGAATAGATATTGTTCATGTAGGCGTAGATAATCACCTTAAGCATCATTTTAGGATGATAAGGACAACGACCGGTTGCTTTATAAAGCTTCTTGAAATTGTCAAGATTGAGATTATCAACAACTGTATTAACTATGCGAACCGGATCATTCGCTGCTATGTTTTCATCAATTCTTCCGGGAAAAAGAACTGTTTGGTTGGGAATGTAAGGACGAAAATGTAACTTTGCCATAATGAAAAACTTTATGCCTAAAGATACAAAAACTTTGGGTAATAACAAAGCCTGGGCTTGTGAAAGTCTGGGCTTTGTGCATAAAAAAAGGTTGTGCCAGCGTTTTGACACAACCTCGTAACAAATTTGCGTAATGTAAATGGGGAAGCTATAGATTTAGGTGGCGGAGATAAATCTGTATTACAATATAAATAATGATTTATAGATATTCAATATCAATTTGCTTTTGTAAATAGTATTAGTATTGTTATTAATTAGAATGTATTATGAAAAGAATGATTCCCTTAGTGTTATTAGTTGTGTTTACAGCTTGTAACAATTCATTTATTGATGAAAAAGTATCAGTTGATGAAGTTTCTGAACTTGTTGATTCTGCAACAATTGCTGCCGAATCAGTTCCTATTGAAGATGTTATCCCTATTATGGCAACATCGACAAAAGCTGAATATGAAGCGATTCGCTTAGTTAATAATCCAGATTCGACTAATTTAGTTACTGTCAAAGAATATAGTATAAGTACACCTCTTACAAAAGCTGGTGACTATACTATTATCAAGGTTGAGTATAATTGGATTGAGGATATGACTTATGTTACCATGCAAGGTGTTACTAATCATGAAATTGTATTAAACAAAACAGCTGTTACCATCAGTGAAAGTGTTGCAAATAAATGGGGTATTGATCCGGGATATTATTATGTGTATTCTTGGAAACTGACTTTGGTTTACAATCAATCAAGATCACATGAGTTTGTAATAGGTGATTATGCAGGAGTCAAACCTAGTGATGAAAATTCTTATGGTTATGATTTAGTGCAAACGGGAAGTAATCAATGGACTGTTTCTACTATATATTATCGTTACGAAAAGCGTAGTATTGGTCCAAATTCAGATAGTGTTATTGGTGTCTATTGTATTCCTGTATATTCATTGAATGAGCCGGGGGTAGATTTTAATACCTTCAAATGGCAATATACTCTTCAAGGAGATTATTCATCAAAGTGAATGTTTTTAAGGAAAAAGAAGGTTGAATAAAGTTCTAAAGTAAACAATTTGATATAATAGTCTTATTGTTTACTTTAGGACTTATTGATATTGTTGTGTATTTATAATACTTTGGTAGTAGCTTAACGTAAAAGAGTGTTTAAAAGGTATGAAACCATAGGTCTGTTGTTGCGTATAATTTGTATTTATAATAAAGTGGTTTTCTTCTTAGATAGGAAATAATCGAAAAAAAACGAATATTTCTTGCATAATATATTCGGAAACAGTACTTTTGCAGTCTGAAATTCCGCAGAGGGTAAACAAGTGATATGGAATATGTATCCACCCCCGGGACATAACCTGTTTAAATATAAAAAGACAGATGTACGTAATCGTAGAAATTAACGGACAACAGTTCAAAGCTGAAGAAGGTAAGAAGTTGTTCGTTCATCACATTCAGAACGCAGAAAGCGGTGCTGTTGTTGAGTTTGACAAAGTGTTGTTGGTTGACAACAACGGAGAAGTTAAAGTAGGTGTTCCTACAGTAGAAGGCGCAAAGGTAGTATGTGAAGTACTGTCTCCGCTGGTAAAAGGTGATAAAGTGCTGATCTTCCACAAGAAGAGAAGAAAAGGTTATCGTAAACTGAACGGTCACCGTCAGCAGTTCACTGAAGTGAGTATTAAAGAAATTGTTGCTTAACGTTTAAAGGAGAAAAGAAGAAATGGCACATAAGAAAGGTGTGGGTAGTTCAAAGAACGGCCGTGAATCACAAAGTAAAAGATTAGGTGTTAAGCTTTTTGGTGGTGAAGTTGCTAAAGCTGGTAACATTTTGGTTCGCCAGAGAGGTACAGTTCATCATCCGGGCGTAAACGTTGGTATCGGTAAAGATCATACGTTGTATGCATTGAAAGATGGTGTTGTAACTTTCCACAAAGGAAAAGAAAACCGTTCTTTCGTTTCTATTAAAGAGGTTGTAGCAGAAGCATAATCGTTTTTGTTCAATAAAGAATAGGGAAAGCGGAATGTCTGAAAAGATGTTCCGCTTTTTTGTATTTTGGAGATTTTGTTTTGAATGCAGTAGTGAAATGGGAAAGGAAATCAATTATTTGGTAATGGCTATTTTGTTGATAGGCATGGTATTACTGTTGGGAGGAGGATACGGACTATACTCTATCCGGCAGGCTGAAAAGGCGTATGAATCGACGGTCGGTATAGTTAAGCGTGTGGATTATAAAAGGGTGCGCAGGCACCGGAAAGTACTGACCAAATGTGAGATATTGTTGAGATATGATACCCATCGGTATGGTGAGTTGAGTGTTTTGAAAGAACCTATTCTTTCTTTGTGGGGGAAGGGTGATGAAATCCGGATCCTTTATCATCCGGAACGGCCTCGGGAGGTCCGGTTTCCGGTTTGTGAGAAATGGCTGTGGAGTATTCTGCTTGTGGGCGGGGGCGTTTGTGTAGGTGGCGGATTGGCTTTGAGAAGTAAAAATGTGTAAGAACTATTTTAAATATAACAATATGTACGACGATAAATATAACTTTTGTGAAAACGCACCCGGTGATTTCAGTTTTTGTCTGAACGCAGACTGTGCTTCGGCTGGCGAATGCCTTAGAGGATTGGCCGCCCGCGACCTGACAGAGAAGATGGTTGTTGTGTCTGTTATAAATCCGCTGTTGGTTGATTCCATGGGCGTTTCGTCTTGCCGTTTCTTTCGCAAGGCGGAGAAGGTGCGTGTGGCTTACGGATTCAAACGAGCATTGGCGAAGGTGGAGTCAGGGAAAGTTCGCATGGTACGTTCCTTTATGTGCGGCATAGTGTGTCAGCGCGACTATTATTATCTGTTGCGTGGGGATAAGCCTCTCTATCCGCATATGCAGAAGAAAGTCGTTGAGATCTTGATACGATGTGGACTGGAAGAGCCTATCGAGTTCGACCGTTACGAATGGCATTATGAATGGAATAAGCTGTAATCTGTTTTGCATCCAACTGCTTATACAATTGCATTCGGTAGTGCAAACTATTGCATTCAGTGGTGCAAAGGTTTGCATTGACTAATGCAAATTCTTGCATTCTATTGTGCAAAGACGTCAAGATAGTATGGAAAAACTGAAAAGAAGCCGGAAAGGGAAGTGGATGGTTCCGGTTTTATGATGGTTGTTTTTTATTATTGTGATAAAATTAAATATAGTCTGGAGGAAAATTCCTAATTTTGCAAAGGATTAGAGTAGATCTATCCAATGATAAAATAGCAAAGATATTGTAAGAGACATTTCCTTTTATTCCGGTCTGTGAAATCTGGTAAATTTTGTGACTACAGGATAAGGCTAATGGTTCTTATGTTATTTACGTGGGCTGTTGCTTATTAATGTAGTCAGGGCTTACCAGAGCCTCACAGACATAGTAGCAACAGTGCCACGTTTTTTCTTTGATAACATTAAATAAATTATGATAAACGACCAACTGTTTCTGAAAAGAGAAATATTACAGAAAGAAGAGGAAAGACACCGGTTGACGTATCTTGGTGTCATTGATAATTTCGAGAAGGCTGTTGACACTATGTTGTTTCAATATAATGAGTCTTGCTTTACGAAAACCGGTTTCTTGGATTATTTTTATACTAAAGTTGTTGGATATTCCAATTTTATAGCTACACAGAAAACTTCAAACATCAAGCTAAAGATGCATTTGTTTTATTTCTCCAATATGTATTTAAAACGTAAGAAAGATAGAATGCAGGCACTATTGGACAAAGAACTGGCATATAATAAAATATCTATCGGTTATTTTTTTCCGTTGGATGTATTTGAAGAATATTATGCACTATTTTGTTCATGTTCCCGAATATTCAATACTCCGACATTTGTCAATGAGTTTTTTCAAGAATATATTGATAACCAATATCCTCTATCCATTCAACAATATTTGCAGTACCTGAGAAAAAATATATCTTCTTTTTGGAGTGTCACTTGTTCTTATGTAAAAGAAATCATCGAAATAGCAGCTCGGCATCTTCTGTTTGCTTCGTTACCCAAAGAACAAACCGATTTGATCAAAGATGCGGCTTGGAGCGACACATATGAGATTTTGCAAAACAAATTGCAGACAGACAATACTCTTTTCTTCAAAAGCGGAACTGATTTTAGAAATTATGTTGTCCAAATATGCAATTACCGCCTACAAAATCAACGACTCAAATATACGTCTAAAGAAGAATCGATAGAGCTTTATCCTTATTTGGATTTAGAAGAAGACGAGCAATCGGATAATCCCGAAAGTTCATGGCTGGACATAGACATTCACAATTCCTATGAAGTCGCTTACGCAATATCAATCATACTATTGAATTCAGAACATCCTCTTTATAAAAAACTAACGCAAGGAATAGAAGATAAAGTGGATATTTTATTACGAAAAGTTATAGAAGGGCAAAGTTATAACCACATAGTAGAAGCCAAGTATAATCTTCTTCCCGGGTCTTCTGATTTTGTCAAGACAGTAACGAAAACAAGAAAAGAATACGAACGGGTCAGGAAAACATTACAAGAACGTTTTATTAACATAAAAAAAGAACAAGAAAAATGTCACATTTGATTTCAGGATCAGATAATAGAGAAAAAACATATCATGGATAACCAAAATATATGCAACAAGATGCAAGTAGAACGGTACCTCTTGAACCAAATGGAGCAAGAAGAAGAAACACGTTTTCAAGAGCATCTGACACAATGTGAATCATGTCGGGATTATCTGACTAAAATTCGGGTTGTAGCAACAATTGTAGAAGAAAACGATTTACAGGATATACCGGATTCTACTTCCCGAAGGAAGAAAATACAGATGTGGCGCTGGTCATCAGTTGCAGCTTGTATTTTATTTGTGATCAGTATTTCTGCTTTTTGGCATACACGACAACAGAAAACAGATGAAGTATTATATCCGACTTCCATCGAATATCGGAATCGTGCATCCGGTAACCATGCCTTTGTCAAATTATTATATCCTGACCAAGATTCGATTTGTATACCCTTTCGCCAATCGGTCTTGTTCAAATGGGATTCTCCATGCATATATCAATTAAAAGCACGATATAAGGATACTATCTTGTTGGATGTCAAAGGAAATGGATTGGAATATTCTTTATCTACCGAGTCATTTGCTCTTTATCCATATATAACCTGGGATCTGAAAGTTGACGAACAATCTTATTCCGGACAAATCATTTTTTCTAACAATTAAAAAAATCATGAAGCGCTTTATCTTTATTCTACTATCTAATTTGTTTTTTCTATCTGTGATAAATGCACAACAGGTAACGAATCTTACGGCTACAGCTAACAATGACACAATTCAAGTTAGTTGTACGTTAGAAACTGATGTTCTCTGCTCTTTGCAATTGCAATATTCCGAAAACAACGGGCTTACCTGGAATGATTGCAAGACCATACAGGGGGATATCTCCGACCAAGCAAGCGGAGAAAAAAACATTTATTGGAACTGTTTGAAAGATAACGTGCTAATGGGAAATTTCATTTTCAAAATCATTCTTCATACAACTTCGATTTCGACAGTTCCTCAAAAGGAGAAAGAACCTCTTAAAAACGCACCTAAACCAACACAACAGATGGAAAAGCAACAATCTTCAGGTCATTTTATGATCCTGCCAGGATGTTCTTTTGGTAATATATTATCTTATTCATTTATGGCCGGATATATGAAAAAATGGGGTGGCTATGTCAAGATTAAGTCTTCGTTTGGAAGCAAAGATAAAAATGCAACAAAAGGAGATGTGGAAGATGCCTTCTTTAACGGCAATTCAAAAAAAGGGCGCTTTTCCGTATATGCCGGAACAGTCGGCCAACTTCATCCAAACATTTGTATGTATGCCGGAATTGGATATGGTAACAAATGGTTGCAATGGGAAACGGTCAATAGCGAACAGATTGAAATCGCAAGTGGAACGTATTCCGGTATCGATTCGGAAATAGGAGTATTGTTTAAAATAAAAATGTTCACTCTGGGTGGCGGATTTAACTGCCTGATTGGACAAGGACATAAAAACGGAGAAGGAAATATTTCAGTAGGTGTCATATTTTAAAAGTTCAACAAGATGAAACAGATTCTATACATATTCAGTGTACTATTTTTATTGGGCTGTGAAAAAGAACTTCAACCGGTACAAATAGCAGTCTCAACCGGTGATGCAACTAATATTACGACTAATAGTGCTTCCATCCAAGTCAGTATGGATAAAAATGATCTTATTAATGAAATAGGTGTTTTTTGCAGTACAGATTCTTTATTCAATTCCAATACAGTAAACAAAAGTTCCATTCAAACAATAACTGGAACTCATTTTAATTTCCAGTTATCTAACTTATCTGATGGAACCAAATATTTTTATAAAGCTTACGCATCTGGAAAATCAAACAGTATTTATGGGATAACGAAGTCATTTACGACCGAGCAACTTCAATTATCAACTTCTATCAATAATATCGAAGCAGGTGATCTGGAAAATACATACAGTGTAAAGATTAACAGTAACACTGATTGGCATGCATCCTCCAACCAAAATTGGTGTGAAGTTTCCCCAAACACAGGGACGACCAATAGCACTATCAATATTCTGTTGAAAGCAAACACAACAACATCCGCAAGACAAGCTATAGTAACCGTTACTGCCGGAAACAAAGAACAGAAAATAACAATCAATCAAAAAGGTTGTCATGAAAACTTAGCGGTTTCTTCCAATTATTTCTCGGTCAGTCCGGAAAATAAATCTTATAATTTCGTCATATATACGAATATGTCATGGGAGGCATCTTCCGACCAATCTTGGTGTGTTTTATCTTCTTCATCTGGAAATGGAGAAAATACTCTATCTTTCAATGTCTCAGAAAATACAACCGGCTTGGAAAGAAAAGCGGTCGTAAAAGTCAAATCCGGCTCCTTGACCCAAGAAATCACGATCATCCAACAGAGCAAGTCTGCAACATTGTCTGTTTCAACAAATATTTTTTCTGTCAATGCAGATAGAAACACCTACAATTTCTCAATCACAAGCAATCTCGATTGGACTATCACTTCTGATCAGTCTTGGTGTACCCCTTCCATTGCAGCTGGTTCTAATAATCAAACTGTTTCTTTTGTGGTTTCAGAAAATACATCTGCACAAGAAAGGACGGCTATGATTTCAGTAAAAGCCGGAACACTGCTTCAACAAATAACAGTGACACAAACAGGAACCAACCAAACATTGGCTGTTTCCAGAAATTCTTTCCTTTTTGGCTCAGAAAAAGGGCATGGAGAATTTACTATTAGCAGTAATACCAATTGGAACATCTCGTCTGACAAATCCTGGTGCAGTGTTGCTACCACATCAGGTTCCAACAATAAAACAGTCTCATTTTTAATTACAGAAAATACATCGACACAAAGACGAAGTGCAATTATCACGGTAGAAACAAGTTCATCTTCCATTCAAATCGTAGTTACTCAGGAAGGAAAAATCGAAGTACTTCCTAACCTGTCTGTTTCTCCGGAATCTATATCGGTAACAGCAGATGAGCAGACATCCAGTTTCAGCATCGCAAGCAATACGAACTGGACGATTTCATCCAATCAAACTTGGTGTACACCTTCGGTTACATCTGGAAGTGGAGATAAAACGATTACTTGTTCAATAGATGAGAATACACAATCGCAAACAAGAACAGCAACAATAACGATTCGCATAGATAATTTATTTAAGACGATTACTGTTACTCAAGAAGGAATGACAGGTATGCCACAAGAATTAAAAGTATCTTCTAATTCTTTATCCGCATCAGCAAATGAGCAAACTGTAAATTTTGATATCTTAAGTAATATGGATTGGACTATTTCTTCTGATCAAACTTGGTGTATTCCTTCTGTAACATCAGGAAGTGGTGATAAAGAAATTAAACTTTCTTTAAAAGAAAATAAATCAGCAAAAGAAAGAATTGCAATTGTTTCTGTAAAAGCTGGGAATTTGTTTCAACAAGTAACATTAAAACAAATAGGAGCAGATGCATATTTATCAGTATCTACAGAATCATTATCAGCAATAGCACATGGTCAATCATTAGATTTTTTAATATGGAGTAATTCTGATTGGAATATTAGTTCTAACCAATTATGGTATAAATTATCTGCTACAACAGGTGAATATAACAAAAACATAAGTGTTGATTTTAGTGAAAATAGCAGTTCTGAAATGAGAACAGATGTAATTACTATCAATTCAGGCTCTCTATCTAAACGTATTGTACTTACTCAAATAGGAAATAATATTTCAATTATTGATATTCCTGATAATAATTTTAAATCTTATCTAGTAAAAGAATTTGATATAGATAACGATAATGAGATTTCTAACTATGAAGCATCTTTGATTAAGAGCATATCATGTGAAAATAGAAATATAAAATCAATAAAAGGTATAGAATCTTGTGTGAATTTAACTTTTTTATGTTGTGAGAACAATAGTATTGAAAATATTGATATAACGAAAAATGAGTCACTTAAAATATTAAGGTGTGGAAATAATAATATAAAAGAAATAGACACCAGCAATAATATTAATATTTTGACATTAAACTGTGGAAATAATCCATTAGTAAGATTAGATCTTATTAATAATCCTAATTTAGATTTTCTTTCATTTACAGATACAGATATAAAATCTATAGATTTAAGTAAAAACCCACTTTTAACTTGGTTAACTTGTTCAAATAATAGAAATCTTGAAGAACTTGATTTAAGTAACAACATAAAGATAGAAACATTAATATGCTGGAATGTACCTAAATTGAAAAACATATATTTCACAAAAGGACACATTGTTAGATCAACATATATTGATAATAGTATAAATATAATATATAAATAAATGAAATACGTATATCTATTTTTAACAATAATGATGATAGCTTGTGAGAAAGATCCTATTCTTCCTGTTTTTATATCTATTAAAGATATAAAAAGTTCGATTGACTATACAACTTCTGTTATTCAATTTTCCATAACAGGAAATGCCAACAAAGCTGGTGTTATGTATGGTATAGAGAAAGAGTTATCGAATACCCAAATACAATATGCGGAAAAGGCAAATGGTGAAATCTCTGTTCAATTGAATGGGCTTGAACAGGGAAAGGAATACTTTTATAAGGTTTTTGTAGAAGACAAAAAGGGGAATCAGATGTTTGGTGAGATAAAAAACTTTATAACACTTTCGCCTTCCGTAAAAACCGGTGATGCGACTGAGATAACTACAGAAACAGCAACTCTATCTTTGAGTTTTAAAGGAAGTAATCTGAGTGAAGTTGGTATTCTATATTCAACAGACGAATTATGCAAAGATAATCTTCAGACAGTCTCAAATACAAGTCCATCCGGTAATAATTTCAGCTTTGAAGTTAAAGAATTGAACCCAGGAACAACTTATTACTATAAGGCTTATGTCAAATATAAAAATGGAACGATTCATTATGGAGAAATAAAATCGTTCCAGACAGATGACTTTGAGATACCAATATCATTTATAGAAGCAGATTTTGATGGTGGTGTATTTAATTTTGAATTAAATGCTCCTAATATAGAATGGGAAATATCAACAGAACAATATTGGATCACTGTAAATCCTAATAAAGGAATAAGTAAATCTACGATAAATGTTCATATTGCTCCTGTAGAAATTCCATATGAAAGAAAAGGATTCATTATTATCAAAAATACAAATTCAAATGTGACAAAAATTATATCTGTTGTGCAGGCAAGTAAAGAAAATATTTCGAATAAGCTAAATTTATCTATACCTGGAGATTTTGTGTGGGAAGAAGGAGGTACCAATTTCTTCGTAGTCAATTCTGATGTATATTGGACAGCATCATCTAATCAAGATTGGTGTAAAATCAATACTCCATCAGGTAAAAATCAACAAATTGTATCTTATACGGTTGATCCATTGGATGATATCGAAAAACAACGAGTGGCAATAATTACTATTCATTCTACTGATGGTGTTCAATATTTTTCTGTCGGACAAGAATCTACAAATGCATCTGTATTCATGTCAGGGGGAGCAATCGATGTATGTAATAGTATTTGTTATAATATGCATGGAAGAATAAAAGCACCAGGAGAATGGACTGTTAGTAGTACAGAAGAATGGTATCAGTTTGAAAAGCAGTCTGGGGTAGGTGAGGAAGAAGTAGAAGCATATATCCAAATAAATGATACTTATCAAAATAGAGCTACAACAAATATTTTAAAATCAGGTAACAAGATATTTAAGAATCATGTCATACAGCGAGGTAAAAGAGATATTACTTCTAAAGAATTGCCAGACATTGAAATGATATTTGTACAGGGTGGAAGTTTTATGATGGGAAATAGTCAAAATGAATCAAGTAGTCCTATTCATAAAGTAACATTGAGTGATTTTTATATTGGTAAATATGAAGTTACTCAAGATTTGTGGGAAGCTGTCATGGGAAATAATCCATCTCATTATATAGGAGAAAACCTACCGGTTAATAGTATAGCTTACAACCAAGCCCTTGAATTTATTGATAAGTTGAATCAATTAACAGGTAAAAAATATCGTCTACCAACAGAAGCTGAATGGGAATATGCAGCAAAAGGTGGAAATAAAAGTAAAGGATATATTTATAGTGGTAGTGATTCGTATAATGATGTTTGTAATTTGGCGTGGAAAGCTTCTGTTGCTTTTGTTGGTTCTAAAGAACCTAACGAATTGGGTATTTATGATATGACAGGGAATGTCTCTGAATTTTGTTCTGATTGGTATGGTCCATATTCATCTTTGGAAGAGTATAATCCAACAGGACCTGTATCTGGAGATAAAATTGTTGTCAGGGGAGAGTACTATTTTCATACAACAACGTCTGATCGCTTTTGGGGTTATCCTGGTGTATATGGCAATAGCAATGGTTTTCGTTTAGTCTTAGACAAATAATACAATATACAATCATGCAAAACAAATACAAAATACTATTTATTTTATCTGTTGTTGCACATACTTTATGTGCTCAAGTTACTGCTCCTCTCCAGTTCCGTGTTCCCGTAGAAACCTATGTCCGCTCCTATGTTGAACCTCGTCTACAAACTTGGCTTAAATGGGATCGGTACGAAGAATCGACGCAACAATATAAAGAACGGACAAGTGATGAAAATCGCCTCAGTCAAATAACGAAATGGGAAAACGAAGCATTAGCCATTTATAAGAAAAAATATGCAGAAACAATCAATTGGAACCAGTTCCATATTGAAGGAGATTACGATCCGGATAATGAATGCTTCTTGATTCGTTCCGAGCAATTCGGACAATTGACCGTAAAAGTCCCGCGAGGAAAAACAGCCAAAGAGTTCATCTCCTATTTTGATTCAGTAAAAGTCAGCCAACCGGATTTCTATTTTTCTGACAATTATATCGGTTTGGACAAATTGACTTTCACACTACCTAATGGACAACAGGCTGTTTATGATAGCCGTGCACAGAACACGTATGCACATTTGAACATTTCGTATGATCTGGAATTGACCAAGTTAAGAGAATTGAATATTGAAAACCGAAATCGGCAGATTACTCAACAACCCATAAGTAACCTATCTGACGTTGATATGCAGATACCACAAACTGGAATTACGAATGATGAAACCTATGCCGTTATCATTGGTAACGAGCATTATCATTACGAATCTCAAACTCGGTTTTCAAGTAATGATGCCAAGATTTTCTATCAATATTGTATCAAAACATTAGGTATCCCATCCCGGAACATATTCAGCAAAACAGATGCGACCTATGGCGATATGCTGACATCCATTCAATTCCTGAAAAACGCAGTCAAGGCAAAAAACGGGAATGTACATATCGTATTTTATTTTTCCGGTCATGGAATGTCTGATATCAAGACAAATGGTATGCACCTTTTACCGGTAGATTGTAGTTCGACAACGCTACAAGCCGCTTTAAAAGCCGAAAACCTATATCGGGATTTAGCCGATATGCGAGCCCTTTCCGCTACAGTCTTCTTGGATGCTTGTTTTAGTGGGAAAAGTGATGAAGGAGCTTTGACTGCATTAGTAGATGGGGCGGGTATAGAAGTTACTCCACGTAAAGAAATCTTAAACGGTAATTTGGTCGTCTTCAGCGCAACTACCGATGCGGAAATTGCTTATCCTTATGAAGAAAAGCAACATAGGATGTTTACCTATTTCCTGTTAAAAAAGTTACAGGAAAGCAAGGGGACAACATCTTATGCTGATTTGGCTACCTATCTGATCAACAACGTAAAGTCGCATGCATTCGACGTAAACCGGAAGATGCAGACACCTCAAGTGCAAACTTCGAGAGCTATTTCTGAAGTTTGGAAAAACTGGAAACTAATAAAGGAATAATCAAAAGTAAATTCAATGAAACAGTTCTTAGCCATCAGTATCGTATCAATCCTATCCGTGGCCTCCTACGGACAAAATACATTTCAGGAACAGTTTGATACATTCAAGAATGAGGTGCATCAACAATATGTGGTTTATAATGACTCTATCAATAAAGTTTTTATCAAATCGATAGAAGAAAACTGGATTAAGTTCCAAACAAATCACCCGATTCCAGTTCCCAAGAAACCGATTCCACAGATGGATGTACAAATTGCACCGGAAGAAAGCGATTCTACTTTGGAATTGGAGATAGATAGCATCATTCGCCAAAAAGCTTCATCGGAAGATGTCAATTTGTGGGATGCGCCTATTTCAAACAAAGAAAAAGGACAGAAAACAATGGTCTCATATTATGGTTCGGAGCTACAGTTCCTTTATTTTCCCGAATACAAATATTTTTTGACGAACCTTGATGAGAAGACAATAGCATCTGTATGGGAACAATTATCCGATTCACCTTATACGGAATTGATCAACACATTACTTTTTTACAAAAACGATATGAATTTGAATGATTGGGGAATGTTCCAATTATTAAGTCGAATCACAGAAAAATTTTATCCTGGGAGAAGAAACGAACAAACGATTTTTTCTATATTCATTATGAATCAGTTGGGATTTCGGATGAAGATTGGCAGATGTAACAACAGACTCATTCATCTTGTCCCTTTTCAGACAACGGTCTATGGAAAACCTTTTATTAATTTTGATGGCGAAAAATATTATATATTGGAAGACACAAATACAGATGGAGGTATATATTCCTATACAATTGATTATCCCAATACGATCAAACACATAAATTTGCATGCCCAGAGGCCTTTCAGGTTATCTTTATCATTGCATGCCAAACAATGTCATGTCGGAGACAAGGAATATAGCATCAACATAAACAAAAATCTGATTGATCTGTTTCAGACGTATCCGCAAACTGAGATTTCGGTTTATGCCAATACTCCGCTTTCCAACATAACACGAAAAAGTCTTGAGAAAGAATTGTTACCCCAATTATCGGATAAGACAGAACAAGAAGCGGTGAATTATCTTTTGCAGTTCGTGCAGACCTCGTTTGAATACAAAAACGACCTACAACAGTTTGGGTATGAAAAGTTTTTCTTTGCGGAAGAACTGTTTTACTACCCTTTTTCCGATTGTGAGGACAGATCTGTTTTGTTCTCACAACTAGTCAGACGTTTTTTGGGATTGCAGGTTGTTCTATTGGATTATCCAGACCATGTAACAACAGCGGTCAAGTTTAACAGACCTGTTTCCGGTGACTTCATCAATGTGGAAGGTGAAAAATATATTATTTGCGATCCGACATACTTACATGCAAAAGTGGGGCAGTCAATACCACGTTATAAGGAACAAAAAGCTCAGATCTACATATTGGATTAATTTTTTCATGTTCGAATGTCACAAATTCATATTGAAGCAGATAATAGAACAAATAACAATTTAAAATATAATCAAAATGAGAACAAAGTATGTATTTATCTTATTCAGTCTGTGCACTTTTTTTATGGGATGTGGTAGTAGCAAACAACCAAGTAACCCAACACAACCTAAATCCGAACTTCGGAAAGAATTAAAACAGACAGCTATCAAACAAGCAAGAAAAGAAGCAAAAACGTACAAAAAAGAGGGATTCAAGACATTTATTGGTGGTATTCCTTTAGAAAAACAAATTGAAAATGCATGGATGAAATCTGTCACAACAGATGAGTCAGGATTACCGGCATACCTTGTTGCCAATTCAAGAGTGATTGGAGGTAATGTCAGTTCGGCAAAGATGCAAGCAAATCATCAGGCTAAAGTTGAACTGGCTGGATTAATGAGTTCCAATATCAGTTCACTTATAGAAAGCAGTGTTTCTAATAAAGAATTAACAAGTGAGGAAGCCGTTGCAATCAACAAGGCAGTACAAGCAAGTAAAGAATTAATCATTGCAGATCTAGGACGTGTTGCGAAAGAGATTGAGATTTATAGAGATTTGAGTAATAAAAATGTGGAAGTAATGGTTTGTCTTTCTTATAGTTCTAAAGCTGCAACAGATGTGGCAGTCAAAAGTATCCATCGTAATTTGGAACAAGAAGCCGAACATTTGCATGACAAATTGGATAATTTGACAGGAATCAAACAAATTATATCAACCAATAATACAAATTTGCAACAAGAGTAAAAAAGCGTTAGTTTTGTAGATAATCCAATTAATTCTGATATGCATAAAATACTATCTATTCTGTTTATTTTGTTTGCTCTTTCTGTCTCGGCCCTTTTTGCACAAACCAAAAGGGTTCATGCTACGGGGTGTTGGGAAATAGCAAATATCACCCCTGAAGCAGCAAGAAGTAAAGCCATAGAAGATGCAAAGAACAATGCTCTTCAAAATGCAGGCATATCGGAATTTTTTGCGGTTATGAATACGAGCTCTGTATCAGATCGCTTAAATCATTTTGTTAGTTCAAGTAGTTCTGAGTTTTCTGGAGAGATAACGAATTTTAAAATTGTGAAAGAACAGATTCTCACAGAAGAGAAACATCTGTTTTATACTGTTGATATAGATGCGGTTATCCGAATTAGAGAAAATAAACGAGATTTGGAGTTTGATGCTTATATTGAAGGAATAAAGGAAGTTCCTTATCAGGATGGTGAAAATTTTTCATTTAGCATTCGCCCTACCAAAACTTGTTATGTTCGTGTGTTTTGGTTTGATGAAGCTGGAAAAGGAAATATTGTGTATCCTAATCCGGCTGAACCATCTCAACAACTATGCTTTAATGAACATAATTTTTTCCCTATTACGCAGGATTACAAAATCAGAAAAGAAACACAAGAACCTATTGAAAGTATTTCTGTTATTTTTATTTTGACCAAAAAGGACGTTCCTTATACAAGGAAGATGACATTAGAAGATTTTCATCAATGGGTATTGTCGGTTCCTTCAGATCAAAGAATCCTTAAATTTTATAATATTCATATCATACATTAGCAACAGCCTTCCTTTGGATTATTCCTTCTCTTAAAAAACAAAGGAATAGAATCATATATCATGTGTCTGTGAAATCTGGTAAATGTTCCGACTACAAAATGGTCAATGATTCTGACACTTTAAAGTGTTGGCTGTTGCTTATTTCGTGTATTGTTGTTGGATGGGAAGAAATGAGGCTTTTTATGCGGACTGTTTTTTCTATCGGTTGGATAAAGGGTATTCTGTGTGGATTATAAAAGGGTGCACAGGCACCGGAAAGTACTGGGAAATGATTTGGTAATTCACGAAAAATCTAGTGTGTTCAAGGATATATTTACAGAGACATAAAAGAGCGTTCAGTAAATTTTTTAACCTTCCCAGCAAAATAAAGGTGGAAAATGCAGAAAGGTCTATATTACCGTCTATGCAGGCTGTCTCTAATCCATAAAAAGTTGTTTGAATTATGATTTTGTTGTTTAATTTGTTATATTTGCGAAAGAATTACAAATTAGGAGGATAAAATGGTACTTGAAATTCGTTTGAGCAACTTCTTCTCAATTAAAGATGAGGTAGTACTGGATATGCAGGCAGCAAGCATACAGACTAAAAAGGCAAAGGAACTTGAAGAAAATACATTTGTATGCGGTGATGAACGGTTGCTTAAAACTGTTGCCATTTATGGTGCAAATGCCTCAGGAAAGAGCAGTGTTATCAAGGCTATTCGCGCTTGTGTGGGAATGATATTCTCATCTCACAATTACAACGAGAATACGATATTTGCCTTTACTCCGTTCAAATTCGGGGGCATTGGCAGGCCAAGCACATTCTTAATTCGCTTCCTTCTTGAAGGTATCGAATATGAATATTCTTTTGAACTCAATAAAGTTGAGATATTGAAAGAGGCACTGTATTATTATCCGAATGGTCGTCGTTCACTGGTATTTTCTCGTGATGAGACAAAGGGACCCGACAAAAAGGATATCTATGAATTCCGCTCGGTGATTCGCCGCCCTATGGATGTTGCTGCTAACACCTCCAAGAAAACGCTTTTCGTATCGCGTGCCAGCCAGATGGACCGAGATGTCGCAAAAGATGTTTTTAGATATTTCAATGAGCGTTTTATTCTGAATTATTTCGGATATAATTCGTTCTCTGTCGAGCGCTTGTTGAATGAGAACAAAGAGCAGTTCCTTAATGTGCTGCGAATTGCCGACAGCGACATTGTCAAAATCGACAGCCGGCACGAGAATAAAGTCCTGTCTACTGCGGTGATTGATCTGGCTGAAAACCAGATATTGTCGGTAGAGGATATTCAGAAATCGCAGTTGGTTATTACTACCTACCACAAGAATAATCCGGATATACCCTTCAATTTTTTTACTGAAGAGTCTGATGGGACACAGCGTTTATTCAATATGATGCTGACGATTCTGGATATCGTCAAGAATAATAAAATCTTGTTGATAGATGAAATCGAGACGCAGCTGCATATAAAACTGGTAGAGTATATTATCGGTTTGTTCAATAAAAGTGAATCGGCGCAGTTGATATATACTACGCATAATACATATCTGCTTAATACCAATAAGTTGCGTAAGGATCAGATATATTTTGTCAACAAACGGGATGACGGGTCCTCGGATTTGTATTCGCTGTTTGATTACAAAGATTTTCGCGACGGACTAGATGCAGAAAAGGCATATCTGCAAGGTCGTTTTGATGCCATCCCGTATATTGACGAACAGGCGGATAGTTTTATAAAATAGAAATCGATATGGGACGACAAATAAGAAAATCTAAAGGTAAAACAATGAAACCAAACTTCTTTGTTTTCTGTGAGGGGGAGTCTGAGGTTGCCTATATCAGTCACCTTCGTTCGCAATACCGTGCGCCTATTCAGATTATCCCTAGAAAGAGCGATTCGAACATATCCGTTCGGTATATAGAGAATTGTAAACGGGAATATGTTGCAACCAAAAATGATAAAACATTTCTAATGTTTGACCTAGATGTGGACGGAATGCTGGAACACCTGCAAAGTATTCCGGATGCGGTATTGCTGGTGTCGAATCCATGTATTGAGTTGTGGTATTTACTGCACTTTGAGGAGTGTCATGCCGAACTAATTCAAAACACTTGCATAAAAAAATTGAAAAGACATCTTGAACGCTACACAAAGGGAACTTTGGCATTGAATGAGAAACAGCTATTGTCTGACAAGACATCAGAAGCAACGGCAAGAGCCAAGGTGTTGGAGATATATAATAATCCATCAACTACTGTCTATAAAATGACAGACCTGCTGGAAGGTTTGTAATTTCTTACTGAATAGGATAGTGAAGGCACTTCCTTCTTTCTCCTGGCTTTGCACGTGCAGCTTTCCGTTATGCAGTTTGACGATTTCCCGGGAAATGCTCAGGCCGATGCCGTTGCCGTTTTTCTTGGTACTGAAGAATGGAATGAAAATCTTGTCGCGGATTGAGTCGGGGATGCCCCTGCCATTGTCGGCAACGGTGAGGTAAGGATGTCCTTCTGAGTCATACCCGGAGAAAAGATGTATTTGCGGATTCTCTTTTTCACTTGTGGCATAGGTGGCATTGGTTATAAAATTGATGATAACCTGTTCTATCAAATCCCTGTCCATAAAGGCGGTGACTTCCGGAGCGTTTGTTTTTAGCGTGAAAGCGATCCCTTTTTGTTGAAGGGAAGGATTCATCAGGGAATGAACAGAACTCAGCAAATCATAGAGATTATATGATTTCATATCAGGTACTATCTTTTGGCTTAGATTACGATAGGTTTCGGCAAAGCGCAGTAGGCCTTCACTTCTCCGGTGAATTGTGTCCATCGCCAGTTCCATATCTTCCAGATCCGTAGTAGACGGTTCGGATACATTTTCTTTCAATGTATGTATTTTTCTTCTGAGCGTATCCGAGAGGGATGAGACAGGGACGATAGAATTCATAATCTCATGAGTCATTACATTGAGTAATCCTTTCCAGGCACCCGATTCGACTTCTTCCATCGTTGCGCTTACATTATGGAAGGCAATCAGTTTGTAGGTTTTCCCTCCGGTTTGAAAGACGGAAGCGTTTGTCATTGTTTTGATGGTTTGCTTCCGGGCATGGATCGTTATCAGGGTACTTTTGTTTACCGGGATATCGAGCAGTTCATTGAAAAGGTTTTCGTTTTGCTTTTTCAGCCAGTTGATATTCTTGATATGAGGAATGTTGAGCAGGGTCGTAAAAGAATCATTCATCCATAGTGATTCATGGGTTTCCACATCATAGGCGAGGATACCTGTATCGACCAGTTCCAGCATCTCTTTCAGGTAATGCTGCTGCGCTTCTTTCTCGGCCGCCAGATTCAGGAAGGCATCCGTGATAGATTGGAACCGGGGGGATTTCCTTGAAAAATCTCTGTTAATGATGGACTCGGCAAATTCGTCAATATCCTGTTTTGTTTTCCTGCGTACATATATTATATATAGCAGAAGTATAACGATTAGGATGGATAGGGCGATCGTCATAGTCCGTGTTTTTCTAGCCGGCGGTATAAGGCTCCCCGGGTTAATCCCAGTTCTTTTGCCGCTTGCGATATGTTTCCGTTATGTTTTTGAATGACCTGTTCGATGGCTGTCTTTTCCAGATCATCCAGATTATGTGTCGGTATCGGTTGGGCATTTTCTTCCTGTTGCTCTAAGGGAGAGAAGGTGATGTCTTCCGCTTTCAGCACATCGCTGTCGGCCATGATAACGCCTCTTTCTATGGTGTATTGCAGCTCGCGTACGTTGCCGGGGTAATGATACAGCATCAGTTTCTTTTTGGCTGAGTCGGCTAAACGGAACTTTTGTTTGAAATACTTTTTCTCATACATTTTCAGGAAATGTTTTGCCAGCAGGATAATATCTTCGCCTCGTTCACGTAGAGGCGGTACGGTTATCTCTACTGTATTGATTCGGTAAATCAAGTCTTTACGAAACTTTGCTTCGTTGGCTAACTCCCGTAATGGCAGGTTGGTTGCTGACAGCAGACGGATATCCACCGGCATCGGTGTATTGGCTCCGAGGCGGGTCACTTCACGGTTTTGCAGCACGGTCAACAGTTTGGCCTGCTGTTGCAAAGTTATATTTCCGATTTCATCCAGGAAAAGTGTCCCTTTATCTGCTGCCTCGATTAAACCGGTACGATCTTCACGCGCATCTGTAAATGCTCCCTTTTTATGTCCGAAAAGTTCGCTCTCGAAAAGGGTTTCCGTCAGGGAACCTACGTCTACTTTTACAAATGGCTGATTCCGGCGAAGGGATGACTGATAGATGTAGCGGGCAACAAGATCTTTTCCTGTTCCGTTTTCTCCCAAGATCAATATGTTTGCATCGGTAGGTGCTATCTTTTGCAATTTATGGAACAAAAGCTGCATGCTTTCCGAGTTTCCGATAATCTCTATATCAGTATTTCTTTTATTTGTTTTCTCTTTACTGTCCGGAGTTGCCTGTTTCCGAAGTGTCTCCGACAGGATATTCAGCAGATGCTCGTTATGCCAGGGTTTGACGATAAAGTCTGCGGCCCTTCTTTTAGGCTTTTGATGGCTAGGTCTATATCTGCATAGGCTGTAATCATAATGACTGACAGGGAAGGTTTCCGTTTCTTTATTTCTTTCAGCCAGAACAGACCTTCGTTGCCGGTGTTGATGGAGCTTCTGAAGTTCATATCCAACAAAATAATGTCTATGTCATTCTCTGTGACCAGCTTATGAATGTTGTCCGGGTTTGTTTCTGTCAGTATTGTTTTCACTTCCATCTTCAGCAAAAAACGTACGGCGGTCAGAACGTCTTTATCATCATCAACAATCAGTATATTTGCCTGGTGTAAGTTCATAATTACTCTTGTTAGTAGGTTGCAAATATATCAAGAATGAAGTGAATGCCCAAGCTGTTCCTGTTTTTTGTCTGTAGGCAGACATAAGGTGTCCGTTTATGGACACTATTCAAGGGCGGTCGTTTTGTTAATGGGTTAATATATTGGGGATTGCTGTTTTGGCATATCAATTGTTCCGGATTTATATGTAACATGCTAAATTATTCATAAGACTATGATTAGAATAAATGATTTGAGGAAAGTCTATAGGACGGAAGAGGTGGAGACAATTGCTTTGGATAATATGTCGCTTCATGTAAAGGAACATGAGTTTGTTGCCATTATGGGACCGTCGGGATGTGGAAAGTCTACTTTACTGAATATACTGGGATTGCTTGACGATCCTGATTCGGGTTCCTATCTTTTTAATGGGGTTGAGGTTACCGGATTAAATGAAGACAAACGTTGCGATTTGCGAAGGGAGAATATCGGTTTTGTTTTCCAGAATTTCAATCTGATAGAAGAGTTAACTGTATTTGAGAATATCGAATTGCCGTTGGAAAATTGTGGAATGAAAGCCTCCCTCCGCAAAATGAAAGTAGAGAAAGCCTTGAAAAGCGTCCTTCTCAATCATCGCCGTAACTATTTCCCGTCGCAGCTTTCGGGCGGACAACAGCAGCGTGTGGCGATTGCCCGGGCAATTGTCAATGATCCGAAACTGATCCTTGCAGATGAACCAACCGGAAACCTGGATAGTCGCAATGGCCTGGAAATAATGGATCTGCTGACTATGCTCAATGATGCCGGAACCACGATCGTTATGGTAACACACAGTGAACACGATGCCCGTTACAGCCACCGGATTATTCATATGCTGGATGGGAAACCTGTTTCGGAAAATTTCCTGAAAGAATTAGCTTATACCGCAAACTAAAAAACTTACACAATGAATATAAGAAGATCTCTCCGGATTATTTTCCGGAATAAAATATATAGTTTTCTGAATATCCTGGGGCTGGCAATCGGAATTACTTCGGCTGCACTTATCTTTCTCTGGGTGGAAAGTAAAGTGAATTTCAACAAGGCAATCCCTAATTCCCGAAATATATATGTCAGTGCATCTCATTATTTTCCTGTCTCGAATGAATGTATAACAAGCTTCGAATCAAATTCTATGCTGTCAAAAGTTTTGGAGGACGAATTTCCGGAAGTGAAGAGTTGTAGCAGATATAGTGCTCAGCCAGTCGTTTTTGTCCCTGAAAATACAACAGACTCTTTTGAAGAAAAGGGAGCTTATGCCGATTCCACTCTCTTTAATCTGATCGGTATGAAGTTCATAAGTGGTGATGCCTCTTCCGTTTTCGAACCGCAATATTCCATTGTCCTCAGCCGGTCGATGGCTCGAAAGATATATAACGAAGAAGATCCGATAGGAAAGGGGTTGATTCATGAAGGAGTTATATATCAAGTAACGGGTGTGTTTGAGGATATGCCCGGTAATACTTCGTTCCAATTTGAATGGCTGATACCTTTTCGTGTCTTCGTAGAGGAAATGAAAAAAGTATTTAATGTAAACGAATGGGGGGCTTCCTGGCTGCAAACTTATGTCGAGTTGGAACCGGGAGTGGATCTGGAGCAGTTGAATGAGAAGCTGAAAGGACTCGCTTTTCGTAAAGCCGGGCCGGCTTGTGAGAGTATTCAGATATTCCTTTATCCTCTTAATAAAATGCTTTTGTATGGTCAGTTTAAAGATGGGATAGAAACTGGTGGCGGCTACATAAAGACTGTCTCCCTTTTCTTTCTGATCGGAGTGTTGATACTCCTGATTGCCTGTATCAATTTTATGAATCTATCGACTGCACGTTCCCAAAAACGGGCGTTGGAAGTCGGAGTGCGGAAAACCTTCGGAACCAAACGAAAACACCTGATCCGGCAATTTCTGGTAGAATCGGGGTTGATAACATCGATAGCTCTTTTGCTGTCGGTCGGATTGATCTGGTTGAGTCTTCCCTGGTTTAATGAATTTATAGGCGTTCAATTATCCTTTAGTCTGCTCGATCCGACGATTGTGACCGGACTGGTGGCGATCGGATTGTTTTGTACTTTTCTGGCCGGTAGTTATCCGGCGTTGTATCTGTCTTCTTTCAATCCGTTGACTACGCTGAAAATGCAGAAAGTGAGTAAAGGGGGAAGTGCTGCATGGATACGTCAGGGGTTGGTTATCTTTCAATTTACGATGGCATTTATCCTGATTTGTAGTACTTTCGTTATTTATCTTCAGATACAGCTGGTACAAAAACGGGATATCGGAATAAAAAAAGAAAATCTGGTAAGTTTTCCGGCTACCGAAGAATTGTGTAATGCGTCTTCGGCTGTGCGGAATGAGCTGATCAATACCGGTGTAGTAGAAAATTGTGGGTTTTCAGCCAGTCCGATTCTGAAATCGAGTATGCGTACCAATCCCTGGTATTGGAATGGAAAAGATCCGGAAGATGATGCCTATATTTCTTTTAATTTTGTGTCGGAAGGTTTGATAGATGCTGTCGGGATAAAACTGCTTGACGGAACGGATATCGATCCGGCTAAGAAAAATAATAAGGGAGGGGCAGGAATCCTTATCAATGAGACTCTGGCAAAAAGAATGGGAAGGGAAGGCCGTGTAGGAGGACAAATCGGCCAGTCGCCTGATCACAAATGGGAGATAGTTGGTATTATGAAAGATTTCGTGTTCGATGATTTTTATACACTTGAGCCGGCGTCTGCTTTGTTTTTCTATGATCCTCAAAGAACGTATATATTGTTTGTTCGTCTGAAACCGGATATCGATACGTATGAAGCGATAGGGCGGGTACAGACGGTATTGCGTTCTTTTACACCGTATCATGCGTTTGAGCCGACCTTTATGACCGACCGTTTCGATGATTTGTTTGAGGATGAACATCTGGTAGAAAAGTTGTCTGCCTTATTTGCTATGCTGGCAATTTTTATCTCCTGTTTGGGGTTACTGGGATTAAGTGCCTTTTCTGCCGAACAGCGAACAAAGGAAATCGGTGTCCGCAAAGTATTGGGGGCTAAAATAATAGATATACTATTTTTGTTGGGAAAAGCGTATATGGTACTTTTACTTATTTCTTTTGTAATAGGTATTCCTGTCTCTTTATATGCCGCTAACCACTATCTGAAGGATTATGCCTACCGGATTACACTCGGTTGGGATATTTTTGCAGGAGTGGCCTTGCTGATAACCCTGATTGCTTTGCTGACGGTTAGTTTCCAATCGTTAAGAGCGGCTCTCAACAATCCGGTGAAGTCTATAAAGACGGAGTAATTCGTATTCAAGAGAAAGTATGTACAGACTTTGGATATGGTCTTTATTGTTCACTTGCCTATGTTTTTGAAGTAAAGTCCTGTCATAACGCCCATTTACGTTCGCTCCAGTCTTTTATGGATTTATCATCAGGTGATATTTCCATAAGAGTCAGGAGTGGATCGTATTCTATCGATCAGGTTTCTACTGTTAAATCTTTTCATTCTTTTGTATCATTGTTATCGTTTTGGCAATGCGGTTAGCTTTGGTTTGTTCTGTTTTTGCAGAATTAATCCAATCTATAAATGCTTTTTTTTGACCATGCTTATATTTTTCAAATTTATCTAAGAGGCCCTCCTCATTTTCCATGCACAACAATAATTCTTCGGGTATTATTAATGGCGTATTATCTTCATACAGTGTGATATGTACGATATCTGGAGCTTGCTTTTTTATTTTTTTTCTTATTTCCGATTTTACAGCCAGACCTATATGTCCGTTTCCGATAGGCATCAGGTGTACATTGGAAAATTCATAGTTATCTATCTTTCCTTTTACTTTTAGCATTCCAAAAGGAGTCTTAGGCATTGGGATTTCCGGTATTTCGACAAATGTCCAACTTTCAATTTTATCTAATACGTAATCTTTGTCTACTAATGGCTTTTCTGTTTTCATTTTGCAATATTGATAGTAAGGTTACAAATATAGACTATTGTGGCGACAACAGTATGTCAGTAGGTGAAATAATCTTCTTTCAACTCTAAGAAAACAAATATTCAAAATGTTCTCTATTTCATAGACTTAAGTATTTGAATACAAATACAATTGTATTTAGAAACAAAAACAGTTGTATTTGCAACTAAAAACAATTGTATTTTGAGAAGGAATAAGTCAGTTGATAGATACGTTTAAACGATTGGTTGACCGTCTAGATAGCGACCGGGTTATCTGGCGCTTTGACCCGATGGTGCTGACTGACCGGATTTCTAAAGATGATTTACTGGAAAAGGTTGAGCGTATCGGAAATCAGTTAAAAGGGTATACGAAGAAGCTGGTATTCAGTTTTGCTGATATTCTGGAATATAAGAAGGTAAAAGCGAATCTGGAAAAGAATCATATTAATTACCGGCTTTTTGAGAAGGATGATATGGAGTATCTGGCGAGAGGGTTGATGGGGTTGAACAAATATACCTGTCCGCATAAATGTGAGTATTGTTATGCAAACTCTTCAAAAATGATAGCGGAAGCTAATTATAACCAGCACAAACTGAATCCTTACTTTGAATCGATCGTTGGAATGTGATGGTGTTTTCTAAAAACTTTTCGAATGGTGTTGAAAAATATGTATATTTGCATTATAAGAATCAATCCTAATAAGTATGAGATGGGGTAGATGTTGTAAAGCAAGTAAAAGAAACGGTTCATCGTATTGCTCCAACTACAGAAAGAGAATAAATAAATCATGATATATAAAAATCCTATATTCAGCCTTTGGCTGTTTTTGTTTGTACTGGTCCTGACATCCTGCAGCAGTAAGAAACGTGTGGCACTTCCGGCTGATTTTAAAGGGCCGAAGGAATTGTCACGTTTATATGGTGTGCGTATTACGCCGGATGATAATATCTTTCTTTATAATGAAGGGGCGAAATGGCTGGGGACACCTCACCGGATGGGAGGAAGTACCAAGCGGGGCGTGGATTGTTCCGGGTTTGTGGCGATTGTGTTTCGCGAGGTTTATGGAAAACAGTTGGCACGTTCGTCGGCGGATATGCTGAAATATAATTGTAAGAAGGTCAGTCGTGGCAAATTGCAGGAAGGCGATTTGGTGTTTTTTAAAACAGGAGGAGGCAAGAAAAAGACGCCTAACCATGTAGGAATTTATCTGAAGAACGGGAAGTTTATCCATACCAGTACTTCCAGGGGAGTAATGGTCAGCAGCTTGAGCGAACCCTATTATACCCGGAGCTGGATAACGGGAGGACGGGTGAAGTGAGATATTTTTGTAAACATCTGAGCGGAAGTTGCTTTTTTATGTATCTTTGCATTTCAAAATAAATAAACATAGAGCAAGTATGTTGACGCTTAAAATGATTACGGAAGAAACAGACCGCGTGATTCGTGGTCTGGAGAAGAAACACTTTAAGGGTGCAAAAGAAAGCATCGCTAAGGTGATTGAACTGAACGATAAAAGACGTAGTACACAGAATCAATTAGATACAAACCTGGCAGAGGTTAACTCGCTGTCGAAAACAATCGGTGGCCTGATGAAAGAAGGCAAAAAAGAAGAAGCCGAAGCTGCTAAAAAGCGTGTTGCCGAAATCAAGGAACTGAGCAAGGGCATTCAGGCAGAAATGGACCAGGCTGCGGAAGAGATGCAGAACCTGCTTTATACAATTCCGAATGTGCCTTACGATGAAGTGCCCGAAGGCGTTGCTGCTGAGGACAATGTGGTAGAAAAAATGGGTGGTATGGAAACAGAACTGCCGAAGGACGCACTGCCTCATTGGGAATTGGCTAAAAAATATGATTTGATTGACTTCGACCTGGGTGTGAAGATTACAGGTGCCGGTTTTCCGGTTTATAAAGGACAGGGCGCTCAGTTGCAGCGTGCTTTGATAAACTTCTTCCTGGATGAGGCACGCAAATCCGGTTATATGGAAATCATGCCGCCGACCGTGGTAAATGCCGCTTCCGGCTTCGGTACCGGTCAGCTTCCGGATAAGGAAGGACAGATGTACCATTGCGAAGTGGACGACCTTTATCTGATACCGACTGCCGAAGTGCCGGTAACCAATATCTACCGTGATGTGATTATCGATGAAAAACAGTTGCCTATCAAGAACTGTGCCTATACACAATGTTTCCGTCGCGAAGCCGGTTCTTATGGTAAAGATGTACGCGGTTTGAACCGTCTGCACGAGTTCTCTAAAGTGGAACTGGTTCGTATCGACAAACCGGAACATTCTAAGCAGTCTCATCAGGAAATGCTGGACCATGTGGAAGGCCTGCTCCAGAAGCTGGAACTTCCGTACCGTATCCTGCGTCTGTGTGGTGGCGACATGAGTTTCACTGCCGCTCTTTGCTTCGACTTCGAAGTATATTCGGAAGCTCAGAAACGTTGGTTGGAAGTAAGTTCCGTATCCAATTTCGATAATTATCAGGCTAACCGTCTGAAATGCCGTTATCGTGATGAGAACAAAAAGACACAACTGTGCCATACACTGAACGGAAGTGCTTTGGCTTTGCCGCGTATCGTTGCTGCATTGCTTGAAAACAATCAGACACCTGAAGGTATCCGCATTCCGAAAGCGTTGATTCCTTATACAGGTTTCGATATGATTAAATAATTACCTTAGTTTATCTACGGACAATAAATAGAAAAACGGGACAGAAAGTAGCGAGGTTTACTTCTGTCCCGTTTTTGCTTTAAATCTAAAATAAGAATGAATAAGATTAAACAAATTATCCTGTTCGGCATAGCTGTCCTGATGTGCAGCTGCCAGAGTAAGCAGATGGAACCTTCGGCTGAGGCGGTATCGGTTCCGTTAGGCGGAAACACTTATGTGACTGCCGGAAAAGAGAGTGCGAAGGTTTCGACCGATGGTATCAAATCGTGGACGGGGACGGATGCCGTCTTGTCGGCGTGGTTTAAAACCAGCCAGCCCGGTGATTTGAATCTTTTCCTGAAAGGGAAAGCGGCAGACGGACCGTCGACTGTAAAGGTAACTTTCGGTGGTAAAAGTTTTACCGTAAAAGTGACGGAAGCAGAGGAAACGGTTATTCCGGTAGGGAAGGTATCCGTTACGGAACCGGGGTATATCCGTGTGGATTTGCAGGGAGAAGAGAAAGAAGGCGCTCAGTTTGCCAATATCTCCGAACTGCTGATAGACGGGCCGGCTGCGCAGGAGCCTCTTTATTTTGTGCGTAACTTTGAACCTTACTGGGGAATGCGCGGACCTTCCGTACATATGAAATATACATTACCGGAAGAATCGATCGAATATTTCTACAATGAAATAACGGTTCCGGAGGGAGAAGATAAGATTGGCAGTTACTTTATGACGAATGGTTTCGGTGAAGGTTATTGCGGTATCCAGGCGAATAGCGATGCGGAACGCCGTGTCTTGTTTTCCGTATGGAGCCCGTTTGAAACGGACGACCCGAAAGCGATACCGGAAGACCACCGCATCAAGCTGCTGGCGCAGGGAAAAGATGTACATATCGGAGAGTTCGGTAACGAAGGGTCGGGGGGACAGAGTTATCTGAAATATCCCTGGAAAGCCGGACAAACTTATCGTGTCATTACCCGTGTTCATCCGGACGGTAAAGGGAATACGGCCTATTATGCCTGGTTCTTTGCTCCTGAAGAAGGTGAGTGGCGATTGATAGCCGGTTTTCTGCGGCCGCAGACAAACGCATGGTACACCGGAGCACATTCTTTCCTTGAAAACTTTATGCCCGGGCAAGGTTATCTGGAACGTAGTGTCCATTTTGGAAACCAATGGGCCCGTACGGCTAAAGGAGAGTGGAAAGAGCTTACTGAAGGCATGTTCACTTATGATGCCACTGCCCGTGCCAGCGTCCGCCAGGATTATGCCGGTGGGGTGGAAGATAATATGTTCTTCCTCCGTAACGGCGGTTTCTTCAATGATAATACAGAGTTCAAATCAGTTTTTACACGTCAGCCGAACGGAACAGCTCCGGATGTCGACGTAACGACATTGCCCCTGAAATAGAGGCCTATTATTTGTCAAGAAAAAAACATAGGACTTTTGAAATCAAAATAAGGGACTTTTGTAAGCAAAGCATATATGTTTTAAACGCAAAACATATATGCTTTTTTTATGGGGTATATATCCTTTGGAAAATAACCGGAGTGTTTAGATGAACAGGTTTACGTTTGCATCTTCCGCCCGTTCAAGATAAGTGGCTACTCCGCCAAGCGTGACGTTGTCCATCAGTTCCTCTTTTTTGACACCCATCACATCCATACTCATGGTGCAGGCTATCATTTCGACACCGTTCTCAGCGGCTTGAGCGATGAGGCTTTCCAGGCTGTCGATATGCTTTTTCTTCATAATGAGGCGCATCATCCAACTTCCGGCACCACCCATATTCATTTTCGATAGTTTCAGTTTACCGCTGTGGGCGGGAAGCATCCAGCCGAACATTTTGCCGAATATATCTTTTGAAACAGACGGTTTCTGCCGTTTCTTGATGACATTCAGTCCCCAGAAAGTGAAGAACATGGTTACTTTCTTGCCGGTCGAGGCGGCTCCGTTGGCAATAACGAAGGAGGCAAGGGCCTTATCCAGGTCGTCACTGAATACAATCAACGTCTTGTTGTCCGTACCGTTCACCATTTTACAGGAACTTTTAGGTTCACCTTTTTCGATTGTAGCATGGATGACTCCCGATTTATTCTCAACTCCGACCAGCTGTGCTCCGGTCATATTGCACCAGGCGGCTACATCTTTCCCGAATCCCTGGTCGGTGGCGGTTATCAGAAGACGGTCACCTGTATTTATCTCAGCATAATGTTTTTTCAGCTGCATGACTGGACCGGGGCATTGAAGACCGCAGGCATCAATCCGGATAGTCTGTTGTGAGGGAGAAGAAGATGCGGCGGCGGTAGACGTTTTTGGTGTCATTGCTGTTTGGGAATTGCCTTCTGTTTGTTTGGAAGCTATTCCGGCTGTCGCTACACTCCATGTTTTGAATCCTCCCGACAGGTTCTTTACATTTTTATAACCATGCTGAACCAAAATGCGGTAAGCCAGATATCCGCGTAATCCGATGGCACAAGTCACTACGATTGGTCTGTCGGTTGGCAGTTCCGGCAGGCGGTTGCGCAGTTCGTCGACCGGGATATTGATAGCTCCCGGTATGGAACCCAGGTTATATTCGTCGGCAGTGCGTACATCGACCAACAGGGAATTGCTGCCCAGCTGTGCTATGTCGCGCCAGTTAATGGTTTCGACCTTTTTGGTAAGGATATTCTCTGCAACATAACCAGCCATGTTGACGGGGTCTTTGGCTGACGAATAAGGAGGTGCGTAGGCCTGTTCCAGTTCGGTCAGGTCGTAGACTGTTCCTTTGCGTTGTATTACCTGGGCAAGCATTTCGATTCGTTTGTCTACTCCGTCGAATCCAACAATCTGGGCACCGTATAACTGTCCGTTGTCCGGTGAGAATACTATTTTTATAGACATCGGAACGGCTCCCGGATAATAACCGGCGTGCGAAGCCGAGTGGGTGTATGATGACTGATAGGGGATGCCTTCCCGTTTCAGTAACTTGGCATTGGCACCGGCGGCAGCGACCGTAATATCAAACACTTTGGCAATAGAAGTGCCTATCGTACCTTTATAAGTTTCGCGATTGCCGAATACGATATTATCGGCTACGATACGTCCCTGTTTGTTCGCCGGACCAGCCAGCGGGATTAAAGCCGGTTTGCCTGTTACCGGATTGAGCACTTCGACAGCATCTCCCAGGGCATAAATGTCCGGGTCGGAGGTCTGCATATAATCGTTTACGGCAATCCCTCCCAGGGCTCCGATGGCCAGTCCGGCTTCTTTGGCCAGCTTTGTTTCAGGACGTACACCAATACTGAGGATAACCAGGTCTGTCGGAATCTGTTTGCCGCTCTTCAGGTGGACGATGATACCTCCGTCTGTCTCTTCAAAACGTAATACGCCGTCTTCCAGACGCAGGTCTACCTTTTTTTCAATCAGTTGCTGATGTACGATAGCGGCCATTGAATAATCGAGCGGAGCCATTACCTGGTTAGCCATCTCGACAACGGCGATGTCAAGACCCTGGTCGTGCAGGTTTTCGGCCATTTCGAGTCCGATGAATCCGCCGCCTACAACTACTGCATGGCGGGGATGCTCCCGATCTATATACTTTTTGATCGTATCGGTATCGGGTACGTTGCGTAGGGTGAATATCTTTTTGCTGTCGATACCTTCGATGCCGGGACGCAAAGGTTCGGCTCCCGGAGAGAGCACCAGTTTGTCATAGCTTTCGGTATAAGACTGTCCGGTGCGGAGATTCTTCACTTCTACGTTTTTTTCTTTGGGATGGATAACGGTTACTTCCTGCTCGGTCCGTATATCAATATTGAAACGGGCGGTAAAACCTTCGGCGGTTTGTACGAACAGTTTATCACGCTCTGCAATGACGCCACCGATATAATAAGGTAGCCCGCAATTGGCGTATGATACATATTTGCCCCGTTCAAACAGGATAATGTCTGCATTTTCGTCCATTCTTCTCAGACGTGCGGCGGCTGTTGCTCCGCCGGCTACTCCTCCGATTACTAAATATTTCATCTTACTTTCTTTATTATTGTTATTATACATATTTTCTAATGGAAAATAAATAAGTAAAAAAAGGGATTATCCCTTTTCCATACATTGTTGCAGTTTTCCGAACAGGCCGTCGAAACGTAATTCGGCATTCATCATTTTCTGTACTTTTTCTTTTCCTTTCGGGGTAAGAGAAAAGAACATCTGCCGTTTATCTTCCTTACTCATCGTACGGTCGATAAAGCCTTTGTTTTCAACGGAAGTGATTACTTTGGATACACGTGAGTTCGATAATCCGATATATTCACAGATGGTGCCTGCTGATTTGGGCTGATTGTCTTTCAGGCAGCAAAGCAGCATTGCTTCGTTGATTGTAATTTCATGAACGTCTGAAAAAGCCTTTTCAAACTGATATAATGTTTTGTATATGTCTTTGATTACGCAGATTGCTTCCATGTCGTATTCTTTATTAATGATGCAAAGATAGATAATATTTTTAATATTGATATTGTTTAGTGGAAAATATTTTATCCGGCTTGTTGAAGGGTAGTTGAGAACAAATGTTTTTCATCTGTTGTTTTAAGAAAAACAGAATGGATTATTATAAACCAGTAAATAGAAAAGATATGGAAAAATTATTTCAAAAAGGAGTTGTAGTCGATTTAAGCAATTTGGTTGATTATTCAGCGGGTGGGGTTGTCAGCAAACAAATCGTGAAAAGTGCAGCAGGTAACATTACTCTGTTTTCTTTTGATAAAGGGGAAGGACTGAGTGAACATACCGCACCTTTTGATGCTCTGGTACAAATACTGGAAGGTGAAATGGAAATCGTTGTCGATGGAAATCATTCCCGGATGAAAGCAGGGGAGTCGTTGGTGCTTCCTGCCAATGTACCGCATGCTTTAACAGCGGTGCAACGTTTTAAAATGCTTCTGACAATGATTAAGGAATAAATAAAAAAGAGACAAGGCTGGAACCCTGTCTCTTTTCTGTTTTATCAGATTTGTTTCTTAGTCTCTGTTTGAGAAGTATTTCATGAACTGTGAACGTTCATACATGGCCGGATCCGGGATATTGGCATAATTCAGTTTACCCTGGAATTGTGCCAGATTCTGATAATGTGTCTGGTGCATCCATTCTTCAATACAAGTAAGTACTTGTGATATGATTTCGCCGCCATGAGTATATAATGCGCTGCACATCTGTACGGCAGAAGCTCCTGCCAACAGGCATTTGATAACGTCTTCCCAATCGTGGATACCGGTTGACGAAGCGATGCTTATTCCGGGAACCTTACCTGAAATGATTGCCGTCCAGCGGATTGTGTCGCTCAGGTCGGAGTGGTTGCTGAATACGTTGCCCGATACTATCTGCATATTGTTGATGTCGATGTCCGGCTGGTAAAAGCGGTTGAACATCACTACGCCATCTGCCCCGTTAACCTTTAATGTATTAACCAGTGCCGGAATGTTTCCGACGTTTTTCCCGATTTTCATGATAACGGGTATTGAAACCGTTTCCTTTACTTTCCGGATGATGTTGACGTAAAGGTCACGAATCTCGTCGGGATTGTATTCCAGACTCGTTTCAAGAAAATAGACATTCAGTTCAAGTGCGTCGGCTCCTGCCAACTCTATCTGACGGGCAAAGTCAATCCACACATCAGACTTGTAACAGTTGATGCTGGCAATGATAGGAATGGTACACTATTCTTTTGTCTTTTTTATCAGTTCCAGATAGTTGTTTACCTGGTTTGCTTTTACATAACCACGGATATAATCGGCAGCTTCCGGATAGTCTGAATCCTGCATAAGCGAATCGCTTTGCATTTCAATTTGTTCTTCAAAAAGAGATTTGAGAACAATCGCTCCGGCACCTGCCTTTTCGAATTCCTTGTTTCGCTCAGGGTTGTTTGTCAGACCTGAACTTCCTACAATTAACGGATTACGAAGTGTTAGTCCCGCATATTGGGTTTTAATGTCAATCATGTTAGATTCAATTTAATGTGTTAGTACTCGCGTTCGCCGAAAATACTGGTTCCAACCCGTATCATGGTGCTACCCTGGCGAATGGCAACCGGATAATCGTGACTCATTCCCATAGATAGTACTGCAAAATTATCATTTCCTATGAAATATATAGCTTTTAATTCGCTGAAAAGTTCATGTAAGATGTGAAATTCCTGTTCGATGAGCGCAATGTCATCGGTATAGGTCGCCATTCCCATCAATCCGCATATCTGAATATTGCCTAGTTCGGCAAGTTGTTCGTTTTGCAGAAGCTCACGGCACTCGTCAGGACTTAGTCCGTGTTTGGTCTCTTCCTGAGCAACATGTATCTCCAGCAATACACGGATTATACGGTTGTTTTTTGCGGCTTGTTTATTTACTTCCTGTAATAATTTCAGCGAGTCGATGCTATGGATTGTATGGATAAATGGCGCAATATCTTTTACTTTATTGCTTTGCAGCGGACCGATAAAATGCCATTCGATATCACCCGGTAGTACTTTTTGTTTAGCCGTCAGCTCCTGTGCCCTGCTTTCGCCAAAGACACGCTGGCCAGCATTGTAGGCCTCCATCAATGCTTCTGCCGGATGAAACTTGGACACGGCTACCAATGTGACGTTTGCCGGTAGCGATGCCTTTAACTGTACTATGTTCTGGGAGATACTCATGCTTCCTGTGCTTTGTCCTCAGCCTGTTTTTTCTGTTCGGCAATCAGTTCTTCTCCTGATTTGGGCGTTTTGTCATCATTGACGGAGAAAGGGAATACGTCCATCAGCATGGTTTCTGTAACCGAAGCGATTGTGTAATCGGCCATGGTGCCTTTCATGCCTTCTTCCAGTACGGCGATGGCTTCTTTCAGTGTGCAAGCCTGTGCAAGCATCTGTGCAGCCGTTTTCTTTTCAGCGCCGCTTTTTTCATCGAGTGTGATGAAATATACTTTAATTTTGTAGAAACGGTCGCCGTTTTCGTTGAAGAACAATTCTGAAAGACGGGCACGTTTGATGTCAGTAACAGTAAATTCGCCGGATATGAACGGGCGTATTTCTTCAATGATACGGGCTTCCGCTTCTGTGAAAGAGAGGGCGTCGACCAGATAAGGTTCTGTTACTTTCTTTTGCATTCCGTTCTCCAGTACTTTTTCAAAGGAGACTTTACATTCAAACCAACTGTGCATATTGTTTTCTTTTAATTTTTTGTCTGTACTCGTGTTTAAAATACAGTACAAATATAGGTCCAATTCGGGAATAATACAACTGCAAGTAATTTCTTTATTTTTTCGGAACATTTCATAGAATGGGCTTGTTTATATAATGTAGTGTGTTTTTCATGGTATTAGATTTTTAGATTAGTAATGAGGTTGTTCATCCGGTTCGGGAGGATAGGATGATATCGTAGAAATAAAAAAACCGGAAAAGAGTCTATGATTTCTCTTTTCCGGCTTTTTGTTTACTTTATCTCTCAGAATTCATCGTTTGCATAAAGACTGAGCAGGTTTTTTGTCTCATAACTAAATAATTCATCCTCATTGAAAAATCTTTTTAATTCGATTGCGGCTGTTTCCGGTGAATCGGAGGCATGTACGATATTTTCCTGTACACTCATGCTGTAGTCTCCGCGGATGGTTCCCGGGGCGGCATTTCTTCCATTGGTTGATCCGGCCAGCGTACGCACTACATTTACCGCATCGACTCCTTTCCAGCAACAAACAATCACAGGGCATACAGCCATTGCGTCTTTAACCCTTTGAAAAAAAGACCTTTCTTTCAGGTGAGCGTAATGTTCGCTTAAAATCTCATCCGTCAACCAGGTCATTTTCATGCCTTCCAATATCAATCCCTTTTTTTCAAAACGGGCAATTATTTCACCAATCAGACCTCGCTGGATGGTGCATGGTTTTAATATAACAAGTGTTCTTTCCATACTTTTTTCTTTTTATAAGGTTCAACGAATATTTCTACTAGCGCAATTTATCCCAAAGATAGTATATTTATTCACAATTAGTTAATTTATAGTATAATAATGTGTAAAAGTGAGATGAAAAAATGAAGTTTTCTCAATACACAAGTAATTATTTACTAAAGTAGAATCCCAGAGTTCTTGTTCTTTCTATTCCTTGCTGCGCCTAATAGAATAACTTTTTAGCTTTTAACTTAAATACTTATATCCATATCACTTTATTCCTTGAATTTTTTCTCTTGGTGTAATTTTTACAATCTCTTTTTTATTCTCAAAAAAATGTCTGTCTTGTCCGAAGACGGCCTGTTATTTGCTTCTGATATGTGAATCATTAAAAATTAATTTTTTGTTGATCGATAATTGTATCTAATGTTTTCATAATGAGAGTGTAATGGTGGATAAAATATTCCTTCAGAACACAAACAGTATTAATATTAGATGTTTCAATACACATTTTTCTTATGTATTTAGAACAAACAACTATAAATAAACAATTTAGCTTAGATTTTATTCACCTGGATTGCATTGTTTAACAATTGGGACACATGTTCTTCGGGCGACAAAAAACTTAATATTTCTATAATCAGTCTAACTCCGGGTTCATCCTCATGAAATCTCTTAAAGTTTGTCTGTTTACTCCTAACTTTTTACTGATGTACAATCTGGTTTTCTTTTCTTCCAGAAGTTTACGAATGAGATTTTCTTTACCGGACAGTTTGTACTGTTCCGACTTTCCCCCCTTGGGACGACCTAGTTTTGTCCCTTCTTTTTTCTTTCGTGCCAACGCTTCTTTTGTACGTTGAGAAATCAGGTTACGTTCTATCTCGGCACTCAGGCTGAAAGCAAAGGCCAGGATTTTGCTGTTGATGTTGTTTCCCAACTCATAGCGTTCTTTGACCGTTATCACGAAAATGTCTCTCTCCATGCATTGATGGAGGAAGCTCATAACCTGCATCAGGTTACGACCTAAACGGGATAACTCAGTTGTAATCAAGATGTCTCCTTTACGGATTTGCTTGATTAACCGTCCTAGTTGCCGTTCTGCAACATCTGTTGTTCCACTGATTGTTTCTTCTACCCAGCGATCAATACGCATGCTTTTGGCTTTTGCGAACTTTTCAATTTCAAATCGCTGATTTTCAGTACTCTGCTTATCCGTACTGACTCTTACATAACCGTATATCATACAATTGAATATTAAATGAATAACTAAAGATACGTTAGAAAACTAAATGATAGGGGGTGATTAGTAAAAACCAACGTTTTTTATCGTCAACTGGATATGTAAGTTGCTTTTCACTACAAATATGAATATAATAATTTAAACCAATGGCATATTGAATGGTAAAATTAAATTAAAATTTAACTTACGTGTGATCATAATGGAAGGAAAAACTACTTTTGTGATAAAGATAGAATAACTAGGCAGGAATGATTTCATCGTTTCCTGATACATATATAAATATGAAGAAATTATTATCGTTACCGCCCAATTTGGTGAATAGTTTCCACAAGATAGCGAAAGTAAATGTGGATGAATGGTTTTGTACTTCCGACCCCGTAGGGGCACGGCTTGGTTCCGGTGGTGGTACAACCTGGTTGATCGAAGCATGCCGGCAAAATGAAGCACCTCAAATATCTGTAAAGGAATGGCTGGCAAAAGAAAAAAGAATTTTGTTGCATGCCGGAGGTCAAAGCCGGCGGTTACCCGGATATGCCCCGTCGGGAAAGATTTTGACTCCGATACCTGTTTTCAGATGGGCGAGAGGGCAAAAGTTATCACAAAATCTGCTATCCCTGCAACTTCCTTTATATGAGGAGATCATGTATAAAGCGCCGGATTCACTCCATACCCTGATTGCCAGTGGTGATGTGTATATAAGAAACAGTGAGCCGTTACAGGATATTCCGGAGGTGGATGTTGTTTGTTACGGATTGTGGGTCGATCCTGCCCTGGCTACCAACCATGGTGTATTCGTGTCGGACCGGCAGACGCCCGATAAACTGGACTTTATGCTTCAGAAGCCTTCTTTGGATGATTTGGGGAAGTTGGCACAGACACATCTTTTCCTGATGGATATAGGGGTCTGGTTACTTAGCGACCGGGCAATGGAGTTGCTGATGAAACATTCTTATACAGCCGACAGGAAGACTATGAAATCTTACGATCTGTATTCTGAATTTGGGCTGGCATTGGGAGAACATCCCCGTATTGCCGATACTGAACTGAATCAGTTAAGTGTGGCTATTTTACCATTGGAAGGAGGAGAGTTTTACCATTATGGCACGAGTCGTGAACTGATCTCTTCCACACTAGCCGTTCAGAATCTGGTACGTGACCAGCGGGCAATTATGCACCGTAAGGTTAAACCTCATCCGGCCATGTTCGTGCAGAATGCAGCTATCGATTTGACGCTGACAGCCGAGAACTCTGAGCTATGGATTGAAAACAGTTATATAGGAAAGAATTGGAAACTGGATAACCGCCATATACTAACCGGTGTCCCGGCAAATAACTGGGAATTGGATCTGCCCTCCGGTGTTTGTATCGATGTCGTTCCGGTCGGTGAGCAAGACTGGGCTGCACGTCCTTATGGTTTTAATGATCCGTTTAAAGGAGCATCTGACGATGAGAAAACGCTTTTCATGGGATGTCCTGTCATTCAATGGGGAAAGGATAGGGGAGTAACATTCGAACCTTTTGATGATTTACAGAATGCCCCGTTGTTCCCGGTTTGTAAGAATACGGACGAATTAGGACTGGTGATACGCTGGATGGTTTCCGAACCCGGACTGGAAAATGGCCGTAAGATATGGGAAACTTCCCAGAAAATGTCGGCGAATGAATTATCTGATTATGCGAATCTGGATCGGTTGTTTGCCCAACGTGAAAAGTTCCGTTATGCCAACTGGCCGATGCTGGCCGCTAATCACGAGAAAAGTGTCTTCTATCAGTTGGACCTTGCTGATGCTGCACGTGAATTTGCCGGTGGAAATCTGGCTTTACCTGAGGTGCTTTCCTCTGAAGTTCCTTTAATGAAACGGATACATAACCGGATGTTCCGGGCTCGTGTATTGCAACTGGAAGGGAAGCCTTATGAAGAGGAACAACAGGATGCTTTTTCATTGTTGAGAGAAGGACTGATCGGGTCTGTTTCCCGTGAAAAGCAATCTCCTTTCCTGAATGTCTATCGCGATCAGATTGTTTGGGGACGTAGTCCGGTACGTATCGACCTGGCTGGCGGATGGACTGACACACCTCCTTACTGTATGTATGCCGGGGGAAACGTGGTTAATGTAGCTATCGAACTGAATGGCCAGCCACCGTTGCAAGTATATGTCAAGCCATCGAAAGAATATAAAATTATTTTACGTTCCATAGACCTGGGGGCTATGGAGGTTGTTTCAACCTGGGATGAATTGCATGATTATAAAAAGATCGGTTCTCCTTTCTCTATACCGAAAGCAGCGTTAGCACTTGCCGGCTTTGTCCCGGAATTTTCAGCAGAGCATTACCCTTCGCTGGAAGATCAGTTGAAGAGTTTCGGTTGCGGGTTGGAGGTAACTTTACTGGCGGCTATTCCTGCCGGTTCCGGACTTGGTACCAGTTCTATCCTGGCAGCGACGGTTCTGGGGGCAATCTCTGATTTTTGCGGTCTGGCCTGGGATAAAAGTAAGATTGGATACCGCACATTGATACTGGAACAATTGCTGACAACCGGCGGAGGCTGGCAGGATCAGTATGGCGGAGTATTGCACGGTCTGAAACTTTTACAAACAGGAGAGGGATTCAACCAGAATCCTTCCGTGCGCTGGTTGCCGGAATATTTGTTTACAGACTCGCAATATCAGGGCTGTCATTTACTTTATTATACCGGTATAACCCGTACGGCAAAAAATATCCTGGCTGAGATCGTGCAAGGGATGTTCCTGAACAGTGGGACCCATCTCCACCTGCTCTCAGAAATGAAAACACATGCCCTGGATATGTTTGAAGCCATCCAGTGCGGTAATTTTGAAACCTACGGCAAACTTATCGCAAAGACCTGGGAACAAAAGAAAGCACTCGATTCCGGAACAAATCCTCCGGCAGTAGAGGCACTTATCACCCAGATTAAAGAGTATGCCTTGGGATATAAATTACCCGGAGCAGGTGGAGGCGGTTATCTGTATATCGTCGCTAAAGATCCGGATGCGGCCTTACAAATACGCAGACAGCTGACTGCTTCGCCGCATAATCCGAATGCCCGTTTCGTTGAGATGAGCCTTTCCGATAAGGGGTTGCAGATCAGCCGGTCGTAACTCCGACTACAAGAATATGTACTGATCAGAATATTTGCCTGTTTCTGATCAGTACATATCCGCTTATTGCTATCAAGTCAAGAAAAATACAACCGATAAGGATCAGTACTTTTTTAGGTGTTGAAGCTTTCAGGGGGACGGAAGCAGGTTCTATAATGGTATAGACAGGTGTTTGTTCCTGTACCCGTAATTTATCCTGTTCCTGTTTTTGCGCTAATGTGTTATAGACATTGAATGTCAGTGTCATCTCATTTTTCAACCGTTCCAACTCTGTCCGGTAACTGGCTGAAACGATATTTTTATTACCGTCTTCAAATGCGGCATACGTTTGTTGGGCTTTATAGTAGGCATCCTGAGCCTCTTTTAGTACTTTCTCTGTAAATTCCAGATCTTTTTTTGCTTTTTGTGTCCGGTAGTTGGTGATATATTTTTTTAATTTTTCCACTACATTATCCGTTACTCGTGCTGAGATAACCGGATCCTGCATCCGGACGGAAACGGTTACTACCTGCGTTTTCTTATCTACAAAGATCGATATCCGTTCCTGTAATTTCTTTATGATATCTTTTTGCTCTTTGGTAAGAAAAAAAGGATCTATCTTGTCTGGCTGGTGATCTTCATCTCCCAGCATTTCGATGAGATAGGAGATACCTTTCAGCGGGGCTTGTATGATCAGATTCCACCATGCCTCTTTCTGATGTCCTTTCAGATAATTGAACAGAGACATTTTCAACGTTTTCTTCTTATTCGTTACTTCCTGAGGGAAAAGTTCCAGAAGAAACGGAGTACTGTGAACAATATCCGGATAAACTTCGGGTGAAATAGCATCCTGGCTGTTTCCGCTGTTTATATCTATTCCAGCCATGGCTGCCAGTCCTCCGAGATTCCCCATCTTACTTGCCGTATTGTTTGTTTCGGGCATCAGTTTGACGGTTGTGGTGTATTCTTTCGGGATACTGAATGCAATGACAAGTCCTATAATCACCGCTATTCCGCTACTTTTCAGAAATAGTTTTCTTTTTGACCATAAGAACTGTATAACGGCTATAATATCTATATCCAATTCTATCTTATCAGTCTTTTTTTCACTCTTGTTTATCATCCTTTACTACAAAGTTTATTTGAGAGAATTTATCAATGAAGTCAACATGGCAGCGATAGAAGTCGTAGAACTTGTGATGCTGAGTATTTCAGCCAGGTTCGCCCTTCTGTCGCGTTGGCTTTTACTTGGAACGACTATTTCACAACCCGGCTCGATCTTTGGATAACGTTTAAAGAAAATACCAACTTTACGGGTGGTCGCTACTTTTCCGTTCATATAAATTACAATCGGATATTTGCGGGAAGTATCGTTATATCCTCCGGCCTGTGACAGACAATCGCGGACGGACATTCCTTTGGTATATGTGATACTGTTCGGATAGGTAACGGCCCCGCTGATTTTCACTGTACTCTGTAACTGAGGTATATAAATGATATCCCCGTCACGGAGAACCAGGTCATAGGTACTTTTCGGGTGGGCAAGTGCCTGTTGTAAATCGATTCCGACAGAATAGTTCTTTATATTGGTAAGCGACAAGGCGATAGAATCCTTACTCTGCTTGTTGTTATTACTTAGTTGCAACAATGTTTCCACCTGGCGGATTTCATCTTCCGTCAACTGGCGTTTTAAACTAGCTCCTCTCACATAAGCATCCGGAGTTACTCCTCCCGATTGAGCGATAATATCACTCAGGCGTGTGTTTTTATAAGGTAAAGCATAGTCACCGGCAAAAGTGACTTCCCCATTTACTTTTACGACTTCCTGTTTTTCATATCCCGGAGAGAAACGGACAAAAACTTCATCGAACGGTTCAAGAGTAAAAAGTGTATCTGCATGGGCCCCGGATGATTTGGATGGCAGTTGCAGTTCATCGCTCAATGCAACAGTATATACTTTGGAAACCTGGTTCGTACTTTTATCAGCCGTAGGATCCTTGATCCGGCGGGCTACTTCAACATTGATCGTCGAGGCGGATTCCTGTAGTCCTCCGGCAAGAATGATGGCATCTTCCACCGTCATATTTTTGCTGAAAGGGATAACTGTGTCTGGGTTATTGACAGCTCCGCCGACTTTGACGGTATAAGGTTCCCGGAGTTCAAATAAAGAAGGTATATATAATTTGTCTTCTTTCTGTAATTCCATGTCCGGGATTTCCCCGTTCATTATACCTTGTATATCTATGGCAATAACCGTACTGGTGAAGTCGGGATTCAGACGGGTAAGATGCGCCCTGCCTATAAATTCATCTCCTTTTAGCCCGGCCGCCTGTTTGATCAATTGTTTGACGGTATGTACTTTTGGGCTTAATTCATATTCTCCGGGACGCCATACGGAACCGGTAATCGTGATCCGGTTGTCATAAAAGGGGATTACGGAGTCTACTAACAGGGAGTCGCCGTCCTGAAGGACAAATGTAGGAAATTCTTCAGCGGTTACGGTAGCAATCTGATAACGGGAACCAGATTTCCGTTTGATTGTCACGTCTTCTGTAAAAGCGTCTCCGGTGAATCCCCCTGCCATTTTCAGCAGGTCTTCCAATGTCTCTCCTTTACGGAGTTCGAATGTACGGTTACGTTTTATTTTCCCGTGTGTGTTAACCAGTTGCTCGTAGGGTTCGATAATAATCATATCATTGTCTTCCAACCGGATATTGGTATCATATTTTCCGTTAAGCAGATAATCGTATACATCCAGATTGGCTATTTCCTTATTGTTACGATATACCCGGATATTACGGAGGGAACCGATGTCGTTCACTCCACCTGCTGCGTATAAAGCATTGAACAAGGAGGCTAGCGAAGATAAGGTGTAGGTACCCGGTGCAACCGCTTCTCCAACAATATTTACTTTAATACTCCGGATTTTCCCTAGTCCGACCGAAACAAATGTATTAGGTTCTTTTCCGTCTACCAGGTTCCACATGATTTTTCCCAACTCCTGCTTGATCCGGTTTTCTGCTTCTTCGATTGTCAGCCCGCTTAAAGCGACTGGCCCTACATTGGGAATGATGATCGTTCCTTCGGGTGATAAAGTCAGCTTCAGGTTTAACTCCGAATCTCCCCATACATCAATAAGTACTTCATCACCGGCTGACAATGGATAATTTCTGGGAGTCGGCATATTCATATTCGGTTCGAAAGACAGGTTTTTATTGGAAAATATCTCACGACCGAAGACCTGGTTTTTTAGACTGTCTTCAGAGGTGTTATCTTTCCGTTGTATGTCGATTGGAGGGATCTCATTTGTTATCATGATCCGGTCGGTTACCGGTTGTTCGCTGGCCGGGATTACTGACTGTTTCGTCCCGCTACTGTTTAAACGTTTGGTAATTTCCTGTTGTATCTGTTCTTCTGTCATGCCGGCAGCCTTGGCCTTATCAAGTAACTCCTGCGGAACCTGGGCTATTGCCAGGATAGAGTACAATGAGCAAAAGAAACAAAGAATGCATTTGTTTAAAGTCTTCATAGAATCTCTTTTATTTTAGTAACAATTCGTTGGCAAGCCAAACCGTCTCCATAAGGATTCACGGCTTTACTCATTTGGTCGTAATATTTTTTATCCTCAATTAATCGGGATGTTTCATCGAGTATCCTGATAAAATCTGTTCCTACCAATTTTACAGTTCCGGCGTCTAACGCTTCCGGACGTTCAGTGGTATCGCGCATTACCAGGACCGGTTTTCCCAGTCCGGGTGCTTCTTCCTGAATACCGCCGCTATCCGTCAATACAATAGCAGACTGTTCCATCAGGTAGACGAATGGCAGATATTCCAATGGTTCGATGAAGAATAGATTTGGCAGACGGATATCTCCAAACACACTCTTTATCGGTTTCCTGACGTTCGGATTAAGGTGCATCGGATAGACAAAGTCTATGTCCGGGTATTTGATTGCTAATGTTTTGAGCGCTTTACACATAGAAATAAAACCGTTACCGAAGTTTTCCCGGCGATGACCTGTGATTAAAACCAATTTCCGGTTACTTTGTTCTGACAGGCGGGAGGTTTTATAACCGGACTTTTCCAGTTCACTGGCAAGTAGTTGCTTCAGTTCATCCTTGTTTTTTATTTCTGAGACTACGTGATACAAGGCATCTATGACAGTGTTACCTGTTACTGTAATCAGCTTCTCATCTATTCCTTCCTCCAATAGATTTTTTTTGCTTAAGGCTGTCGGAGCGAAGTGATAAGATGCTATTCTACCCGTCAGTTGCCGGTTCATTTCTTCCGGCCAGGGACTGTATATATTGTGTGTCCGTAATCCGGCTTCTATATGTCCGACCGGTATCTGCTGGTAAAAGGCAGCCAGTGCTGCCGCTGTCGACGTGGTTGTGTCGCCGTGTACCAGCACCAGATCGGGACGGAATTCTTTCAGCACATCTCTCATTCCGGTAAGTACGCGGGCTGTAACGTCATACAGGTCCTGTCCCTGCTTCATAATATTCAAGTCATAATCAGGATGTATGTCAAAGATGCGAAGGACCTGGTCCAACATCTCCCGGTGTTGTCCGGTAACACAAACGACTGTTTGGAACAGATGAGGATGTTTCTGAAATTCTTTGATTAACGGAGCCATTTTTATTGCTTCGGGACGTGTGCCGAAGACTAGCATAATCTTTTTCATTTTGTTTCTTTTATTATATTCAGCATTTGTCCGGCGAGTACTTTTCTGTCAAAATCGTGTGCAAGTTTTCTGCATCCGGCTTTACATTGTTCATATAAGACAGGATCGGAGAGGAGCCTGTCGAGTTGACGCTCGAAGTCTTCTTTTGATTCGGGTTCGAAGCATAATCCGGCTTTGTACGACTCGACTATCTGACGTGCCTCTCCGTCCACTCCCATCAGGATAGGTATTTCCATGCCTGCATTTTCAAAGATTTTTGAAGGAATGACTGTCGTGAATAAATTTGATTTACGCAAATTGATCAATGCAACATCAAGGATGGAAATGTATCTTTTTACATCCTGCTTGGATACCGGATCGAGCATCGTAACATTTTTGATTCCTAAGTCATCCTTTAGTTTCAGCAGTTTATTCTTCTCGGCTCCGGTTCCCAGGAACAGGAAATGAAAGTTGTTTTTCCCCTCCATCCCAGCCGCACATTCAAGGATAAAATCCAGTTTGTGAGCCATTCCGTGAGTACCGATATAACCGATGATTTTTTTATCTTTTAAATCCAGCTGTTCAAGTAATACTTGATCTTTAGACATGGGAGTGAACAATTCCCTGTTTACCCCGTTTTTTATAACTTCTATCTTTTGGAGAGGGATTCCTTTTTCGCTTAACCTCTTTTTGAATGAGTCCGTTACAACGATGATTTTTTTGGCAGAGCGGTAACATCTTTTTTCCTCCCATTCCAGAAAGCGGATTATAGGATTTTCTTTCATGGCACCGACTGTTTTGATGGATTCGGGCCATAGATCGCGGACTTCCATGATCCAGGGTTTTCTTTTCCAGAAAGAAAGGGTACGTCCCGACAAGGCTGTGAAAAATTGGGGAGAGGTGGCAATGATTATATCAGCCTGTTGAAATAACCCGGCAAAGAAAGAAGTAACGGAGAAACTGATATAGTCGAGTGTCCGTTTCAGAAAACCTTCGTTTGCCGTGATGTAACTCCATATCCGTATTACACGGATACCATCCATTATTTCTTTTTGATAGAGGCGGTTACGGTATCCTGTATATACTTTCCCCTGAGGGAAATTAGGAGTACAGGTGATGACCGTGACTTCTTCCCCTTGTTTTACCCATTCTTTACAATGTTCGTAAGTCCGGGTAGCCGGCGCATTCACTTCCGGCGGAAAATTATCAGTTAAAAATAAGATTTTCATTAGTGATAAATGTTTATTGGATGTTATGCCTGATTGTATATTGCATTTGGTTGGTAAAAGCCAGGCATATTTTTTTTGTCGGAATCAGTTTATTATATTCAAAAGCGATCTCACAGGATTCAATCCATACTTTGTCCGCCCCGGAGAAGGAGATGGTTCCACGGTCTGTCTTTACTGAATCCGTATTGACCGATAGAATCGTGACATCGGGATGTAGATGTATATAGTTGATCCCTTTTGCTCCTTTGGCGGGTATAAGTTGGTCTTCAATCGTAATCTCCCGGTTTTTCATATTAAATCGTCGTTGGTGTTCGACACCCAGTTGCCTGAATCCGTTATGGCGGGCAGTGATACTGTTACGCTCTTCTTTCAGGTAAGTGATTTTAGCCCGTTGGGCAACCCGGAAACCTCCCCAGACATTGCTGGAGCTTTGACCTGCAACCCGAACCGTATTATGCGCCTGTGTCTCACGTTCATATTGTCGCCGTACATTTTTCTCGTAGGTCGAGATACCAGAGTCGATGATGAAAGGTTTCCCATCAATCCGTAATTCATAGTTGAAAGTGTCGGCATGAGCATGTCCGGGAATGTAGTCCGGACCGATATTACCGACATCCAGTACCATTTCAAATCCGGAAGATTCAAATTTTCGATAACCGGATTCCTTCAAATTTTCTTTTGACCAGGTTAATCCCAGTCGTTTAGCATACAGAAACAAATCCCTGGCTATTGGAGCTATACCATAGGTGCTGTCATTGAATAAAGGCATGGAACCATCAGTATAGATGATAGCTTCTAGCCATCCGAGCATTTTTATAGCTTTTGATTCCATATATTTTACAATGTATTTCTGTTGATCGAACCGCATATTATATTTAGCGGCATTGATGCAATCAAGTAAACGGTCCAGCAATATTTCATGGTACATCGGAGTTAGTTCATAATGTGCACCATCAGGAAGTATTTGTTCTTCCAATTCACTATATAATAATTGTGTGGCCTGTTCATAAAAAAAGTTGTCTTTAAAATAAAGTGCGGCCCACAACAAAGAAAATGCATCTTCTAATAAATGGTTGCCTAATAAGTGATATTCAAGGTTATCAGATAAAATTCTATATTGGTTATATAACGATGTATTCCAATTTTTTGTGTTTTCGGGAGGAATTAATAGATAATATTTGGAAAAAAACTTTATCCAGTTTACACCACGCAGGGCTATAGGATACGGTTCTAATCCATTCTTGTTAGATTTTAAATCAATTATAAATTTATTGATCCAATAAAATTTCTTCTGTAAAGATAAATTGTCTTGAAGAAGAAAATCCATATAATTCAAATTGTATGACCATAATTTTCCATGTCGTTCGTCATCCCAAATTGTAAATTCAGAGGTTTTGTTTAAAAAGTGAAAAGAATTTATCCCTTCTGCACTAATATATTTATGTATGAAATCTATAATATGTAAAGGAAATCCTTCTTTAGTATGATCAAAAGAATATCGAAATCGGAATGTTTTCCATACCAATCGTTTACCTCTGTACCAAAGCTGAAAGAATAGTTGTTTGAACTTTAGAAAACGTATTGTATTATAGTATAATATAAGATGTCTCATTTAATGATTCTTCAAAACTGTTTTTTTACATGGATCTGTTTTGGTGTCTAATTCATAATATTTTTTGATACGGTTACTTTGAATAATCTTCATCGGGTTACCTACAACTGTCGTATTATCAGGTATGCTTTTATTGACTAATGTATTGGAACCAATAATGACATTATTTCCAATGGTTATCTCTCCAAAAATAACAGAGCCTGTACCTACATAAACATCATTACCTATGACAGGTACTTTTTTATCACCAAAATTTCTCCCTATTGTTACATTCTGGGCAATTAAAACATTATCTCCGATTATAGCGTCTTTATGAATAACAACGCCTAGCCCGCCATATCCAAGCTTGAAATTACGGCCAATCTTTGCGGAAGAAGGTAGCCATACAGCAAACAAAAACCGATTTAAGTAAGATACCAGCTTAGCTAATCTGAACCATGATTTTCTATGCAGTAAATTTCCGATCCTATATAATCTTATTACTATCATACTTTAATAATTTCATTACACCTTCTCGATATATATTATAATCCTCCTTATTCAATATGGCATCAACGACCATAGAGAATCTGAAAGCAGCGGTAGAAGCAGACCAAAGATTGTTAACTAATGCGTTGGACTCTTTTTTTAACTTAGCCAATAGTATAGGATCACCTGTTAGGGATGATATACATTCTTTTAGTGCCTGTAGATTCCCTGACGGAAAAATCATCGCATTTATGCCATGAGACAACATGCTTTTGACGGCGCCAATCTTGTTGCTTCCTACTATTGCACATGATTCTGCCATTGCTTCATTGATGACGGCCCCCCATCCTTCATGTCCGTTACTCGGTAGTACATATATATCAGCCTGCTGCATCAAATATCGAACTTCGGTAACCGGAAGGAAATCATATAGCGTATAATTTGAAGGGAGGGCATGTTTATGTAAATATTTTATTAAACATTTAGAAGCAGGACCATTGCCAACGAGGGTTAAATGAATGTTGTTATTTTTCTTTTGCAGATCACAGAATGCTTTGATTAATAAATCGACCCTTTTCAATTTTAGCATCCTTCCGCACCATAATAGGTTAATTTTCTCTTTTGGAAGCAAATGGTTACCTCTAACTGTTTGATTGATAGATGTAAAATATCCGAAACTGAAAATGCGATTCTTACAAATACCCAGATAATTAAAATCATATGCGGCATACTCTCCTTGTGCCAAATAGAAGAAATTCGGATAAGTAGATAATTTTCTAAATTGGTATACAAGATTGAGAATTTTAGGATGCAGTAAACGAAATTTCCCAATCCCTTCCTTAAACCATCGTTCTGAAAAATAGAATGTCAGTTTACCGCTTTGTAAACGTTTCTCCATTAACCGATAATAATCTCTTATACTGCATAGGACTATATCCGCTTCGTAAAAAAGGTTTGAAAATTCAGTAAAATTAGAAGGCTGTATGTGATAAAGCCAATTTTCTTGCTGGTAACTGTCAAATCCCATTTTTATTCGATTTTCTTCATGAATCAAAGGAGTCGCATAAATAACATTATCCTGACCATAGATATTTCTCAATGCATCATAAAAGGGTAATTTGTGATGATTTATATTAGGATTTATATATACTACTTTCATTATTCAATTCTTCATTTAATATTACTTTAAGCCTTTCCAATCCACTTGGGAATGAAAAATATTTCTCATAGTCTGTTTTGATACAGAGAGGATTAAACTGATTGTTTAATAAATAATCCAATTTTTCCATAAAGTCTTCTACGGAATGATATTGTTTAAAATAGTCTTTGTTATGAAAAAGATCGTAACCCTTTGCTGAAGTAGGATGAGTCAGTATGGCTTTACCGTTTCTTAATCCATCCATGACACGTAGTTTAAGTCCGCTACCCAACCGTGCCGGAGCTATATAGACGGATGATTTTTTTATAACTGCATCCATATTTTCCGGATTAGCTATCAGTTCTATATTAGAGCGTTTACATTTTTCTATTAGTTTTTTTCCGGGGTTTCTGCCGGCTATTATAATATTGATATCCGGATATTTGCTGATAATCGGTGTATAAAGTTCTTTCAGAAAGTGGGTTATACCGTCTTCTGTCTGATAGTCGTGCAAACTCCCGGTTATGGCTAATGTGCAATTGTCCGGTTGCAAAAGGATATTTTCTGTCCTTCTTTCTTTATTCTCGAAGCATCCGAGGTATTTCACCCGGATATTTTCAGGCAAATCATATATATCTTTGAACTCCTGAATGTCATCATTACTGATAGATAGGTTCAAATCGCTGTTTAATAAAGCCTTTTTTTCATTTTTGTTTATATAGCCGGCATACAATCCGCCAAAAGATTCAATAGTCTTGTTATCTTTGTGGTACCGGCGTTCTACATTATGGTGAATAGTTATCACTTTTAACTTTTTACTTTTGAAAAAATCTACCATGTCTCCTGCCAGTACACCTCCATTTAAGACAACTGTATCGAACCTATCTTCATTTATGTTTTGCCAATAATCATAGATAAAAGGAATAAAACGATGTAGCCTGCCAGTAAATGGGAACAATAACTTTTCCTTGAAAGGACGTTTGGGGACATATACAATATCGGCCGATTGTTTATAATTATCAGGTACGATACAGTTATCGGCGATCATTAATGTGAAATGTTCCGATAGTTCCATAAAGGCATCAATGTAGGCTCTTGAAGCGAAAGGACCTCCTCCATTGATAAAAGGATTGACTCTTGAAATATATAATACTTTCATTAGATGTTATTTTAACCGATTTCTACGATTTGTTCTTTGTTGAATATAGACTTATAAGGAATAAATAATTCTTTTCGAAGTTCGATAGAACTATGTAATCTGATGAATGAAAATGTTATTATCAGGCTGAAGAATAATAATTTATTCCATCTTTCTTGCTTCTCCAGTAATAGTGGGAACAGGAAAATATCGAATATATCAAAATACAGACAAACCCGGCTTAGTTGTTCTGATAGGGGAGTAAGCAATATGTATAAGCAGGTTCCGAAAATATATATATTGAATAGTCCCCGTGTGATATTATTATTTGATAGTTCTTCTCTCATAAACAGAAAATATAGCAAAATGATAAATCCCCGTTTTATTACTCCCCTGATTAGTATAGTTGATTTGGATAATTCTACTCCATAAGTTTCTCCGGAAGCGCTTTTATCAATATAGTTATTGATCTTATTTTCAATGATCGAGTTGACCAAACCTGTGCTGATAGAATCAAAAACTGTTGATATATAAAAAGCCATCGGTATTAGTACCAGCAATATAATTATATAATATTTTATTTTAATGTCTTTATCGAAGATGAAATACACCGGTAGAAATAGTAACGCTGTACGATGGATCATGCAAGCTATAATAACAGCAAAAAGGAACATATATATTTTTTTTTCTATTACATACCTGATGGAATACATCAGAATTGCCAGGGCTATATATTGTCGTACAAAGAATATCCCTCCTTTTGTGACAGAAAAATAGCAAAGCAGACTTAATACGGGATATATGGATAAATACCGGATAGCTTTCGATATAAAAAAATATTGTATAGCAGCTAAAATAAATAATAGAACAGTGTAGCTGTTGAACAGGTAATGGATACAATAATTCAGAAATATGAATCCGTTTTCGAAATTGTTGGAAAAATCAAGGTCATATATATTACTGAAATAGTCATAATATCCACTCCAATCGGTGCCTCTTTCCCATCTGAGAAAAGATAACAGGAATAGGATAGAGAGTGTAAGATAATAAATAATTTGAGCCGTCCCTTGTCTTTTGCTGTCGAAGATTTCGAGAAAACTACCGGCAAGCAATAGTATGAAAATCAGATATAGGTACATGGTTAAAATCGATCGAAGGGATACAGTTTTATGTGTGTGATTCTTTTTACAAAATCTCTGGTTCCTTTATTACAAAGATATAGCGGTATCAGTAAAAGAATGAGATACAAGCTTCCGGTCAATGATGCATACAATATAAAGTTAATATAAGAAGAAGCGGGGTTAAGGTCGATATAGTTGGAAATATAGAGTACTATAACCGTTGTAAATAGTAACGATATAATCGATTTGATATATAAGTAAATATAATTGCTAATGGAAGTCTTGAATCCCTTTCGGAACAGGAATATAGGTTTCCAGGTAAAAACGATCAGAAGTAAACTGATCAAGACACCGCAAAGTATGCCTGGTATTCCCCACCAATATCCAAACAGAACGGATAGTCCTATATTTAATATTGCTTCAGCAATTGGTGCCCAGATATCTTGGAATAGGCCATAAGCATTGATAAATGAATCGACAACTGTACGGATCAGGTTTATATACATGATTGCAACCATTAGTATCAGCGATAAATTATCTAGTTGATATTCCGGCCCGACCCATAAAGTAATAAAAGCGGGTGCCAATTGATAAACACAGTAACATGCTGTTCCAACAAATAAAAAACGAGAACAGAATAATTCTTCGAATACATTCAGAATATGATCTTTATCACTTGATGCGACCAGATTCCCTACTCCGGCTCCTATGCTGTTGAATATGGCGGCAAGTAATGCCATAATCCCCATGATGATCAACATATAGTTCCCATAAACGGCTACCTGTGTCAGGGATGTGTAAGCATATATGATCAAAGGACTTGTTTGGGTAAGTACATATCCTCCCACTTTATGGAAAAAGAGTTGTTTTGTCTTTTTTATGATTTCTGAATATTTTCCTTTTAACTCTTTACCTGTTTTTACCCGGGCAGATAACCAGGGGTATTCCCGTCTTAGCAGAAGATTTACGGAGATTGTTGTAAAAATTACTGCTATGAATTCCAAAAGTAACCACCATACATATCCGTCAGACAAATAAACTATTGCCAGGATTTGTAGAACGGATTTGATGATGGTAATACTTTTTACATGGATCGTAATTTTGTAGTCTTTCTGATCGGCAGTCAATACTATCTGACGATAGTTAAAATAGTAGCTGGCCAGTGAACTGGTTAGTAATACGAAAAATGTGCCGTAAGCATACCATAAAGGTAGCTGGGTTTTGGCAAAAATGAACGGAAAGAAACACATAAGGATAAATGAACCCCAAATTACAAATCCTGCAATTTTACGGTACATGTATCCTTGAACTGAAACTATCTCACAGATCTTGTCTCTATTATTATCTGCTAGTGGTTGATAGAGTGTATAGGATATTGCTGCCCCGATACCAAGTTCCGCAAGATTTAAGAATTGAAGGAGATTGACGACAGTCGTGTTCAGCCCTAAAATTTCTGTTCCCAGATATTCAATGAAGATCTTACGGGATATAAAGCTGATTATTAGATTGATAAAATAATAAATCAATGCTATCCGAACGTTTTGTATGCTTCTTTGTGTTCTTGATTTAACCATCATTTTTTATATATCCCGCAAAAATCCAATATCACTTTATTCTCTTTCCTGGGTAACTCCTTGAACTCCTTATGAGCCACCAGGAAGACGATTATGTCGGCTTTTTCGTATGCCTCTTTGTAGTTGGTGAGTTTGAATATTTTGTGCTCATGAACATTCGGTTCCACCACGAGAATATCTGCATTGTTACGGCTTTGCATGACTTTGGTCGTGATATACTTGGCTGGTGATTCCCGCAGATCGTCGATATCGGGTTTGAAAGCCAGTCCCATCATGGCAACGACTGGTTTCCGGTTATGTTCCAGTTCGAACTTAAGCATGGCATTCTCTACTTTTTCGGCACACCAGAAAGCCTTGTAGTTATTGATCTCACGGGCTTTCGCTATCAATTGCGATTCATAGGGAAACTCAGCCGTAATGAAATAAGGATCGACGGCAATACAATGGCCTCCTACGCCGGAACCCGGTTGCAGGATATGAACCCTCGGATGCTTGTTGGCCAGTTCAATCAGTTCCCAAACATTGATGCCGGCCTTGTCGCAAATGAGCGACAGTTCGTTGGCGAAAGCGATCTGTACGTCACGGGAGGAGTTCTCGGTCAGTTTGCACATCTCCGCCGTTTTAGCATTTGTCTTGTGCAGGGTTCCTTTGACGAACCGGCTGTAAAACCCGATCGCTTTCTCTGTCGACTCAGGGTTGATCCCACCGATGACACGATCGTTATGGACCAGTTCATAAATGACATTTCCCGGTAATACACGTTCCGGACAATAAGCAATGTAGATTTTCCCTTTCAGCTCCGGACGGAGGGAGAAAATTAAATCAGTCATCTTGTCCGTTGTCCCTACCGGCGAAGTAGACTCGATGATGAACAGGTCATTTTCCTTCAGCAAGGGGATAACCGAACGGGTTGCCGTTTCCACATAAGAAATATCCGGTTCGTGATTTCCTTTGAACGGGGTAGGGACAACGACCAGGTATACATCACTGGTTTCCGGCTTTACCGAAGCCTTCAGATGGCCGGACGTTACTACTTTCCGGCATAATTCCTGTAAACCGGGTTCCACGATATGGATTAAACCTTGATTGGTCATATCGACAACCTGCGGGTTAATGTCTACACCAATAACTTCTATGCCGTGTTCGGCAGCTATAATTGCTGTGGGGAGGCCAATGTAGCCAAGTCCCATAAAACATGCTTTCATAATTCAATTAAACCTTTTAAGTAATTTCTTTTCGTTAAATAAATTCTATATGCATTTAAGTTTGTCCAGACAGAGATTAAGAGCTGTCCATAGGATAATATCCGTTAAGAATAAAATATTTATATTGGCAAAAGGGGCGAGTATGATATTTAAGCCACTGAAAAATATAGAGATACCAAGTATATATAATAAAGCTCCATGCGGTTTGCATCCCATTTTCAGAAATTTGTGATGAATATGATTTTTATCCGGCGAGAACAACCCCTTATTGCTTCTGAACCGTATCAACATCACCCGTATCACATCGAACATCGGTACGATCAGGGTAGAGAAAGCAACCAGGATCGCACTGGTGGAGTAGGGTGTTACCTCCGGGTTATACACTGCATAACGAATGCAGAGGAAAGCCAGGATATACCCTAAAGTCAGGCTGCCGGTATCACCCATAAATATCTTTCTTCCATGTTCGACCTGCCCGAATACATTATAATAAAAGAAAGGGATCAACACTCCCAATGTCGAGAAAGCCAGCGTGGCATATGTCCACATCTGGTTATGCAGGAACAATACCCCTAATACCATCAGGGAGACACCGCTTAAACCGGAAGCCAGCCCGTCTATTCCGTCGATCAAGTTGATCGCATTGCAAATAAAAACAATGACGAAGATAGTCAGCGGCATACCCAGCCATGCCGGCAGTTCATGCATACCGAATAATCCATACAGGTTATTGAGCCATAGCCCGGATAGAGGCAATAGCGAAGCCGCCAGTATCTGTATGATAAATTTGGTAGAATAATGTAATCCGATCAGATCATCTTTAATGCCAGCCAGATACAGCAGGATCAATCCGCATGTGAGCAGGTAAAAATCGGGTGTGACATGTGAAATGATATTAGGAGGGATCGGCAGACCTTGCAGGTATCCCAGGTAAGAGATGGCTGAGATAAAAGCCAGCGTAAACAGAATAATAGGAGCGAAAGAGATTCCTCCCAACCGGGGGACAGCTCCTGTATGTATTTTTCTTTCATCCGGAATATCGAATAACCTTTTCGTCAAAGCCACGATAAGAATACGTGGAATAATCAGCATCGAAAAGACAATAGATATTACAAAGGCTATTAAAATCAAGAGGTATATCATGCGCTCTTTTAAGTTAAGTTATACGACAATGTTCGTCAGTCACATACTGTAACCGTCGAAAAATGTATTTGCATAAAAACATACCGGATTATTGCTGGTGGTAATTACTCTTGCACCTCAGCGGAGGTATGTGTTCTTTGTTTAGCTCGCTAAATAAACAAAAGACTCCCTGAATCGTTCACGATTTAGAAGCTGTTTACCTTATTTTAATGTTGAATATCAGTACTTTGGAGTGCATAAAAAAGAAATAGCTAAGTGATTGATGCCATAATTTTCAGTTCTTCTCCGAAATGTGTTTTTCTGTAAATCGCAAGATAACTGCCGATTGGTAAAAAATATTAAATAAGTAATGAATAGAGAATAATTTGTTTTGGCTAATCAGGTCTGTCTTCTTGAATGGTTAAATGAATTGTTTTATGACATGGCATGTTTTTTATTGGGGCTGATTTAATATTTGATTTATATACCGTATGTGACTGAAAGTCTGTATGCTATGATATATGCGGGTTCTGGAATTTTTTTGTGTGAATATTGGAGAAAGTGGCTAATAAGGATTCTCTTTTATCACCTTTATCAAGTGGCTTTTTATGTTAATTTTAAGTGTTTATTTTTCATTATACCTTGTTGGACAAGGGGTGATGAATTTTTTGTATTTTGTTTGTTCGAAAATTAATACATACTTTTGCGGCGATTAAATGGGATCATTTTTTTTATTATGGTCGTCGTTGCAGCTATGTGACTGACGAACTTTTTTGTATACATACTAAACTAGTATTAATGTCCTATCTTTTGATAGTCACCTTTCTGGTGATCTGTTCTTTGTTCCCTGATATTGTTAATCCGTGGGAGGTGGTAATGGCTAATCGAAAGCTGTTATTAGCCATACCTATGTCTTTTGGAAAATTCCTAAACTAATTTTATTTATACTCTTCCAATGGAAATGAATAATCATTATGTAGGCTTGCCGCGTCTTTTCTCTCGTTTTACAGAAATAAGATATATCAATGGATGGATCATTTTCAGTGTAGATTTGGTCATATCTTTATGCGTTTCATTGATAGGTGTGTTAGGAATATTTTCTTTTCTAGGAGTTTCCTATGCCCAGGAAGATGTTGTCAAAGTAGGTTTTGCCTCTTTCGTGGGAAGTTTAGTTGCTTTTTTCACATTTAAGGTTTATCGCCGTGTTATTCGTCATTCCACTTTGCGTGGCTTATGGAGAATTTGGGGAGTGGCTATATTGAAATCGGTTGTTTTATGTATATTGCTTCTGGTTTTGAAAACCTCCTTTACTCCAAAAGTTTATCTGGTCGGATTATTTATCGATTGTGTTCTTACAATGCTTATGCTGGTAACATTCCGTATTTTTATTGTGAACATATATAATATGGTTTTGTTGCAGCTTGGTAAAAAGCGAAAACGGGTATTGGTTTATGGAACCGGTGATGAGAGTGTTATGATCGCTTCAACTGCTACAAGGCATATCTTTATGCAAGATTATAGTATAACCGGTTTTATTACTTTCAATAAACAGAAAAAGAATTTCCGTATAGCAGAATTGCCAGTATATCAAATTGCTTCCCGCGAAGATCTTTTGAAATTAGTAAACAGGATTTCTTTAGATGGTGTACTTTTCCCCAATCTTAAAACCATACAACAAGAAAAAGAGCGGTTGATTCGTTTTTGTGAACAAATCTCTCTGCGTACTTTGGTTGTTCCTGAGATGGAAGAGGTCCATAACGGTGCTATAAAACGATCTATCCGTGACATAAAAATTGAAGACTTGTTAGGACGTGAAGAAATCCAGATCAACATGCAGGAGATCGCTTGCTTGCTTGAAAATAAAGTGATATTGGTTACAGGTGCAGCAGGTAGTATTGGCAGTGAGATTTGCCGTCAGTTAGCACATTTCCCTATTTGTAAGTTGATTTGTTTTGATTCGGCTGAAACTCCGATGCATAATTTGCGTTTAGAGTTAGAAGATAAATTTCCTAACTTGAATTTTGTACCTGTGATAGGAGATGTTCGAAATGGAGACCGGTTGGATTATGTTTTTCGCAATTGGCATCCTCATATTGTATTTCATGCAGCTGCTTATAAGCATGTACCGTTGATGGAGGAGAATCCTTGTGAAGCTGTACGGGTGAATGTTTATGGGACTCGGTTGGTTGCAGACGCTGCTGTAAAGTACGGAGTTGAAAAGTTTGTAATGATTAGTACGGATAAAGCAGTGAATCCGACTAATATTATGGGGTGTAGCAAGCGTTTGGCTGAAATTTATGTACAGAGTTTGAGTTTGGCTATTATAAAGGGTGAAGTACAAGGTTGCACAAAATTTATAACGACCCGTTTTGGCAATGTTTTGGGAAGTAATGGTTCTGTCATACCTCGTTTCCGTGAACAGATTAATAACGGAGGACCAGTAACAGTAACCCATCCGGAAATAATTCGTTATTTCATGACTATTCCCGAGGCATGTCGATTGGTTTTGGAAGCTGGTACGATGGGGAATGGAGGAGAGATCTTTGTATTTGATATGGGACAACCTGTGAAGATTGCAGATTTAGCTCGGCGGATGATAGAACTTTCAGGTATGAAGGTTGGAAAGGATATTGAGATAGAGTATACGGGATTACGTCCAGGTGAGAAATTGTATGAGGAGCTTTTGAGTCATAAGGAAAATACCAAAGAGACTCTCCATAAAAAAATTCGAATTGCTGATGTTAGAGAATATAACTACCAAGATGTTACGAGATGTATCAATCTCTTGTCAAATCTTTCTCTGAATGTAGAAATTGTAGACATGGTAAGAGAAATGAAAGGGTTTGTTCCTGAGTTTAAGAGTCAGAATTCGGAATTTGAAAAGTTGGATAAATAGTAGTAATATATGAATATAGCAATTGTAGGTACAGGTTATGTAGGACTAGTCTCTGGAGCTTGTTTTTCAGAGATGGGAATTGATGTCACATGTGTAGACATCGATGAATTCAAAATAGCGAAGTTACTAAATGGAGAGATGCCTATCTATGAACCGGGTTTGGATGATTTGGTTGCACGTAATGTAAAAGCCGATCGCCTACATTTTACAACAGATTTGACATCCTGTTTGGATAAGGTAGAAGTAATCTTTAGTGCGGTAGGAACACCTCCGGACGAAGATGGAAGTGCAGACTTGAAGTATGTATTGGAAGTTGCTCGCACAGTTGGACGTCATATAAAAAAACATGTTGTATTAGTCACGAAGAGCACTGTACCTGTTGGTACAGCAAAAAAAGTTCGTGCAGCGGTGCAGGAAGAGTTGGATAAACGTGGGGTTGATATAGAATTTGATGTTGCTTCTAATCCTGAGTTCTTGAAAGAAGGAGCGGCTATAAAAGATTTCATGACACCGGATCGTGTGGTAGTAGGTGTTGAAAGCGAACGGGCAAAGAAAATGATGGAAAAACTATATCGTCCTTTCACACTAAATGGTTATCCCATCCTGATCATGGATGTTCCTTCAGCTGAAATGACGAAATATGCAGCCAATGCTATGTTGGCAACCCGCATCAGTTTCATGAACGATATAGCCAATCTTTGCGAACGTGTTGGAGCGAATGTAGACCATGTGCGTAAAGGTATGGGAACGGATTCCCGTATCGGTAGCCGCTTTTTATATGCCGGTTGTGGATATGGAGGTTCTTGCTTTCCCAAGGATGTGAAAGCCTTGGTGCATACAGGAATAGAAAACGGATATCACATGCGTGTTATAGAAGCTGTGGAAGAGGTAAATGAAGAGCAAAAGAATATTGTATTTGATAAATTGAATAGAGCTTTTAATGGTGATCTGAAAGGAAAGACTATTGCTATGTGGGGATTATCTTTTAAACCGGAAACAGATGACATGCGCGAAGCCCCGGCGTTGGTTGTGATTGATAAACTACTGAAAGCTGGTGCTGTGATTAATGTATTCGATCCTATAGCTATGGATGAAACAAAGCGCAGAATAGGAGAAGCAGTCACCTATTGTAAAGATATGTATGAAGCAGTGATAGATGCAGATGCTATTGCTTTGATGACGGAATGGAAACAATTCCGTATGCCCTGTTGGGCGATCATCCGTAAAGCCATGAAGAATCATGTGGTAGTGGATGGACGAAACATCTACGATGGCGAGGAATTGAAAGAATTAGGTTTTACTTATTCGAGAATCGGACAAAAATGAATCGGACAAAAATGAAACGGATATTAGTAACGGGTGGAGCCGGTTTTCTCGGCTCCCATCTATGTGAACGTTTGGTGAAAGAAGGCAATGACGTGATTTGCCTGGATAATTATTTTACCGGCAGTAAGGATAATATTCGTTACCTGTTGCAGTATGACAACTTTGAGTTGGTTCGTCACGATGTAACTTCTCCTTATTACGCCGAGGTCGATGAGATCTATAACCTGGCTTGTCCTGCATCGCCTCCCCATTATCAATATAATGCCATCAAGACAATGAAAACCTCCATTTACGGAGCTATGAATATGTTGGGGTTGGCTAAACGAACCAAGGCAAAGATTCTCCAGGCATCGACCAGTGAAGTGTATGGCGATCCGGCTATTCATCCGCAGGTAGAGTCTTATTGGGGAAATGTGAACCCGATTGGAATTCGCAGTTGTTACGATGAAGGCAAACGCGCAGCTGAAACTTTGTTTATGGATTATCATCGTCAGAATGGTGTACGGATTAAAATCATCCGTATCTTCAATACGTATGGTCCTCGAATGAATCCGAACGACGGACGTGTCGTTTCCAACTTTATCGTACAGGCGTTAAAAGGGGAAGAAATCACAATCTATGGAGATGGAACTCAAACCAGAAGCTTCCAATACGTAGACGATTTGATTGAAGCCATGATCCGAATGATGGCTACTGGTGATGACTTTATCGGCCCTGTCAATACAGGAAACCCGGGAGAATTCACAATGCTGGAACTGGCAGAGAAGGTGATAGAGTTGACAAATTCGAAATCAAAGATTGTACATTGTCCGTTACCGGGTGACGATCCGAAACAGAGAAAACCGGATATTACATTAGCAAAAGAGAAATTGGATTGGGAACCTAAAATTCCTTTGGAAGAAGGGTTAAAGAAAACGATTGCTTATTTTATCAAATTACATGAGTGATTCTGTAAAGCATCGAGCCGTAAAAGGTGTGATGTGGAGTGCTGTTGAACGGTTTTCTGTACAGGGGATACAGTTTGTACTGAGCATTGTCATCGCCCGTTTGGTATTGCCTTCGGAATACGGCTTGATTGCCATGTTGGGTATTTTTTTGGCGATCGCCCAGACATTCGTGGATAGCGGTTTCTCGAATGCCTTGATCCAGAAGAAGGATCGGACGGAGGTGGATTATTCGACGGTGTTCTATTTCAATATCCTTATAGCCTTGGTTGTTTATGGGGTGTTGTTTATCTCTGCCCCTTATATCGCCTCGTTTTACAGGGAGCCGGAGCTAACGGTTGTGACTCGATGGGTGGGATTGAATCTCCTGTTGAATGGTCTTTCTATTGTTCAACGGGCTAAGTTGACAGTTTGTGTTGATTTCAAGACACAGGCGAAAGCTTCCTTGATTGCAGTGCTCATGAGTGGATTGGTGGCTGTCTGTCTGGCTTATCGAGACTATGGGGTATGGGCGTTGGTGCTGCAGAGCTTGCTGAGCAGCTTTTTGAATACGCTTTTATTGTGGATATTCTCTAGATGGTTGCCTTTGTGGTGTTTCTCTTGGAAGTCGTTCCGCTCATTGTTTTCTTTTGGCTCTAAATTGCTGTTGTCAGGTCTGTTGCATACCATCTATATCAATTTGTATAGCTTGGTTATAGGTAGGAGATATTCGGCTATGGATGTTGGTTTTTACAATCGGGCCAATCAGTTCTCTGGATTTCCTTCCACGAATCTTGTGGGGATCATCACACGGGTTATTTATTCTGTACAGTGTGAGCTGCAGGATGACACTGAGCGATTGAATCGTTCATTCATGTGCTATTTGAGAGTGTCTTGCTATATCATCTTTCCACTGATGACACTGTTGGCGGTGTTATCGGACCCCTTGATTCGATTCCTCTTGACAGACAAATGGCTTCCATCGGCCGAATTGTTGTCTATATTATGTATAGCGTATATGTGGTATCCGGTCATGGTGATTAACAACCAGATATTGAACGTGAAGGGTCGCTCGGACTATTTCCTTCGGGCGGAGATACTCAAGAAAGTGGTGGCCATAGCTATTCTATGCGCCACGCTGCCTTTCGGGGTTCGTTGGCTGTGTTGGGGAATCGTTCTTTACAATTTCTCTGATATAGGAATTATCATTTATTACTCGAAGAAAGTGATAAGTACCGGATACATGGAACAGATAAAAAACATATTCCCCTTGTTCTTGCTTTCATTGGGCATGGGAATGAGTGCGTATATCGCCCAATCCATGATTAAGGGTAGCTTACCGCAATTGATTATCGGGGGCTTGGTCGCCCTATTTTCCTATTTGTTATTGGGATTCCTTTTTAAGGTACGGGAGTCCCGGCTGCTATTTTCATTGATAAAAAAGTATATATAGAATATGTATAAGGTAACATTGTCCATGCCTATTTACAACGTGGCGCCCTATGTGGAGCGTGCCTTGTTGTCCGCATTGAATCAAACGTTTGAGAGTATAGAGTTTTTATTGGTAGACGATCGAGGGACGGATAATAGTATGGATATTGTCCGTCGAATCATCAAGGAACATCCAAGGGGAAAGGATGTTCGTATTATAGAACATCCACATAATATTGGACTTGGTGCTACACGAAATACAGCTATAGACAATGCCCAAGGTGAATATTTGTTTTTCATGGATAGTGATGATGAGATTACTTTGGATTGCATACAGGTGCTGTATGATAGGATGATGGAGGAGAAGGTGGATATAGTGGTCGGGAGTTATATTCGTGTCTCAAAGGAGAAGAAACCCTTAGCTGAGAAAATTTATAAAAATATTGTTGTCAGAGGAGAAGAAGAGTTGTCTAAGTTTCAATATTCTCATTGGTACGAAGATCGTGTCCATATATCGATGTGGAATAAATTATATGATCTTTCCAGAGTAAGATATATGAATATTCTATGTGTACCGAATCAGTTGAACGAGGATAATATGTTTACGACAAAATGTATTTTTCAATTGAGCTCATGTTCATTTGTTTCAAAAGCTACTTATTTGTATTATGAGGCAGAAGAATCAATAATGCATAAAATGCGACATTGTTTTTCGAAACGATTAGCGGATCAATTTGTAGAGATAATAAATTTTCATAAAGAAAATTTGAATAGGTTAGAAGGGAGATCCATCTATTGTAACTATTATAGATGGGTATTACATTTTACTTACTCTTATATAAGTTGTTATTTGAATGGAAATTTCTCAGACTTGGAGAAAAGGAAATATTTATTTGCTATCAGAAAAAAATTTCCTGTTTATATAAAAGCTATGATGAATAGAAAAGTATTTATTTATCGTGTATTCGTTTCTCTTCCTTTAGAATTGCAAAAAATAATTTTTGCTATATATAATAAATTGTAATTGTTTTTTTTAAAACTATTTGTTTTTGCTGTTTACTATCTTGGAAAGATATCTCTAATGTTAAAATCAGAATTAATATTTACTACAACTCAGTTTATGGTACATAAAAATAACCAATCAAAGGGGTATACACTAAATTGTGTGTTGATTTTTTTTATGTGTTGTTTGATTTATTAATAATAAAATATGTTTCTATCAATAGTTGTGCCAATATATAATGTTGAATCTTACATTGAAAAATGTTTTGATTCTTTGTTTAAACAAGATTTATCTATTTCATTATATGAAATAATTGCTGTAAATGATGGTTCTTTAGACCGTTCAATGGATATAGTAGAAAAATATGCAGGTAAATATGATAATATTGTCATTTATAACAAACCTAATGGAGGGGTATCTTCTGCGCGTAATGCTGGTATAAAATTAGCTTCTGGAGATTATATTATTTTTGTGGATCCAGATGATTATATCGCAGAAAATAGTCTTTCAAAAATATATGAAAATCTGAAAAAAGAATCAGCAGATATGTTAATGATGCGTTCTTTTATAAAGGGTGGTTTAATTGAATGTTATGCGTGGTCTAATATTTGTCCTGTAGATATAGATATGAAGGGGGTAGATGTCTTTAAAAAGGGATATACTAGAGGTAGTGTATGTGGGGTAGTATATAATAAGTCATTTTTTATAAAACATTCTTTGCTATTTGTCGATGGACTGACTAATGGCGAGGATTCTCTTTTTCTTAGTTTGAATTTATTATATGCTTATAAAGTACGATTTACAGATATTTTATTTTACTATATTTTTGTAAGAACAGATAGTGCATCAAGGGAATTTAATGAGGAGAAAATTTGGGGGTTTTCTAATAATTTGAGAGCTATTAATCATTATTTATCAGATTCTTTATTGACTACAGAACAAAAGTCTGTTTTGTATTATCAGCAGTATTCTGTTATTTCTAGTGCAGTTAATCACTATACAAAGTTGTATAAGTTTAATTGGGTATTATTAAAGAAAAGATTAGAATTGTCTAAGGTTTTGCCAGTCAATACAAATGAATTTTTGCCTCAACGATCAAAGATTAGATTGCTGAATTTCTCTTTCTTTTTGTATTTTTTGTTTGTATTCGTAAAAAACATATGCAAAAACTAATTCCTCTTTTTTGTGTAAACTGGATAATATTTTTTTTTCAGTTTGAATCTTTTGGAATAGGTCCTGTTACGGTAGTGCGTTTTCTTATATTTCCATTCTTATTACTATATGTTTTTAGTGTAAGAAGAATGAATATATATAAATCTTTTTCTTTGTTATTTTGTTTGTTTTTTTGTGTGTTTGAAGTTGTTTCAGGCGTATTTAATGCTGAAATTCATTTTTGTATTCAAGGCATAATTAATTTTCTTACAATTGTTGTTTTTGTCGATTTTCTGACTAAAAATAAAGGGTTGTCATATACTAATTTGTTGCTGTTTGCTAGTTATGATTTATCAAGTATATTGTTTTATTTGATTACTTTTAGTGGTGTAAATTTGGCTAATAGATTTCAAGGTATTTATTGGGATCCTAATGTGATGTGTGTATATATTTTTATTTCTTTTTGTGCCAAAATGGTATTATTTAGTCAAGAAAAAAGAAATATGTTAAAATTGATTCTTGGATTATTTTTTCTGTTGGATATAATTGTGATTTTTTCGTCACTGTCACGAGCTGGAATTTTAGGATTGGGAGTTACGGTATTATTAGTTTTTTTTATGTATTCTAAATGGCTTTTTTCGTTCTTGGTAGGAATATTATCTGTTGTGTTAGGATATATGTATCACATTGCATTTAGTCTGACTTGGAGTCTTTCTTTAACTCCATTAGAGGCATTGACTTATAGACTTTTTGTGTCTTCTACTGTGGAATTGGAAGAAGGAGGTGTCGGGAGTAGAAGTGATCGATTAGAAAGATTGTTTGAATCATTGGAAAAAGGAGAAGTTTCTTTGTTTGGAAATGGAACCAATTATTTGCCTGATGGTGAATTTATGCACAATGGTATTGCGGAGTTCATTCTTGCTGCAGGAATCATCTTAGGAACAACTTTTATAGGAGTTTTTATATATTTGATATGTGTGAATATAATATGGCCTATTTTGAAAGGTAAGAGGAATCTTTTTTTGCTTTTTGTCTTGTCTTTTTTTATCGTAACTGTGTTTTATTCTTATCTATCGTTTAAATCTTTTTGGGTTTTTATCTCTTTTTTGCTTTTTTTAAACATTGAAAGAGTTAAGGTGAATAATGTTAATTTTGTAAATATGTAATATATATAGAAAAGGGATTTCTTAAGATTCTTTTGTCTATAGTAATATGGATGTCGTATTTAAGTTTATCCGTTTGACTTTGAGGTTGGTATGTTTTGTTTATCCAGCAATCATTCTGTGCGAACTGACTTGTCAGTGGATTAAATTTTTGGATAACAGAGGAAATCATTTGGCTACATTCTCTTATACGTTCTATTTAAGCTATCTTATAATATTTTTTTCGTTGTATGAGTTCTGTTTGGGAAGAGAGAGGGCACGATGAATGCAGGAGATATTTTGCTTGTGATTATCACGTTGGTTTGCTGTTATGTGATTTACTTGCTATCGGAAAAACACACGGCTAAGCTAAAGTATTCTATTAAGGAAATAATAAATTCATAAAAATATGCAGACAAAAAAAATTTGCGTGATCGGTCTAGGTTACGTAGGACTTCCTTTAGCCCGTCTTTTTTCAACGAGGTTCGAGACGGTCGGTTTTGACATGAGTCAAGCACGTGTGGATGCCTTGAATGGAGGGCATGACGCTACATTGGAAGTGGATGATGAATTACTTCAGGCCGCTTTGGCAAATGGATTTCGTTGTACGACTTGGTTGGATGATATAAAAGATTGTAACTTTTATGTGGTGGCTGTCCCCACTCCTGTGGATGAGAATAACCGTCCTGACCTCCGTCCATTATGGGGTGCGAGTGAGACGGTGGGGAAGGTAATCTCCAAAGGGGATATCGTGGTGTACGAATCAACTGTTTATCCGGGTGTAACGGAAGAGGAATGCCTTCCGGTTGTAGAGAAAATCTCAGGTTTGAAGTTTAACAAGGATTTCTTTGCCGGTTATTCGCCGGAACGTATCAATCCGGGGGACAAGGAACATACGGTGGAGAAGATAAAGAAGGTTACTTCGGGATCTACTCCGGAGATAGCGGACATTGTGGATCAAGTGTATAACACAGTCTTGATAAATGGAACTCATAAAGCACCAAGTATCAAGGTGGCAGAGGCGTCGAAGATTATCGAGAACTCGCAGCGAGACGTGAATATTGCTTTCATGAATGAGTTGGCTAAGATCTTCAATGCAATGGGTATCGATACGAATGACGTGATTGAGGCGGCCGCTTCCAAATGGAATTTTATTAAGTTGAAACCCGGTTTGGTGGGTGGCCACTGTATTTCGGTGGATCCTTATTACCTGATTCAAAAGGCGCAAGTATATGGGGTACTTCCCCGTGTCATGTTTGCTGCTCGTCGGTTGAATGATGGTATGGGGGAGTATGTGGCGCATCAGGTAATCAAGTTGATGAACAAGAAAGGCGTTTTGGTAAAGAACGCTAAAATCCTTTTGTTAGGAATTACCTTCAAGGAAAACTGTCCAGATATACGCAACACAAAAATTGTGGATATTTATACTACATTGTCCGAGTACTCTAAGTGTATTACGGTCTATGATCCATGGGCTAACCCAGTACGAGTAAAACATGAGTATGGTATTGATATATGCGATGTTCCGTTAGATGAACTAGAAGGTCAATACGATGCGGTAATCTTGGGGGTAGCCCATAAGGAATTCAAGGATATGGATGTACGTTCTTTCTTGTCAAATGATAATGGCGTGGTCTATGACGTGAAAGGTGTCATGGATAGAAGTGTGATAGATGGTAGGTTGTAAAGGGATAAGGATATTGAATATTCGAAAAAATTGATATGAAGATTGTGCATTTATGTATGGCAGGTCCATATACCCAAGGTTACTCTTATCAAGAAAATATTTTACCGAAGTATCATGTTAAGTTGGGGTTTGATGTTACCGTATTAACATCTATGCAAACAATGGATGCGGCAACTTCTACAATAAAAGAGATACACGCTAAACAACCAGTAATTTTTGAGGAGAATGGATTTAAAGTGGTTCGCATACCTTTTAAAGAAAAGGTTCCTAAAGTAATTTCAAGAAGGTTTCGTATGTATGCGAACTTTTTTACTTATTTAGAAATAGAAAAACCAGATATAATTTTTACTCACGGAACTTGTTTTGTTGATTCTAGACAGCTAGTCAAATATCTAAAATTGCATCCCAAAGTGATTTGTTATAGTGATTGTCATACTGATTATTATAATAGTGCCAGAAATTTTCTTTCAAAGTATATTTTACATGGTATTGTTTGGAGATATTTCTCACATTTATCTGAACCATATATAAAAATGTGTTTTGGAACTACACCTTGGCGTTGTGACTTCATGCATGAAATGTATGGTTTTCCTCTTCAAAAATTGAAATGTATTCCTATGGGAGTTGATGATGACAATATTCCTAGTTATGAAAATGCAAGAAGTTATGTGAAAAGTAAATTCAACATCAAAGACTCCGATTTTCTCATTGTCACAGGTGGTAAAATTGATGAAGCAAAGAATATACATCATTTAGGTTATACCATAAGAAAAATGGAGAATCCCAATGTGAAATTACTGATTTTTGGGAGTATCGTTTCTACTATGGAGGACAGTTTTGAACCGTTAAGATGTTGTCCCAATATTATATTTGCAGGATGGTCTGATGCTACTCAAGTCATGAATTATTTAAGAGCATCAAACTTATGTTGTTTTCCAGGAACTCATTCTACTATGTGGGAACAAGCTGTTGGTGTGGGTATTCCTGCAATTTACAATGATTGGGGTAAGTCTATGCACCATTTAAATATTAACGGAAACTGTATTTTCATTGATGGTAAAAACGAAACAGCGATTGCTGATACAATCAGAGGGTTAATTTTTTCAGATAAATACCAAAATCTGAAACAAAAAGCGGAAAAGGCTTCTATTCATTTTAAATATTCAGAGATTGCTAAACAATCAATAGAAATGAATTTTTAGATATGTCAAATAAAATTCTTCTTCAAATCAATGCCTGCCGGAACTATGGATCAACAGGTAGGATCAATGAACAAATAGGATTGTTAGCTGAACAAAATGGCTGGACAAGCTATATTGCTCATGGTTCAAGGTATGTGAATCCATCGAGATTAAAAAGTATACAGGTTGTTTCTAAATTAGAGGAATATTGGCACGCGATTGAGACTAAAATATTTGATAACCATGGTTTGTCTTCAAGAATTGCTACTAGAAGATTTATAAAGAAGATAAAAGAAATAAATCCGACTATTGTGCATCTTCATACGATTCACGGTTATTATATTAATTATAAAATTCTTTTTGATTATTTGTCTAAAGCAAATATACCTGTGGTTTGGACGTTGCATGATTGTTGGAATTTTACTGGACATTGTGCGCATTTTGATTTTCATGGTTGCGAAAAATGGAAATCTGGATGTTATGAATGTCCATTGAAGAAGGATTATCCGGGTTCTTTTGTTCTTCAAAATAGTAAGAGGAATTATCTTTTAAAGAAATTTTTTTTTACATCTTTATCTGATCTTACTTTAGTGCCAGTTAGTAATTGGTTGGCTAATTTGGTGAATGAATCTTTCTTTAAAGATTGTCCTAATATTAGGATACAAACAATTTATAATGGGGTGGATATTGATGTTTTTAAGCCTGAATCCTTTGTGGTGATAAAGTCATTGAAAGAGCGATTGGGGATATCCGAAAAGAAAGTGTTATTGGGATGTGCAGTTCCATTCGGTGTAAAAAAAGGATATGGAGACTTTTTGGAGTTAAGAGAGAAATTGGATGATTCCTATGCAATTGTAATGGTTGGAGTATCCCAAAAACAAAAGGAAGAAGTTTGTTCTAAAGGAATAATAGGGATATCAAGAACTCAGAATGTTCAAGAATTGGTTAATTATTATTCCATGTCTGATTTATTTATGAACTTAACATATTCAGATACATTCCCTACGACTAATCTGGAATCATTGGCTTGTGGAACACCTGTTTTAACATATGATACAGGAGGCAGTGTTGAATCTGTTGATGAGCGAACTGGTGTTGTGGTGAAGAAAGGAAATATGAATGTATTAGTAGAAACTATTAAATTGTTTACATCAAAGTTAAAAAACTCGGATGCTTGTAGAAAAAGGGCTGTTTCGTTGTATGACAAACGTGACAAATACCAAGAGTATATTGATTTGTATGAATCAATTTTAAAGAAGTAAAGCCTTTTGAGAGTTTGATAACAAAATTTTGGGAGACATGGTGGTACTCTAAACGTTTTGGCTATGATGTACGTAATCATTTTCAGTAACGGAAGAGGAAGGTCGTGAGATATTTAAACAGGTAGCTGAATTCTTGTGTATATCGGAGTCAGAGCTACAATTCTATCTCAATATGCCTCTTGTGAAAGGTTGTGAATATAAGCAAGGGAATAGTTGGTTGATTAATCTTGGCGTGAAAATAATGTTTGCGCTAGGAAAAGAAAAACGAGTAAGGAAATAGATTTGCATTGTCCTAAGTTAAATACAATCATGTCAATTTTTAAAGATAAAGTCCTGTTGATCACAGGCGGTACCGGCTCTTTTGGGAATGCCGTGCTTCGTCGTTTCTTAGATAGCGACATCAAGGAGGTTCGTATCTTCTCTCGTGATGAGAAGAAGCAAGATGATATGCGTCATTTCTTGCAGGCACAACGCCCGGAGGTGGCTCATAAGGTGAAGTTTTTTATTGGGAATGTGCGCCAACGGGAGGCGGTGGATTTTGCGATGGATGGAGTGGATTATGTGTTCGCAGCTGCTGCCTTGAAGCAGGTACCGAGTTGTGAGTTCTTCCCGATGGAGGCTGTTCGTACAAATGTGGAAGGGACAAATAACGTATTGCTTTCCGCTATCGCTCATGGGGTTAGTAATGTGGTGGTGCTCTCCACGGATAAAGCGGCTTATCCAATAAACGCCATGGGGATCTCCAAGGCGCTTATGGAAAAGGTTGCGATTGCTCAAGGGCGTGCCTTGGGTAAGGATGCCAAGACTACGATTTGCTGTACTCGCTATGGGAATGTGATGGCCTCTCGGGGTTCCGTAATTCCTTTGTGGGTGGAGCAGATGATGGATGGTAAGCCTATAACCATCACTGATCCGGAGATGACGCGCTTTATGATGACACTGGATGATGCGGTGGATTTGGTGGTTTATGCTTTTACCCATGGAGAAAATGGAGATCTTTTTGTGCAGAAAGCTCCTGCGGCTACACTTTCTACCTTGGCTATGGCTTTGAAGGAGATCTATACTAAGGTAAATCCGAAGTATGGGGAGACCGAGGTGAAGGTGATCGGAACCCGTCATGGCGAAAAACTGTATGAGACGTTAGTGACTCGTGAGGAGATGGCGAAGTCGATCGATATGGGGAATTATTATCGTATCCCTTGTGATAACCGTGACTTGAATTATGATAAGTTCTTTACCGAGGGTAACGAGGTGGTTTCTACTATCGAGGATTATCATAGTCATAATACCGTTCGTCTGGATGTGGAGGGCATGAAAGAGCAGTTGATGCGCTTGCGTTTTATCCAAGAGGATCTGGGGGTAGTGTCTGGCTCCAAAGGTCGTGAAATCCGTAGTGAGTAAGTAATACAAAAGAACAGATATTGTAATGAAAATTCTTGTTACCGGTTCCCAAGGATTCGTGGGGCGGAATCTAGTATCCCAATTGAGGAATATTCAGGAGGGGAAGGCGAGATGTTATGGCGACTTGACAGTGAGTGCTGTCTATGAATATGATATAGATTCTACTCCGGAGGAGTTAGAGGTTTATTGTCGTGATTGTGACTTTGTGTTCAATTTGGCGGGAGTGAACCGTCCGCAAAGCCAAGAGGAGTTTATGCGAGGTAACTTTGGTTTTGCCTCTACGTTGCTCAATACCTTGAAGATACATCATAATAACTGTCCTGTGATGATTTCCAGCTCTATCCAGGCTACGTTGGCAGGACGTTTCGGCACTTCCGAATATGGTAAGAGCAAGAAGGCGGGTGAGGAATTGATGTTCGAGTATGGTAAGGAGACTGGTGCTAAAGTATTGGTGTACCGCTTTCCGAACCTTTTCGGTAAATGGTGTCGCCCGAACTATAACAGTGCAGTGGCTACCTTCTGTCATAATATAGCGAACGACTTGCCTATCATGGTGAACGATCCTATGGTAGAATTGGAACTGCTTTATATTGATGACTTGGTGGAGGAGATGATCGCAGCCTTGAAGGGGAAGGAGCATCGTTGCGAGTTTGATGGAGTAGAGACTGTATTGACTGAGGGGGGGCGTTATTGCGCTGTCCCGATCACGCATAAGGTGAAACTGGGTGAGATCGTGCGTTTGCTGGAGGAGTTCAAGAGTCAGCCCGCTACGTTGGTCGTACCAGAAATTCCGTATGGCAGTTTTGCTAAGAAGTTATATAGTACTTTCCTGAGTTATTTACCCAAGGAGAAAGTATCCTTTCCGTTGAAGATGAACGTGGATGCTCGTGGTAGTTTTACCGAACTGTTCCGTACCAAAAACTGTGGACAGGTGAGTGTCAATATCTCTAAGCCCGGTATCACAAAAGGTCAGCATTGGCACCATACCAAATGGGAGTTCTTTATTGTGGTTTCCGGTCATGGCTTGATACAGGAGCGTAAGATTGGATCGAATGAGGTAATTGAGTTTGAGGTGAGTGGAGAGAAGATCGAGGTGGTACATATGTTACCAGGTTATACGCACAATATCATAAATCTTTCCGATACGGAGGATTTGGTGACTGTGATGTGGGCAAACGAAAGTTTTGATCCAGATCGTCCTGATACTTATTTTGAACCTGTAAAATAAGAAAGATTATGGCTGCATTTAAGAATAATGGAAAACTGAAGTTGTTGATTATTGTGGGAACCCGGCCGGAGATTATCCGGTTAGCGGCGGTAATAAATAAGTGTCGTAACTATTTTGATGTCGTATTAGCTCATACCGGGCAGAATTACGATTACAACTTGAATGGGGTTTTTTTCAAGGACTTGAAATTGGCCGATCCTGAGGTTTATCTGAATGCTGTAGGCGATGACTTGGGTGCTACGATGGGCAATATCATCGATAAGAGCTACAAGCTAATGGTGGAGATCAAGCCGGATGCTGTATTGGTATTAGGGGATACCAACTCTTGCTTGAGTGTGATCGGTGCGAAACGTTTGCATATTCCTATTTTCCATATGGAGGCGGGAAACCGTTGTTTTGATGAGTGTCTGCCGGAGGAAACCAACCGCCGTATCGTGGATATTATCAGTGATGTGAATATCTGCTACAGCGAGCATGCCCGTCGCTATTTGAACGCTAGCGGTGTAGCTCCGCAACGTACCTATGTCAGCGGGTCACCAATGGCAGAGGTGTTGCATGAAAATTTGGCCAAGATTGAGGCGAGCGATGTGCATCAGCGTTTGGGCTTGGAGAAGGGTAAGTATATTCTGTTAAGTGCCCATCGAGAGGAGAATATCGATACCGAGAAAAACTTCACCTCTCTTTTTACGGCTATCAATGCTATGGCAGAGAAGTATGATATGCCTATCCTTTACAGTTGCCATCCTCGCAGTAGGAATCGGTTAGAGAAGAATGGTTTTCAGTTGGATAAGCGGGTGATTCGTCAGGATCCTTTGGGATTTCATGATTACAACTGTTTGCAGATGAATGCTTTTTGTGTCGTTTCGGATAGCGGTACACTACCGGAGGAGAGCAGTTTCTTTACGAGCGTAGGTTATAGTTTTCCGGCTGTTTGCATCCGTACTTCTACTGAGCGTCCGGAAGCGTTGGACAAAGGGTGTTTCATTTTGGCGGGTATTAATACCCATGACCTGTTGCAAGCTGTGGATCTAGCCGTTGAGATGAACCTGAATGGCGATAACGGTTTGCCTGTGCCTAATTATACTGATGAGATTGTATCTACTAAGGTGGTGAAGCTTATTCAGAGTTATACGGGTGTGGTGAACAAGGTGGTGTGGAGGAAGGAGTAGACATACACAAGTTAATAGGTTTCCGATCATACTGGTAAGGCAGATGTTTGTGGGGCAATTCCACTAACCGGAACAAATAAGAATATAATGGGGCATAAAAATAAGTTTACATAATGAAGAATAATAAAAAGAAGATTTTAATACATTCTTTGATCTTCAGTCCTGATGGTGTGTCAACTGCTTATTTGTACAATGATATCGCACAGACTTTCAAAGATGCAGGTTATGAGGTGGTAGTATTATCTACTACTCCCCATTTTAATGTGTTGAGAGAGCGGTTGGCAGAGCAATCTTTGAAATGGGGATATTGGGGATTGTTTAAAAAGAGTGTGTATAAGGGTATTCCTGTTTATCATGTGCCGCAGAAGAAATTTAAGAGTACTTTACTTAGATTGATTGGATTTATATACTGGCATGTTATTTCATTTTTTGTGGGACTCTGTATTAAAAATGTAGATGTTATTCTTTCTCCATCTCCTCCTTTAACTATTGGTTATTTAAATCTGTGGCTGGCTAAATTGAAAGGGTGCAAGGTGGTATATAATGTACAGGAAATTTATCCTGATATCTTAGGGAAGAAAGAAGGGTTGGTTTATTCTGTATTGAGTAAAATGGAACGCAAAGTGTATAATGACAGTGATGCAGTTACCACCATTGATCAAGTATTTTATAATACGATAGAAAGTCGATTTAAAGACAAAGGAAAATTGCATATCATTCCTAATTTTGTAGATACAGATTTGTATCAGTCGGAAGTGTCTACTGATTTTCTGGATAAATCACTATTTCCGGATACGGATAGTATTAAGTTATTGTATGCCGGAAATATTGGTCTTGCGCAAGATTGGGAAACGTTAGTGAGATTAGCAGAAAAAACACGCAGGTTAAATATTGAATATTTTGTGATTGGGGAGGGGGTAATGAAGTCGTATGTGGAGGAAAAAAAGAAAGATTTGAATCTAGTAAAACTGCATTTGCTTCCTTATCAATCCAGACTTTTGATGCCTGCTATTTTAGCTTATAGTGATGTTCAATATATTTTTATGACTCCAAAGATGGAGAAACAGGGGTTTCCTTCAAAAGTTTATACGATTATGGCCTGCAGTAGGGCTTTATTAATTAGTTCGGGCAAAAATACTCCGATTGTTAATTTTTTGGAGCCTGTAGGTTGTGCCAAGTTGGTGTGTGATCTTGACTTAGAAAGGAGAACAGATGAAATGTTGCGGTGGTTGGCTTCAGTATCTCGCAAAGAGCTTAAGCAAATGGGAGCCAAAGGCGAGAAAATAATTCATGAAGGATACACTAAAAAGATTGTAGTTCAGAAATACGTGAATCTGATAGGTAAATTGCTGAAATAATAATTGTGAGCATGAATATTCTTATAACAGGAATCCATGGTTTTGTTGGCTCTAATTTGGTTTCTGCTTTAAAGAAAAAGCATCAAATTTACGGATTGGATATTGTTGCGGCTGAAAAGGATGGGGTGATAAATACTTTTTCTTGGGATGATTTGGATAAGGAAATGCCGGAATTTGATGCGGTGATTCATTTAGCCGGAAAAGCACATGATACTAAAAATAAAAGTGCGGCGGAAACTTATTTTAGAATTAATACAGGGTTGACCCAACGAATTTTTGACTGGTTTTTAGTACAGTCTTCTATTAAGAAATTTATTTTTTTTTCTACAGTGAAAAGTGCGGCGGATTCTGTACAGGGAGGCATACTGACTGAAGAGTGTGTGCCTATTCCCATAGGACCTTACGGGGAAAGCAAAATTCAGGCTGAGAATTACATCATCGAAAAGTTTGTACCGGAAGCACTGGATAATTTATATCATGCTTTTGGGGACAGTTCTGTTTATCCTGATAAACAGGTGTATATTATGCGTCCTTGTATGATTCATGGTCCAGGAAATAAAGGAAACTTGAATTTGCTTTATAATGTAGTAAGTAAGGGAATACCTTGGCCGCTTGGAGCTTTTGAGAATCACCGTTCATTTACTAGTATACAGAATCTCTGTACTGTGATAGAAGGTCTCTTGACTCAAAAGGTCGTGAGCGGTATTTATCATATGGCTGATGATGAAGCATTATCTACCAACGAATTAATCGAAGTGATTTGTGAAGTGTTGGGCAAGAAAGCCAATATCTGGTGCATCCCTAAAGGAGTGATGAACGTGATGGCAAAGATTGGTGGGTGGTTACATCTTCCACTCAATCCGAATCGAATGCAAAAGCTGGTAGAGAATTATGTGGTAAGCAATGCTAAAATAAAAAAAGTATTAGGGTTACAAAAGATGCCGGTATCTGCAAAAGAGGGATTGACTTATACTATTCTTAGCTTTAAAAAACGATAAGATATGAACAGCTTATTTTATGTGCTGATTTTCATATTGCTATTTCTGGCGGAACTTTTTTATTTCCGCATTGCGGATTGGTGTAATATTATAGACAAGCCTAACGAGCGTAGTTCGCATACATCGGTAGTGTTACGAGGAGGTGGTATCATTTTCTTGGTCGGCATTTGGATGTGGAGCGTTTTCTTTGGTTTTTCCTATCCATGGTTTCTTGCGGGGTTGACTTTAGTGACTGGTGTCAGTTTCGTGGATGATATCCGGAGTTTGCCCGATTCGATACGATTGGTGGTACAGTTTTCGGCGGCAGGTTTGGTGTTTTATCAGTTGGATATTTTACATTGGAATTTATGGTGGGTAGTTTTGCTGGCATTGATTGTATACGTAGGTATCACTAACGTATATAATTTTATGGATGGTATAAACGGAATAACTGCCGGTTATTCGTTGGCTGTATTGGTACCGTTGATGTTGTTGAATGGAACAGGTGAGTTTGTGGAACCTGCGCTAATTGTTGTGACATTGCTGAGCGTACTTGTGTTCTGTTTTTTTAACTTTCGGCCGAAAGGAAAGGCGAAATGCTTTGCTGGAGATGTAGGTTCTATAGGGATCGCTTTCATCATTTTGTTTGTGCTGGGACGTGTGATTGTTGAAACACGGGATGTGACATACCTCTTGTTACTAGTAGTGTATGGAGTGGACGCTTGCCTGACTATCATGCATCGTATCATATTGCGTGAGAATCTGGGAGAGGCACACCGCAAGCACGTATATCAACTAATGGCGAATGAGTTGAGGATTGGCCATGTAAAAGTGACGATGTTCTACACAATGTTACAGTTAGCGGTTTCTCTGATATTTATTTATGTGGTACCTGATACAGCAGTGGCTCATTGGATGTATTTGGCTGTAGTTGTAGTGGTATTGACATTGGGGTATCTGGTATTTATGAAGAAGTACTATTATTTACATGAGGAATATTTGGCTTTGATTTTAAAAAAGAATTAAGATATGTTTTTAGACAAGCGTTTATTGGATGATTTATTGAAGAAGGCTGCTGAATCTTCTCGTCTCAGAGTTAACTATGATTTACGGAATTCATCAGCAGACACATCACAGAGGATGTTGAACGCTTTGGCAGTGGGGACGGATGTGCCTATCCATCAGCATGTGAATACGGCGGAAACTGTGATTTGTTTACACGGACGGTTAGAGGAAATTATTTATGAGGAGTTGGAGGAATTTGTGCCGGATTCCACTTCTTATATTGTAGATATGACTCGTAAGAAGAGTTTCAAGGAGGTCACTCGCTATTTACTGGCCCCGACAGAAGGAAAATACGGGATGCAGATTCCGGCAGGGGTATGGCATACTGTTTGTGTGATTGAACCATCAGTGATTTTTGAGGCCAAGGACGGGGCATATGTAGGGTAATATTTGGAGCACGGATAACACGGAATATCGCGGATAAAATTGATAAACAATATTCAATCGGTGTGTTCTGTGTTGTCCGTGTTCCAATATATAGTTCCTATTTATGCGGTAAATACTTTATATAACCCTCCGATCAATCCTCCGGCCATCAAACAATATCCGGCAATATCTATCGGTTCGACATATTTTCCCCAGTCACCCTGGACGAGAGTGAGAGTATCGCTCCGATTGCTGTCAGCGTCACTTCCGTCTGTTTCATTAGGAGAGACAGGAGGGTGATCGCCATAAGGAAGAGGACGAGGGTAGGGATCAGGACAGGGGCAGTCACCGGCTGCCGGTTTTTGCTTGCGGGGAAAAATGATCCGGGCAAGCTGGGTGAGGAAGGCGAGGATCGTTTCAAGGTACTTCATGTTAATTGAAAATTATAAATTGAAAATTAAAGGGAGGAACCGATTAACTTTTCGATTGTCCGACTGATCGAGACTAGCATTCGCCGGTAGGCTTCGCGGTTGTCGCCGTTTACTTCGCTGATGTATTTGCTGTAACCGATTTTGAGGGCAAAGGCAGCTGGTTGGTAGCTGACGTCGGCCGCATCGGTGTAGGCGTGGCGGAGCAGGCGGGCATAGTCCATGAAAGAGTGTAACGGGTCGGGATAGGTACGGAAGGAGAGGGAGTTGGTGCTTAGTTGCACGGAGGTCCCGGTCCACCAGACGTTCTTTTTCCCGTAAGCGGTGATACCGAAAAAGTTATGATGTTGCAGGCAAAGATCACTTTGTCCCCAACCGGTTTCGATAGCCGCTTGTGCCAGGATAACAACCGGATTGATCCGGAAAGCTTCCCCGGCCTTTTGGGCCAGGGGAAGATACTTGGTGATAAAATCCTTTTTGGTCATGGCAGTAGGGGGTTATTCGATTTCCGGTCTGTCGCTGCCACCTTCTCCGTTCTTTTCTTCCGGGTCGGAGAACGGGTCGAGACGGTCGTAACTGGCTTCGGAGATCAGCTGGCGTAACATGGCACCGGGAGTGAAAACGATGCGAGGTTTCTTGAACATCATAGGGTCGAAATCTTTCAGGGTTTTGGATCCTTTGCTGCCGGCTACCATACGGAAATTGCCGAATTCACCCATCTGGATCACATTACCGCTCTCGAGCAGCATGCAGAGAACATAAATCAGACCGTCGATAACCAGCTCTACTTCACCGGCTTTGGCGGTGCAGTAACCAGATACCAGTTTACACAGTTTTTTGAAAGAGGTCTTTTCCATCGAGCGGATCTGACCGTAATACAATTGAGCGCCTTGGGCGGCCCCTTTGCTCATGTCCTTTTTGAGGACGATTCGATACTTTAATGGCATAGCTTTTTAATTGAAAATTGATAATTGAAAATTGAAAATTATTGGTGATTCAGGAGGGGATTAACCGGTGTTTTCCCTTGAATTCATTACAAAGATATGGTGGGGACATAGGCTGAATGATCCGAATGGGACCGAACGGGCATTTAGATGCATTTTTTGTTGAATTTATTTGATTATATAGTTGTTATATCCGAATTTATGTGTATATTTATAGGGTAATAAAACAACTTAAAATCATCTTATTATGGAAGAACTATTTCAACAAAAAACTTTTGGATGGCAGGAATTGGCTATCCTTTATGCTCCAGGATTAACACCCCATTCAGCCTCGAGAAGACTTACACGTTGGGTAATAATAAACAAAGAATTGTACGATCGTCTGATTCGTTCAGGATGGATTAAAGGAACTCGTATCTTGTCTCCTTTACAGGTCGCAATTATTGTGGATTTTCTGGGCGAACCATGATGTTTGCATATGTAAAAAAAACAATTGTTTCTGATTTCAAAAACAATTGTCTTTACTTGCAAATACAATTGTTTTTGTAACTGAATACAATTGTATTTTGTTTAACCAATCAATTTTAATAATCGAAACGCATAAAAAGAAAGACTCTCTTTTCTTTTATTCTTATATATAATGTAGGGATTTGACAACCATCCGGCAGGAGGTAGTGTATAGGGCTGATTTACTGTGTTTTATGCGTGACAAACAAACGGCATTATGGAAATGGCTGAAAATGAGAATATTTACACGGATGTTAAGGCCTTGATGTATTTTGGAAAATCCTATTTGAAAGTACCTCGTGTAATAATAGAACGGATGTTTGCATCCGATAATAGTGAACGTATGATCGGAATAGTGCATTGGTTGTTATTTTGTTTGTGCAATTATGCCGACGGCTATGTGTCGATCAAAGGAAAACAAGAAGTTTGCCATAGAGGAGAATGCATCATCTCTTACGAAAAGTTGGCCCGGTTAATGATGGTAGATAGCCGTTCGGTCAGAAGGTATGTCCACTCGCTGGAAAAGGAATCTTTGATAGAAGTGAAACGGGTAGCAAACTGTATCTGCTTCCGTGTTTGTGGTTATGACTCTTTTACGGCTTCGGATGTCCCTGCGGAAATACCGCAAGAGAGTAAGAGAACCAGAGTGACTAAAAAAACGGTTGAGCCGGATGCGATAGCTTTGCGGAGAGAGGAAGCCGAGTTGAAGATAAGTCATGGGAACGTACCCCGTACCGACCTGTTAAAAAGTTGCTATGAGTATGGAAAAGAATGTAATTGAAAGAGCTTTGCTCTGTTCGCTGTTTCTGGATCAGGTGGCGATTCTTGAGGTGGTCGGATTGTTGCGTCCGGAAATGTTTTCCGATCCGGATCATGGGTTTATTTACGAAGCGTTTACCGATCTGTTTAACCGTAATAAACGGCCCGACCTGATCCTGGTGGAAGAGGAAATGAAAAAGAAAGATCCGGAGCGTTACGTGAAGATGGGAGGCATGGCGTACTTGTCGGATGGAATGGAGACGGTTCGCCTGGAACATAACGCTGTAGAGTATGCCCGCGAAATCCTTCATCATTATCTGCTGGGGTGTATGCATAAGCTGTTTGTGCAAAAAGCATCGGAATGCCTGCAATACGGTATGGACTACCTGAAGGTGATAGAAGACTGCGAGCGCGATTTGCTACGCTTGCGTGTGGATAATTCGGAATCGGATTCGCTTCTGCCGCTTAGTGAAGTGATGAAGTTGTCTATAGACGATCATCTCGACCGGATGAGCCGTAAGGATGATTCGGTGCGTATGCTGACCGGAATCAACGGGTTGGACGGACTGACGGGAGGACTTTACCGGAAGGAAGTGCTGGTGCTGGGCGGTCTTCCGAGTGACGGTAAGACGGCGCTGGCGATGTTTATGGCAATGAATATGGCTCGCCAGGGTAAACATGTGCTTCATTTCAGTTTTGAAATGACGGGCGAACAGACTGCCGCCCGTTTTTTTGCCGGTTATGCCGGTGTGGAGGCTGCCCGCCTGCGTATAGGGGGACTTCGTGAGGGGGATATCGATCGGATGAGACGGTATGCTGCCGGTATGGAAAAAACGCCTTATTATTTTACGAATGTATCTTCTATGAGCCTGGATGCGTTGCGGGCGGAGATTATGCTCCGGAGCCGTAAAGGTGAATGCGATGTTGTAGTGATCGATTACTTGCATACACTTGCTCCATTGACGAAAAAGGGTGAGACACAAGAGTCTGTGATCCGTCTACGATTACGGTATTGAAACGTATTGCCGTAGAGGCTAATTGTGCCATGCTGGTGGTTTCACAGTTGAATCGTGAGGTGTTGAAGCGTTCCGAGAATGGGTTTGTCCCGATAATGAGCGATTTGCGTGATTCGGGTGCCATTGAATTTGTAGCGGACTGTGTGGTGATTATCGGTTGTCCGGAACGTTTCGGGAAGAATACGGCCCAATGCGGGTCGAATGCCTCCCGCCTGATCAAGTTGTATGTCCTGAAAAATCGTAACGGATCGACAGGTATTGCCGAGGTATACAGGAATGATACTTATACGTCTTTTGTGAATCCGGGTGGTAATTTACATTTTGAGGACTGATGAACAGGTTGGAAATCACATCATTCAAGGAACGGGTCGATCTGGTAAAGGTGGTCGGCCATTACTCGACGCTCGAAAGGAAAGGGGCGGCTTATCTGGGTTTGTGCCCTTTCCATGACGATCATCATCCTTCGCTGCGGGTGGATCCGGCAAAAAGGGTATACCACTGTTTTAGTTGCGGGGCCGGAGGAGATGTCTTCCGTTTCGTACAGGAGAAGGAGGGTTGTGGCTTCGGTGAGGCGGTCCGTCTTTGTGCGGATATCTGCCACTTGCCCGTTCCTGCACTCGATGCGGGAACGCAAAAACACAGGCCGGATAAGCAACCGGTTGAAAAGGATAGTTCCCTTGCAGTCCCGCATCAAGTGCGGGAACAGGTGCCTGCTCCGACGGTTGAAATGAATGAACGTTACGGGCAGACGTTGCTTCCGTATGATCCGGGGATGGAGGAATTGCGGGAGACCTATGCTGCTTTTGAGATTGGGATTGCTCCGGCTATCGTGCCTGAAGCCTGGAAATTTACCCGTGGCCGGATTGTTTTTCCGATCCGTAATGCGGCGGGCGAGTTGGTTGCATTTGCAGCACGTTATCAGGGGGATTTGCCTGCTAAGAAAATCCCCAAATACATAAACAGTTCGACCAGTGCGATCTATAAGAAAGATGAACTGTTTTACGGCTGGTACCGGGCTGTGTCGAAGGTTCGTGAGACGGGAATCGTTTTTTTAACCGAAGGATACAAAGATACGCTGGCGATGCATGCGGCAGGTTTTAGCAATACGGTTGCCCTTTGTGGCACGAATTTGTCGGAGCATCATATCGCTATGATCCGGAAAGAGGCCGTTACGGTTTGTCTTTTTCTGGATGCCGACGAGGTGGGAAGGGAAACGGTTACGGGGGTAATGCCCAAACTGCGCAGTGCCGGTCTCCGGGTGGTGGATATATTACCGGAAGGCGGTAAGGATGCGGATGAGATGTTCCGTTCGTTGGGGCGCGAAGCCTTTATCCATTGGGTAGAAAAGGCGATGATCCCTCCGGCGAGACGGAAAGCGGAGTCGCTCTTGGTTGCTGCCTGCCACCGTTGGCCGGATACTTTATGCCTGACGGAAGAAGGGGAAGAGGTCCTTTATGTGGATAATATCCGGAAAATATTATCTTCTGACGATTTGTTACCGGCTGACAGCCTTGTTCCCGCGCTCGACGCAGGACCGCAAAAGGACCGACCGGAAACGAAAGAACTGGATAACCTTTATGCTTTGCATACCGATTCATCGCATAGTGACCGGGTACGTCGAAGTGAGTTGGTTCGCTATCTTTTTCTTAATTATCTGGAGGTACGCCTGGTCGACCGTGTCCGGCAGAATCTCCACCGTTTATCCCGGACTTTTGCCGATGAAGAGTCGCGTGTCCTTTTGTTATCTGATTTACAGTATCAACGAAATTATTTAAGCAGCGTCTCCCGCGAACTGGGCAGGAGATGATTAGCTTCTCATTTTATATCTGAAATTAATGAAAATTGTATCTAACTTAATCCTTTTGGGAAGCATGTGTATGCTTCCTTTAACCTCTTATGCTCAGTTTACGAAAGGGCTGAGTTATCGGGCGGAGACTGGTGTCAGCTTTAGCGGAGGGGAACATATGCCTTTCTGGCTGACGGCAAACAAGCAGGGGCTTTCGTCTATTGAAAAGAATAACGGGTATCTGCGTGCCGGTGTTTTTCGGGAGTTGGAAAAGGATAAACCTTTCTCGTATGCTTTCGGGGCGGATCTGGCTGTCGCTTATAATTTTACTTCGACTTTCGTGGTGCAACAATTGTATGCAGATTTGAAATACCGTTGTCTGGGGTTGAGTATCGGAAGTAAGGAGCGGCATAGCGAGTTCAATAATCCGTTACTGAGTAGCGGTGGACTGACATTTTCGGGAAATGCGCGGTCGGTTCCGCAAGTTCGTATCGGTATTCCTGAATATACGCTTGTTCCGGGAACAAAAGGGTGGTTGGCTTTTAAAGGGCATATTGCCTATGGTATGTTTACGGATGACGGCTGGCAGAAAGATTTCGTAGCTCCGGGCGGTAAACATACGGAACATGTGCTTTATCATTCCAAAGATTTATATGTGAAGATCGGTAACAAAGAGAAGTTTCCTTTGATCTTTGAAGGAGGGTTGGAGATGGCTGCTCAATTCGGAGGGAATGCGTTTAGGGGAAATGAGAAGATCGATATGCCAAATGGGATAAAGGATTTCTTTAAAGTGTTTATTCCAAGCGGCGGGAGTAGTGATACGCCGATGGGTGAACAAACGAATATCTATGGGAATCATTTAGGTAGTTGGAACTTTTCACTTACCTGGTATGCTTCACAGGACTGGACGGTTCGTCCTTATTATGAACATTATTTTGAGGATCATTCACAGATGTTCGGGGAGTATGGCTGGAAAGACTGTCTGGCGGGAGTGGAAATAACGTTACCGAAGAATCCGGTGATCGGTAGTTTCGTTTATGAATATATTTCAACAAAGGATCAGACCGGTCCTGTTTATTGGGATCATACGCCGGAGATACCGGAGCAAGTAAGTGGAGCCGATAATTATTATAATCATGGTATTTATACCGGTTGGCAGCATTGGGGAATGGGTATCGGAAATCCTTTAGTGATGTCTCCTGTTTATAATGAGGATGGAGATATAAGTTTTAAGAGTTCGCGTATGCAGGGACATCATTTCGGGATCATTGGAAATCTTTGTGGCGATTTGCAATACCGTATCCTTTTATCGGTTACTCGCAACTGGGGAACGTATAACTTGCCTTTTTATGAAATCAAAAAGAACGGAAACGCTTTAGCCGAATTAAAATATACTCCCCATACGTTGGAGGGCTGGGATTTTACAGCATCGTTGGGTATAGATCGGGGAGCGATGTTGGGAAAAAGTGTCGGTGGTATGTTAACAATCAGAAAAACAGGATGGATACGATGAAAAGATATATAATAGCCGTGCTGCTAATATTGATAGTTAGTGCTTGCGGGAAAATGCCAATTAATGGCGATCTGGACGGTCGCTGGCAGATCATGAAGATAGAATATGCATCGGGAGAGGAAGAGATGCCGGAGCGGGCTTACTATAGTGTTGCTTTGCATACGATCAATTTGATGAAGGTTGATGTAACCAGTCAGACCGGCAATATGGAATATACCGGGGATTCACTTTTTGTGGTTATGCCAATCAGTAAAGTTGAAGACTTATTGCCATTTGGCATGAACGGAACGGAGCAACGTTTTGGCGTCAAAGAATTAACATCGAAGCATCTGGTTCTGCAATCGGATTATGCCCGGTTGGAGTTCAGGAAGTTTTGAAAACAACAAAAACAAATAACAATATGAATATCGTAATCAGAAATGTATTATTGGGGGGATTACTGTGGTTGGCGGTTCCATTGTCGGCACAGGTGTCCCAGGATTTGATTGATAAGGCGAAAGCTGCGGGTATGACGGATGACCAGATTCGCCAGGAGATAAATAAACGGATGGGACAGTCCGGAGCGGAACAGACTACGCGTACGGCATCGGATGCAGTGGTTACAGATCGTACGGTTGCCATTCCGGATGGAAAGGTGATACCTTCTTTGGATGCCCAGCGGGAAGCCAATCGTCCGGCGGGAGATTTAAGCGGAACCGTGTTCGGTCGCGAAATATTCTCGAACAAGAACCTGTCCTTTGAGCCGGATCTGAATGTACCGACTCCCAAAGGATATGTTTTATCTGCCGGAGACGAATTACTGATCAATGTCTGGGGAGATTCTGAACTGAATCTGAAACTGAAGGTTTCTCCTGAAGGAACGATTCTGATCCCTAATCTGGGACCTGTCTCTGTCAGCGGATTGACAATCGGTGCTGCTGAGAACCGTATCCGACAGGAATTGGGACGGATCATGTCTACCTTATCAGGAGATACGGATGGGGCTAATACGTTTGTTTCTGTTAGCCTGAGTCAGATACGTAGCATTAAGGTGAATATAGTAGGAGAGGTCGTTGCTCCGGGGACCTATACGCTTCCATCGTTTGCTACTTTGTTTAATGCGTTGTATGCAGCAGGTGGTGTGAATGAGATCGGTTCGCTTCGTGGAATCAAAGTTTACCGGAATAGCAAGGAGGTAGCCAGCCTGGATGTGTACGATTATTTGTTGAACGGCAAATACAATACGAATATCCGTCTGGAAGAGAATGATATGGTGATCGTTTCTCCTTATGACCAGCTGGCTGTGGTACAGGGAAAAGTAAAACGTAACCGTATTTTTGAGTTGAAAAAGGGGGAAACGCTGAAGCAACTTTTAAATATGGCCGGAGGTTTTACCGGGGATGCTTACAGGAAAGATGTCCGTGTCAAGCGAAAAGCCGGTAGCCGCTACCAGATCGCTACTGTTACGGAAGATAAATATCCGACTTTTGCGATGATGGACGGCGATTCCTTGTTGGTGGATTCAGTGATCCCCTTCTATGAAAACCGTCTGACAGTGACAGGTGCAGTCTGGCGTCCGGGAGAATATGAGTTGAATGGTACGGTTCATACGGTCCGTCAACTGGTTGATCAGGCAGCGGGTTTGAAAGGAGATGAGTTTGCCGGTCGTGCCCAGATCACCCGTTTGAATCCGGACTTTACAACGACTGTCATAGCCGTAGATATCCGTGGTATCCTGAATGGTACTGCTCCCGATATGGAACTAAAGCCGGAAGATCAACTCTATATCCCTTCTTTCTTTGATTTGAGAGAACCTTATACGATCAAAGTAAGTGGTGCGGTAAATTACATTGATACGGTTCTTCCTTACCGGAATAACCTGACAGTGGAAGATGCTATTATGATGGCTGGCGGTTTAAAGGAATCCGCAGCAACAGTGAATGTGGAAGTAGCCCGTCGTATTAAGGATACAAAGACGTACGAAAATACTAACCGTACTGCCGAAGTATTCAATTTTGAATTGAATGACAATTTAGGGCTGATACCGGTTAATGGAAAAAATAGCGATACGGTCTTTACGTTAGAACCGTTCGATGAAGTGTATGTGCGTTTTTCACCGGGTTATCAGGAACAACAGGTGGTAAAGGTAAATGGTGAAATTACTTTTGCCGGCGATTATGTATTGGCTGAAAAGAATTCCCGTTTGAGTGATATTATCGCCAAAGCCGGAGGGATAACTCCCGATGCCTATGTAAAAGGAGCAAGCTTGAAACGCCAGTTGACAGAAGATGAGATGCGCCGCCTGGAAACTCTGCTGCAACTGAGTGCAAATAAGCAAAGCCGTGATTCGGTTGCCTTGTCTTTGGAAAACATCAAAGACTATTCTGTGGGTATTGACCTGGAAAAAGCCTTGGCGAATCCGGGTAGTGCACATGATGTGGTGCTACGTGATGGGGATGAACTTTATATTCCGCAATTCCAGAGCACAGTGAAGATAAATGGAGCCGTAACTTATCCGAACAGTGTGACTTATACCAATGGTATGTCTGTGGGAGATTGCCTGTCGCAAGCCGGTGGTTATAATGATATTGCCCGTAAATATCCGATCGTAATCTATATGAACGGAAAGGTGGCAACGACAAAGAAAAGCTTTATCTTCTTCAAACGTTATCCGAAGGTTGAACCCGGATGTGAAATTGTCGTTCCGACCAAGACACAGCGTGATCGTAAGACCAGTCTGGCAGAAGTTCTGAGCATAGCTAGTTCAACCACTTCGATGGCAGCCATGGTTACCTCTATCATCAACACACTGAAATAATTATCAATTTTCAATCTTTAATTATCAATTAACAAGGTGGATATGATTCAAATGAACGCTCCTGATATGGATACAAACGAGCAGGAGATAGATTTAATAGAGTTGGCTAAACGGCTATGGGGGGAGCGTAAGTTCTTGTTCAAATGCTGTGGAGCCGCGATAGTTGTAGGATTGGTGGTCGCTTTCAGCATACCGAAAGAATACAGTACGACAGTAAAGCTGGCACCTGAAACGTCTGACCCGTCCAAAAAGATGGGAAATCTGGGTGGTCTGGCTGCTATGGCAGGGATAAACCTGGGTTCTTCGGCTGGTTCGGACGCCATTTCCCCGGACTTGTATCCGGATGTGGTACAAAGTATTCCGTTTCTGTTGGAGTTGTTTCCTGTGCAGGTAGAGAATGAAAAGGGTGATTATTCATCGACATTGTACGAATATATGGATGATCATCAGAAAAGTGCGTGGTGGAGTTATGTGATAAAGGCTCCTTTCAAATTACTTGGTTGGGTGAGGGGGGTATTCTCAGAAGAAGAACTTTCCGGTAAGGGAGAATTAACATCTTTCCGATTAACCAGAGAACAGGATGGCGTAATACAAGGATTGCAGAAACGTATCTCTGCCTCCGTGGATAAAAAGACATTGGTAATAACAGTCTCTGTCCAGATGCAGGACCCTTTGATCTCTGCAAGCCTTACTCAGATAGTCGTGGAAAAGCTTCAGGGGTACATCACCAATTACCGTACACAGAAGGCCAAGCAGGATCTTGAGTTTACAGAGAAGGTGTTTAGCGAAGCTCGTGAGTCTTATTACAAGGCCCAACGTGCGTATGCCGCTTTTGAGGATGCGAACAAGAACATCATCTCTGCCAGTTACCGCACCGAGCAGGAGCGTCTGAAAAATGAAATGACACTGACCTTCAATGTTTACAATACGTTGGCCCAGAAACTGGAGCAGGACAAACTTCGTGTCCAGGAACAAACTCCGGTCTATACGGTGATCAGCCCGGCAACGGTGCCATTAAAGCCTGCTTCACCTAAAAAGCCACTGATACTTATCGGCTTTGTTTTTTTAGCTCTGTTCGGTGGTATCGGATATTTGTTTGTGAAGGATATGTTTGCGAAAAACAAACAGGCAGAGGAAGATTGCTTCTCGGTGGAATGAAATAGAATATTTCTTATAATTCAAATTGTATAAAATATAAGCCGGTAAGGTTATCCTTACTGGCTTTTTATATATTTATTTTTTTTACGTTCACGTCTTCTGTTTTGTCGTTCACGGTGTGATTTTGGTCGTCTGCAGATAAAATTTTAATCTGTTCTGTTTTTTTGATATATTTCAAACAAAGTATACGATGGTTTAATTACTAAAAACATTCTCCTATGAAAGTTGAAAGACAATATAAGAAATCCTTTTCCCGAACACTTCAACCTGAACCGGGAAACGGTAGATTAAGTTTTGTGGATCAGAGACAGGGATTGAAGGTAAATAATAACAATCTTGTACAACTTATGAAACAGGCTGATTTGTTTCCTTGGCAGCAGATCTTTATCAATCAACATAAAGATTCAAAGGGGTGGAATGTTGAACGCCTGAACAGATTGATTGAGTGGGCGGCAAGGTATAAGCAAATAACAAGTGTTCTGGGTAAAATGTCATATGGTGAGTGGAATAGTATTCAGGAGGCTTACAAAGATAGTAGTATATTAGGGAATAAAATATATATGCCAGATAAGCAATTGGATCCGGAACAGAGTCCGCAAGGTAAAAAGCCAACTATGGAAGACCTCAGAGCATACAATTCTTACTGGGCAAAAAAAGCCAACCCTGTTAGCCCGAATCAAAATTTAATTTCTCTTATAACAAATCAGAGAAAATATGAGACAATCATTTCTGCATTAAGTAAAAATGACAGGACCTCTATATTAGATAGCCATAGGACAATGGGGATTGAACTTGAGTTTGCGCAGTATGCCGGTCCGGACTTGGGAGCTCATACAGAACTGGCTGTAAGTAATGACAGTATTTTGCAAAGTGTTCCAGGAGAATGGGTACTGGAAACCGATGATAACCAGAAATTAGAGATAGGTGTTCCTCCCATGTATGTTATTGACACGGAAACCGGAGGGATTAATATCGATGTTATATCTTCTATACGTGGAATTGTTAAAACAGCTTTAGAAACTAGCCGGGATAAATATAAAGATGGAGGTACTATTAGTGATTTTGTTGCGGAAATGCCTAATCAGGGATTAGGTAAAAACTGGTCTAAAAAAGCGATGGCACTCAGTTCATTGGCATTTAAAGGACGTACGACTTATACTTATTCTGGCCGTGAAGAGGTTAATTCGGCTTTAGGTCTACATAGTGGAACTGAAAAGAACAAATATATGTATGAGCAAATCAATTTGTCTATGACGGCCGCAGAAATTGCAGAAAATATAGAAAGGCAAAAGATACATGAGAAGGTACTTTCCCCCAGAAGTTATGACTGGCTGAGCAATCTTGCTAATCAGATAAATATTTATCTGGATAGTAAAATGGATAATAAGCACCTTTCGTCAGCTAAAATTCTGTTGTCAAAAGGGCTTGCTGGTATTGGGGCTTTACCAGATATCAGTGTTGACGTTTCAGATGGAGTTGCTTCGTCTGTTAAAGAGATTTTTGGCATTTGGATAAAAGATAATACTCCCAATTTAGTTGTCAGTGCGGCTCTGGATGACCGAAGTGCATGCGAGCAATTATCCGGATTTACAAATGATGTCAAAAAGAGAAAGAAGCCTAGGAGAGCGACCAGGCATGCCGCTGATATTTCAGAGATGATAATTGATGCACTTCGTAAATCCAGAAATCGTGTTGTGTCTGAGAAAGAAAAATTAGCTATTAGAAATGAAGTAAAGGCTACACTACTTAGAATCCATGCCCTGATTCCGGTTGATCGTTGGATAAGAAACGAATCTGTTCATTATGGGAAGGAGACATTTGATGGAATACATGCAGGACTGGGTGTTCGTAAAGATACTTTTGTCAATATACCTTCCGGAGAAAAACGAAAATTGCATTTGGCTGAAATACGTTCAGATTGGACAATTGATAAATTTACGCAAGACTATAAAACAGAATGACTTTGTTTTTTTACGTCCATCCTTATGGTATTAACTATACCAGCTTGCAGAAAAGTTACAAATAAATAACGGGGATCATCCCAACTGGCAAAGCCAAAAGGTATGATCCCCGTTTACAATTTTATTTTGATACATAAATCAAATCACTTTGATATACGGATCAAATGTCATTTCTTTGCCATTCATAGACAATACGCATGCATACTGATAAGTCGTTTTAACTCCTCTGGATTGCATTCTGGCTGTCCAGTACTCGTCATCGATTTCCCCTTGCTTCGTAGGAACACAAACTTGTTTGGAGATAATCTCACCTGTAAATCTTACTATCGAAACATTCGTGCTCGGACTGATTGGAACTACTCTCCAATTGATTCTTTGCGTATCATGGCAGACTGTACCCAGTTCGCAGTGTCCCTGATTCCAAGAGCCCATATACTTGTTGGTATCAACAAGATAGACATTATTACTCAGGTTACCCGATGCCAGCGCACCGACAACATCTACAACAATAAGCACATCAATACTATTGAGTGCATTCACTGAATTATCCATACTCTTTAAGTGTTAGGCTAACCGGAAGGCCGGAAAGCAAAATTAATATTCAAGAATCGTAAAGTACAGCTGTATGGTCCAAATTTAAAGATTAATAATAAACTGTCATCCTAAATCTGGTAGACAACCAGATAAGTTTCTGAACGACATATAATGGCATGTCAATAGTTATTTAAACTCAATGTTTCCAGACAATAAATAGGACATTAGGAAATCTGTGAATAGGGAGAGTCAGTATTCTGTCTTGAAATAATAAAAGACAATATACATTACATATATTGTCTTTTGTGTCGCTTCTTCAAAAAGTTGCGGAGGCAAGACTCGAACTTACGACCTTTGGGTTATGAGCCCAACGAGCTACCACTGCTCCACTCCGCGATATAGTTGCTATCATTCCTGATTGCGAGTGCAAAGGTATGAATTATTTCTTACAATCCAAATTATTTTACAAAAAGTTTTTGTCTTTCTGTTGAAAGCCGGGGAGTAAGGCTTCTTTTAGTAACAAAATGACACATCTACCAGGTTGAATGTAAGGTAGATGTGTCATTCGGATTTTATAATTCATTTTCTTCAAAATCTTTTGCTTCATATACCCGCAACCTCTTTTTCAGATGTCCGATTTGCTGTTGCATGGATTTGACACGATTCAGCAGATGGTGGATGGCATCGATTCCTTCGAAATTGATTGAGAGGTCGTAATACATACGTGTATATCTTTCGATATCGTGTAATTGCTCCGCCTGTAAATACTTTTCGCCTTCGATGATACGGATTTCAATGAGTCCGCCTTCTTCCAGCCTGAAGATGAAAGAAGGTTCTATATGACATATCCGGCAATATTCGTTGACTATAATTAAATCTGTTTGCATAGTACTCGTGTTTTATTGATTAAGACTCTGTATTTCGCGGAACAACTCTTTTTGTTTGTCCGTCAGATTAGTCGGTATCTCGATGGAGTAGGTGACGATGAGGTCACCGAACTGCCCGTCTTTTTTATAGACAGGGAAACCTTTGCCTTTCAGGCGGACTTTGCTGTTGTTCTGCGTTCCGGCAGCCACTTTCAGTTTTACCTTGCCGTCCATTGTTTCTACGATTTGTTCGCCACCCAGTATGGCAGTGTAGAGGTTCAACGGGGCGGTTATATATAAATCGTCGCCAACCCGTTTGAAACGGCTGTCTTCTGCTATGCTGAATGTGATGTACAGATCGCCGGCAGGTCCGCCGTTTACACCCGGACCGCCCTGGCCTTTCAGCTTGATGGTCTGTCCGTCTGCGATACCGGCTGGTACGGTTATGCGCAGATTCTTACCGTTGACGGTAATAACCTGTTTGTGTGTTTGGGCTGCATCTGCCAAAGAGACATGCAGTTCTGCATTATAGTCCTGGCCGCGGAAAGCATGGTTGCCTCTGCCACGACCGCCGCCTCCGAACATGGATTCGAAGAAGTCGGAGAAGCCGCTGCCGTCGTTTGAGGCACTCCATTGGGCACCCCCGCCGTTGCTGCCTCCAAAGCCGCTAAAACCACCGAAGCCGCCCTGATACTGTCCGTATTGGTTCTGTTGAGCTTCGAACTGGTCGGCATGTTTCCAGTTTTCACCGTATTGGTCGTATTTCTTCCGTTTTTCCGGGTCGCTCAGTACTTCATTGGCTTCGTTGATCTCCTGGAATTTCCGGTGAGCATCCGGATCGTTCGGATTCAGGTCCGGATGATATTTACGGGCCAGCTTCTTGTACGCTTTTTTAATGTCGTCCTGTGAAGCGCCTTTGTTCACCCCTAGAATGTTGTAATAGTCTATATAAGCCATATTATTATATTGTTAAGTCTTTTTGTCGGTTGATATCCATACATCTACATTACAATAAACATGCCGGGGCGGAAATTGACGGCTTAAATTTGGCTAATAAAGCTTAGGAAAGATAAAAAAGAAAAAGGCCTCCAGTGAATACTGAAAGCCTTTAGATAGTTGCGGAGGCAAGACTCGAACTTACGACCTTTGGGTTATGAGCCCAACGAGCTACCACTGCTCCACTCCGCGATATAGTTTACAATTATTTCGTGATTGCGAGTGCAAAGGTAGGGATTTTCTCTTATAAAACAAATTTATTGTAAGTTTTTTTTAATATACTTGGTAGAACCAATCTTTTTTAGGTACTTTGCGCACAGTTTTAATCAAAATGTGCAATACAATGCCGATGACAGTTTCTAAAACACGCGAAATGTTGGTGGATGTGGCCAGGCAATTGTTTGCCCGCATGGGGGTTGATAATACGACAATGAACGATATTGCACAGGCTTCCCGGAAAGGCAGACGTACGTTATATACGTATTTCAAGAGCAAAAATGAGATTTATCTGGCTGTGGTGGAATCGGAGCTGGACCAGTTATACAAGATGCTGCTTGATGTTGCCGGAAAGGATTTGCCAGCTGATGAGAAGTTGATGACATTCATCTATGCCAGATTGGATGCTATCAAAGCGCTCGTATTTCGTAATGGTACGCTGAAAGCTAACTTTTTCCGTGATATATGGCGCGTGGAGAAGGTTCGTAAGAACTTTGACATACGTGAGACAGAATTATTGAAGGGAATATTGGATGCCGGAGTGAAGGAAGGAATCTTTGCAATGCCTGATACAGAAATAACAGCAGTGGTGCTACATCATGCCTTAAAGGGATTGGAAGTTCCTTATATAAGGGGTATTATGGGAGATAATATCAGCCAGCGGATTAAGCGGAGAGATAATGTAATGAATTTAATATTCAACGGAATAAAGATAAAGTAAACCAGAGATGTTTATTAATGCAACAGGGTTTTATGTGCCTGAAGAGCGGGTGCACAACCAACATTTTTTGGAATTAAACGGGTTGACAAGTGAATGGATTGAACAGCGTACGGGTATTAAAACCCGGTCCAAAGCCAAACCGGAAGAGACAATTTGTACCATGGGAATGGACGCCGTACGTAACGCACTGCCAAAATTGCCGTATGACATTACGGAAGTTGATTTGATTATCTCAGCATCCTATTCTCCGTACGATACAGTTGCTACCGCAGCCCATTATACGCAGCGTGAGTTTAATATTACAAATGCGAAAGCGTTGTATTTATCATCTGCCTGTTCCTCTTTTTTAAATGCGCTGGAAGTTGTGGAAGGTTATTTTGCCATGGGAAAGGCTACAAAGGCTTTAATCCTTTCAGCAGATAAAAATTCCGCTTATTATAATGAAACAGATCCGAAAGCCGGTCACCTCTGGGGAGATGCCGCTGCGGCGTTCTTTATTTCAAAGGAACGTGTGACAGAGAAAGATCCGCATATCATTGAAGTATTTACACAGGGGTTGGGCCATCTGGGGAAAGGGCCTGAAGGTGTGCAGTTGCGTCCTCGTGACGGTGGTATCCAGATGCCGGAAGGTCGCGACGTGTTTATCCAGGCTTGTACCTACATGCCTAAAAATGCAGTTTATCTGTTGGAGAAGAACGGATTTGCGTTGGATGACCTGACTTATTTCATCGGTCACCAGGCAAATATGCGTATCATGTCCAATATTGCCAAGCAGCTGAATTTGCCGGAAGAAAAGTTCCTGCATAATATCGAAGAACTGGGTAATACCGGTTCGGTTAGTTCGGCTTTGGTGTATGCGCAGAATGACCATACATTCAAGAAAGGCGACCTGGTTTGTCTGACCGTCTTCGGCGGCGGATATTCGGCGGGTGCTTGTCTGATACAGTGTTAATATAAACGTAAATAGAAATATTATGAAATTATTAGAAGGAAAAGTTGCCATTGTAACCGGTGCTGCACGCGGTATCGGTAAGGCTATCGCTTTAAAGTTTGCCGCTGAAGGTGCAAATATCGCATTTACAGACCTGGTTATCGACGAGAACGGTGAAGCTACACAGAAAGAAATCGAAGCTTTAGGCGTTAAAGCAAAAGGATATGCTTCTAATGCAGCCAACTTTGAAGAGACTCATAATGTAGTGGCGGAAATCGTGAAAGACTTCGGTCGTATCGATATTCTGGTTAACAATGCCGGTATCACGAAAGACGGCCTGATGATGCGTATGAGCGAAGGTCAGTGGGATGCTGTCCTGAATGTGAACCTGAAATCGGCTTTCAACTTCATTCATGCTTGTACTCCGGTCATGATGAAACAGCGTGCAGGTAACATTATCAATATGTCTTCTGTCGTAGGTGTTCACGGGAATGCCGGTCAGAGCAACTATTCGGCTTCAAAAGCCGGTATGATCGGTTTGGCTAAATCGGTGGCTCAGGAACTGGGTTCACGAGGTATCCGTGCTAATGCAATCGCTCCTGGTTTTATCATTACCGATATGACTGCGAAATTGCCGGAAGAAGTAAGAGAAGAATGGAACAAGAAGATTCCTTTGCGCCGCGGCGGTACTACTGAAGATGTGGCAAATGTAGCTACATTCCTGGCATCTGATTTGTCTGCTTATGTATCCGGACAGGTGATTCAGGTAGACGGCGGTATGAATATGTAATATGGAAGTTATCTACGAAGACAATCATATCATCGCGGTAAACAAAACATGCCGTGAGATTGTACAAGGAGATAAAACCGGTGATACTCCTCTTTCGGAAATGCTCAAGGCGTGGCTGAAAGAGAAGTATTGCAAGCCGGGAAATGTGTATGTCGGTGTTACCCACCGGCTGGACCGTCCGGTGAGCGGTGTAGTCCTGTTTGCCAAGACCAGTAAAGCTTTGCCCCGCCTGAACGAGATGTTCCGGGTAGGAGAGGTGAAGAAAACCTATTGGGCCATTGTCAAGAACTGTCCGCCGGCTGAAGAAGGCGAACTGGTGAACTGGCTGGTCCGTAACGAGAAACAAAACAAGAGTTACGCTTACGATACCGAACGTCCGGATTCAAAGAAAGCGATTCTTCATTATAAGGTGATTGCGCATTCGGATAATTATTTCTTATTGGAAATAGACCTGAAAACCGGCCGGCATCATCAGATACGCTGCCAGTTGGCAAAGATGGGGTGTCCGATTAAAGGAGACCTGAAATATGGTGCCGAGCGTTCGAATAAAGATGGTGGTATCAGTCTCCATTCCCGGAGTGCCGAGTTTATCCATCCGGTATCCAAAGAATTGATAAAGATTGTAGCCCCTGTCCCTGACGATAATTTATGGAAAGGTATTTCAGAGGGCCTCTAACTGGGCCCTCGATTTACTTTGTGTTACGATATAAACGCCGGTAAATACCAATGCTACGGCAATCCCTTTCATCACTCCAAAAGTATCCATCCCCCAAAGTACGGCAATCAGTGACGCAACGATTGGTTGTACGTAATTATACATACAAGCTACTGTCGGGCGCAACAGGTTTTGTCCGATAGGAATGAACAGGTAAGGCAGGAAAGTACCTCCCAGTACGACATAAATGATACCCATATACAATTCAGAAGGAAGATTCAGGAAATCGATACCTGCAATATGGTTGTAGGAGAACGGTATCGTGCAGATGGAAGCGTATGTGAACATCCATTTCATCAATGTGATAGGGGAATATTTGCCTATTAATCCCTTGAACAACACAAAATAAAAAGAGAAACTGAACTGTGCCAGCAGGCAGAGCAGGTCACCCCATATATTGCTGCTTTTACCGCTACCGGCCGCTGCGCTTTGACTGCTTAGAATCAGCAACAAGGCTCCGGCTGCCCCGACAAAGATACCGATTACCTTTTTTCCGGTGACAGGTTCTTTCAGGTAGAATGCCGCAATAATCATAGTAATGATAGGCGTTGTTGTCGTGACTATGGAGGCATTGATAGGCGAGGTCAGGGAAACGCCGAAGATGAATGACCCCTGGTTCAGTACGATTCCCAGTAACGCGGCGAAGAACAGCTTCGCAAGGTCCTGATGGTTGACATGTTCTTTTTTGGTGAAGAGTGACGCCAGCCAGAAAACGACAGCCGCTCCCACCATGCGGAAAGTCGTGAGCGACAACGCACTGACCGGACCAGCCATTAATACGGCTTTTGAAACGGGAGACATCAGCCCCCATAATATATTTGCCCCCAGCATAGCCAGATGGCCTTTATAAGCATCTGATTTCATTTTGCCTTTATTGAATCGGTGCAAAGGTAAATAAAAAAGTGCATGAAAAGATATATCCTTCCATGCACTTCCTGTATGTCGTTGCTTGTTTATGCAATCGTGATCTCCGGATCCAGGTAAACGTCCTGGATGGTGTGAAGCAGTTCGACGCCATCTTTCATGGAACGCTGGAATGCTTTACGTCCGCTGATCAGGCCCATGCCGCCGGCACGTTTGTTGATGACAGCAGTGATGACGGCTTCTTTCAGGTCGGAGGCACCGTGTGATTCTCCTCCGGAATTTATTAGGCCGACACGGCCCATATAACCGTTTGCTACCTGGTAACGACAAAGGTCGATCGGATGTTCGGTCGTCAGTTCGGTGTACATCTTTTTATCTACCTTACCGAAGTTGATGGCTGTGAAGCCGCCGTTGTTGGACGGCAGTTTTTGTTTAACGATATCTGCTTTGATTGTTACACCCAGATGGTTGGCCTGACCGGTCAGGTCGGCTGCTGCATGATAATCTACGCCATCTTTTTTGAAATCATTGTTCCTCAGATAGCACCAGAGGACGGTTGCCATACCTAGTTCGTGTGCATACTCGAATGCATCCGCAATCTCGACCAGTTGCTCACGGCTTTCCGCAGAACCGAAATAGATGGTGGCACCGACTGCTGCGGCCCCCATGTTCCAGGCTTCCTTGACTGTGCCAAACATCACCTGATTGTAGCTGTTCGGATAAGTAAGCAATTCATTGTGATTGAGTTTTACGAGGAACGGTATTTTATGTGCATATTTACGTGCCACAGCTCCCAGGTTTCCGAATGTGGAAGCGACAGCGTTGCAACCGCCTTCGATTGCCAGTTTCACGATGTTTTCCGGATCGAAATAAATGGGATTCGGGGCGAATGATGCTCCGGCCGTATGTTCTATGTCCTGGTCGACCGGGAGGATAGACAGATAACCGGTGTTAGCCAGACGTCCGCTTCCCAACATCCGTTGTAAATTATTTAATGTCTGAATGTTTCTGTCCGTATTGATCCAGATATCATCGACTGTTGAAGGAGATGGTATGTGAATCAGTGATTTGTCTATCGTTTTACAGGTGTGACCCAGTAAATATTCTGCTTTGTCGCCTAAGAGGCTTGTAATCTTTAATGTATCCATACTATATGTAAGTTTTATAATCTAACATTTGCCGCTTTGAATAAGTTCCATAGTTTTTATCAATTAACAGATAGAATATTTCTATCGGCTTATCTCTTGCTGTTTAGATTTGTTTGGTTAATTTTGTCACAGCGAATAACAAAAGATTATACTAATAGTTATACAACCAATAAAATTTTACGAAGATGAAAAAGAAATGGATCTGCACAGTATGTGGTTATGTTCATGAAGGTGACGAAGCTCCTGAATTCTGTCCGCAATGTAAACAACCGAAAAGCAAGTTCAAAGAACTGGTAGAAACAACAGGCGCTCTGCAGTTTGTAGACGAACACGTATTAGGTGTTGCAAAAGGTGTTGACCCTGTTATTCTTGAGGGGTTGAACGCTCACTTTATGGGTGAATGTACTGAGGTAGGTATGTATCTGGCAATGAGTCGCCAGGCAGACCGCGAAGGTTATCCTGAAGTAGCAGAAGCATTCAAACGTTATGCATGGGAAGAAGCTGAACATGCTGCCAAGTTTGCAGAGCTGTTAGGTGATGTTGTTTGGGATACAAAGACTAACCTGAAAAAACGTATGGAAGCAGAAGCCGGTGCCTGCGAAGATAAAAAACGTATCGCTACATTGGCAAAACAGCAGAATCTGGATGCTATCCACGATACAGTACACGAAATGTGTAAAGACGAAGCCCGCCATGGTAAAGGTTTCGAAGGATTATATAACCGTTATTTCAAATAATAACATTCAATTCGTTAACACGATAGGATTGGGAGTGCCGAGAGGTTACTCCCTTTTTTTAGCACTATAGTGCTGTGTTGTATGATACTATAGTGCTATGGGTATTAGCATAATAGTGTTGTTGGGACTGACATAGTAGTGCTGTGTGCAGAAAAAAAGGACCTTCGGAGGATAACGGTATCAAATTTTTTATACATTTGTTGCGTCAACGATCAGGAAAGCTGCCAGAGTGGTCGAATGGGCCGCACTCGAAATGCGGTGAACGGGTAACTGTTCCGGGGGTTCGAATCCCTCGCTTTCCGCTGAAAAGAGAAACAGTTGTCGGTTATAAACTGGTAACTGTTTTTTTTCAGATGTATAAAGATTATCGGATTGATATTAGTTTCATGATATCCATGTTTTTCCAGTTTGTCTGGCCCCCTTTAAAATTAGAGGCTTTCTATCCGGTCTGCTTTTCCAATCTTTTAAATCTTCAATGATGCTACGATATAATTCCATGATAAAATCAATTTTATGTTCCTGAAAATGGCAAAAATGCACAAAAGACGTTCCTGTTTTTGGCAAATGTACTAAATAGTAGGGAATAACATTGTTGTAAGTTGCTGTTTTTTCGAGTATATTTTATTAATCTAAAAACGGACAGGCATCCATAGATAAAGCGATGCTTGTCCGTTGTTGTTTCGATGCCTACCCATTTCAGGCAGGTTGCCGTCCTATTTTTTCAAACCTTCCAGTAATGCATCTACAGCTCCGGGGATTGTAGTTTCGCTTTTCAGCAATTGGATAAATTTGCTGCCGATGATGGCGCCTGAGGAATTAGAGGAGGCGGCATCGAAGGTGGCTTTATTGGAGATTCCGAAACCTACCAGGCGGGGATTTTGCAGGTTCATTCCGTTGATACGGCGGAAATAGGCCTGTTTCTGGTCGTCGAAACTCTGCTGTGCACCTGTTATTGCTGCACTCGATACCATATAGATGAAGCCGGAAGTGTGTTCGTCAATCAGGCGGATACGGTCTTCGGAGGTTTCAGGGGTGATAAGCATAATCATTTTCAGGTCGTAGCGGTCGGCTATCTCTTTGTAGTCGGACATGTAGTCGGCGAAAGGGAGGTCGGGGATAATCATGCCGTCGATACCTACTTCCACACATTTTTTACAGAAGTCTTCGAAGCCGAATTGCATAATCGGATTGAGGTAGCCCATCAGAACTAAAGGCATTTGTACCTCTTTTCGTATGTCTTTCAACTGTTCGAACAGGAGGTGGAGCGACATGCCGTTTCGCAATGCCTGTGTAGCGGCTTCCTGGATGACGGGACCGTCTGCCATCGGGTCGGAAAAAGGGATGCCTACTTCGACCATGTTGATACCTTTTGCTTCCAGTTCTTTCAGAATGGTTACCGTATCATTTAGCTGAGGATAACCTGCTGTAAAGTAAACGGACAGGATGCCGTTCTTTTTTGTTTCGAATAAGTTTGTAATACGATTCATATGTCAGTTTTTTTATTTTTAATCTTGTCAATAAATGTTTTCAGTTTCTCTACGTCTTTCATGCCCGGACTGGTTTCGAAACCACTATTGAGGTCGATACCGGCCAGTTTCGGGTGGCTGAAGTTCCGGAGGGCTTCTACGCTGTCGGGGTTGATACCGCCGCTGAGCAGGAAAGGCGTTTGCCCTTTGTAGGCGGAGAGTACCGACCAGTCGAACTGTTTGCCTGAACCGCCATAGCTGCTGCATTTGGTGTCGAAAAGAAAATAGTCGGCACGGCCTTCGTAATCGGCGACTGGTTTTAAATCTTCTTCGGTGGCGATAGAAAATGCCTTGATGATTGCATATCCCCGTTTATGGAGGGTATAGCAGATGTCCGGCGATTCGTTTCCATGTAATTGCAGGTAATCGAGCCGGTAACGGGCGGCTGTTTCCATCATTTCATCCGGCGTGGCGTTGACGAAGACGCCGACCCTCTTCAATTGAAAATTGAAAATTGAGAATTGAGAATTATTAAGAGAGGAACTCTTTCTTTCATTTTCAATTGTCCATTTTCCATTGTCAATTGAGCGAGCGGAGCGAGCGTAAAAGATGAATCCCATCCAGTCGATTCCCGTCTCTGCTACCTGCCGGATATTTTCCGGTTCCCGCATGCCGCAAACCTTGATTAGCATGGCAAACCTCCTATGAAAGCGGACAAAGTATCGCCCGGTTCTTCTGTTTTCATAAATGTCTCACCAATCAGGAAACCGCGGAAGCCAGCCTCACGAAGGCGGCTTACTGTGGCTGTGTCTGATATTCCGCTTTCCGAAACCAGGAGGGGAGCGAGGTCCTTTTCTTTGCTGACTTCCTGCATGATTTCTGCCAGACGGAACGAATTTTCCACATCGGTATGGAATGTCCCGAGGTTGCGGTTGTTAACACCGAGCATGTCGATATGCGGGTTGAGATGCCCCAATTCCGATTCGCTGTGGATTTCCAGCAATGTTTCCAGTTGGAGGGTATGCGCCAGCTCTGCCAGTGACAGGCATTGGTCGGGGGTGAGGCAGGCGGCGATTAACAGAATTGCGTCGGCTCCCATGACCCGGGCCTGGTACACCTGGTATTCGTCGATGATAAAATCTTTCCGCAACAGAGGAATCTCAGCCAGCTTGCGTGCCTGGCAGAGGTCACCCAACGAACCACCGAAAAACTGCGGGTCGGTCAGGACCGAGCAGGCAGAAGCTCCGGCTTGCTGATAGGCCGGGATGATGTCCGGGATGGCGGCATCCGGATGCAACCAGCCTTTCGAAGGACTTTTGCGTTTAAACTCGGCGATGATACCCGAAGAAGATGCAGCCAGCGAGGCACGCATCGAATAGGTGGTACGTTCCAGCCGTTCACCACCCAATGCCAGTAGCGTACGGAGCTGTACGGCTTGTTTCTGCCGGTCTACTTCGATGCGTTTGTTGGCTATAATGTCTTGCAATATATCTTTCATAAATCAATTATTCAGTGAAATAAACTTCTTTAGCGTAGCCAGTGCACTGCCGCTTTCCAGCGATTCGCGGGCTTCGGCGATACAGGTTTCTATCTTCTTTTCCGGGCAGATGACCTGGATGGCAAAGGCAGAGTTGGCAACTACGCAGTTCTTTTGTGCCGGGGTTGCCGTATTGGTCATTACGTTATTGAAGATGCGGGCGGCATCTTCGACAGTCTGTCCGCCGTCGAGGTCATCCTCTGTGCAACGGGCAAAACCAAGCATTTCCGGGTATATAGTTTCTCTTTCTCCGGCATTGCTACCTTAAAGTCGGAGGTCAGTGATATTTCATCGTACCCGTCCAGGCTGTGGACAACGGCAAAACGCGTCCCGCTTTCCTGGTATGTGTAACTGTATAACCGCAGCAAAGGTAAATTATATACACCCAATAACTGGTAAGTCGGCATAACGGGATTCACCAGCGGACCGAGCATATTGAAGAAACTGCGTACTCCCAGGCTTTTACGTACCGGGGCTACCGCTTTTAGGGCCGGATTGAACAAAGGGGCATGCAGGTATGCGATATGGCAGGTGTCCATGCTTTGGCGTAGTTTGTCGATATCGTTGGTAAATTTGACGCCATGTTGTTCCATCACATTACTGGCACCGCTGACGGAGGTTGCGCCGTAGTTACCATGTTTCACCACATTGTAACCGGCTCCGGCAACGACAAAACAGGAAGCGGTACTGATATTGAATGTGTTTTTGCCGTCTCCCCCTGTACCGACGATGTCGATTGGCTTGTAATCCGACAGGTCGACCGGTACGCGCATTTCGAGCAGGGCTTCGCGGAAACCGGATAGCTCTTCTACGGAAATGTTACGCATCAGATAGACGGTGATGAGGCTGGCTATCTGGGAATCATTGTATTGGCCGGCAGCCATATTCTGAAGTATCTGGCGGGCTTCATCCCGGCCGAGGTACTGGTGTTCGAATAATCTGTATAATATATCTTTCATAACTCTTCTTTCTTATGTTTATTAGTCCTCGTTATCCTTTCAGCCAGTTTTCAATAATAATCTTGCCTTTCGGGGTCAGGACCGATTCCGGATGGAACTGGATACCCCGGACATCGTACGTACGGTGACGCAATGCCATGATTTGTTTTTCTTCCATATCTTCGGCTGTTATTTCCAGGCAATCGGGGAAGTTTTCGCGGGAGACTGCCCAGGAGTGGTAACGCCCGGCGCGGAATCCGGCTTCGAGTCCGGCAAATAACGGTTCTTTAGCTGTTACCCGGATATTGGAACAAACGCCGTGATGAACGTCCGTCAGGTTAATCAGGGTTGCTCCGAAGGCTTCTCCAATCGCTTGTTCTCCGAGGCATACTCCCAGAATACTTTTTGTCGGGGCATATTGGCGGATTAAAGGAAGCAGGATGCCCGCTTCTTCCGGAATGCCGGGACCCGGCGAAAGAAGGATTTTGTCAAAGCGGTCTACTTCTTCCAAGGATATTTTGTCATTGCGGTGAACTTCCACCTCTGCACCCAGTTCCTTCAGGATGTGTAATAAGTTATAGGTGAAGGAATCATAATTGTCGAATAATAATATCTTGCTCATAATTTTCAATTCTCAATTTTCAATTTTTAATTCTTCAACTTCTCTGCCAGGTCGATTGCCTTTTTCAAGGCTCCCAGCTTGTTGTTTACTTCCTGTAGTTCGCGTTCGTCGTTGCTTTTCGCTACGATACCGGCACCGGCCTGGTAATACAGTACGTTGCCGCGGCTGACGAAGGTGCGGATAGTGATAGCCTGGTTCAGGTCACCGTCCAGGCCGATAAATCCGATGCAGCCACCATAGGCTCCACGGTTATGTTTTTCGAGGTCGGTGATAAGCTGCATGGCACGTACTTTCGGGGCGCCGCTGAGGGTTCCTGCCGGGAAGGTGTCGATGTATGTTTTTACCGGGTTGCTGTCGCTGTTCACTTCGCCGCTTACACGGGAAACCAGGTGGATGACGTGACTGTAATATTGTACCTCCTTGTAGAAATCGACCTGTACGTTGTGTGCGTTGCGACTCAGGTCGTTGCGGGCAAGGTCTACCAGCATGACATGTTCGGCATTCTCTTTCGGGTCGGCGAGGAGGGCTTCTGTACGCTGTTTGTCGAGAGCCACGTTGCCTGTGCGGAAAGCGGTTCCGGCAATCGGGTCGATGCTTGCATGGCCTTCTGTCACTTTGCAGTGCGTTTCGGGAGAAGAACCGAAGATGCGGAAGCCGCCGAAGTCAAAATAGAAAAGGTAGGGGGAAGGATTGACACTTCTCAGGGCACGGTAGACTTTAAAGTCGTCGCCTTTGAACGGTTGTTCGAAACGGCGGCTTAAAACGATTTGGAAAACATCACCGCGCAGGCAGTGTTTGATACCTTCGCGAACCATGGCCTTATATTCTTCGCCGGTGATAGGAGAAGTCTCTGGCCCGGTGGTCTGAAAGTTATAGGAAGCATAGTTGCGGTTTTCAATCAGTGTTTCGATCTCTTGCAAGTTGCTCTTTTCACCGTCCTGCAATAATTCGACCAATGTCAGTTCATTTTTGAAATGGTTGAAGACGAGGATATACTTATATAATATGTATAGCATGTCGGGAGCATCGTTCTCTTCGTGATGGGCTTCCATGACCGGAATGTTTTCGAAGTAACGGACAGCATCGAAGGCCGTGTATCCGAACAGGCCGCAGACTTTCTTGTCTGCCCCTTCGATGCTGTAACGGCCCAGAAATGCGTTCATGGCATCTGCCACGTTATAGCTTTCGCTGAGGGGAGTCACTTCGCGGTTGCCGTCGGGAAAGGTTGCCGTACATTCGCCGTTGTTGATGCCGATACTTGCCAGCGGGCAGAGGGCGATGAAGGAAAGGCTGTTTTCGTTTCCGTGGAAGTCCGAACTTTCCAGCAGGGCTGATTCCGGATAGATATCCCGTACTTTCAGGTAGATGCTGACGGGAGTGTGCAGGTCGCCCAGGACCTGTTTGCTTATCGTTTTGAAATGATAGTTTTTCATCGGTTACTTTCTGTTTTTGTATTCAATATACGTATCCATATCTTTATCGCCACGACCGGAGACTGTTAACACGACTACGTCTTCCGGCTTGAAATTCACTTTGCTGAGTGCTCCCAGCGCATGGGCGCTTTCCAGTGCCGGGATGATTCCTTCCAGGCGGGTCAGTTCGAAAGCGGCTTCCAGTGCTTCGTCGTCATCGACTGCCAGGATAGAGGCGCGGTGGCTGACGGACAGATTGGCGTGAATCGGGCCGATTCCCGGATAGTCCAGTCCGGCAGAGATAGAGTAGGGCTCTTCGATTTGTCCGTCTTCGCTCTGCATGACCAGGGTACGGGCTCCGTGTATGATTCCTTTCTTTCCCAGTTGGATGGTGGCGGCGCTCATACCTGAACAGATTCCTTTTCCTCCGGCTTCTGCCAGTACGAGTTTCACCCGTTGGTCGTCGATAAAGTGATAGATTGTACCGGCTGCATTGCTTCCGCCTCCGACGCAGGCAATCAGGTAATCCGGATGGTCGCGCCCTTCTTTTTCCTGTAACTGTTTCTTTATCTCTTCACTGATAACGGATTGCAGGCGTGCTACCATGTCGGGATAAGGGTGAGGACCGACTGTGGAACCGATGATGTAATACGTATCGGAAGGGTGACAACACCAGTCACGGATTGCTTCGTTTGTTGCATCTTTCAGGGTCATGTTGCCGGAAGTAACAGGGACGACGGTTGCACCGAGCATCTCCATCTTCTGCACGTTGGCATGCTGGCGTTCCACGTCCGTCTTGCCCATGTAAACGATGCATTCCATGTTCATCAGGGCGCAAACGGTAGCTGTGGCAACACCGTGCTGTCCCGCACCTGTTTCGGCGATGATGCGGGTTTTGCCCATGCGGCGTGCCAGCAGAATCTGTCCGATTGTGTTGTTGATTTTGTGGGCTCCCGTATGGTTGAGGTCTTCCCGTTTGAGATAAATCTTGCAACCATACTTTTCGCTTAATCGTTTTGCCAGGTAAAGGGGGGAGGGGCGGCCTACGTAGTCGCGCAGCAATTGGTTGAATTCCTGCTTGAAACTTTCACTTTCCAGTACTTCCAGATAGATGTTCTGTAAGTTTTCCACACACTGGTGAAGGATTTCGGGGATATAAGCGCCGCCGAACTCACCATAATAACCGTTTTTGTCAACTTGATACGTTTTCATCTTTTGCTATGTTGTTTTAATTGTATTCGTAAATGGATTAAAAAGAAAAAAGGCCCGTCGCAAGTGCGACAGGCCTTTCTATGATATCTTGACTAGTATATACACAGGACTGCGTTCCTTACGACCGTTGTAGGAGTAAAGAGCGCCACCACCAAAATGTATTTACTATAAATGTTCTCATGACTGTTTTTGTTATTACGGCAGCAAATATAGATATTCTCTGACAAACTGCAAATAATTTGCGGATTTTTTTTGAAAAATATTCGTTGTATCACTAATCATAAAAACCTTATCTTTGTCGCATGAAACAGACAGATGAATTCCGGAGATTTGTAAAAGAACATGCAGGCGATGATTTGACTCGTCTTCTGCTGAGTGCATCCCGTTATCCTTCAATCGATGTTCCTTTTGCAGTAGACCAGATTGCCTCCCGGCGGCAGATTAAGGAAAAGCTGCCTTTATGGTATGCAAACGACGATTTGTTATTTCCTTCAAAGATATCGGCAGAGCAATGTTCATCTGAACAGACGGCTTCCTACAAACAGCGTTTGGTGAAGGAAGATGAAACCCTGTGCGACCTGACCGGTGGTCTGGGAATTGACAGTTATTACTTCTCCCGGAAAGTCCGCCAAGTAACTTATATAGAACGTTTCCCTGCTTATTGCGAGGCTGCCCGTAATAATTTTTCAGCATTGGGTGTCGACAATATAACGGTTATGGAAGGGGATAGCACAATGTTAATATCCCAACTGCCCCGAACCGATGTTTTTTATATTGACCCGGCCCGTCGCGGCGAAGGGAATAAACGGGTTTTTGCTTTGCAGGATTGTGAACCCGACCTGCCGGCCTTGTTGCCGGAACTCTTCCGCCATGCGCCGAAAGTGATTGCAAAGTTATCTCCTATGGCCGATATACGGTTGACATTGGAGCTTTTACCCAGAACTGTGGAAGTCCATGTGTTGTCGGTAAAGAACGAATGTAAGGAACTGCTTTTTGTTGTGGAAAGAGATGCGTCCGTAACTTCTCCGGTTATTCATTGCATTAATTATACAGGCAATGGGGAGGAAGAATCTTTTATTTTTACTTTGCAAGATGAGAGTCGGGAAGAGTTACATCTGTCCGGTCAGGTAAAAAACTATCTCTATGAACCCAATTCCTCGTTGCTGAAAGCCGGTGCCTTTAAAAGTACCGCTACCCGTTTCGGATTGGAAAAGTTGCATACGAGCAGCCATCTTTATACCTCAGATATAGGAGTAGCTGTTTTTCCGGGCAGGAGTTTTGTTGTAGAGGAGGTATTCCCTTTTACCGGGAAACTCTGCAAAGGAATATCCGGACAAATACCCCGTGCAAATATCACTGTCCGTAATTTCCCTCTATCCGTAGAAGAATTGCGTAAACGCACAAAGATCATGGATGGTGGAGATGTATATCTTTTTGCTACTACCCAGGCCGACAATAGTAAAATTTTGGTAAAATGTAGAAAGTTTTAGTATCATCAGTATTTCAAATCCTTTGTTCTCCGGATTTTATCCCTATATTTGCGGCGATAAATCAAATACATGAAATGATACAAAAAGATTCTTACACTTCTGCGCAGTTGACCGCGATGGTTGTACTGCGATTATTCATTGGCTGGCATTTTGCCTACGAAGGACTGGTGAAGATCCTGAATCCCAAATGGACATCGCTTCCTTACCTCCTCGATTCCAAAGGTTTTATGTCTGACTTTTTCGCCGGATTGGCTAGTGATCCGGCCATGATGAACATGGTTAATGCGCTGAACGAATGGGCGCTGTTGTTAATCGGTCTCGGACTGATTACCGGTGCTTTCAGCAAACTCTCTTCTATCGGGGCGATGATATTGCTTGCATTTTATTACCTTTCCCATCCTTCGTTTATCGGGGCACAATATATGATGCCGTTCGAAGGGTCTTATCTGTGGATAGACAAGAATCTGGTAGAGATGGCGGCGCTGGCTGTATTGCTGGTTTTTCCCACCTCTCATATTATCGGGCTGGACCGCTATCTGAAAAAAGCGATTCCCTTATTGTCTAAACTCAAATTAATGTAATATCATGGCAACAGAAAACAATAATAATACTCCGAAAGAAAATCAGGGCCTCAGTCTGAAGGACGTCGTAATGCCCTGAAGGCGTTGGCTACCATTCCGGTATTGGGGGCACTGGGTTATGGTGTCTACAAGAAACAGACGTACGACAAAAAGTCGAAAAGTCTGGGTAGTGCCTTTAAGTTTGATAAAGAACATTATATGATTCCTGCCCAGCCGGACGGGAAAAAGATTCGTATCGGAATGATCGGTTTCGGTATCCGTGGCAAGCAGCTGATGCGTGCAGCCGGTTTTGCCGAACCTTCCTGGATCGACGGCCTGATTGAAGGGGCGAAGAACGATAGCAAGGACAAGCGTTACGAGCAGTTCCAGGAGCAGGATGATTTGAATATCGAAGTAACCGGCGTATGCGATATCTTCGATGTGTATGGTGAAGCGGCTGTTTTGGCGGCATCCAATATTCATCGCGAAGGTTCGAACGGAAAGTTCGGTAAACGCCCGAAACGTTACAGAACATATAAAGAATTGCTGGCGGCCGATGACATCGACGCAGTTATTATCGCAACTCCCGACCATTGGCACAGTACGATGGCGATGGAAGCAGCTAAAGCCGGAAAGCATGTCTATGTGGAAAAACCGTTGTCGTGGACAGTTCCTGAGACTTATCAGGTGCGCCAGGTGGTAAAAGAAACCGGCATCGTTTTCCAGCTGGGGCATCAGGGACGTCAGACCGACAGTTATATCCGTGCCAAGGAGATCATCGACAAAGGCCTGATCGGCAAAGTATCGCTGATCGAAGTATGTACCAACCGTAACGACCCGAACGGGGCGTGGGTATATCCGCTGATAGACGGCGCTTCTCCCGACACAATCGACTGGAAACAGTTCGAAGGACCGGAAGAACGCATCAAGGAATATACCGATTATATGACAGCGAACAACCTGCAACGGTATATCGGTCCTGATCCCCGTGATAAATTCAGCTTGGAACGTTTCTTCCGCTGGCGTTGCTGGTGGGATTACAGTACCGGTTTGAGCGGTGACCTGCTGACACACGAGTACGATGCGATCAACCAGATATTCGGAGTGGGTATCCCTCATTCGGCTACTTCGTCGGGTGGTGTCTATTACTTCAAGGACGGACGTACGGTACCTGACGTCTTGCAGACTACTTTCGAGTTCCCCGACCGGGATATGACGATGTTGTACAGTGCTACATTGGCTAGCAACCGTCCGCGTGGAAAGGTCATTATGGGACATGATGCCCAGATGGAATTGTCCAATACGATTACGCTGAAGGCGGATCCGGCGTCCGAAATTTACAAGGAGAAGATGGACAAGGGGATCATCAAACCGAACGAACCGTTCTATACCTATGTGCCGGGACAGAATTCGGTGGATGCTATTACGTCGCCAACTGAATTATATTTTGCCCAGCGCGGTTTGCTTTACACCTATGTAAGCGGTAAACGTTACGACACGACCCACCTGCATATTCGTGAATGGCTGGAATGTATCCGTCAGAATAAACAGCCGAGCTGTAATATTGATGCCGCATTCCAGGAAGCGATGACTGCCCATATGGGAACACATGCTTATCTGGAAGGACGTACGATGTACTGGGATAAAGAGAAAGAAGAAATTGTGAAAGGATAATCGATACGGATTATATTATGGGGAGGGGGAATGAAAGTTCCCCCTTTTTTATGTAAATAACATAATGATTAACTGTGCCGATATCACCCTGATAAACATGGATAAAGGATAGACCGTGGCATAGGCAACCGATGGTTCGTCGCCTTCGACCGTTGTATTGGCATAGGTCAGGGCCATGGGGTTTGCCATACTGCCGCAGAGCATCCCGACGTTGTGCGCATAGTCGAGTTTGAAGAACTGGGAAGCGATGAAACCGACAATCAGGACAGGGACAATCGTCAGCAGAAAACCTAGTCCGACCCATAAAGCCCCTTCCGCCCGGAATACGGTCTCGAAGAAATGGGCTCCTGAATCAATCCCAAGCCCGGCCAGATAGATGACGATACCTAATTGGCGTAGCATCAGGTTGGCACTCATGGTCGTATAAGTAGTCAGATGGAAACGCGGACCGAAAGCACCCATCAGGATACCGACAATAATGGGGCCGCCGGCAATACCCAATTTGATTGGTGTAGTCATCCCCGGCAACATGATCGGCAGGGACCCCAGCAGAACCCCAGTGAGATACCGATAAATACCGCCAGCAGATTCGGGTTATCCAGGCGTTTGATCTCGTCGCCTAGTATTTTACCAACATTGTTGACTGCATTCTTTTCACCGACGATCGTCAGGCGGTCGCCAATCTGCAGATGGAGGGCCGAGTCGGCAACCAGGTCGATACCGGCACGGTTCACACGGGTGATATTGATGCCGTACAGGTTACGTAGTCGGAGCGAACCGAGCTTTACGCCGTTTACCCGGTTGCGGGTAACGACGATGCGGCGGGATATCAGTTGCGAGTCGATTGCATTCCAGTCGATATCTTCTTTGTTCCAGTCGACGTTTTCCTGTTCTCCGAAAAGCACTTTGATGGTTTCGACATCTGATTTATGGGAAATAATCAGCAGATGGTCGTCTTCATGCAGTACGGTGTCGGAGGTAGGGATACTTACTTTTCCGTTACGCCACACGCGGGAAATCACAAAATGTTTCTCCGTCAGCTTCATAATATCTTTGATGCTTTTATCGTAGATAGCTGGGTTGCTGATATGGAATTCGGTGATGTTGGGTTTGGTATTATGTTTTTCTTTATCGTCCGCCAGGTTCTTGTCTCCGAACACTTTTTTCAGTAGGATAATAGCCAGGATAACCCCTATGACTCCCAAAGGATAGGCAACGGCACAAGCCAGTGCCATATCGGTTACTTCCTTATAATCGGCCGGTTCTACCTGTAATAAAGCCTGTTGCGCAGCACCCAGAGCCGGTGTGTTGGTAACGGCTCCGCAAAGCAGGCCGACCATATTCGGCAACGAAACACCGGTTGTCCAATGGAAAACAAGGGTCATGAGCAATCCCAGCAGGATGACGCCCAATCCCATCATGTTCATGGCTACTCCGCCTTTCTTTAAAGAGGAGAAGAAACCCGGACCGACCTGTAACCCTAAAGAGTAGACAAACAGAATCAAACCGAAGCTCTGTGCGAAGTTCAGCATGTCTTTATTGACAACAATCCCGAAATGTCCGGCCAGAATTCCGGCAAAGAATACGAAGGTGATCCCCAGCGATATACCGAATATCTTCTGTCTTCCCAAGAATAATCCCACGGCCGAAACCAGCGAGATAACTATAACAGCCTGCAACATCGTCGGCTCTAAAAAAGCTTCCTGCAACCAATTCATAAGAGAGTTTTTTGTTGAGACTGCAAAGATAGGGGTTTAATTTTGATAATATCATAAGAAATAAAGGGCAATTGGAAAATTGAACAGTAAGGGCGGTTCGCTAACCGCCCTTACCAACGACGTTACGTTCATTCAAATCTGATAATTATTGAAATATTTAAAACAGATAATTTGAGGTAACACCTTAGAACAGCCGGACCTCTAATCTCTTTTCCGGACTGATAATCATATTCTCGACCAGGTAAGACACCGATTGGTTGCTGTTTGCTTTAGGTTGTATGACAAGTATCGTTTCTCCGGCGGGTATTTTGATTGTTTCCGGATAACCGTTTGCGTTCTTATCTGTTTTCCGGAGGAAGAAGGGGACATCTGTATGGTTCACGATACTCCGGTATGAACGTTCGGGGGTGGAGTGGTGGACCGGTTTCATTTCGACGGAAGCCTCGAAGAACTTTTGCAGTAAATCTTCTTTTCCCATCAGAGTGTCATAGAACCATATCAGGGTACGGCGGTCGAAAAGAGCTTCGCGGATTCCTTCTTCCGTGCGGTCTTTCGACAGGACAAGCGTCATCGGACGGTGGCTGGTGGTGCGGAAATCATATAAGCGTTCGATTACGTCGTGTACATCGGTGTTGCAAAGTAAGGTCAGGTTCTTTTCGTTTACCCAGTTCAGGGCGACCGGATACCATTCAAATTCGTTGAATACTTCGATGCCGTTCAGCCAGCCTTTCTGGTAGAGCGTTTCGTGTACGTCGTGCCATAGGATAGAGTCGACACCCCATCCCGGATGATTCCATTGGATGAAGGCACCCTGGTTGTGGGCTTCTTCGATTGCTTTCATGTAATCTTTCTGGTCGAGCGCATTTACATCTTTGACAAACAGGGCGTTCAGATGTCCGGGAGGCATCGAGCGAGTGATTTCGCCCCCTTTTATCAGGATGATTTCCCGGCGGTCCGCTTCCTCTTTTGCCAGGTCGAAGGAATAATTATGATTTCCTTTTTCTACACCGGGACGCGCCGGCTGCCCTTCGATATGGTCGGTGATGGCGATGGCGTCGAGACCTTCTTCCCAGGCTTCCTGTATCCGCAATGTCGGCCATACGATGCCGTCGGAGAAGATTGTATGGATATGGAAATCACATTTCAACAGGTTATATCCGTCTATTTCGGGTAACCGGATTTCCTTGCGTGCCTTCACTCGCTCTTTTCCTGCTTTTATTTGTTTGGGTAGCGCATCCTGTGCATGGCTACATACGCTTACCGCCATGAATGATAAGGCGATTAATACATTTGTCGTTTTCATATATTCTTGTTTTTAGTATTATTATCTTATGTCTATGTATCACTTGTTTTATTCCCACCCGAACAACTGCGGAGCCAATGCCGGATTCAGGTCGACCTCGTGTTTCGGGACGGGGCGGTAATAGAATTTGGGTTCCTGGAAGGTGCCCATGTCTTTAATCGTCAGGATATTTCCTTTTGTCCCTTCGGCCAGGTAAACAGTCGCATTCGTGTCATCGATTGTGCCGGTTTTGTAATATACCAGCTTTTTACCCAGCGAATTGGTTTCCTTATCCGCTTCAGCGGGGATATCCTGTGAGGAAGGAATCAGGTAAATATCTTCTACTCCGTCGCCTGTCAGGTCGAATTTGCCTAAGGAAGGGAAGTAGAGGCCTTCGGGTTCTTTTTCCAGTAATTTGCCGGATTTCCAGCGCATCAGGTCATCGTAGCGGAAACCTTCGAGGGCCAGTTCGACACGGCGTTCGCGGCGTATCTCCTGTAAGGTGGAGGAGATGCCAGGGAAGGCTTTCTGCATGACCGGGTCGGCTGCCGGATTTAGTTTCAGGGGAGGGATGCCGGCACGCGAACGGAGGCTGTTGATTGTTTTATCCAAATCGTCCTGGGTTAATTCACCCAGTTCGGCACGGGCTTCGGCATAGGTTAGCAGTACTTCGGCGTAACGCAGTACAGGGTAGTCGATGCCCTGGTAATAATCCTCGTCCTTATTATTGATGAAACCTTTGATTTGGTGGTAGCCGGAGAAGTTCTTGTTCAGATTCTGCACATAGATGCCGGCTCCCGGGGCATAGGTCATCGTGTTGATCAGTTCCCATCCCGGCCAGGCGAGTGTCTGCCACATACGCGGGTCGCGGTTCTGAAATTCTTCCACGAACTGTTTGGTTTCATAACCCGGCTGGGCGGAGTAGTAGGTACCATCTTTCATCAGGTAAGATTGTACCAGATCTTTGGTCGGGCAAGGGATATAATTACCGAACATGAAAGCCCAGAAGCCATTCCCTTTTATCTTTCTGTCGAAATAAGTGGCCAGAATGATTTCCGGATTGCTGCTCAGGTCGGGGCTTTCAAACAAGGTGTGGTAATCGTTATCCGTATCGCCGGTCGTATAGATACTGAAGCCTCCTTCGTTCATGATTTGGAGAGCGGCATCAGCGGCTATTTTCAGATAGGTGTTGGCTGAACCCTGCAAATTCAGTTCGTCGTGATATTTGCGATAGGTACCTTCGTACAGCGCATGGCGTGCCATATAGGTGAGGACTACCCATTTATCCACGGCGCCTGTTTCCTGGCCGGTCTTCACATGCTCGGCGGCAAACCGGTAGTCTTCAAATATCTTCTGGATGACAACGTCGCGGGAGTCACGAGGTTTGTACAAGTCTTCGTCTGAGGTAGTCAGCGTTTTGTCGTACCAGGGCACGTCGGAGAAACGTTTTACCTTGTCCATATAGAAACGGGCCCGGAAGAAGCGGGCTACTCCCTGGTAATGGGCAAGCACGTCTTCGGCTACGGTAGCCTTTTCGCAGTTATCGAGGAAAAGATTGATTGTGCGTAATTTCTCCCAGTCCCATCCGGAACTCACCGTTGTCGAATTGGCGTTGGTCGAAATCATGATGTTCTTTACTTCCACAACGTCTGTCGTTGCCTGGTTGTCGGTTCCGGCATCGGCTGTGTAATTGTTGAAGTTTGGGAAGTCGTACAGGTTGTAACAATACATTTTCAAGTCCTGCTCCGTATTGAAGTAACTGTCTACGCCAATCTCCGTCTGCGGATGGCGTTCCATAAAATTGTCGTTGCAGGAGGCAGATGCGAGGCACGTAAGAAGCGTTGCCAGGTAATATAACTCTTTTTTCATTGTTGCTTTTTTTGATGATTAGAATGTGACATTGACGCCGAATGAGTATTGGCGGTTGAACGGATAGACATAACCGTAGTTGGATTCGTCGGTAACGGCTTCGGGGTCGAAATATTTCTTCAGAGCACTCCATTCGAAGATGTTATCGCCGCTGACGAATACGCGTACCCGGCTCAGATGCGCCTTCCGGGTCCATTCGGATGGCAGAGTATATCCCAGCGTGATATTCTTGATACGCAGGTAAGCGCCGTTCAGCAAATAGTTGGTCTGCGGGATAGCCAGGCCCATTGACTGGTCGATATCGGTACCCAGGTTCTTGTCGGCGAGCCATGACTGGAGCACCGGATAACGGGCATTCAGATTCTGGTTTGCCAGCCCGGCATTGATATAGGACTGTGAGTGTTTGGCCATATCCACATCGCTGTCGGTTGTCGGGCGGTAGAAGTCGAACAGGTGTTCGGGGCCGCCGGCATACGGCTGCTGGTAGAATCCCCAATAGAGGTAACTCATCGGATAATAATCGCGTTTGGCAATCCCCTGGAAGAAGGCCGACAGGTCGAATCTGTTCCATTCGGCATTCAGGTTGAACCCGAAGCGGAAGCGGGGAGAAGAGTTTCCAATGACACTCAGGTCGCCCGGGTCACCTACGGTGACGCTTCCCTTGGTGATTTTCTTGTCACCGTTCAGGTCCTTATATTTCGGCCATCCGTTGACGATTTCCAGAGCACCCCAGGGGATGATGGACGACTGGTCGAGGTTCTTGATTTCATCTTCACTCTGGAAGAAACCGTCGCTTTGCAATCCCCATATTTCGCCCAGTTCCTGTCCTTGGTAATATTGGGTAAGGCTCCCGTTCGGGTTGTCGAACCGGGTAATCCACGAACGGTTATCCGAGAGCATGAATTTGACACCCCAGTTGAACGGTTTGCCGTCCAGCTGGAACTGGTCGCGGTAGCCGACTGTCAGCTCCCAACCGGTTGTTTTCATGTCGGCGGCATTCTCTTTCGGTTCGCTGGCGCCGAGTACGCCCGGAAGTTCTTTACCCAGCGTAAGCATTCCTTTGGTGTCGCGGCGGTACACATCGACAGTGGCTGTCAGTTTATTATCCAGGAAAGCCAGGTCGAGACCTCCGTTCAGGGTACGCACTTCCTCCCAGGTGTAATCCGGAGAAACCAGCGAAGGAGGGGTTACCACCTGCTGCAATTTGCCGTTGATGATGTAATTACCCAGCTGTGAACTCATGGCCGGGATATAACCGTATTCCCCGACAAGCTGGTTACCCAGCGAACCGTATGAAGCGCGCACCTTCAACTGGCTGACGGTCGAAAGGAAAGATTCGAAGAACGGTTCGGCATCCACGCGCCAGGCAGCGGAAGCAGAAGGAAAGAACCCGAAACGTTTTTCCTTTGGGAAACGGGATGTTCCGTCGTAACGCCCGTTCACTTCGAAGATATAACGGTTGTCATACGTATAGTTGGCACGGAAGAAAAGCCCGCGGATGGCCCAGTCGGCATATTGCTCGCTGACGAATTGGTCGCCCGACGACAGTCCGATGGACGGGAGTGAGGTCGAGATGATTCCTTCGCGTTCGGCTTTGTACCAGTTCCAGCGGTTGTATTCCTGGTTGAAACCGAGGATACCGGTCACATAATGTTTGTCGAAAGCCTTGTTGAAGGTCGCAAACAGTTCCAGTACGCTGTAATAATCGTTGGTCGTGCTTTTGTAGGCTTTGCTGTCTCCCAGCTCGCGGATATCGTTCGGCCCGTATCCGATTACATATTTGTTTTTGAACCAGTCGTAATCTTCGTTTCCTTTCATGAAAGTGAAGTTGGCGTTTACCGTCAGCATCTTTTCCCAGAAAGACATCTCGGCGGAGAACGTACTTTGCAGGCGGTTGTATTTGCTTGTTTCTTCGCCGCCGTCTACCAGCTGGGCCATGGCGATACCGGCGGCATTGTTTGCCCAGGTTCCGTCCGGGTTCTTGTCCCAGTCGGTGGGAGCCAGGTCGTAGAAGATGCTCATGTTCGAGTCGCCGTTCCCTTTCTGGCGGATGCCGTTGCTGTCGATATACGGTTCGCCGCGGCTGGAAAGATAACTCGGTTTGATGCGGTTGGTGGCGACAAACGAAGTGTTGTTCGAGAGCGTCAGCCAGTCCCATATTTTATAACTGACCTTGGCTCGCATACTGTAGCGGCGGTAGTTGTCATTCTTTACGATACCGGCCAGGATACCGTTCTCATCGTCCACACCGCCGGAAAGGTAGAACTTCGTTTTCTCGGTGGCGCCGGAGACCGATAGCTGATGTGTATTGCTGAATGTATTCTTATCCAGGAAATAACGTGTCCAGTCGCGGTTTCCCATATATTCCCACTGCGTTTCGTCGAGCGGGTTGAGGCGTACCGGGTCGGTCCCGTCAGGATTGTCGGAGCGCTGGCGTGCCCATTCCAGGCGTTCGTCGCTGGCGACGTGACCGGAACTCCAGGGAGTGTTGAGTACGGCGATGTTTTTCAGTTTCAGGTAGATATAAGGGTCGGAAGTTTTGTTAGGGAGGATAGAGGGGCGTTTCCAGGCAAAGTTGTTATTGTAGCTTACCTGGATGCGGTCGCTGCTACCCTGTTTCGTGGTTATCAGGATGACACCGAAGGCGGCACGCGCCCCGTAGATGGCTGCGGAGGAGGCGTCTTTCAGCACCGAAAGGGTTTCGATGTCTTCCGGGAGCAACCGGTTCAGTTCTTCGGCATCCGAGGCGACGCCGTCTATCAGGATCAGCGGGCTACCACCGTTGATGGAGGCTTCTCCACGGATATTGATTTTAGCAGCCTGTCCCGGTTCGCCGCTGGTGAAGTCGATGTTCAGGTTGGGGACCATTCCCTGCAAACCTTTTGAAATGTTCGTGATTGGGCGGGCTTCCAGTTGCTTGGCATTAATCTGGTCTACGGAACCGGAGAGGTTCACCTTGCGTTGCACGCCGTAGCCGACAACGACCACTTCTTCCAGTTTCTCGGAGTCGTCTTCCAGCACGACATTGAAAGTCGTTTTGCCGTTGACTACGATGTCCTGTGGTTTGTAACCGATGTAACTAACCGATAATACGGCATCGGAGGGGACTGCCAGGCTGAAATTTCCGTCGACGTCGGTAATCGTTCCGTTACCGCTGGCTTTTTCGAGAACGGTCGCTCCGATCAGTGGTTCGCCGGTCGCATCGGTAACGGTACCGTTCACCTGTATCTTCGTTCGAACCTGCTGGGAGATTGTTACCGGAATGTCATTCTTTGCAGTTACGGTAAAAGGGGTAAATAAGCTGCAAGCCAATAATCCGGCCGGGAGTAGGAGCACACGTCCTACACGCGAGTCAGAAGTAAAATTTGTCATAAATTTGTTCCTTTTTGTTGCTGCAAAAGTAGGGCGCCCGGATTACGAACCGGTTACTGCTGTTTTTCATTACCAAGACAATTCCATAACTTCTCGGTTACAGAACTAAATGCTTGGGAGATAGCTGGATTTGTCTGCCGGGATGCAACCGTTTACCCGGCAGACAGAACGGATTACCTCCCGAGCCACTGGCGTTTTCATCCGATCTTCTTTGTGTTTCACAGCTGTGATACAAAAGAAATCCATCTGTGAAACAAACGGAATCCAACTGTGATATGAAAGGAATCCAGTTGTGATATGCAATACCAGCAGTTATTTTTGTGTTTATATAAAGTCACCGCCAGGCTGTATATGTCTGAATTATCCTTTATCTTTGAATCTTCATTTTAACGGAAACAAGATATACAAACTATGTCTTTAAAGATTATACATACTGCCGACTGGCATCTCGGCCAGACTTTCTTCGGTTACGACCGGGAGGAAGAACACGATGCCTTTCTGAACTGGCTGGTGGATACTCTGGCGGAACAGCAGACGGATGTCCTGTTGATTGCCGGTGATGTGTTCGATGTAGCCAACCCGTCCGCTTCGGCGCAACGCCGTTTCTTTCATTTCCTGAAAGAGGCGAACCGGCGCAATCCGCATTTGCAGGTTATTGTCGTTGCCGGCAATCATGATTCGGCTGCACGGCTGGAATCTCCGATTCCTTTGCTGGAAGAGTTGAATACCTCCATTGTCGGGATTATCCGGCGGACGGAAAGCGGAGAGATTGATTTCGATTCCCTGGTGATACCTTTATATAATAAGGAGAAAAAGCGGGAAGGCTGGTGTCTCGCCGTTCCTTATCTGCGTCAGGGAGATTATCCGGCTCCGGAGGAGGGGCATGATACATATATAGCCGGTATAAACCGCATGTACCGCCAGCTCTATGATTTCGCCGATGCCCGGCGGCAGCCCGGTGAGGCATTGGTCGCCATGGGCCATCTGCACGCTACCGGGGCCGAACTGTCGGACGACGACCGTAGCGAGCGCATCATTATGGGCGGTCTGGAATCCGTCTCTTCGGATACATTCGATGAAGGGTTGGCTTATACGGCGCTTGGGCATATCCATAAAGCGCAGCGGATAGGGGGCAGGGAGAACCTGCGCTATTCCGGTAGTCCGCTGCCGATGTCTTTTTCGGAAACGAACTACCGCCACCAGGTCGTTGCCGTTACGGTGGAAAACGGATGCCTGTCGGATGTCGAACCGCTGCCTGTCCCTTTGTTTGCCGCCTTGCATCGGATTCCGGAGCAGCCTGCATCGCCGGAGGAGGTGGTTGAACAGCTTGCCGGACTGCCTGTTGCTAATCAGGAGGAGGGCGACGAACCGGCTCGTTGGCCGTATGTGGAGGTGCGTGTGTTGCTGACGGAGCCCGACCCGGGATTCCGCCACCGCGTAGAAGAGGCGCTGGCCGATAAAGCGGTCCGCCTGACTTCTATCGTCCCCTCTTATCCGAAACGGGAGGAGGCGGATACGGTCCGTCCGTTGTCTTACAACGATTTGCAACGTATCGCTCCGCTGGATATGCTGAAACATGCCTTTACCAGTAAGTATGGCGGCGAGTTGCCGGAAGATATCGAATCATTGTTCAACGATGTAATGCGGGAGGTTTCTTTATGAAGATATTAGCGATACGGGGCCGTAACCTGGCCTCGTTGGAAGGAGATTTTGATGTTGATTTTACGGCCGAACCCTTGTTGTCTGCCGGAATCTTTGCCATTTCGGGACCGACGGGAGCCGGGAAGTCTACGATATTGGATGCCATGTGCCTGGCTTTGTTTGCCCGTACGCCGCGTACGGACCAGGCAAAAGAGAATAATGTGAGACTGCGGGATGTGAATGAGGAGGTGCTTCCCCAGAGCGATCCCCGTTTCCTGTTACGAAGAGGGACGGCTTCGGGATATGCGGAAGTCGACTTTCTGGCGTTGAACGGTCACCGCTATCGTTCGCGCTGGTCGGTAGGACGTGCCCGCGACAAGGAGAACGGACGTTTGCAGAGTCCCCGCGTTACCTTATATAATATAGATAAGGAAGAAGAAGAGCAGGGAACCCGTTCGGAATTGCAGGCGCGTACGGTAGAACTGATTGGTCTGACCTTCGAACAGTTTACCCGTTCCGTCCTGCTGGCGCAAAACGATTTCTCCACTTTCCTGAAAGCGGAGCAGGGAGAAAAAGCGTCGCTGCTTGAAAAGCTGACAGGCACGGAACTTTATTCTTCGATCTCCCGCCTGATTTTTGAAAAGAATGCCGTTGCCAAAGAGGCTTACGATAAGGTACAGGCCCGTATCCAGGGAATCGAGTTATTGACGGAAGAAGCGGAACAGGAACTGCAAACCCGGCTGAAAGAGTCGGAAGCCGCTTTGTCCGCCCTGGAAAAGGCGAAAGCAGAACAACAGGCTTTGCAGGAGGCTGTTAAATCTACCGGACAGCAGATAGAATCCCGGCAGGTTCAGCAGAAAGAGGCTGCCGCCAAACTGCTCCGGGCTACGGAACTATTGAATACCGCCCGTAAAGAGTACGAACAGGGTATTCAGGATGAACAACGTTCCGAAGCAGACTTCAAAGCCTTGCAACAGGACTTGCAGCAAGCCCGTGAACTGGACGTGCGCCTCGATGAGGTAACCCGTTCGGTGAAAGAAACGGAAACCCGCCTGCGGGATGTGCTCCGGCGGCAGAAGGAGGGAGAGGATAAACTGAAAGCCGCCCGGACCCGACAACAACAAAGCTTGGTCGAGATTACGCGGTTAAGCGACTGGCGCGAACGGTATCGTAGCAAGGAGAGTATAGCTGAACAGTTGGCTGCTTTGCTGTTGCATCTTGATGCAGCTTCCGCAAGTCGCCACACAATGGAAAAGGCCGTGAAAACAATCACTTCCGTTAAACGGGAGGCGGAACGTCAGACTGCACAACTTGTCACTGTTCAGCGCACAATAGAAAGCAAACAACTGGCTTTGCGAAAGACAGAAGATGCTAAAGTTAAATTGGAACAAACCCAAAAAGAAACCGATATAACTGAACTAGATAAACAGATGGATGCTGTTCGTGTGGAACGTGAGAATCTGTTGGTGGAACAGGCCCGGCAGGCTGTTAGCGGGGATGTTTTGGAGTTGCGGGAGAAATTGCAGGAAGGGAAACCTTGTCCGGTTTGCGGGAGTACGCATCATCCGGTAATGGAGGGTAACACACCCCCTGCCCCCTCTCAAGAGGGGAGCCGGATACCCCTTGTTGCAACTGATGGTAACCTTTCCCCTCTTGAGAGGGGGCAGGGGGTGTGTGAAAATCCCATCACACAGGCCATTGCTGCAATGACTTTACAAATCCAGCAATTGAATGCCCGTAAAGCAGCCTATACCGCCAATGAAAAGCAACTAAGCCTGCTTCAACAGCAACTCCTGCAATTGCATAAGGAGCTTACCGAGGCCGACCATATCCGTACAGATTTGCAGGGACGTCAGAAACTGGCTGAGACGCAGATAACCCGTGAAGAAGCGATTCGTGTGGAAAGCCGGGAGACGCTGGAGAAGTCACTCTCCGCCGCCAACCGCCTTTTCGGGAATGACGAATGGCAAAAAGCCTGGCAACAGGACCCGGACTCTTTCCGGGATACCTTAACCACTTTTGCCCGCCAGTGGCATGAAAATACGGAAAAACTGCAACAACTGCAACGGGAGCAGAGTGCCCAAAAAGCCGAATGCGAATCGTACGCCTCTTTCCTCCCTTCGCTGACTAAAGAAGTAGAAGAGGCTACCCTGCGTCACGACAAGAACCGTTCTGAACTTACCGCGCTCCGGGCCGAACGTTCTAAACTGCTTTCCGGTAAGCCGGCCGACCAGGTTGAACAGGATTACAACCGTCGTAAAGAGGAACTGAAAGAGCGCCTGAAACGTCTGCAAGCCGTTCAGACGGAGCAGTCGGGTGTTGCCGATCAGTTGCGGGGTATCTCCGACCAGATTGCCCGCGACCTGGAAAAAGCGTCGGAAGATTTATTGGTCCGCCAAAAGGCTTTGTCCGACTGGTCAGAATCCTGGAATCGGACTCATGAAGGGGAGGTGCTGGAACTTCTTCTTCCCCGTATCACCCAGGAAAAGAATGAATATGCTTTCCGGCTCCGTACCCAATCTGAAAACAAACGGAAGATAGCCAGTCAGCAGGAAGAACTCGAAGCCTGCCGTAAGCAGAGTGAACGTTGGGCGAAACTGAATGACCTGGCAGGTTCGGCCGATGGTGCCAAGTTCCGTCGTATCGCCCAGGGATATACATTGGATGTATTGCTAAGTTATGCAAATGTGCAGTTGCGTGACCTGAGCCGCCGTTACCGATTGGAACGGGTGCCTGAAACGCTGGCTTTGCAGGTTATCGACCGTGATATGTGCGATGAGGTGCGTACGGTGCACAGCTTGTCGGGTGGCGAATCTTTTCTAGTTTCGCTGGCATTGGCGCTTGGGCTGTCTTCCCTGTCTTCCAACCGGATGAAGGTAGAAAGCCTTTTCATCGACGAAGGGTTCGGCTCATTGGATGCCGATACCCTCCGGATTGCCATGGATGCCCTGGAAAGCCTCCGTACACAAGGCCGCAAGATCGGAGTAATCTCACATGTACAGGAGATGACGGAACGTATCCCGGTACAGATTCGTGTGAACCGTGCCGGGAATGGAAGAAGCTATTTGGAGGTGATATGATTGGCTCTACTCTTCAACAATAACCCTGAACCCTACATTGAACGGGCGTTGCCACGGATAATAAGCCTTGCGGATGGCCGAGGTTGAGTACTTCGGGCGTTCACGCCAGGAGCCTCCGCGTACGACCTTCTGTTCCGGTTTGACCTTTTCCGTTTTCTCTTTGAGAGGATAGGGGAGGTAATCGGAACGGGTCCATTCTGCTACGTTACCGTTCATGTCGTATAATCCCCAGGGATTCGGTTTCATGGAAGCGACATCGGCCGATATCAGATGGTGGTCGTTGACTCCCAACTCTTTCGGCAGGAAGTCCCAGAACTGGCGCATCGGATCGTTGGGACGCATCGGTTTGGGATTTACACCGGTGACGGCCAGGTCGACAGTCGTACTGTCTGCCAGGTTTTCGTAGATGCCGAAGTCTGTTTTACGGTCACCGAACCAGAAGTCACCGGCCGATCCTGCACGGGCGGCCCATTCCCATTGTGTCTCTGTCGGAAGGGCGATACGGCATTGATTTTTCTCTCCCAGCTTTTTACAGAAGTCGTTCGCTTCCTCCCAACTCACACGGATTACCGGCTGTTTCGGTAAATTGGCGGCATAACCGGGAGTCGTATGATCTTTCCAGGTCTGACCGATATACCGGCTGTCGTGTTCGGGGAACAGGGCACCGAATTGTTCGTTCGTGATTTCGGTGGTACTCATCCAGAAACCTTCCTTAACCTGTGTTTTGAAGGCAGGTGAGGCAGACGGATCGTTATTGTCACCCATCGCAAAAGTACCGGCAGGAATCCAGACCATATCCAGTGTGATACCCGGAGCAACAGTCAGCTGACGTGGGGACTTGGAGGCTTCGGCCTGTTTCTTTACGGCCTCTTCCTGGCTGAACGGGAAACCTTTGACTTTAATTGTTTTCGTTTTCTTTTTGTCCTTGGTTGTACCTGCGTTGGCTTCGGTTGACGAAGTCGCTCCGGTAGTACCGTCTGTTTCGTTGTTTTCCTTATTTTTCAGCCATGCTGCATAATCCTTAATCTCCTGTTGCCAGTCGACACGTACGCCACTGTACTTCTCTGACAGTTCCATGCGGCGTTCTACCTGGTTCTGGGGAGCTTCCTTTTTCAGGTCCAGTTGGGTGAATGCTCCGAAATAGGGGGCATTCAGGTCGATCCAGGTGTATAAGGTCTGCATGTCTTTTGCCGGTATTTTTACTCCGTGGTGACCTGCTTGCAGGATACGGATCAGTTCGCTGTTATTCGCATAATATTCGTAAGGGCGAAGCACATAGATATCCGATTCCGGTCCCTGGCGGTATACGTAGGGGTGGAGGTTCAGATAACTCTGGTCGTAATGGCGTTCCAGCTTTGTCAGGATGCCACGTTTATAGGTGACCATCTGGTCTTTCCGGAAGTCCGGCTGGGCGATGGTTCCATTGTGGCAGGATACGCAGTTGCGGTCCAGTACCGGTTGCACTTCCAGGCGGAAGGTGAACGGGCGGACGCCTCCTTCGGGCATTTCCAGTTTATGCGGGAGGATAGTGGAGGCGATTGTGCGTTTAGGCATGGCAATCGTGTTCTGATCTTCATGGCAACCCGTGCAGGAGACAATCTCGCCGGGCATACCGGTCAGCCAGCTTCGCATCCATTGGATAGCGGCCCCGTTTTTATCCAGTGGCTGGATAGAGACAGGCGTGTTGGCCGGTATCTTGAACATGACGGAACCGTCTTCTTCAACAGGGACGGTACCGAGAATACGTTTAATATCCCATCCGCTCTGAATACCCTGTGCATCATGGTCGGAAGGGGCGAGGATATAGGCATATTCGTAGGCGAAGATGCGGAGCGATTTGATTGTTCCCCGCGGGACGCCTTGTGTGCCTTCACCTTCATAGATGTCCTGTATAAATACGGTAGCCTCTTTCTCTCCCGGTTTGATTTTCGACGGGATGATAGGCGGTGTTTCCGTTTTTTTCAATGGGATGGGGGCGGTGAGGCCTTCGCCTTCCTGCTCGGTGATCAGGGTAAGGTTGTCGAATATATCCACCAGATAGATTCCCCAAAGTGCGTCGGGACCGGGTTTGCAGGCCACCAGGAAATATTTTTCATTCAAAGGATAAGGCTTCATGAATTGCGGCCATACACCTTCCACCAGTTCGTCTTTGATGATCGGGACGATCGGGCGTTTGCTGAAAGGTAATTCCTGGACCATTCCTTTTTCCTCTTTACGGCTTTTGGCCGGATCGAAGATAATCAGCCGGCCGGAACGAGCTGTTCCGTGATGGCCGGAGATGATACCGACAAAACGGCTGTTGTATTTGGAGAGCGGTTTCATGTCGAATGTACTGTTCGGGAAATAGGAACCGCTTCCGTAGAGTGCTTTGTTTTCTGTCCCGTCCGGATTCATGTGCATAACAATGCGGGAGAAATAATGTGTCAGGTCAGTATATTCCCAGCGGGTGTACATCAGGCGGCCGTTCGGAATGACGATCGGCGCCCAGTTCCCGTCCTGGTCGAATGTCAGGCGATGGATATTTTTTGTTTCCGGATCGTAGGAAACGAGATTGGCAACGACATCGTCCCCATGTACGCAAGGGACGCCGTTATAACCAATATTACAGGTGGCCACCACTTTGCCGTCCGGCAGATAGTTGGCGTCGCAAAATTCGAGGTCCGGTTCATCGACAACTACTTTTTGATGCAGGCCCGTTCCGTCTGTGTTTATTTCATAGATTTGCCACTGGCGGTTCTCATTAAGGGAGGAAAACAACAGCCGGTCTGCATCCCAGTGCAGTTGTATATCTGAGATGGGTACATCCGCTTCCGGCTTATAGATCGTTTTACTTTGAATGTCTCCGCGAAGATTTGAAAGCTGGCTGATTTCTGCATCATATCCTTTCCGGCGGCTGGAGAATAGAGAATTATAGTTGGCAACGGAGGTCCCGAGCGACGGTCCCATCGCTTTGCGTGCCTTATTTCCCAGTCGATAACGGGCTATCAGGATTTTGTCTACGTCGAGTAGCGGATTAGCCAGTATGATTTCCCGCTTGAGGGCGAGCAGTTTTTCTGCTTCGGCAATGGTCTGCCGGGTGGTGTCTTCAGATAAATGCCGGTTTACCCGGGGAAGTAACGTTTCCAGTTCTTCCAGCTTTTGATAGAGTCCGGTTGCTTTGTCTCCCAAGGATGATTTTGTATCGTCCAGATAAGCGCGTATAGCTTCCGGGTTTACCCAGTTGACTTGCTCTTGCAACCGGCTTATCTGTATCTGACGCAACGAATCAGCTTCGGCTGAAGCCTTACCCAGAATTGGGAAAGTTAACAGGAAAGAGCATAAATATGCTTTATATTTCATGTTCATGATATGTTAAAGTTATTCTATTTCAATTGTACAAAACAAATGTATGCCTAAATTGTGTACGGGAACATATAAAATTGTATCAAATGCGATCACTATTATCTCGGAAGGAGGAAATGAGGGTGGAAAAGGCATATGTTTTTTCAGAAGAGAAAAAAGGCCATCCGAATTATCGGATAGCCTCTTTACAATATTAAGTAGGTATCAAAATTATTTGTCTTCCCAACCTTTGTTTTGAACTAAATTCGGATTCATAATTAACTCTTCTTTCGGAATAGGCCAGTAGTAGCGATAGTCATCCCAAGGAAGTGTACCGTTGATTGTGTTTTTATACGGACTTTTTGGATAGCAGATGATAAATCCGTCTTTGTCTGCAAATACAGTTTTACCTAATTCTACTTTTACTGCTATTTCGGGTTTGTCTGTGTGACTTCCATCATACAAATCTTTTACAGCGTTGAAGTTCATGCCACGCAAAGGAACTGTCAATAATTTACCGGCTTTCCAACGCATTAAGTCTTCGTAACGGTGATTTTCAATAGCCAACTCTATACGACGTTCACGACGAATTTCACGTAGTAAAGGGCTAACCGTATAATCAAGCTTTTCTGCATATATCTTATCCAGACGAGGGTCGGCAGGCTCCTTACCAACAGTTAATTTAGCTGTGGGATATTTTGAAAAATCAAAGCCTGCACGTTCACGTAAAGCATTAATTGTCAAATCTATATCAGACTGTGAAAGGGTCCCGTTCAGTTCGTATTTAGCTTCCGCATAATTTAAAAGCAATTCTGCATAGCGAAATTCGATGGCAGCCTGAATACCATTATATAAACGGTCTTCTTCAACGATATCTCCCATCCAATGTTTGATAACACGGTAACCTGTCACGGTAGAACTACTTTGCGAATAACTAAGTCCCGGGTATGTGATGCCGTTTAGTTCTTTATCAACAATACCGGCTTTATATATTGTAACGTGTTCACCCGGACGGCATACTGTTTGCGTTAAACGGGGATCACGGTTTTCCAACTCAGTCCATTTTCCGTAACCAAGGAAGTTCGGATTTTTTTCATAATTACCTTCATTTCCTCCTGTATAGATAGGGCGACCGTCAATACAGAGATACTCATCAATCAGACCTCGTGTTACTCCCATAGATTCACGGTTGGCGTTATTTTGATTGAAATAACGTTGAGCAGCATGTCCGACTTTATTTTCAAGGTAGGTACGAGCTAAAATAACTTCCGGATTATCTGATAAGTCGATTGCAGCAAACATTTTCCAGTAAGTATCTTCTCCGATATTGTAAAGAGAATATTTACCAAGTAATGTTTCGCAAGCTTTTACTGCTTCTTCCAACCATTTGTTGGCAGAATCTTGTAATCCCAATTCTGTATGATATTTGCGGAATGTACCTTCAAACAAACAAATACGTGCTTTCAAGAAATTAGCCTGATCTTTATTTAAACGGTCCACTTCCTGATCTGCTTTTGCCGGCAACCATTCTATCGCTCTATTAATACACATCAAAACAGAGTCCATCACTTCTGCACGGGGTGTACGTGGTGCATATAATTCTTCCGAATCCACATTTAAGTCACGTGTCAACCAAGGTACATCGCCGAAATAGAGTACTTTTTTATAATATTCCCATGCTTTGAAGAAATAGGCTTCACCAGCGTAAGCGTTTTTCTTTTTCTGGCTTAACTCAGCTTTGTCGTAATGTGTAAGGAAAAAGTTTACCTTACGTAGATTCCACCAATACCATCCCGTGCTTTCACCTGCACCTGTCGGAACAACTAATTCGCCAGCTAAGCTACTAAATTCAGATCCTGTTCTTACGCAATTATCAGAGTATACATCTGCATACATAAGTGGACTACCAGTAACACCGAATGGATAGGTATCAGAATCTGCCCAACCGCTTTTATGTCCGATGATATAAAGCGGGTATAAACTATTCAGCATCATCTTTAAGTCTGTTTCCGATTTCCAGAAACTTTCATCGGTAATTTCATCTAACGGATAACGTTCCATGAAATCATCATTACAACCTGGCAGCAACGTGACGGCTATGCCGAGTGCCAGCATATATTTCTTAATATTTAATTTCATAATTTATAATATCGTGTTTAGAATTGTGTTATTTAGAAACCTACTTGCAGACCGAATGCAACAGAACGCATCATCGGATAAGCGGATGAGATTTGATCCGGGTCATACAGGTCCGGAATTTGAGTGATTTCAAATAAGTTGTAACCGGAGATACTTAACCGGACATTTGATAATTTTGCTTTGTTTACCCATGCTTTCGGCAAAGTGTAACCCAGCGCTAATGTTTTCAAACGGAGGTAAGCTGCATTGAACAGGTAACCGCTCTGAGTCGTACTGGAAATACGTCCGGCATACATTGGATATTTGGCATCGGTGCGCTCCGGTGTCCAGGAGTTATTATACATTTCCCAGTTACCGGCAGTGTCTCCACCCCAAAATACGTTGTCGCTGATCCAAACATCTTTTTTACCGATACCCTGGAAAAAGATATTCAAATCTAAGTTCTTCCACGAAATATTACCGGTGATACCATATTGGAAACGCGGAGTAGAATTACCGATGATTCGGCGGTCACCCGGATTTTCCAGTGTATTATCTCCATTAGAGATTTCACCGTCGTCATTTAAATCAGCATAGCGTATATCGCCTGGGTATAAGGTTTTGTGTACCTTAGACTGGTCTGGACCAATTAATACATATTTACCGTTTTCATCAATAGTGAAATCGTCCTCTTGTAAAATACCAACTGTTTCATATCCCCAAATTTCACCCATCTTCATACCATCGTATAAAGTACTCAATAAGCCGTTTGGATTGCCTGTAAATTTAACAACCTCTGATTGATAATCAGATAATACCAGACCAATATCATAACGAATGCCATTACTTAATTGATCTCTCCATTTCAAGCTTAATTCCCAACCGTTTGTTTTCAATTCACCGGAGTTACGTTTTGGAACAGATGCTCCTAATACAGCCGGGAGTTTTGTCCCGCTCATAAGGATATCTGTTGTACGGCGGGTATACCAGTCGAAAGAAGCATCCAATCGACCTTTCAATGCTGTTACATCTACACCGAAGTCGAGTGTGCTGGCAGTTTCCCAAGTAAGGTCACTGGCAATGATACCTGTCGGGTTCATACCTTTGATCTGCTCATTGTTCATAACCCATGAAATATAACCTGCTGCTCCATAACTGGCTATATAAGCGTAGTTTGCTACATTCTGATTACCCAGTGAACCCCATGATCCGCGAATCTTCAGATTGTCTAACCAGTTGCGGGTATTAGCCATGAATTTTTCTTCCGAAAGTCTCCAACCTGCAGAGAAAGATGGGAAAAATTGATATCGGGTGTTATGTCCGAAACGAGAAGTTCCGTCATAACGGCCACTAAATTCAAACAGGTAACGTCCTGCATAGTCGTAGTTAGCACGAACGAAAGCACCACGTATGGCCCAATGTTCTTCATTGTCTCCTGTGTATTGAGTACCTGTCGTCATGCCTAAAGTCGGCAGGTCGTTTGTCAAAATGTCTTCGGCTTCTCCATACAGTTTGCGATAGTAATACCATTCCTGGTTGAAACCGGCTACACCTGATACATTATGATTGCCAAATGCTTTGTTGAAATTTGCGTATGCATTGATTGTATAATAATCGGAATGTCTTGTTTCTTCTCTTACTGTAGATGGATATGTATGTGAATTAATTGTAGTAGTCCAGTTGTCAACGACATAATTACGGATGGGTATTACTCGTTTCTGAAAATATTCTGTAGGACGATAAGTTAACTCTGCTTTTACATTTAATTCCGGGCAAATGGTGAGAGTGGGAGTAATGTTAAATACCGTATTTGTATTCTTTGTACTTTGTGTTGCTCCATAAGCCAACCAACCCAGAATGTTATCGGTCCATGTATCCGGAATCGGGTCGTTCGGACCTGTTTTGATAGGCATGTTCATATTACGTCCCGGATCATTTTTCATAGCTTCCCATACTTTACCTTTTTGGTAATTCATGTAAGGTTCATTATAATTACTTGTATTATAAGAAATTTTGGTAGCAACATCCAACCATTTGTTAATGTTTGTATTCAGGTTCATGTTGATGTTATAGCGGTTTTGTACATCGGTGTTGATTGTGTACATACCTTCCTGGCGTTGATAGCCTAAAGAAATGTAATAATGTGTCTTGGCAGAACCTCCACTGATAGAAATATTATGACGTTGCAACGGCGTCCAGTCTTTTACTCCTATTTCATACGGGTTCATATTAGCAACCCAAGTCATATTGGTCGTACTGCCTTCATTGTAGATCCATGCATTTTCAGGTCTGGGATCTTCCATGTATTTCTTTTTGGCGGCCAGCAATGTTTCCATCCAGGGAGTGACTGTACCTCCTGTCATTTCAGCTTGTTTGTTTTTTGCCAATTGAATGGTATAGGCATCCAGAATATCCGGGATATGCGACGGCGTGTTCCATTGCAGGTTCATGTTGTAAGTAACGGTTGCCTTGGAATCGTTCTTTCCCGATTTTGTTGTAATCAACATTACACCATAAGTTGCACGTGCACCGTAGATGGCGGAAGCAGAAGCATCTTTCAGGACAGAAATGTTTTCTATGTCGCTCGGGTTCATCATGTTCAAATAGTCTGTGTCCACCTGTATACCGTCAACGATGATCAGCGGGCTACCGTTCTTGATTTCCCATTTTTTTCCATCGCTATCCAAGCCGATGGAAGTACCCCCACGTACGTTGAATGAAGGCGATGCATTTGGCGATGCATTTGTTGCCGATACGTTCAGGTTGGGTACAACTCCTTGCAATGCCTGGCCGACATTGGCAACCGGTTTGTTTTCCAATACTTCAGCACCGACTGAAGCGACAGCGCCAGTTAAATTAACTTTCTTTTGTGTACCGAAACCGACTACGACCACTTCATCGAGGGCCTGTGAGTCTTCTTTCAATACTACATTAATAACTGATTTTCCTTTTACCGGAATAGTCTGGGTTTCGTAACCCATGTAAGAGAATACCAACTCGCCGTTTGCGGGCACAGACGAAAGCGTAAAGTTACCGTCTATATCGGTGATGTTACCAGTGGGGGTTCCTTTTATTTGGATGGAAACCCCAATCAAAGCTTCTCCTTTTTCATCTTTTACGTTACCGGACACACTTACGTCCTGGGCGAACAATTGATGGGCAAAAAGGAAAAAGCCCATCAGCATGATTAAAACTTTGTTCTTCATATAGAATAATATTAATGAATGGTTAACTCTTATTAATTAACTCGAGGGCAAAATTGTCCGTATTATCCTACATGAAAGGTTAATTTCATATCAATGATGGTAAGATTTGTGTCAACTCATTGATTTTCCTGTCGAATTAACTTTTCGGTATTCCTTTGGAGGCATTCCGTAGACTTGTTTAAAGCAGGAGGCAAAATATCCGCTACTGCTGAATGCTACTTTTTCCAAAATTTCACTGACACTTAAATCTGTTTCACGCAACATCTGGGCTGCCGCTTCTAGACGCAGATTTTTGATCATCTCAGCCGGAGAGAGGGAAGTAAGTGTTTTCGCTTTTCGGTAGAAGTTTGCGCGGCTCATACCGATTTCTTTGCAGATCATATCAATATCGAGTTTCGGGTTGGAGAAATTTGCTTTCACAATATTTGTATATTGTTTCAGGAACTCTTCGTCAAGCGGAGATGTTTTGACTCCGAGTTCATTCAGATCGATCTTTTTCTCATATTTTTTCCGTATCTGTATTCGTGAAGTCAGCAAATTCCGCACACGTGCCTGCAATAGGCCTATATCGAATGGCTTTATGATATAATCGTCAGCTCCGGCATTATATCCTTCGGTGATTTGCGAAGGCATTGTTTTGGCTGTTAATAGAATGACCGGTATATGGGCTGTTTGCGGATTTTGCTTGATCCGACGGCACAGTTCAAGTCCGTCCATTTCGGGCATCATGACATCACTGACAATCAGTTCGGGTATTTTTATGGCTATTTGTGTAAGTGCCTCTTTTCCGTTTTCTGCTTTCAGCACCTTATATTCATTTTCAAATTGTTTTTCCAGATAATCCAGCACATCTTTATTATCTTCTACTAAAAGCAATGTTTGTGAGATAACCGGTGTTTCTTTTTTTTCGGAAGGAATAAACTCCTGCACATTCATCAGGGGGGAGGATTCTGTCTGTTTGACCGGATTACTTACTGGCTTTTCGGGGAGAGGAAGTAAAACATGCATGCATGTTCCGGTTGGTACTATGTTTTCCGCCCAGATTATTCCACTATGTTGTTCTACTATGAAACGTGCTAAACTAAGTCCGATACCCGAACCTGCAATCTGATGATGTAAATCTTGTGAAGAGCGGTAGAATGGCTGGAAGATTTTTTCAATATCTTCAGATGTGATACCTTCCCCATTATCAGATACTTGTATGTGTAAATAGTAGTCTTCTGATAGATGCCGATTTTGACATAGTTTCACACGAACTATGTCATTTTCGCTTGAAAGTACAGACAATATAATTTCAATTGTTCCCTTTTCCGGGGTGAACTTAAAGGCGTTTGAAAGTAAGTTAAACAGCACTTTTTCAATTTCTTGACGATCATAATAAACACAATAATCTACCGGCAATTCATTTTTCCGGGTAAAAGTGATATTCCTGTTTTTTGCTACCGGGACGAATAACTCATATAACTCCTGAACGAACACGGATAGATCGAATTTCTCTTTTTGAAGTACCATTTTCTGTGAGTCATATTTTTGCACATCCATCAGATTATTAACGAGTAAGAGCAGACGTTGTGTGTTTTTACGCATGAGTTGCAACGTGTTTTTGACTTCCGTAGAGAAGGAACTATGGCGCAACATATCCTCGAGCGGATTGATGATAAGTGTTAAAGGAGTGCGTAGTTCGTGTGAGAAGTTGGTAAATAATCTCATACGTTCCTCGTGTAATTCCTTCATTTTTTCCTGTTCCAGCTGTTTGAAGCGGATACTGCTTTCCAGTTCGTGACGTACTTTCTGATGGTATATAAACTTCCATATAATAGTACCTATTGTGATGATATACAAGATGTAAGCCCACCATGTTTTGTAAAGGGGAGGGGTGACTGTGATGCTTAGGGAAGCTTCCTGTGGATTCCACAAATTTACACTGTTTGAGACCTTTACTTTGAAATTGTAAGTACCAGGGGAGAGATTACTATAATAAGCGACCCTTCTGCCCCTTACATAGTTCCACTCCTTTTCTACCCCTTCCATTTGATAGGCATATTGATTTTGTTTAGGTGAGATAAAGTCTGGAGCCGTATATCCGATTGCTATATTGGTTTCATCCGCTTTTAACCGGAGGGATTGAGTGTCCCCTAATTCTACCGGATTATTATTTATGGATAGGCTTGTCAGATATACGGGAGGGATATAAGTGTTTTTCTCCATCCGGGACGGATTAAAACATAATATGCCTTTATTTCCGGGAAAATAAAGAGTACCTTTTGTGTCGGTCGTTCCTGCATGTAACGTAAATTCCAATGCCCGGTGGCTTTCGTTACGGATGGGAGCAAAGCAATCTTTTTCTGCATTATAACAATATAAATCATTTTCGGATAATGCCCATAAAGATTGGTTCCGGTCGCTTACCATTGAATAGATATAGCCATCTGTTACACCGTCTTCAACTGTATAATGTTTGATCAGGTTGAGGTCACGGTCAAAACGAAAGATGCCATAACCAAAAAATGAAACCCATATATTTTGTAATGAATCGGTCAGGATCGTACTGACAGTTCCCGGCTTCACGTTTTCGGGTAGGTTCAGTTCTGCCGAAGAGATCGTTTTAAGTGTCTCTTTCTTCATATCATATTTATGGAGTCCCTGGCTGAGTGTACCCATAATAAAAACATCCGGCTCTATTTCTTTTATTGCTGTAACAAAAAAGAATTTTCTGCTTTTTCCGTCTACCTTGAACTGATTGATCTGTTCGCCTTTATCGATAAGCACTAATCCTGTTTTGGAATTTGTCGGGATCCATAGTCTGCCTTTACTGTCATTCAGTAGAGTATAAATATCTCCATACTGGTAATCATAGAGCAGGCGATAATCTTTCCGTTTACGTGAAAACAGATAAACGGATCCCAGATTCGTAGCACAGATAATGCTGTCGCCTTTTATAAGTAGTGATTTAAAGATGTTTGAATTGTAATTGTTTTTGTAAGGAGACTTTTTAGGATAAAATTGCTGGCTTTGCGTGTTTGGATTATAGCAAAAAAGTCCGGCTCCTTCAGTTGCGAACCAGATATTTCCGTCACTGTCTTCTTTGCCCATTCCTAATAATCCGGTAAATTCACGGGGCGTGATCCGGTAAAACTGTGTTCTGACCGGGCTGTAATAATTCAGTCCCTTCCAGGTTCCTACCCATAATGCACCTGTATTATCTTTCAGGAGACTGTGTATGGAATAATAGCTTAATGTACCGGGTTCATCCGGATTGAATTTATAGGGAGTGACTTTTAATGTCTGCATATCTACCCTGTTCAGTCCGGAAAAGGTTCCGAGCAATAAGGTATTGGAATCGGTTTCGGCTATTGCACGGACAACATTGCTGCTTAAAGCTGAGTTATCCGTATTCAGATGGACGAACCGTTCGTTTTCTTTATCAAGATAGCAGATTCCGGCTGTTTCGGAAAGTATCCATAACCTTTTCCGGCTGTCGGTAAATAATCTGCGGATCGCTCCTTTTATCAGCGAAGACGGATTTTCCGGTTCATGTTGGTAAAAACGTATGACTTCCCTCTGTTTGTTCAGGACTGCAAGTCCGGTTGATGAACTTGCTATATAAAGATTCCCTTCTTCATCTTCCTGAAGTCCTTTTATATTCGAAGCGATAGGAGTGGATGACAGCCAGTCTTTAAAAACAAGCGAATCGCCTTGCTCATCGTATTGATAGATGAATTTTTCTCCGGCAAGGAAAAAGTCTCCGCTTTGACTGAGCATGCAGCAATGCATGAATCGGGTCTCTTTTACATAATATCTTTTGATTTTTCCTGTTTGATGTGTGATTTTATGCACGCCGTTATCTGTAATCACCCAGATATTCTTATTCTTATCTTCTCCGATATCGAGTACGTTGTTATCTGTTAATGAGCAGGAGTCAGTCGGATTATTTTTGAACACCTTGAACTCGTATCCATCATATCGGTGTAATCCTCCCTGGGTTCCTAACCACAAATATCCGTCCGTATCCTGATAGATATTGGTAACGGTACCCTGTGTTAATCCATCTTCTACCCCAATCTGTGTAAAAAAATAAGGGGAAGTATTTTTACTGTTGGCAGATTGGAATAGATATGGAAATAAAAATAAAAGAAATAATACTAGTGTGTTCTTCGTCATATTTCATCGGCTTTTTTTAGGAATAAATCCACGAAACCATTGATTTGTCGGAAGCAAAGATATGTATTTTTTTGTTTATTCTTCGTCTACTCCATTGTATTTCCTGTTAAAATCGCGTAACCGCATGAACCGGGCTTTTGTTTTCAGTTTATTTTTCAACCGGGTAGACGGGAGGAACGTAACTGTCTTAATGCGGACCTTCTGAGGTTTCAAATCTTCTTTATTCTCAACAATATCGCTGGTGATTGAGGCACTGAACGTCCCGATATCTCCGAACCTGATATTTTTGCCGCTCAGTAGCTCCAGTTCGAATTGGGTCAGGAGGGCTTCGATCACTCCTTTGACATCGGCAGAGGTGATCGTGCAGTTACTGGAGATGCGATAACATAAATTGTTCAGGTCGATTGTGGAAGAGACCGCTTTTGCAGCAAAGTAACCTGTTTTTTCTTTGCCGGGGATGGTGCATACCATCTTTCTTGGTTTGTAAATGATGCTCATGTTTGTTTACTATTAATACGATTTTTGTTTAAACTGAATATGATGTTTCTCTGATATTCTCTCAATCATTTTTTAATCAGAGGTACGTCTAATTAAATTTAGAGGTAGGTGTAAATTGATTTAGACGTACCTCTAAATTGATTTACACCTAGGTCTTTATGAAAAGAGGTTGTAACAAATATACAAAATCAATGAGGCGTTGTCAAGAGATAGTTACGGTAAAATGGATGAAAGGGGAGATATTCAGTATAAACGGCTGGATATAAAAATCCCCTGTCTGCACGAAGAGACAGGGGATTACTTGGAATTTATTTATCTGGTAGCGTATAAAGTAAGGATAATCGGTCGTTTTTTAATGAAACCTGTATCCGGAAGTTGTCGAAGGTATAGAGAGTATTCAATGTCTCTCCGTCTACGTCAATTTCTTCTCCGGAGGCATCGGCTTCCTGCAAGGAGGCCTCTTCCAGCAACGTTGTTGCCCAATAACGATGGATCGGCAGCAGACGTTCGTAGGATATGCATACATTTTTTTCTAAATTGAAGCGATAGGATACTTTGAATAAGCGGCCCAGCTCATCTTCCTCCTGGCAAGTCAGGGTGAAAAGTGTTTCCGTTTGTTTGCTGTCTTCTATACGTTCTTTGTTTTCTGAGATATAAAGAAGAATATCCTTATCCGTTTTATTCAGCCACGTTTGGGAGAAAAGAGCCTGGCTGCCCAAGAGCAGCAACAGGCTTATAAGTAATCTATTCCACATAAAATTCTGCGTTTAAAGGGGTTGACTTGGATGAGTTTCCGGCAAACAGGAAGAATTTTCCAGGCTCTACCACAAACTCATTCTTATCATTATACATACCGTAAGCACGGCGGTTCACTTTGAATGTAACCGTTTTTTCTTCACCCGGTTCCAGTGCGACACGTTCAAAGCCGCATAACTCTTTTTCAAAACGGGAGATGGAAGATGTCTCGTCATTCAGATAAAGCTGCACGACTTCATCCCCTTTTACCGAACCTGTATTTTTCACTTTGCATGTAACGGTCAGGGTGTCTCCGTCCGCGATTTTTGTGGCAGATGGTTGAAGGTCGCTGATTTCGAAAGTGGTATAACTCAGTCCGTAACCGAACGGATAGAGTTCGCCGTCTACGCGGGCAAAACCTTTGCCGGTGGCATTTGGCTTGAAAGGAAAAGCCCAAGGGATTTGTCCGACCGACTTCGGGAAAGTCGTGGATAGCTTACCGCCGGGGTTATAATCACCGAATAATACCTCGGCTACGGCCTGACCGGAAAATTCCCCCGGATACCAGGCTTCGACGATAGCCGGCAGATTGGCATCTTCCCAGTTCAGTGTAACCGGACGTCCGTTGAAGAGTACCAGTACGACCGGAGTTCCGGTGGCTTGTACGGCGCGGACCAGTTCTTTTTGTCTGCCTGATAAATCCAGGTTCACGCGGCTTCTGGATTCACCGATCGTGCGGAAATCGTCTCCTACATATATAATAGCAACTTCGGCTTTTTTAGCAATCTCTACGGCTTCGTTGATTTCTTCCTTTTCCTTATCGCTCAGTTCGAAGTACATCACATCACTTTGCGGGAAATTCTTATCCCTGACATTACACCCTTTGGCATACATCAGGTTTACATTTTCTCCCAGCAGGTTCTTCAGACCTTGCAGGCCGGTTATCACATTCGGATTATGAGAGCCGTAGCGGGAGGTCAGTGATTTGACTTCGTCAGCTTGCGGACCGATTACTGCAATGTTTTTGAGGTTTTTCGACAGCGGGAGGGTGTTGTTCTCATTTTTCAAAAGAACGATGGATTCGCGGGCGGCACGCAGAGACACTTCCCGGTTCTTGTCGCTGTTTACGATCTTATCGGCAAGTTTGGTGTCTTTTACATACGGATCGTCGAAAAGTCCTAACCAGAATTTTACATAGAGTACTTCACGGACGCGCTGATCCAGGGTACTTTCTTCTACCAGTCCTTTTTGTAAAGCCCTTCTCAACGCTTCGATGAATACTTCCGATTGCTCAAAGAAGGTGCGGACGTTCAATCCGGCGTTCAGTTCACTGGCAACCGCTTCTTCTTCGGTATCTACGATATGGTAGAATTTTACGTTTTTGTCGATTGCCCAACTGTCGGAAACGACATAGCCTTTGAACCCCCATTGGTTACGCAGCAGCTCAGTCATCAGGTAGTGGCTGGCGCTGACCGGAGTCCCGTTATAGTCGTTATGTGAACACATCGTTCCCAAAGCGCCTGCCTCCTGAAAAGCGATGCGGAACGGTTCCAGATGCAGTTCGTGAACTTCCTGCGGAGAGGCATGGGGATCGGTTCGTGAGTAGCAGTCGCGGCCACCGCCCGGTATGCCGTAGATAGCAAAGTGTTTCGGTGTTGAAACAACCCGGTTGCTTTGGATACCCAATACTTGCTGGCGTCCTAATTCTCCTGCCAGGTAAGAGTCTTCGCCGTAACTTTCTACGGTACGTCCCCAGCGGGGGTCGCGGGACAGGTCGAGGATAGGGGAATAGATGTTGGTATATCCCAATGCTTTGGCTTCTTCACCGGTAATGCGTCCGATTTCGTAGATAAGTTCTTTATCCCAGGTACAACCCTGTCCGATCTGGGCGGGGAAGAAGGTGGACTTTTCATGTTTCAGTCCGCGTATACCTTCGTTTGTCAGGTCGGCGGGAATACCCAGGCGTGTCTCTTCTACGAAAAAGGCCTGTACTTTGTTCATTGCTTCAGCATGATTGGAGTAAGGAAAGTCAAGGGAAGTGCGTTTCCATTCTCCGTTAAGGTGCTCGTCGATATTACCGATACCGTCTTTCCAGATACGGGTTTTCCATTCATCGGTCGGCAGTGTATCTTTAAGGACGGCTCCGTATCCATAGATCGTTCCCAGTTGACAGGTCTTTTCCTCGACTGTCATTTGTTTAAGGAGATCTTCCACCCGTTTGTCGATAGGTTGCGAAGGATCTTCATATATATCCTTCTTTCCGTTTTTGTTGAAATCGATCCAACCTTTCTGATATATTTTCTTCTGATTTTTGGGGGCATCAGGCTTTGATGCCTGTAGACTGCTTGTGTTTGCATTCAGCAAAGGGAGCAGTCCGAAAGACAGGCAAAAAAGCAGTTGCCTGGTTAATGTGTTGTTTCTATTCATGATTATTCTATTTTATATGCAAATTATATGCAAAACCTATTCAATAACATACCAATTGTATCCTTTTGCCGGTATTGTGATGGGGATTGTAACGGAATAGTCACGTTCCAATACATATACCTGCACATTCTGATCCTGTTCCTTTACAGTCACTTTGTCGGTCAGTCCGGTGTAATAAAGAGGTATTTTGATCTCTTTGCGGATGGGAACATCCAGCGGGTTATACACTGAGATGAATCCTTTCTGTTTCAATGAAGGATTTACGTGCATGATGCCGTCCCAGTCCTGTCCGTCGGGACGGCGCAGGTGGATGATATCGGAGTCGAGTATCTGACGGTATTTTTTATAGAAAGCCACCCATTGGTTGACCAGTTCTTTGGTCGCTTCCGTATCGTAGAGGCGCGGACCACGGTAACAGGCTTGCACACCGGCCCCGAAGAGGTTCCGTAGACGCGTTTCGTAATGGTCGAGGTGCTCGTTCAACGGTTCGATTGTGGCCGCTTCGCCTCCTCCGTGATATTGGGTGAGGGGAACGAACATGAAACCCATGCTGGGCGTTTTCTGCCAGGTTCCGTCATAGATATTCTGTCGTTCGATAATTTCCTGATAAGCGCGGGGCAGCGACCAGTTGGTCTCTACATATCCCATCGGTGTTTTATTGGAGCCGCTCAGGAAATACCAGTCGGGGATGTTCAGGTAAACCCCCTTTGCCCGACACCAGCGATAGAATCGGTTGATTTTCTTCCACTGTTTCCACTGGGAGTCGAGATAGCCTTTGTGACCGCTGTGTGAAGTGGAGGCGCAAGGGTCGCCGGGATATGAACCGTCGTTTTCGAAGACATTCATTCCGGTGGTGGTGAAGAAGTTCTGTAATTTACGGAAGTAGGTGTCTCCCCAATCGGATGCGATACAGGGAGATACGCCAAAGCGGCTGCCTTCTTCGCGTGTTTTGGCCGGTTTTCCGGTTTTATGACTGATTGCGGCATCTTGTTCTTTAGCTCCGCGGCTTGCCAGGAGGGAATAACCGCCGATGGCAATACCTTTCCCGGCAGCGTAGTCGCTAAGTTCTTTCATTCGTTGCAGATAGGCGGCTGAGTCATTTTCGATTTTGAATCCGCTACCGAAAGTCATAATGACCATTTCGAAACCAACGGCGGCACATTGGTCGATGGCTTGCTTCACCGCTTCGCTGTCCGATTGGCGGACGTGCATGAAGATAGGGTTTTCCTGTGTCCAGGGAGCCATCATACGCCAGAATTTACATTCTGCCAGTCCGCGTCGTTCCCGGTCGCTGGCATCACGCAGCATTTCGAAAGCCGTGCAGGATTCAAAGGTGTCGCCGGGTTTGATTTCCAAACCGGGACCGAGTAGGGGAGTGACTTCCAGACGTGCCGGTTTATATTGACCATAATAGCGGATACCGGTAAATTCGTATTCCGGATGATCGAATACCCAACGGACAGCCGGATTGTCTTTCATCGCTTCCATATCGCCGCCCATGGCATAGTCGGTTACGACGAACAGTTGGGTGAAGCGGTCGATATAATCGCGCGGCGCATCGGTTTGCACGGGTTGTTTACGGAAATCTTTTGTGTAAGCACCTGCTTCCTGTGCCATCATGCGGACTTCATGCGGTTCGCCGTAATGTACTTTCGGAGCCGTTTCGACCAAAGCGAGTATTTCTGACTTGAAAGAATCGAGTGTAACAGGCATTGTTCCTTTATTGTCGATCTCGATCCATTTGGCCAGGATAGGGGCACCGTCGTACAGTTCATAAATGACACGTATTTTCAGGTCTTTGCAGTCCTGAGGGGCAGTTGCCGGAGCCTGGTAATTGAAGGTGATCCGTTTTCCCGGGGCAGGCCAGGGGTATAAGTTGGATATCCATTGGCTGTTGGGTTTCCAGGGGAAGCGTTCTTTGCTTTCGCTTATCTGATAGTCTACCAACATGAATGCTGAATCGCAAGCCTGCATATTGTTGATAAATTCTTCTGTCAGGAAGTTATTGACCGGCTGTCCGGTCAGGCCTCCGACAGGATATTCTTTTCCGTTGATGACAAGTAAGGCTTCGGGACGGACGGCACGCAGCTCGTTTTGCCCGGTCATCAGGTTGTCAAGGGCGATGGTCGCTGCATTGGGAGCAAGCAGGAATGTACGGCGAAGGAGGCCGTTCGTTAATCCGAGACGTTTCCCATCGTGGGTTGTTTGTGCTGTCGATTTGTAAGAGGAACCGTCGATCAGCCAATCCTGGGCGGATAAACTGAATGTGGAGAGGAGAGATAAAAATACTAGAAAATGTTTCATGATACATAAATTTTAATAAATAATAAGGGACAAGTACATTGTCTGTAAATGTCCCTTATCGGTTATAGATTAATAACCAGTGTTCTGTGGGAAATCAGCTCCTGTATTGGAGTCGATGATTGTCTGCGGAATCGGCCATAAAGCATGGTGTTCGTCTATTTTGTTGCTGTAAGAGTTGTACTTTCTGGTACGCTCTACCAGTTTACCGGTACGAACCAATGTCAGACGGCGCAGTTCTTCGCCAACCAATTCGCGGATACGTTCATCCAGCAGGAAGTCCATTGTTGCTTGTGATGCTGTGATGTCCGGTGCTCCGGCACGTTTGCGGACTACGTTGATCGCTTCGGCGGCACCACTGGCATTGTTCTGACGGATACGGGCTTCAGCCAACAGCAGATAGGTCTCTGCCAGACGGAATTTCATACGGTCTTTGTTGTTTCCTTCATAACTCGGGCTGTCATCGGTCTTTCCATAGAAGAACTTCGTGATAACCGGATAAATGGTACATTTTGACCATGTACTTTCCGTAACAGGCGCTTCCTTACCCAGCAATTCCGGTGTTTCAGGGTTGTTATAATACCAGGTTCTCTTAATGTTGTATTTTGAATTACGCACATCGTTGGCTGTATAGAAACCATCTTCATCGATCCACCATTTGAACGGAACGATCTGAGCCAGACCACGTCCACCCAATGAGTCACATAATGTAAAACCTGTTTCGTTCCAGTATTTGGGAACCCATGCACGTTTTGTCCAGTCTTCGTATTTGCCGCCACCGCCGTTGGTGTCGTATTCAAGCTGCATAACCCAGATGGATTCCATATTACCGGATGTACGGTTCTGATTGTATTCGAGGAACATGTCTGAGAATACATCGCCCGGCTGGTCTTTCTGTGCACCGAAACGTTCATTCATCAGATGGAAATAACCTGAATTGATAACCTGCAGGGCTGCTTCTTCTGCTTTAGCATATTCTCCGGCCATCAGATAAACTTCCGATAACAGGTGGATGGCTGCCCATTTCGTCAATTTGCCGACGTCGGATATATTATCCGGGTTTTCCGGCAGATTCTCTGAAGCAAACTTCAAATCGTCTATCATATGTCCGAGCACTTCCGCTTTCGGTGTCCGTGTAAAGTCAGTGCGGAATTGTCCTTCGATTTTATCTACATAAGGAACGTCACCATACAGATAAGTCAGGTAGCGGTAAGCATAAGCGCGGAAGAAGCGGGCTTCTGCCTGAAAACCGGCTTTATCGGTCGGAGCAGTCCAGTTCTCATTTTTATCGGCATAAGTAAGCAATTCGTTTACGTTGGCAATCAGGCCGTACGACCATTTCCAGTAGTTTTCGACGAATGTCGTGGAAGATGTATAAGACAGGTTCTCGAATGGAAGCAGGGAACCGTCTTTATGACCGGTATAAACGATATCGGTCGCCACCTGGAATGCTTCGTACGGACAAGCCTGGCTTAGCGAAGCCGTACCGCCTCCCCATGTGTTGAACTCGGAACGGGCCCAGCCATACAGACCGTTTACACCCACCTGGAAACCATAAGTACTGGTGTAGGTATTATCCGGTGCCAATTCTTTTTTCAGGTCTTCATCCAGGAAGTCGGAACACGCAGTTCCTGAAAGTAGTAAAAATGTTGCTGCGGCAACTTTCAATATATTTTTCATATCTGTATTCATTTATTGATTAGAAAGTAAGATTTAAACCTAACATATATGAACGGGCGGTCGGATAGGTGTAAATGATATTCGCATTTGTATCCGTACCATCATAGTTCAATGCATTTTTCACGTTGCTGAATGTACATACATTATTGATACTTGCATTTATATTCAGAGCGGCAATACCGATTTTGCTTAAAGCTGTCTGCGGGATATTATAGCCCAGTGTGATATTTTTCAACTGAACATAATTCATCTTTTTATAGAATGTATGTTTGTCGTAAGGTACATAACCCGGAGAGGTCATTTCGTTGGTCGGGTTTTCCGGTGTCCAGTAATCCATACCGTCGATGTAATTGTATCCGAGTCCCCAACGTTCAAAGTTGTAGTCTTGCATTTCCTTAGTCACGCCGAATACGCCGTTGAACAGGAATGAGAAGGTGAAGTCCTTATAATTGATCGTGTTACCCAGAGACATGGTGAAACTCGGAAGTTTGGAGCCGATGATCTTTTTATCTTTTGCGGTAATCACACCGTCGCCGTCACGGTCCGCCAGTTTGGCTGAACCCGGTGCTGCACCTTTCTGATATTCAACGCCATCTTCGTTCAGGTATTTTTTCTGAGTTGCATCCCAGGAGATTGTATGACCGTTTATAACAAACTGGTCGTTTTCCTGCCAGGTACCGATTACATCGTAATCGTAATGTACTCTTACCGGTTCGCCGATAAACCATTTGTTGGTCAAGTCGTCGTTGCCGTCACCACGCAGTTCGATGATCTTATCGCGGTTCAGGGCGAAGTTGAAAGTAGATCCCCAACGGAAGTCTTTTGTTTCAACATTTACGGAGTTTAATACGATTTCTACACCGGTGTTGCGGGTTTTACCCACGTTGTCCATGATTGAGTTGTATCCGTTCATGATAGGAACAGTACGTTTCATCAACAGGTCGGACGTATTGGCAACATAGAAGTCGATATTACCGGACAGGCGGTTGTTCAGGAAGCTGAAGTCGATACCGGCATTGATCGTACGGGTTGTTTCCCATTTCAGGTTCGGGTTGCCGACACCGTCGTAAGGCAGAAATGCGCCGTTGACTGTCGTTCCTTTGTCACCCCAGATATAAGTCGTCAGCGACAGACGGTCCAGTGTCTGGTAAGCCTTGATGGCCTGGTTTCCGTTCGAACCCCATGACAGGCGTACTTTCAACATGCTTAACCAGTCGGCAGTCGATTCCATGAAATCTTCTTGTGAAATGTTCCATGCTCCGGCTACAGACGGGAAGAATGCATATTTATTGTTTTCACCGAAAGCGGAATAGCCATCGGAACGTCCGGTAAGAGTCAACAGATATTTGTTGGCATAGTTGTAGTTAACACGTAACATGTATGACAACATTGCTGTTTCGGTCAGTTCGGACTTGAGTGTCTTGTTGTTTTCTGCTCCCGCCATGTTATGGTATTCGGAATCGTCGTTTACGAAGCTCGTACCGGATTGTTCCGATTGCTGCGTATTGGTTTGCTGCATACTGAACAAGGCTGTAGCATCGATCTTATGTTTCCCGAATTCACGGTTGTACTTCAACAGGTTTTCCCAGGTATAATCCCAGTAATGCTGGTTCAAAATTTTGGCAGAACCGTTCTGTGCACGTCCGGTCAGGGTATTACGTCCGTAATATTCACCTTCGAATTTAGAGCGGTAGTTGTAACCGAAATTTGTACGGAAAGACAAACCTTTTACCGGCAACATTGCTTCTGCAAAAGTAGAGATGAAAATGTTGCGGGTCACCTTATCGCTGGTTGCTTTTTCGTTGGCGAATGGGTTCGGGTGTAATGTTTCATCCATCGGATAGTCGCGCATAGAACCGTCAGAGTTGTACATCTTACCGTAAGGAGACTGAAGCATAGCATCGGAGATACCGGCCTGTATGCCACCGTAATCTTTCTGGATTGCTTGGGTTCCCATACCCACTGTCAGCCAGCTACCCAGTTTCTGGGTGATATTCAAAGATATATTCGTACGTTTTACGCCGGTATCTTTAACAACTCCTTCCTGATTCAGACGGGAGATAGATGCCATATAAGTCGTTGCATCCGTACCTCCGGAAATGCTGATCTGGTGGCTGTTAGTCAGGGCTGTACGGAAGATCATATCCTGCCAGTCCGTTTCGATGCCATTCTGGTAGTTTTCTTTTTCAATCGCTCTTAATACGTCATCGACGGTCGGGTTTTCAATGCCTTTCCATACTGCATACTGCGCTTGCAGATACTTGATGTAATCCGTACCGTTCATCATATTGATATGACGTTCCGGCTGTGAGAAACCGATCTGACCTTTGTAGGAAACAGAGGCGGCACCTTTCTTTCCTTTTTTAGTCTGGATCAGGATAACACCGTTAGAACCACGTGAACCGTAGATCGCTGCCGAAGAGGCATCTTTCAGTACAGACATGTTTTCAATGATGTTCGGATCGATGTCACCCAGCGAACCGCTGTAAGGGATACCATCCAATACAACCAACGGAGCGTTGTCGGCAGTCAGTGAGTTTTCACCACGAACACGCAGTGTCTGGTCTTCGGTCGGACTGGCTTTACTTGTCGTGATGTTCAGACCTGCTACCTGTCCGGCAAGTTTGTCCAACAGGTTGTTGGTCGTTACCATCTGGAGTTTTTCTTCTCCTACGGCAACAATCCCACCGGTAAGGTCAGACTTTTTCTGTGAACCGTAACCGATAACAACAACATCTTCCAATCCAATTGCATCGTCTTTCATAGCAATGTTCAATGTTTTAGCTCCTGTCACTTTAATCTCTTGCGTCTGGCAACCGATGTAAGAGACTACCAGGGTTGCGTTTTGAGGGACATCAAGAGAAAATTTACCATCTACATCGGTAATGGTACCGATAGTAGTACCTTTTACCAATACGTTTGCTCCGATAATCGGAAATTTGTCGGCCTCTCCAATAACAGTACCAGTTATTCTGACATCTTGTGCAAATACCTGCACGGATAAAGATGTAAGAAGAATGATTAATAAAGAAAGAAATCTGCTCTTTCTCCCTGCTGCCTTCCTCTTTTGAGGAGGGAGGGCGTTGTAAGATTTGTTCATACTTGTAATAATTTAAGTTGTGAAAATAAAGTTATGTCACTAATTTTTTGTCAAAAGAATAAAAAGCGGGTTTGGTGTGTGGGCAAAAACGTCTCAAAATGGTGTATTTTTGTCTCGATAAGCTAAAAAACATGTATTTTATATGGTTTTATTTGTTAAATTTATACATCTCGCAGGCGGCCATCAGGAAAGCTCCGGTTCCGTATAGTTCCGTCATCTCGCGGGTCACTTTTCGCGGGTCGGCTCCAACCGGTTGTACCCAACCCAGTTTGCCGTCCGGTTCAACCGCAGAAACGAGTGCATTCCATCCTTTTTGAATAACCGGAAAGTATTTGTCTGCCGGAAGGTATCCCTGGTTGACACCGTAAGCCAGTCCGTAAACGATAAATCCGGTGGCGCTTGTTTCGGGTGAAGGATAGCTGTCCGGGTCGAGGAGGCTGGCGTGCCAGAAGCCGTCTTTGTTTTGCAGATTGGTGAGGCTTTCGCTTAACTCCTTGAATAATTGGAGATAGAAAGGACGGTATTCGGTATCTTCGGCCGGAAGTGTTTTTAATATCTCAGCCAGTCCGCCGATAACCCAACCGTTACCGCGTCCCCAGAATACCTTTTTCCCATTGGCCTCCTGCTGGCCGAAATAACGGCTGTCGCGGAAGAATAGTTTGTCGTCTTTATCATACAGATGGTTGTAGGTCGCTTTGAATTCAGCGTCGGCAAATATCATGTATTTTTTGTTTCCGGTAAGTGTGTACAGCCGGGTATAGACAGCCGGAGCCATAAATAGGGCGTCGCACCATGACCATCTTTCGTAGGAAAGCGGTTTGCTATAGTCGATATCCAGACCGCCATTGGACGGGTTGTTGATAACCCAGTCGATACGTGCCGTAGTGGGGAGGAGCATTTTGTCTTCCTTATACTTAGTATACATATCGATATAGGTTTGCGAAACACAAACATCATCGGCATGGTACATACGGTCGGCTACCTGCCAGTGCTGGCGGTTGAATACTTTTTTCAGCCAGTCGAAATACTGATTGTCACCGCTGAGTTCCGCCCAGTCGAACATTCCCATATAAAGGGCGCCTGCTATCCAGCCTTTCGGCTCTTTGACGGCATATTTGTTATTGGAAAACTCCTTGATCTGCCAGTCGGCTACCTTCCGGGCAATGGAAAGGATTTCCTGCTTGTCCGGCGTAGCCGTGTTTTGTTCAGTAAAAGGAACGGGTGCCGGTTGTGCGTTCAGATTTCCGGGCAACAAAGTGGCGGCGCTGAGACTAGCCAGGGCAGCCATGTGTTTTAATGACATTGAATACATAGGTTCTTCTATTAAAATTAACAACGCCAAAAGAATAAAAGAACCTGTTTCCGGATAAGTACGATTATCCCAAAAGAGAGTATAAATGTCTCAGGCTGCTGATAAGCAGAATTACTATGCCGTTTTATTTACTTTCCTGGTATTCGGTAGGCGACATTCCGTATACCGCTTTGAAGCTCCGGGCGAAATAAGAACGGCTGCTGAAGCCGATATGCTGGGCTACTTCAGAAACATTTATGTTCGATTCTTTAAGTAGTTTGGCTCCGGCTTCCAAGCGTATGTTCTTGATAAGTTCAATAGGAGATAAGCCTGTAACGGCTTTTACCTTCCGGTAAAAGTTTGCCCGGCTCATACCCAGCGCCTGGTAGATGACGGAGACGTCCAGTTCCTGATTGGATATATTGGCTTTTACAATTTCTATATACCGGTTGAGGAAGTCGTTGTCTTCTTCCGGCTTTTCCACACCGAGCTGTTTCAAAGTCAAAGATTCTCCGTATAGGTTCTTCATTTTCTCCCGGAGTGAGAGGATGTTCTTTATACGGGCTTTCAGCAAGGAGACATGGAACGGTTTGACGATATAGTCGTCCGCACCGGCCTCCAGTCCTTCTTCGATTTGAGAAACCATCGACTTGGCTGTTAATAAGATTACCGGGATATGGCAGAAGTTCTGATCTTCTTTGATCCTCCGGCATAGCTCCAGTCCGTTCATTTCCGGCATCATGACATCGCTGATGACGATATGAGGATAAGTCTTGTCTATCTGTTCAAGGGCATCCTTGCCGTTGATAGCTTTCATGACAATATAATCGTGCTGGAGTTGTTGTTCCAGGTATTCCAAAACTTCCTGGTTGTCGTCTACCAACAAGATGATTTGCTTATTGTGGGTTTCCGTTTCTTCAACCAGCAAAGCTACCTTTTTACTGATTTCCGATGGGCGTGATGCAGGGACTTCGTCAGTCTGCACTTTCTGTTTTTCCGTATCCGGCAAGAGTATCATGAAATGAGTTCCTTCTCCTTCGATGCTTTCCGCCCAGATACATCCCTGGTGTTGTTGGACGATGGAACGGGTCAGACTGAGTCCGATACCGGTGCCCGAGACTTGTTTATGAATATCTCCTTTCGCCCGGTAAAACGGTTCGAATATTTTTTCTGCATCTTTTTGATTGAATCCTTTTCCGGTATCTGTTATTTCGATAAAGAGATAACTGTTTTCAATCAGTATCGATGCTTCGTCTTCAGGAAAAACCGGTAAGCCTTCGCAGTCATTTTGTGCTATCTGTCGGATCGTGATGGTGATCTGCCCTCCGGAAGGAGTGAATTTGAAAGCGTTGGACAGCAGATTGAAAAAGACTTTTTCGATCTCAGCTTCGTCATAGCAAGTGAAGAATGATTCCGGTAACTTGTTTTCTAATCTGAAAGTGATTTCCCGGTTGGTTGCCACACTCTCGAATGAACGATACATTTCGTTCATAAAGGAAGAGAAATTAAACCGGGTCTTTTGAAGGATCGTCTTGCCGGCCTCATATTTCTGGATATCCATCAGGTTATTTACCAGCAGCAGCATCCGGCCCGTATTTTTTTTAATCAGTTGCAGAGCGTCTTTTACTTCGGGTGAGAAAGTTACCCGTTGGAGAAGATCGTTCAGCGGATTGATGATTAATGTGAGGGGAGTTCTTAACTCATGGGAAAAGTTGGTGAACATCCGCATGCGTTCTTCATGCAGTTCGTTCATTCGTTCCTGTTCCAGTTGTCTGTATTTTTCCTCCCGTTCTCGTTCGTGTTTACGATGTTGCCAACGGATAATTAGCGTAATAATTAACGATAAGATACATAGGTAGAGTGAATAAGCCCACCATGTTTTGTAAAAAGGAGGGTTTACGGTAATATGTAATACCGCTTCTTCCGGATTCCAGACACCGTCGTTGTTTGCTGCTTTTACGCGGAAGGTATATTTACCGGGTGACAAATTACTATAGTAAGCCTCCCGACGGTTGCCGATATTATGCCAGTTATGGTCGGCCCCTTCCATCATATAGGCATATGAGTTGTCTTCGGAGTGGATAAAGTTGAGGGCTGAATAGCGGATGGTGATATTACCCTGGCTGGCTTTTAACGTGATGGTGTTATTATATTGCAAAGGCAATAACTCCTGGTAAGTCGGCAGGCCTTCCGGGTCTTCCTGACTGTTTATCAGTAGTGAGGTGACATAGACAGGAGGTCTGTTCGGATTTGTTATTACTTTTTGCGGGTTGATGGCCAGGATACCCTGGTTCCCCGGGAAATAGAGGGTCCCGTCGTTTGAAACACAATTGTTTGCATATAATGAGTATTCCTGTGTCGGACTGTCGACCGGTTTTACCAGCTCGAATTTGTTTTCAGGACGGTTTAACTTATATAATTCTTTACCGGTAACGACCCATATATCTCCGTTTTTATCGATCGAAAGTGAATTGATATAACTTTCTGATAACCCGTTTTCTTTCTGGTAGTTTTGTATCAGATTCAGGTTGCTGTCGAGGCGGAACAGACCTCCTTTCGTAGTGGCTATCCAAATGAATTGGTTGTCATCTTTCAAGGCACCCGATATACTTCCCAACCGTTTTCTCTTATCGCCGTTCTGGAGCAGGGAAGTAAGGTCGGTAGCCGTTTCCTTGTTCATGTCGTACACAAAAACACTGTCGGATATTGCTCCGAATAAGAAGACATCCGGTTCCAGCTCTTTAATCAGACAGATTCCCCTGAATTGTTTTTTATGACCGTTTACATTAAAATAACTCGTTGTTTTTTCTTTATCGGCCATGACGGTTTGGTCGGGCGTATTGGTTGGTATCCACAGCCGCTGTTTGTTGTCTATATATAATGTATTGATGTCATTATATTTATAATCATGTATTTTTTTGTACTGCTTGTTCCGGATGGAAAAGAGATAGACTGAGCCGAAGTGGGTGGAACATAGAATGGAATCTCCTTGTATCAAGATGGATTTAAGGATATTTATTTCATAATTCCCGGCCTGTAAAGGCTTGATGGGGTAGAGTTTTTGTTCTTCGGTGCGTGGATTATAGTAAAGTAATCCGGCCCCTTCCGTTGCGAACCACATATTCCCGTTGCTGTCTTCCCGTCCTTGTCCAATAATACCGGCAAAAGAGTTGGTGGTGATAAAGGAAGCTGGCCTGTAAAAAGGACTGTGATAATTGACTCCGGCCGAGTAGGTCCCTACCCATAATGTTTGGTCACGGTCGATCAGCATGCTATGGATGGAATAATGGCTGAGTGCTCCTTTTGCCTTCATATCCATGTTGATCGGAGTGATAATCATGTTTTGGGTGTTTAGTATATTCAGTCCTCTGAAAGTCCCTATCAAGACAGAGTCCTTGCTCAATACGGTGAGGTGGCGGACTGAATTATTGTTTAACCCCGAATTATCCGTGTTCAAACGGGTGAAAGTCTGCTCCTTTTTATTGTAGAGGCACAATCCGTTTTCATTGGTACCAATGAAAACAGTATTACCGGGTCCCGGTAATAAGGCCGATATTGTACTGATGGGTAATGTTTGCTGATTATTAGAACTGTCCGGTAAATAATGTTTCTTCAGCTTCCAGCCGGAAGTGAAAATGTACAGTCCTTTATCTTCTGTTCCGATGAAAATATCTCCGTCACTATCCTGGGCAACAGAATGGATCGGTGATTTCATTTCTGTCAGATAGGGCATTTCCTCTACAGTTTTGTCAGAATTGCATTTTAATATGCTCCGTGTGGTGAAAGCATATAACTCACCGTCTGCATGGCGGAGAAAGTTATTGACAGCATTCGTTGTTATCTGCGGATTGATGGCCTGCGGATAGAAGCGGGAAATCTGCTGTGTCCTGTAATCGATGCAATTGACTCCGTTGGAAGTCCCTATCCATATATTTTTGTCTTTGTCTTCACTTATCTTACGGATATAATTGTCACTGATCGATGCCGGGTTATTTACTTCGTTCTGGTATACTTTAAATTCATAACCGTCGTAACGGTTTGCTCCGTTACGTGTCCCGAACCATATGTATCCTTCCGAATCCTGAAATATACTGAGAATAGATACCTGCGAAAGCCCGTCTTCAACACCGAGATGGGAAAAAAAGAAAGGGTTTTCGTTTTCTGCATATATAGTGATGAGGTGCAGGGACAGGATCAGGGTAAGCATCAGTCTGTAGATAACTCCCATATTTATTCCTCCCTGGTTTTTAGGCCATATTGTGCATTGGCGCGATACCCCAAACGGACAATCTTTTGCTCATCCAACAATGTCCGGAGATCTTTCAAGGCGATATACTTCGAGCAACCATTGATGGAACGGCATTCGAGGGTAGAGATCGTGTTGTTTTGCTGTATGTAATTCAATATATTCGTTTTCCGCTTCTCTTCCGTGTATCCTTTCAGACGGCTTGGTTCGTCGGCCCGTTCCACTTTCATATAACGCAACTCCTTCTTCAGTTCGTTGGAGCAGCGGAACACTACTTTGTTGAACCTCACCAGATGAGGTGTGATCTGTTTTTCTGTGGGCAGAGACGGACATTTCAGGGAGGCATTGAACGTACCCAACCCTTCCAGTTCGACGATATCCCCATATTTCAGGTGAAAGGCAATCCGGCTTTTCAGTGCTTCCAGCACTCCTTTTACATCCGAAGAAGAGAAAGAACTGATCTGGGAAATCTCTTCGCAAAGCGCATCGATGCGCACGGTGTACTGGTTTACCTGACGAGCATGAAGATTATCTCCCTTCCCCGGATTCTTAAATAGGTTATAAGTGGCTGACATAGGCAGTGTTGTTTAAGTGTGATATCCTGGTTGTAATCAACCTTGTTCCGGACATAATCTCAATTATAACCGATATAATCTTACTTATATCGGTACAAAAGGTTTGTCCGACCCCTGTAAAACAGCTGTTCGACGGAGGTGGAACAGCTGTCTGACAAGAGTCGGCTAACTGTTCGACATCCGTCGGACAATCTTTTCTTCAGCACCAAAGATACTTAATATAGGGACAACCTGTATCTTTGAAGGGGATATTTTTTATTGTCTCCTACTTGCCGTCCAGCAGCTTCCCGAAGAGATTGAATATCTGTAGTACACTTTCTTTGTCTTTGACCAGTATCAATAGGATACTCTTTTCTGTTTTCGTCGTCTGCTTTGGGGACTTAAAGGAAAAGATGGCAGGACGATTATCAATAACTGGTGGTGGCAATGGGGGAATAAGATTATTTTATTAGATTTGCAATTCAGTTGCAAGCGAATTCAACTATTGGGGATTCTTCGGTAACTGTATCCGAAAGAACGAATCAGGAGATTGAAAAAGGAACGGTTATGGACAATATAGAGAAACTTTATGGCGAATGGTTATCTTTGCAGCCATTGAAAGAAGAAGACAGTATTCGTTTGAATCAGAAATTCATGTTGGAATTCAACTATAATTCCAATCATATGGAAGGAAATACGCTGACTTATGGCCAGACAGAACTTTTATTGCTATTTGGGAAAGTGATCGGCGAAGCCAACATGAAAGACTTGGAAGAAATGAAAGCACATAATGTCGGCCTGAAAATGATGCAAGTAGAAGCTGCAGAAAAGATTCATCCTTTGACGGAAACCTTTATCCGCCAACTTCATCATACTCTTTTACGCGAAGATTATACTGTTTATCGCAGATTGCCTGATGGGACAACGACTTCGTACGTCATTCATGCCGGATGTTATAAAACTCGTCCTAATTCCGTAATAACCGTTACCGGAGAGTCTTTTGAATATGCTTCCCCGGAAGAAACACCGGCTTTAATGAATGATTTGGTACAATGGTATAATAAAGCGGAAGTGGCCGGAGAGATGTCTCCGATAGAGTTGGCAGCCGTGTTCCATTATCGGTATATTCGTATCCACCCTTTTGAGGACGGAAACGGTCGTATAGCCAGATTGATGGTGAACTACATTCTTTCCCGTCATAATTACCCAATGATTGTAATTAAAACAAAGGATAAAGCGAACTATTTACGTGCTCTAAGTGCAGCGGATGCGGCTGTCGGCTCCATCCCAGCCGAAGGTGCTAAGGCTTCGTTTGGACAAATAAAGCCGTTTATTAATTATATGAAGCATGTTTTGGAGGAGGAACTTGATATCGAACTTAAAATTATTCACCGGCATTCCGGTAAATTGTGGTATATGAATGGTGAAGTCATTTTGTTCAGAAGACCTGTTACTGAAAAAATAATAGAGCAGATATCTTCTAACCCTAAGATTACGGTGCGTGAATTATCTGACGTACTTACTATAAACAAATCGGCTGTTCAGAAAGAAATAAAGGAGTTACAGAATAAAGAGTACATTAAGCGTGAGGGTGGAACACGTGGACGTTGGCACGTCTTAATCAATTGTACCACTTAAAATGGTGGTACAATCGAAAATGGTGGTACAATCTAACGAATTAAGATCAATTAATTAAAAACATCATACCCCTATGCCTGCATTTCATTCTATAGAAGAACTCCTCAAAACGCTTAGTCGCGAACAACGGTTGTTGAAAGAGCTGTTTGCGAAGCGGAAGATACTTTCGTTTCGTTATGAGGATGCGCTGGCTTTGGTGGACTATAAGGAAGAACGCATCCGGAAACTGGTCGATTCGGAGGTCGTCAGGGAGAACGGTTCGTTTCTCGAACTGGAAGATTCCTATCTGCAATTCTTCGAACAGATACTGGAGGTGAACGAGGAGATCAATATTTCGTTCGTCCATGAACATATCACTTATCTGAAAGATACGATATCCTATTTCCTTCAGGAAAACAACGAGACACAGCGATACAGCTATCTGCGGAATATCAAACGGACACTGCGTAACATCGCCGTCACCACTCTTCGCAATGTGATCGACCTGAAACGGAATGTTGATAATACCTTTAAAAGCGAACCCAATTATAAGATAAAGAAACAGAAGCTGGTGCGCCTCGATGAAAAGCGCGAAGGTATTGAAGCGTTGATCCGGACGACAGAGGAACTTATCAACGGAAATGAGGAAGCCTTTTTCTGTATTGCTACGGATGAGGAACTGGGGCATATTACTGATATGCTGAGACTTCAGTTTTACGAATGCAGCCACAACCTGATCGAGATCCAGAAACAGATTATCAGTTATTTGAACCAAATCGAGTATCAGAGCCGGATATTGGTAAAAGTTCGCCAGTTGAAATACCTGAAAGACCAGTTTGAGCTGGAAAGCAAGACGAATATCCGCGAAGTTCTGGTAGCCAAAGATCCCGTTTGCTTCGAGCCGTCGCCCACTTATCCGCTTCGTTTGTCGGTCGATTATCTGCGCAGCGGCGACGATGTGGTGGAAAGTATCCGTAAAGTATTTGTCCGTGTGAAGAAAAATGGCCGCCAGGCGAAGAAGATTGCTGGTAACATTGCCGGTGATTATCTTGTGACGCAGACGACGGAAGAAATATTTATCAATCTGGAAGAGGTGAAGAACGCGTTTCTGGCTTCGGGTAGCGACCTGTTCACTTTCGTGATGACTTACCACTTTCCGAAAGAGGTAGATATTGACGAGCGTATCACCTTCTACTGCCAGATTATCTCCCAGTATTACGACGATTGTTCGGTCACTGACCGGTATGCTTCGGCCTATGGGGTCGAATATACTTTGGTGTATCCTAAATAAATATGAACTATGATTAAACAGACAGCTGAAATATTCGAGTTATTGAGCAAGGGTGGGTTTATCTCGTCGGATAGTACCGATCCGCATATCCGCCAGCTTTACAACCAGATAGACGGGAACCTTACGGAACTCTATGAACATTACGCTTCGATCAACTTTTTCCTCGAAGGCGGCAACGAGTACTATTATTTTGCCCGCCGCGAAACCCGTGCCGAACTGGAACGTAAGCTGGAAATCGCCATGCGGTGGATCGATGTGCTCGACTTTGTCAAAACGTATGATAATGCATTTGCCCCCGGTTTCCGTTTCCAGCCGTCCGATATTCTGGTGCGTCTCAAACTGGATGCGGAGCTGAAGGAGAAGCTCGGCGGACTAAAGAAATATACGGGAAAGGAGAAGCAGGACGAGATACTCGAAAAGGTACTGAACGATCTGAAACGTGACGGGTTCATCGAGTTGGAGAACGAGATCACATCGACCTATAAGGTTGTAGCTGCTTTTAATTATCTGGAAGAATTAGTAACCTGTATCAATATACCAGAAGAAACGCAAAATGAGATACCTGAATAGAATTGTTTTTATCAACAGCGCCCGGGTGAATTATGCCGATATCCCAGTCGACGGCAATGTACATTTCATCGGAACCCAGGGAGTGGGGAAGAGTACCGTGCTGCGTGCCTTGCTCTTTTTCTATAATGCGGATAAGATGAAACTGGGAATTTCGAAAGAGAAGAAAAGTTTCGACGAATACTATTTCCCGTATGCCAATTCATATGTGATCTACGAAGTAAAGCGCGATGAGGGTTGTTATCTGGTGATGGCGTTCCGTTCGCAGGGACGTGCCTGTTTTCGTTTCCTCGATATTGCCTACGACAAGGATTTCTTTATTTCCCCGGAGGGGCGTGCCTTCGACGGTTGGGATCAGATACGCGAAGCATTGGGGCGTAAGGTGTATTATAGCCGAAAGATCGAGAAATACGAAGAATACCGGAATATCATCTTCGGGAATAACAAGGGACTGCCGCCCGAGTTTCGCAAGTTTGCCATCACCGAAAGCTGCCAGTATCAGAATATTCCTCGTACGATACAGAATGTCTTCCTTAATTCAAAACTGGAAGCCTCATTTATTAAAGATACGATCATCATGTCACTGAGCGAAGAAAATGCGACGATTGATCTGAGTCAATATGCTGATCATCTCAAAGGATTCGAGGAAGAATATAAGGACATCAGCCTGTGGCATGCAAAGGACAGGAACGGAAATGTACTGGTACGTAAACAGGCGGAGAAAGTCATCGATGTGCATCGTACGTTGCTTTACCATGAACAGGAGCGGAAGGAACTGTCACACGAACTGAACTTTGCTTATCGTCTTGCCGGCGAAGAACTTCCCGTTCGTGAACGACATCTTTCCGAGCAACAGGAAAAGTTGAGAAAGACGGAAATGCAATTGAGCGAACTGGCGAATAAATACCAAGAGAAGAAAATACAGATCGTATCCGATATCAAACAGTTGAACGAAAAGTTGCAGCAGGCCCGTGAACAGAAGAAACGATATGAACAACTGAATATCACGGAGATTGAACAACGGGTAAACGCTCGTGAAAGTGTCGCGGGTAAAAAGGCTGGGTTGGAAGAACAGTTGCGTGTCCTGACAGACCGTTTTACACATATCCGCCAGAAGTTTGCTTTGCTGGAAGAGCAGGAGAAGGCTCAATTCACGACATTCAAAAATACCAAAGAGACGGAGGTGATCGGTCTGCAACAACGGCTCTTTGAGAAGAAAGAGCAACTTCTCAAACAACAGGAACAACTGATCCGCGAAATAAAGGAGCAGGAGGAAGAAAAGGTGAACAGCGCCCACGGAAAGATTGACCGGAAGAAGGAGGAACTTTCTGCGTTGGCGATCCGGAAAGTGGAGATTGGCCATCAGGTGTTCTATGAAAAAGAAATTCGCAGCTGTAAAGAAGAGCAAGCAGCGTTGCAAGGAGAGATCAAGGAAGATATGCTGAAGAAAGAAACTTGCAACCGCCGTATAAAAAGCACCACCCGCGAATGGGAGCTGGAAGGACAAGCATTGGAACGCGAAACGGCTTCCGCTCAAAAAGAACTGTCACGCCGAATAGAGGAGGCTGATCGCCATATCGCTGAGATTGCAACTCTTCTGAAGAGCCGGCAGGGGTCACTCTATGAGTGGCTGAACCGTGAATATCCCAGATGGGAAGACACGATCGGGAAGGTGATCGACGAGAAGCAGGTCTTGTTCCATACCGGACTCAGTCCGCAGTTGATGGAAAAGATATCCGCTACACTCTACGGTGTCAAACTTGATTTGTCGGGGATCGGCAAAGTGGTGAAGACCATTGGCGAATATGAAGAGGAACAGCAGGAGTTACGGACACAGTTACAGGAACTGAAAAAGCAGTTCAACGACCTGTCTGTCCGCAAAGAAGAAGAGGCTGTCCGTCTCAAAAAGAAATACCAGCCTTTGATAAAAGCGGACAAGGAAGAAGTGATCCGCCTGGATTACCGCAACGAACAACACCAGAAGAAGTTGCAGCAATTGGCGGCAGCGCTGATCACCTGGCAGCAAAAGGCGGCAGACGAGAAGGCAGTCCTGTTACTACAGGTGGAAGAGCAGGTACGCTGTGTCACCGCTCAACGAATGGAGGCGGAAGAGGAATGGCAGAAATCGATTGCTGTCCTGGATAAACGGATCAAAGCCAAAGAGAAAGAGTTCCGGCAACGGGTCAAAGAGGAAACGGAACAGGTGGAAACTGCCACTGCTTTGTTACATGCCGGAATTGCCGCTGCCGGAATAAAACTGAAAGAAACATTGGTTGCCTTGCAACAAGAGTATGCCAAAGAATTGGCCGGTGAAGGCGCAGATACTTCCCGGATAACGATGGTGACGGATCAGATCGGGAAACTGGAAAACGAACTGCGTTTCATAGAAGATAACCGGACGCTGGTGATCGAATATCGCAAAGATAAACGAGAACTGATCGACCGGATGGATGAGTTTCGTAACGACAAGCAACTGAAAGAAAAGGAATTGGCCGGCGAACAAGAGAAATACGAACAGAAACGTTTGTCACTGGTTCGTGAAGCGGGCGAACAGCGGACTGTCCTGGACGACCTAAACCGTTCGTTGGAGGAACTGAGGGAGGATATCCGCCGGACAAAAGAATTCTGCCAGCAGGAGGACTGCCCGGTCGAACTGCTGTCCGGTGCGGAAAAGGAAACGGGGAAGCGTTGTAAGATACTGGTAGAGGACTTGATCCGTAACCATTACCGTATCATAGAATGGGAAAAAGACTTGCGGGAGGCTGTGAACCGCTTCACCGGCAATTTCTCCGAACAGAACACCTTCCATTTCCGTACCCGCCTGACGACTCAGGATGATTTTATGGATTTCGCTTCTGAACTGACTGACTTTATCGACAACGACAAGATCGCCGAGTTCGAGCAACGTTCCAATAAGGCTTACACCGATATTATTCGGCAGATCGGAAAGGAAGTTTCGGATATGATGTCGCGGGAAGGAGCTATACAGAAGGTGATCAACGATATCAACGACGATTTTGTGGAACGCAACTTTGCCGGAGTAATCAAAAGCATCGCCCTTCGTGCCATGCCGAGTGAGAATAAGATCATGCAGTTGATGCAGACCATACGCGATTTCAATGAGGAGCATCTTTTTAGCTTGGGAAGTTTCGACCTTTTCTCCGGCTCTGCTGAGAAACAGGAGGAGAACAACCGGAAGGCAGTCGGTTATCTGCAATCGCTGGTGAAGGAATTATCACTGACGAGCGAGAAGGAGCTAACCCTGTCCGACACCTTCGACCTGCAATTCCGCATCGTGGAGAACGATAACGACAGCGGATGGGTGGAAAAACTGGCCAATGTGGGTTCCGACGGGACGGATGTGCTAGTCAAGGCGATGATTAATATCATGTTGCTCAATGTGTTCAAAGAAAAGGCCTCCCGCCGTTTCAGCGACTTCCGCCTGCATTGCATGATGGATGAGATCGGCAAGTTGCATCCGAATAACATACAAGGTATCCTCAACTTTGCCAACAGCCGCAATATCCTGCTGGTCAATTGTTCGCCTACTTCCTACCGGGCAACGGATTATCGCTATACCTATATATTAAATAAGGACAGCCAGAATATCACAGTCGTTAAACGCTTGATCCGGAAGGAGGCCGAATCATGAAGCTCTCGTTAGCGGATGCCCGTAAATTGCAGCGGCTGGGGAGGGGAGAAAAGCTTCCTTCCAGCCAGTTTAATAATGCACTGTCTGCTTTGTTGCTGGAAGAAGAGGTGTTGCAAATCCTTCCGAAAGGGAGTCGGAAAACTTATTATGTCAGGAATCAAGCTACGCTCGATGACTTTCTTTACAACCGTTTCAATGTAAGTAACCTATCGCTCTATGTCGAAACACTGGAAAAGGAAGACTTGCTCCGTGCTGATTTAGCACGTCAGGTAGGCGATACAAAGATTCGTCCGGTAAGAAGTTTTAAGGGTTTCTGTGTGAACTGTTACCAGCCACTGCAATCTATGCTTAACGAGAAACCGTTTGTTGTCTCACCTGTTGAGGGTAGTTATTTGTTTATTTCCGATTTTGAAACGTTTGTGCCTGATCCGGGAGTGACAGTTGTAGGTATGGAGAATCCGGAGAACTTTCGTTATATCCGTCAGCAAGCCTATCTGTTCAATAACATAACGCCTCTGTTTGTTTGCCGTTATCCTCAGACACAAAGCAAAGACCTGATTCGTTGGCTGGCTGCTATACCGAATCCGTATCTTCATTTCGGCGATTTTGATCCGGCAGGTTTGAATGTTTTCAGTAATGAATACTTACCTTATCTGGCGGGGAAGGCTCATTATTTTGTACCGGATGATATAGAAGAGTGGTTGGATAGAGGAAGCCGGGAGAGATATGATAAGCAGTCGTTCAACTTATCACCCGAATGTCTGGAGTTGCCGGAAGTTCAAAAGTTGGTAGGACTGATCCATAAGCATAAAAGAGGACTCGACCAGGAGGTTTTTATCCGTTTTGAGTGATTTTATAGGTAAATAGAGACAATCTTAATCGGTAATGAGATGATTTTATTACTGAAAAAAAGAATGCCGGAGTATATTTGCAACTCATTCAATTAACAAATCATGAATAAACGAGTATTAAGTTTAACCTTATTATTAGCCTGTCTGGGATTAATGACCATGCAGGCGGAAGGCCGAAAAGTCGAATCATTTAATTCCGGCTGGTCATTTAAAAAAGCTCCGGCGGAAAAGGAACTGGCCATCAATGCCCCGAAATGGGATAAGGGATGGTCGGAAGTTGAAATCCCTCATACCTGGAATGCAAAAGATATGCAGGTACAGGCCAATAGTTTTTATGAAGGGGCGGCTTATTATAAAAAACAATATTTCTTCCCGGCTGAACTGAAAGATAAGCGTGTCTTTTTACGGTTTGAGGGAGTCGGCTCCTGTGCAGAAGTTTTTGTGAACGGCATGCTGGCAACTTCCCATAAAGGCGGATATTCTGCTTTTGCCTGTGAGATCAGTCCGCTGTTGAAGGCTGGAGAGGAGAATGAGATTATCGTGAAAGCGGATAATAAATCACGCCCCGATGTGATCCCGGTTAATCATAATTTGTTTGGCGTATATGGCGGTATTTATCGTCCGGTGTGGCTGGTTGTTACTGAACCGTGTAATATAAGTGTGACCGATTGTGCATCTCCCGGTGTTTATGTCACCCAGAAGAATGTATCGAAGAAACAGGCAGATGTAAAAGTGAAGGTAAAGCTCGACAACGGAACTCTACAACCCGTTCCTGTTACTTTGCAGAATACGATTTACGATCAGGAAGGAAAGCAGGTGGCTACTCATAGCCAGTCTTTCGAACTGTCGGCACAAGGTGAGCAGGCTTATGAATCTTCTTTTACGATAAAGAAACCGACTTTGTGGCAGGGACGTGAAAATCCTTATCTGTATAAGGTTGTCAGCCGTTTGATTAAAGACGGACAGGTGATTGATGAAATGGTACAGCCGTTGGGGTTGCGTAAATATGAAATTGTTGCCGGCAAAGGTTTCTATCTGAATGGTGAGAAATATCCGATGTATGGTGTTACCCGTCATCAGGACTGGTGGGGGCTGGGAAGTGCCTTGAAGAACGAAAACCATGATTTCGATTTGGCTACGATCATGGATGTCGGTGCGACAACCGTTCGTTTTGCCCACTATCAGCAATCCGATTATCTGTATTCCCGTTGTGACAGCCTGGGGTTGATTATTTGGGCGGAGATACCGTTTGTAAACCGTGTGACCGGACAGGAAGCAGAGAACTGCCGTAACCAGTTGCGTGAAATGATCCGCCAGAGCTTCAATCATCCTTCTATCTATGTGTGGGGATTGCATAATGAGGTATATCAGCCGCACCAATATACAAAAGAACTGACCCAGTCTTTGCATGACCTGGCTAAAACGGAAGACCCGGACCGTTATACGGTTTCGGTGAACGGATACGGACATATGGAGCATCCGGTTAACCTGGTTGCCGATATTCAGGGTATGAACCGTTATTTCGGTTGGTATGAAAAGAAAATACAGGATATCAAACCCTGGGTGGAGAATCTGGAGAAAGAATATCCGCATCAGAAACTGATGCTGACCGAATATGGTGCAGATGCCAACCTGAACCATCAGACGGAATATCTGGGAGATGCGCTGAACTGGACGAAAGAGTTCTATCCCGAAACATTCGCTACCAAAACGCACGAATATCAGTGGAGTGTGATTGCTGCCCATCCGTATATCATTGCTTCTTATCTTTGGAATACGTTTGATTTCTGTGCTCCGATGTGGGTGCGTGGCGGTGTTCCGGCACGTAATATGAAAGGTCTGGTAACATTCGACCGTAAAATAAAGAAAGATTCTTATTTCTGGTACAAGGCAAACTGGAGCAAAGAACCTGTACTGTATCTGACGCAACGTCGTAACTGGGACCGTGAGAAAAAGGAAACGTCCGTGACTGTTTATTCAAATATCGGTACGCCGAAAGTGTATCTGAACGGAAAGGAACTGACCGGTATCCGTGAAGGTTATACGCCCGTACATTATATTATAGATAACATTACGCTCGATATGGGTAAAAATATCGTAAAGACGGTTGTTGTGAAAGATGGCAAGACGTACGAAGATGAAATCGAATGGGTATATAATGGCGAGAAGAAGCGTGATTCGGACCAGTCGGTGAACAAGGAAGAACATGCCGGATTCTGATCTCTCTCTGAACTAAACAATAAATGAAACTCCCGGTGTTTCCTGTCAGACGGCAGGATAGCACCGGGAGTCTTTTTTACCATCCGTTATAGTGTATTTGTTTCTTATTGAATTTGTCTTTGGGCTTTTCAATGCCTGTCGGATAGCCTACCGGAATGACAGTCAACGGAACGATATGTTCCGGTAAGTGTAAAGCCTCCCGAACTACTTTCATGCGTTCAGGATACGGATAAGCGGCTGTCCAAACGGCTCCCAGTCCCAATGATTCGGCTGCCAGTAATACGTTTTGTGCGGCAGCGGAACAGTCCAGTTGCCAGGCATTATTGGACTTCGCTGTATCTCCGCAAACGATAATAGCTTGCTTGGTCTCTTTTAACATACGGGCCAGAGGGAGTCCGTTTCCCATTGTATCCAGAATGTCCCGGTCTGTTACGATGATAAATTCCCACGGACGGCGGTCTCTGGAGGAAGGGGCGGCCATTCCTGCACGGACCAGTGTCTCCAGTTTCTCTTTTTCAACCGGACGTTCAGTGTATTTGCGTACGCTTTTACGGTTGAAGATTGTCTCCAATGTTTCATTAACCTCTTTACTGTCTTTAGATTCCGTATTGTTATTACAGGCAATCAAAGCAGATAATAATACGATAAAAGAATATTTCCATTTCATATTGCAAACATACGAATTGGTTTGGAAAAAAATCCGGAATCGAATCATATTATTACTACTTTTGTGAATCACGTTAATAGTTTATATTATGTCAATCAATTCAATAAACAGACGTCGGGAAGACCTGATAAAACAGATCAGCCAGATAGAAGATGAGGAGTTGCTGATTTCTTTGGAAGATCAGATTTTTACTTATCAGCAAGGAGCGCGTGAGCCATTATCCTGTCCTGAAAGTATGCAAATTCGTTCGGTAGCCCATTTTCGTAGTTTGATAGATCAGGTGTTGGAAGATGACCGGAACGGAAAGATGCTGGATGCCGATGAGGTTTTTGCTGAATTGGAAAAAGAATGGGGCATTGAAGAGGAGGCTAGAAATAGATGAAAAAGTTGAAACGTATCATCTCTCCGTTGGCTAAAAAGCAATTAAAGGAACTGAAAGATTTTAATCAGATTTTGTATGGAACATCAAGAGCCAATCAAATTTACTTTTCGATAAAAGATTGTCTTCAAGCTTTAACTGATTTTCCGGGTTTAGGATATATAGAACCAACATTGCAGGATTATCCTCAATGTTTCCGTACTTTTTTCAGCATTCGAATTTAAAAATCGTTTACTGGATAGAAGATGGTGCTATAAAAATAGCCATGTTCTTTGGAACTCATCAGAAACCGGAAAAGTTACGTTATACAATAGAACATACTTCCGATTGGGTTTGTGAAGATATAGAACCTTACGGCTAACCTTATTTCTGACATTCGAAGCAGTAATAGATACTTCCTCCTAAAAAATTCTCTTTCCGTATATCTTCTCCGCAGACCGGACATGGTTTTCCGACAGTGTCTTTAGATAAGGTGGGAATATAACCTCCTTTCTTACCGAACAGGTCGGTTTCCGAATTGCGGCCGCCGGCTAGATAAATATCCTGAAGCGTATCTTTAACGCAATGAAACAAAGTGTCTTTCTGTTTATCCGATAATGTGCTGATGCGTGTTTTAGGATGGATACGAGCCCTGAAGAGAATATCCTGTAAAACACCGTTTCCCAGACCTGGGATTGTTTGTTCGGTGGCCAGAAATGCTTTGGCTGTTTTCTTTTGTTTTTCTTCGCTGTTTATCAGGCTCAGGAAATAGGTTTTGTTGAAAGCATCGGAAAGTACCTGCGGTTTGCTTCGTGCCCCATCACGATAGGAGGAAAAATTGCATTCAAAAGAATCTGCGGGGAAACACCAGATTCCGCCGTACATTCGGGCAGAACCCATGATACAACTTTCATCCTCGAAGGCAATCAGTAACTGATGTTTTTCCGGCAACTTTTTTCCGGGAGCATAATAACAAATATTCATCCCGTCTCCGAAAAGTAACCTTACATCCTCGATTTCCACTTCAACCAACCCTCCGTAAGCATGTGCTTCTCCGACAGTTTTATGGAGTAACTTTTCACTGTAACCGGCAGGGTCTCCATAATACCAGACAAATTTATGCGGGGTATATCCGGCACTGACAAAAGAGATTCTCTTTCCTTTAATCGTTTGATTTAATTGTTCCGACAGGATCAGGGCTTCCGGAGCTTCTATCATTTTTAATAGGTTAATTTGTTATATATGATTTTTATAGTGTAAATATACGAATATATCTATAACTATTGCCCCATCTGCCTGTACGTTTCTATTTGGGATTTACAGATTTCTTCGGTAATATCGCGCAACCTTTCCACTTTAGGAAATAATGCTTCTATCTCTTCCTTGGTGACAACGAATTTAGAATTATACCTTGCTTCTACATAGGCCAGGCGGAGTAGTTCAAATAATCGTTTTTCTTCCTTCGGCTTTCGGGGAAAGATTTTCTGTAATTCGGGCGAATATTTATGGGTTGCACCTAACAGTTTTGACAGGTTGTGTTGCTTGCTGTTTTTCAGGGTATGAACTAAACGCAATGCATAGAAATAATTCTCACAGGCTTGATGTAAATCGAAAGAAGCTAAATTGTATCTTCCTTTTTCATAATCAAAAGAAGCATGATCTAGGAAATAACCAGCCTTTTCAAACTTCTCGTCAAAATACTCTTGGAACTGTTGCGTGATCTCTTGAAAGTTCAGCTTTCGGGGACGTTCCAGTTTGTAATTTCCACTGTCGTATAACATAATCCCTTGTTTTTGGATGCTGGTATAGAAATATCTTCCTTCCGACAGGTCGGAGTTCAATTTCTCTATATCATCATTTATAAACTGAATGGGAACTTGGTTATCGGGGCGTTTATAATATTTGTCATCCACAGTGTCCAGTAGATGTCCTACCTCACGAACGTCTTCATTACTGGTAACTACCAATAGATCGTAGTCGCTCATAAAAGAAGTGAGGATGCCGAATTCATCCCGTTCGTCATATTCCACAAATGTTCCCCTGGCGTAACTTCCATACAGGATAATCATTTCGCAATGAGGCACTCTTTCCAGTATTAAGGTGACGATCTGTTGCAAATCGTTTTTTGCATAATCAGGTAAGTGGGAATAAGACGTTTTCATTTAGCATTCCAAGTTTTTATATTACATTTCGGTAAAGATACATGATTTTTTCGTTTCTTACTTCCACTGGCTATATTTATATGCATTGTGAAAGAATGCAACATAAACAGCATGTGAAATAAATTATTTGCCCATTTGTCTGTATACTTCGATTTGGGATTTACAGATTTGTTCGGTTATATCGCGTAGCTTCTCAACCTTAGGAAATAAGGCTTCTATCTCTTCTTGGGTGACAACGAATTTGGAATTATATCTTGCTTCTACGTAAGCTAAGCGAAGGAGTTCAAATAATCGTTTGTCTTCCTTCATTTTTCGGGGAAAAATTTTCCGCAGTTCAGGTGAATATTTATGAGTTGCACCTAACAGTTTTGACAAGTTATGTTGTTTACTGTTCTTCAGGGTGTGAACTAGACGTAAGGCATAGAAATAATTCTCACAGGTTTGATGTAGCATGAAAGAGGCCTTTTTATACCATCCTTTTGAATAATTAAATTTTGCATTTTCGAAGAATTCATTTCCACTATTAAAGCTTTCCTCAAAATATTCCTGTGCCTGTTGCCTGACCTCTTCAAAGTTCAGTTTCCGGGCAGGTTCCAGTTTGTAATTTCCACTATCGTATAACATAATCCCTTGTTTTTGGATGCTGGTATAGAAATATCTTCCTTCCGACAGGTCGGAGTTCAATTTCTCTATATCATCGTTGATAAATTGAATGGGGACCTGGTTGTCGGGGCGTTTGTAATATTTATCGTCCACGGTGTCCAGCAGATGTCCCACCTCACGAACGTCTTCATTACTGGTAACTACCAATAGATCGTAGTCGCTCATAAAAGAAGTGAGGATGCCGAATTCATCCCGTTCGTCATATTCCACAAATGTTCCCCTGGCGTAACTTCCATACAGGATAATCATTTCGCAATGGGGCACTCTTTCCAGTATTAAGGAGACGATCTGTTGCAAATCGTTTTTTGCATAATCAGGTAAGTGGGAATAAGACGTTTTCATTTAGCATTCCAAGTTTTATGTTATACATCGGTAAAGATACAAGATTTTTCCGTTTCTTATTCCTACTACCTATATTTATGTATTTTGTGATGAGGGATTGTTGTGGAACAGTTTTCTCCACCAGAGGAGAAAGCCTCCAGTGAATTTCCACCACCATACAGTGATAAGGTGCGGATTACCGTAACCGAGTGCATTGTAAATGTACCAGTACTGGCAATCGTTGAAAAAATAGAACACGTGTCCGGTTCTCAATACAACACATATCTTTTGACCATTATTATTAATGTAGACAATATCGGAAAACCGGATACTTTTCTCATACAGTTTCTCACAACAGGCACAAACATAAATGGCACGTTGTTGATAGCACAGAGGTTGAGGAAAACAAATTTTGTTTTCCGTAAGAGTTAATCCGAATTGTGTGACAAGAGGCTGTAGTTTGCTACGTACTTCAAATTTGGTTGGGCTAGGTTGGCTTTGTAAGCGGTTCCATACCCATTTTCTTTCCAATGCATTCATACCAAACGTTTTTATAGATTAATCAAAGTGCTTCAAGCACCAGCAGCCTGAGTGTCTTGAGTAACCCTGTCAACGTTGGCATAATTGCATGTAATCAAATAGATTTAAAGGCTACAGCATTATTGGTACAAAAGTACAAACTTGTCGGAATTATCCAACTTTTTTGGTGTAAATCCATTTTAAACTCGTTTTTTCCGAAAAGAAGAAAAACAAACGTACCTTTGTTGTGTTATTACTAACGATAACAGCAAAGATTTATGAGAAAAAGAAACAATTGGCAACTTATCAAAGGTCAGCCACTTACCGAATTGGATAAAAAGATTCTCTACCTCCAGAATAAAGGTCATTTGGTACCTTCCCGGAAATTGATTAAAACAGAAGAACAGATTGAAGGTATCCGCAGAAGCGGGGTTGTAAATTCTGGTATTCTCGATTTAGTGGGAAAGGAAATAAAAGCCGGAATGTCGACAGCCGCAATAGACAAACTGGTCTATGACTATACGGTTGACCACGGTGCTATTCCGGCCCCGTTGAATTTTGAAGGATTCCCGAAGAGCGTGTGCACTTCCATCAATGAAGTGGTCTGCCACGGTATTCCCAGCGAAAAAGAGATATTAAAGGAAGGAGATATTATCAATGTGGATGTTTCGACAATTCTGGACGGTTATTATTCGGATGCTTCGCGGATGTTTATGATTGGCAAGGTTTCTCCTGAAAAAGAGAAACTGGTGCGTGTGGCAAAGGAGTGCCTGGAGATAGGAATGAAGGCAGCTAAGCCATTCGGTTTTGTAGGTGATATAGGTCATGCCATCCAGAAACATGCGGAAAAGAACGGTTTTTCTGTTGTCCGTGATTTGTGCGGGCATGGGGTAGGACTGGAATTTCATGAAGAACCCGAAGTAACTCATTTCGGACGTAAAGGTACCGGCATGTTACTGGTCCCGGGAATGGTCTTTACGATTGAACCGATGATTAATATGGGTACATATCGTGTTTATATTGCCGAAGAAGATGGCTGGACGGTAATAACCGACGACGAACTTCCTTCCGCCCAATGGGAACACACATTCGTGATGCGTGAAAACGGACTGGAAATATTATCGGATTAAACACCGGTTCAAAAATAAGGGACTTTTGTACGCAAAGCATATATGTTTCGTAATCAAAGCATATATGTTTTGTAAGTACTATTTATCCGAATAAAAAAAGCGATACAATTTGTATCGCTTCTGCACGGAAGGAGAGGCTCGAACTCCCGACACCTGGTTTTGGAGACCAGTGCTCTACCAACTGAGCTACTTCCGTATTGCGGGTGCAAAGGTAGGTTTTTATTTTTAATATGCAAGGCTTTTTTAGAAAAAGTGCAATTCTATTTTTACTTACCTGATAAAATCCAACGAAAAGCGAAACAACCGTCATATCTTTTTTTATCTTTGAAACCTTATAGAAAATATAATTAAATCTATATTGTATAAATACAATCAACAAAACATGGAAAACGAATTAGAAATGAATTCGAATCTTTTAGTCGAATTTTTGCAGAAACCTTCATCTGAGTTTACAAAGGCGGATATTATTTCTTTTATCCGCGAAAAAGGAATCAAGATGGTCAATTTTATGTATCCGGCAGGAGACGGCCGTCTGAAAACATTGAATTTTGTTATTAATAATGCAGCCTATCTGAATGCAATCCTTACCTGTGGTGAGCGTGTGGACGGTTCCAGCCTGTTCTCTTTTATTGAAGCCGGCAGTAGCGACCTGTATGTAATTCCCCGCTTCCGGACAGCTTTCGTCGACCCTTTTGCCGAGTTGCCGACAATCACTATGCTTTGTTCCTTCTTCAATAAAGATGGCGAACCGTTGGAAAGTTCTCCCGAATATACCTTGTATAAAGCAAGCAAAGCCTTTACGGAAGTAACAGGCATGGAGTTTCAGGCAATGGGCGAATTGGAGTATTATGTGATAGCGGAAGAGGAAGAATTATTCCCGGCAACCGACCAGCGCGGATATCATGAATCCGGCCCGTTCGCTAAATTCAATGAATTCCGTACCCAGTGCATGCAATATATTGCCCAGGCCGGCGGGCAGATTAAATACGGCCATTCCGAAGTCGGTAACTTTACATTGAACGGAAAGATATATGAGCAAAACGAAATCGAGTTTCTACCAACCAAAGTGGAAGAAGCTGCCGACCAGTTAATGATTGCCAAATGGGTAATTCGTAATCTGGCTTATAGCTATGGTCTGGATATCACATTCGCTCCTAAGATTACAGTCGGAAAAGCCGGTTCGGGTTTGCATGTTCATATGCGAATTATGAAAGACGGTAAAAACCAGATGTTGGCCGACGGTGCTTTGTCTGAAACAGCCCGTAAAGCGATTGCCGGAATGATGCAACTGGCTCCTTCGATTACTGCGTTCGGAAATACGAATCCAACCTCTTACTTCCGTTTGGTTCCTCATCAGGAAGCTCCGACAAACGTTTGCTGGGGCGACCGGAACCGTTCGGTATTGGTACGTGTCCCCTTAGGCTGGGCTGCAAAAAAAGACATGTGTGTATTAGCTAACCCCTTGGAATCGGAAAGCCATTATGATACGACACAGAAACAGACGGTTGAGATGCGTTCGCCGGATGGTTCTGCCGATTTGTATCAGTTGTTGGCTGGATTGGCTGTCGCTTGTCGTCATGGTTTCGAGATAGAAAATGCGTTGGAGATAGCAGAAAAGACGTACGTGAATGTGAATATCCACCAGGAAGAAAACAAGGCCCGTCTGGAAACATTGGACCAATTACCCGACAGTTGTGCAGCTTCTGCAGAACGTTTGCAAAAGCAACGGGCTGTCTTTGAGAAATATAATGTGTTTAGCCCGAGCATGATAGACGGTATAATCAAAAAACTGAAGTCTTATAACGACTTTACTCTGAGAGATGATTTGAAAAATGACCCCGAAGGAATGCTTCGGTTGGTAAATACTTATTTCCATTGCGGGTAAATTTTATCCTATGTGGATGGATATTATAAAAGAAAACCATTGCATTTTTTGCAATGGTTTTCTTTTATAATATTCCGAGCTCTTCAAACATCCCTCTGTAAACCGCCGCCTTTTCCTCTAATGGTTTCGGATAGGCTCGTGATGAGGAAGGCATACGATATAACCTGAATACCCGGTCCAGTAAGGTGAATGTTGAATAAGTTCCGACTTTCGGCTCTTCTGTCGGAGGCAATACCGATAAAATCGTATCCATCGCTTTCTGCCCTGTAACGACAATCGCTTTACATTCGGGTATTTGCGACAGGACTTCTTCCGGATTTATCGGTTTTATCACTTGCAGGAAATTATCGGAAGCATTATTCTTTAACCGGATTATTTCGACAGCCGTATCGCCGATACCGATACCTTTCTCCCGGCAAAAGGCTTTGGCTTTCTCTTCACTGAACGCCTTCTTTGTTTCAAGGAAATATTCTTTATTGCTATAAAACAATAGTCCGAGGATACGCCACATATCGTTCTGTATATTCGGGTAATAAAAGTTCATCGACCAACGTTGCATCGGAGGAGGAAAGCTTCCCAACATCAGCAATTTAGTCTGCTCCGGTAAAAAGAAACCTAACGGATGTAATTCTGAGACCATCGGGATATATGTTATCGTTTTATTGTCTGTTGTTTTTTTGCGTGCATTTCCCTGGCAAAAGCATCATAGCCGATTGCCTGTATCCTTCTGATACAGGCCGGACGGTCGGAACGGAAGAGGATAGAAAATACTTTTCCGATGAAGTTATTGAACTTCTTGCATTCATCGATAGAACTGATTGTGCAGTCGGCACAACTTTTATAGTTATGTTCGATATTACATGCCCGTATTTTACACCAGTCCGCTTTTTTATTCTCCCAGCACCCGGGGCATTGTCCTTTTACGAATTTGCGACAAGCACCGCAATACAGGCCACAAGCTGCAACATATGCAGCGTCTGGTTGATATGTAAGGTTTTCCATTCCTTTCATATACTCTTTATTTTACAGATTCTTCCCATTCAGCCGCTTTGAAGCCGACCAATACCTGATTCTCGCTTACCAACAAAGGACGTTTGATTAGTTTGCCATCGGAAGCAAGTAGTTCTATCTGTTCCTTTTCACTCATGGAGGGCAATTTGTCTTTCAACTGCATGGCTTTATATACAAGGCCACTGGTGTTGAAGAAGTTCTTCAGCGGTAATTTGCTGCGTCCTATCCATTCCGTCAACTCTTCAGCCGAAGGATGCTGGTCGATTATATGGCGGTCCTCATAAGCAACTTTATGTTCGTCCAGCCATTTTTTTGCGTTCCGGCAGGTACTGCATTTCGGATATTCTAAAAATAGATATTTCATACCTGTCTGATTTTATTTGTCTTTTTTACGTTGGTTTTTGGCATCTTCCTTGGCAAGAAGGACAATGTTGTAAACGAAATCGGTCATCCATTCTTCCGAATAGCCTAATGTCTCTTTGTATTTGCGGATGCTCCAGGCTGTTTTCTGGACACTGACCTCTTTCCATTCCGAACGGGTTACAATCTCATGGATTGTTTTTGCTGTCTGGTTATATAATAATTTTTTTACCAGCATGGAGAAACGGAACTTCCATTGCATCAGGTTATCCAGCAGGGAGAACAGGTCATTACAGAATCCCTGGAAAAGGAAAAAGTATGATTTGATGTCGTTTTGCGACTTACAGTTCTTTTTTACTGAGGCTTCTATTTCCTTGAAGAAACTTTCTTTCATGGCATAGTCCTGCATTAATATCTTGCGGACACGTGCCTTTTCTGCGATACCTGGCTTGTTATTTTGGGTAGGAATTTTCAGCATCCGTTTGAAAAGGGCCATATCCGACAACATATTAATATTGGTAATACCCAACTGTACGGCCATTACCGCCTGATAATATACGCGGATTAATGTTACAAATTCTTCAACGGAGCCTTTTGATGTAGCTTCTGTTTCCTCTTTTTCTTTCTTGAATAGTTTAGAAATTATGTTCATGTGTATCTGTTATAAAATGATTACGGGGACAAAGATACTAAAACTTGTCCCCGTTTTAAGAATTTCTATTCAATTCTCTCAACTGTTACCTCCGGAAATTCTTCCATGAAAAGTAGCAGCTGGTTGTCGTCCGTACTTTTCCTGGCCTTTATAACCAGGGTGACAATGAAAGTATCGACGTTTGAATGACTGACTTTTTCCATTTGGTAGGAGACGAGCAGGTAGCCTTTGTCGTTCAGAACCCGGGTTACCTTTTTTATGATATCTTTCTCATTGGTGGAAAAAATAATCATCGAACTTTTCATTCCCAGGCTTTTAAAGATATAACTTAGCAGTTCAAGTCCCATCAGGGTCAGTACGGTTGCCGCAACACCGATGTCGTACATTCCGGCACCGATTGCCAGGCCGATTCCGGCTGTTGCCCATATTCCTGCGGCAGTCGTCAGTCCGCGAACAAATTGTTTTTGTATGATAATGGTTCCCGCTCCGATAAAGCCGATACCACTAACAACCTGTGCCGCAACACGGCTGGGGTCGAGCGAAACACTACTTTCTTGTATAATCTGCTGAAAACCGTATTGGGATACAATCATGATAAGGGCACTTCCCAGTGAGACCAGGAAATGTGTACGATAGCCGGCTTCTTTCGCCCTGTATTCCCGGTCAAGACCGATTACGGCACCAAGAATACCGGCAATAAATAATCTCAGAATAAAATCCCATAACATAATTGTATGCCTCCCTTGTTTATAATCCTAATACTACATTTTGAAGAATATATACTCCTGCACCGGCCAGATATCCGATCAAGGCCAGCAAGGATATGTTTTTCAGATACCAGATGAAATTGATGCGTTCCAATCCCATCACGACAACTCCGGCAGCCGAACCTATGATCAGCATGCTGCCTCCAACTCCGGCACAATAAGCCAGGAATTGCCAGAATATTCCGTCCTGAACAAAGTTTGCCATATAAGTCGGATCTGTTGCTGTTGCGATGATAGCGTCTGTTGCAACCGGATACATGCCGATAGCTCCGGCTACCAGCGGAACATTATCAACTACGGCCGATAAAGTACCGATGATCAGGTTTACAGCATATACATTTCCGACAGTTTCATCCAGCCAGAAAGCGAAATCTGTCAATACACCACTACACCGCAATGCGTCGACAGCCAAAAGGATTCCGAGGAAGAATAATAGGGTTGCCCCGTCTATACGACGCACTATTTTTGACAGACGAAGTTTAAGGTCTTCATTGACAATATTTCGTTTATACATTAATTCTGTATAGATCCATAAAATACCGACTCCCATCAGGATACCCATAAACGGAGGCAAATGAGTGATCGTTTTAAATATAGGGACGAATATAAGACATAATACGCCGAGTATCAGTATCGAGAGTTTTTCTTTGGTTCTTAATTCTTTGAGTAGTTTGTCATTTTCATTATAGGTAAATGCATCGGGCGGAGTCACTTTCCCATGAAGGAAACGCATCATGATGAGAACGGGTACTATCATTGACACCAGACTGGGCAAAATCAGGTGTGGAATAGTTGAGGATGAGGAAATGTTTCCTCTGACCCAAAGCATGATGGTTGTCACGTCTCCAATTGGTGACCAGGCCCCGCCACTGTTTGCAGCAATGATAATCACGCTGCCGAATACCCACCGTTCTTTGTAGTTCCCCAGTAGTTTCCGCATTAGCATAACCATAACGATGGAAGTTGTCAGGTTATCGAGTATGGCAGACATGAAAAAAGTAATAAATGCGACCAGTAGTAATAATTTTTTTTTCTGGTTGGTTTTGATACGGTTTGTGATAAACATGAAACCGCCGTGAGCGTCAATCAACTCCACGGTAATCATCGCGCCAATCAAAAAAATCAATGTTTCTGCAATTTCTCCGATACTGTCCAGTACCTGGTGTTCAACGACGAAGCGGGTACATTGTTCTACAAAAGGAAGATCTGCTATAGCCGGATAGGCATCTAGAAATTCTTTAAATTCTTCGGCTGATGCGGTCGGGATCAGATCAGGTGCAGCAAATGTGTATAAAACCCAAAGTATTGTTCCGGTCAGTAGGGCTGTTCCGGCTTTGTTCACCTTTAGCGGATGCTCTAAAGCTATACATAAGTATCCAATCAGAAAAACAAAAATCATTACTGTCAACATAGCAAATCTTCTTTTTCTTTTTAAATTCAGTTAATAGTCGCAAATGTAGGAATTATATGGAATTAACACTCCTTTTGGATGAAATGTTTTGAATTATATCTCATCCTGCTTTTTGTTTTCCTTATTCAATCGTAATCCGTTTTTTGCATTCAGAGGTGAAATGACTTGTTTTCCGGTTTTTGCCTCTAATTCAAGTCGGGCATTACGGGCAACTTCTCCTCCTTGCATTGCTACATCTATGTGTTCATTGAACGTATCCGGTTCGGTAGCCTCGGAAATTTGTTTGGTAGATAGTTCTGCCAGCATGTTGAGTACAAGTTCTGTGTTTGTCATATTATCCCGCAGATTTTCCTTTTTAAGACCTTTCAGTTGCTTGTATTCTTTAGTCGTGTTTCCTGACCATGTTTTGGTAATTATATCAGTGAGGGTTGCAAATTGTACTCCCTCCTGTAGACCGTGACGTTTCCATTCATCAGTCAGGTCTTTTCGTATTTCAATACTTTTGAGGCGCTGGTTGATCCAATTATCCGAATAGCCGAGACGTTTATAGTCAGTCATAGCCTGATCAATGGATAATTCCGGGTCCTGTAGTTGGTCAAGCCGCTCTTTTGCTACTTGAGCTATCCAAAGTTTGAACGGCTCTGCTTTAGGTGATGGGATGGACTGGATAAGACGAAAAAGTTGTTCAGTTGTGGCGACATCTGTCATGCGCATCTTTCCGTCAGAAGCAGGCATCTTCAACTGGTGACAATTTGTCACCAGTTCACTACCTTCTTCTTTTAGCCTCTGTTTTAGCTTGTTCCAGTATTTTCGACCATCTATGCTTTCGGTCAGAATAGATATTACATCCACTATAGAAAAATACCACTCTTCAGTTTCATCGTCCCAAAGAGTACGAACTTTTTTTTCTTCAAAAATTTTGATTGCTTCTTTCTTTGTCATGTTTCGATGGGTATATAGAGATTATTATTAAGGTCTTGTTTTTAGGGAGCGGTAAATGGGACTCGAACCCACGACCCTTAGCTTGGGAAGCTAATGCTCTACCAACTGAGCTACTACCGCGTTGACAGGTGCAAAAGTATATAAATCTTTTGTTTTTTTGTACCTTTGACGCAAAAATATTTTATCAGATATGAATAAAGAAAAGCTTACGCTGATCAAGGTCGGCGGAAAGATCGTTGAGGAAGAGGAAACATTGAAAAGTTTGCTTCGGGATTTTTCTCATATAGAAGGTTTTAAAGCATTGGTACATGGCGGAGGACGTTCTGCAACTAAACTGGCGAGCCAGTTAGGCATCGAAAGTAAAATGGTGAATGGCCGCAGGGTGACCGACGTTGAAACACTGAAAGTGGTAACAATGGTATATGGCGGCCTGGTCAATAAAAATATTGTGGCCGGTTTGCAGGCGTTAGATGTGAATGCACTAGGCCTCACTGGAGCAGATATGAATCTAATGCGTTCGGATAAACGTCCGGTAGCTGAAGTCGATTATGGTTTTGTGGGAGATGTGAAAGAAGTGAATGCAGATTTGCTGGCTTCTCTGATCCATCAGGGCATTGTTCCGGTATTGGCTCCGCTGACCCATGACAAACAGGGGCATATGCTGAATACCAATGCTGATACGATTGCTGGTGAAGCTGCAAAAGCACTGGCTAAGCATTTTGATGTAACATTAGTTTTCTGTTTTGAGAAAAAAGGTGTATTGCGGGATGAGAATGATGATGAAAGCGTTATTCCGGAAATAGACCGTACGGTATTTAAACAATTGGTAGAAGAGGGGATTATCCAGGGAGGTATGATCCCTAAACTGGAAAATTCATTTCAGGCAATCGATGCAGGGGTGAAAGAGGTTATTATAACCCAGGCTTCTGAAATCCATCAGGGAAAAGGAACGAAAGTTTATTGATAAAATGAAAAGAGGAAAGAGGAAAGTTATATTCGAACTTTCCTCTTTCCTCTTTTCATTTATTATTTGATGCTTCTTATTTTTACGTTACGGAACCAGATCAGGGAATCACCATGTTTACCCTGTAATCCGATATATCCTTTTGTTGGAAGTTCTGCAAATGGCTTAGGTAACCAACTGGGGATTTCACTGCCGTCCGGGTTGACTGTTCCCGAAGTCCATTTGCTCATGTCCATTTCCGTTACTTTTTTACCATTCAGGATAACATTAATGCGTTGTCCGACACATCTGATGCGCATATGGTTCCATTCGCCGGGCTTTTTTACTATTTTGTCTTGTTTTGCACCCAGGTGGCCGTAAATGGCTCCGCACTTTTCATAAGGTTTGCCGTTTCCCCATTTTTCACAATGATCATCGGCAATCTGTATTTCAACAGAATTGGGAATCCAATCTTTAGTATCGGTGCAATATACTACAACGCCACTATTAGTTCCTACGTCGGTTTTGAAGTCCAGATCCAGTTCAAAGTTTTCATATTCGGTCTTTGTCCAAATGGATTCATCCTCCACTGCTGCAAGTACACCGCCTGTCATACTCCAAACTTCAGGATTGTAGCTGGCATCGGAAAGGTTTTCTCCGAACAGAGGTTTCCATTTGTTGTCGGAAGCTGAAACACTAAGGGTGCTGATGATGCCTAGAAAGAGAATTGAGAAATAAAAAAATCGTTTCATGTTATTGAATTTTAAGATAAAATAATTAGAAATCCAAAGATAGATAATCCATTTTAATAAGCGAGTAAAAACTGGTTAATTTTATATCTGTCTTTTGAATGATAGCAAAAAAGGTTGATTTATGCGAAATATGTTGTTTTCTGTTGCTGTTTTCTTTTATTTTATTATTTTTGTTTCGAAAAGGCTGGTGTCTGATTTCTGGATTAAATGTAATAAAATGTAAATACGATAAAAATAGTAAATAGATACGTTAAGTTGAGTAGGAAAATTGCAGGCATTAAAATAACTAATTTGTAAGAATTTCATAGACATACCAGGCCTGTATATATAATAAGGGATTGCTCGGGATGAGTGATCCCTTTCTTTTAATAGTTCCTTTTATTCCGGTATGTTTAATTTTATAAATAAACTCTTTACCTTTGGGGGACAAATTAACAACAATGGAAAAGAGTAAAACAATCGTTAATATAAATAATGTAGTAACCCGTTTACCGGAACTGCGTTTTGCAGAGCCATTCAGCTGGGAAATCAATGAAGGGGAACAATGGGCAATAGTCGGACCTAACGGAGCTGGTAAAACATTGATTGCTGACCTGATGCAGCGCAAGTTTGCATTGAAAGAGGGAGAGGTGACGTTCAGTTATGATGACAAAATCAGTAACCTGATAAAAAGTATAGCATTCAAAGACATTTACTCATTAGCTGATTGCCGGAATTCTTATTACCAACAACGCTGGCACTCAACGGAAACCGATGAAGTGCCGACTGTAGAAGATATTTTGAAAGAATATTCCGGTACAACGGATTTACATCAGATACTCTCATTTTTCGGTATTGAGGACTTGCTGCCTAAAAAACTCATTTTTCTTTCCAGCGGGGAACTACGTAAATTTCTTATCGTCCGTTCTTTATTGAACCATCCGCGTATTTTGATACTGGATAATCCTTTTATCGGTCTGGATGCGGCTTCGCGTGATGTGTTGGTTCATTTACTACAACAAATGGCGAAGCTGGATAATGTACAGGTTATTCTATTGTTGTCGAATCCGGATGACATACCGGAGATGATAACTCACGTTCTGCCAGTCTATAACCGTACACCTTATCCTTCTCAGACACGTGCTGATTTCATGGGCCGGACAGACTTGTTGGAACATTTGTTTCCCGGTTATTCCGGGGATATTTCATTACCCGCATCGAATAAAGAACCCTCTGCCCATGAAGTGACGTTCCGTATGGAGCATGTCTCCATTAAATATGGTAGCCGCACTATTTTAAAAGAACTGGACTGGGAGGTGAAAAATGGAGAGAAATGGGCGTTATTCGGTCCCAATGGTGCCGGAAAATCAACTTTATTAAGTTTGATTTATGCAGATAACCCTCAATCTTACGCAAATACCTTATATTTGTTTGACCGGAAACGGGGATCGGGTGAGAGTATCTGGGATATAAAAAAGAGGATAGGATATGTTTCTCCGGAGATGCATCTCTTTTATATGGAGAATGTGCCCACTTTAAATATCGTCGGTTCCGGATTTTTTGATTCTATCGGATTGTATCGTAAATGTACGGAAGAACAACAGTTTATAGCTTTGGCTTGGATGCGTGTATTTGGGATTGAAGAATTGAAGGACCGTTCGTTCCTGACATTGTCTTCCGGAGAACAACGATTGGCTTTACTGGCCCGGGCTTTTGTGAAAGATCCGGATTTAATTATTCTGGACGAGCCGTTGCACGGACTCGATATCAGTAATAAACGGAAGGCTGCCCGTATTATTGAGCAGTTTTGTGAACGGCCGGGAAAGACATTGATTTACGTCACTCATTATCCGCATGAATTACCTTCGTGTGTTGATAAACGTTTTGAATTGATTAAACATGCTTAAAATATAATACCATGAAATTGAAAGTCACAGCTTTCTGGTTGGTTGTATTGGCTGCTTTGTTCATTTTTCTTCAGGAATATAGCAAGTTCCATTTCTTTTTTATCGAACAAAGTCAGTTATTTCAATTTACCGGTGAGTATATTTCAGAGAAACTGGCTATGCCTGGTGGGTTTGCATTAACCTTATCTGAGTTTTTGGTGCAGTTTTTTATCTATCCCTATGCCGGTGCCGGAATTACTGCGGGACTGTTGCTGTTAACCGGATTAGGAATGAGAGGGATTGTTCGCCGGATCGCTCCGGACACGAATTGTTTCCTGCTTTATCTGATCCCGATTGTTTTGATTATGTTCCTCCATTTTGATTTTAATTATCTAGTTTTTGGAACGATAGCATTCAACATGATGCTTTGTGCTTTGTATTTCTGCCTTTGTATATCGACAGACAAATGGCGGATGATAGCAGAGATCATTATAACACCTTTGCTTTATGGACTGGCCGGGTCTGTAGCATGTTTGTTTGCTTTGTCGGTGGTAGTATATGAGTTCTTTAATAAAACTCCCCGGTTTTACTGGTCGTTATTTTCTGTTGTTCTCGCTCTTCTTTGCGGGGTCTGCAGTGTCTATTTCTCGATGCTGGGGGAATATCGTTTTGCTTTCTTGCCGGATGCTTACTATCATACTGCATTGGAACCGAAAACTGTCATCTATTATTCATGGATTTCGTTACCTCTGATCCTGATTGTCGCTTTTCTGTTGAGGAAAAGGAAGAAAGATACCAGTAAAAAACTCCTGATTGCCGGCGGAATCTTTCAGGTAATCCTTTTATTTGTATTATGCTGGTGGGGAATACCTGAATATGGAGATAAGAAATCAGCCAAAGTGAAAGAACTCGACTATTATGCAAGGACGGAACAATGGGATAAAATAGTGGAAAGCAGTCAAGGCACGTTGACTAATTATCTGAATATGTGTTTTTTGAATCTGGCATTATCTCAAAAAGGAGAGTTGGCAGATCGTTTATTCAGTTTTGACCAAAGAGGACCGCAGGGAATAATGGTCGGATGGAATAAAACAGAGCAGATATCCTCTTTATTGAGTGATATTGCTTTTGCCATGGGAAATCCGGCGATGGCTCAGGAAATGGCTTTTGAAGCATATGCAACAGCCATAGGAGAGGGGAATCCCCGTATGTTAAAGAGACTTGTTCAGACAAATATTATTTATGGGGAATATCCGGTGGCGGAGAAGTATCTGAATATATTGGAGAATACATTTTATTATAAAAAATGGGCCGGTGAACATCGTAAATTTTTATATAATGATGCTGCTGTAGAGCAGGATCCGGTGCTGGGACCAAGGCGCAAATGTTTACCGAAAGAGAACTATCTTTCAGAGATAAACTATATCGAAAAAGACATGCGTATGATCGCTGAAGCCAATCCGGAAAATAAAGCGGCCATCGAATATCTGGGAGCCTTTCTTTTATTGGCAAAGAATATGGATGGTTTCAAAGGACTGGTCGAAACTTATTATGGAACGGAGGTGCTCCCTGTGTTGCCGAAGTCTTTCCAGGAAGCAGTGATCACGTTGTCGGAAGCGGAACCGGATTATTGGAAACGTTTTGATATTTCTCCCTCCGTCATGCAACGTTTTGCAGAATACAAGAAGCAGGTTCTGGCGAACCGGAATAATAAGAGTGCCCTCCCCGGACTGTTGCGCAGGGCTTACGGAGATACTTACTGGTTTTATTTTATGTTTAAATAAAGGAATGGGATATGAATGGAAATTATAAATATATAGCATTGCTGGCCTTGTTTTTTTCTTGTTCGGATTCGGTTCAGGTGAGTGATACGTTAAGCGAAAGACCTGCTATCTTCCCGGATTACACCGATATAACGATACCGGCAAATATCGCTCCGCTGAATTTCTCTTTGGAGACTCCTGTTGAAGATGCACGTGCTGTTCTGTCATTCTCGGATCAGCAGATAAGAGTGAAGGCGAAGGATAACCAGTTCGTTTTTCCTGTTTCTAAATGGAAAAAACTATTATCGTCTGCGGCAGGAAATGAGGTAAAGGTTGTTGTTCAGGTGAAAGATAAAGGGAAATGGGTGGAATATGCTCCTGTTAAATGGAATGTGGCGGCAGAACCGGTCAATCCTTATATAGCTTACCGTCTGATTGCACCGGGATACACTTTATGGAATAAAATGGGACTTTATCAGCGTAACCTGGAGAATTATACCGAGATGCCTATTATCGAGAATAAGATGAGTGGCAGGAACTGTGTGAATTGTCATTCATTTTGCATGCAGAATCCGGATAAGATGCTTTTCCATATGCGTGAAACATATCCGGGAACTCTTCTGATAGATGGCGATAAGATAGAAAAACTGAACACGAAAACCGAGCAGACAATATCCTCTTTGGTCTATCCTTCCTGGCATCCTTCCGGAAAATATGTGGCATTTTCTGTAAACAACACCAAACAGGGTTTCCATGCCAACGACAGGAACCGTATAGAAGTGTTTGATGAGGCGTCGGACGTTGTTGTCTATGATGTGAAAAAACATGAGATTGTAACTACGGCTAAGTTGTTTTCCAAAGATGCTTTTGAAACTTTCCCGACATTCTCTCCGGATGGAAAAACGCTTTATTTCTGTACGGCTCCGGCACGTCCTATTCCGGAAGAGTTTTCAGAGATCAAATATAATTTATGTGCTATCGGATTCGATCCTGACAGCCGGAGTTTCGGTTCAAAGGTAGATACTTTATATAATGCAGCAGTTTCAGGTCAGAGTGCTTCTTTCCCCCGGGTATCTCCGGACGGGAAATATTTAATGTATACAGTCTCGGGTTATGGAAATTTCTCAATCTGGCATAAAGATGCGGATTTGCAGATGGCGGATTTGTCAACAGGAGAAAGCATACCGTTAGATATATTGAATAGCGATGATGTGGAAAGCTATCATTCCTGGAGTAGCAATAGCCGTTGGGTTATATTTAGCAGTCGCCGGATGGATGGATTATATACACGTCCTTATATCGCTTATATAGATGAAAAAGGAAATGCATGCAAACCGTTTTTATTGCCTCAGAAAGATACCGGCTTTTATGACCGTTTTATGATGTCATATAATATTCCGGAGTTTATTACCGGAAAGGTGAAAGTCGGTGGCAGGGTGTTAGGACTGAAAGCGAAAGAGGATAAAGGGATAGATGTGAAGTTCGCTAAATAAAAAAAGCCGCTTTTAAGCGGCTTTTTTATTAGTAATATTAGTTGATTTTCTGTTATTTGGAAGAAAAAAGTTTGTTCTTATTTATCCGAATGACTTTTCCGTATTTCGATAACTCATCCAGATTAATTCGTTTGGGGTCGCCTATTATACCGATAGCAACCGGGCGGCCTTTTACGTTTTGTTGATAGAATTTTACAACATCCTCAAATGATAAATTCTGGATTTTAGGTAATTGTGTTTTGGCAGGATCTTCGGTATAACCCAAACGCTTCCATGCTTCATACACTTGGCTTCTTGAACGGAAATCCGGTTTAGCCGTTTGAAGACCTTCCCTCAAATAATCTTTTATGCCACTGATGCGGTCTGCATATTCAGGCATTTCTGTCAATAGATTCATAAAGACATCAATTGCGTCTATCGTTTTATCTGCCTGGGTACCGATATATCCTTCGAAGTAGGCATTTTTATTAGCCAGAGGTGGCGTGATTTCTCCACCATCTGCGGTATAAGCCATAGAACGGTATTCACGAACTTCCTGCATAACCAATCCGCCGAATCCGCTTCCAAAATATTTGTTGAAAGCTTTGTAATAAACGTCATCTTCAACCTTAAAAGGATTACCTTCGACATAAAAATAAATCTTGCTTTGCAATGCATCGTTATCGGATACGAAATAGATCGTATTTTCTTTATATTGAACACGATCCTTTACAACAGGTGAGTTACTTGTCTTTTCTGTAGCTTTCAAAGGAAGGTTCTTGCTTAAAACATCGTAAACATCATTGAAAGGCATTGAACCCACATAATGAATTTCTGCTTCATAATCTGTGGCCCGATTGAATTCTCCTGTAAGACTGCTGATTGTTAGATTGATAATATCTTCCAATGGCATACGATCCAGATATTCGGATTTGTTTTGATACAGTAAATAGTCATGTAAGGCTCCTTCCAACAAATTTTCATTTTTTTCTTCGATAGCGCGCATCTGATAAGCAGAACCAATCATATTATTTAATTGTTTCTCATCAAGTTTGGGCATAAGGATCTGACGAGTCAGCAAATTACAGGAAGCTTCAAGATTTTCTTCGTAACCAGACATAGAGACATAAAGGTAATTGTCATCTACACCAAAATTACAAACTGCGCCTAGGGCATTGAACTCCTGCTTTAACGCTTGCGGTTCATAAGCTCCCATAATACCGGCATTGTTCATCAAATCGACGGCATATTGCAACTGTGGCATTTCATGAGTTCCGACTCCATATTTCAAAGTCAGTGTAAAAATAGCATTTTCTTTATTTTGTGTATAGAATAGCCGAGAGCGTTCATTGACTTTCTTGACCTGGACAGCATCGAACTTTTCATAAACCGGATCAACTTTACGAACCGGTAGCTTACGGAATTTTTCAGCATATTGTGATATCACTCCGCGTTCCGGATTGATCGGGTCATATTTGGGCTTGGATAACTTTTCAGCTTTAGGTGCTTTTCCCGGTTGATAGTTCAAGGCAATATAATTTTTATTGAAATATTTATTCGCAATCGCCTTTACCTGATCTATACTGATTGTTTTTACTTTTTCCTTATAATTCAATACATTACTAATGTCTTCATTGCAAATGAATGTAGATAATATTTTTTGCGCTTTATTATAGGAAGATTCGAAAGAAAGATCAAAATCACGAATGAGAGTAGCTTTGACAGAGTTAAATAATTCTTCATCAAATTCTCCTTTCTGTATTTTAGAGATTTCTGCAAGCAACATTTTCTCGAGTGATTTTATTGATTCAAAACGACGCTGGTTCACATCGTAATAAGGGATTCCGAGTATTAATATACGACCTTGTTCTTTAAAATTGATCAGGCCTGCATCTGCTCCCAGAACATCTCCGGACAAAGATAATTTATCCAGTAGCCCGGTACGATTGCGGTTGGATAACATATTTATGCAAATAGTAAGAGCCAGTTCGTCTGTATGTCCTGTCGGAACACCTTTAAAAGCTAATCTTAAAGTTGGAAAATCTCCCATTTTAGCACTATATTCAGTGCGACCTTTGATCTCCATCTCCGGATAGCTTTTTCGTTCCGGACTTTTTTGAGCTTCTAAACGGCCGAAACGGTCATTGATTAATCCCATTGCTTCTTTAAGTTTGACATTTCCGACCAGAATTAAAACCATATTTTCCGGGACATACCAATTATTATAGAAGTCTACCAAACCTCCTAAACGAGGATTCTTTAAGTGTTCCTGTAAACCTAATACTGACCTGGAATAGGGATGACCGGGAAAAATATGTTTCAACATAAAATCCTGCTGTAATGATCCTTGCATATCCTGACTTCTGTTAAATTCTTCATAAACGGTTTCCAATTCTGGCTGGAATGCACGGAAAACCGGATTGATAAAACGTTCTGAATTCAGATCGAGCCACTTATATAGTTGTGAGGGAGGAAACGAACTAAAATACATTGTCTCATCATATCCGGTCATTGCATTCAGCATCTTACCTCCCATATTTTCAGTCAGTCCTGCAAATTCATTTGGGGCCGTATATTGGGCAGCTTCTACTGTCAGTTTATTAATCTCAAGTGAGATAGCTTCTTTTTTTACAGGATCTGGCTCATTGGCCATTTCATCATATTTGGTAATGATTTGCTCATATAAAGGTTTTTCTTTTTCCCAATTCAAAGAACTGATCGATTGGGTACCTTTAAACATCATGTGTTCCAGGTAATGTGCCAGTCCTGTTAAGTCTTCCGGATCATTTACCGCACCAACTTTTACTCCGACTAAACCAAACACATCATTTTTCGTACTATCTTCCCATATATATACAGAAAGTCCGTTTTTAAGTTTAAAACCTTTCAAACCTTGTGCTGAAACCGTGAGAGAAGAGGCTACAGCGATTATCAGTAAAACTAATGAATAGAATTTTCTCATTTGTATCAAGTTTATAAATGTTGTTGATTCAATAGAAAACAAAAAAGATACTGTCTTACTTAAGTAGAATAAAACAGTATCTTTTTCATATTAATGTATGTTATATGTTATTCCGGAAATTCCAGTATTTCAACAGCTTCATTGGTATATTGAGCTAACTTTCCATTTAAGTAGACAACAAAGAATGCCGAAATATTATATTTATTTCCAACTTTTTCTGTACCGGTACAATACAAAGAAGTCATACCGTAAGTATCATCTTTATATCCTGTTTCTTGTATTGCAATATTATCTATTTCTCCATTTGCATCTGTTGAGAAGATGATGGGATAACCTTCCACATAACAATCCGGTAACCGATATACATCTGCTTCAACAGCTTTCTCAATAACCTGTGGCCAGGATTCTCCGAAAATATTGGATGTGAACGTTCCTGTACCTATTGAATTAAAGGTTAACTTGCGTTGAGCTTTTACCGTGATAGAATTAACGTTAGTAGGAGAGGCTTTAGCTTCATCAAATCCTAAAGTTAAAACATATTGGTCTGTTACTCCCAATAAATTGATATCTTTATAAGTAATAACTGCTTCTGCAACAGATTTTCCATCTTCGAACGTCAGAGTTGGATTTTCCAATGTAAACAACTCTTCAGTTCCTTCGGCAGGAGTAAAGGTCAGTTCAAGAGTAGAAGTTCCCTGTGTTGTTCCGCGATAGACAGGAACAACGATCTTGTTTCCATCCGTTGCTAACATTTCGACTTTCTGTGTAGCTCCGGCAAAAGCATAAACTGCACTGTCTCCACTGTAAACGACACCATCATGCTCTGAACAACCAACGAATGCCATTGCCATTAGAATCAGCAAGGATAACGATTTGAATATATTTGATTTCATATTTCTATTGCTTAATTATTAAACATGTCATTAGAATGGATTCTGATCGGATGCGCTGATATTGGCATTACCGTCTATTTCCGATTGGGGCAATGTCATTATGAACGCATTGGAACCGGCATTTGTATCTACATTCTTAACCAATTCGGTATGATTAGAGCCGCTATAATCACGATCGAAGCCCAGTTTTAAACGTTGCAAATCGAATATACGTCCTACTTCGCCCCATAATTCCACACGGCGCTGGAATAAGATTTCATCCATAAGAGTCTGCAGCGGAGCTACTGTATTCTGATTATAAGAATTAGAATCGGAGAATTTTGCCAAACGAACCGCATAATTGCTGTCGCGTACGCTTCCTAATTGTGAAATTAGCTTCCGTGCTTCAGCATAATGTCCTAAGTGACATTCTGCTTCTGCGGCGATAAGCACCATTTCTTCTCCGCGCATATAAATATAATCACCGGTACGGCTGGTTACATTTGCAAACTTGAATTTTACCTGACAATAAGGCAACATAGATGTACCACTCACTATTTCGTCTTCACTCAGGTCACCTCTCCACCAAGATTTCCGTTCATCTGTCTCGGGCATATTGTTGTATAACCAACTGGAAACACATTTTTCTGCACCTGAAGCATACATTCCTTCAGCATCAGCATCCATGTGACTGAACAAGGAGGCGAAATGTTGACTTTGATCTGCTATAACTTCTACACCCCACAATACATCGGCATTTTTTACACTATTAAATCCGGTTAATGAACTAACAGGAAGAACAGCTTGCAATCCCGGCTTTTTCAAAGCCTCTTTGGCAGCAGCTAGTGCGCCTTCATAATTTTGTTGAACGAGGCAAACACGTGCCTTGATTCCGTTCGCTGCATAATAGTCGATATGAGATGGATGTTTTTGTTCAACACCACAATCTTTCAATAGCGAGATGGCTGTTTCCAAATCTGAATTGATCTGTTTATAGACATCTTCCACAGTACCACGCGGTTTACCTTCAGATGAGCTTGTAGTCGGTTCCGTATATAAAGGTACTCCGGGAGCCGATTCATTTCCTTTATAAGTCTGTTGATACAACTGGATCAATTGGAAATAAGAGAGTGCTCTCATGGCATAGGCTTGTCCTACAACGCTGTTTAAAAGATTCTGATCACCTCCGGCATCCGGTGCTTGGGCGATAATGTAATTGGCATTTGAGATCAGCGTATAATGAAGATTCCAGAACTGATATGGACGTCCTTGCTTATGTGTATAATCCTGACGAACATTAAAACGGTAATCTTCATAAAACCAGCCTTGTCCTTGTCCAAGCATCAGGTGGTCTTCTCCCATCAAATCGCCAGCTAAATAGACACCGACAAATCCGGGATTTTCGTCAGCCCAACCTGTACCCCAACCAGCTACATAAGTAGCACGATAAATACCATTCATCGCCGTTTCAGCACCATTGGCATCGCTAAATATAATTGTTCCGCTGACTTTATCGGTCGGATTTGTTTCCAATTGGTCGTTACATGCTCCCAAAGTAAGTAATCCGACAGCAGATAATATATATATTACTTTTTTCATTTTTTTTCGTATTTATATTTTACTGGTTCTGCTTAAAATTTAACATCTACACCGAAAGAAATAGTTCTTGAAGGTGTATAAACAAATGTAGTACCACCGCTGAAGTTATATTGCGGGTCCATACCTTTCAAATGAGAGAATAACACCAGATTATCGGCTGTAGCCGTGAAGCGTATCTCTTTCATGAACATTCCCTTTGTCAATCTGGTCGGCAAAGAATAACCTAATGTGATATTTTTAATCGCCAAATAAGAAGCATTGATCAAATCGGCGTCTGTGATAGGATACGCTTTACCAATTTCAATTTTAGGTACGTCGGTAATATCTCCCGGCTGTTTCCATGCCCTTTCCAGGTTTTTATGTTTGGCTTGTCCGACATAGTTTCCATACATAAAGGTATTATATACGCTATCCAACACTTTACCACCGATCGAATAAGTACACATGATGCTTAAATCGAAACCTTTATATTTGAAATCGTTTGTGAATGATCCGTACAAATTCGGAATACGGCTACCCATAATCTGTTTAGAAGCTGTAGCTTTGTTTATATTGGAAGAGATGTAAGGTTCTCCCGGATTGCCATTTTCATCCGTATCCCAAACCCAATACAATTGGCTACCTGTCGCGGGATCTACTCCGGCAGATTTTGCTGTATAGAATGAGTTAATCGTTTCACCTTCCTTTATGATATAGTTTCCGCTAATGATTTCTGGTTTATCAGCCAAATGCAATACTTTATTCTTGATAGTCGATCCCATCAAGGTCAGGTCCCAGGTAAAATCATTCGTGTTGACCAAACGACCGTTTAACGTAATATCCCAACCAGTGTTGCGCATGCTACCGATATTTTTCAAATAACTGTCGAAACCTAAAGAAGAAGCCATCGGGTAATCGAGCAACATATCCGTTGTTTTACGGTTGTACCATTCGATAGATGCTGAGAAACGATCGAATACTTTAGCTTCGACACCCACGTTCAGATTACCGTTTTGTTCCCACTTCAAATTCGTGTTTTCAAGAGAAGATACTAATGCACCACTCATGGAGGCATTAGGCCAACCTAAATCATAGAAAGATTGCCAAGCATATAATGTACCGACGTTGTCATTACCCTGAACACCATAGCTAGCCTTCACTGACAGATTATTCAACCAGTCCACATCGCTTAGGAATGCTTCGTTATTCATGCGCCAGTTTGCACCGACCGACCAGAATTTACCCCAACGATAATCTTTGTTGAAACGAGAAGAACCATCTGTACGGAAGCTGGCCGACAAATAATATTTGTCCATATAATCATAGTTTGCTCTGAACAAATAAGATTCGATCGTATAAGAATCCTTTAGAGAACTAGCGTCTGTGATAGTAGTAGCACCAGCTAATTCATAGATACCTCCGAATGGGAAACCGGACTTGGTTGCACTCAAAGAACTCACTTCGTAATCATAATATTCGTGACCGGCTAAAAAGTCAATGTGATGTTTGTCATTGAACTTTCTATCATAAGTCAGTAATTGGTTGAATGTATAACTGAAATAACGATAGTTAGACTTGGCCAGCATACCTTTTACACTGGCTGCATTTCCGAAATAAGGATTATAATAAGTAAAGTTATTTCGGTTCACATAATCAAAACCGAAGTTCGCTGTCAATTTCAATCCTTGAAGGGGACCGTCTTTCAAATCACCCAAACTGATATAAGTACGTCCACTTACGTTATCGTCGTTTGTTCCGTATTTGTCATCAAACAAAGTTGCAATGCTATTAAAATTGGCATTTGCTCCTGCGGGACGAGTTGAACCATAATCAAACATAGGTGCACCATCGGCGCCATACATAATTTGTCCATTTTCATCCAATTGATGTACAGGGAAAATAGGAGCCATCAATTGAGCCGAGTAGAAAATATTTGATGAAGCAGAAGTAGATGTTTGAGAAGTATTACTCTTCGTATGGGCAAAGTTTGTACTCAAACCAGCGGTCAGCCAATTTTTATATTCTGTATCCACATTGATACGACCCGTGTAACGTTGAAAGTTAGTAGTCTTTAACAAACCGTCTTCATTCAGGTAGCCTAAAGAAAACATGTATTTTGTTTTATTCTGAGAACCGGACATGTTCAATACATATTCCTGACGTAACGGATTGTTTGCTGTAGCTTCATCCATCCAATCTTCATGATAACGTAATGTTGCATCAGAACGGACCTTACCTGTAACCGGATCAATTAGTTCTGCAATAGGAAAGTTAAACGGATTATACATCTGGTTAGTACCAAAGATCGCTTTAGCTCCGCTTCCCATAGCTGTTAATGCAGCAACACTTGCTGCTTCAGGAGATAATCCGTTACTTGCAATCTGATCATTTTTATATGATTGGAAAATCGTTTCCAGATAACCTCTTTCATCCATTGTCTCATATCTGGGGATAGCACGTGAAGCAATACCCCAATTTGCTTTCAAATTGACAAGTAAAGCACCATCCTTACCTTTTTTAGTTGTAATCATCACAACCCCGTTTGCACCACGAGATCCATACAACGCACCGGCAGATGCATCCTTCAATACAGTCATCGACTCGATATCGTTTGGATTGATTGCATTGATATTACCGTCATAAGGAATACCATCTACCACATACAACGGGTTTTGAGATGCTTTGATAGAACCGAAACCACGAATTACGACAGAAGAACCAGACCCCGGCTGTCCGGAACCCGATGTTGTCTGTACACCGGCCACTAGTCCATCTAATGCTTTACTAACATTAGCGACGGTTCTCTTTTCGATCTTTTCATTTTTGATGATTTCGGCAGAACCAGTAAATGATTCTTTCTTCGCAGTACCATATGCAACTACAACAACCTCATCAAGAGATTGATTATCAGTCTGCATTAGGATTCTTAAATTAGATTTTACTTCGATCTCTTGAGTCTTCATACCCACGTAAGAAACTACCAGAGTCTTTGCAGAACTTGGTACATCCAAAGAGAACGCACCATCAAAATCAGTCACTGTACCGACCATCGTACCCTTTACGACAATCGATGCACCAATAATTGGCTCATTATCATCCGCCGAGATAACAGTACCTGTTACCTTCGTCGTCTGAGCAGTCGCCATCCCAATACCTAAAATTAGGCAAAACAAAAGATAAGTCAACTTTTTCATAGACACACTTTTTTATTTAACTTATAAATAACTAATTTGCACTATATTTGTGAATACTTTGCCAAAAACCTATTATAAAACATACCTGAGAGACCGCAAATGTAATAATAAATTTATTATAACAACTAAATTCTAATAACTTTTTACAAAAAAAGGACTGTTAATTAACAAAATAGCAAGTAAATCGGGTATTCCGGAAGTGAAACAGCTGCTGTTATTTTAAGATTTCCGACAAACAGACGATTTAAAATTATCTATTTTTAACCCCTTGCCTTTTACACTTCAGGCTAAGATTTATTTGACCTAAAAACCGCTGGGGACCACCCCGGTAGAAAAGCCTCGCGATTTTTTCGTTTCATTTGCCCCCAAATAAAGATGATGGATTGAAACGCAAAGCAAGTCAAAAAATATCGGCTACTAATTTTCTGTGAAAAAATATAGTCAGTCAAATCCCTCTTTTTTTGAAAATGAGTAGTAAATAAAGTCATTTCTATTTCTGTTCTAGCTAGATAGAAAATACATTGAAAAGATACCCACATGTATATCCTGTTACTTCTTTTAAATCTTTCGCCCTTGATTTTAGATTCGTTTACGCATTTTATACCAAGTTCTGCAAAGACTAAATAAAATCTTAACAAGTCTTATTTTGTCACTTAACTATCTAATTATATTGCACTTGTATATATATGGTAAATTCTATTAGTTTAATAAATAATGTGTGTTTATGATGAAAAAGTTCACTTTTATTCTGCTGTGCCTCGTAATAGGTATAAGCACTGTGGTTGCTCAGAACACGAAAGTAGCAGGTTCTGTTATTTCCGCTGATGATGGGCTGCCGGTTATTGGGGCGTCGATTGTTGTGAAAGGTACAATGGTCGGTATAGTGACAGACTATGATGGTAACTTCACGTTGGAAGTTCCTTCTAACGGTAAAGTACTGATAGTTTCTTACGTCGGTATGCTTACACAAGAAGTACCCGTTTCCCCGAATGTAAGAGTAGTTTTAAAATCAGATACTCAGAATCTGGATGAAGTTGTTGTTACAGCGATGGGTATCTCTAAAGAAAAGAAAGCATTGGGTTATGCTGTCCAGGATGTAAAGGGAGAAAAATTGACTCAGGCCGCCAATTCAAACTTAGCCGGCGCATTGCAGGGTAAAGTTTCAGGTTTGGATATCAAGCCGTCTTCCGGTATGCCTGGTGCGTCTTCTCAAATCACGATCCGTGGTGCACGTTCTTTCTCCGGTGACAATACTCCGCTGTATGTAATTGATGGTATGCCTGTAACAAGTACACCTGACGTTGATACGGATTTGCAGAACAATGGTAGTGTGAGCGGTGCCGACTTCGCAAATCGTGCGGTGGATATCGACCCAAACGATATTGAAAGCATCAATATCCTGAAAGGTCAGGCAGCTTCTGCTTTGTATGGTATCCGTGCTTCTAATGGTGTAATCGTTATTACGACTAAAAGTGGTAAAGGTCTGGCTAAAGGCAAACCTCAGATTAGCTTTTCTTCTAACCTGAGTTTCGATGTAATCGGACGCCTCCCTGAATTCCAGAAAACGTATGCGCAGGGAGCTTCAGGAAAATACAGTCCTACTAACAGTTTGTCATGGGGACCTAAAATTACAGACCTTCCTAATGATCCGACTTATGGCGGAAATACAAGTAATGCATATACTAAAGAATATGGAAATCATGAAGGTATGTATTATCAACCTCAACGTGCCGCAGCAGGTTTAGACCCTTGGACTACACCGCAGGCATACGACAACGCCAAAGATTTCTTCGATACCGGCGTAACCTGGAGTAATTCTATAAATGTCGCTCAGGCTTTGGATAAGAGTTCTTATTCCGTTTCTTTAGGTAATACTCACCAGGATGGTATCATTCCTAGTACAGGTATGGACAGATATAATGTAAAAGTAAGTGCAGAAACAAAACTGCATGACAATTGGACTACCGGATTCATCGGTAATTACATTACTACGGCAATCGATAAGGCAGTTACTTCGGGTAACGGTTTGCTGAGAACTGTTTATTCCGCACCTCCAAGCTACGACCTGGCAGGAATCCCTAGCCATATCGCAGGCGACCCTTATACACAAAACTCATTCCGTGGTGCATTCGACCAGGCATATTGGGCGATGGATAATAACAAATTTACTGAAAATACAAACCGTTTCTTTGGTAATGCGTATGCAAACTACAAAACGAAGTTTGGTACGACAGACCATACATTGAATGTAAGATATATGTTCGGTGTCGATTCATATACAACAGACTATGTCGATAGCTACGGTTACGGAAGTAACACCGGAGGCGGTAAAGGCCAAATCGAAAATTACGGTTGGACCAATGCGACCTACAACTCGTTGCTGACAATTAATTATGACTGGAATATCAACGAAGACTGGGGATTGAATGTAGTTGCCGGTAACGAAGTAATCCAGAGCAACAGAGGTAAATATTATGAATACGGAACAGGTTACAACTTCCCGGGATGGAATCATATCGACAATGCAACGACTCAGTCCACTTCATCCGAACACTGGAAGAAAAGAACTGTCGGATTCTTCGGAAACGTATCCGCTTCTTATAAAAACATGCTTTATTTAACCGTGACAGGGCGTCAGGACTATGTTTCAAGCATGCCGCGCGGAAACCGTGCATTCTTCTACCCTTCTGTTTCTGCAGGTTTTATCCTGACAGAACTGGATGCGCTGAAAAACGATGTCGTTAACCACGCAAAGATTAGAGCTTCTTATGCAGAAGTGGGACAGGCCGGCGATTTCCGTGAAAACTTTTATTCTGTACCGACATACGGAGGAGGTTTCTATTCTTTAACTCCAATCTTGTATCCGATTAACGGCAGTAACGGTTATACGCCTTATTACAAAATTTACGACCCGAATCTGAAGCCTCAGAATACACGTTCTTATGAACTGGGGACAGACCTGAGTCTCTTCGACAACCTGGTAACATTAAATTATACATTCTCTCGTCAGAATGTAAAAGACCAGATATTCGATGTGCCTCTGGCTTCATCGACCGGAGCCGGCAAGCTAGTGACAAATGGTGGTAAACTTCATACGAACGTACATGAAATCACTTTGTCTTTTAATCCGATCAGAACGAGAGACATAAACTGGGACTTCGGTTTCAACTGGACAAAAATAGACAATTACGTTGACGAACTTGCTCCGGGTGTGGAAAATATCAGCCTGGGAGGTTATGTAACTCCGCAGGTACGTGCTGCTGCCGGCGAAAAATATCCGGTAATATACGGTGTCGGTTATAAGAGAGATGCTAACGGCAATCGTCTGGTTGATGAAAACGGTCTTCCTATTGCCGGTGAAGCACAGGTTATCGGTAAAGTATCGCCTGACTTCATTATGGGTTTCAACACGACATTACGTCTGTGGGATTGTACAATCAGTGCAGTACTTGACTGGAAGCAAGGCGGACAAATGTATAGCAGAACATCCGGTCTGGCAGACTACTACGGTGTAAGCAAGAGAACTGAAAATCGTGAAGGAACTATCATTTTTGATGGTTATAAAGAAGACGGTACAAAAAATGATATTGGCATTACAGGTGCAAATGCGCAGCAAGAATATTATAGTATCCTGAATAATATTGATGAATCTTCAATTTATGATAATTCATTCATTAAACTTCGCGAAGTAGCAGTAAGTTATCCGGTATTCAAAAGCAATTGGATGCAGGTTACTCTGAATGTTTTTGCAAGAAATGTCCTTATCTGGGCACAGGTTCCTGATTTGGACCCGGAGGCCAGTCAGGGTAACAACAACATGTCTGGTGCATTTGAAGACTATTCAATGCCTCAAACAGCCAGTTACGGTTTTGGAGTCAATGTTAAATTTTAATTCGTACGCAAAATGAAAATAAATAAAATAGGAAAGCTGTTAGCTTTTTCATTCCTGACTGCATTCAGCATTACTTCCTGTACGGAAGATGCGATGGACAAGGTTAATAACAACCCGAATAACCCGACAGATGCTCCTGCTAAGTTTCTGATTACAGACCTGGGAGTCAGTACCGGATTTGGTGTAGTTGGCGGAGACTTCTCTCTTTACTCGTCTGTTTACATGGAACATGAAACAGGCATCAGCAATCAGATGTACAGAGCGGAAGTACGCACAGGGGAACCGACTATCGCAACGACCTATAACAATGTCTGGGGAACAGTTTATTCCAATATTAAAAATGCTAAAATAGCCATTCAGAAATGCCAGGAAGACCCTTCCGAACAAGGAAATGTGGTGACTGAAGCTATTGCTAAAATTTATCTGGCCTACAATGCAGCCATTGTTACGGACTTCTTCGGTGATACACCTTTCACCGAAACCGGTATCTTGAATCCTGACGGAACTCCGGCTTATATGCAGCCGAAAATAGATACACAGGAGTTTATTTACACTGAAATTCATAAGAATCTGGACGAAGCCATCACTCTTCTGGACGGCGGTAATGCCAAAGATGAAGGTCTGTCAGGTGCAGTCGGTTCAAAAGACTATATTTATTCCGGTAAAGCCAGTGCATGGTACAAGGCCGCAAATGCGTTGAAAGCACGTTATACAATGCGTCTGCTTAACAAGAGCAGTAATAAGACAAAAGATTTGGAAGATATTCTTACTTATGTAAACAACTCATTCAAGTCTGCTGCCGAAGAATGTAAATTAACTATTTACGATGGAGATTCTCAGGTAAACCCATTATGGGGTTTCAGCTATAGCCGTAACAGTTTTGCAGCCAGCGAAAGCCTGATAGACAAGTTCGTAGAAAGAAATGACCCGAGAGCACCTCAGGCATTTATCGAACCGGACCCGACAGGATATATTGTTTACGGATACGGTGGAGACCAGGCTACTGATATTGAAAGTATCAATTTCGCACCCAACGGGACTCCGGATGAAGTACAGAATATTTATGGTATGTCTATGGCCTTATGGGCAATCACTACTCCTACGCAGTTAATCAGTTATCACGAAGTGAAATTCCTTGAAGCAGAGGCACTTTGCCGGTTAGGAAGAAAAAACGAAGCGGAAGCAGCATTGAAAGAAGCAGTAATTGCCGGATTTGCAAATACAGAAAACATGCTGATAGATGCTACTGAGAATTGGGTAGGCGGCGAAGTAAACCTGGGCGCAGATGTTGCAGAAGATTATTTCGAAAAAAGCGTAAAACCTCTGTTCGCAGTCAATCCTCTGAAAGAAACAATGATTCAGAAATACCTGTCATTCTTCGGAGCGTCAGGCGAGTCTACCGAAGCATATTGCGATTACCGCCGTATGAAAGGCGCCGGTGAAGAATTCGTTGAACTGAAGAACCCGTTAAATACCAACAGATTCCCGTATCGCTTCGGATACGGTGCAGACGATGTTCTTGCCAACCCGGCTATAAAAACAGCTTTTGGTGACGGACAATATGTTTACATTGAACCCGTTTGGTGGGCAGGCGGAAGCCGTTGAGAATAGAAAGTAATAAAGACAGGAATAGGGTGTATCGGCGATTACGATACGCCCTATTTTTTTATTGTAACACATTATTATTTATTCCTTTGCTTATGAACAACTTATTGCTTTATTTCTTATATTGGAAGCTGACGAAATCAGCGGCTGATAATTATCGGCCGTATGGTTGATAATTGTGAGCCAATCGGCCGATAATTATGAACCAATCGGTTGATGGTTATCAACCATTGATTACCTGCCGATGTAATTTAAATTAGTATGCATAGTAATCAAAGAGACATAGGGATAAATTGACCAATAGACAGGATACTTTTGAGAAGAAAGTCCGCATCTAATCAATTGATTTGAAATAGATCGATTTCAAATTAGTTAATTAGATGTTTTTCTATTACTTTTGTTCTGTTCACAAAAACAGAAGCAATATGAATACTCCATTTGTTTACGGTCGCATAGCAGACAAAGAAAATTTTACAGACAGGGAACAAGAAGTCAAACTGCTTACTCAGAATTTTAACAGCCTGGTTAATACCGTCATTATATCTCCCCGTCGTTGGGGAAAAACTTCTTTAGTCAATAAAACAGCACAGTTGTTACTGAATTCAAGTAAGGATTATTATATCTGTCATGTCGATATTTTCAATTGTCGGACGGAGGAAGAATTTTATCTTGCTTATGCAAATGCGCTGTTAAAGGTATCGACTTCCGCTTGGGAAGAATTTGTATCCGGTGTCAAAAGATATCTGGGAAAGTTGGCTCCAATCATTTCATTATCAGATACCAGTCAGACTTATGAACTTTCATTTGGCATAACTTTCAAGGATAATAAATTAACTTATGATGAAATACTGGATTTGCCGCAAGCCATAGCTAATGACTCTGGAAAAAAAATAATCGTATGTATTGATGAATTCCAGAATATCAACGAATATGAAGATCCTTTGGCTTTTCAGCGCAAGTTACGCGCTCATTGGCAAAAACAGACATCTGTCTGCTATTGCCTCTATGGAAGCAAACGGCATATGTTGCTGGATATTTTTAATGATTACAGCATGCCTTTTTACAAATTCGGAGATATTCTGTTTTTGCACAAAATAGGTAGAGCCGATTGGGTTTCGTTTATTTCTACACGCTTTACAGATACGGGTAAAAGCATATCTGAAGATTTATGTAACAGCATAGCAGCCAAGGTAAAAGACCACCCCTATTATGTCCAGCAGCTAAGCCAGCAGGTTTGGCTCAGAACTCCCCAAATATGTACTGAAGCTATCATCAGTGAATCTTTTTCAAGTTTGACAGGTCAATTAAGTCTGCTATTTGCAAATATAATAGACACGTTGAGTTCTAAACAGATAAACTTTTTATTAGCTGTGGCAGACAGTGTTGTCAACTTTTCATCCAAAGATGTATTAGCAAAATATAAATTAGGTACTTCAGCAAATATCAAAAACTTAAAAAAAGCCACCTTGGAAAAAGATTTAATCGATATTCTTCCGGGTAACGTAATAGAAATACAGGACCCTGTTTTTGAGTATTGGTTGAAAAATATTTATACAACCTCACGATAATAAAATACCTATTTAAAGGATAAAGAACGACTTGTAAAACATTAGTTAGTTTAGTTAAATTCATTATTTAAAAGGTAGAATTTGAGTATTATATTTTATAATATCAAATTCTACCTTTTGAATATACAGGAGCTGTAAGAATCTGTATTATAGACATATGTATTGGTTGTGCAATTTATTTCATTGTTGAAATCGGAGTTTACTGTCAGAAAAATAAACATTTCATTTAAAACTAATATGTTGATAATCAGACAGTTATAAATAACTAAGTTCTGCAAAGACTCTGGTAATTTCGTACGTGGGTATGAAGACTCAGGAAGTCGCTGTTCAGGCTGTTTTGAATATCAGATTAAATTCTGATACTCAAAATATAGACGAAGTTGTTGTAACAGCTATCGGTATTAAACGTTCTGAAAAATCATTGGGTTATGCTGTGTCGAGCGTAGGAGGAGAAGAGATTACCAAAGCGCGTGAAAGTAATGTAGTAAATGCTTTATCCGGAAAAGTTGCAGGTGTACGTATCGGACAGTCCTCTGGTACTGCGGGCGGAGCTGCAAAAATTCAAATTCGCGGAGCTTCCTCTATTGGTACGAACTCTTCACCTTTGTTTGTTGTTGATGGTTTACCTATTGATAATGGCGCTTATAATCCTGATGATATCACAGGAAACGTCGATGCCGGTAACCGTGCCAGCGACATCAGTTCAGATGATGTTGAGTCTATCAATGTCCTGAAAGGGGCAGCTGCAACAGCGTTGTATGGAGCACGTGCAAAAGATGGTGCAATTGTTATCACAACTAAAAAAGGTAGCAAGAACATGAAGACATTCATTACCGTAAATTCTTCTACGCGATTTGAGAACGTAGCTAAATTACCTGAATTCCAAAATGAATATGCTCAAGGTAACTACGGAGAATACAACGTTAAGAGTTTGAACGGTTGGGGACCGAACATTGCTAAAGCTGCTGCCGACGGTATGCAATATAATAACTATAAAGGAGAAAAAGTAACTTTACAAGCATATCCGGATAATGTAAAAGACTTTTACCAAACAGGTATGAGTTATATCAATAACGTATCTGTTGCCGGTGGTGGTGAAAAAGCAGATTTTAGAACCAGCTTCTCTTCTGTTAACCAGAAAGGTATTATACCGGAGTCTGATTATAATAAATATAGTTTTTCTGTAAATGCCGGAATGGATTTCAACTCAAAATTTTCAGCCCGTGTCTCTGCGCAATACGTACGTAATGATTCCAAAGGACGTGCCGCACAAGGTTCAAACGACCCGAACTTGTTAGTGCCTCTGGTAAATGGATTGCCAAGAACTGTTGATACACGCGATATTAAAAACAATTGGGTGGACGAATACGGAAAACAAATTACTCTGGATCCTGACGGAAAAAGTAATAACCCTTATTGGATTATCAACAAAAATAAATATACGACAAGAATGGATCGTGTCATCGGCAATATCATTTTGACATATAAGCCTTTCGAAGGATTGACTATCTCAAACAATGCCGGAACTGACTTCTATAACGAAACCAGACGTAAAATATATGCAAAAGGAACTGTTGGCGAAATGGAAGGTAAATTCCAAACATGGGACTTGGCTAATAGAATTGTTAATAACGACTTGATGGTTACATACGAAAAGACATTTGATGATTTCGGAATCAAAGGTATTTTCGGACATAATATCAATCAGCGCGAATGGACTAATAACAATACATTGGCAAATGGTTTGATCGTCGATGGTCTTTATACTTATACAAATGCAAAAGCAACAAGTCCCGTAAACTACTACGAAATCAAACGCCTTATGGGTATTTATTTCGATTTGGGCTTCAGTTACAAAAGTATGGCATTCCTAAATGTAACAGGACGTAACGACTGGTCGTCTACTTTACCTGTCAACAATCGTTCTTATTTCTATCCTTCAGTAAGTGCCGCTTTTGTTTTTACAGAGTTAATGGAAAATAAAGACATCCTGAACTTTGGTAAATTCCGTATAAACTATGCAAACGTTGGTAGCGATGAAAAACCTTATCAGTTGGCATTCCAGTATAAAGCTGTAAACACATATTTTTTGCAGTATAGTATTGTAAACACTTTGCCACATAATGGTTTAGTTGGTTTTACCGGACCGCGTATTTTCCCTCTGGAAGATCTGAAGCCTCAAAATCAATCTGCATTTGAAATTGGTGCCGATCTACGATTTTTTGACAATCGTGTACGTTTAGATGCTACTTATTACCGTAATGTAACAACAGATCAGATTGTTTCTATAGATGTACCTCGTTCCACCGGTTATTTTACAAATAATATCAATGCTGGTAAATTAACGAACAATGGTGTTGAAATCAGTCTTGGATTAACCCCAGTCCGTACACGTGACTGGAAATGGGATTTGGACATAAACTTTGCATCTAATAAACAAACTGTAAATGAGTTGGCTGAAGGAATGACAAACTATACATTGACTTCCGGATGGAGTGGTTTACAAGTAAAGGCACAGGTTGGCGAGTCATTCGGATTGTATGGAACAGGATGGAAACGTGATGACCAGGGAAACTTTATTATCAACGAAAAAACAGGTTTACGTGAAACAGAAAACAATGTTCGTTTAGGTGATATCTATCCTGATTTTACAATGGGTATCAATAATAGTCTTTCTTATAAAGGATTCAACCTTAGCTTCCTAATTGATATTCGCCAGGGTGGAAGTCTTTATTCAGGAACAGTTTCTTCTTTAAGATCACTCGGTCTCTCTGCTGAAACAGCTGTAGGACGTGAAGATCAATACATTGAATCAGGAGTTATTATGAATGCGGATGGAACTAGCCGTCCAAATGATGTCCCTGTTAAAAATATGCAGGACTATTGGAGTCATATGGCAAAAACATCTAATACAGAAGGCTGTGTTTTTGATGCTTCTTATGTAAAACTGAGAGAGTTAACGTTCTCCTATTCATTACCCAGAAAATGGTTTAAGGATTTCTTTATCAAATCTTTGGATCTAGGATTTGAAGGTCGTAATTTATGGTTGATCAAATCTCATGTTCCCCATATTGATCCGGAAGCGAACTTCTTTGGTACGGCTGAAATTGGTGAAGGTGTAGAATTCAACAGTATTCCTGCAACACGTAGCTTCGGATTTAATTTGAAACTGACGTTGTAATTAATTCATTATTTCAACTAAAATTAAACAGTAAATAAAATGAAAAATCTAATAAATATATATATACTTCTATTGCTGGTTGTTTGCAGTACACTCAGCAGTTGCAGTGATTGGTTAGATGTAAACAATAATCCGAATACAGCAGAGAAAGTGGAAGCAGGGTATTTGTTCAACTATGCTGCTGTTAACTGGTCCGGTAATCGTATTGGAGGTGACTCTTACATTCCTTTCTCACAATCCATTCAGTCGCAAGCTGACGGAGGTGACAATTATGGTGGTTGGGGCGAAGCTTATTATGTTATCAGCACGTATAGCTTAGGAAACACATGGGTTAGTTACTATTCCGTATGTGGTAACAACCTTCAATTGGCCATACAACAAGCACAAAATAGTGTTCCGGAAAATAAAAATGCAGAAGCACAGTGTTTAATACTGTTAGCTATGCAGGTTTATGAAACAACTATGATATATGGAGATGTACCTTTCTCTGAAGCATGGAAGAAAGAAATTAAATATCCGAAATTCGATGATCAGAAAGATGTCTTAAATGGTGTTATTGATATGCTGGACCAGGCACTGGCAATGATTGATATCAATGATAAAAACTGCATTGACGAATATGACCCTTATTTTAAGGGAGATATGTCCAAATGGATAGCGATTGCTAATTCTTTTAAATTCCGTACATTAATGGTTATGGTGGATGCAGATCCCAGCAAAGCCGATGATATCAAAAAGATGATGGATGAAAAGAAAATGATCACTTCTGCAGCAGGAAATATGGAATTCCAATATTCCGAAACAGCAGGAAATGAAAATCCTAAATATGGAATTCTGGCAAAGTATACCGGAGGTATCAATACTATGTTTTTTGCACATAACAATGTATTTAAACCAATGGAAAAATACGCAGACTCACGTATTCCACGCTATTTCGATCCGGGACATGATGGTGTATTCAGAGCTCTTGACACCCGTCAGGATGCAGAAGATGACGAAGACGGAAATATTTACTCATCAGCTATCAGTTCCTATCTATATAGAAAAGATTGTCCGGATGTTCTTTATTCCTATCAGGAACAATTACTTTTGGAATCAGAAGTGTATGCCCGTGGTATCGGTGTAACTAAAGATTTGGCTAAAGCGAATGAATTATTCCAGGCTGGTGTGCAGGCGGCATGTAACTATTATAAAGCAGATACAGAAGCAACAAAAACATTTTTATCTAAATTACCAGATTTGTCTAAATTATCAGAAAGTGAAGCTCTTTACGAAATTCATATGCAACAGTGGATTGATTTGATGGACAGACCTCTTGAAGCGTTTGTTCAATGGCGTCGTTCCGGTACACAAGGCAATGAAGTTCCTGCTCTGACTGTACCAGCAGAAGCATCATCTAAAGATTTGATTCGTCGTTGGGAATATTCTCCAGACGAATTAAGCACAAATCCGAATGCTCCAAAAGATTCACCTAAAATATGGGATGCGATGTGGTTTGATAAATAATCTATATTATAATTTAATAAAAAGCGAGGATGACTATATGACATTCTCGCTTTTTTATTTTCTGTTCAAAAGAAATCTTTTTATTCCTTATACGAAATAAAATCACTATTTTTGCAAAAAGTTTTACTTATAAGTAATAGGTTATGAAGATCCCGGAGTTTTATAAAAGAGAGTTATATCTTGATCGTATCAAGCCATTTGTAAATACGCAGATGATAAAGGTGCTGACCGGACAACGTCGTGTCGGGAAGAGTTTTCTTATATTCCAGTTAATGGACTATATACGTTTGTCATATCCTTTTTCAGACTTTATTTATATCAATAAGGAATTATTCGAGTTTGATGGTTTAAAAGATTATTCTGATCTGGTAAATTATGTAACTCAAAAACGTAATAATCTGAATGATAAATGTTTCCTATTTATTGATGAAGTGCAGGATATCACAAACTTTGAGAAAGCACTACGGCATTTTTTTGCGGAAGGTAGTTATGATGTATATTGTACCGGTAGTAATGCGAACATGCTTTCCGGTGAGTTGGCTACTTATTTAAGTGGCCGTTATATTGAATTTAAAGTATACAGCCTTACTTATAACGAGTTTTTACAGTTCCACAAACTGGAAGATAGTTCTGACTCTTTTACGAAGTTCTACAAATTTGGAGGATTACCCTATCTGATCAATCTCCCTTTCAATGAGTTATTAGTATCAGATTATCTCAGAAGTATTTATGATACGATTATTCTTAAAGATGTAGTAAATAGGTATAACATCAGAAATGTCAGACAATTGCAAGACTTAACCATATATCTGGCTGATACGATAGGAAATCTGTTTTCTGCAAATAAAATAAGTGAATATCTTAAATCCCAACGTGTTGATTTACCTCCAAAGACGATATTAGAATATCTAACCTATTTAAACAATGCTTATTTTGTAAAAAGATTACGACCTGCTGATATTCAAGGAAAACGCCAGTTCCAAATCGGAGAAAAGTATTATTTTGAAGATTTGGGCATACGACACGCAATACGTCCTTTCAGACCTAACGATATAGGACAAGTATTGGAGAATATCGTTTGCCATCACCTTCTTGTCAATGGTTATAATCTTTCGGTCGGAAGAGATGGAGATAGAGAAATTGATTTTGTCGGTGAGAAAGATGGTGAAAAAATATACGTTCAGGTAGCCTACTCTGTTATGGACCCAAAAACTCATGAAAGAGAATTCGGAAATCTATTGGCTATTAAAGACAATTATCCCAAAATGGTTATTACAATGGATGAACTGGAGGGTAGTTCTTATGAAGGAATAAAACAAATTCCAATACGGAAGTTTTTACGAGAATTCAAGTAATTTTTTCTATCGATTTATATACAGGAATTAGATATTCCTATCTTTTTTAGGTAGAATTTGAGTATTAGTTTTATAATATCAAATTCTACCTGTTTTTGTATATAAAAATATTAAACAACTGGTAATCAGATATTTTATAATATGTTTGTTTGATAAAAAGAGATTGAATAAGCTTATTATAGCAAAAATAACCGAATTGTCTACTATTTGTAAATAGCTATTAATCAGTGCATTATAACCGACTGAGTTCTGCAAAGACTCTGGTGATTTCGTATGTCGGTATGAAAAGCCAAGAGGTTGTAATTAAGCCAATATTAAAAATTGTATTGGAAAGTGATAACCAACAGCTTGATGAAGTGATGGTGGTTGCGTATGGTACTACGAAAAAGGCTTCTTTTACCGGATCTGCTTCTGTTGTCAAATCTGAGGATTTGTCAGCACAAAAAGAGTCTTTTGTAAAATCTTTACAAGGGAAAGTGGCAGGTATTCGTGTCGGAGGATCAACCGGTGATCCTGGTGCTGACCAAAGAATCCAAATCCGTGGTATCAGTTCGATCAGTGCTTCCAGCCAGCCTCTGTATGTCATTGATGGGGTTGCTATTGTAAACAATGATGTGACTTCCGGGTTGAAATCTCAATCCGTATTATCATCCATCAATCCGGATGATATTGAAAACTTAACGGTACTGAAAGATGCCGCTGCTGCTTCTTTGTATGGATCCCGTGCTGCCAACGGAGTAATAATCATTACAACTAAACAGGGTAAACAAGGTAAAACAAAAATTACCTACAATATGGAAACCGGCTGGACCAATATGGCAGTAAAAAATCAATACAACCTGATGAATGCAGCCGAATTAAAAGAATACTATTGGGAAGGCATCAAGAACTATGCAATATTCAGAGGCGGCATGAACGAAGCAGACGCTAATGCCTTTTCTGACGAAAATACGCCTGATTTCTTTTGGAATTATGATTCCGATATTGATACAGATTGGAAAAAAGAAGTATATAGAAACGGCATGATCACAGACCACCAAGTTGCTATTAGCGGTGGTAATGAGAAAACAAAATTCTACACCGGTTTCGGATACAATAAGACGAAAGGTATCGTTGCCGGCAGTGATTTTGAACGTTATAGCGGACGTATCAATATTGACCACCAGGCTTTCGATTGGCTACGCGTTAACGCCCGTCAAATGTTATCATTCACAAATACCAATGGTTTTCGCGACCAAAATGACCAGGAGCAAGGAATGGGAACAAGCTCTCCTCTTTCTATCTTGTATTCTATGGATCCAACAGCTGTAAACAAATTGGAAGACGGTTCATATAATCCGAATGCTGGTTTGAAATCAAATATTTCAAATCCCAACCTGATGTTAGGCGAATCAACTGGTCCTAACGCAGAAACGGTTACTTCTGAAATGTTACGAAGTATGACAAATTTTGAAGCGGAAGTTTCTCTTCCTTATGGAATCTCTGCCAAGACTATCTTTGGTTATGACTATATTGATAATAAGGAACGTGAATTTTGGGCGCCGAGTAGTGTAAATGGGGCTTCTTTGAATGGTTTAGGATACCGAACAGACTATACGAATAAGACAATGACATCCTCTACCACTTTAAATTACAATGGCAACTTCGACAAACACAACATCCGTGCATTGGTTGGTTACGAAATTGAAGACCGTAGTCTGTTGCTGACCGTGGCTTCAGCCAAATCATATTCGACAGACAAACTTCCGGAATTGGCAAACGGACAACCTTATAACGTATCAAGTTCGACATACGGTTCGTCTATCATGTCTGTACTAGCCAATGTAAATTATGATTTCGACAATAAATATTATCTGTCTGGAAGTTTCCGTCGTGACGGTTCTTCTCGCTTAGGAAAGAATAACCGTTGGGCTAACTTTTGGTCTGTTTCTGGTGCATGGCGAATTAGTGGAGAAGACTTTTTGTCTGACGATCCTCTATTCAGTGATTTGAAACTACGTGCCTCTTTTGGTACAAATGGTAACTTACCCAGCGACTATTATGCCAATTTGGCTACTTACTCTTTTGGTGGCGGTTATGGTGATGCCAGTGCTATTTATTGGGGTAGTGCAGGTAACTCTAATCTAGGTTGGGAAAAATCCAAAAACTTCAATATCGGCATTGACTGGAACTTATATAATCGTGTCAATGTGTCTCTTGAATATTATGACAAGACAACAACCGATTTGCTCTTTAGAGTACCGACTTCATATATTACCGGTTTCAGTACTAACTGGCAAAATCTTGGTAAAATCAAAAATAACGGTGTAGAACTTACAATTGGTTCTACCAATATCCAGACAAAAGATTTTACTTGGACTACCGATTTCAACGTAACTAAACAAAATAATAAAATAAAGTCGCTGCCAGAAGGTAATGACATCATGTATGGTGATGGTAACATGTATCTGCTCCGCGAAGGAGAATCTATGCACACATTCTATCTGCCACAGTGGTTAGGTGTTAATCCGGAAACTGGTTTAGGAGAATTCTACATTGATCCTTCATTAAACAGCCGTGATGCGGTAGTAGACGGTCAGGTTGTAAAAGATGGCAATGTGACGAACTATTATACAAAAGCCGGAAATACGATTGTTGGGAAAGCTATTCCGGACTGGATTGGTGGTATGACAAATACGTTTGTCTATAAGAATTTTGATTTATCTTTTATGATTTCATTCCAAACCGGTGCGAGCTTGTTTGATTATCCGGCTTATTTCTTGTCACAGAGTGATGGTATGCGTATCGGAAACTTCAGTGTGTCAAAAGAGGTTGCAGGAAACTATTGGAAAGCTCCTGGTGATGTAGTAGACAACCCGAGACCGATATATAACAACCCATATCGGTCAGACCGCTTCTCTTCGCGTACAATTAAATCAACAAACAATATTCGTATGCGTGATATCACATTCGGTTATAAGGTTCCTGTTTCCAAGAAATACATCAATAACCTACGTGTATTCTTTAAAGCCAACAATCCATTCTTGATTTATTGTGCAAGCGATTATATTGACCCGGATGTAGATGTGAATGGTTATCGGCAAGTCGATACACCGCCGACAAGATCATTTATGTTTGGCTTGAACTTTGAATTATAATTAAAAAGAAAGAAATGTATATGAAAAAGATATTATTAATAGGTGCTTTCATCAGTAGTATATTTACATCTTGCAGCGACTTCTTGGAGAAAAACCCATCAACATCTCTACCTGTTGAAGAGGCAATTACTTCATTAGATGATTTTGGCAATGCTGTAAATGGAATTTATTATTTGATGTCAGAAGACCGTATGACATACAGTGCCGATTTTGCGATCTATGCCGATTTGAGAGGTTCGGATTTTAAAGCATTAAGTAATAACAATCAAGCTGGTCCGTTATCTCGTTACACGATTACTCAAAAAGATGATATTCCTGATTGGGCTTATTATTATTTTTACAAAGCAATCGCTAATGTAAATAAGGCTTTAGCTGCAGCCGATGCTTTAGTCGTGGCAGAAGAAGATGAGGCTACATTCAATGATTATAAAGGTCAGTTGTATGCTTGGCGCGCATTACTTCATTTTGATCTGGCTCGTATGTTTTGCCAGATTCCGACAATATCCGATGATATTAATGCAGGTAATACGGGGCTTGTGTTGTCTCTTGAAGTGTATGAACCTGGATATGTTGCTCCACGTACAACATTGAAAGAAACATACGACCAGATTTTGAAAGATTTTGATACGGCTATTCCTTTGTTGACAAAAGAAGCAAACAACGGGCATATCAACTATTGGGCTGCGCTGGCTCTTCGTGCTCGTGCAAATCTTTATTATGGAAACAACGAAGCGGCATTGAAAGATGCAAACGAGGTTATCGCTTGTAAAGAATACTCTCTTTATACAATTGATAATTATTTGAAATCATGGGGATTGACTTACACAACCGAATCATTGTTTGAAATGACTATCACTACCAACTATAATGCACAGCGTAATGCTGTTGGTTATTATTGTTCTTCTGATGGTTATGGAGAATGTGCCTTTGAAGAATCCAGCGATTTGTATAAATATTTGATTGCGAATCCTAAAGATATTCGTTCTGGTTTGATCGATAATCAAGAAGAGGGTGCAAACCCTGGAGTATATCCAGCCAAATATCCGGGACGTGACAATAATATTTATGTAAACAATCCTAAGATCATACGTTTATCCGAGGTTTACCTGATTGCAGCAGAGGCGGCATTGAAAACCAACGGGGATGCAGTTTCGTATGTAAATACATTGCGTAAAAATCGTATTTCAGATTATGTAGAAGTAAAAAGTGTAACATTGGATGATATATTGTTCGAACGTCGTATTGAATTAATGGCAGAAAATAGTATGTCATTCGATTATTGGAGAAATAAAAAGTCTGTCGTCAATCCATATGTCGGAGAAATCAAATATAATGATTATCGTACAATATTACCGATTCCGCAAGCAGAGATAGACTTAGCTCCTTCTATTTTGATTCAGAATCCGCAATATTAATCCGATAAAGGATTCTCTTTGGATATTATGAATATGATAGAATATACAGAATCGGTTTTTTGAAGATTGAACGGTAAAAATGAATCATAAGTAAATAAAATTACTGGTAACAAATTATAAGAGGCTGTGTCGTAATTATGTTTTACGGTACAGCCTTTCTTTTTACATTCATCTCTCAATCTGTCCGGGGTAATGGTATTGACACTACTACGCTAGCAAGATGACATAGTAGTACTGGCATGATAGCGCAGCTAAGTCTGGGAAAAAGCCGTACGTATTCTTGGAAAAAAACATACGCTTATCTTCCAACGGATAGGCAAGGTATGGCGAACGGATGCCTACCAGTTTCTCATTTCCTGCTTATTCATACAAATTTATGTTTTATGCATTCTTCATCTTTTGACTCTTACTCTTTGATTATCCTCTGTATAGAGGAGTGGTTCTACCTCTTTTTCTTCAATACTTCACTCACGGCTGTCAACTTGGCTAAAACTGTTTTCTTTAATGGGGATATTGGTAAACGCTACACTTTTTATTTTTTCTTTCAATCATCAAAAAAATAGATTCTTTGTGTTTCACTTTCTGAACAGATTAAGTAAAAAAGGCTTTTTTGTATCCATTTCGGAAAGCTTCTTCTTGTTTTTTGTTTTTTATGATTAGTAAGTCTCTTTTATCTTTGCAGACTCATAGTAGAAATGAGTTATTCGGATCAATTGTTTTTTAAGGCAAGTCTAGGTGGGGATTTTGTCTCTTTGGAACTCCGGTAAATAAGTAATAACAAATTTTTAATTTGTCTTAGACATAAGAAAGAACTAATTATTGTTCCTTCGTGTTTCATTCAGAAAATAAATATATATCATGGAAAAAGTAATTTATAACTTGGTATTTAACCGCAAAAAGCAGTTAAACTCAGAAGGTAAAGCTTTGGTTCAGGTAGAAGCGTACTTGAATAAGCAGAAAAAGTATTTTTCGACAAAGGTCTATGTCAAGCCTTTTCAGTGGGATGCAAAGAGAAAAGCAGTGAAGAACCATCCTAATATGGACTCTTTAAATCAGTATCTGGCTAATTTTATTGCAGAATTAGAACAGCTGGAACTGGAAATTGTACATACCGGTAAGGAATTTTCGTTGAATGATCTGAAAGAGAAACCTGAAGCAGGTCAGACTTCTTTTTCTCTGTTTATGAAAAATGAGATTACTCAAAGTAATCTGAAACCGTCAACGTTGAAGAATCATTTTTCGACATTGCAGGTTCTTTCCTCATTTAAAACAGATGTGAGTTTTAATGATCTGAGTTTTAATTTCCTTTGCGATCTTGAGCATTATATGTTGGTAAATAAATATCACCGGAATACGATTGCCAAACATATGAAGCATTTGAAGCGTTACATCAATCTGGCAATCAATAAAGATCTGTTTGATTTGCATCGCTATCCTTTCCGTAAGTACAAGATCAAGTATATGGAAAGCAAGCGAACTCATCTTACACCGGAAGAATTGGAACAGCTGGAAAGCCTTAACCTGAGAGGCCGCCGTACGCTGCAACGAACATTGGATATGTTCTTGTTCAGTTGCTATACCGGACTTCGTTTTTCGGATATAGTCAGTATCACGAGAGAGAACTTCCTCATTATTGATGATAAGGTTTGGTTGATCTATTCATCCATCAAAACGGATGTTAATGTTCGTTTGCCCTTATTCTTATTGTTTGACGGAAAATCTCTTCCGATTTATGAACGTTATAAGAATAATCCATGGACCTTGTTCGATATGCCGGCTTCTTCAAATTCGAATGTGAACAAACAACTCCGTCGAATTTGTAAGATGGCGAATATAGACAAAAAAGTTTCTTTTCATACTGCCCGTCATACGAATGCTACATTATTATTATATAATGGCGCGAATATAACAACAGTGCAGAAACTTTTAGGGCATAAAAGTGTACGTACGACGGAGATATACAGTAATATTATGGATATGACAGTAGTACGTGATCTTTCGAGTTTGTCAAGTATTAAATGATATAGGATAATGGCATTAGGGAACGTGGGGATATTATGGGGAATTTTCTGGGTTCTCTAATATTTTATTGACAAAATGTTAGCCTGTATGGGGCGTCGCTCTGGTTTTGACTCCCTGTGGCTTTCCTTTTGTTGTAAAATTCTGTTCTCAAACATTTATTTGTAAGTGAATTTTTCAGCTGGTTATACTTTGAAAAGTAAATAAAATATCCGACTTTTGTCTGCATGATGAATCAACCTTTAGCAGAAAGATTACGTCCGAAAACACTGGATGATTATATCGGACAGAAGCACCTTGTAGGGCAAGGAGCCGTGTTAAGGAAAATGATAGATGCAGGTCGTGTCCCTTCTTTTATTCTGTGGGGACCGCCGGGTGTGGGTAAGACTACACTGGCACAGATCATTTCCAATAAACTGGAGGCACCTTTTTATACATTGAGCGCTATCAGTTCGGGAGTGAAGGATGTGCGTGATGTGATTGAAAAGGCAAAAAGTAATCGCTTTTTCAATACGGTATCTCCTATTTTGTTTATTGATGAAATACATCGTTTCAGCAAATCCCAGCAAGATTCCTTGCTGAATGCAGTGGAAACGGGTGTGGTGACGTTGATTGGAGCTACAACGGAAAACCCTTCTTTCGAAGTGATCCGTCCGCTCTTGTCCAGGTGTCAGGTATATGTACTGAAATCATTGGATAAAAATGATTTGCTTACATTATTAAATAAGGCGATCAAAGAGGACATCGTACTGAAGGATAAAGATATTGTCCTGAAAGAGACAGATGCCATGCTGCGTTATTCCGGCGGAGATGCCCGGAAGCTGCTCAACATACTGGAGCTGGTTATTTCGGCAGAAGAAACGGATAAGATCGAGATAACGGATCAAAAAGTCGTTGACCGGTTACAGGAAAATCCGGCAGCTTATGATAAAGGCGGAGAGATGCATTATGATATTATTTCAGCTTTTATCAAATCGATCAGGGGGAGCGATCCGGATGGAGCTATTTACTGGCTGGCCCGTATGGTGGCAGGAGGGGAGGACCCTGAATTTATTGCCCGCCGGTTGGTTATCTCTGCTTCGGAAGATGTAGGATTGGCTAATCCGAATGCGTTATTGCTGGCGAATGCCTGTTTTGATGCCCTGAAGAAGATCGGTTGGCCAGAAGGACGGATTATATTGGCGGAAACTACGGTTTATCTGGCTTGCAGCCCTAAAAGTAATTCGGCTTATATGGCGATAAATGATGCATTGGCATTGGTTGAACGTACGGGAAACCTCCCGGTTCCGCTTCATTTGCGGAATGCTCCGACGACTTTGATGAAGGAGTTGGACTATGGGAAAGAATATAAGTACGCACATGATTATAAAAACAACTTTGTTGAACAGGTCTATTTGCCTAAGGAAGTACAGGATCAGCACTTTTGGAAAGGGCAAAATAATCCGGCTGAGCAAAAACTGGTCGAACATATGAGGAAATTATGGGGAGACCGGTTTTGATTATTGACAATTAATAATTGAAAATTGATGATTAACTGGAATAAAGTTGTCGGATGGGTGGAAAAAGTGGCTTTTTGCTAATAATTTTCACTATTCAGTTTTCAAATTTCAATTAAATTCGTACATTAGCCGCCTGTTTTCGAAAAACACGTTACTTAAATAATATATAACATTAAAAAGAAATTGATATGAAGAAGCACAATTTTTCTGCAGGACCTTCTATTCTGAGCGAATACACGATTAAGAATGCAGCAGCAGCTGTTGAAAATTTCGCAGGTACAGGGTTATCAATTCTTGAAGTATCTCATAGAGGTAAAGAATTTGTTGCAGTAAACGACGAGGCCAGAGCTTTGATCAAAGAGTTACTGGATGTGCCGGCTGGTTACGAGGTTGTATTTCTGGGTGGTGGTGCCAGCATGCAGTTTTGTATGGTTCCTTTCAACTTGTTGAACAAAAAAGCTTCTTATCTGGATACGGGGACATGGGCCTCTAATGCGATTAAGGAAGCTAAATTATTCGGAGAAGTTGATGTTGTAGCTTCTTCAAAAGAAGCTAATTATACTTATATTCCGAAAGGTTATGCAGTCGCAGAAGATTCAGACTATTTCCATTTTACATCTAATAATACGATCTATGGTACGGAGATGCGTTATGATCCTGATCTGAATGTACGTCTGGTATCCGATATGTCTTCTGATATTTTCTCCCGTCCGATCGATATCTCTAAATATGATGTAATTTATGCCGGTGCACAGAAAAATCTGGCTCCTGCTGGTGTAACATTGGCTATTGTCCGTACAGATGCTTTGGGACATGTAGACCGTGCTATTCCTACAATGTTGAATTACAATACACATATCAAGAAGGACTCTATGTTCAACACGCCTCCTGTGTTCCCGATCTTTGCCGCTTTGCAGACATTGAAATGGTATAAGGAGTTAGGTGGTGTTGCTGTTATTGAAAAGATGAATCTTGAAAAAGCAGCTATCCTGTATGATGAAATCGACCGTAACAAATTGTTCAAAGGTACTGCTGCCGTAGAAGACCGTTCTATCATGAACGTTTGCTTTGTAATGAACGATGAATATAAGGAGTTGGAAGACGAATTCAATAAATTTGCTTCTGCTGCCGGTATGGTAGGTATCAAAGGTCACCGTTCAGTAGGCGGATTCCGTGCTTCTCTTTATAATGCAATGCCGAAGAGCAGTGTGGAAGCGTTGGTTGCTACAATGAAAGAATTTGAAAAACAGCATTGATTATGACAAAAGTATTAGTTGCTACCGATAAACCTTTCGCTGCGATAGCAGTGAAAGGTATCCGTGAAGTTGTTGAAGGTGCAGGTTACGAACTGGCTCTTCTGGAAAAATATACGGACAAAGCTCAATTGCTGGATGCTGTGAAAGATGCCAATGCGGTGATTATCCGTAGTGATATCATTGATGCTCCGGTGTTGGATGCTGCCAAGGAATTAAAGATTGTGGTTCGTGCCGGTGCCGGTTATGACAATGTGGATCTGGCTGCTGCCACTGCCCACAATGTGTGTGTAATGAATACGCCGGGACAGAATTCCAATGCGGTTGCCGAACTTGTTTTCGGTATGTTGGTATATGCTGTCAGAAACTTCTATAACGGAACTTCCGGAACAGAATTGATGGGCAAGAAGCTGGGTATCCTGGCTTATGGTAATGTGGGACGTAATGTAGCCCGTATTGCAAAAGGTTTCGGTATGGATGTATATGCTTATGATGCATTCTGTCCGGCAGAAGTGATTGAAAAGGATGGTGTAAAAGCGGTTGCTTCCACTGCCGACCTGTTCAAGACTTGCCAGATCGTATCTCTTCATATTCCGGCTACAGCCGAAACAAAAGGTTCTATCAATTTTGAATTGATGAACTCTATGCCTAAAGGCGCTATCGTAGTAAACACGGCCCGTAAGGAGGTGATCGACGAAGCCGGTCTGGCAAAGATGCTGGAAGAACGTCCTGACTTTAAATATATCACGGATATCAAGCCGGCTATCGATGCAGACCTGGCTGCCAAATATCCGGACCGCTATTTCGGTACACCGAAAAAGATGGGTGCCCAGACTGCTGAAGCGAATATCAATGCAGGTATCGCAGCTGCCAAACAGATTGTTGACTTCCTGCAGAACGGTAACGAGAAGTTTAGAGTTAATAAATAAGTTTCTTATAAGATAGGAGTATAACACACCCCCTGCCCCCTCTCGAGAGGGGAATGGTTACCACCAGATTGTATAAACAAAGAGTAACTAATTCCCCTCTCGAGAGGGGGTAGGGGGTGTGTCATTCACTACTATATGAATGTATAATAACCAAATAGATTTACTACCATGGCAAAAATAAAACCATTCAAAGGTATACGTCCCCCTAAAGATTTAATAAAAGATGTCGCATCACGTCCTTATGATGTGTTGAACTCTGAAGAAGCACGTGAAGAAGCGAAAGGCAACGAAAAGTCTTTATACCATATCATCAAGCCGGAAATAGATTTCCCGGTGGGAACAGACGAACATGATCCGGCCGTTTACGAAAAGGCTGCCGAGAACTTTCAGATGTTCCAGGATAAAGGTTGGTTGGTTCAGGATCAGAAAGAACAATATTATGTGTATGCACAAACTATGAATGGACATACACAATACGGCCTGGTCGTATGCGCTTATGTGGATGATTATCTGAAAGGCAACATCAAGAAGCACGAGTTGACACGCCGTGATAAGGAAGAGGATCGTATGAAGCATGTTCGTGTGAACAATGCCAATATCGAACCGGTATTTTTTGCTTATCCTGACAATTCCGAACTGGATGCTATCGTAAAGAAATATACGGCTAATGCACCGGAATATGACTTCGTGGCAGAATTGGACGGTTTCGGTCATACTTTCTGGATCATCGATGAAGAGAAAGATATTGCCCGCATCACCGAACTATTCGAAGAAATGCCTTCATTATATATAGCAGACGGTCACCACCGTTCGGCAGCGGCAGCTTTGGTAGGAGCGGAGAAGGCTAAACAAAACCCGAACCATCGCGGGGATGAAGAATATAACTTTTTTATGGCTGTCTGCTTCCCGGCTAATCAGTTGACGATTATCGACTATAACCGTGTTGTAAAAGACCTGAACGGACTGACGGAGGAAGAGTTCCTCTCCAAAGTGGCAACGAATTTTACCGTAGAAGAAAAAGGTACGGATATATATAAACCAACGGGACTGCATAACTTCTCCCTCTACCTGGATGGTAAGTGGTATTCATTGACAGCTAAACCTGGTACGTACAACGATAATGACCCTATCGGTGTACTAGATGTGACGATCTCTTCCAACCTGATCTTGGACGAAGTTTTGGGTATTAAAGACCTGCGTTCGGATAAACGTATAGACTTCGTCGGAGGTATCCGTGGATTGGGCGAATTGAAGCGCCGTGTAGACAGTGGAGAAATGAAAGTGGCATTAGCTCTATATCCTGTAACAATGAAGCAGTTGATGGATATAGCCGATACCGGAAATATCATGCCTCCTAAGACAACTTGGTTTGAACCTAAATTGCGGTCAGGACTGGTTATCCATAAATTGGTATAAGAACGATTTATTCATAAATAGAAAAGCCTCAGATTTTTGGTCTGAGGCTTTTTTATAGGTTTGTCTTTTATTATAAAACAACTTTCACACACTGATTCGTTACCCGTATCAGATAAATACCCTTTGGCAATGCTATCTGTTCTTCATTGCCGGAAGTCCGGAAAGCTTTCAGCAAGCGTCCGTCGCGGGTGAAGATGTGGACCTGTTCCGGCTGAGGAGCCTGTATGTGTAGATAGCCGTTGGCGGTATAAATCTTGATACCGCCGGTATCGACTGTCTCGTTGGCAACCGGATCGGGATTTTTTACCACACTGTCGATGAAGATTTCGACATCGCTACGGATATACTTCACGATATAAGTTCCGTCACTGCTCTGCGGTGTAATTGTTTCTCCCCGATCGGTCGTGACGATTGGTTCGGATTGGTTATAATCCTCATCCAATGTCAAGTAAAAACGGAAGTTCTCTGACGATTCAACCTCATAGTCACCTGGGGCCGGATCGGTCGTGGCTCCCTTTACGGACGGAAGAGTAACTGTATAATAAACAGGGGGGAGTGGAGCTGGTATTCCTTCAAACTCAGCCATGACGGTCACGTCGTAGGCCGGCATACGAAAAGAATTACCAGACAAGGCTACAGTTGTATTTGCATCCCCTGTTTTATATACTTGTAAAGAACCGCTTTTCAGGCGATAACCATCGGCAGGAGAGACGGTCAGAGCCACCTCGACACCTTCTGCAACCTCCGTTCCCGGAGAAGCCGTAATGTTTCCATTCTCCATAGAAGAAATTGTTATCTGATAAGGGATCTGCTCAAACTCTGCTGTAACCGTTACGCCATAAGCTGGCATATTGAATGAGGTTCCGGACAAGGCTACAGTTGTATTTTCATCACCGGTCTTATAAACTTTCAGTGAACCGCTTTTCAGGCGGTAACCATCGGCAGGAGAGACGGTCAGAGCCACCTCGACTCCTTCGGTTATATCTACACTCGGAGAAGCCGTAATGTTTCCATTCTCCATAGAAGAAATTGTTATCTGATGAGGGATCTGCTCAAACTCTGCTGTAACCGTTACGCCATAAGCTGGCATATTGAATGAGGTTCCGGATAAGGCCACAGTTGTATTTGCATCCCCTGTTTTATATACTTGCAAAGAACCACTTTTCAGGCGATAACCATCGGCAGGAGAGACGGTCAAAGCCACCTCGACACCTTCTGCAACCTCCGTACCCGGAGAAGCCGTAATGCTTCCATTATCAACAGGCAAAATAGTTATTTGGTGGGAAATCTTTGCGAACTCTGCCGTAACCGTTACATCATAGTCTGGTAAAATAAACTTATTATCGTTTACTGCCACTAACGTGCTTTCGTCACCGGTCTTATAGACTTTCAGCGTTCCCTCCTTCAGAAGATAGCCTTCTGAAGACTCGACTTCAATGGTTAATTCGCTATCGATCGACGTATTGTTCGTATCACGGAACGGTACTTTATCGCCGCTAAACAACTTCGTTTCCTTCCAACTGACAGATAAGGAACCGCCGGAAATAGCAGGATCAACAGTAACACTACGTAAGAAATCATTTCCGGCAACGCCCGACATCACCCGATATGTATCACCTACCCGAAAGAAACCGTAACTACTCAGAGAACTGGGATCGACTTCGAACACCTTCCCGTCGGGTAACTCAGTCGCATCCTTTATTACAAACAGTGTCGTCATGTCTTCTAGTGTCGTGATAGCCTTATCAGAGAAAGGGGCTATTTTAACCGGCTGGCTCCAACCGTCACTTAACAAAGTATTCGGTTTGTTTATATCCAGACAGATAGCGGTATTGCGTTTGGGACTTGTATTAATTTGGCTTTTCACATACGAGTTGTTAAGTTCGACAGTAGTAAAGCCTTGCAAGTTATAGGGCATTACGAACGGATTATCCGCGGTTCCGCAATCCTTGAAAATGAAAGTGGCATCTTTTAATACACCTGTTTTGGGGTTTCCTGAACAGATCTCCGACAAATTAGTGGCATCAATATCGGGCGATACCGTTATGCAGGCTTTCCCTCCTATCGTGTTTTCTGCCATAAGATTATTTACAACCAAACCTGCCATACTGATTTCTCCTCCGTTCAGTTTGATGTTTACATCTCCGCCTGCTTGCAAAGCATAATTTTGGTCAGAGTAAAGCCCATACACATTGATATTATCGCCACTATTAACGGTTATATTAATATCATTGGTGACGCTTGAGCAGTAACCATTACCATATACATACAGAACTTCATTCTGATTACCATTAATCGTTACATTAACACTTCCAACACGACCATTGTCAGGACTATATCCGTCATCCAGATCACTATCACCCCAGCCTCCGCCGAAAATATTGCCGGATGTTATAGTTCCGCCGTCAAATACGACATTCGTGCTGCCAAATACCTGCCCTTGCGAGCTTCCGCCTAAAACATCAAATGAGATTGCTCCACCTGTCACAGAAACATGGGTATCCCCCTGCACATTACACCCCAACCTCCGCCAAAGATATTATATTGAAATGTACCTCCGGATATTTCAACACGGGTACTGCCTACAGTTGTTCCCAGTTGGTTACTTCCTCCGAAAACATTTCCGGATATAGTAGGCGTTCCGGAGATTGTAAGATGACATTCTCCGTTGACATCACCCTGATATCCTCCACCATTGATATATCCCAAAGTACCACCGGATATTTCGACACGGGTACTTCCTACGGTTGTTCCCGAATTTCGGCTTCCTCCAAAAACATCTCCGGATATAGTGGGTGTTCCGGAGATTGTAAGATGAGATTCTTCGATAACATCGCCACTTTCACCTCCGCCAAAAACACTGCCTGAGACTTCTCCTCCTGAAAGTGTCACTTCTGTTTTGTTACAGGACGCCGATGCACCTCCTCCATAAATATTTTTTGTTATACTTCCGCTTGTTACTGTAAGTTTGGCTGTACCATTGACAGATCCTGTTTCACCACCAGCGAATAACCAACCACCAATATTCGAACTTACCTGTACATCCGTATTTTGGCAGGAAGCTGTAGACCGTGCACCTCCCCCGCACAAAGTAGCTAGACTTGGAGTTCCGCTCACCTTCACCGTAGCTGTCTCCAACACCAGCGATTCCCAACCGCCACCATACGTCCATTTGTTAAATGTTCCGCCGGTTATGTTCAGTTCCGTACTGCCGCAGGTGGCAGTGGTTTCGTTATCAAAACCGCCTCCACCAGTTACAAAGCAATTGAACGTTCCGCCACTTATCGTAACTGTAGCTTTTTCTTCTACGGGAGCTGAATAACCTCCGCCCATCACGTTATACCTATATTCATCATTTTTTCCGAAGGTTCCGCCTATTATCTCAAGATTCGTGTTTTTACATATTGCGGATGTATTATGACCACCACCTATTATATAATTTACATTACCGTTTTCGACTTTTATATTAGCAGTTCCTTTTACCGGAGCATTATTGCCTCCCCCGTAAACGGTAGAAATAAAAGTTGCATTATTGATTGTTATATTCGTACTGCCCTCGACTATGGCTTCGGTATTATATCCCCCTCCCAAAATAGCAGTTACAGTTCCTCCTTCAACAACGATATTCGTATTGCCTGTCACTTTTCCAGCGTAGCCACCTCCATATACCCAACTCAAGGTTGCTCCGTCTTTGATGGTTATGGAGGTAGTTTCAACATCTACTCCAAGTCCTCCGCCTCCATATACATCGCAATTATCCTTCACGATTACGCCGCTATCGAACACAACCTTTTTCCCGTTGGCAGTAATGTTCCCAGCCTCCAAATGTATATTCTTAAATGTAACATCTTCCTGCAGACTACAGCTACCTACAAAACCGTTCGTATTAAACTCCAAAGTCTTGCCATCTCCATTTATTGTACAAGATTTATCCGGCATCTTATCTCCGGAGGCTTCATAGAGTATTACTTTTGACAATAACGTTATTTCGTCTCCACTCTTCAATGCCTCCATAGCCGTCTGCCAATCGGCATATTCTGTATTGGTTCCTTCTGAAGTTATTTTCAGGATATTCCCCCCTTCGCTGCGGGTCAGAATCTTTTGTCCGGAAGATTCAAGCGGGACTTTCGTTTGCTTTTTTACCGGCAATACAGGTTTAGATACTGTCAAATCGGCTCTGCTTTCGGCAGACGAACCACCCGACGAATTGTTTTTCTGTGCCATTCCTTGCACAGTGACCATCATAAAAAAAGCAACCAAGAGACTTTGTAATCTGGGTGCCATGCCTTTTTGTAAAAATTCTTTTATACTCATATTAATGATTAGTGTTGTTATTGTTATTCGATCGACAGGCCATCCCGCCCGCGATTGACACCTTATTCCGGTCGCGATCAACACTCCATCCCGCCCGGAATAGAGTGTTGATTCTTTGGCTTGGACCGTCTTTGTTATTCTATCTCAGGACGATCGCCACCATCACCACCCGATTTACCGCCTATCCAAAGGGAAGTGGTGGTACTGCGGGGAGCTTTTAAAGTGGTGCCTGTAGAATATTGTGTAGTTACTGTTAGCGTATATTCGCCATTGGCAAGTCCGGGAGGGACCAGAAGCATCAGTTCCGACGGTTTGTTGGAAGCAATCATGTCGTCATCGAGCTTTGTAACGACTCCTTCGCTGTTGGTCAGCGATACGCCTACTGCTGCATCGCTGCCAACTATCTTTAGCATGGCACCGCGCACGATCAGGTTACGTCCGGATGTAGCCGTACCGTCTTTGAGTCCGGTCTTGCGGTCCTCTGTTTCAAGAATGTACATCACATTTGATTTCGTACCCAGGATGCTGACTGACGTTTGAGCAATTTCTTCGCGCAGTCCTTTGTCTTGTGTGACAGAGACATAAATAGAGTTTTTCTCCTTATTCCATACGCCACCTTCCACGACACCGAGGAATTTTGCTACGGCACGGAAGAGCCCGGTGTTCACGCTGTATCCGCTTAGGATAAGGCGGGCAACAACGCGGTTGTAGAGTGAAACAGAGTGTCGAAGTGTTTCGATACGCAGTCCGGTGTCTTCCTTTAACATCTCGTCGATGATGTCGTCGAAGTCTGCTTTACCTGCCGATTCAAGTTGTAAGATCTTGTCATTCAGATCATCTGTGGTCACCGTATTGTCGATGAGCCAGCCTTTTAATACGTTTTGCATAGGCTTGAATTGATATTAGTTCTTGTAGAACTATGGCAATTCAAGGCTTTGAAAATTAAGTAAAAAGTAATATAGGACTGATTATAGTATTGTTTTAGGTTTTTTATTAAATTACATTTTACCCCATGTAAATTCGGTTATTATCATTATCTTTGTCAGCATTATTAACCTAGTTCTACAAGAACTGATCTATCGTAGTCATACTCCCCCTTAAATTATGTGAATATTCTTTTTATCTTATTTCTTTACTCTCTCCGTCACCTTTGCCCCTGTCTCGATTGCCGTTAACTGCCGGATCGACTGTTTCTACCAGCCATTTCTCGATATTACGAGTCTTAGAGCTGAAGTTGACGCCTATTTTGTAGAGTGTGCGTGTCGTATCGGCTTCAAAGGGGCGTGCGTAATGTTTCTCATTGATCTGTCGAAGAGCTTCTTCGGCCGTGCTGTCGAACTTAAACTCCATCACATAGGTGTATTTATCCGTTTGCAACACCAGGTCTACGCGGCCTTCACTGGTATGATATTCCGCTTTGACGTAGAAGCCCACCAGCTTAAAGACGATAAAGAGTATGTTCTGATAATGAAGCTCCAGATCGCGCACCAGCTTATAAGGCGTATCGGCCATCAGAGAGGAAAGACGGCGGAAGAAGGCGTCGACTTGGCCTGTTTCCACTTCGTTTACAAACTTTTGTATCTGGAAGGGCGAGTCTACTTTATCAGCATTTGCATAGAAGGGCATCAAATACTTGAGAAATCCCTCTTCCACCTCCCGGTTGGGAAAGCCCAGGCGATACATTCCAAAACGAGGGTCGTACCCCTTGATGGTAAGGTATCCGCTCTGATAGATCACGGGGATAGGGTTGGTCGACTCCGAGTCGATGCTGTTCAGTATGTCTGCATTTGTTTCTTCGTGTGCCATACGGTATAGATCGTAATTATGGCGTTTGAGTAGTTCTACCAGGTAGGAGGGGGTTCCCGTCTCGAACCAGTAGCTGCCGAACTTCATCTTCAGGAAGGTGTTTAACAGACTGAAAGGGTTGTAGATACCGATTGAGTTTTCCACGAAGTGGTAGCCGTCATAGCATGCTTTCAACTCGCGGCAGACATCCTCGTAAGACATCCGCTGCGCATCGGCCAGTTCGTGAAGCTCATCCTCAAAGTTGGTATGTATTTCCTTTTCGGTGATGCCACAGAGCTCGACATAAAGGTCGTCCATCGAGATATCATTCAGGTTGTTCAGGTCGCTGAATACGCTTACTTTACCAAATTTGGTGACTCCTGTCAGCAATGCGAATTTGATGTAGCCGTCCATGGATTTGAGTACGCCGTAGAAAGGCTTCAGCGTAGTACGAAAAGCCTTTTGCAGTTCTACGTCGCCGATAGCCTGAAGCATCGGCTTGTCGTACTCGTCAACAAGGATGGCAACACGTTCACCGCTTTTTTCGCAGGCACGGCGGATAATTCCGGCAAACCGTAGGGAGAAAGAGGTTTCCGAAGGGCGGGTTCCATAAAGTTCCTCCCACTGTACCAATGTGTCGTTGAGAATTTTATCTAGACTCTCCGGTGTGTTATACTTCTCTATATTCAGATCAAGATGTAGCACGGGCCGTTTCACCCAATCTTTTTCAAGCTGTTCGATGGCCAGACCTTCAAACAGTTCTTTCTTCCCTTCAAAGTAAGCTTGAAGGGTGGAGATCATCAGACTCTTACCGAAGCGGCGCGGGCGACTGAGGAAGTAGTAACTGCCTGTTTTTACCAGCCGGTATAGCAGCGCTGTCTTATCTACGTAGAAGTAACCGTCTTTGCGAAGCTTCTCAAAATTCTGAATACCAATAGGATATAATTTACTCATGATACTTGTCTTTTATTAAAACGGAACCATCCGAACGCAAATATACCTTTTTATCGGCTGATGCCAAACATACAGCGAAGGTTTTCTGTGTCCGGATGTTTCATTTCTTCGTCGCGTTCGTCATGTTGTTTTGAATATCGTTATTTACTGACTCTCTCCGTCACCTTTGCCCCTGTCTCGATTGCCGTTCCCTGCAATTCCACGTATTCAACGCCTAACGGATTATTGGGCTTGCCTTTTACGTAGAGTGATTCGAGTATGGCCGGTTGGTTGTCGATCGTTGTCATGCAGACATATCTGGAATCTCTTTTGCAGATTGTCAGCTTCTTGCCGGAGTAGGCGGTCAGGGTCACTTCGCTGGTGTCGTTGCCTTCCGAAACCAGTTTATAGCCGTAAGCCATCTTACGCTGAAAATAGCTTAGCTCGTTGGTTTCTCCCACTCGTTCTTCCCGGTTTACCCAGTAGATGTTTAGGGGGACTTTCGTATTCAGTTTGCCGTTCTCCAGATTCACATCGTAACATACCAGATTTTTGTTAAGGCTTCGGGCGATATGGAAAAGCCGTTCGGCAGTCGGGTAGGTACTGTCATCCGGATTGGAGGCATGCATCACTGTAATGAGTGAAAGGAACAGGGTTAAATAAATCGTTTTCATCGCTTATAAGTTGGAAGTAAGATAAGTTAAATATTCGTCGATTCCTTTTTCATCATCCGGTTCCGGACTCCACGGAGCCATATTCTCCGGATGTAAAGGCGCGAAAGGCCCCGGTTTTACTTCATAAATAACTGTTCCCGATTCCAATACGAGCAGGCTATGCCAGATGCCGGGTTTGATTTCTGCGCCATACGATCCGGCAAGCGGGTCGAGCAGAAGTTTCTCTGTGATATTTCCGTCATTATCAAAAATAAATAGCATGGCTTTCCCACGGAGCAGCAGGAAAATTTCGTCTTTATCCGGATTCAGATGGCGGTGAGGGCGGATATAAGTATCCGGCTCCATGGCATTCAGCAGGCGGTTTACAGGATCGTCCAGTTGTTCGTGGAAGTTGTAATTCATACGTAAGCGAGGTGACTGTTTGGCACGCTCGCTGGTCTCGTCGAGTAGTTGTTTATTTATTATTTTCATGTTATGCAACAATTATTTGAGGGACGAATGTACAAAATAAATTTTGTCTGTTATGCCGATAATCCGTACTTTTGTACGAAACCCTGAAAATCGGCTACTTCATGAAACTCATTATATACCGCTTTTGTCTGTTGATATGTATCTTGTCTCTAACAATTTCCTGTAAACGGGAAGGAGAAAAGAAATTTGTTGTGGGCGTTTCCCATAGTTCTATCAATGATAGCTGGCGGAAAGCGATGGTGCTGGATATGCAGGTAAAAGCTTCTGAGTATCCTGGACTGACTCTGCAAATAAAAGATGCCGGTGAAGACAATGACACTCAGATCAAACAGATACGTGAGTTTATCAAACAACGGGTAGACCTGGTCATTATATCTGCCAACGAATCGGAACCTGTCACAACCGCAGCCGTAGAGGCTTTCCGGGCGGGGATTCCTACTATTATAATAGATCGGAAGATTTATTCGGAAGAATATACGACTTTTATCGGTGCGGACAATTATGAGATTGGCCGTGCAGCCGGATTGTTTATCAATTCATTGCTGAAGAAAAGGAAGACAACGATTGTCGAAGTGTGGGGGCGCGAAGGTTCTTCTTCTGCCCGCGACAGGCATAACGGTTTTAGTGATGCTCTTATCCATAATGATAATGTGATTCTGAAAACTGTGTACGGGCGTTGGCATGCGAAAGAAACAAAAGAAAATATAGCAACACTTGGTCTCTTTGATGATATTGATATCGTGTATGCTCATAATGATGTGATGGCATTGGCTGCGCGGGAGGCTATTATGGAGATAGATTCGCTGGCGGTAAAAAGGATAAAGTTTATCGGCATAGATGCTTTGCCGGGTAAGGGTAAAGGGATCGAAGCGGTAAGTAACGGTCATCTGACTGCCTCGTTCGTTTATCCAACCGGAGGAACTACTGCGATAAAGGTTGCCTGGCAGATACTGAACGGGCAGCCTGTTTCCAAACAATACGCATTGACATCGGCCCTGATTGACAAAGATAATGCAGGTACTTTATATTTGCAGACCGAACAGTTGGCTGATTATCAGGAACAGATCGAGAAACAGCGGAATAATCTGGAAGAGATGCTTTCGGAATATCGTTTTTTACAAAATTCAGTCGGTTTGATCCTATTGTTGCTGGGAGTAGTGGGCCTACTGGCTCTTTATGTAATACATATCTTCCGCAAGGTACAGCGTAAGAACCATGAACTGAAGCGAACTAATATACAGGTGGAACAGCAACGCGAAGAACTGGCTGTTGCCAACCGGAAGATCGAACAGGCTACTACCCGCAAATTACAGTTCTTCACAAATGTATCCCATGAGATCAAAACACCGCTAACACTGATACTCGGGCCGTTGAATAAGCTATCGAAAGAATTGCCTCCCGATTCTCCGCTTGCCGACGACATACATATCATAAAGAAGAATGCCGACCGCCTGAAACGTGTTGTCAGCCAGCTGCTCGACTTCCGTAAGGTAGAAAGTAACAAGATGGATATGCGGGTGACGGAAATAGATCTGGTTACCTTTATCGAAGATGTCAGTTCCTATTTTGATAATATGGCACAGAGCAAACAGATACAATACTCGTTTCAACATGATGTCTCTTCCGTAATGTTGTGGGTGGATACGGATAAGATGGAAAAGATACTGGCCAATCTGTTGTCGAATGCCTTTAAGTTTACACCCGACGGAGGGACTGTTACAATCCGTTTGCAGGATCATGCGGGATATGTTATCCTTTCGGTAGAAGATAACGGGAAGGGAATTCAGCCGCAGAACCTGTCTTCCGTTTTCGATCAGTTTTTTACCGCCGACCATCTTACCGGAACGGGGATTGGTCTGCATCTGACTCATGAGTTTGTCGGTATGCATAAAGGAAGTATCCGTGTGGAAAGTGAACCGGGGAAACGTACCGTCTTTTTTGTCGAGTTGCCCAAAGGAAAATCTCACTTTGATGAATCCTGTGTGTTTGCCCCTTCCGTAACAGAATTGTCGAGCGGCGTAGCCAATCTGGATACCCGTGAAATGGATGAGATTGTGAACCGTACCTACGATTATACGATCCTGATTGTTGAAGACGATCCGGATATTAATGCGTATCTGCAAAAAGAACTGAAACCGAATTTCCGTATCCTGACAGCAGAGAATGGTTTGGTAGCCGTGGATATACTGGCAAAAGAAAATGTGTCGCTGGTAATCAGTGACGTGATGATGCCCGAAATGAATGGTTATGAATTGTGTAAGCGGATTAAATCAGATATTGTTTTCAGCCATATACCGGTTATATTGCTCACCGCCCTTTCCGATGATAAACAGCGAATGTATGGTATTGCCAGCGGTGCCGATGAGTTTATCCAGAAACCGTTTAATATTGAAGAAGTAAAACTCCGGATCGTCCGTCTGCTGGAAGAACGTGCCCGGCTGAGGAATGCATTCGCCCAGGAACTTCAATCACCTGCCGCTTCCGGATTGAAAACGGATAAGGCGGAAAGTATGGACGAATTGTTTATGCGTAAGTTCATGGCATTGATCGAGGAATCTTATCCTGATTCAAACTTCAGTATCGAAAAAGCGAGCGAAATGCTTGGCCTGTCGCGTGTGCATCTCTACCGGAAAGTAAAAGAACTGACAGGTGTGACGCCTACCGATTTCCTCCGTAACTACCGTTTGAAGCAAGCCGCTGCCTTGTTGCGTCAGAAAGACTGTAATGTCAATGAGGCTGCTTATGCAACCGGTTTCAGTTCCCCTCCTTATTTCTCCAAATGCTTTAAAGCGGTGTATAATATTACACCAACCGAATATCAGGAGAAAGGATAACACTCGTTACATTTATGTAACGATACTATAAGCCTGTTGAAAATAAACCTTTTATGTAACGAATGTTATTCTTTTTGTAGCATCCGTTATCGTCTGCTTCTGTTCCGTTCCTTAGTTTTGCATCATCAAACATAAGGAACAAAAATCTCGTATTACAAAGAATTACTATATCATGGAACAGATGAAGCAACAAAATAAAAAACCGGTAGTGGTCGGTATTGGCGAACTTCTTTGGGATTTGCTTCCCACAGGTAAGACGGCAGGCGGCGCACCGATTAATTTTGTTTACCATGCTTCCCGTTTGGGAGCCGAAGGGTATGCTATCAGTGCCATTGGTGATGATGATAACGGAAGGGATATATTGAGCGAACTGGATAAGTACAAAATTCAGTATTTAATAGAAAAGTTACCGTATCCTACAGGAACGGTACATGTGGATATAGAGGATGACGGTATTCCCCATTACACAATAACGGAACGTGTAGCCTGGGATCATATGTCGCCTACCTCTGATGCGGTAGACCTGGCAGAACGTGCGGATGCTATCTGCTTCGGTGCTTTGGGACAGCGTTGTCAACAATCCCGTGAAACGATTCAGGCTATTCTTTCGTTTGCTCCCGATTCGGCGTACCGGTTGTTTGATATTAACCTGCGGCAACATTATTATAATAAGGTATTGATTGAAGAATCTTTGTACCTGGCGAACGTGCTGAAAATGAATGATGATGAAATGTCGGAGCTGAAAAACCTGTTTGGTTTGAAAGGAACCGAAGAAGAGGTGGCTAACTGGTTTATGGAGAACTATAACCTGCGAATGGTTGTTCTGACGGCGGGTGCTGATTACAGTACGGTTTACACCCCCGACGAAGTATCTACCTTAGCTACTCCAAAAGTGGATGTAGTGGATACGGTAGGAGCAGGAGATGCTTTTTCGGCAGCCTTGGTGATGTCGTTATTGAAAGGGCAGACATTGAGAGAAGCCCACGAATGTGCTGTAAAAATATCGGCTTTTGTTTGTTCCCATAAAGGAGCATGGCCGGTTTACGAATAAGAAATAGAAGATACTTATATATGTATAGGTTAATTGTTTAAGGCAAAAAGATGGTTAGTTTTAGGTTTTTAATTTAGGTTGGTTAAAAGGTCCGGTATTACCGGGCCTTTTATGTTTTTAAAAACGTTTGTACTGAAGGGATAACTCCAAACGCACGAAAAGGGATTATCCCGAAGGATATCCCTTTCCATGTATCGATAATAATGTTTGCCTGTTTTACTTGCAGACGCCTTATTAGTATTGTCTTTCCAGCAACCAAGCATCCTGGAAATCAGGTGCATATTTAGCTTTGATAGCATCGCGGCTGTCGGCTGCATCAGCTTTATCATCGAAGCTGGCAACGATTACACGCAGCATACCTTGTTCGTTTTCACCTAATACCGCATTGTAGCCTGCATTCTGCATACGCTCTTTCAAAGAGTAAGCATTTGTCTTGTTCTTGAAGCTACCGATAACTACACTGTAACGTTTCAGACGGCTGGCGTCTTCACCCTGTGCAGCGCTGATTCTTTCCGAGCGAGTCGTTGCTGTAGATGTTCTGGGTTTGGAAACCGGGGCAACCTCTTCAACAATCTCTTCTTCTTGTTCTACTACCTCAACAGGAGCTGTAGACTCTTTTTCTTTGGCTTGTTCGTAAGCAGCCTTATAAGCACTCTGTTTAGGTTTACATGAGCCGAATGCTAATACCATACTTATAGCGGCTCCAAATAACCAAATCTTATTCATACTGTTCAGTTCTTAAATTACTTGTGCAAAGATATAAATTATATTTACTAATTTCGCACACAGAATATAATATATTATAATGTACATGAATAAATCTATTGCAACAATGGTTATGGCAACATCCGTATTACTAGGTGCTTGTAATCAGGAAGCTAAGAAAGCAGAAGACACAAAGCCAGTTATCGGACGTTCGGAAATCAAGATTGCCGATGGCCGGATGACGCCCGAGGCGCTTTGGGCCATGGGACGTATCGGCGGCATGAATGTTTCGCCCGACGGACAGAAAGTAGTTTACACGGTAGCTTACTACAGTGTTCCTCTCAACAGCAGCAACCGTGAAGTGTTCGTCATGAACGCCGATGGTTCTGATAACAAACAGATTACCCACACTTCATTTTCTGAAAATGAAGCAACCTGGATTAAAGGGGGCACAAAGATTGCTTTCCTTTCCGGCGAAAGCGGAAGCAGCCAGCTTTGGGAAATGAATCCGGACGGAACCGGACGGAAACAGTTATCCAATTATGACGGCGATATCGAAGGCTTCGCTTTCTCTCCGGATGAAAAGAAGGTCCTGTTTATTTCGCAGGTAAAGACGGTTCCGAGCACAAAAGACAAGTATCCGGATTTGGATAAAGCCAGCGGTATCATTGTGACGGATTTGATGTATAAGCATTGGGATGAATGGGTAACGACAGCTCCCCATCCGTTTATTGCTGATTTTGATGGAAATAAGGTCGGCAGTCCGATTGATGTGCTGGAAGGTGAACCGTACGAATCACCGATGAAACCTTTCGGTGGTATCGAGCAGCTAGCCTGGAATACGACCTCCGATAAGATTGCATACACTTCCCGTAAGAAGACCGGTAAGGAATATGCTCTTTCCACTAATTCGGATATTTATGTATATGACCTGAATACCAAGCAGACTGTAAATATCAGCGAAGGTATTATGGGATACGATACCAATCCGCAGTATTCGCCTGACGGTAAATATATTGCCTGGCAGAGTATGGAACGCGACGGGTATGAATCGGATCAGAATCGCCTGATGGTTATGAACCTGGAGACGGGTGAAAAGACATTTGTCAGCAAGGACTTCGATTCAAATGTAGACGGTTTCTGTTGGAGTGCCGATGCCCGTACGCTTTATTTTACGGGAGTATGGCATGGTGAGTCGCAGGTATATAAGATTGAACTGGACAACGGCAATAAACTGACTCAGCTTACTTCCGGTACCTATGATTACGATTCAGTGAACTTGCTGGGAGAAAACAAGTTGATTGTTAAGCGCCACTCTATGAGCATGGGCGATGAAATCTATTCTATCGACCTGGCTGATAATAATAAGGTAGCTCAGCTGACTACCGAAAACAAGCAGATTTACGACCAGCTGACCATGGGTAAGGTAGAAGGACGCTGGATGAAGACAACCGATGGTAAGCAGATGCTGGCCTGGGTAATTTATCCGCCTGACTTCGATCCGAACAAGAAATATCCGACTTTGCTGTTCTGCGAAGGTGGCCCGCAAAGTCCGGTCAGCCAGTTCTGGTCTTATCGTTGGAACTTTCAGATTATGGCGGCTAACGATTATATCATTGTCGCTCCGAACCGTCGCGGTCTTCCGGGCTTCGGCATGGAATGGAACGAACAGATCAGCGGTGATTACGGTGGTCAGTGTATGAAAGACTATTTCACGGCTATTGATGAAATGGCGAAAGAACCGTATGTGGATAACGATCGTCTGGGTTGCGTCGGAGCCAGCTTCGGAGGTTTCTCCGTTTACTGGTTAGCCGGTCATCATGACAAACGTTTCAAAGCATTCATTGCCCATGACGGTATCTTCAATATGGAAATGCAGTATTTGGAAACGGAAGAAATGTGGTTTGCCAACTGGGATATGGGCGGCGCTTACTGGGAAAAGAACAATCCGGTGGCACAACGCACATTTGCCAACTCTCCGCATTTATTCGTAGACAAATGGGATACGCCAATCTTGTGTATCCACGGAGAAAAAGACTATCGTATCCTTGCCGGTCAGGGAATGGCAGCCTTCAATGCAGCCGTGCTACGCGGTGTTCCTGCCGAATTGTTAATCTATCCGGATGAAAACCACTGGGTATTGAAACCGCAGAACGGCGTGCTCTGGCAGCGCACATTCTTTGAATGGCTCGATCAGTGGGTGAAGAAATAAGAATCGCTTTTATATAGCAAAAGGGGAGTTCCGGCAGTCGGGTTCCCCTTTTTTGTAATATCTGAATAATAAATCTTATCCGGCTATCTTATCGTCAGTTTATCGAACCGCCTCCAAAGCAATACGCCTAACGTTGTCAGGCTTATCGGGAATCCGCACCAAATCCCGATGGCTCCCCAATCGAAGATAAATCCGCAGACATAACCGATTGGCAGTGCCAGTCCGAAATGGCAGGCAAATGCGCAGTAAGCCATATATTTCACATCGGCTATCCCTCGTAGTGCATTGGCAAATAAGATTTGTAATCCGTCGCCGAACTGATACAACACGACTGACCAGGATAGGAGGGCTACCATAGCTACGACCTCATGTTCGGGAGTAAATAAGTATCCCATATTCTTATGGAACAGTATAATAAAGAATACGAATAATACAGCCACTCCCATAATCAGATGTAGTCCGGCAAAAGAAGCCTGACGGATATTCAGCCAGTCACTGTATCCTTTGAATACACTTACGCGAATTGTAACGGCGGCAGCTATCCCGTAATAGACCATGAATCCGAGTGTCGTGATTACGCCTAACACCTGATGGGCGGCCAGTGCGGTGCTCCCTATCCATCCCATCATAATAACACTCAGACTGAACGAACCCGTTTCAACCCCCATTAACAATCCCACCGGAAAGCCTAAACGTATCAGGTTGGAGAGGTTCAGGCGGTTAACGACTCCATTTTTGAATCCGGTCAGGAATTCTTTATATTTTTCCCTCCGGGCAAATAAAACACAGAAAACAATAAATGTAAGGATACGACTGACAAGTGTGGAGATACCTGCCCCGGTCAGTCCCATCTCCGGAACGCCGCATTTTCCATAGATAAGAAAATAGTTCCCTATAATATTCAACACGTTCGCCCCGAGCATGATCCACATCGGAGTAACCGTATCGGTCGTACCGTCGCTGAACTGCTTAAACGAATTGAACAGCATGGCGAATATCACCGAGAAAAGCTGTAAGATATAGTAGGGAACGATATATGGCATCAACTCTTCCGGCTGTTTTAAAATATCGATGTTCAACAGGAGCAGGAGCATCAAAGTACTTAACAATACCCCGACGATGAAGTTGATAAAAAGACTGTTCTTCAATGTCTCTCCGGCTTTGTGATATTCCTTGTTGGCATGCAAACCGCCGATAATAGGAGTGAGGCCGTATGAGAAACCCATCCCGAAGATAAAAGCCAGGTTAAAGAAGTTATTGACAAAAGAAGCGGCGGCCAGTTCGGCTGTACTGTGATGTCCCACCATGATGTTGTCGGCAAAACCGACAATAATAATGCCCAGCTGCCCCAACATGATCGGGACACCCAGACGGATTGTTTCTTTATAATGTTCTTTGTAAGCAGAGAGTTGTATCATTGCATTCTTTTAGTCGGTTCATCAGCATAAAAGAGTGGTAAGTATCTGATGAGTTTTCAGAAAGAGGTAGGTCTAATTTAATTTAGAGGTAGGTCTAAATTGAATTACACGTACCTCTAAATTGATTTAGACCTACCTCTAAATATAAAAACATTGGATATTCTCCGGAAAGATGTTGTGTATTTTCCGGAAAAGGATCGTATTAAATTATTTCCACTGATTCGATAACCACATTTTCCAATGGACGGTCCTGGCGGTTGGTCTTTACGTTCTGGATGGCGTCCACTACGTCCAGTCCTTCTACCACTTCGCCGTATACCGTATATTCGTTATCCAGAAAAGGAACACCGCCGATTGTTTTGTATGCCTCGCGCTGTTCCGGAGTCAGCTTGGCCTCCTCTTTGCGCTTTTCAGCTTCCAGTTCTGTTTTTCCGACCAGGGTATCACGGATGATGGCCAGTTCGGCTTTGTCACCACTTTGGTAAGCTGCTTTGATCTTCGCAGCATTCTCTTTTTGCAGACGGGCGAAAATAGACTGTTTCAGGCGGCCTTCTTTCTGCTTTTCCATCTGGGCCAGTTCGCTGTCGGAATAAACTTTTCCGGTTACGATATAGAACTGGGAAGCGGAAGATTCTCTTTCCGGATTCACTTCATCGCTAGTACGGGCTGCTGAGAGTGCTCCTTTTTTGTGGAAATATTTCGGATAAACGAACTCGGCAGGGACCGTATATCCCAGGTCGCCGGCACCCAGTTGTTTGCTCATCGGAGCATCTTTAGAGGTGACATCACCACCCTGGATCATGAAATCCTTGATGACACGGTGGAAAAGCAGGCCGTTGTAAGTGCCTTCCTTTACCAGTTTGATAAAGTTGTCGCGATGTTGCGGTGTTTCGTTGTATAATTTTAGTTTGATGTTACCCAGGTTGGTCTTCATCAGAACCTGTGTTTCGTTTGTTTCCATTTTTCGTTTCGTTTAATGATTATTTATCGACAATCGTCATTGTCTTGATCTTTATATTCTTTAACGGCCTGTCGTCCTCATTTGTTTCGACAAACTGGATTTTATCGACAACTTTCATGCCTTTTATTACTTCGCCGAAGATGGTGTAGGTCCCGTCCAGGTGGGGAGCGCCCCCTTCAAGCATATAGGCTTCCCGTTGTTCGGGAGTAAAGGTTTTATTATCTTTTTCCTCCATCTTGTCCAGTTCCATTTCCGTATAGAATTTTCCGGTAACGATGTAGAACTGTGTACCCGATGAGGCGCGTTCCGGATTCTCGTCGTCGCTGGTACGGGCGGCACAGAGCATACCGCGTTTGTGGAAATATTTCGGATAGACGATCTCTGCCGGGATGGTGTAACCCGGGTCGCCGTCCCCCAGATGCTGTTCGATAGGTGCATCTTTCGAGTTGATGTCTCCGCCTTGTACCATGAATTGTTTGATGACACGGTGGAACAGGAGGCCGTCGTAGCGCTTCTCTTTCACATTTTTGATAAAATTATCCCTGTGCTGGGGCGTGTCGTTAAATAACTTCACTTTGATCTTTCCCATGTCGGTATCGATCTGAACAAGGGTCTCAACTTCCTGCGCTTGCAAATGAAGGGATGACAATAATCCGATTAGGAGTAAACCTATAGCAAACAGCTTTTTCATCTTCGTTTTATTTTGTTATTAAGGCAACAAAAATAGTTACTTTTAGTCGTTAACGCAACCTTTTAACACAACCTTTTCATGCAATGCTTGTTCCTTACTGGTAAAACGTCTAAACAAAACACATTTATGAAAGCATTTGTTAAAGGAGCAGCTTTGTTGCTCGGGGTCGGACTGTTATCCACCCATGCCCAGGCTCAGAAAGTGATCATTAAGGATGAGGAGCCGAATTCAATCCTGTTTATATCCCGTGATAAGGCGGGTGATGAAATTATCCGGATACTGAACGAAACCCAGAATCAGCGTTTCCATGAACCGGGCATTCCCCGTTTCCTGCTGACCGACCGTAAGGGGCGTTTCGCTCTCGGTATCGGAGGATACGTGAAGGCAACAGCCGAATATGATTTTGGCGGAATCTCCAAAGATATTGATTTCTATCCCGCACTGATCCCCAACAAAGGTGCGTCGCATGTCAGAAACCAGTTCCAGATGGATGCAACAACCAGCACGGTCTTCCTTAAACTGGTGGGACACACCAAACATCTGGGCGACTTCGTTGTCTATACGGCCGGTAATTTCCGTGGAAACGGTAAGGGCTTTGAACTGAGAAATGCGTATGCTTCCTTGCTGGGATTCACACTCGGATATGACTATGGTTCGTTTATGGACCTGGCGGCTATTCCTCCGACGATCGACTTTGCCGGTCCGAACGGGATGGCGATTTATCATGCTACCCAGTTCCGTTACGAACGTTCGTTCGGGAAAGGATGGAAAGCCGGTGTCGGTGTGGAAATGCCGGTGGTGGACGGACTGACCAATGATAACCTGAGTATCGGTTCGCAACGCATGCCGAACTTCCCCGCCTATCTGCAATATGGCTGGAACTCTAAGAGCCATCTGCGTGCCGCCGCTATCGTCAGAAGTATGACATATGATAACCTGGTTGCTAATAAAGCCGAATCGGAAACAGGCTGGGGCGTGTTGCTCTCCACCACATTCAACCTTTGCAGCAAAGTACAGGTGTACGGACAAGGTGTTTACGGTCGGGGTATCAGCCAGTACATGAACGACCTGAGTAATCTGAATGTGGATATTGTTCCCGATCCCGACAAAGCCGGACGTATGCAGGTTCTTCCGATGATGGGATGGTATGCCGGCCTGCAATACAATATTACTCCGAATGTGTTTGTTTCGAGTACTTACAGCCAGTCACGTTTATATAGTGAAAACGATTACCCGTCGACTCCTTCCGAACAATACCGCTACGGACAATATCTGGTAGCCAACCTGTTCTGGAATATCACTCCCGACTTGCAGGTCGGTGCCGAATATCTGAGAGGATGGCGCACGGACTTTAATGATCAGACTCGCCATGCCAATCGTCTGAATCTGGCAGTACAGTATAGTTTCTAGTCGAACGGGTAAAACCGTTAAAAGTCAAAGCGCCTCTTTGTCGTGTTGCTTTTTTGTATACCTTTGTGGCTATTGAGGGATAATTAAAGAGGCAATATGAATTTTCAGATGAGGCAGCTTGCGATTCTATCGCTGCTATTGTTATTATCAATATATGCGAAAGGAGAGAATACTCCGGTTGTATCTGCTCGGGATGCGGCCGGAGCATTCCCTTTTGAAAAGAAAGTTACCGGACGGGTTGTTGATTCCGGCGGTAAGCCGTTAGCGGGAACAAATGTGGTGGAAGAAGGCACGACAAACGGTGTCGTAGCGGATGCGGGAGGTAATTACTCGCTGTCAGTGGGAGAAGAGGCTACATTGATCTTCTCTTTTATCGGTTATAAAACCAAACATATTCCTGTCCGCGAACAGCAATATCTGGAAGTCGTGTTGGAAGAAGATGTATTGTTTCTGGAGAATGTTGTCGTAACCGCCCTGGGTATAAAAAGAAAAGAAGCCTCGCTGACCTATTCCGTCGAACAGGTTGATGGCGAGGAACTGAACCGGGTGAAAGACCCGAATATGATTAATACGCTTGCCGGAAAAGTAGCGGGGGTACAAATAAACAAGGCTGCTTCCGGCCTGGGCAGTTCTTCTAAAGTCCTGATGCGTGGCATCCGCTCGGTGGTAGGTAACAACCAGCCTTTGTATGTCATAGACGGTGTCCCTATTCTTAATTCTGCCAATGAACAGGCTTTTTCCGCTATTGGCGGTACTGCCGATGCCGGAAACCGTGATGGCGGTGACGGTATCTCTAATCTGAATCCCGAAGACGTTGAAAGTATCAGTATCCTGAAAGGCTCACCGGCAGCCGCCTTGTATGGCAGCCAGGCGGCTAATGGTGTTATCCTGATTACAACGAAGAAAGGCAATCCGGATATCCGTAAGATATCCTTTTCAACCAGCCTGATGTTTGATAAAGCCTTTTGCCTGCCGGAGTTCCAGAACGAATACGGAGTGTCCGACAACGTGGAAAGCTGGGGAAAGAAAGCCGACTTGCCGGTATATGATAATGCGGGCGGATTCTTCAAGACTGGTCTGACCTCTATCTCTTCTTTTTCCGTAAGTGCAGGTAACAAGAAATACCAGACTTATTTCTCCTATGCCAATACAACGGGAAAAGGTATCATCGAACATAACAGCCTGTCAAAACATAATATATCTCTCAGAGAGACGGCTTTCCTGTTTGACGACCGTCTGAAGCTGGACGGAAGTGCTTCATTCCTGCGGCAAACAACGAAGAACCGCAATCCCAGCGGTGGCTTCTATATGAATTCGCTGGTGGGACTTTATCGTTTCCCGCGAGGTGTGGATATATCCGAATACAAGGAGAACTATGAAGTATGGAACCCGTCCCGGAACCTTAACGAACAGAACTGGCATTCCGATACCCAGGATTTTGAACAGAACCCGTATTGGGTCACAAACCGTATCCGGAGCAAAGATTCCCGTACCCGTACGATCCTGTCGCTGAATGCCGAACTCAAAGTGACGGACTGGTTTAAGATACAGGCACGCGGCAGTCTCGACTATCTGTCGGATAAGGTGCGTCAGATGTTTTATGCCTCCACAGCCCCGGCTTTGTCCGGTCAGAACGGCAGGTATATCGAGGCGGATTATCAGGAAACACTTTTGTACGGGGATATTATCGGTTCCTTTGAAAAGAAATTCGGACAGTTTTCCCTGAACGGTGTGATAGGAGCGAGCATCAACGACAAACTGGTGAACTCCTTGCGTTATGATTCGAAAACGGCATCATTGAAATATGCCAATGTGTTTAATGTGGCGAATATCATTATGGACGGTTCAGCTTATATCGACCAGCAGATCGATGCCCACCGTCAGTTGCAGTCGCTGTTTGCTACTGCGCAGGTCGGTTACAAGGACATTTTCTTCCTAGACCTGACAGCCCGGAACGACTGGTCGAGTACGCTGGCCTTTACTCCGAATGAAAAGAAAGGCTTTTTCTATCCGTCGGTAGGCGGGGCCTGGGTGATGAGCAAGATGTTCCGGTTGCCGGATTTTATTTCGTTTGGCAAGCTGAGAGCCGTATGGAGCAAGGTCGGTAACGACATACCTTTATATATAACAAACCCAGTTTCGCATGTGGGAGCCGGTGGCGAAATAGAATATGCCGATTCCGCCCCGTTCGAAAATATGAAACCCGAAATGACAACTTCGGGGAGTTGGGTACGGAATGGCGTTTCCTGAACGACCGTATCAGTTTTAGCGGGACGTATTATAAGACGAATACCCGTAACCAGTTCTTCAAACTCCCCGCCAAGTCGGGAGACAAATATGCTTATCGTTATGTCAATGCAGGAGATATCCAAAATATCGGTTGGGAGGTCAGTGTTTCCGCATTGCCGGTTGTCGGTAAAGATTTCGAATGGAAATCGTCGCTGAACTATTCGACCAATAAAAATAAAGTAGTCAGGCTGCATGAAGAATTGCCAGTCTTTATTTATGGTCCGAGAGGCTTCTCTTCCAGTTATGCAATGAAGCTGGTGGAGGGCGGTTCTTTCGGGGATATCTATGGGAAAGCATTTCGCCGTGATGAGAACGGGCATATCCTTTATGAAACGGAAGGTGGCAAAAAAGGTCTGCCCCAGGTGGAAGGCGAAGGAAACCTGATTAAAGTAGGAAATGCAAATCCCAAATTCACAATGGGCTGGAATAATACGTTTACTTACAGGAACCTGTCTCTTTCATTTCTGATAGACAGCCGTTTTGGTGGTGAAGTCTTGTCGCAGACGCAGGCCGATATGGATATGTTCGGCGTGACTCAGATTACGGCTGATGCCCGTAATGCCGGCTTTGTCATGCTGGAAGGAAACAGGATAGAAGATGTAAAAAGCTTTTATAAAAATGTAGTGGGAGGACGTGCGGGAGTAACCGAATATTATATGTACGATGCGACCAATATCCGTCTGCGTGAATGTTCGCTCGGCTATGCCTTGCCCGGGAAATGGTTGGAGGCGACGAAAGCTATCAGGCAGGTTCACCTGGCTTTCACTGCCCGTAATCTCTTTTTCCTTTATAAGAAAGCCCCTTTCGACCCTGATTTGATTCTTTCAACGGGAAATGATAATCAGGGAATAGAGGTCTACGGTATGCCGACCACCAGAAGTTTTGGTTTCAGTATAAAATGTGATTTTTAATTCAGGAGTATGCAGATGATAAACAGAAAGATAGCAACCTTCCTTTTTATTCTTTTCCTGTTTTTCCCATCCTGTACGGGACATTTCCAGGAGATGAATACAGACCAGTCCGGAATCACCGATGAGGATATGACTGTCGATTTCAATAATCTGGGTATTCCGTTGGGAATCATTCAGCAGGGAATCTATTTCAATTATGATTTCGGAAAGGGAAAGAACTGGCCTTACCAGATTATGCAGAATTTGAATGCAGATATGTTCAGCGGGTATATGCACGATTATAAACCCCATAACGGTGGAAGCAGCAATTCCGATTATAACTTGCAGGACGGTTGGAATGGTACGAACTGGGGATACACCTACGCTTATATCCTTCCGCAGATAGATAAACTGGAAGACTCTACCCGTGTCAATTACCCGGAAGTCTACGCAATAACGAAGATTCTGAAAGTGGAGGTCATGCACAGAATATCCGATATGTATGGTCCTGTCATATATTCTACATTCGGAAACGACGACGGTGTTTATTCTGCCGATACACAAAAAGAGGCATATGATGCTTTCTTCCGGGACCTGGATATAGCGGTCGGGTTGATAACCGAACATCTCCGGAGCAAAACGGTTGTTCCCGACCTTTCGGATTTTGATATTCTGCTGGACGGAAACTACACTTCCTGGCTGAAGTTTGCCAATTCATTACGGATGCGCCTGGCGATACGGATAGCAATGGCCGATCCTGAAAAGGCCCGCAGTGAATTTCTGAAAGCGTTCCATAATCCTTACGGAGTTTTCGAAACGGTAAAAGACCGGTTGGTCGTTTCAATCCGGAACGGTTATCAGAATCCGTTGGGAGAAATAAACCGGATATGGAATGAAGTCTATATGAACGCATCCATGGAATCTGTTTTGAATGGTTACGAAGACCCTCGCCGTGAATTCTTTTTTGAGCCCTGTGCGGAAGACACCGGAGAAACGGTTCTGCATGGAAAATACAAAGGAATACGGCAAGGTACCTGTTTCTCTCATTTATTATATGCTTCTCATTCGAAGATATATGTGAATAAATCGACCGAACCCATATTGATGACTGCCGCCGAAGTTTGGTTTTTACGTGCCGAAGCTGCATTGAGAGGCTGGACGACGGAGAATGCAGGGGATAACTATCGCCAGGGAATATCGACTTCATTTATCCAGTGGGGAGCAGGCGGTCTGGAGGATTATCTTCAGTCTGAACGCACCGGTGCAGATTATATAGATGCCTTTGACACTTCCAACAATATAGAAGCTCGATGCAAAGTCTCTCCCAAATGGATTGAAACGGCCCCCAATGAAATCAAACTGGAGAAAATCATCACCCAGAAATGGCTGGCGGTTTTCCCGGAGGGTTGTGAAGCTTGGTCGGAACAGAGGCGTACCGGCTATCCCCGTCTTTTCCCTGTGAAAATAAATAACAGTAAAAACGGTTGTATCGATACGGAAATTATGATCCGGCGTCTAAACTTTCCTGCCGATCTGATCGATACGGATATCCCGCTTTACAACTCGCTTGTGAAGGCTTTGGATGGTCCCGATCATGCCGGGACAAGAATATGGTGGGATAAGGGGAGAAACTTCTAAAGTATTAATATGTGTTAAATAAGAGCGAGGCACCCCTAGATAGGAAAGTGTTGTGTGTATCCTTTATAAACGAACCTGAAAAAGGTACTATTATTAAGGAAACATATGCAAGACACAGTAATCATATCTCTTCTTCAGAAGTACATAAAAGATCAATGTACGGAGCAGGAGTTGCGTACTTTACTTCAATGGTTGAAGTCTCCGGATAACCATATTGATCTCGATTTGGTTGTACAACCGCTTTGGGATGCAATAGATAAGGATATGTCTCATCCGAATGAAGAAAGAGAAAATGAACTGCGCCGGGAAGTTTCTTCTTTGTTATCTGAAATAAAACAAAAGAATAAGTTTACTTCTAACTCTGGAGTTAGAAGTAAAAACCGTTTAAACGGTTTTTACAGGGTTGCAGCTATTTTAATTCTAGCTTTCAGTGTGACGTTAGGTTTACTGAAAGTCCTTGATCGTCCGCAGCCGGTTGTTACTTATGCGGAAAAAATGTCTGCGAAAGGTGAAAAGAAAAGTTTACTTCTGGCAGATGGTACTAAAGTAATCCTTAACTCTGATACAAAACTAATAATTCCCAGCAATTTTAATAAAGAGGAACGTATTATAGAGATGGAAGGAGAGGGATTCTTCGATGTGACTCCTAATCCGGATAAACCTTTCATTATAAGAAGTGGAGAAGCCCGGGTAAAAGTATTGGGTACCTCTTTCGATTTTAAATCTTATAAAGAAGATGAATTCATTAAACTGACGGTGTCGACAGGAAAAGTCAGAGTAAATGTTGCCGACCAAGATCTCCAACTGGCCGTTTCACCGAATGAACATCTTTCAATCAATAAAATAGATGGAAATGTCCGTAAGGAAAGCATAGAGGAAAATAATTATATAAAATGGATACATGGTTCTTTATATTTTAACAAAGAGCCGATCCGTGAAGTAATCAAAACAATCAATCGTACATATAACCGGAAAGTGATTCTGCAATGTAAAAATTGTGATTATCGCATAACTGGTACTCATGATAACAAGAGCATTGAGGCTGTTATTGAAGCTATCTGTTTTACAACAGGACTTCGAAGTAAACGTGAAGGAGGTAATATTATATTATATGAGAAACATTAAAGTCTAACACTAAAAAATAGAATGCCTATGATAAACATTTGATAGTAGCGTACATGAAAAAAGCAGTAGTGCTGCTACACTACTGCCTTCACTAAATTTCAGCAGAAACCTTTAAAACAGTATTGAGCCACTGGGTTGTAAGGTGTTTCTGCCTGTCTTAACAAACATCATTTATTAAAACATTACAAATGTATGAATTATAATCTAATCTATAACAAGACTCTTATGCGAACTTCGTTAACCGTTTGTGCTATCGCTCTGTCGTCTCAGTTACTCTGTGCGGAAGGAGCTTTAGGGCAAAGTCTTAAAGAAAACGATATCACGTATGTGGTGAAACAAACGTCTGTCAGTGACGCTTTTGAACAGTTAAGTAAAATCACCGGTTTTAATTTCTTTTATGACGAATCTGTCTTAAAAGGATTAAAAAATGTAAGCGTACAAATTAAAGAAGGTACGATAGATACTATTTTACACGAATTATCCCGTCAGACGGGATTGTCTTTTAAAAAGATCAATAATACCATATCGGTCAGCAGGGGACAAGCTAACACTTCTTTTCCGGCTGTTGAACAGAAAGTGAAGAAAGTAACAGGTACTATTCGCGATAATCATGGTGAACCCATTATCGGTGCGAATGTGTTTGTAAAAGGTACAACGAGTGGTACAGTGACGGATATGGATGGTAATTTCTCTCTGGAAGTTCCGGAGCAGGGTACTTTAGTTGTCTCATATATTGGTTATCTGACAAAAGAAATGCCGATAGGAAAAGGACAACAAAATGTGGAAGTTGCATTGATTGAAGACACCCAGGCTTTAGATGAAGTCGTTGTAGTCGGTTTTGCGAAACAGAAGAAGGCTAATCTGACCGGTTCTGTAAGTAGTGTTAAAATGGATGAGGTGATGGGAGACCGTCCGGTTCCGACTACAGGTGCTTTATTACAGGGAGCGGTTCCGGGTTTACAGGTTACTTCCGGTAGCGGTGAACCTGGTGGCGGTTTGGATTTTAATATTCGTGGTACAACGAGTATCAATGGCGGAGAACCACTTATTCTGGTGGATAATGTTCCGTTCCAAGGAACTTTAAACTTGATAAACCCGAATGATATCGAGTCTGTTACAGTATTGAAAGATGCGGCTTCCGCTTCTATTTATGGTGCTCGTTCTGCGTTTGGTGTTGTCTTGATTACAACGAAGGGTGCTCAGAAAGAGCAGAAAGTACAAATGACTTACAGTAATAATTTCTCATTTTCCAGACCGTCGAATTTGCCGGTAAAAGCGACTCCGCTTCAGACGGTTCAAGCTTATTCCGATATGGGATATATTACGTATTATTCAGGTCAGTCGGTAGATACATGGTTGGATTTATTGCATAATTATCAGGCTAATCCTTCTGCTTATCCGGAAGGATATGCAGAAGATGGCGGCATGCGTTATCAATTGGCACAGACTGATATTATGAACGATTTCTTGTCGGAAACCGGTTTCCAGCAAAAACACGATTTCTCGATTAGCGGTGGTAGTGAGCGTTCTTCTTATCGCGTTTCTTTGGGATATACCGGTTCTGACGGTGTAATGACTACCGATATGGATAGCTATAAGCGTTACAATGCGAAAGGATTTATCAGTTCGAAGATTACGAATTGGTTGACTGGACAGCTGGATCTTAGTTATTATAAATCGGATAAAGGATTGCCTAGTGGCGCTAATTATTCAAAAGCCGTATGGGCTCCATCGTATAATCCGGAAGGTTTGATTAATATTAATGGTGAAGACCTGTATTCCGGTACGGCAGGTAATTTGACGCGTTTAGGTGGACAGAACACGATCGGTATTTCGGATACACGTGTGTTTGCCAAATTGATTGCAACGCCTATCAAAGATATGATTTTGAATGCAGAATTTACGTATGACAATTTGTATAATACGGAAACAAATTATTCAAAACGTATTCGTTTTGCCAATGCTGATAAATTTTCAGAAGAGTATACTTCCGATTATTCGACTTATAAACGTCAGCGTGCCGTAAAGAATTATACGGCTTTGAATATTTACGGTTCTTATGCAAAGAGTTTGGCAAAGAATAATTTCACATTATTGTTGGGATATAACCAGGAGTCTTATCACTATGATTATTTGAAAGCGGAAACTTCAAATATGATTAATGATGATATGCCTTCTATCTCGCAGTCGACCGGAGTACAGAAAGCATATGATGGCTTTTCTGAATATGCCGTGATGGGTTTTTTCGGACGTCTGAATTATGATTTTGATAATCGTTATTTGGTTGAGTTGAATGGACGTTATGATGCTTCTTCCAAATTTCCGTCGGGTAGTCGTTGGGGATTCTTCCCTTCTTTATCTGTTGGATGGAGAGTAATGGAGGAGAGTTTCATGGAACCGTTGCGCGATTATATTCCGGAATTTAAAATCAGGGGATCAATTGGTACGGTAGGTAATCAGAATATTGATCCTTATCAGTTTGTTCCGAGTATGGAATCGGTAAAATCTACATGGTTGGATAATAATAATCAGCCTATTACATTAAAACAACCAGGGTTAGTCAGTGGAAATTTTACTTGGGAAACGGTTCGTACGTTAAATATTGGTTTCGACTTGAGTGCCTTGAAGAATCGTCTTTCTGCCAATTTCGACCTTTTCCGTCGCGATACGAAGGATATGTTGACCAGTGGGTCACAGTTACCTGCCACTTTGGGAGCTAACGCTCCGTTGCAGAATGTGGCCGATTTGAAATCTACCGGTTTCGAATTGGAGTTGGCATGGCGTGACCAGATTGGTAAAGTACATTATAATATCGGTTTCAACCTGTATGATTATAAAGCATATATTACTAAGTTTAAAAATAATGTAGCCGGTGTAATTCGTACTTCTGATAACAAAACGTATGTAGAGGGACAGCGTCTCGGTGAAATATGGGGATATGTAACAGATCGTCTTTATACAGTAGATGATTTCGTAGAAGGTTCTTTAGATGCAAATTTGAAGAATGGTACTTTAAAAGACGGTATTCCTCACGTGGAAGGTGTGAAACCGAATCCGGGAGATATGATGTATAAGGATTTGGACGGCAATGGTATCATTAATGCGGGAAATGAAACGATTTATGATCCGGGGGATCGTAAGATTATTGGCAATAACTCATTACGTTTCCAATATGGTATTAATGGCGGCTTGTCATGGAATAATTTCAGTTTCTCCTTCCTTTTGCAAGGAGTCGGAAAGTGTGATAAATGGTTGACCAACGATTTGATCTTCCCGTATTATTATGAATTCGGTACGATTTATAAACATCAATTGGATTACTGGACTTCCGAAAATACAGGAGCTTTCTTCCCGCGTTTGTATGAAACGGGTATGAGAAATACCAATTATGCAGCGAATGTGCGCGCCCAGACAAAATATCTGACTAACGGTGCTTATCTGCGGGTAAAGAACCTGACATTGGGATATACCATTCCTCAAAACATTATTTCTAAAATTGGTATCAATAACCTGAGAGTGTATGTTTCTGCAGAAAATCCGTTTACGTTCGATCATATGCCAAAGGGACTGGATCCGGCTGTTGACAGTAAAGCGAACGGATTGGGATATCCGTTTATGAGTTCGTATGCTTTTGGCTTCAGTATAAGCTTGTAATTCTGTATTATTATGAAACTATTAAAAAGAGAGAATATGAATTTGAAAAAATATATAGTATTACCGGTCATTGCTTTAACCGGTTGGGGGTTGTCGGGATGTTCGAGCGATTTTCTGGATAAATATCCTTTGGATGAACAAACAGAAGCAACAGCCTTTAAAACCAGCGACAACTTCAAAACGTATGCCTGGGGATTATATGAATATTTCGACGGATTTCCAACAGATGGCGGTTACACTCCGGCTAATATCTCGAGCGAATATAATACGGATAATATAATTTATGCCAATTCCGGCGGAGAATCCGATTATGCTTATCAGTTAAAGAAGTTACCGGCAACCAGTAGTTCTTGGAGTTTTACGTATATCCGTCGTGTCAATATAATGTTGCAGAATATTGATGGTTCTTCCATGAGTGATGTCGATAAAGACCACTGGAGAAGTGTCGGCTACTTTTTCAGAGCGTTACGTTATTTCGATATGATGGCTGCTTATGGCGATGTGCCTTGGATCGACAAAGTGCTGAGTGATACGGATACGGAGGATCTTTATTGTGAACGTACTCCGCGAGACGAAGTCGCTAAGCATATCCTGGAAGATCTGCAATGGGCGGAAGAACACATCAAAGAAGGTGGTACAGGAACAAATACAATTAATGTTCATGTGGTCAGAGCTCTAATTTCACGTTTCGGATTATTTGAAGGTACCTGGCGTAAATATCATGGATTGAATGATAGCGAAACGTATTTGAGAGCTTGTGCTAATGCTTCAGAAAAGTTGATGAGTGCTTATCCTTCTATCATGCCTAATTATGATGACCTTTACAACTCGGAAGAATTGGTCGGAAAAGCAGGTGTGATCCTGGCAAAACAATATGAAACGGATATGGTAACACATAGTATTACACGTGTTATCCGTTCTTCTGCCTGGTATGTCGATCTGACAAAAGATGCAGTTGACAGCTATTTGTGTTCAGACGGACGTCCGGTTTCTACCAGTAAGGTATATGAAGGTGATAAGGATTTGAATGCTCAGTTCCGTCATCGTGACCGTCGTTTATATTGGACGGTAGTTCCTCCGTATAAAGTAAAATTGACTGGTGCTGCCGGTACATCATTCGGTTGGGAGCATACAGGAGTGGCCAGCGATCGTGAATATATTGACTTTATGGAAGAAATAGGTGGTTCGGCAACGGGTAAGAGTTTGCCGGTTTCTAACTTCGTCGGCTATCAGGTTTCCGGTTTTCCGCACTTCCGTAACTATCCGAACGGGCAGGGATTCCTGGTTACTCACTTAGGTTTCTATTTCTGGAAATATTATAACCGTCACGTCGATAATATGGCGTTGCGTTCCTCTACCGTCGATTATTTGCTTTTCGGTATAGAAGAAGTAATGTTGAATTATGCAGAAGCTAAATTTGAATTGGGCGAATTCTCTCAATCTGTAGCTGATGCCACTATTAATAAACTTCGTGTTCGTGCGGTTATTCCTGCTATGAATGTATCGGAAATAGATGCTTCTTTCGATTTGAATAGAGACCAGAGCGTAGATCCTGTTTTGTGGGAAATTCGTCGTGAACGTCGTATCGAATTGATGGGCGACGGTTTCCGTTTCCGTGATTTAAAACGTTGGAAAAAAGGAGAATATGTGAATAAACAACCATTAGGTGCATGGGTAAAAAGCAGTGACTATGGTAGTAAACTCAATATTCTCGGAGGTGCCGATGAAGGCTATTCCATCTTGTTTGCCAAACCATCGGGTTGGTTGGAAAAATATTATCTGGAACCGATTCCGACACAGGAAATTGCCTTGAATCCTAAACTGAAACAAAACCCCGGTTGGGAAACCGCTGAATAATTAACATCAATTACTTTTAAAGGTTGTTTCTGCGGACAATGTTCTCATAGGGACAACCTTTATTTTTTTATATAATAAATATGAACACTAGAAAATATTTATATATCGTTGCTTTTGTTTTTCTATTTGCCAATGTTTCATTTGCTGCTAAATGGAAAGCTAAACATGTAGTATTGATCGGTCTCGATGGTTGGGGGGCTTATAGTGTGGAAAAAGCTGAAATGCCCACCGTGAAGAAATTAATGGCTGAAGGTTCCTATACTTTGAAAAAAAGAAGCGTGCTGCCTTCTTCCAGCGCTGTGAACTGGGCTTCTATGTTTATGGGGGCTGGTCCTGAGCTACACGGATATACGGAGTGGGGTTCACGGACTCCTGAACTGCCGTCGCGTGTATTGAGTAAAGATGGCATATTTCCAACAGTATTCGGCCTTTTACGTGAATCGGACGCCAAAGCGGAGATCGGTTGCGTTTGCGAATGGAAAGGTATTCGTTATGTGATAGATACACTGGCTTTGAGCTATGACAAACATGTAGCGGAAGCATCGAAAGAACCGGATGCAACAGCTCGTTATGCAGTCGATTATATCAAATCGGCCAAACCGAACTTGTGTGCGGTTATCTTTGATAATCCGGATCATGTGGGGCATGCAGACGGACATGATACTCCTGAATACTATAATATGTTGAAAGTTCTGGATGGCTATATCGCCCAGATAGTAGAAGCTGTTAAAGAAGCCGGAATATTGGATGATACGATCTTTATTGTTACATCCGACCACGGAGGAATCAAAAAAGGACATGGTGGTAAGACTATGCAGGAAATGGAAACAGCTTTCATTATTTCCGGAAAAGGAATCAAGAAAGGGTATGAATTTACAGAAAGTATGATGCAGTTTGATACGGCTGCTACTATCGCTCATATTTTTAACCTGAAACAACCGCAGGTATGGATTGGCCGCCCGATGGTACAGGTTTTCAAATAACATGAGAAGCTCGCGTCTAAAAATAAAAGTACGAATGAATAATCATATAAAAATAAGTTTGGCTTTGCTGTCGGTATCTTTGTGTCAGGCTGCAGCTAAAGAAAATAAGAATGACCGTCCGAATATCGTTATTATCTATTGTGACGATATGGGGTATGGTGATATAGGAGTGACCGGACATCCGGATATAAAAACACCCAATCTGGACCGGATGGCTCTGGACGGTATGCGTTTCACGAATTATTACAGTGCATCACCGGCTTCAACGGCAAGCCGTTATTCTTTGTTGACGGGACGTTATCCGGTTCGTGCCGGTTTCCGGTGGGTCTTGAGTCCGGATGCGGAGAGAGGTATTCATCCCCGGGAATTGACAATAGCCGAACTTCTGAAGGAACAAGGTTATGCTACGGCTATTTATGGTAAATGGCATTTAGGTAGTACGAAGAAAGAATATCTGCCTTTGCAGAATGGTTTTGATGAATATGTCGGCCTTCCGTATAGCAATGATATGATTCCCCCGAAATATCCGGATATTGCTTTGATGTGTGGGAATGATACGCTTAGAATGAATCCGGACCAGTCGGAACTGACGGCCCTTTACACGGAAAAAGCTATATCGTTCATTAAGAAACATAAGAAAGAAAACTTTTTTGTATATGTTCCTTATGCAATGCCTCATGTCCCGTTATATCCCGGAAAAGCTTTTATAGGCAAATCTAAGAGAGGTACTTACGGCGATGCTGTGGAAGAAATCGACTGGGGAGTGGGAGAAATTTTGTCTGCTCTTAAAAAAGAAGGAATAGACAAGAATACGATTGTTTGGTTTATGAGTGATAACGGTCCCTGGTTGCCCCGGAACGAGGAAGGCGGTTCGGCCGGTATCTTCCGTGACGGTAAAGGCAGTACCTGGGAAGGAGGGGTCCGCGTACCTTGTTTTGTTAGCTGGCCCGACCATTTGAACGGGCAGGTGAATGAAGAAGTTATTACTTCCATGGATGTTTTCGCTACTTCCGTATGGATGGGAGGGGCAGCGATTCCAACCGACCGTGTTATTGACGGAAAGAATATAGCCTCTTATCTCGGATACGAAAATGTGGCTCCGAAACCGGAAACTCCATACTTCTATTTTGGTATCGACCATCAGCTGATGGCGGTACGTAAAGGACAATGGAAGCTGCATGTGAAAACATACAGCCAATTGGGACTGGATTATTTTAAAGGAGAATTACCGTTACTGTTTAACATTAATACCGATCCTTCTGAAAAATATAATCTGGCAACCAAATATCCTGAGGTTGTGAAGGAATTGACATCCCTGATAGAAGAAAAGCTGGAGGAAGTGAAAACGACCGGTGATTTTTTCAGTAAAAACTGAGTATTATTTGTATAGGATAAAGGCTGCCAGCAACAGGCTTATAGAAATGTCTGCGTGCTTGCTGAAATAGACTTTTATGAATTTGAGCGCCTCAGAAATATGTTCCTGTACGGTGTTGACTGAAATACCTAATTCGGCAGCAATTTCTTTATGAGACATACTTTCGATACGGCTCATATTAAAAATCTTTTGACGTTGCGGGGGGAGTTGACTGATTGCATTCTGGAGAATCATCTGATATTCAGTATAGATGATTTTGGAGTCAATCGCTTCTTCTTCCGTAATTTTTTGTGCAGACAGTATTTGTTTCACTTTCTCATCAATATCGATATCCCGGAAATAATTGAGTATGCGGTTCCGGGCCATCGTATAAAGGAAAGAAGAAAAGGACAACTCAGGATTGATAAAGGAGCGCGATTCCCACAAGCGGATAAATATTTCCTGTACAATGTCGTTCGCTTCTTCTTTCGATTTGAGCAGATGGAGGCAAAAATAGTATAACTTATCTTTATAGCGCACATATAACTCACTGAAAGCCGCTTCATTGTCCCGAATGAGTAGTGTGGCTAATTCTGTGTCTGTCTTTTCTTTGAAGTTCATGTACACAAATTCCTAATTTGAGACAATATTACGTTTTTTTCTAGAATAAAAGAAATTCCCGGCAGAATAACTGAGAAATAGTAGTTCCACCGGGAATTTTATGTAGTGTTTCTGTTTTATCAGAACAACTTTTCAGGATATTCACCAACATCAACCAGTGCCTGAATCTTGTCGACTACTTCTTGGCGGTCTTCCGGATATGTGACACCGAACCATTTACTGTTTGTATCCAAAACTTTTACAGTGGCAGTCTTGTCACTAATCAGTTTATCAACCATCAGCGGGATGAAGAATTCGCTCTTCAGGTTTTCCATGTTTTTCGGATCACTCAGGAATGTTTTGAAGAATTCATTGCTGTAAGCGAAATAATCAGGAGTAAAGCCCCAGAAATTCATGCTGACCGGAGTGGTGTCGGGAGTAGCTGTCCATTCGCCGTTGTCGTCGATATATTTTACTTCGCCATCTATACGCTGGATTTTGGTACGCTCAACGACTGATGTCAGCAGTTGGTTTTCGTCCGTACCGCAAATACCGCGTGAAACGGTTCCGCTTTCGCTCAATGTATTTCCTACACGGAAACCTACCATTGCATAGGTGTTTTTGGAACCGTCAGGCAATGCAGCCAGATACTTACCCATTACCTGGAAAGAGTCGCGGCCGTAGAAGTCGTCGCAGTTGATTACAGCGAACGGTTCGTTGATCACACCGTCACCCATCATTACGGCATGGTTTGTTCCCCACGGTTTTGTACGTTCCGGCGGGCAGGTAAATCCTTCGGGGAGGTTATCCAATGCCTGGAATACTAATTCACAAGGAATATGACCTTCATATTTTGAGATGATCTTATCACGAAAATCCTGTTCAAAATCTTTACGGATAACAAAGACAAGCTTTCCGAAACCAGCCTGAATAGCATCATAGATTGAGTAATCCATAATTGTTTCTCCGTTAGGACCTAGTCCGTCCAATTGTTTTAATCCTCCATAGCGGCTGCCCATACCGGCTGCCAATAGAAATAATGTAGGTTTCATAATTCTTTTATTTTAATTAGATAGTGTATTTTTCATTTTGCTGACAAAGGTAGAAAACTATTTACGAACGGCAAGATAATATTCTTCTGATTTGAGATGTCGGCCGAAATAAAATATCCTTACCCTGAAAAATTCACTTCACTTCCAATACAACGATGGATTTGGCCGGAATATTGATTTTCAGCTGCCCTTTCTCCACTTTGGCACCGTTGAAAGCCACCGGTTTTACTGCGTCCGGTTTTTCGAACGTATTATGATCGTTGATGGAGGCGGAGGTCAGGATGCGGCCATTTACGCCCGATATTTTCTGGCCTTGCAGGTCAAGCGTGATGTTTTGCGTATTGTCGATGTCTACGTTTGCCAGCGTGATGTGGATCAGACCGTTTTTATCTTTGGAAGCGGATGCGTTCAGCATCGGGACTTCGCGGTTGTCGCGTACCCGGGCTTTGTCACAGATCAGGTCCATCGGCAGGAATGTAGCATCCTGATGCACTTTGTACATTTCAAATACATGATAAGTAGGTGTCAGTAACATCTTCGGGCCGTTGGTCAGGATCATGGATTGGAGTACGTTGACGATCTGGGCGATGTTGGTCATTTTCAGACGGTCGGTGTATTTATGGAATACGTTCAGGGACAAGGCGGCAACGAAAGCGTCGCGCATGGTATTCTGCTGGTAAAGATGGCCGTTGATGGTTCCGGGTTCTTCGTCCCACCAGGTACCCCATTCGTCAAGCATCAGGGCTACGTTCTTTTTAGGGTTGTACTTATCCATGATCGTGATATGCTTTTTTATCACATCTTCTATTTCCAGGCATTTCCCCATTGTCCAGTAATAATCGTCTTTGTTGAAATTTGTTGCCGAGCCTTTGCTGCCGTTCCAACCGGAAACGGTGTAGTAATGTAGGGAAAGCCCGTCCATGCGGCCGCCAACGTTTTTCATTAGTACTTCCGTCCAGTTATAATCGTAGTCGCTGGCACCGCTGGCAATTTTGAATAAACGGTTTCCGTCGTAGTTGCGGCAGTAGGTAGAGTAGCGGCGGTACAGGTCGGCATAATATTCCGGGCGCATGCTGCCTCCGCAGCCCCAGCTTTCGTTACCGACCCCGATGAATTTTACGTTCCAGGCTTTGTCGCGGCCATTTTGACGGCGCAGGCGTGCCATCGGGCTGTCACCTTCCGAAGTCATATATTCAATCCATTTGGCCATTTCTTCCACCGTACCGCTTCCAACATTGGCACTGATGTAAGGTTCGCATCCCAGCAGCTCGCAGAGGTTGAGGAACTCATGGGTTCCGAAACTGTTATCTTCGATCGTTCCGCCCCAGTTGTTGTTGACCATTTTCGGACGGTTCTCTTTCGGGCCTATACCGTCCATCCAGTGATACTCATCGGCAAAGCAGCCGCCCGGCCAGCGGAGGTTGGGGATTTGCAACTTTTTCAGGGCGTTGAGCACATCATTACGATACCCTTGTGTATTAGGTATGTCAGAGTCGGGACCCACCCAAAGGCCGCCATAAATACAAGTTCCGAGATGCTCGGCAAACTGTCCGTAGATGTGTTTGCTGATTTGTTGTGTTCCTTGCTGGGGATACACACGGATGCTTGCCTCTTTTTGAGCAAACAAAGGGAGTGCCAGAAAAGCAAGGGCACTGATGAATAACTTTCTCATGATATTATTTTTTAATGTTCACATACAACTTTTTACTGTATTTGTGGTGCATCGATAGCATCCAGCTTCCTCAAAGTTTCCAGCCTGAAAGCACCGGGCCAGGCCACCAGCCATGAATTGATCCGGTCGAAATGAGGTGCGGCATCCCAGTTCCAGTGACTTTGCAGATAGGCTTCATTCTGGGAACCGACAGGGCGGACACGTCCGTTTATCACCAGTGTACCGTCGGATATCAGTTGGCAACCGTTATTCCAGATGGCAATCGCTTTTTCTTTCCACTGGCTGTCTCCTGTCAGTTTCGTCAGCTCGAACCATTCCGGCACCCAGAACAAAGCGTACGGGTCCAGGTGATGATGCTGCACGGAAACCGAAGTTGCACCGAAAGTCTTATAGTTGTATTGGGTGAAGTTGTCGTTTTCCGGATAAATGCCGTTATAATGCCACAACCAGGTGGACAGATAGTAGGAGACGGCAACGGCATCATCGAGGTATTCTTTGTTGCTTGTCAGGTTATACAGCTTCAAAGCCGAGCGCAGGAGGGAAATGGATGACTCCTTGTCGATACACCAGGTATCCAAAGCCCCAGCCGTAGAATATCCTTTTGTTTTCAGTTCGCTCACATAATGATCGTAAGCCCGGGTTGCGGAAGATAAATAGGTGGAGTCTTTCGAACGTGAGAATGCTTCGAGCATGGGGGGAACCATAAAACAACCGATAGTCCCTTCCCGGTAGAAACATTCTCCGTTCGGATACCAGCCGCGACCATATACTCCGTTGTCCTGCTGGTCGTTTCTGACGAAATCGCAGATACCGAAAGCCAGGCTTTCATAATCCGGTCTTTCCAGTCCGCAGGCTTTCACCAGTTCAGTCGCTTCGAAATAATTCAGGGCGGCCGTTCCCAGGTTGCAGGCATCTATGACGACATTGTCGATCTGGCTTCTCTGGCCGGAGATACGGTCATAGTTCGTGATAAAAAGTCCGTTGGGCAGCCGGCAGAGTTTGGCCCATGCATCGAGGGTGGCTACCCCTTTGTCCAGAGATTCTTTGTTATTATGTTTGATATAATCGAAAAGCAGTGAATTGGCAAAAGACGCATTTTGTCCGCACCAACCTATTTCGTATCCTTTCCGTTTACTCCATTCCCCGCTTTTATCCGGCGAGAAACCGATTGTAAATCCACTGAAAGCACCCTCTTTCGTCCAAAGATATTCTTTAGCATACCGGAGGCCCAGTTCCCATATTTTGGCGGGTGGATAAATAGCTGTCCCTTGTTTGTCGGCACGCTCCCAGGCTTCGTGCAAAAAGTTATGCATGGCATAATGATGAGGCTGCACGTCGCAGACGGAGAGATAAGCGGTCAATGTGACCGTTTCCCCTTTGGATAATTTTTCCTGTTTCTGATATCCCGGTTTGTAGCGGTCCCTGGCTGCATACATGACCGGCATTTCTTCTTCCGGCCAGATAAGCCGGTGGGTAGTGGTCTCCCTGTCCGGCATCAGGGAACAGGAGATACTCTCTTTTTCATTCTGGGGGACGTCGCTCCACATGGCAACGGCAAACCGTGTTCCTTCCGAGTAGGTTGCTCCGGGAATGGGTGTGCTGCGGTAGGAATAAGTTCGCCATTTCCCGTTTTGCTGTGCACCTTTGGGCTCTTTTCCCCGTCCCCAGTTGTTTCCGTTGTAAGAGACGGAAGGTATCATCCAGTAATCGGAGGCGGATTTGTGTACGAAATCCAGGTTAATCCTGGCTGTTTCCATGTCTTCCAATGCTGTGTATTGGCAGGTGATCTTAAACGTACAGGAATCGAGCATTTCAATCTGATCTGTACGATTCATTCCTTTTGTTACGGAAGGGTTCAACTCTCCGACAACCGTTTTTCCGGACATGAGAACCATTCTGTCATCCTGGTTTTTCCAGTGATATTTATCAGACTGGCAGGACAAAAGGATAAAGCATAGAACGAAATAGAATAAGTGTAGTCTCATAAATATGTGATTTTGTCTAAAGTCTTCATTCTAACAAGGTTACTGCCAACAAATGTATGTAAATATCAGGACAAAGCCAAAGGAAATGATTCTTATTTTGACAGAGGAATTTATAATATATATGGAAGGGATAAAAGAAGGGAGTGCCTCAAAACGTAGAAGCACTCCCTTTTTACATTACAGCAACTTGAAATCAGATCGTCTATTCAATTTCCGGTCTGTCGCCGCCACCGTTGCCACCGCTGTCATTTTTGGTAACAATCTCTTCCTTTCTCTCGAAATTGGCATCCTTACGAGCTTTACGCAAGGTCGCTCCCGGACTGAAAATGATTCGTGGGATTTTTATCATATTGGTTTGAAATTCCTCTTTTTCAGCAGCTCCGGTAGAACCAACCCCGTAACGGAAGTTTCCGAATTCACCGAACTGTACCCGTCGTCCGGCTGCCAAATGTTTTTTGATCAGGTAGTTCATACGGTCCATAACCCCTTTTACCTGGTTGGAAGGAATACCGGCTTCACTGATCTCACCCAATAATTCTTCAAATCCTACCAAATCCGAATAAACCGGTTGTGCATATAACTTTTTCGGGGTTTCTTCTTTGTCTTTCCCCATGTTGTTACGTTCGACTAAACGATACTTTACTGACATAATTTTAATTTTTTAAGTGTTAATAGAAATTACTTCATCTGTTTTCGAAAACATTACAAAAGTAACTTCCAGCCGAAACACAAAAATGGTTTAGATGGAGATAGATAGGTTTAAAAGGGAATAAGAGGGTATAGAAGTTATTTTTTATATTTTACCAGCATAATTACAGGATTTGAATCTTCTTCCAACTCCGCAGCAATTTCTTTCAACTTCCCTTTTAATTGCCCTTTTTCGTAAGCCTCAATAAGTTCGTGGGGTTCTAATTTTTGACAAAAGGCGATTTCACTATTTGTAGTTTCCTGCATAGTTAAGTTCACGGGGACTTTTTCAGAAAAATCATCATTGAATACAGTATATTCGAATAATGTATTATCTATTCTGTCATACATTAAATGTGTTTTTGGGAATTTCTCATTCCTTAAAATGTCGGCATCCATCGTTACTGTTTCCATAAAATAGTAGCGATCGGTAAATATACATGGTAAAAGGAATACGGCTGGTTTCATCGATTGTATAGATGGTGTTCTGGCTATGAAAGGAGTCAGACTGTAATCCGGTGAGAGTTTGAATATTGTATCGGACGAGGGTTCCGTTAGCAGCCAACTATCATTGTAAGGAACGATAGGATAAAGACGAGGGGCACCCCCTGCATTTTCTGTGCGGTTGGTTATTCCCCATTCAACTTTCTTCTTAAAATAGATTCGAAAATCTTTAGCAATGTTCCCGTCTTGTTTGGAAATGATAACAAAACGTTGGTAATCCGTTTTATTTTGTATCTGGATGGAAGGTGATTCCCTGGCAATCAAATAATCCTGGTTGTAATTCGTAGCATTAATCCATTTGTTATCGCCTCTGGGGATACTTTTTAAAAAAATTCCCTGAAAATCATATACCAGAACGTTTCTTATTATTTCATCAATGTATATTTCACCGCTGTTATCATCTACGAAGGCACTTAGGTTGAATATATATTCCTCAGAACCTTGCCCTTTCCGGTTAAACTTTCTCAAACCTTTGCCATTTCGGTCGAAGATAAAGATATCGCCATCGTTGATGACATTTTTCACTAATATGATTTCTTTACCTATGGCTTGTACGATGCCTTGACAAAGAAATTCGTCCGTGGATTCTAATGCAATATATTCCACATCCATAATATCCTGAAGAATTAACTCTTTTAGAGGATATTTTTTACTAACGTCAATCGTAATAAAAGTATCCGGTATAGCAATAGTATCAGAGTCTTCCTTTTGACAGTCAGATTTTTTGTTACCACCGCATCCTGCCATTATTGTCAGAAGCATAACTAAGATTGTATAAATGCTTTTCATATTACTTTAATTTCATCAAACATATAACCGGATTGTATTCTTCATTTATATTTTCACTGATAGATTTTAATTCAGGTATTTTTGCTTAATCACCTTGCTTGTAAAGATATAGAAAACTTCTTACCTATTGAAAATATTATGCCGAATAAAACTTATTTTCTGTTTTGAATTAATATCTTGACCTCTTCCCGCATTTCCCGGATAGCCGTGCTCTTTACTTTTGGTTCCTTTTCCAGTACGGCATTTGCCGCATTGAAGAACTTGTCTTTTTGAAAGAATCCTGGTTCCGAGTAAAGTTTGATAAGAAACCACAATACGACTAATTGCCCGCCAAACAGCATTTTCTCCGGTTCGGGATCCAGTTGCCAGTTATAAGTAAGTGCAACAATAGCCGCCAAAATCATCACCAATCCGTCTGCGACCGAAAAGACAAATGGTTTTACCGATTTCGTCAGAACAGTCGCCACCAGACTGCATGCAGCCAGTAGCAACATCGCCAGATGAAACCAAAGAACTTTTCCTGTGACCAGCCCGTTAGCCAGTCCTGTGTCTGTAGCAAAAACGGTGCACAGCAGAAAGATTCCGCTGATAGCGAGCAGTGAGTAACTTATATATTGTCTGTATTTCATAAATCAACCGTAAAATACTGTTTCCCCTTTTTGTAAATAAACACCTGTTCCTCCCGTCCTTTGGTCCGGTCGCGCAGCCATAACAACGCATTGTCCGGAACACGGTATTCCAGTTCCCACCCGGTAGCCGTTTGAACCCCGAGCGATTTCCACCCGTTTACTCCGTCTTGATAGAAGAGCTCGTATTCATCTCCCGGCCAGACATAATTGTCATCGTTTCGTGGTGAGAAAACGACTTTTCCAATCGTTGTTGTTTTTCCCAGATCATATGTGATAAAACAAGAAGTATCTCTTGCCTGAAAATAGCTGAGTATGTCTCTGTCTGTTATATGATCCAATGCCCGTACAGGTTCTATATCGTTCATTCGTTTTAATGGAATCTGTTCTTTGCATAAGGAATCCTTGAAAACAGAAAGCTCACTGAGTTCCATTCGTTTTCCTGATGGAGCGATATATTTTATGTATCTGTATTTCTTGTTAATATCCGGTGGAGTCAGTTCATAATAATTGTAATCCAATGTATCATTGAACTGATATACCAGATCCGGTCGGGTAAAAGAAAGATCTGCACTCACTTCTATTTTTGATCCGATAATGGCCCGATAAAGAAATTCGGCAATAGTTGGCATAAGCGACATTTTTCTTTTCAGTATAACTTTTTTCATGGAGGTCGTATCCGGCTTTAGCAAATGAACTGTTTCATTCTTATAAATAAACGGATAACCTGCCGCCCGGTGGTTTTGCCCGTCCGAGATCAAAGGCTGGTAAATAACATCCGGTTCCAGATTTCGGAAAGTCACATTCCCCTTGTTGTTGTGTGCGATATCGACCGGAATCCATCCGCCCGGACTGAAAACGCCCAGATAGATATAATCTTCGTATGCAGACTGCACGGAGACGGATACTTCATTCTCACCGAAATAATTGGCTGTCACATCTTTGATAAAACGATCCCTGAATAAAGCCGGCACTTTATTGTCTTTTGTAATTCCGGAAAACGGTTCATCCTGTGCTCCGAAGCAGTAGCGGTAGACTTTCCCCTTTTTTCTGCCATCGGTACCCGGATTTATGCGGGATGCTTCAAACTCATTGAAACCGAACTGGATGAACTTTCCGGTCGTATCGCGTAACACAGTCCAGAAGTGAGGATGTTGGTATTCTGGAGAATAAACGAAATATTCACTGGCGACAGGAATACCGCAGGCACGCATGGCATAAAGTGTGACATCGCAAGCCTCCCTACAGAAACCGACGCGATGATAGAACAGGAAGTCCGCACTTTGATGAGGTATGTTAAAATCCGTGTTCCAACGGTAATAAACTCTTTTCAGATCTTTATCGACGGCTTTGCAAGCCTCAATCACATCATTCCCCTGATAAGCCGAGTCGAGTATGGCCGTATAATAATCATGGTACAGCTTCCGCCAGGATGACAACGGCTCGTCTCCGATCCGGTAAGGAAGGATCAGTTCGCAAAAATTATCGAATCCCAGATTCCGGTTCCACGGATACCTTTTCCACACATCGAAGGCAAGGTCGATATTCTCGATCAGGTAATCAGCCGTGATCACTTTGGCGTCATATACTTTCGGCAGTGAATAGAAAGAAACCCGTTGCCATTTTGTTATCACCTCTTTAGGAACGGCTTCTCCTTTATCTTTTTGTATCAATACCGGTTTGATAGAATCCAGTTGCCATCCTTCATATCCGTACCATCGGGGCATATTACGGATCAGGAAACGGGCGGCTTCCAGTTTTTCCGGATTATTCTCATAATGGCTTAATACCTTTTCCAGTTCGCCCCGGTTATCTCCGGCAAACAAGAGTGCTTGCTCCAGACGTTTGCTATCCGATGAAGCGCAAGCGATGAGAAAAACGGCTAATAGTATGTTTATTCCTGTTATAAATACTTTTTTCATTGTTTTCCGGATAATCCAGGTTTTACCGACAATATACTCTTCGGGTAGTAATCTCCAATAGCGCGAATCCTGTGAGTTCATATTTTGTTAGTTTTGAAAATATTGTGTTGAATAATTATGACTTATTTTTACCACCAAACCTGTTTCCCCTTCTCATACGTAAATATCCGTTCTTCTTTTCCTCTGGTATAATTGCGTAGCCAGTATAAAGTACCTTGGGGGATCTGTTTATATATTAATAATTCATCCTGCTCTGCCGTTTGTTTTCCGGCAGAGGCCCATGCACCCGATTCATCTATATAGAAAAGTTCATAGAGATTTCCTTTTCGTATTCCGTTGTCATCATTCCGGATGATATAGCGTATTTTGTTTATATGTGTCGGCTTGGATAATGCCAGACCTGCCCAACTCATGCTGTCGCGTGTGTGGAAGAAGGTGAGAGGGTCTCCGTCGAATACATTATATTTGGTTGCATGCGGGTTGTAGATGCTGGTGTTGTCTGTTCCGATAATTTCCCCTTTTAGTATTTGCTGACTATTTGTATCGTAAAATTCCAGTTCAGCCATATTTCCCCGTAGATTGGGAGAAGACTGGTATCTGTAATATTTGTAACTTTTTTTAGGATTCACCTCGATAGTGGTATACTTGAAACTTGGAGCTTCTGTGAACGTATATAAATCTTCCGCTATCCGGAAATCCGCATAATCCGATCCCTGGAATCTGCCACCAACGAATGCCGGAGGTATGGCTTCGAGATGTTTGGGTTCGCGGTATTTGCGTTCGAGGTACAGGTCTTCTTTTTCTCTCCGGCATTCGAAAATAGTAACCTTTCCGGTGGAATCGACGACAAAGGGAGAACTTAACGGTTGCAAAGAGTTATCCTCATAACTGTTGACCTGATAGATAATATCAGGACCGATATGGTTGAATGTCAATTTCTTATCGGATATCTTTCCCCAATCTACCGGGAACCACCCTTGCGGATCAAATACGCATAGATAGGCATATTTATTGTGGCAGGTTCTATTCAATGGAATGGATACGGTCTGCGGATGAATAACAGGAAAATGGTCCGTAATATCTTTCATGAAAGGATTTTTGAAGAATGCAGGAATTTCTTCTTTAGATGTATTTGTCATCACTAAAGAAGTCTGTTGTACGGAAAATGTTTTCTGATAGACTTTCGGTATGCCATCAAAACGTTTGAGATGATCCCCTGGATGGTGCTCACCTCCAGCAAAATCATAATAGTTTCCGTCTTCGCCATTTAGAAGATTGAACGCGTGGCTATTATTGCTATGTCCCCAATGCGGAATACTTCCTGTTGTAACAGGTATCCCTACAGATCGCATGGCATATATTGCCAGGTTGGTATAGTCCCCGCATAAACCGAATTTTATATGGATAAGGCTACTGGGTTTTATGTCCGCCGGTTTTGGGAAATCGTTAAAGACATGGATCGGTAATTTAATCAGTTCATTGTTGATGGCAATACAGGCATCACGGGCAGTCAATATGCTGTCCGTTAATAATCCGGAAAAGGCATTATAGTATTCTTCCCTCCATATCTCCGGCAATTCGTTTCCAATCCGGTAGGGGAGTATCCATTCGCAAAACTCATCAAAAGAAAGATGTTTGTTCCAGGGTTTTTGCCATACTTGAAAAGCTGCATCTATCTGTGTAATCAGGAAATTTGCATTTAGTTGTTGCAAGTCTGCTTGTCGTTTAGCGTCGTTTTGTTGGTGTTCGTTGTTTGTCCTATAAGTGTCATTTATAGTCTGCTGGTCGTATTCTTCTTGTTTTATCTGGTATGCAGAGTCGATAAACTGGTGGAATTTATCAATTCGATCTCCTTCCTGATAGTATTTTCCCAACATATTCCGTATCAGAAACCTTGCAGCATCTTCTTTCTGTTTATCTCCTTGATAATGTTGTATAACTTTTTCAAGTTGTTGCCGGTTATTTCCTGCGGTTTGTAAGGCTAATTCCAATTGTCTATTGTTGGTGTTGCTGCATCCCGATAAAAGAAACAGATACAACCCAAGTACAATTGTGGCAAACAGATTTAATTTCATATTACTGTAATTTTGATACATAGATGAAGGGATTACTTAATAATCAATTCTATTAGTGAATAATTTTCAAAAATCTGTCCCATCTGAATTTATCCGTATATGGGTCTACCGATTTCCATATAATCCATGCTTTCCCGACGATATATTCTTCAGGTAGTAATCCCCAATAACGTGAATCCTGTGAGTTTAGGCCTTTGTCGCCTGCCATGAAATAATAGTTTTCTTGGAAACGATATCCGTAGATCGGCTTTCCGTTAAGAAAAGTCATAGAATCTTTGTATTGAAGGCTTTCCTGTTGTTCCCATTCGATCAGTTTTTTATATAACCGGAAGTTTGTACGATCTAAAGTAATGGAATCGCCTTTTGCCGGTATATAGAGCGGTCCGAAATCTTTGATGTTCCAACCGATGATGCTGTCGAATGGGAAACTCTGGAATATGCCGTCTTGAAATTTCTCAGTTGCAGCTATTCCTTTTTGTGAATCCATATTGCCGAGAGGCGTTTGTACGCCTTCCACATGAAAGAATCCGTTTCGGATGGATAGGGTATCTCCCGGTATTCCGACACACCGTTTGATATAATATTTGAGTATATGCATTTCAATTTTATCCCAACTGTTTGGATGCGGAAAATTGAAAACCAGAATATCATTGCGTTTTATCTTATTGAAACCTGGAATGCGATAAATATCTGTCTGTTCGTTTCTCATGGAGGCAAACAGGTTGAATAAGCGAGGTCCAACGGTCGGTTTCCAGACAAGTATATTGTCTCCTGTAATTAATCCCGGTTCCATCGAGTCGCTAGGGATTTTGAAAGAGGCAAAGATAAATACCTGTAAAACAAACCATAGAGTAACTGTCATACATAGCCAGAAGACAATATTGATGGCTTTGTTGATCAGGTTGTGTATTTTTCTATTCTCTTTCATCGAATTAATAGCTTTTTATACTGTCGTTTTCAATAAAAAATATCCGTTGGTTAACGATCCTTTCCGGAATAGTGAACCATAATAATGCACTAGCGGGTATTTGATCGTATGTTTGTGTTGTATCAGTTGAACTTGCATATTCTAACGGGATAAAACGTTCTTTCTCTGTATCCCAAAAGTGTAGTGTATGTTCCTGATCCAGTTTTTTCTTACGCTTATTCAATGTGAATGTTTGTTTATGTTCTTTTTGAGGGATAAATTTACGAATATTTCCATCTTTATCCGTATAAAAAGGGGCAGTAATATTTCGTAATTTATTCCCATCCGGTGAATCGGCAACCATAAATATATTATCTCCAACAACGTTTTCGAAATAACAAACGGTATCTTTTCTATGTCCGATCGCTATCGGGCACCATTCATAATAGTTATAAGTACATAAATAGACTTGATTTGATTTTCCTTTTTTTCTGTTATTTTTGTCGACAGAAACCTTTATCAATGTCGTTTTATCCAGATATTCATTAGTAACATCATAGATTAGAGGACTTTTTAGAGTCGTAACATATCCGTCGTCTTTTTTATCCATTATAGAAAAGTCAGGATCAAAACGTGAACGATAGACTTTAGCCGGTCGTCTATGTCTGACTTCTGAGAAAGAGCGGGCATGTGTGTCGGGTTGATCTTCTCCCGGTCCGAAGCTGTAGAATTTTCTATTGTCTAAAACTACGCACCAGCTATGGCCCAAGTCCATTTTAGTCCAGGTCGTTTGTTCTACTGTAACCGGAATGCCGCAAGCTCTCATTATAAAAGTACCCAGATTGCATAATCCTTCGCATTGGCTGATTCCGGAACGGTAGGTTTCGTCAATGGTCGGATAGAGTGGAAGACCAGTCTGTCCATATTTCATAATGCCTTTCAGATGCTCATTAAGTACGAAGCATGCCTCTAAGGGAGTTTTTACTTTCGCTGAATCCAGTATGGGAACGAAACGTTCCATAATTTCTCTTCTCAAATGAGAAACCTCTTCACATTGTGCGCGGTAGGGGAGGATGTATTTGCAGAAATCATTGAATGAAACATTTTTTGCCCATGGCTTTTGCCAGACAGTAAAAGCCAGTTCTATGTTATCAATAAGAAAGTGACTGTCAAGTGTCGATATATCGTATTTGTTATGTGTTTTGATTTTGTATCCTCTTCTTGTTAATGAGTCACAGTGACTTTTTACGGATTGAAATCCGTCGAAATTTACAACGTCCGGTCGATATCGTTCTTTTTCGGAAGAAGTATAATATTGTTCCTGTGTGAAATGATAGGACATATTCTCAATCAGGAAACGAGCAGCAGCGAGTTTTGTTGAATCCTTTTCATAATGGCTAAATACTTTTTCAAGTTCTTGCCGGTTTTCTTGGGCATTCTCGAGAGCTTGTTCCATTTTTTTATCATGCTGCGTATTACAAGCTATTAGAAAAACAGCTAATAAGATGTTTATACCTTTTGTAAAAAGATTTTTCATCAACAATCCCCTATTTACTTTATTTCTCAGATTGTGCATATGTGTTTGTTTATTTATACATTATTCTAAGTCATATATTTTTGATTTATAGTTTTATACTGTATTTAATAATGTAATGATTATTTTTTTAATCATAATTCTGTTAATTTGAAATGTTGAAAGCTTAAGATGTCATCACTGAATTTAGGGTTAAGATAGTGACTGTCTGATATATATAAGCCATCTTTCAAGATTATCATTATGCGAGAATTATATGTGAAGTCTGGAAATAATGTTTCTCCTATTTTATTGAAATTTTTATCTAAAATGATGATTGAAAAATTTTTACGACCATAACTTAATAATTCTCCTGGTCGAATATTTTTATCTATACTTTCCTTTGGATAAGATATTCGATAGTAGATGTTACGATATTTGTCATATAACAAATTACCATACCATGGATTTTCACAAAAATCTTGTGGGGTTGCGGTTAATTCTCCAGGTAATATTACTTTGTCAAAATATTTGCTTTTTACTGGTATTTTTTTTATGGAATCATGCTCTATAGATGCTATATATATGTTTTCATCATAATAGAAAGAGTAAATAAAATGTTTTCCATCAAAACAACGACTAAAAGCAGTTTCTAATCCGAATTTTTTTAATTTGTTATCTGAACCTGGATATTCTGGATAATCAAAAGGTAAGGCAGAAATATCGTATGAGTCCATGTTAAATTTAATAGAAACTGGATCATGGTCATTAAAACGATTGGGGCCTGAATATAGATACATTGTTCGTCCGATAACTTCTGCCTGTTTTTGATAAGACGCAGAAATACTGAATATAGATAAATTTTCGGGTGCGACATCTTTATCATAGGAATATTTAGTTATTAAAGTACCATTTTTGTTAACGAGTGAGATTTCCTTAATATCTCTGTTTGGCACGTAAATGCTATCTAAATTATGAATATAATATCCATTAGCAAATCCTATACCATTATTACCATCTATAGGAAAATTTACTTTAAATTCTAAATTTTGTTTTTGAAGGTTATAAAATAGAATTGTATTGGTGTTTGGATTTTGAAATGTAAAATACTCTTTCCCTTCTTTTTCTTTATATATAGAATAGACACGTAGTTCATTTTTGGTATCAGAATCTAAAACAAATGAAAGTTTTTTTTCAGTTTTTTTAAAGTGTATTTTTTTATTTGGCTTTTTTCTGAGCATGAAATAGATGTCAGTATAAGACACGAAAGTATTATTTTAATGATTTTCATATTATAAATATTAAGAATTTTATATCGTTGAAAAATTATTGTTTATATATTAATTTGTTAAAATACGATTTTTTTTACTCGTTAAATTTCATATATAAATTTGTTTAAGAGATGTGTTAGAAGTGGTTTAGTGTATATTGATATTCATTTTGTATAAAAAAGGAATAAATGAATTATAATAAAACAAACTTTTAACACATCTCTATGAACGGTTTTAATCACAAGGTTTACAACCAAACCATCCTCCTTCACAACATTTTGTATAGCTTTCATCTGTCCACCAACAAGAACCTCCAACAGATGGTGTACATTCTTGTTCTGCTAATGCATTTATATTAGCTAGTGCCAAGTCTGACAGTTCCATCTTGTTCTGACTTTGGCTGAAATTCCAACCTGCTGCAGCTGCTATCGCAGCTAGAGCCATGATGCCGAATAACTTTTTCATATCCGTATATGTTTAATTATTTATTAAAATCATTATTTAATCAGGCTATTTTCTATCTTTGCCTACTATTCTTCGGATTAGATAGTCGAATGACACCTGTATCATTCTATTTTGTCGGTTATGTTACCATGATATACCTCCTTTCTGTATTGCAAGGGGACTTCGGGAGTTTGCTTGTACATTCTTGCCAGAGATGCAGCAAACTCCCATTCGTTCGATCACCGAACATTCCCCTTTATCTTTAGTTTAACATGTTGATTATTCAAGCTGTTATACTTGATCGTAACGACTTCATCGAAGAAACCTGTGTCTTTCGGTGTCATCTTAATTCCTACCCGAAGGGTTTCTCCGGGTTTTGCAGGTCGTTTGTCATAGGTGGCTGCTGTGCAGCCACAGGTGGTACTTACGTCCACTATCACAAGGGGATTGTCCCCGGTGTTTTTTATTTCTATGGTTGTCTCCTTTACTTCCGATTTGTCGAAAGTTCCGAAGTCGATTTCTGTCTTTGTTGCTTCGGCTGTTGTTTTCGGTATGTTTTTGTTCGGACTGTCCTTACCTGTAATCTGTTTCAGATACAGTTCTTTCACAGCCGTGTTATGTACCGGATTTCCTAATACAGCAACTTTATTGTCCTTATCCAACAAGAATGTCTGGAAAGTTATGTCTGCCGGGAACTTGTTTAATTTGTTTAGTTGATCGTCTATGTCAATACAGACAGGGTGATCAAATGCGTCTCGTTTCAGGAGGTAACGTATTTCTTTGGCATCTTTAGGATGCATGAAGAAGAGGAAAGGAACTTTTCCTTGTGTTACTGAATCAGTGTATTCGATCAGTTCCTTCCATTTATGAAGTTGCAGTTTGCAACTGGTGCAACCGATAGAGTCTACATATATTAATACCTTGTATTCAGATTGTGGGATTTGGAAATCCGTAGTATCTGTCAGATAGCGTGTGAAGGTCAGGTTTTCAGGAAACTGTATTTGTTTCCCTTGCCATTCGCTGACCAGATGCGCAATCTTATTTTCCTTCTCTTTCTGCTTGTTGTGGCAGGAGAAGAGTAGTAATACTAGTGTTAATATGGTTAGATTCCAGGCTTTCATATCATTTTCTAAATCTTAAATTCTATGATAGGGTCATGTTTTTTAGTTTTTATTTTTTTGTGATAAATATTCTTTTTTGTTGAAATTAACATGAAAACTAAATATTGAATTTGGCTCTACGCGCTTTATTAATTTAGCTATACGTATGGCTTCATTTCTAAGGGCTTTATTATCAGTTGTTGTTGCAATGTCAGAAATTTTGCAATTAATTATTGCTCCAGAACTGTCGCTATCTAAAATAATAAAAACAGCGCCTTCTACGTTATTTTCCAATTCAAGAGTAGGATAAACTAAATTTTTAGTAATAAAATTTTTTATGTTATCTGTTGATATAATTTCGATAGAATTATGTACTGTCGGTTTTTCTATTGCTGGTGTTGTCTCTGTTTTATGAGGAATTTCTATTTTTTTTACAGGCATAATATATGGAGATGTGATAATCATATAGGAATATTTATCCTCATATAATCCTGCCATAAATTGGAATATTAGACCTTTTTCTGTTATGTTGAATATCGGATATAGATTTGTAGGTAATTTTATTTCTGATATTTTTTGAAGATTTTCAGAAATGATAGTTAAGTATGTTTCTTTATTGTTGAAAACAGATATGTCGTTACTTTTATCCGTGTGTATACGATAAAATATATTCCTGTAATGATCGTATTGTAATCCATGAAAAAATAAGGAGTGAAAATAATGATCTAACTGTTTTTTTATATTTGCATTTTTATCAAGTTGTTCAGATTTGTTTTTGGTGAAATTGCTTGTGATATTGTATGAGCTTATTGTTTTATTTTTTTTGTCAAATGAATATACATTAGAAGAGTAACTAAAATTATAGATGATTTTGTTATTGGCAATTAATGGGTTTGGTTTGGAAAGTTTTCCATAATACTCGTTGCTGAAATTGTCTGGATAAGTAATTGGAAATAATGAGATTTCTTCACTATTTATATCTATACTAGCTAAGCAATACTTACCTTTTAGTTTAAATGGGTCTAATGTGCTTATAGGAACTATCAATTTTTTATCGTTAGAGTCATATGTTATGTCTTCGAAGTTGCTAATTGATATATTATTAGGTGCATCCAATAAGTAATCTTTGTTGTTTAAATTATTGGTTAGTATTTCTTTTGAGATTTTTTTTATAATATGCCCGTTGTGATCAATTATTGTGTAATTGGATTCATTTTGTGTAATAATATATTCATTTGTAACAATAAATGAGTTTATATTAGGTATTCCATCGGCACCTTCTTTTTGTAGTTTTATCTTAGAGGTGAAATTTTGTGTAGTGAAATCAAAAATATCTATTGTATGTTGATGAATATTATAAGCGTAAAGTTGATCGTTATAAATTCGATTTTTTAATGAGGTATAATTTTGCATATAATTCTCATTGATATTGACGGATAATGTATCAATATTAATTAAAGAAGAACTTATGATGGTTTCAGTTCTATCCTTAGGTGTATTACATGATATTAGAAATACAACACATAGAATAACTTGTGATATTTTGTTGAAATGTGTTATCTTCATATGAAATAATGTATTTTATAGATCAGGTACAAAGATTATGACTAATGGCTTCATACCTGATCAAATATCGATTAACAACCTGTATTTAATGTTATGTTCATACTTGTACATCCTTCTGCATGAAGTGCATCGAGGCATGCGTTATAGTTTGTTTGGCAGCAATAAGTATAACAAGTCTTACCGCTACCTTCATTTCTGGCCAACGCTTCTATATTGGCAAGAGCCAAGTCGGACAGTTCCACTTTGTCTTGGTTCTGACAGAAATTCCAGCCAGCTGCAGCTGCGATAGCAGCTATAGCAATGACACCAAATAACTTTTTCATATATGTATTTGTTTAATTGTCCATATTAATCGTTATTTATCAGGCTATTTTCTATCTTTGCCTACTGTTATTCGGATTAGATAGTCGAATGACACCTGTATCATTCTGTTTTGTCGGTTATTCGGACTGTCCTTACCTGTAATCTGTTTCAGATACAGTTCTTTCACTGCCGTGTTATGTACCTCAGGAAACTGTATTTGTTTCCCTTGCCATTCGCTGACCAGATGTGCAATCTTATTTTCCTTCTCTTTCTGTTCGTTGTGGCAGGAAAAGAAGGAGGTTGCTATTAATAATATGTAAAGATAAAAGGCTTTCATATCGTGTTCTAAATCTTAAATTCTATAATCGGATCATCGCTTTTCGCCTCGGTGGCGACGATCGTGTTTGTTTCTTCGTTGATATCTATAAGGTATTAAACGTCATGTTGTGGTGGGCAAGAACGGTTTTCTGATTGCCGGTATGGTGACAGTAGCCTGTGTACATTCTCCAATTATCTTTATTCGTCCAGCCATGGACGCTAAGATATAAAAAATTAATCATATTAGCATATAATTTTAAACGATTACTTAGTGAATAATTTTCAAAAATCTGTCCCATCTGAATTTATCCGTATATGGGTCTACCGATTTCCATATAATCCATGCTTTTCCAACGATATATTCTTCAGGTAGTAATCCCCAATAACGTGAATCCTGTGAGTTCATGCCTTTGTCGCCTGCCATGAAATAATAGTTTTCTTGGAAACGATATCCGTAGATCGGCTTTCCGTTAAGAAAAGTCATAGAATCTTTGTATTGAAGGCTTTCCTGTTGTTCCCATTCGATCAGTTTTTTATATAATCGGAAGTTTGTACGATCTAAAGTAACGGAATCACCTTTTGCCGGTATATAGAGCGGTCCGAAATCTTTGATGTTCCAACCGATGATGCTGTCGAATGGGAAACTCTGGAATATGCCGTCTTGAAATTTCTCAGTCGCAGCTATTCCTTTTTGTGACTCCATGTTGCCGAGAGGCGTTTGTACGCCTTCCACATGAAAGAATCCGTTTCGGATGGATAAGGTATCTCCCGGTATTCCGACACACCGTTTGATGTAATATTTGAGTATATGCATTTCAATTTTATCCCAACTGTTTGGATGCGGAAAATTGAAAACCAGAATATCATTGCGTTTTATCTTTTTGAAACCGGGAATGCGATAAATCTCTGTTTGTTCGTTTCTCATGGAGGCAAACAGGTTGAATATGCGAGGTCCAACGGTCGGTTTCCAGACAAGTATATTGTCTCCTGTAATTAATCCCGGTTCCATCGAATCGCTGGGGATTTTGAAAGAGGCAAAGATGAATACCTGTACAACAAACCATAGAGTAACTGTCATACATAGCCAGAAGACAATGTCAATGACTTTATTGATCAGTTTATGTGTTTGCTTTTTCATATGGTGACTAATATTTTATACTATCGTTTTCAATATAAAATACCCTTTGATTCACGATTCTTTCCGGAACAGTAAACCATAATAGAGCATTTTTCGGTATTTGATTGTACGTCTGTGTTGTATCTGTCGAACTCATCTCTTCTAAAGAGATAAACCCATTTTTGTCTGCATCCCAGTAATGTAACGTATGTTTTTGATTCAATTTATTTTTACGTTTGTTAAACGTAAAGGATTGACTTAATTCTTTTTGAGGAATTAATTTATGAATGTCGCCATCTTTTTTTAAGATGAAAGGAGCGGTAATATACTGTAAAGACTGTGTGTTTGAGACTTCGGCAATAATAAAAATATTATTACCTACAATATCTTTAAATCTGCATGTAGAACCTTTTCGGCTACCTATGGCAAGTGGTTTCCAATCATAATCATTGTATGTACAGAGATAAATCTGTTTTATGGAAGAAGATACAGGTTTGTCTGTCTCGATACAAATATCCAGAACCTGATATCCTTCTTCCTTTGTCACATCTCTTAATAATGGACTTTTCAGATTTGTGATATAACCGTCGTCTTTAATATCGGTTTCCTTAAATTCGGGATCAAATAACAACCGATATACCTTGGCGGGTTTCAGATAGCTGGTAGTTTCAAGTTTTTCTCTATATGTGTCAGGTTGACCGTAGACTGGGCTGAAATTATAAAACTTTCCATCATGCAATACAACACCCCAACTATGCGCTAAATCCATTTTGGTCCAGGTGGTAAGTTGTACGGCAACAGGAATGCCTACAGCACGCATTAATAATGTGGCCAAGTTACACAAATCTTCACAACTGCCTCTGCCAGAGTGATATGTGCTTTCGACGGTAGGATAGAGAGGAGAACCTGTATCTTTGTAAACCAACTCTTTCATTAATTGTGAATTGATTATTTTGCAGGCATCAATGGCATTGTTAACTTTTCCCGAATCAATCAGAGGTAAATATTTTTCCATGAATTCCCGACGCATGTTGGAAACGGGTTCTACTTGGGTCCTGTAAGGGAGGATATACCGGCAAAAATCCTCGAAAGGAATATCTTTTGCCCAAGGCTTTTCCCGAACTTGGAAAGCCAGATCGATATTCCGGATCAAAAAATCGCTTTTGAGTGTTTTACTGTCATAGATGTTATTTCCCTGGATTGTGTATCCTCTGTTCCGTAGCGAGTCGCAATGCATTTTTACAGCTTCCTTATCCGGAAAGCAAGCAATATCCGGTATATATTGTTTACCTTCCGGCGATAAGTAGTATTCGACTCTGGAAAAATGCAGGGGCATATTTGTGATTAGATATTCTGCTGCTTTCAATTTCAGCGAATCATTTTTGTAATGTTCGAAAACTTTTTCCAATTCTATTCTGTTCTCTCCGGCAAAGGAAAGCGCCTGTTCCAAGCTGATTTTCTTTTGATGAGGCGTAGAACAAGAGATAAGGATACACAAAACAAAGAAAGGAATATAAGTTTTCATGATCATTCAATTTATAGTTAATAATTAACGTTCGACCAGTACGATTACAGGTTTATCGTTGTTGTTTGTAAATTCGAAATCAATCAGATATTTGCCATCTGTGGATATGAAGCGTGGAACAAAAAAGCTTTCATCTTTAAATTGATATTGATCATTTGGATATATGATTTGTTGATAATAAGTCTTTTTGCTATTTTTATCAAAACTGAATGTATAAGGGTCATCTACATTATAATGGACCATGTAGATAATATTATCTTTTTCTCCAGTAGCTGAGATTGCTATTTTATCATTAAATATGTCGAAGTCTTTTTTTAAAATCATTTCTGGAGTAAGAGAAAAAATGAAGTCTTTTTTTGCTTTATATTTACCTAGATTAATGACTGCATATGGAGATAAATTATAATCAATATCTACTTGGTATATTGTATCATTGAATAGTTCCTTGAAAGCTGATACAACTCCACTAAATGGTTTCATTTCAGGAGAAAAGCTCCATACCATACAATCTGTAACTCTCTCATATTTTTCTAAATTAGGGATAATTTTAAATGCTGTTGTATCGTGGAAAAATGCAAATCGTTTGTCTTTTTGTCCTGTGAAATTGTCTATATATCCTAAAAATACGTTTGAATTGGATAATGGGTATAGATCCAACATATGTCGTATATGAGGAATTTGCATTTTACCTAAATATGTCCCTGTCCAATTATATTGTTTGAGATCATAACCTTCATTGACAAAAATAGTGTCATTTCGTAGAATCAAATTGTATAGTCGAAAATATTCTTTTATACCTTCTCCCTTCCGACCTATATCATATAGATATTTACCATCCAAATTAAACAAAGATATTCTATCTGAATGAACAATTAATAGTTTATCGTTATCTAAAATAATTTTGTTAATAGATTTGATCTGTATTGAGTCATTTGTTTCTAGAGGTATATAATGGATTTTTTTGCTCCATTTATCTAAGCTGATTTTTTGAGCTGCCCCTTTATCCAATAGGGAACTTAACTCAATTTGATAGAAACTCTCCTCTTTTACAGTTTTTGTTTGTGAATTACTGCATGCTACCAGTACTCCACATAAAAGTATGATCCATTTATTCATAATATTATTTTATTAACTTACTAATATCAAACTTTATAATAGCAACTTCAGGCTCTTCTGTAATTGCATATAGTGTATTTTCATCTTCTGATACTGTAATTTTAGCAACACTTCTATCTGAGTAGAAATTTTTTAGTAATTTACCACTATGGTCAAATACTAAAATATTTCTTACTTTTATGTTTCTTCGGTTATCGAATACAAATTTTTGACCGAAATAACTACAGAAAATATAGTTTTTTGTCATTTTTACATCGGTAAATCCTAGCATTAAATGCTTTAGGTCTAACTGATCTCCTTTATAATGAGGTTTTTCGGCATAACTATCCCACAGCATCTTGCTTATTCCATCTTGATCTTGTTCATAACAAGCTATATAACCTAATGAAGCCATAGCAAATACAAATTTATTATCAAAAGTACTGATTGATCCCCAATATGAAACCAAGGCTTTGCTTTGATGTGCTTTATCAGGTACATTTCCTATATTTTCTCTGATATTCAAACCCTTATCAAAGATTGCTATTGGCTTTGACGTGCCAACAGCAACTGATCCTATCAAATTTTCATTATTTAGCATTCTTCCTGAAATAATGAGAGTCTCCCCGTTTTTTAATGGTATGCCTTCTCGTTTTGGTAGTACCGGTGTTTTTATAATTTCTTCCCATGTATATTTTCTAAGATTTTTTTGTCCTTCATTATATATATATATATCTTTGTTTTTATTGAAACCACAATATACTGGTTGTATGAATTCTCCCGGTCCGTTTCCGAATATGCCAGTTTGGTTAATCTCGGCACCTGTATTTGCATCCACAATTCTTATTACATGTTCATCTTTATGCATAAATATCAAAAGTTTATCATCTATGATATCTATACCCAAAGGTAAAGTCATAATCATTTCATTCAAATAATCAGAACCTTTAATAGGTGTTTCTTCTGGTAAGACAAAAATGTTTATATCTTGCCTGTTACAAGATGATACAAGTAATAGTAGCGATATCAGTATGATGTTTTTCATGATATTAATTAATATTTAAAATAGGTTAGCCTAAATCTATTATTTAGACTAACCTATTATTTAGACTAACCTAAATCTTGGTTAAAAAAGAATTTACAAACCAGCTGATGGATACATTTGATCATATACTACTCCATTAGAAATACATCTAAATGAAGAAAATTCAGTACATCTGTCATTTTGGCCTTCATATCTAGCCAATGCCTCCACATTAGCCAGTGCCAAATCTGACAACTCCACTTCATTTTTGCTCTGGTTGAAATTCCAGCCGGCTGCAAGAGCCATAGCAGCGATAAGCGCTACCCCAAAGATCTTTTTTTTCATGATCTTAGTCTCTTATTAAATTAAAATTCAGTTTATTTTCTATCTTTGCCTACTCTTCTTCAGATTAGATAGTCAAATGAAGTGATTCATTCTGTTTTGTCAGTTATATAAACATCATACACCTCTTTTTCGGGGTCTCCGGGAGTTTGCTTGTACTATTTGCTCTCGTGCAGCAAACTCCCATTCGTTCGATCACCGAACATTCCCCTTTATCTTTACTTTGACAGGTTGATTGTTAATACTATTGTACTTGATCTTCACGACTTCATCGAAGAAACCTGTGTCTTTCGGTGTCATCTTAATTCCTACCCGAAGAGATTCTCCGGGTTTTGCAGGCCGTTTGTCATAGGTGGCTGCCGTGCAGCCGCAGGTGGTACTAACGTCCACTATCACGAGGGGACTCTCCCCTGTGTTTTTAACCTCTATGGTTGTTTCTTTTATTTCCGATTTGTCGAAAGTACCGAAGTCGATTTCTGTCTTTGTTGCTTCGGCTGTTGTTTTCGGTATATTTTTGTTCGGACTGTCCTTACCTGTAATCTGTTTTAGATACAAATCTTTTACGGTCGAGTTTTTGGCCGGGTTCCCTAAAATTATGACTTTGTTGTTTTTATCCAACAGGAATGTCTGGAAATTCATATCTGCCGGGAACTTGTTCCGTTTGTTTATCCGGTCATCTGTATCAATGCAGACGGGGGCGATCGAAATTGTGGCTTTTTAGCAGATAACGTATGTCTGTCATATCTTTTGGATGAAAGAAAAACAAGAAAGGAACGTTCCCGTTTGTTACCAAACAGCCTTGATATTTACTGCTCATAGTGTTATTTTTTTAGTAGTTATGAATGAATAAATTATTAATTGTTATGAATAAACTTAAGATCATATTCATATATCTCATCTTCTATATAATAATCAACAGCATATATTTTGTTTCTTTTTTTATCAAGTGTGATCATTGATATATTTTTATCACATTGATGCCTTGAAATAAGATTCCCTTCCCAATCCCATATTTGTAACTCAGGCATTTTTTTGAAATAGTCATTTCTATTTTTATTTGCGCATAATACATATATGTATTTGTCGTCAGCAGCGGGGGATGTGTAATAGTATACCATACTCTCTTTTATTTCATCAGATATATTCGAATTGTATGGTTCTATTTTCAAAATGACATCTTTTTTCATATTCCCGTTTGCGTCATAAATCTTCATGCGTTTAAAATTGAGATAGAATGAGGCAAAATATGCACCTGTGGGGTGTGCTACTCCATTTTTTAAATATGATGTGTATCTTTCGATTCCCTTTTTGTCTGCAGTTTGACTATCTTCGGGGTATTTTCCCATTGAACTTATTTCTCCACTTGCGTTATTAAGTATTTCATATTCATGATCTGAGTTGAAATCACTTGTCATGATATATTTTTCATTATTTAAATAGCTTAGTCCATTCAATCCCTTCCTTTCTATTTTTAGGTTATTTGTTTTTTCTAATGTGATTTCTGAATCAGTTACTGCATATTCATTAATATCGTTAGTTTCTGTGAATAGGACTTTAAACCCTTTATCGGTGGGTAAAAAATAATGCGGAGCAATTGTTAGAAATTCATTGGGCCCTCCTCCTCTGGTTCCAGCATTGTATATATGTTGAAAATTATTGACATTAAAGACTTTGAAAAGAGTATCAGACTTTGATTCTAAGACTACAAGTTTGTCATTTGTTACACAAAGTGAGAATGGACTTAATAATACAGGTGGGATTTTATGAGTAATAGCATTTAATTGAGTCCCTATTTTACTCTCTTTAATGTAAGTCAATTGGGATGATGATTGACTACATCCGTTCAATAAAAATATAATCGTAGATATTAATATGTAGTATTTCATATTTCTTTTATTTTAGTGTGAACGATTTTTGTATATTATTAATGATTTCCAAAAGGTTAGGGTAATCTTTAAAAGTCTCCTTTTCATACATAGCAGTTAATGCATAAACAGATTTCCCTTGTTCATATAACCAAGTGTGTTTTTTCATGTATTCTATCTTTTTTAAAAAAGGGTTATCAGCATGATAATTGATAATAAAATAAATTTTGCAAGGATTGGGAATAGCTTGTTTTGTTGTTGTTCCATTAAATATTCTTTTATGGTCTAATGAATCCATCTTGTATATATCATCACAGCTTATCCCTTTATCGTAGTCATATTTAGTAACATCAATACATATGTATCCTTTTTCTTTGGGCGTGTCAAACATTTGTTTATCAATTATTAATCCGGATTTTGCCTTCCTTACAGGCAAGTCTATTTTTTGTGTCCAATCTGATGGTATTTTTATTGAATATTTATCGGTATTCACCTCTATCCATGTCAAATTACTCTGAGCATGAATTGTGAATGAAATTAATAAATAAAGTAGAATAAATAATATTTGTTTAGTTGTATTTTTCATGATACGTTAGAATATTAAGAACTTATTTTGTGTTTTGTCCTGTTTTGAGTCTCTTTTTGGGGCTATCTCTATGTTTTCAATCTCACATAGCCTACTATGTTTCACATGAAAACAAAAAAACATCCTTGAAAATAATCCTCAAAACAGGAACGAGTAAAAACAAACAGGCCTTAAGACTTGTTTTTAATATTTATCTCTATTAAAAGTTGCAAGTTGAAGATCCTGACGCAGAATTGAGATATTTGAAATAACAAGTTTCACATACTTTTGCTATAAAAGCAGTCCCTGTTCCACCAAATACATCTTCTTGATACCATATTCTAAAGCAATGGTCACCTCCTGTTTCACCCCAAGCCAATGCTTCCACATTGGCCAGTGCCAAATCATTGAGTTCTACATTATTTTTACTCTGGCTGTAATTCCAGCCTGCTGCAAGAGCTATGGAAGTAAACAGGACTGCCCAAAAAATCTTAAGCTTCATATCTTAATCTTTTTATTAGTTATTTGATCGGGTTATTTTTTATCTTTGCCTACTATTCTTCAGATTAGATAGTCGAATGAAATAATTCATTCTGTTTTGTCGGTTATATAACCATAATACACTTCCTTTCATATTTGTAAAGGGAGACGGGGAGTTTGCTAATACATTCTTGGTCGGATGCAGCAAACTCCCATTCGTTCGATCACCGAACATTCCCCTTTATTCCAACCTTGATAGGTTGATTGTTAATACTATTGTACTTGATCGTCACGACTTCATCGAAGAAACCTGTGTCTTTCGGTGTCATCTTAATTCCCACCCGAAGGGTTTCTCCGGGTTTTGCAGGTCGTTTGTCATAGGTGGCTGCTGTGCAGCCACAGGTGGTACTTACGTCCACTATCACAAGGGGATTGTCCCCGGTGTTTTTTATTTCTATGGTTGTCTCCTTTACTTCCGATTTGTCGAAAGTTCCGAAGTCGATTTCTGTCTTTGTTGCTTCGGCTGTTGTTTTAGGTATATTCTTATTCGGACTGTCCTTACCTGTAATCTGTTTCAGATACAGTTCTTTCACTGCCGTGTTGTGTACCGGATTTCCTAATACAGTGACTTTATTGTCCTTATCCAGCAGGAATGTCTGGAAAGTTATGTCTGCCGGGAATTTGTTCAGTTTGTTTAGTCGATCGTCTATATCAATACAGATAGGGCGATCGAATGCGTCTCGTTTCAGGAGGTAACGTATTTCTTTGGCATCTTTAGGATGCATGAAGAAGAGGAAAGGAACTTTTCCTTGTGTTACTGAATCAGTGTATTCGATCAGTTCCTTCCATTTATGAAGTTGCAGTTTGCAACTGGTGCAACCGATAGAGTCTACATATATTAATACCTTGTATTCAGATTGTGGGATTTGGAAATCCGTAGTATCTGTCAGATAGCGTGTGAAGGTCAGGTTTTCAGGGAACTGTATTTGTTTCCCTTGCCATTCGGTGACTAGATGCGCAATCTTATTTTCCTTCTCTTTCTGTTCGTTGTGGCAGGAAAAGAAGGTGGTTGCTATTAATAATATGTAAAGATAAAAGGCTTTCATATCGTTTGCTAAATCTTAAATTCTATAATCGGGTCATCGCTTTTCACCTCGGTGGCGATAATCGTATTTGTTTTTTCGTTTACATCAATGCCATGTATCGCATGGTCAAGGGTATATTTTTGTACCGGATTTCCTTTCAGATCGAAAACATAAATAAATCTGCCTCCGTCTTCCAGTTCTTTTCCCTGCTTATAGGCTGCCAAATCATCTTTTAACTTGATTCCCTGAAATACGGCATAAATGTATTTGTCGGTAACTTTTATATCATTGAATCCCATAATTCCGTCCGGAACACCTGAACCGTCACGCGCTGTTTTGAACTCGGGCTCTCCGTTTGGGCCATATAAAACTTTATGCGTACTGTCTTTTAAATTGTAAATTTCCAGTGTTTCTCCCAATTGGGTGACCATTGCCAATATACCATTATCGGGATTATAGTCCATGAAGGGACGCCAAGCTTGTACCAATGCCGGACGCGATGTCTCTTCTTCTGCTGCTTCGCTGGGAATAGTGCCGTGGTTTTGGATGGCTTTACCATTGCCGTCTACTTCCCAAAAACGGTGCTCACCCATGTAGTCGGGAACTAAAAATCCCGATTCCATCGTATGAAAGTCGAGCGAACGGACTAATTTCTTATCTAATTTGATCTCTTCGACCCGTTCCGCTGAACCGTTAGTCGAAGAGATTTTCCAACGTGTAATCTCCATCTTATTGGCTTCGAGTGCCCATAAAGAGTCTAAGGAGTTGAATTGGATGCTGATAGCCGATAGCATTTCTTGTGGAGCCTCTCCACGTCTACCGAATGAGGTGATGTGTTTCCATCCCGGATAGGTAAATGCATGCAAATAATGGTCCATATTATGTAGGTCCATGACAACAGCGATACTGTCCCTGACCGCTACCCGGAAGGGGTAGCGGAACAGGATAGTATCCAGGTTGATTACCTGTGCACTGAGCGCCTTGGTTTTGGGAAAATCCGAGTATCTTGGAAAGTGCGAATCCGGAGAACTCGAACAGGCGGTCAGATAACTAATACCTATTAATAATATGGATAAAGGATACTTCATTGATTATTTTAAACTGAAGTTGATAACTTTTGTTTTCACCCAGTCTCCATAACAATCGACAGAACCCCACCCTAAGCATAGAACATCCATATAATCGTCATCATCTTCCGGATTTGCCAGGGCTTCGATGTTTGCATAAACCAAATCTGTCATGTTATTTTCACTGCTTTGTTTTGTGTATAAATAACCGGCAGCAATAATGGTTACTAATCCTAATACTAATTTAAATGTCTTTTTTTTCATTGTTTATAAAATTGATTCACTAGCAAATTTAGAATTTATATTTTGAATTACAAACTTTTTGGTGAGTTTAAAATCTTGAATATCAAGCTTTGTGTAAAATAATGACGTCAACTAGGGCATGTTTTGTTGAAAATTTATATGTAAAATATATGCAAAAAGTATGCATCTAATATGCAGATATATTTTATCTGTTTGATAATGCTGTATTTGAAGTTTTATATAAATTGCATATATTGATTATGATCAAATTAGGCTTATTGTCTTGAAAATTATTCTTATTTTTGTAAAGGCAAATAGGATCTCTTTATGAAAAAAACTTGGAAAGTGGCAATGTATTGGGGGCTTTTTATTTTATTCATTCTCGTAGGAGAAGGTATAGTCTGCTATGAAGTGTATGATAAAATAAAAATAAAGGTCTATTCTCTTTTCGAAGAGGTGGTTGAAGTGGATATCGATATGCGGATAAAAGAGGAAAGAGTTATTGTTAAGAGGGTGAAGCGTGAAAAACATCCTGTAGATACTACCTCTGTTTGTACATCGGAAGGAAAGTATACCCAAAAGAAAGAATTTGCTTCGAAAGCATCCTATAAATATAATTTGCTGCAGCATTATCTTAGTGATTCTGTTCCAATACAGGTATCGGTTATCGATAGTCTGTTTCAAGCGGTTTTGCAACAAGCCGATATCCCGGCAGAAGTAGCTGTAAAATCTGTAGGAAAAGACTTTTACAGTAATTCTAAAAATGTGGTTATGTATAGCAAGGATATTTCCCGGGATTTTTTATATGTGGCTTTACCTGTTAAAAAAATGGAAATCCCAGCTTGTGATTATGCTGTCAGTTTGCAAGGGTTCATTAAATGTCCATTCGATTATTTGTTGAAGGAGTCGGTGAGTTTAGTTTATTTTAGGATTTTTATATCGATCTCTCTAGGTGTTTTATGTTGGCTTATATCCTATACAATAAGATTATGCGTAAAGAAAAAGGCTCTTATATCTCCTGTTGAAAATGTGGGATTGGTTGATCAGTCGGAACCTGAAAGGGTAGTGGAAAGCGAGACGATAGACGTTATCAAACCTCTACAACCGACTACAAGAGAATGGCTGAGTGTTACGGATAAGATTCTTCTGGATGAAACAACCGGAGATGTCAAATTTGACGGTGAAATAGTATTACGTTTAAAAGGATTGAACTTAAAACTGTTTGTGTGTTTTGTTAAAAACATAAATGTAGGTGTCGGATTTGTTCAGCTGAAAAACGATGTATGGAATAACAGCGATACAAACAATAGTACAATAAGTATACAAGTCAAAAAGTTGGAAAAAAAATTGCAAGAAAAAATTCCGGTTATATCAATAGAAAATATTCATGGAGAAGGGTATTGTTTAACAGTCTCCGAATAGTTATTCTCCAACTATCAAAATGACACTACCCAACCGGGTAAATCGGATTAATATACCGGGTAAAATAAAATACCCTACCGGGTAATATTTTTTAACGTATCAAAGCGATTTTCAAAATCGTTATTCACTATCAAAATGGCAATTTGGGATTTTGTATGTATTGCTATAAAAATCCCGGCGAGAAGAGCCTCCCCGGGAATATGTTTTATGCCGTGTCAGGTCTTTAGAGCTGTTCTATTTCTTCTATCGACAAGCCGGTAGATCGTGCAATAATGAGAGGGTCGACTCCGTTCTGCTTCAGGTTTATAGCTATAAGTCGTTGTTGCTCTGCTTTCCCTTCTGCTTTCCCTTCTGCTCTCCCTTCAACTATTCCTTCCGCTTTCCCTTCCGCTATTCCTTCGGCCCGGCCTTCAATCCATCCGGTTTTGATCACACTGCGTTGATAACGTATAGCTTCCATATCTGCATAATATTGTCGTCTGTCTTTCTCGTCTAACTGGTCTATCCGCAATCGTTCGCGTGCTTCTTGTAAACCGTGAACCGTACTGTTTTTATCGATCTCGCCGGTTTTCAGGAAAGCAATCCATTCGTCCAAAGGCGTTTTCGCCTGTTGGTTAAAACCGTCTACTCGTAATACGTAATATTCAGGAAAAATATCTCCGGCTTCGTGTCGTACAAACTGTTCACGTTGGCGTACGGACAACTGAAGAATGTCATTGTAATGGATTCCTTTAAAGCTGGTACGACCATGATAGACATAGTCTTTGCCTTGCCCTAATTCAAAATAAACGATGTTGATTGAATATACTTTACGAATAACACCATATTCCTGGCCTTCATTGATATAATCGGTAATGGCTTTGGATGCTCCGTATAACATACGATGGAAATAATCCAGTTCACGGTTGTTCTGTACCTCAATGATGATGAGTTCCCCTTTGCTGTCTTCTGCCAGCATATCTACCCGGTTGAATTTATCATCGACACTATCCTTGTTGCTTTCGCTTTCCAGCATTTTGACAATACGTATTTCTTGCCCAAGTAAAGTGGACAAAAAGCCTTCCAACACAACAAAGTTTGATTTATTACGTAAAAGGCGCTTTACGGCCCAATCGAAACGGACCAAAGCAGAATCATTTTTCATAGTTGTTCATATTTAAATTGTTACGATACAAAGATATGTTTTTTTTTCATCTAAAAGCATATTATCCCGATTTTTACCGGAAAAATAGGTTTTAAAAATATATTTTCCTATGTTTACCGCATAAAGAGTCTAAGGGTTGAATTTTAAACGGGAGTTTGGAGTTCAACTTTTACTGTTTTTGTACACGCCAAAGACTTTTATTGTAAATCACTTCCTTTCTTTCGCACCGGATTTGTTAACCGTTGGTGCTTCAGGTAATCAACATTTTAAAAATTAAAATTATGGCTAGACCATTAAAAAAAGGACTGGGCTATTTTCCGCTGGATACGGACCTGTATTCGGACAGGAAAATACAACGCCTGCTCCGAAAGTACGGGTGTAAGGGCATCTGTATTTATTTAGCGATCCTTTGTGAAATTTACCGGGAGAAGGGGTATTATATCTCTTACGACAGTGATTTCTGTTTCGATATCTCTGTTATCCTGGGGTTGGACGAGGCTACGGTCAGTGAGGCGGTCCTTTATTGTATAGATCTTCAGTTGTTCGACAGGGAACTGCTGGAATACCGGCAGGTACTTTCTTCGCTGGCGATACAGAGACGCTTCCGGGAGATCAGTAAAAGACTCGGAATAAAGATCGATCCGGATCTCGAAATACCGGATAATTGGGCGAATGAAGGGGTTATTGTTGCAGAAACCCCGGTTATTGCAACAGAAACTCCGGTTTCTGTAACGAAAACCCCGGAAAATGGAAATGGAAATCAAAATGTAAATGTAAATCAATCTACACAATATGGAAAATCAAATGAAACTCGATTTTCAGACGATAACGGAGAAGCTGCCCGACGGGAAGAACTCCTCCGCATGGCTGAAGAAGCAACAAGAAGTTGCTGATATGACGGCTCGTTATGGGAATGCGGAGAAATTCCTGAATACGTTTAAACCGGATATGCAGGTAATGGCCGCCCGTTATACCGAGCGTGCTTATTTCGGTACGGCTCCCATGCTGGAAACGGTTTGCCTGGGGTATGGCGAGTTGGTGGTCATGGTGTTTATATGCGCTCTGCTGGAAGATATTAACTTGTTCGTCGGGGTGAAAGAGAAAATGCCGGTCAACCGCCAGCGCGAGTTGTCGCGTCTGGTGTTGGCGGAATATCCTTATTTGAAAGTGACGGAATTGCTGTTGTTTTTCCATCGGCTGAAATGCGGGCGTTACGGCCGTTTTTACGGGATGGTGGATGCGTTGACTGTCACCAGTGCGCTGATGCAGTTTATGGGCGAACGCCTGACGGAGACAAACCGTTATAAGGCGGCACGAAAGAAGGAGGAGAAACCGGAGAATGTGTCGTCCGGCGGTATCACTTACGAGGAATATTTGCAACTGAAAGAAAAACAACAAAAACAAAACAATCATGGATAAGAGCAAGGTATGGGGGCATACGGAACTGGCCCGGTTGTATTTCCCGGGTATTTTACTGAAATCGGCTTCTGCACAGTTGTCGTTGTGGATCAGACGGGATGAAGAGTTGCTGGAGGATCTGAAGAAAGCAGGTTACCGCAAGGGGCAGCGTATGTTTACGCCGCGCCAGGTGGAGATCCTGGTGGATCATCTGGGCGATCCTGAGAGCTGGAATATTTGATAATAAATAAACGAAGCGGGACGGTGAACGTGTTCGGGTTCAATCCTTGTCTCTTTGCCTGAATACTCCGGTTCCCGGTAAAATCTGTTTTATTCCCTCTTATTCCCTGCTATTCCCATTTAAACCGATTCCATACTTTTCCCTTCCTGTACATTTGCCTTCATATTAACAATAAATGGAATTGAATCATGAGAAAAATTAATCTGATTGTTTTGCATTGTTCGGCTACCCGTGAGACGATGGAGTATACGCCGGAACAGCTGGAACGTGACCATAAGGCGCGTGGTTTCTTTTCGGCCGGTTATAATTATTATATCCGCCGTTCGGGTGAGGTCGTACCGATGCGTCCGCCGGAGCAGATTCCGGCACATGTGAAAGGATATAACGCGTTCAGCCTGGGGATTTGTTACGAAGGTGGGCTGGATGCCGGCGGGCATTCGAAAGATACGCGTACGGAGAGGCAGAAATTGTCTATCAGGGGATTGTTGCTGCTGCTGTTGGTGCAGTATCCGGGATGCCGGATCTGCGGGCACCGTGATTTGTCGCCCGACCGGAATGGCGACGGGAAGATCACGCGGGATGAATGGTTGAAAGAGTGTCCTTGTTTTGATGCGGAGGAGGAGTATGGGATATTGTAAAAGAAGGGGTTGGTCGCTTGGTTGCCAGTTATGGGTGGCGGTTTTGTTGTCGCTGGCAGGTGTTGTATTGTTGTTTATGGGGTTTTGGTGCAGTCCGGCAGGGGAGATACATAACTCGGTGTTGGTGGGATTCGGTGAGGTGTCGACGTTTTCAGGGGCGTTGTTCGGGGTAGATTATAGTTATAAATATAAGATCAGAAGAGATGAGAATGGAGAGTAAAGGATTGATCGGGAGCTGTTTGTGTATGCTGGTGGCCGGCGGTGGCTGTGTTGCGGGGAGGAAAACGGTGGCGGAGCGGACGTTCGGGGAGAGGGATTCGTTGATTGTGGAACGGTACGACAGCTTGTGGGCGGAACGTGTATGGAAGTCTGATATGCAAACGACGCTCCGGTGGGAGGAGGTCTCGTTTTCGGCTCCTGACAGCAATGGCAGGCAGCATGTAGGGCAAATAAGGCGTGCTGTCGCGGACTGCCGGCAGGTTTCTGTCAGTCAGGATACCCTGCTTTCACTTTCGCGGCAGGAAGGCCGCTGGTTGCGGGAAACAGTGGCTACGGAGCAGAAAGAAAGCGGCTGGTCGCTGGGGCGCTTGCCGGTTTGGTGGGTGCTGGGTGGGGTATTGTTATTGGGAGTTTGGTTTAAGATTAGAAAAATATGAACTATCTGATAAATTTTGCATCATTAAGTATATCGTAGAAGTCATATTTAAGAATAAAAAAAGGTTGGCAATATTCTTTTGCCAACCTTTTTTATATACATGGATTTGTAGCTTATTGCATACCTTCCGTAGTCATTTCTTTATTGATTTTCTTGACTAATCCTTGCAGAACTGCACCTGGGCCTAATTCGATGAAATGGTCGGCACCGTCGGCGATCATGTTCTGAACGCTCTGAGTCCAACGAACCGGAGCTGTCAGCTGGGCGATCAGGTTGGCCTTGATTGTTTCAGGGTTGGTTTCGCCTTTTGTGCTTACGTTCTGGTAAACAGGGCAAGAAGGTTTGTGGATCGGAGTTGCTTCGATAGCGGCAGCTAGTTCGGCACGGGCCGGCTCCATCAGCGGAGAGTGGAATGCACCCCCAACTTTCAACTTCAATGCACGTTTTGCACCGGCAGCCAGCATCTTTTCGCAGGCAGCGTCGATACCGGGGATTGAACCGGAGATAACCAGCTGACCCGGACAGTTGTAGTTTGCACAAACAACTACTTCGTCTGTAATACTTGCGCAGATTTCTTCAACTGTTGCATCCGGCAAAGCCAGTACAGCAGCCATCGTGGAAGGAGTGGCTTCGCAAGCTTTCTGCATAGCCATGGCACGTTTGGAAACCAATACCAGACCATCTTCAAAAGACAGTGCTCCGGCTGCAACAAGTGCAGAGAACTCACCCAGGGAGTGGCCGGCTGTCATATCCGGTTGGAACTGGTCGCCTAAAGTTTTAGCGAGGATAACCGAGTGTAAGAATATGGCAGGCTGTGTAACCTTGGTTTGTCTCAGATCTTCGTCTGTTCCTGCGAACATCAGATCTGTAATGCGGAAACCGAGAATTTCGTTTGCTTTCTCAAACATCTCTTTTGCAAGGGGATTGTTATCGTAAAGGTCTTTTCCCATTCCGACAAACTGTGCACCCTGACCGGGAAATACATAAGCTTTCATCTTTCTAATCTTTTTCTAATTTCAGTTTTTTAAGACGGTGCAAAGGTAATAAATTTAGAATAATGGAGTGACTATTCGTTACAAATAGTATCTTTGCCCCTATTAAAAGGAGAATATTAACGACTAATATTTATAATATCATGAACGAATTACTATTTTTAGGAAATTTAGGTACAGGCGAAATCGTTATCATCGCCATTGTTGTGTTGTTACTTTTCGGTGGAAAGAAAATTCCTGAACTGATGAAAGGTATCGGTAAAGGTGTGAAGAACTTTAAAGACGGTGTAAAAGGATTAGAAGACGACATTAAGCTGGACGACAACGATAAGAAGTAGACGAAATGGAAGAATTGGAACAAGATGAAATGTCCTTCTGGGACCACCTGGAAGAACTTCGTTGGACTTTATTCCGTTCTATTCTGGCGCTCTTTGTTTTTGCTATCGGTAGTTTTGCTTTTATGCGTGATATCTTTAATCACGTTATCACGGCACCTTGTCGTTCCGATTTTATTCTTTATCAGTGGTTGTGTGAATTAAACCAATGGATGATCAATGTAAGTCCCTGGTTGGATGTATTGCCGGATTTCTGTAATGATGATTTTCATGTGGAGATCATCAATATCAAACTGGCATCCCAGTTCTTCACTCACATGACAACTTCTTTTTGGCTGGCTTTGGTTCTGACTTTTCCTTACTTGATGTATGAAGTATGGAAGTTTATCAGCCCGGCTTTGTATGAGAATGAAAAAAGGAATATTCGTTGGGTATTCTTTTTCGGAACAATTATGTTTTTCTTCGGATGTGCGGTGGGATATTTTATGGTATTCCCGATGACGCTCCGCTTTTTGGCAACCTATCAGCTGAGTCCTGACATTAAGGAACAGGTTTCCCTGGATTCGTATATGGATAACTTCCTGATGCTGATCTTTGTGATGGGGATTGTTTTCGAAATGCCGTTGGTATCGTGGTTGTTGTCGAAGCTGGGATTGCTGCACAGAGGATTTTTCCATAAGTACAGGCGCCATGCCATTGTGGGATTGCTTGTTGCCGCAGCATTTATAACACCAAGTAGCGATCCGTTTACACTGAGTGTCGTGTTCTTCCCGCTTTACGGTTTGTACGAGTTAAGTGCATTCTTTGTAAGAAAACCACCGGTAGAAGAACCGGATGAAGAGGACGAAGAAGAAAATGAAGGTTAATAAACCATAGACATTGGAATTTAGTTATAGAAAGAGACGTACATTGTTTAAATGTTACGTCTCTTTTTGTATATTTGTCAAGACTTAAACAATTTATAAACAAATGAGGCACATCACTTTATTGGCGGTCTCCTTGCTGGCTTTGATGGCCTGCACGCCGGAGAAACAACAGGAGGCGGATTATGCGCAGTATGTTAATCCTATGATCGGTACTGATTTTACCGGGAATACTTATCCGGGAGCACAGGCTCCTTTCGGTATGGTGCAGTTAAGTCCTGATAACGGGTTGCCCGGATGGGACCGTATCTCAGGTTATTTTTATCCGGATACGACGATTGCTGGTTTCAGCCATACGCATCTTTCCGGTACCGGGGCAGGGGATTTATATGATATCTCCTTTATGCCGGTGACCCGCCCGTATAAAGAGGCTGAAGCACCGCTGGGTATTTATTCCACTTTTTCACATAATGACGAGGCTGTTTCGGCCGGTTATTACCGGGTATTGCTGAAAGACTATAATATTAATGTCGAGTTGACGGCTACCGAACGTTGCGGTATCCAGCGTTATACGTTCCCGAAGGCAGAAGCTTCCGTTTTCCTGAATCTGAAGAAGGCGATGAACTGGGATTTTACGCTTGATTCTTATATCGAGGTGGTCGATTCCGTTACTATCCGCGGTTACCGTTTTTCACAGGGATGGTCGCCCGACCAACATGTCTATTTCCAGACCCGTTTCTCCAAACCGTTTGTAGCTTACCATATGGATACAACGGCGATTGTGACGAAGGATAAAGGCCGTATCGGTACTGCCTATGTAGCTCGTTTCGATTTCAATACGGAAAAGGACGAAGAGATTCTGGTGAATACGGCTATTTCGGGTGTGAGCATGGAAGGTGCGGCAAAGAACCTTCAGGCAGAAGTGCCGGTCAACGATTTCGACCGTTATCATACGGAGGCTGTCGCCCGCTGGAACAAAGAATTGTCGAAGATTGAAGTGAACGGCAATAATACGGATGACCTGGTTAAGTTCTATACCGCCATGTATCATACGATGATCGCTCCGACTATTTTCAGTGACGTGGACGGCTCGTACTATGGTCCGGACAATCAGATACATAAGGCTGACGGTTGGAATAATTATTCGACCTTCTCTTTGTGGGATACTTACCGGGCAGCCCATCCGTTGTATACGTATACGGACCCGAAACGTGTGAACGATATGATTCAGGGTTTCCTGAAATTCTACGAACAGAATGGCGCCCTTCCTTTGTGGAACCTGTATGGGCATGAAACGAATATGATGATCGGTTATCACGCTGTTCCTGTGATTGTGGATGCTTACCTGAAAGGAATCAGTACTTTTAATCCGGAACTGGCTTTACAGGCATGTGTTGCTACGGCGAACCGGGATGATTACCGGGGTATCGGGGAGTATAAGAAGTTGGGATATGTACCGGCTAACAGTGATCCGGAAAAATGGGAGAACTGGTCGTTATCCAAAACAATGGAATATGCCTACGATGACTATTGCATTGCCCGTATGGCGGAAAAGATGGGAAAGAAAGCGATTGCGGATGAATTCTATAAACGTTCACAGAACTATCGCAATGTCTATAATCCTGAAACGACCTTTATGCAGCCGCGTGATGAAAAGGGGAATTTCGTAACTCCGTTCAATGCAAAAGATTATACGGAAGATATCTGCGAAAGTAATGCATGGCAGTATTTCTGGTATGTTCCGCAGGATCTGGACGGCTTGATCGGTTTGCTGGGCAGCAAGGAGCGTTTCACGGAAAAGCTGGATAGCATGTTTACGTATGCTCCGGATGCGAAAGAAGACCTGCCAATTTTCAGTACAGGTATGATCGGACAATATGCGCATGGCAACGAACCGAGCCATCATGTTATTTATCTGTATAATAAGGTGGGACAACCCTGGAAGACGCAGAAGTATGTGGCTCAGGTTTTGCATGATTTGTATCTGAATGCTCCGGATGGTATCTGTGGCAATGAGGATTGCGGACAGATGTCGGCCTGGTTCGTTTTCAGTGCGATGGGATTTTATCCTGTCGATCCGGTAGGCGGACAGTATGAGATAGGAACTCCTTTGTTCCCGGAAGTAAAAATGCATTTGGCGGATGGTAAAGTATTTAAGATTTTAGCTCCGGGAGTAAATGCGGAGAATATCTATATCCAGTCAGTCAAACTGAATGGCCAGCCTTACGACAAGAGCTATATCACCCACGACCAGATCATGAGCGGCGCAACGCTTGAGTTTGAAATGGGAAATCAGCCAGGGCAGGTTTGGTATAAGAAATGATGAGTTGATGGGCAATAGTTCCATTATAGAAAACATGAGCCAATATGCCAATTTAGAAATAATTGAATTTAATGTATCAAGTATCTATATGGTCCACAGATGACATAGATAAAGCAGATGAGCACAGATCAATGTTTAAAATTAAAATAAAAATCTGTGCTCATCTGTCCAATCTGCGTCATCTGCGTGTTATTGTGAAGCTAAGCAGTAGCGTGTCTTCAGGCGCAGGAATGTGAGTATGTAATTGTTGTGCATAGTGGGGCGCACCGGTATGTTTCGGAGGATCTTGGTACTGATTACTATTGATTTCTCCGGAATGTTCCGCTGACAAATTCCAGGACGTTGGGCAATGCCGTGCGCCAGTATAACCAGGTATGTCCGCCGCCTCTGACACGAAATTCATGTTTCATCCCTTTCTCCCGCATGATCTTATGGGCCTGGAAATTACCATCCAGCAGACCGTCCTGGTCTCCGCAGTCGATGTAATAACGGATGCGGGGCAGATTCTCTTTATCCAGTTCGGAAAGCATTTTTAAGACGCTGTTTTTGTGCCAGTAATCCAGTCCGGGACCGAACAGGCGGCCGAAGAGGTCTTTGTGTGATTCAGCTTGGCGACGTTCCATCACGCTGTCGTCGAAAATAGCGGCACTAAGCGGGGCACAGGCGGAAAACATATCCGGATGATGCAGGGTGTAAAGGAACGAACCGTAACCTCCCATCGACAGTCCGGCGATGGCACGGAACTCTTTGTTACTGCGGGCGCGGTAGGTCTTTTCGATATGGGGGATCAACTCTTCAAAAAACATGTCTTCGTAGGGTACCTTTCCGTCGTATTGGTTGATATACCAGGTATCCCAGGCATCCGGCATGACAACGATCATAGGCACGGCCTGGTCGCTACAGATGGCACGGTCGGTAATTTCCTGCATCTGCCCGGTTTGTATCCACATGGTTTCATTATCGGTATAACCGTGCAGCAGGTAAAGCACCGGATAATAACGTTCGGAGCTGTTGTATCCGTCCGGGAGATAGATCGAGTAGGAGACTTCTTTTCCTAACTTTTTACTTTGGAACTTGACCGATTCATGAACGGTACTTTGTGCGAATCCTGCTAAATTAAAACAGAAACACAGAACAAGAAAGAGAATAATCTTGTTTTTCATATACTAACAGATTTAAGTAAATAGATAGATGTTTTTATTTATTTCTAGCAAAGTTATAAAAAAGCATTGGCTGTACTTGATAAAATACGGAAAAATGTTATTTTTGTTAGCTAACAGATTAATCAATAATATATTGTATGTCGCATTTACCTGATTTGATTTCCGATCTCGCATTGATTCTTATATCCGCAGGGATAATAACTTTATTATTTAAATGGCTGAAACAACCCCTGGTACTGGGGTATATCGTCGCCGGTTTACTGGCCGGGCCTTATGTACAGATTTTTCCTACGGTAGTAGACGTTGAAAATATTAATTTGTGGGCGGAAATGGGAGTCGTCTTCCTGCTGTTTGCCCTGGGACTTGAGTTTAGTTTCAAAAAGTTGATGAATGTCGGTTCTACCGCTTTTATTACGGCGATGACCGAGGTGATAACGATGCTGATCGTCGGTTATCTGGTCGGGCATCTGCTGGGATGGTCTACGATGAATTCCATATTTCTGGGCGGGATGCTGTCGATGTCGTCGACAACGATCATTATAAAGGCTTTTGATGATCTGGGGTTGCGGAGCCAGCGGTTTACGGGGATTGTGTTCGGGACGTTGGTCGTCGAGGACCTGGTTGCCATTATTATGATGGTCTTGCTTTCAACGATGGCGGTGAGCCAGGAGTTTGCCGGGGAGGAAATGATCGGCAGTATCCTGAAGGTCGCCTTTTTCCTGATTCTCTGGTTTCTGGTAGGTATATTTATTATTCCGGCTTTCCTGAAAAAGGTGAAGAAGCTGATGAATGATGAAACGTTACTGGTTATTGCCCTGGGCTTGTGTCTGGGAATGGTGGTGGTAGCGACGAAAACGGGTTTCTCGGCTGCTTTGGGGCCTTTATCATGGGGTCTATCCTCGCCGAAACGATAGAGGCAGAGCGCATCGAACATATTATCAAGCCTGTCAAGGATTTGTTTGGCGCCATCTTTTTTGTGTCGGTAGGTATGCTGGTCGATCCGGCTGTCCTGGTGCAATATGCATGGCCTGTCATTCTGATCACTTTGGTGACGATCGTGGGGAAGGCTTTCTTTTCGTCTTTCGGAGTACTTCTGTCCGGACAACCGCTGAAAACATCTATTCAGTCGGGTTTCAGTCTGGCTCAGATCGGTGAATTTGCCTTTATCATTGCGGCTTTAGGGGTGTCGTTGAAGGTGCTCGACGAGTATGTTTATCCGATTATCGTTGCTGTGTCGGTGATAACGACTTTTACGACTCCTTATTTTATCCGTTTGTCGGGACCGTTTGCGGAGTGGCTGTACAAGGTGTTGCCGGATAAGACGCGCGATTTTCTGGACCGCTATTCTTCGGGTACAAAAACGATTAACCATGAAAGCGACTGGCGTAAGCTATTAAAGATTTATGTAGGAAAAGTATTGATTCATTCGGTGTTACTGACGGCTATTCTGTTGCTGTCTACCCAGGTTATTCATCCGTTGCTGGTAGAAAAGTTTCCGGCGATGGATATGTGGGGGAGTATCGTTATGAGTGTACTGACGCTTCTTCTGATGGTACCGTTTCTGGCCGGATTGGTGGCGAACAAGAATAATTCGCCGGAGTTGTTTATGAGCCTGTGGAAGGATAATAAATATAATCATGGGAAACTGGTGGCGTTAGTGTTGTTCAGGGTGTTTGTCGCCATTTTGTTTGTTTCGATCGTACTGATTAAATATTATCATGTGCAATATGGCGTGGGGGCGATTATAGCAGTAGGAGTCTTGATCCTTATCATTCTGTTCCGCCGTGACCTGAACCAGTATTCCAGGCTGGAAGCCCATTTTCTTACTAACCTGAACCGTAGGGAAGAGGTCGACCGGAAACGTAATCCGTTGAAGACCAGTTTTAATAATCAGTTAAGTGATAAAGATATACACCTGGCCGTAGTACCGGTTTCCCCTTGTTCTCCTTATGCAGGGAAAGCGCTGTCGGACATACCGCTCAGAAAAGATTTTGGAGTAAGTATCGTAGAGATCATCCGTGGCGATCATAAAATCTATATCCCCGGTGGTTCCGATCATATTTATCCGCAGGATAAGGTGGTCGTAGTAGGGACCGACGAACAGTTGAAAGCCTTCCAGGCTAAGCTGGAAGATCAGGAGAACGGTTCCGATTGTTCGGCCGGGCAGCCGAAAGAGATTACGGTCAATTCGTTTGTAGTCGATGACAGTTTCCCGTTCCTCGGACAGAGTATCATGCAGTCGAACGTAGGACGGCGGTACAACTGCCTGATCGTTGCGATCGAACGTAACGGGGATTCGCTGATGACGCCGGATAACGATACGGTGTTCGAACCGGATGATCTGGTCTGGGTAGTGGGCGATAAAAATAAGATACAGCTGCTGATAAAAGGGGAGTGAATCCATGTTATTAAAATGTAGAGATTACTTAAAATTGGTTACTTCCGCCTTTATTTTGCCAAATGTTTTACTTTTGTGATGTTGAATTATAAAAGTAGAACTTATGAAAAAGTGTGTATGCTTGATGTTGATTTTAGTGATTGGTTTGATCTCTTGCGGAGATGATGATAAACCTTCTCTTCCGAAGTTGAATAAGTTAACAAAGATTACCTGTAAAAAGAATGGGGCCGATTTCCCTGAATATTCTTTGGATATAATTTACAATCAGGATGGTAATGTTAGTAAGATAACGACTTCCAAAGGTACTTTTAACTTGATTTATACTGGAAATAAGATCTCTGTGATCGATGCTTCAAATGTGCATACGGAAGATTTTCAGATAAGTGGAAATGTGGTCGTAAATAAGCAGGAATGGGCTATCAATGAATATGTCCCGAATGCGGAATATGTGAAGAATGAATATCGATATAAATATGATCGTAGCAATCTGACTGAAGCTGATTGGATTTTTCAACGTCCGTTGGAAGAAGGAGGATATAAGAAAAATGATCCGGTATCTTTGGATAAATATACGTGGACTAACGGGAATGTAACCGTTTATCAGTATCTTCCGCGTGATGAGGTGAGTTATACCTATGGTAGCCAGTTGTGCCCAGCCAATTTCCCGTTCCGTGTGCTAAATACATTGAGACCGATAACACCGGATTTAGTAAATCCTTTGAATTCGTTATACGGGACCTCTAACCGCAATTTACCGGAATCGGCCAGCCGTTATTCGTTGGGCGAGAGTAAAAATGGTGCTGAATATACTTTTCGTTATCAGACAGTCGGTGACTATATCACTGGCATGGTTATTACAGAAGATATAAAATCAGTAGAAGGTCTGGATGCCGGACAGAATACGTATGAATATTCTTTTGTTTATAATTATGAAACAAACTAAATAAGATCGGATAGTATTATCTGTCGGTATTGTATAATTATCTCATCAAATGTCATTTTTGTAACAAATCTGCAAGCTTTTGCGATAATATTAAAAACCGGAAAGAGATGCTTGGCGTAATTTTGGACAGAAAATAATCTGTCTATGCCATGAATCTAAAATTGTTATTATTAATTTCTGCAACAATACTTGTATGCTGTCGTTGTTCTGACGGAACGCGATTGCAAAAGCGGGTATCAGATTTGTTGCATACGGAAATTATAACCCGGGGAGACCTGGCTTTAACGCAAGAACCTGTCACCATTACTTCTTTTGTCGCTGAAAGAAGCGCCGGAGGGGTACACGATTTTTATTCGGAAGGTGATTACTGGTGGCCTGATCCGGTTAATCCTGACAGTGCCTATATCCGGCGTGACGGGGAAACGAATCCGGATAATTTTGTTGCTCATCGCCATGCAATGATCCGTTTCAGTTCGATTGTAGGAGACTTGACTTCTGCCTGGATCGTGACGAAAGATGAGAAATATATTGTACAGGCATTAAAACATATCCGTGCCTGGTTCATTGATCCGGAGACACGGATGAATCCCGATCTTCAATACGCCCAGGCAATAAAAGGAATTGTTACGGGCCGTGGAATAGGAATAATCGATACTATTCATCTGTTGGAAGTCGTGCAGTCACTGATCGTAATGGAACAGGCCGGTTTGCTTTCCTGTGAAGATGCCGTTGCTACCAAAGACTGGTTTTCCAACTATTTATACTGGCTGACGAACCATCCTTACGGAAAGGATGAGATGAATGCCAAAAACAACCATGGTACCTGCTGGGTGATGCAGGCGGCCCAGTTTGCAAAGTATACCGGGAATAGAGAGGTGCTGGACTTCTGCCGCGAACGTTATCAAACAGTTCTGTTACCGGGACAGATGGATACGGATGGCAGTTTTCCGTTGGAATTGGCGAGAACCAAACCGTACGGATATTCTCTCTTCAATCTGGATGCTATGGCAACAGTGTGCCATATCCTTTCCGATGATACAAATAATCTCTGGCAATATACAACGAAAGACGGACGGAATATGCAGAAAGGGGTGGCCTGGCTGTGCCCCTATATAAAGGATAAGTCTGCCTGGCCGTTTGAAAAAGATGTGATGTATTGGGATGAATGGCCGGTGGCGCATACCGCTTTGCTGTTCAGCGTCTGCGATACGCCTGATGAAGATTATTTCTCCCTTTGGTCGGAGCTGGAACATTTTCCGGAGAATGATGAGGTGATACGGAATTTTCCCCTTCGCCATCCGCTGTTGTGGTTGTGATTATTCTGTTTTAGTTATTATTGATTTATCTTATTTAGTTGAAGAAATATGAAATTCAAAACTCCTATTTTTCTGTTACTGGCTGCTATGGCTTCCTGTGGAATCGAGAAACCCGATCTGGTTCAGGAGAACTTTGCTTTTGCCGGAACACAATTCAAGCAGGCTTTTGTCGAGATGGATGCTGCCCGTTGTGCGGAACCGAGACAAAAGCAGGAATTACGTGATAAACAAAACCTGGGCCCGTTGGCCAGTCCGCGTAATGTCGAACCGGACGGTACGTTGCATATGGTTATTTCCCGCGATTGGACGAGTGGATTTTTCCCGGGGGAACTTTGGTACATGTATGAATATACCAGGGATGATTTCTGGAAAGAAAAGGCGCAGCAGCAAACTGCCTTGATCGAACGTGAGAAGATGAACGGCGGAACGCACGATATGGGCTTTAAGGTCTATTGCAGTTTCGGAAACGGTTACCGGCTGACGGGTGATGCGGCTTATAAGGATGTTCTGTTGCAGGCTGCTTATACCTTGACTACCCGTTATAAAGAGGGTGCAGGGATAATCCGCTCATGGGACCATAGCCGGGATAAATGGGATTGTCCGGTTATTATCGATAATATGATGAACCTGGAACTTCTTTTCTGGGCGTTCAGGACAAGCGGTGATTCTCTGTTTTATAATGTAGCCGTAAATCATGCCCGTACGACAATGAAGAATCATTTCCGCGATGATTACAGTTCTTACCATGTGGTTGACTATGATACGATTACCGGAGCAGTGCTGCATAAACATACGCATCAGGGATATGCACATGAATCGGCCTGGTCGCGCGGACAGGCCTGGGGACTTTACGGATATACCGTGTGTTACCGTGAAACGGGTTTGCCTGAGTTTCTGGAACAGGCGAAGCATATAGAGAATTATATCTTTTCCAGTCCGACATTGCCCGAAGACCTTGTTCCTTATTGGGATTTCAATGCTCCGGGAATACCCAATGAGCCTCGCGATGCTTCTGCTGCAACTGTTACAGCTTCTGCTTTATATGAGTTAAGCATGTATGACCCGGCTAAACGTCAGGATTATATTACAAAAGCAAATACAATCTTAGAGAACCTGTCAGCAAATTACCGTGCGGCAGCCGGCAAAGACAGAGGCTTCCTGCTGTTGCATAGCACAGGTTCTAAAATGCACAATGTGGAGGTGGATGTCTCGATTGTATATGCTGATTATTATTATCTGGAAGCCCTCCTCCGGAAACAGAAACTGGAAAAAGAAGGAACGGCAATATTGTAAATTAACTAATATAAAACGAATAAATAATGAGAAACATTCTTTTTTCCTGTCTTTTCCTGTTTTGTTGCTTTTTGATGGCAGGGAAAGTACCATCTAAACAAAAAATACGATTAACGGATAACTGGGAATACCTGAAAGGTGATCTGGGCGGAATCTGGGAAGTTGTGCGTCCTGCTTCACCGGGAAGTCCGGAGACAGTTCCTATCTGGCAAAAGGTCACTCTTCCCCACTGTTTTAATGCCGAAGATGCCGTAGATCCCGATGTGAATTATTATCAGGGACCGGGTTGGTATAAAACACTACTGACAATTGATAATCCGTATGCGGATGGCCGTGTCGTATTGGATTTTGAAGGAGCCGGACAGAAGACAAAAGTATATGTTTACACCACATTAGTCGGAGAACATACAGGTGGTTACGACGGTTGGAGTGTCGATATTACGGAAGCCGTGAAGTCATTTATGGCGGATGATAAGCTGGTGAAGCGTTTCAAAGGAAAAATACCTCTGTCTATCCGTTGCGATAACTCGCGCGATCTGGAAATGATCCCGTCCGATTTGTCTGATTTTAATCTCTACGGAGGTCTGTATCGTTACCTGAACCTGGTTTATCTACCGAAAGCCTCTTTTGAACAGATTCGCCTGGAACCGGAACTTTCGGCAAACCGGAAAGAAGGTTCTGTAAAAGTCAAAGCCTCTTTCTATAATCCGATGGATATACGGAAGGCGGATGTGACTGTCTCTGTATATGATGCAAATCGCAAACGGATATTTACTCAAACGATAGAAAATGTTCTGCCTCTTGGCAATCAATTCCTGACAGAAGTAAAAGTGAAGAACCCCGTCTTGTGGGACGTGGATTCTCCCAACCTTTATACTTGCGAATTGACTATAAATGCTGACGGACAGACATTGACAGCGGAAGAACGCTTCGGTTTCCGCCAATTCGAATTTCAGGAAAAAGGCCCGTTCTTCCTGAATGGCCGGCGTCTTTTGCTTCAGGGAACGCACCGCCATGAAGATCATGCCGGAGTAGCTCAGGCAATGACTGAAGATATGATGCGTACGGAAATGCAGCTGATGAAGGATATGGGTGTAAACTTTATCCGTCTCGGACATTACCAGCAATCAGATATTATCCTTCAACTTTGTGATTCATTGGGTATCCTTGTCTGGGAAGAAATACCCTGGTGCCGCGGAGGCCTGGGAGGTCCGGTATATAAGGAACAGGCCCGCCGTATGCTGACTAATATGATCGATCAGCATCATAATCACCCGGCCGTTATTATCTGGGGACTGGGCAACGAAAACGATTGGCCCAACGATTTCAGTGAGTTCGATAAAGGGGCTATCCGTACTTTTATGAAGGAATTGCATGACTTGGCTCATAGTTTGGATGATACACGCATGACGGCTATCCGTCGTTGCGAGTTTTGTAGTGATATAGTGGATGTTTATTCTCCTTCTATCTGGGCGGGATGGTATCGTGGGGTATTTACCGATTATAAATCCGTTTCGGAACAGGAGATGCAGAAGGTAAAACGTTTCCTGCATGTGGAGTGGGGAGGAGACAGCCATGCCCGCCGTCATTCAGAGAATGTATTTGCCAATCTGAAAGGTATTGAGTCTGGTAATGGTGCCGACGAACGTGCCGGGGATGCTTCTTTATACGGAGGTGCCGCCCGTGCATCGAAGGATGGCGACTGGTCGGAAAGTTATATTGTCCGCCTGATCGACTGGCATCTGAAAGAGCAGGAAACAATGCCGTGGCTGACTGGGGCTGCTTACTGGCCGTTCAAGGATTTCTCAACTCCTGTTCGTCCTGAAAATCCGGTCCCGTATGTGAATCAGAAAGGGGTAATAGAGCGTGATTTCACTCCGAAAGAAAGTTATTATGTCTTTCAGTCATACTGGACGACTGAGCCTATGGTACATATTTACGGGCATAGCTGGCCGGTGCGCTGGGGTAACCACGGAGACCGCAAAGAAATATTGGTCTATTCAAACTGCGACGAGGTGGAGTTGTTCATGAACGGTGTCAGCCAGGGTGTGAAGAAACGCAACAGTCAGGATTATCCGGCGGCCGGACTGCGTTGGAATTGTGTATATGAAGAAGGAAAGAACGAGATCCGTGCTGTGGCCGTAAAAGGAAAGACAAAGATTACGGATGAGATCAGCCAGGAATATCAGACGGCAAAATGGGGAGAAGAAGCCTCTGTTACAGTACATATCGTATCACGTGAAGGCGATATGGCGTTGTTGGAAGCTCAGCTTTACGATAAGGAAGGCGTTCGCTGCCTCGATTCAAAAAAGTATATTGAATTTGAACTGGTAGGTGATGGAACATTGATTCAGAATCAGGGAACATCTACCGGCAGCCGTAAGGTTCAGGCCTATAACGGCAGGGCCCGCATCAAAGTAAATCTGAATAAAGGAAAGAGCATAGTAGCCGTTAAGTCAGAGGGGATACCGACTGTATTTATGGAAATACAGTAAATCTGATTTGAATGTTACTTTTCTCTTGATCATTAACCAAAACTTTTACTATTTTTGTTCTACATAAATCAGATACAACAAGTATGATCAGGAAATCTTTATCTATACTATTTCTAATCCTTTCCGTACTAACACTGTATGCAGAAAAGACAAACTATCTGTATTCTTTTAATTCAGATCTGAATGAAGGGATTTCCCAACTCTCTGTGATGACTATTTATCAGGATTCGAGAGGATATTTGTGGTTTGCCACCAAAAACGGACTGAACCGTTTTAATGGAAAAGAATATAAAATCTATCATCGGGAAGACGGAAATGAGCAGAGCCTGTCGAATAACTCCGTCACCTCCATTACCGAAGATCAGGAAGGTTACCTCTGGGTAGGAACCAATAATGGACTGAACCGGATAGATCTGAACACAAATGAGATTAAACGCTATAACCTGGAGACAAACGGATTGGTTGCCAATAGTATTTCTACGGTATACACCGACCGTTCGGGTTGTCTGTGGGTTGGAACCTGGGAGGGGTTGAATCGCTATAACAGGGAGGGAGACCATTTTGAATATATCCCTATAGAAGATGATACTGAAAGAGCAATGATAGTGACTTTGCTGGAAGATAGCTCAGGCAGATTTTGGATCGGTACAAGAAACAAAGGATTGCTCCTATGTGACCATCAGATGAATCTGATCAGTCAGTTTACGAGTGAATCTAAAAATATGCCATTGAATAACAACAATATTACTTCCATTTATGAAGATGATAAGAAGCAGATATGGGTTGGCTGTAAGAATAGCGGATTGAATAAAATCAATCTGCGTGATAACGAGGTGACCTCATATACTAATTTAAACAGCGGATTGAGCAATAACTCGGTGCGTTGTATAATCGAATGGCAGGGGAAGTTGCTGATCGGTACGTTTGATGGCATTTTTGATTTGGATAAAGCGACCGAACGGATTGTAAAGGTGGCCGGTTACGATGATATAAACAAGTCGTTGAGCCATTATTCGGTTTATTGTTTTTGTGTAGACCGGGATAAAACGCTGTGGGTCGGGACATTTGCCGGAGGGGTTAATTATCTGAATAAATTCACAAACCGCTTTGTCCTTCATAAACCGCAGGAAGAATTGAATATCAGGACTGGTATTTACGGAGCGATTACGTATGAATCTCCTGAAGATTTATGGATAGCAACGGAAGGGTATGGATTATTGAATTATAATAAGCGGACGAATGAGTCACATTATTACCTGATCGATCCTTCCGTCCGGTTCGCATTTAATACGAATATCATTAAATCCGTTTTTTACGAAGACGGCTATGTCTGGTGCGGAACGACTAAAGGGGAAATCTACAAGTTTAATATCAAAACCAAAAAGTTTTCCTTGTATCATCAGTATCCGATTGAATATTCCATCTATTCTATCATTCGCGATCATAATGGTGTTTTGTGGGTGGGTGGCGCATCGACCGAATTTGGACTGACCTGTTTTGTGAATGATTCCCTGGTTACTACCTTTTGTAATAATGTAGATGAACCGATCTATTTTTCAAATGTACGTTGTATTCTGGAAGAAGAAGACGGTGTCTTTTTGCTGGGAAGTACGGCCGAAGGATTGCTCCGCTTCGATACGCATAAAAAACAGCTGACAAAATATTCCAATGAGGCTTCTGTTGAGAAATACAGGATTCCCAATAACTATATATCGGCGATTGTCCGGACTAAATCCGGTGAGATATGGGGATCAACCTACGGAGGTGGTATTTTTCAACTGGATGAATCGAAAGCGATCCGGCGGATAATGACTGTCAGGGAAGGTTTGCTGGACAATAATATCTGTACGTTGGTGGAAAGCAGCGATCAGCGGTTATGGATGAGTACGGTAAACGGCCTGATCATGTTTGATCCGGCGAAAGATGAAGTCAGGAATTATCATCGTCATAACGGAATAGATATTCGTGAATTTACATTGCATAGTGGCATCGCCTTGCCGGATGGAAGTCTTTGTTTTGCCGGAAGCAACGGTTTTGTGACATTCCATGTGGAGGCGATGGATAAAAATAATAATATTCCGCCTGTGGTGCTGGAGCAATTATCTGTAAACAACCATCCGGTGGAAGTCGGCGATGAGTCTGCTATCCTGGATAAAGTATTGGACGGCATGGAAACGATCCGCTTGGCTTATAATGAAAATAACTTTTCAATCACTTACCAGGCCTTGAATTATATTTATGCGACGCAAAATCAGTATGCTTATAAACTGGAAGGATATGATACGGATTGGAACTATGTAGGAGAACGTAATTCCGCATTTTATACCAACCTGAGTCCCGGCAAATATGTTTTTCTCGTAAAAGCCTCTAATAATGACGGTGTCTGGAATGAGGAAGGACGTTCATTGATTATTATCGTGCAGCCGCCTCTGTGGAGGACCTGGTATGCTTATCTGTTTTATGTTATTGCTTTAGCGGCTATTATTTACGGAATTCTTTATTATGTAAATATCAAACGTAACCTGGAAGCCGGGCTGAAGATGAAACAACTGGAGAAACAAAAACAGGAAGAATTTCATCAGGCAAAGATACGCCTGTTCACAAACTTCTCTCATGAGTTGCGTACCCCTTTAATGCTGATTATCACTCCGTTTGAAGAACTGGTCAAACGGGTGGATATTCCGGCAGAGTTGCATGACAAGCTATCCATTATTTATAAGAACGCCCAAAAACTTTTGCTTCTTGTCAATCAGCTGATGGACCTGCATAAGAACCAGGCGGGTAGCATGGACCTGAAGGTAAGTGAAGGAGATATCTGCGAATATATCAAAGAAATCTATTATGCGTTCAATCAGATTGCTTTGACCAATGAAGTCAAATTCACCCTGAATTGTACTCCTAAAACGATCAATGGCTGGTTTGATAAATCCCTCTTGGAAAAAGTTGTCTTTAACCTCTTGTCGAATGCCTTCAAATATACGGCTTCCGGTGAATCTGTTCTTATGGAGGTGTCGGAAGTAACCTTGAAAGAACTGGACCCGAAACGGACCGACGGATTGTATAAAGATGAAAATAGTCAGTACGTAATCCTGAAAGTCAAAGATTCCGGTAAAGGGATTGAAGAAGGAGAGGCGGATAAGATATTCACTCCTTTCTATCAGATTCCTGAAACGTCCGGTATTAATTTGTCGGGGACAGGTATCGGCCTGAGTCTTGTTTATACGATTGTACAACTCCATCGTGGGGTAATTTATGTGGATCATACGGAAACAAAAGGTGCTTGCTTTGTCGTTATCCTTCCGGTATCCCGTTCGGCATTCTCTGAAGAACAGATAGAGAGCAGGGAAATAGATAAAATTGCGGAAATAACGAATACGGAGGATATATCGGTCTCGTTGCCGGTGACGGAGAATAAAGATCAACCTAAATATAAGATTTTGCTGGTCGAGGATGATAAGGATGTACGTGATTATCTGAAGAAAAGCCTGGAAGCCGAATATATTGTCATTGAAGCAGCCGATGGGGTGAGGGCTTACGAAAAAGTAGTGCAGGATTTCCCAGACCTGGTACTTAGCGATATCATGATGCCGAAGCGCGACGGACTGGAACTGTGTACGATGATCAAGAATGACATCCGCATCGGACATATCCCGGTTATTCTGATGACTGCCCGTTCGATGGTAGTCCATATCAAGGAAGGATTCCAGGCGGGAGCGGACGATTATATTGTGAAACCATTCAATATGGACGTGTTGCAGACACGTATCCGCAGCCTGCTGGCCTCGAGGGAGCAATTGAAAAAACTCTATGGAAAACGTTTCTCCCCGGATGTGATGGGGATCGAGGTGAAGTCGGCCGACGAACGTTTCTCCCAGAAACTGTTTGATGTGATCGAGAAAAACATATCCAATGAAAAGCTGGATGTCGAATTATTATGCACGGAAATCGGTATCAGTCGTGCAAATCTCTATCGTAAACTCAAATCCATCACCGAACTTTCACCGATGGAACTGATCCGTAACAAACGCCTCGAGATGGCGGCAAAATTGTTGAAAGAATCCGAAATGAATGTTTCTGAAATTGCGTCACATCTTGGATTTAACAGTCACTCTTACTTCTCCAATTCCTTTAAGGCTTTTTATGGATGCACTCCCACTGAATTTGTGCAGATGAAAAACAATCAGGAACAGGGCTGCTGATAAAATCGTATCACTTTTCTGTCACTTTTGTATCAATCTATTCATATAGAATAATTTAATACTAAATTGGAAGCATGTTTTCTTTTGTAAAAAAGAGAATATGTTTCTTTGTGTTATTGAATTTGTTGAAATTTTAAGTCTAATTAAATCCATGATTAAATGAAAAAAGAAATCAAAAGGGCCACTCAATCGTTTTGGCGATTATTATTATTAATGGTGGCGTTTAACTCAAGTCTAAGTTTGTTCGCGCAAACACAGACTATCTCCGGAATCGTTCTGGATGAATTCGGAGAGCCGATGATCGGGGTATCTGTACTAGTGAAAGGAACAACCACAGGTATTATTACAGATGTAGAAGGGAACTTCACTGTCCCGGCTAAAACCGGCGATGTTTTATTAGTAAAGTATCTTGGTTACAAAGACCAGGAAATAAAAGTAACAAGTGATGCCCGCCTGAAAATTACTCTCCATGAAGATACCCAGAATTTGGATGAAGTAGTCGTAGTAGGTTACGGTACGCAGAAAAAGGTGAACCTGACCGGTGCCGTTTCTGCCGTGACGGGAGAAGAAATTGCCAAACGTCCAGTAGCCAATACATCTACCATGTTGCAAGGCCAGATGCCGGGTTTGCGTATCACTTCCGATAAAGGTCAGCCAGGTAGCGAATCAGTTCAGATCCGTGTACGTGGTCAGGGTACTTATTCCGGTACCGGTTCCGATCCGTTAATCCTGATTAACGGTGTCGAGGGAGACCTCGCCTCCCTCGACCCGAACATTATTGAAAGTGTTTCTGTGTTGAAGGATGCTGCTTCGGCTTCTATTTATGGTTCGCGTGCTGCAAACGGTGTGATTTTGATTACTACAAAGAATGGTTCGGAGGTGAAAGAACGTGTTTCTATCCGCTATAACGGAAACTTTGCTGTTTACAATCCGACTACTTTGTTAGATCTGATTTGGGATTCTCCTACCTATATGAAGTATTTTAATATGGCTAAAGATAATTCCGGTGCTCCGGCTACCGACCGTTATTCGGATGAAATGATTGCTAATTATACTAATCCGTCTGATCCAACCAAGTACCCGAGTTTCAACTGGCTTGACTATATGTTTAATCCTGCATTTGTACAACAGCATAATCTGAGTATTGCAGGTACAACTGGTAAAACATCTTATAATGCATCTTTAAGTATGGTCAATCAGCCCGGAACATTGAAAGGTTCGGAGTTTAAACGTTACAATGCAACACTTGATCTTACTTCACGAGTAAATGATTGGGTAAAATTTGGAATGTATTTTACCGGTAGCCGCAGCAATCGTCAGGAAACACGCCAGGGTGATACGGATGCTTACCTGTCTACAATTTCGCAGGCTCCAACTTATATGCCTTGGCTCCCGGATGATGGTACAGGAATTAAACGTTATGCTTCAAAGGCATTTTCTTTTGAGTCTAACAATAAGAATATGGTTGCCATTGTAGAAACTGAAAATTTTAAGACGAATGTCAATACGGATGTAAATGCACAGGCCTGGTTGGAAGTAAATCCGATCAAAGGTTTGACGTGGTATACAAAAGGTGCCATGCGTTACAAACAGCAACATGAAAAAATTTGGGGAGCTATGGCTACACCGATCTATTATTATCACGATGGCAAACAGAATGGAACGCTGAATACCGGAGGTACAGGATTAACCAGTACGATGAATAATAGTTCTTATTATAACTTGTATACTTATTTGAAATATGACTGGGCAACTCCAAATAAAGAACATGATTTCTCTGTAATGGCCGGTTATAATCTGGAATATTATAAACTGGACAACCTTTCCGGCTATCGCCAGAACTACGATTTCCCATTGCATGAGTTGAATACCGGTATTGCTTCCGTACAGACTAATTCTGGTAAATCAGAGGAGTGGGGAATTATGTCCGCATTCTTCCGTGCAAACTATGCATTCAAACAACGCTATTTGTTGGAAGTAAATGCTCGTTATGACGGTTCTTCCCGTATTTCTTCCGATTCTCGCTGGGGGATATTCCCTTCTTTCTCTTTGGGATGGCGTGTGACAGAAGAAGAGTGGATGAAAGAACTGAACTGGGAATGGTTGAACAGCCTGAAGTTGCGTGGGTCATGGGGTATCCTGGGTAACCAGAATATAGATCTTTATTCTTATTATGCCTCGGTTACAACCGGTAAGGATTACAGCTTTGATAATTCAAACCTGAATGCCGGTGTGGCTCAGACAGCTCTTACTAATCGTGACCTGAAATGGGAATCTACTTCTATTGGTGACTTTGGTATCGATATTACAGCTTTTAATGGTTTCAATGTAACTTTCGATTGGTATAAGAAAAGAACATATGATATTTTGCGTGAAGCACAGAGTAATTCATTATTAGGTTTGAAAGCTCCTTATATCAACGCAGGTGAAATGGTCAATAAAGGTATTGAAGTGTCATTGGCTTATAACGGATATATTCAGGAAGGTGTATTTAAAGGGTTGAGTTATAATGCCGGTGTCTTCTTTGATCGTACGAGAAACGAATTGACAAAATATGGTACTGATTATATTGACTCTTCTAAAGGTTTAATCTATAAGGAGGGCTTACCTTACGAGTCGTATTACGGATATGAAGCAATCGGTATTTTCAAGGATGAAGCAGATGTTGCTAATTCTCCTAAGCAATTTAATGACAAGACTTTGCCGGGTGATATCAAATATGCCGATATCAGTGGTCCGAATGGGGTTCCTGACGGTGTAGTCGATGAAAATGACCGTAAGGTTTTGGACGGCCGTTTACCGGACTTCGAATATACAGTGAACCTGGCTGCCAGTTGGAAAGGATTTGATCTTTCTTTGATGGGACAAGGTGTGCAGGGAGTCAAACATTATGCCAGTGGTTGGGGATTACGTCCTTTCTACCAGGGTTCACCGATCTCTCAGGATTATATAGACAATATGTGGACAGAAGAGCATACGGATGCTAAATATCCCCGCTTGTATTTTGCCGATCTGGGAGGCGCAAAGAATCAACGTGAAAGTACTTATTGGTTATACAATGCTTCTTACTTCCGTTTGAAGAACCTGACATTCGGTTACACCTTACCGAAAGCATTGACAAGCAAAGCGAAGATCGAACGTCTGCGTTTCTACTTCTCCGGTGATAATCTGCTGACATTTACTAAATTCCCGCAGGGAGGTGACCCGGAACGTAACTATAATTCGACAAAAGGTACGCGTCTGGTCTATTATCCGCAGAACCGTATTATTTCATTTGGTGTAAATCTTGAATTCTAATTAAATCGTAAAGCAATTATGAAAATGAATAAATTATCATATATATCCCTGTTGGTTGCCGGTATGATGACAATGTCTTCCTGTTCAGATATTCTGGATACCCCTCCGACGACAACTCCGTCGGAAAGTATCTTCTGGCAATCCAAGTCTGATTTTGATTCTGCATTGACCGGTTGTTATCAAGGCATGCAACAAAATACATTGTCGCATCGGTCGATTGTTTTCGACTGTTTAACGGATAATGCTTACGGAAGTTCCGGGTCTTCTTATGTCTATTTGTCCTATATGATTCAGGCAGACAATATAGATCCGTCGATGACCGGTTTTATTCCTGACCTTTACAACGAGGCCTATTCTGCCATTGCTCGTATGAATATATTCCTCTATCAGTTGAAAAACTATGAAGGAGCGGATATGAATAGTGTACGTAATCAGTACGAAGGTGAAGTGTTATTTCTTCGTTCCTACTGTTATTATCTGCTTTATTTGTGCTATGGGGAAGTGCCTTATCCAACCGAACCGCTGGATCTTGTAACTCAGAATATGGCGAAGGAGCCTTTGGAAACAGTTTACAAAAATTTGATTACTGATTTGCAGACGGCTATCGATAAAATGGATGACAAGACTTTTAAAGGTGCTGGTGGGCATGCAACCAAAGGTGCTGCCAAAGGGCTAAAAGCGCGTCTCCTGATGTACCATGCTTATGGTGAAGATGGTAAAGTGGCTAATCGGGACGAGGTACAGGAAGCATATAATTTATTGAATGAAATCAATGGATATTCACTGACCGATCGTTATGCAGATAATTTCACTTACGATACTCAAGAAGGCAGCAATGAAATTGTTTTCTCTATAAAATATCTTGCTCCGAATAATTATACGGATTTTGACCGTATATATGGTGACTATGCTGCGGTTCGCCCTGTCGCAAATTTGACAAATGATTATGAAGAAGGTGATAACCGATTAGGTCAGATTGTTGCTTTTGATGATAAATATCAGTGGCCCGGTGGTGAATTGCTATCATTACCTAAAAGTGATTTGAAGAAGGCAATGGTTAAATATCTGACCCCGTTAATGAAAGAAGGCGATTCATGGGGAGCAAGTTTCCGTAGTGAAACGGATTTCATCTATCTGCGTTGGGGTGAATTGCTACTTTTAAAAGCTGAAGCTGCCAATGAATTAGGTATCGGTGGTGCTGCCGATATGGTAAATCAGGTGCGTAAGCGTGCAGGATTGGCTGACCTGGCAACCAATCTGACACAGGATCAGTTGCGTGAAAATATCCGCCATGAACGCCGCGTAGAAACTCCGTTTGAGTTGATCCGTTACTATGATATGAAACGTTGGAAAATCATGGATAAACTGAATGGCCTTGAACTCGATCCTCTCTTGTCCGGACATGTGACTGCCTGGTCGAAGGCGCATGAGTATTTCCCGTTGCCGCAGTCGCAGATCGACTTCTCTAACGGCGTATTGATCCAGAATCCGAACTATTAATCGTTCGATAATAATTTAAGTATGGGTGAGAAGCTCCGCTGTTAAAGGCGGGGCTTTCTTTCCGATTTTAGTGGCACATCTCTGCTAACGTTAGTGGGATACCCCCACTAACAAAAGGGACCGGATTTCATAAACCGGTAGTGCAGATCATCGTAAAATATAAGAGACAGATATCATGAAAAAGAGTTTAATTGTTTTATCAGCCTGCCTGGCCTTTTCGCTTTCCGCTTTTCCTCAAAAGCAGAAAAAGCAGGGTAACACGCTTGCTTCCTGGTCTGAGAAAATTGCCGTTGCCAAACAGAATGCTTACGAACAGATGAAAAAGAACAGCCTTCCGGTTTCTTCAAAGGTTATCAAGGCGAAACAAGCTGCCGAGAAGTTTACCGCCGATGTGACCGGACTGGATGAAATGGTACTTTATACCTGGGGTACAGTCGACGGAACTGCCGACGACCAGGCTGTATGGGCAAACGCCCGATTGATCGCGACCGACGGCTCTTCCGTCTGGCTGAACGATCTGAAAGATACTTTTAAGGATACCGGTACAGGCCGCCTGGTCTTTAACGCCAATGCCAAAGGTGTTCCGGTCATTATGAAAGGAAAAACATACGAACGGACGATTATGGCGAATGCCAACTCACAGATCGTCGTTCCGCTGGATAAAAAATATGTCCGTTTTGAAGCGGAAATCGGATTGGAAAACCGTTCCTCCGCAGGGACCGCTATTTTTCGCTTGCAGGGGATAACGGGCAAAGAGTTATCCGAAGATATTATTGCCGACTATCCGGCTGAATCGGCACAATTCCTTCCGTTTGCCGGAAGCGACATGAAAGCCCTGGTTACAACCTATGATGCTACCATAGAAAAACATATCGCCGAATCGGTCGTAGACCTGCTGGCGGATAAAAAATATTTTACAGCCCGTATCGCCGCTGCCGGTCAGGAGAAAGAACTGGATAAACAAGTGGTGGCATACCTGAATATAGCACAGGATGCCATGAAAGTATACGAATTGCAGGAATCGCTGAGCTGGCTTAATATGCGGGCCATCGAAGAGGCTTTCAATGATATGAAACGCAGTAAGTCGTTTGACCAGGCCGTAAACCAATCCAGATTGTCTACCTTAAAAGGATTGGTAGGCAAAGGTTTTGCCGGTATCTATTCAAACGATGAAAATACACTGAAAGATGCCCGGCAGGCTTTACAGTTAAAACGGGAAATACTGCTGGCCAATCCGGAACTGGATATGGATAAACTGATCGTGGGCCGTTACCATATCGGTACCTCTGCCCGCCAGGTCAATCCCCGTTCGCTGGGAACACAGAATAATAACTGGTCGAACCAGACTTCCGCCCCGCGTGGCGGATTCGATGCGGAGATCGTCGAACTATCGAATCTTCGCGGCGACATTCAGTCACGTACCATCTTCAAGCCGGATAACGGTTCGTCCGTTCCCGACCTGAAACTGCATTGGGATGCCGACCGTGTGATGTTTTCCATGATCGACACCGATAAGCGCTGGCAGGTTTTCGAAGTGGGACTGGACGGGAAAGGTTTGAAAAAACTGATTGAATCACCCGAAAAAGACCTCGAGTTCTTTGATGCGACCTGGTTGCCTTCGGGAAAGATCATTGCCGTATCCAATATCGGTTACAACGGTGTTCCTTGCGTAAACGGGAATGATGAGGTCGGTAATATGGTGCTTTATAATCCGGAAGACCGTTCCCTGCGTCGTCTGACGTTCGACCAGGATGCCAACTGGTCGCCGGTCATCATGCACAATGGCAAGGTGATGTATACCCGTTGGGAGTACACCGACCTGACACATTATTTCTCCCGCTTCGTGATGCATATGAATCCTGACGGAACCGAGCAGAAAGCACTTTACGGCAGCGGCTCTTATTTTCCGAACAGCACATTCGACGCGAAACCGATACCCGGCCAGGCATCCGGTTTTGTCGGAATCATCTCCGGACACCATGGCGTTGCCCGTTCCGGCCGTCTGATCCTGTTCGATCCCTCCAAAGGCCGCAAGTCGGAACTGGGAATGGTGCAGGAACTGCCATTCCGCGACCGCAAGATCGAACCGATCGTGAAAGACCGGCTGGTGGATGGTGTCTGGCCTCAGTTTATCAAGCCTTATCCGTTGAACGATAAATATTATCTGGTTGCCGCCAAATTGAATCCGAATGCTTTATGGGGCATTTATCTGGTAGACGTGTATGATAACCTGACGCTGATTGCCGAGTATGAAGGTGAAGGATTGATCCACCCGATACCGGTAAAGAAAACTCCGGTTCCCCCCATTATTCCCGACCGTACGAAACCGGGCACGAAGGAGGCGACTGTCTTTATCCAGGATATTTACGAAGGTGAAGGTTTGAAGGGCGTACCCCGTGGTACGGTGAAAGCATTCCGTGTGTTGTCTTACGAATATGCTTATAATAAAACTCCGTCCGACCATTGGGCACAGGGTGTTCAGAGCGGATGGGATATCAAACGCCTGTTGGGTACGGTGCCGGTCGAAGAGGATGGTTCTGCATTGTTCACTATCCCCGCCAATACGCCGATCTCGCTTCAGCCGCTGGATTCGTGCGGACGTGCCGTGCAGTGGATGCGTAGCTGGCTGACCGGAATGCCGGGAGAAACCGTCTCCTGTATCGGTTGCCACGAAGACCAGAATCAGATACCTATCCCGAAACGTGTGGTCGCTTCGACTATCAAACCGCATGCGATCGCATTGCCGGAAGGCGGACAGCGTCCGTTCACGTTCGAACTCGAAGTACAGCCGGTGCTGGACCGTGCCTGCATCGCCTGCCATGACGGTTCCAATAAACTGGCCGATTTTACCGGTGGGCGTATCGATGATTTTACCGGATTTGGCAAAAGTTATCTGAATCTTCATCCGTATATCCACCGTCAGGGACCGGAAGCGGAGATCGAAGTCTTGAATCCGTACGAATATCATGCCTCGACCAGCCAGCTGATCAAGATGTTGAAAACCGGACATCATGGCGTTGAACTGACCGATAAGGAATGGAAAACGCTTTATAACTGGATTGACTTTAATGCTCCTTATCATAGTAAATTTAAAGCAAATATCTTTAAGGGAGTAGAGCAGATCAGTCGTCGTACGGAGTTGACGGAGAAATATGCCGGTTCCGGTGTAGACTGGCAGTCGGAGATCCGTGCCTATGCCGATTATCTGGACAAACAACCGAAGCCGTCTCCTGTAAAACCGGAACGCAGGGAATATAAAAATAAAGAAGTGAATGTGAAAGGCTGGCCGTTTGATGCAACAATCGCTAAGAGCATGCTGGCAAAGGAACAGGAGACAAAGAAGAGCATCGAGCTGGCTCCGGGTATCGTGATGAACTTTGTACGCATCCCGGCCGGTAAGTTCGTGATGGGAAGTAACAAGGGACATTCCGATTACTCTCCGGCCAACAAACAGGAGGTGAAAAAGGCATTCTGGATGGCGGAGATAGAGGTGAGTAACGAGCAGTTCCGTACGATTTTCCCCGATCATAACAGCCGTTTCGTGAACCAGCTGTGGAAGGATCATGTGCACCAGGGTTATCCGGCCAACAATCCGGAACAACCCGCCATCCGTGTCAGTTGGGAAGAGGCGATGGCCTTCTGTGAGAAACTGAGTGAGAAAACCGGTTTGAAAGTGACTTTGCCGACCGAAATGCAGTGGGAGTGGGCCTGTCGTGCCGGTAGTGAATCCGATTTCTGGTACGGGGCGCTGAATACCGATTTTGCCGCCTATGAAAATATGGGTGACAAACAACTGAACAAGCTGGCGGTAAGAGGTGTGAACCCGCAACCGATGAGCCCGGGTGATCCCTGGTACAAATACTACACATACCAGCCGAAAGACAATAATGTCGACGACGGCAATATGCTGATGGTGAAAGGTGGTGGTTATCAGGCTAACCCCTGGGGATTGTATGATATGCAGGGTAATATCGCCGAATGGACACGTTCCGACTATCTGCCTTATCCTTATAACGAGAAGGCACAAGGTAACGGAACCGAAAAAGTGGTACGCGGCGGTTCCTGGACCGATCATCCGAAAACTTCGACAGCCTATTACCGTAAATCTTATCTGCCCTGGCAGAAAGTGCATAATGTAGGTTTCCGTGTAATCATTGAAGATTAAGTATCGAATGAGCGCATTTAAACAAATCATAATCGGACTAGTGGCCGGAGCAGCTTTCGTTTGTAGCCATGCACAGACGAAGCTGCCGCCGGCCTGGCAGTCCTCGCTGGTCAGGATCAGTGAGGAAGGTATTCTGACTTATATTCCCGATAAAGACGGCAATACCATACCTGATTTCAGCCGGGTAGGCTATCATCATGGCGATAAAAGTATTCCTCGATATCCGGTCGTTAAAGTCGTTTCTCCGGTAAAAGAAGGGGATAGCGGAGCCTTGATACAAGAGGCTGTCGATGAAATATCCCGCAGGCAGCCGGATGAAAACGGCCATCGGGGGACGATCCTTTTAAAACGGGGCGTTTACAGGATTGCCGGTTCTGTCGTGATAAACACCGGTGGTATCGTGTTGATGGGAGAAGGCGATAATATCAATGAAACCCGTCTGATCGCTACCGGTAAAGAGCGTCGTACTTTGATCCGGGTGGAAGGAGCCGGTTCGATGAAGGAAATACCGGATACACGGGTGAAGATAACAGACGATTTCGTGCCGGTCGGTACCCATTCATTCCGGGTTTCGTCGACAAAAGGTTTTAAAGTGGGCGACCGGGTGATCGTTTACCGTCCCGGTACCCAGGAATGGATCCATGCCATTAAGATGGATCAGATCGTGGAACGGAAAGGTACACGCCAATGGACGCCGCAGGAATATAACCTGGCTTTCGAGCGTCAGATCACGAAGATCGAAGGGAACCGTCTTTTTATCGACAACCCTGTCGTGATGCAGATGGATAAGAAGTTTGGAGGCGGCGAAGTCTATAAATATACGTTCGACGGACGTATCAGTGAGGTCGGTATATCGGATATCTGCTTTGAATCCGAGTTTGAAGATTATGAAGACCTGGAACACGGTTGGATTGCCGTTGGACTGGATAAGGCGGAAAACTGTTGGGTGCGGAACATCACGGCCCGTTATTTCGGCTACTCGGCTGTCAGTTGCGAACGTTTTGCTAAAAATGTCTCTGTTGTGGATTGTCGTTGCCTGGAAGCAAAATCACTTATTACCGGAGGCTATCGTTATTCCTTCAATAACTGGGGGCAGCAGAATCTCTTTATGAACTGCCAGGCGACGGAAGGCCGTCATGATTATGTAACCGGTGCACAGGTATGCGGTCCGAATGTCTTTTATAATTGCACGGCTTCGCAGACGTTTGCCGATATAGGTCCGCACCACCGTTGGTCTGTCGGCACGTTGTATGATAATATCGTCACCGATGGCGAAATAAACGTACAGGACCGCGGCCAGATGGGAAGCGGACATGGTTGGGCAGGCGTGACGCAGGTATTGTGGAATTGCCGGGTGAACCGTGCTGCTGTACAGAACCCGTGGACTTCGGGGCATAATTATTGTATAGGATTGAAAGGAGAGAAGTATCCCGGCCATTTTACCGATCGCCCGAATGGCATCTGGGAAGGACAGAATGAGATCAATCTATTTCCCCGTTCCTTATATATAGCGCAATTGATGGCGCGACAAAAGAATAATGATTTGAGTATTTTGCTAAAATAGGCAACTATCAAAATGTAACTACTCTACCGGCTAAATCGGATTAATATACCGGGTAAATGAAAATACCCTACCAGGTAATATTTTTTAACATATCAATATGCTTATAAAATACCTGGTAGGGTGTTATTTTGTCAAAAAAGTTGTTTCGATTTATTCCCCTTTCAGCAAATCCGGTCGTAGCCGTGCCGTCCGTTCCTGTGCCTGCTGCAACCGCCATTCGTCGATCTTGCGCTGGTGGCCGGAGAGAAGCACATCCGGAACTTTCCAACCGTTATAATCTGCCGGGCGTGTATAAACCGGCGGAGCCAGCAGGTTATCCTGGAAAGAATCGGAGAGGGCGCTCTGTTCGTCACCGATGGCTCCGGGTATCAGGCGGACAACCGCATCGGTAATAATAGCGGCAGCCAGTTCACCACCTGTCAGGACATAGTCGCCTACGGATATTTCCCGGGTGATCAGATGTTCACGGATACGGTAGTCGACCCCCTTATAATGACCGCACAGAATGATCATGTTATTGAGCAGGGACATGCTGTTCGCCATCGGCTGGTTGAATGTTTCCCCGTCGGGAGAGGTGTAAATTACCTCGTCATACTCCCGTTCGCTTTTCAAAGCGGAGATAGCCCGGTCGATCGGTTCGATCTGCATCACCATCCCGGCCTCACCACCGAAAGGGTAATCGTCTACACGGCGCCATTTGTTAGTCGTGTAGTCACGCAGGTTATGTAGATGGATTTCAGCCAGTCCCTTGTCCTGTGCTCTTTTGACGATGGAGCAATTAATCATTCCATCGATCATTTCCGGAAGTACGGTCAGTATGTCGATACGCATAGAGGTTCATTTATTTATGCTGCAAAAATACAGCTTTATTTTATAGTTATCAAAATTCTCTTGGTCCATAATATCTTTTTACTACATTTGTAATCTAAATCAAACAGCTCAAAAATCAAAGCTTATTAAAGCTATTTGTATATGGATTTTATATAAGCAAATTATATCTGATGAAAAAAACACTAGGTGTAGGGTATTTAAAAGTGTTGCTGCTCGCAACTGTTATAGCCATTTTAATCGTGACTACAGGATATTCTTATGTAAATAGGGGAGAAATCATATTTATCGATGAAGTGGAAAACGGAGGAACGGAAGATCTTTTTCAAACCAATGAACTGGATTTATCGAATTCCTACGAATATAAGAGTTGGAAAAATACGGCGGATACGACTTTCAAAAGTTTGTATAACGGTAATCAGGCCGAAGACATTCTGGCTATGCGGCCCGAAATGGTAATCTTGTGGGCGGGTTATGGTTTTTCAAAAAGTTATTTGTCTCCGAGAGGACATATGTATGCTATTGAAGATCTTTATCATAGTTTGCGTACCGGAGCTCCGCGAAAAGCGAATGATGGTCCTCAGCCCGCTTCCTGTTGGGCCTGTAAAAGCCTGGATGTTCCACGGCTGATAGACGAAGTGGGTTCGGATGGGTTCTATAAAAAGAAATGGTACGACTGGGGATCGGAAGTGGTCAATCCTGTCGGTTGCGGCGATTGTCATGATCCGGAGAGTATGGATTTGCGTGTTCCGCGTCAGTTCCTGATCGACGCTCTGAAACGGGAAGGCGATCCCATTGAAGATGCTTCGGACCGAAGGATGCGTTCGCTTGTTTGTGCTCAGTGCCATGCGGAGTATTATTTAAAAGGGGAGAATAAAGAGGTTGTTCTTCCCTGGGATTCCGGGTATACTGTCGAAGCTATTGAGAACTACTACGATAAAATAGGTTTTTCCGATTATGTCAATAAACTGAGTAGAACTCCCATGTTGAAAGCCCAGCATCCGGATTTTGAACTGGCTCAGATGGGGATCCATGCCCGCCGGGGCGTTTCCTGCGGTGAGTGCCATATGCCGTATGTCGAGGAAGAGCTCCGGTCATATAATAATCATCATATCCAAAGCCCGTTGGCGATGATCGAAAAAACATGCCAGACCTGTCATCATGAAAGTGCGGAAGTGCTTCGTCAGGACGTATATACCCGGCAGAACAAAGCCATGGAATTACGTAATAAATTGGAAAAGGAATTGGCGAAAGCACATATCGAAGCGCAGTTTGCCTGGGACAGGGGTGCGTCGGATAACCAGATGGAGCCCGTGCTCAAACTGCTTCGCCAGGCCCAGTGGCGTTGGGATTTTGCTATCGCTTCCCATGGCGCTGCCTTCCATGCTCCCCAGGAAGTACAACGTATTTTAGGCGACGGCCTGTATAAAACGATGCAGGCACGCCTGGTCATAAAAGATGTACTGAACAAACACGGTTATAATCAAGAAGTACCCATGCCCGATATCTCAACCAAGAAGAAGGCGCAGAAATATATAGGTCTGGATATGAAATCAGAACTGGCTGCCAAAGATGAATTTCTGAAAACCGTTATACCGGAATGGACTAAAGAGGCAAAAGCCAATAAGCGTTTTATTGAGGAGTATAGGGTAGCGAGATAGTAAACTTGCTGCCTTTCCCTTCTTCCGAATCCAACAGGATGGTTCCTTTAAACGTTTTTATAATGCTCAGGCTGATTGCCAGTCCGAGACCGGTTCCTTTGGCAAACTCATCCAGTTTCTGGAAACGTTCGAATACCTGCTTTATCTTATCTTTGGGAATACCTTTTCCCGTATCTTCGACCGACAGCAGGATATGTTCGGTGTCGTATTCGTATTTGACTTTGATATATCCGTGAGTGGTAAATTTTGTCGCATTGTTAATGAAATTAGTAACTACCTGGGTCAGTCTGAAACGGTCTGTGTTGATAATGGCCGGAATCTCCGGAACTTCTTTGAGCAATTCTACTCCCTGAGGCATCAGTACGCGATGTGTATTGAAGATATCTTCCACCAATTGATTCAGATCGCAGTCTGCATAGGTAAAGGATATTTGTCCGGACTCGATGCGCGACAGGTCCAGAATGTCGCTGATCAGTTTGAGAAGCAAGTCGTTATTCGTGTTTATCAGGCCGATAAACTCATTTTTTTCATCCTGCTCCAGTTCCATATCCGAACTCAGCAGTTGGGAGAAGCCGACGATGGCGTTGAGCGGTGTACGTATCTCATGGCTCATATTGGCCAGGAAGGCCGATTTCATCTTATCGGATTCTTCCGCCTTTTTCAGGGCCTTGGTCAGATTGATTTCTGTTTCCTTGATTTGCTGAATATTAAGGCAGAGGCCGTTTACTTCGACGGAATAATCATTGCCGGCAGTCTTTATGTTGGTGTTCTGGGCATACCGGAATTCCCACCACTGATGACCTTGTCCGTTAAAATCATATCTTCTTCTGGTTATCTGACGGGAGGGAAAACCATGATCCAGCTTATACCTGTTTAATTGGAAATCAGCCTGTTCGTCCTGGTGGATAGCCTTGCTGAAACGTTCCGCACTGATGGGCTCTTCTGGCATATTCAGATAATGATAAAACTCTTTGTCGAAATAGAAGGTTCCGTTTTTATACCGGAATGTGAAAATGTTACCGCTCTCCAAAGCGAAAGAGAGAAATTCCTTCTCATGTTTCAGATTTTCCTGCACCTCTTTTTTATGGGCAGCCTCTCTCTTATACAACATTCGCTGGTAAATGATAATAATTATCAGTATAATTCCCAGTAAAACTGCTATACATATAATATAGAACTGGTAACGGATATAAAAGGGGATATTTACGATCTCGCTGTCTCTCGGCAGTTTGTTGAGACTGATTCCCCATTGGTCGAGTATTTTATAATCGAATATGTACTTTTTGCCTGCCTCCGTAATTTGTGGAAAGTTACTTACCGGAGCCCCGTTCAGTATATCGGCAATACGGTTGGCGGCCAGGGTTGTTTGTTCTTGCTGTGTGGTGACATATCCTCCGATTACACCATAATTATAACCGACCATTTCGTTGAGGACCGAAAAACCGGGGAAAGAACTGAAACGTCCCAGAGAGAGGGTCAGATAATCTCTTTTGATTGCCAAATAGGCCTTGTTATAATAGTTCTCGCCTAACCCTTTGATCAACGAACGGGTCGATTTTCCGTTGATCGTGCTTATGTACATGGCGTCCGGTATTATTTTTTTGTTTTTGGAGATGGAGGTACCGCGTTTTCCGGATAAGCGTATTTTGTCCGGGGAGAAAATATTGTTTGTTTTGCAGATATCTTTGATCTGTTCATCCATGTCTGCCAGGATGATTTTGTCTGCATAGATATCGTCGGTAACCCGCACAACAATACATTTTCCTATGAGTTGTTCTATCAGTTCTATATTGGTTCTGTAATCCGGTTTGTCACGGAAGCCTGTTATGTTGGACTGTTTTTGAATGAATGGCACGTTCGGGTAGTTCGCTCCGGTAAAGACGATCGGAGTCGTTTTAACGGAAGGATGGTCGCAGGTCAGTAAGGCATTCAGGGCCGGATCGTCACAGGTCAGGATGATATCCGGATTCCAGGATGATAACCTGTTCAGTTCCTCATATATAGTCAGTTTTTGTTTTTTCTCCGTTTTCTTGGTTCCGTCCAGATAAAGGGTATGGACCTCTGCATGTATGTCTCTTTTCCGTAATTGTTCGGCAAAGATATTTTTCATTTTCTTATATGCCGGGAGGCCGGCTTCGTAAGACTGGATGATTAATATGTGTTTATGAGGCGTTGTCTGGTTGCATGAGCTATTTAGAATAAAAAATAGGACAAGTATGAGTATATATTGCACTGATAGAATCCTGTTAGACATTACATTATGAATGATTAAGTAAATATTTTATCCCTAGTGTGTTTGTATTTTTTGATATTCAGTAAGAATTACGCCTCTAAATTAGGCTGAATTTTTATATTGGACAAAGATTTGGAAATGAAATAACCGTTGATTAATAAGATTTTTTGGCTTGTGGTAAGAATAAAGTCCGTACACTCGTTGAATAATTATTCTATTATTTGTACTTTTGCCAGTCAAATTGCCGCAAGCGGGGAATCTCGCAGACGCATAGAAACTTGATTGAATAAATTTTAGAACAATGAATATATCTTACAACTGGCTGAAAGAGTATCTTGATTTCGACTTGCAGCCCGAAGAAGTATCAGCAGCACTAACCTCTATCGGTTTGGAAACCGGGGGAGTAGAAGAAGTTCAAACGATCAAAGGTGGACTGGAAGGACTGGTTATCGGCGAAGTTTTGACTTGTGTGGAACACCCGAATTCTGACCACTTGCATATCACGACGGTGAATGTCGGTGGGGAAGAACCTTTGCAAATCGTTTGCGGTGCGCCCAATGTCGCAGCAGGCCAGAAAGTGGTTGTCGCTGTGAACGGTACGAAACTCTATGACGGTGACGAAGTCTTTACCATTAAAAGATCAAAAATCCGTGGCGTTGAGTCGAACGGTATGATCTGTGCGGAAGATGAGATCGGTATCGGAACAGACCATGCCGGCATTATCGTGCTTCCGGCTGATGCGGTTGTAGGAACTCCTGCCAAGGAATATTATAATGTAAAGAGCGACTATGTGCTGGAAGTGGATATCACTCCGAACCGTGTGGACGGAACTTCCCATTTCGGTGTTGCCCGCGACTTGGCTGCTTACCTGAAACAGAACGGTAAGCCGACAGAACTGAAACGTCCGTCTGTCGACGCTTTCAAGATCGACGATGAAACTCCGGCTATCGAAGTGATCGTTGAAAATACGGAGGCATGTCCCCGTTACTCCGGTGTTACGATCAAGGGCGTAACAGTAAAAGAAAGTCCGGAATGGTTGAAAAACCGTCTGAATATAATCGGTTTGCGTCCTATCAATAACGTAGTGGACGTAACCAACTATGTATTGCATGAAATGGGACAGCCTCTGCATTCATTCGATGCAGGCAAGGTGACAGGCGATAAAGTGATCGTGAAGACAATGCCGGAAGGTACCAAGTTCGTCACCCTGGATGGTGTTGAACGTACGTTGACCGATCGTGACCTGATGATCTGCAATACGGAAGAAGCCATGTGTATCGGTGGTGTGTTCGGCGGCCTGGATTCAGGTGTGACGGAGCAGACTACGGATGTATTCCTTGAATCGGCTTGTTTCCATCCGACATGGATCCGTAAGACAGCTCGTCGCTTCGGTTTGAACACCGATGCTTCTTTCCGCTTCGAACGCGGTCTGGATGCGAACAATACGATCTATGTATTGAAACGTGCCGCTCTGTTGATCCAGGAAGTAGCCGGTGGTAAGATTACCGGATCTATTCAGGATGTTTATCCGAATCCGGTACAGCCTTATACCGTGGAACTGACTTACAACAAGATCAACAGTCTGATCGGTAAGGACATTCCGGTAGAGACGGTTAAGAGTATTTTGGCTAGCCTGGAGATGGAAATCGTTTCGGAAACAACCGAAGGTCTGACCATCCATGTGCCGGTTTACCGTATCGACGTACAGCGTGATGTCGATGTAATTGAAGATATCCTCCGTATCTACGGATATAATAATATAGAGTTCAGCGACAGTGTAAAATCGAACCTGAGCTACAAGACAGCTACCGACCGTAGCTATGATTTGCAGAATTTGATCTCTGAACAGCTTTGCGGTTCAGGTTTCAATGAGATCATGAACAATTCGCTGACACGTTCCGCTTATTACGATGAACTGACTACTTATCCGGTTTCTCATTGCGTTATGCTGATGAACCCGCTGAGTGCAGACCTGAACGGTATGCGTCAGACATTGTTGTTCGGTGGTCTGGAAAGCATCGAACATAATGTGAAACGTAAAAACGGCAATATCCGTTTCTTTGAATTTGGCAACTGCTACGATTATAATGTAGAGAAGAAGCGTGAAGACGCTACACTGGCCGAATTCTCGGAAGACTATCGCCTGGGATTATGGGTTTGCGGCGACCGTGTGGAAAACAGTTGGGCGCATGCAGATGAAAAGGCTACCGTATATGAACTGAAAGCCTATGTGGAAAATATCCTTATCCGTCTGGGTGTGAATCTGAAGAAGGTTGTCTTCGGAAACCTGAGCAATGATATTTATTCAACAGGCGTAAGTATTACAACAACTTCGGGCCGTGAACTGGGTACGTTCGGTATCGTAAACCGTAAGATCTGCAAGGCTATGGATATTGATTTCGAGGTATATTATGCTGAGTTGTCCTGGACATTGCTGATGAAGGAAACAAAGAAGAATAAGGTGACATTCTCCGAGATCTCTAAATTCCCGGCAGTAAAACGTGACCTGGCTTTGTTGCTGGATAAGTCCGTTCAGTTTGCTGAGATCGAAAAGATCGCCGAAGAAAGCGAACGCAAACTGTTGAAGGAGGTTTCCCTGTTCGACGTTTACGAAGGCAAGAACCTGCCGGCCGGAAAGAAATCGTATGCTGTAAGTTTCTACCTGCAAGATGAAACGAAGACATTGAACGACAAACAGATCGACGCGATCATGCAGAAGATTCGCAAGAATCTGGAAAGCAAACTGGGTGCATCATTGAGATAAGACAAAAGTTTATAATAATATAATACAGATATAATATGGGAAGAGCGTTTGAGTTCCGTAAAGCAAGAAAATTTAAACGTTGGGGTAATATGGCCCGCGTATTCACAAAACTGGGTAAGGAAATCACTATTGCTGCGAAAGCAGGTGGTCCTGATCCGGAGAATAACCCCCATTTGCGTGCTTTGATGCAGAATGCAAAGAAGGAGAATATGCCGAAAGAAAATGTGGAACGTGCCATTAAGCGTGCTGTAGAAAAAGATTTCTCCGGTTATAAGGAGATGACTTATGAAGGTTACGGCCCGTTCGGTATTGCTATCTTCGTGGAAACAGCGACCGATAATACAACCCGTACGGTTGCCAATGTGCGCAGTTATTTCAATAAACATGGCGGCTCACTGGGTACAAGCGGTAGCCTTGAATTCCTGTTCGATCATAAATGTGTATTCCATATCAACAAGAAAGATGGTATTTCGTTGGAAGATCTGGAACTGGAACTGATCGATTATGGAGTGGATGAAGTAGACGAAGACGAAGAAGAAGTCGTTATTTACGGCGAATTTGCTCAGAACTCCGCTATCCAGAAATATTTGGAAGAGAACGGTTACGAAATCACAAGCAGCGAGTTTGTTCGTATCCCGAACGATCTGAAAGAAGTGACAGCCGAACAGCGTGAAACATTGGATAAGCTGATTGAAAAGCTGGAAGAAGATGACGATGTACAGAATGTATTCCATAATATGAAGGAAGACGAAAGCGGAGAAGAATAACATTCGCTTTGACCTTATAAGAAAAAAGAAGTGGTATCGGATTAATTTCGGTACCACTTCTTTTTTTTATGTAAGTTATATTTATTTCATTACTTTTGCAGCCGCTAGTATTAATAATAACTCTATTGGATTATGAAAAGGGTAATTTTTATGTGTGCACTCATAGCTATGAGTGTAATTTCTTCTTATGTCTCCGCTCAGAAAGAGCTGGGGATTTTTAATTCTCTCTCAGTTGGTGTAAGTGCCGGAACAACAGGTATTGGCGTTGATGTAGCGACTCCGGTCACTCCCCATTTTGCGATCCGTGGAGGTGTTTCGTTTATGCCGGGTATTAAAATCAGCACAGATGTGGATGTGGAACTGAATGATCCCGATCTGGGAAGCTATCCGAGTACGCTTGACCTTAAAGGTAGTATGAGCCGTGCTTCCGGAGAATTATTGGTGAACTACTATCCGTTCCTGAGTTCTTCTTTCTTTGTGACGGCCGGTGCTTATTTCGGCGGTTCCAAGTTAGTGAAGATCACTGGCCACAGCGATGAGTTGAAGGAATATGTGAACGAAGGTGGAAAGGCCGGTATTGTTATCGGTGATCAGACAATCCCGGTAGACAAGGATGGTAATATCGCCGGCGGTCTTAAAGCAGCCGGATTCCGCCCTTATCTGGGAGTAGGTTTCGGACGTGCAGTTCCTAAAAAGCGTATCGGCGTACAGTTTGAATTAGGTGTTCAGTTCCACGGAACTCCCAAAGTGTATACGGACGCCGGAATCCTGGGTAGTACTTCAACCGACGGAGACGACAGTTTCACAAAAATCATAGATAAACTGACTGTTTATCCGGTTATGAAACTGCGCTTTTGCGGCAGATTGTTCTGATAAAGAGGGGGGTAATTGTAGTAGAATAATTTCATTCTTAGGAAATAATGAGCCAATGTGGTAATATGCCAATGTGCCAATTTAGGAAAAATTGAGCTATCCCGTTCCCGTGCTTGACACGGGATCGCAAAGGTACAGACCGTATCCTATATGTATCTTTTGATACTGCTGGTTCTTCTGCGGCCCCGTGTTAAGCACGGGGACAAGATAGCTCAAACCTGACAATATTTGAAATATCTATTTTGCTATAATTACCTTATCCTTCATTATGCCTTCATCCTAACAATGAACAGCACCGGATTATCTTCTTCCGTGCGATCCGGGAATGCTTTCTTTACTTCTTCTCCTGAACGGCAATAACAGAAAGAATTGTTATAAATATCCAGTGATTTCAGGTCGGGAACCCTTCCCGTATGGTAGAAATTATCTTCGAAGCCTCCTGTTACATTATAGGCATAGTCTTCCCGGCGATCGTAACAGAACGTATAATTCTTATCCGTATCAGTTGCGTCCGAGTAAGTGGAAACCAAATAACGTCCGGCTATGCAGAGGGGGAGGATTGAAGAATATTCCTCATGTATATTCAGTTTGTTCCGTCTGATCAGGTAAAGCGTATCTGCCAGCAACTCGTCCGGCTGGGTGGAAGGCGAATAGGCGTAGACATTCCCGTTGGTAACGGACAGTTCGGTAGAAAAGCAGGCACCCAGATAGAACCGTCCCAGGTCGGCAGCCGTCAGTTTGCGGGCATCCTGCAGGTTGAATGTCGTATCGAACTTATAAAGCCACTGGTTGACACATTGTTTGCCGGTCCCCTCTTCGGAGGGCGACAACGATTGTGCCGTCATCCATATATGGCGGTTATGGTACATCAGGCGGGTAGGGGTTTTCAATGGATTGATTCCGGCAAGGCTTTTCCTTTCCAGCAATGTCCCGTCGTAATCATAATAATAAACGTTTTCCCGGTCGTCCATGACGATCAGTTGCTTTTCGAGCGGATCGATGACGTAATCGGTAACCAGGAAATGCTTATTACTGGTGATCCGGCTAAGGAATTTGCCGGAGCAGTCGAAATGAAAAAGCTGGCCGTTGCTTACCAGGAACAATTCATTCCTGTCGCGCTTGATCTGTGTGGCATGTTTCAGCCGGCAGTCGGATGTTGTTTCCAGCGGAATGGCGATCACTTCGTCGGCAACGTCTGAGAGGGAGCCTTCGGTGGTGCTTTTCACCGGCATATCTTCGCTTATAATCTTGTAACCTTCGTTTATGTAGATTATTCCAACGAGCAAAAGTAATAGCAAACAGGTCTTTTTCATTTCATCATTCATTTAAAAAGGAACATACATATAACGTTTTTATCTCCGGATTATTGAACAAAGCGGCAATTTCTTTTCATTTAGCTTTGCAGGAAAACCCAGTTATCCCCGTTCGACAGACTCTCGTCGTAGGTAAATCCTTCCCAGGAGAAATTTTTGAGAGCTTCCGGATCAGTGATCCTGTTTTTCAGTATATACCGTGTCATCTGTCCGCGGGCCATCTTCATGTAGATCACGATAGTCTGCGCTTTTCCGTCTTTCCATACCTTGAACTCCGGTGTGATGATGCGGACGGTGCTCCCGACTTTCTTCCAGTCGTATGCCCCCTGTATTTCCTGGCTGGCAAGGTTTATCAGGATGTTATCGCTCTTTTTTACTTCGTCGATCAGCAGTTCTGTCTGACGCGGACGCCAATAGTTATACATATTTCCTTCTCCTAACTCCGGCAGCTTCACCTCATATTCCATTCGGTAAGGCTTGATCAGGTCGAGCGGACGAAGCAGTCCGTAGCAGATGGAGGCAATCCTCAGATGGTCGTTTGCATACAGGAAATCATCTTCCGTGAAATCTTTGGGGTTGATATTCTTGAAAACCACTCCGGTATAAGCCAGTAATGCCTGTAAGGAGTGTACCTCTGCGGTATGGAATTCCTGAAACCGGTTGTAATTCTCCAATGCTAGTTTGGGATTTAGTTTCAGAATCTTTTTCAGGTCGTCGGTAGAGAACTGTGCCATATTCAGGGCTATCTCATTCGCTTCCTGTGCGAAACGGGGCATCGTCCCGGCAGGAGCTTTTATTTTGGATGTACCGGTCATTGTTTTGGCCGAGGTCAATATAATCAGCATACTAATTTATTTATCTGTTTCAACAGGTAAAAGTAACAATAACAAATACAACTTGGTGCTGTTGTTAAATCTTTATGCGTTTAATTTTTTTATTTATTCAGAAATCCGTTAAATCAAGTTATATTATATATTTGCCTGCATAAAATGAATGTGGGTATGAGGATACATGTTTTGTTCGCTTGCTTGTTTTTCCTTTTGAATATTTCATGTGCGGAAAAAGAGGAAGGCGATGATTGGGTTGGGGTCTCCCAGGAGCTGTTATTTCAGGCTTTGCAAAATGATTTGTCCATTCGGGAAATTAAGCAAACGTCCGGTTCCTTCGAGATTTTGTTCAGCGATAATAGTGTCATCTCTTTTCCCGGCGGAAAGAAAGTCTTTTATACAACCATCGGAAACAATAATAATTGGTTGATCAATGGAGTCAATACCGATATAAAGGCCCTATCGAACATACCAAATTCCGAATCAAACCTTCAGTCTATAGATGTCGATGGCAGAGGAAATTGGTCGATAAACGAAAAAAGTACGACTATACAGGCCGGTATGCCTTTGGATATGCCTGACATCCCTGTCCTTAAAAATATAATAGAGTCAAGGCATTTCTTCTATTTTTATTATTCTGACAGAACGATCCTCCGGTTTATGAGGCAGAATAGTAATAATCATTTGTCTGATAAGAAGCAACATCTTCCTGCCCGTCCTGCCTCGTTGAAAATATTATGTATTGGAAATAGTTTTACGGAAGATGCGACAAGTGGGCTGCCCAGGATTATTAAATCAGTTGGTTTGAGTCATATTTGTATCGGTCACCTCATTGCGGGAGGAGCTTCTCTAAGAAAGTTTTATGAAGGTTATATGGAGAATTCTCCCATCGGTATATATCAAGTTACAAATGATAAAATGGAGTGGACGACTATATCGGATAATTTTACATTGAAGCAAGCATTACAATATGCTGATTGGAATATCATAACCTTTCAACAAGTTTCTTATGATGCGGGAAGGTATCAAACTTATCAGCCTGTTTTTTCCAGTTTGATCGATATTGCAAAAAATGAATGCCGTAAATCCAAACCTGTTATTGCCTGGCAAATGCCCTGGGCATATGGAACCGGATGTCAGGAAGAGTATTTTGGTAAGTACGGATATAATCAACAGAAGATGTACAAAGCCATCACCAATGCGACGAAAGTAATGATGAACCAATCTGAAGTGGATATACTGGTGCCGGTCGGTACCGCAATCCAGAACTTAAGAAATACGAGCCTGAACAATTCTCCGTTGGATATAACGAGAGATTATCGTCATCTTGATTGCGGTATAGGCCGGTACACTGCCTCTTGCACGCTGTTTCAGGCATTAATAGCTTCTGTTTACAAGGTCGAACTTTCTGATACTCCTTTCCTTGATGCGTATGGAGATGTCCCTGTTACGGAAAAGAATTTTAGAATATGCCAACAGGCAGCTATAAATGCCTGTAATACACCTTTTACCGTAATGCCACCAACCGATTAATTGCGGCCATATCAGAGAAGTTACTATTTATGCTACAGTACATCAAAAACGAACAACATTATACCTTCTTTATCGAAGCTATCCGGCAAGCCAGGCGGACGATCTGGATCGGGACTGCCGATATTAAAGATCTGTATATTAAGGAAGGAAAAGATGCTGTCCCCTTGCTGAAGCTTTTGGAACAGAAGGTGAAGGAAGGTGTGGAGGTCCGTCTGATCCATGCCAAAGAACCGGGACAGAACTTTCGGGACGACTTCGATAAATATCCCTTGCTTTGGAGCCGGATGGAACGTGTATTGTGTCCGCGTGTCCATTTCAAACTGTTGATATTCGATTTGAAGCAGGCCTATATTGGGTCGGCAAACTTAACGGGAGCCGCTTTGGGCATGAAAGGAAAAGATAACCGCAACTTTGAAGCAGGAATATTTACTTCGGTGGAAGAACTGGTGAAAGAGGCTGTCGACCAATTTGACTGTTTGTGGATGGGGATTCCCTGTAAGACCTGTAAACGGAAAAAGTTTTGTTTGGATAGGATTGTTAGTGAATAATAAATTGAAACTTTGTAAAAGTATAGAATTATGACAGGTGCAATAGCTGGAGACATCATTGGCTCCGTTTATGAGTTTGATAATATAAAGACAACGGACTTCCCGCTGTTTACGGACGAAAGCGATTATACCGACGATACAATCATGACAGTGGCCGTTGCGGACTGGTTGCTGAATGGGGGAGACCTGGTGAAGGTTATGCAGCGGTATTCAGCTGAATATCCTTGTCCGATGGGCGGTTATGGTGGCCGTTTTAGTTACTGGCTTATGGAAGAGAATCCGTTACCTTATAATAGTTGGGGAAATGGTTCGGCGATGCGGGTAAGTGCTGTCGGATGGAAATTCGATTCATTGGAAAAGACATTGGAAGTGGCTAAGGAAACGGCTATTGTCTCTCATAATCACCCCGAAGGGATAAAAGGAGCACAAGCCACTGCTGCCGCTATTTACCTGGCACGAAGCGGAAAGAGCAAACAGGAGATCAAGCAATATATAGAAACCGCCTTTTCTTACGACCTGGACCGTTCCTGCGATGACATTCGTCCGGACTATTCTTTTGATGTTAGTTGCCAGGGAACCGTTCCCGAAGCGATCATAGCCTTTCTGGATAGTTCGGATTTCGAGCATGCCATCCGCCTGGCTGTTTCGCTGGGTGGCGATAGCGATACGCTGGCTTGCATAACAGGAGGGATTGCAGAGGCTTATTATGGGATGCCGGAAGATATAAAACAACAGGTTTACAATAAATTACCGAATGAATTCCTAAAAGTGGTAAGTGAATTTAGAAATAAATAATCATTAGATATTAAAGAAAGGTAGAAACTTTACTCCATTTTTCATCATAATAGCATAATAGATAATGCGTTCAAACTGGAAATGTCTGAGCGCAAAGGTATTAAAAAAATGACTCAAAGACAGAAAGCCTCTTGTAAATCTAAAAAAACAAACTATCTTTGCGGCACGAACAGAGTAAATAAAACAATATAATAACCTTTTTATGTTTAGTGCATCGGTATAAATTCGTATTTCGAGTTCACATCTCCGATCTTTGAGATGTCATTATACTAACGGTCAGCTTCGCATATTTGCGAGAGGCGGATCAATCGTTTTGTTGGTATTCTGTCGGAATATGGATAATCTCATTTTCTAAATAAACTATTTTATAAACAGATATTGGTCTATAAATTTGATGGACGGCCAATGCTATATAGTAATGAGAACATGATTTACCCGAATAATTTTGAACAAAGAATAGGTATAGATACAATTCGTCAGTTTGTTACAGAAAAATGTTTAAGTACTCTGGGAGAAGAAAAAGTCGCAGCGATGGACTTTTCGACAGACTATGCCACCATTGCCAGATGGTTGGAGCAAACAGGGGAGTTTTTACAAATCTTGCGTAATAAAGAAGATTTCCCGGTCGATTTCTTTTTGGATGTCCGCGATACCCTGCATCGGATAGGAGAGGATATAACAGCATGGCTTTCGGAAGAAGAAATAGCCGGGCTGATGAATTCTCTTCAGACTATCAGCAATATAGTAGCCTTTCTGCATAATGCCAGGACGGATACCGGAAGAATGAAGTATCCCTCATTGACATTTATGGCCGGTCAGATAACCGTTTTCCCCTTGTTGATTGATAAAGCCAATTCCATATTGGATAAATCCTGCCAAGTGAAAGATAATGCTTCGCGCCGGCTTGCGGATATACGCAGGGACAAGGTCGAAGCGGCAAAAGCCATTACCCGTAATATGCAGATAGCGATACGGGAGCCGCAGGCGGCAGGACTTATCGGCAGGGATGCACAACCCAGTCTGCGTGAAGGTCATATGTTGATTCCGGTCAATGCAGCCAATAAACGAAAGATCAAAGGTGTGGTACATGCCGATTCAGGCAGTGGTAAAACGGTATTTATCGAACCGGAAGCAGTGGCAGCAGCCAGTAGCCGTCTTCGTGAATTGGAGAACGATGAACGCCGTGAGGTTGCAAGGATACTGATCGAATTTACAAATCTGGTACGTCCGCATCTTGCTGATCTGATGCGTTCCTATCTCTTTATGGGCGAAATGGACTTTATCCGTGCCAAGGCTTCATTTGCCCTGCGTATCAATGGGATCAAACCGGTCTTTGAAAATGAACAACAGGTGGAATGGATACAGGCTGTGCATCCGCTACTGAATATACAGTTGCGTCAACAGAATAAGGAAGCGTTCCCTTTGGATATCAGGTTGAACAGGAAGGACAGGTTACTGATCGTTTCCGGAGCAAACGCAGGTGGTAAGTCCCTCTGTCTGAAAACGGTTGCCTTACTGCAATATATGTTGCAGTGCGGACTTCTTGTCCCTGTGGATGAAAGTTCCCGGACAGGTATATTCGATCATATCTTTGTCGATATAGGAGACGGGCAGAGCATAGAAAACAGTCTTAGTACCTATACTTCGCATCTGACCAATATGAAGTTTTTTGTAGAAAACTGTGATAATAAAACGCTTATCCTGATAGATGAGTTCGGTAGTGGGACGGAACCGCAAATCGGAGGTGCTATCGCTGAAACCATACTCGACCGTTTTAACCGGAAACATAGCTTCGGGGTAATAACAACTCATTTCTAGAACCTGAAGCATTTTGCCTATGAGACAGACGGGGTTGTGAACGGAGCCATGCTTTACGATGCTGAACGCATGCAGCCGTTATACCGACTTTCCATCGGCAGTCCGGGAAGTTCGTTTGCTGTTGAAGTAGCCCGCAGGATCGGTCTTCCGGAAGATATTATTGTTGATTCGTCTGCTAAAATGGGTGAGGATTTTATCAATATGGATAACTTCCTGCAATCTATCGCACGGGATAAATTGTATTGGGAAGATAAGCGGAAAGAGATAACAGCCATTGAACATAAAGTGATTGAAGCTAGGGCGATAGAAGCTGCCGGGTCTCTTGAGTCATCAAAAGATAAAGCGGTGAATCCTGTAAAGAAGCAATCTTTGGAAAATGCCGTTATCGAAAAAGGAGATAGCGTGAAATTGGACGGTCAACCGACAGTCGGCGTTATCCTGGAGTTACAGGGTAAACAGGCCACTGTTGCATTCGGCATGATGAGAAGCACTGTTGCCCTGAAACGGTTAACGCTGGTAAGTAAAAAGAGAAAATAAAAACTCCTTATTCTCGGGGTGTGATTTCTCAGATCCAGTTTTCGGAACGAATATAACACTATCCGGCAAACCTTTTTTGCTTTCTTGTTGTTTTCTCTTCGAAAGTACGTAATGTGTCGTTACTTCCGACTGAACGACATGGTATCTTTCTCTGATTTTGTATAAATATGACAAAATGTCTTATTTTTATTCTGGTATTTCTTTTGTAGATATATCAGTGAAATTTGAAAATAATAAAGATAACAAGAAAATAATATAGCATATGAATTTAAACAATTTTACAATCAAATCACAGGAAGCTGTTCAGCAGGCCGTTCAGTTGGTTCAGAAGAACAACCAGCAAGTGATTGAGCCTGTTCATTTGCTTAAGGCTGTCATTATGACGGGCGAGAGCGTAACGAACTTCCTTTTCCAGAAACTGGGTGTGAATATCCAGAATCTGAACATGGTGCTGGATCGTCAGATAGAATCCTATCCGAAAGTATCCGGCGGTGAACCTTATCTGTCAAGCGAATCGAATGCCGTTTTGCAGAAAGCAATCGACTATTCCGGTAAGATGGGCGACCAGTATGTTTCTCTGGAACATATTATCCTCGCTTTATTCACCGTGAAGAGTACTGCTTCACAGATCTTGAAAGATGCTGGTGTGACGGAGAATGAACTGAAAAAAGCGATCGAAGAATTGCGTAAAGGTAATAAGGTAACCAGTCAGTCCGCAGAAGATACATACGACTCATTGAGCAAATACGCTATCAACCTGAACGAACGTGCCCGTAGCGGTAAACTCGACCCGGTGATTGGCCGTGACGATGAAATCCGTCGTGTATTGCAGATTCTGAGCCGTCGTACAAAGAACAACCCGATCCTGATCGGTGAGCCAGGGGTGGGTAAGACCGCTATCGCCGAAGGTTTGGCACATCGTATTATACGTGGCGACGTTCCGGAGAATTTGAAATCGAAACAGATTTTTTCTTTGGATATGGGAGCTTTGATTGCCGGTGCTAAATATAAAGGTGAATTTGAGGAACGTCTGAAGTCGGTTGTTAATGAAGTAACTAAATCGGAAGGTGAGATTATCCTCTTTATTGATGAAATACATACATTGGTAGGGCCGGAAAGGGCGACGGTGCTATGGATGCCGCCAATATCCTGAAGCCGGCACTGGCACGTGGCGAATTGCGTTCCATTGGTGCGACTACCCTGGATGAGTATCAGAAATATTTTGAAAAGGATAAAGCCCTGGAGCGTCGTTTTCAGGTTGTCATGGTCGAAGAGCCGGATGAACTGGATACCATTTCTATCCTGCGTGGTTTGAAGGAGAAATACGAAAACCACCATAAGGTTCGTATCAAAGACGATGCGATCATTTCGGCCGTCCAGCTTTCAAGCCGTTATATCACCGACCGTTTCTTGCCGGATAAGGCAATCGACTTGATGGATGAGGCTGCCGCCCGTCTGCGTTTGCAAGTAGATTCCGTACCGGAATCATTGGACGAAGTAACCCGTCGTATCAAACAGTTGGAAATCGAACGCGAAGCGATCAAACGTGAGAACGACAAAGGCAAGCTGGAGCAGTTGAACAAGGAAATCGCCAACCTCAAAGAAGAAGAGAGAAAACAGAAAGCTCAATGGGAAAGCGAAAAAGAATTGATCAACAAGATTCAGCAGAACAAGATAGACATCGAGAACCTGAAATTCGAAGCCGACAAAGCTGAACGCGAAGGCGACTACGGTAAAGTGGCCGAAATCCGTTACGGCAAAGTAAAAGCCAAAGAAGAAGAGATCAAGGAAGTACAGGCCAAATTGCATACGATGCAGGGTGCTGCTGCCATGATCAAGGAGGAAGTCGACAGCGAAGATATTGCCGATGTAGTATCCCGTTGGACAGGTATCCCTGTTAATAAGATGTTGCAGAGCGAAAGGGACAAACTGCTTCGTTTGGAAGACGAACTGCATACCCGTGTGATCGGTCAGGATGAGGCAATCAGTGCGATAGCCGATGCCGTACGTCGTAGCCGTGCCGGATTGCAGGACCCGAAACGTCCGATTGGTTCCTTTATCTTCCTCGGTACGACAGGTGTCGGTAAGACAGAGTTGGCCAAAGCGTTGGCTGAATATCTGTTTGACGATGAAAATATGATGACGCGTATCGATATGAGCGAATATCAGGAAAAATTCAGTGCGACTCGTTTGATCGGTGCACCTCCGGGATATGTCGGTTACGATGAAGGTGGTCAGTTGACGGAAGCTATCCGTCGTAAGCCATACTCCGTTGTCCTCTTCGACGAGATCGAAAAGGCGCATCCGGATGTATTCAATATTCTCTTGCAGGTATTGGATGACGGGCGTCTGACGGACAACAAGGGCCGTGTCGTAAACTTCAAGAACACCATCATCATCATGACCAGCAATATGGGTTCATCGCTGATTCGTGAAAGTTTCGAGAAGATTACGCCCGACAACCGTGAAAAGGTGATCGATGAAACCCGTATCCAGGTGCTGGAACTGTTGAAGAAGAACATCCGTCCGGAATTCCTGAACCGTATCGACGAGATCATCATGTTCACTCCGTTGAACGAGGAAGAGATCCGTAAGATTGTCACTTTACAGTTGAACGGTGTGAAAAAAATGCTGGCAAACAACGGTATCGCTTTGAACTTTACCGATGCCGCTCTCGACTTTATCTCGGATGCCGGTTACGATTCCCAGTTCGGTGCCCGTCCTGTGAAACGTGCCATCCAGAAGTATGTCCTCAACGAACTGTCGAAGGAAATTCTGGGCATGAAGATTGACAAGAACCGTCCGATCACGATCGATCGCGAAGGGGAGGGGTTGGTCTTTAAGAATTGAAAATTAAAAATTGAAAATTGATTAAGACTCGGGTTTGTTGTAAATCCGGGTCTTTTTTTGTTTACATTTGCAACATTAATCTAAAAAGGAAAAGAATATGAAAAGGTTTTTAATGATGATGGTTGCTGTGATGGCTCTCTTTACATTAAGCGGTTGCGGGGAATCTAAAGAATCGTATGTAAAGGACTTCACGAAGTTCGTAGAAAAAGTACAGGCTGGTGCCGATAAGTATTCTAAGGCAGATTGGGAAGAAGTGGAAAAGAAATATATCGAATTTGCCGAAACAAAATATGATAAGTATAGTTCCGAACTTTCTACAGATGAAATGATCGGTATCACAAAGTTGAAAGCCACTTATCTGACAATCCAGACCAAGCACGGCATCATCGACAACATACTGAAAGATGGAAATAATGCTTTGGACTTATTGATCAAATAGCCTGCAATTATTTTAAAATATCAATTAAAGCAATATCTTTGCATAAGTATGTAACCAATTAAACTGAAAAAGTTATGAGCGACAAAGACGATTTGATTTACGATGAAGACGAATCTGTAAAATTTATTCAGAACTATCTTCCCCAGGAATTGAAAGGCAAATTCAGCAATGACGATATCAATTATATTGTAGACCTGATCTACGATTTCTACGAATCACGCGGTTATCTGAACGATGATGCTGACGATGATGCCGACATTGAAATAGATGAGGATGAATTGATTGAATATGTAGTAAAGAATGCGCAGAAGGATGGTGTTGGCAAATTCGATCCCGAGGCAATAGGCTTTATTGTGCAGGGCGAACTTGAATATTGCGATTCTATCAACATGTTCGATTGATAAACTGTTATATTCATATAAAGTTTATAAAAGAGCAAAAAGATGAAACATTTAAAACTATTATCAGTACTGCTATGTATGGCAGTAGTATTTACGAGTTGCGGAACATGGACAAATACCGGTAAAGGAACAGCCATTGGAGTAGGTGGTGGTGCAGCCGCCGGTGCAGGTATTGGTGCATTGGCCGGTAATACAGCATTAGGAGCAGTTATCGGTGCTGCTGTCGGTGGTACGGCCGGTGCTTTGATTGGTAAAAAGATGGATAAACAGAAGAAGGAGCTGGAAGCAACTCTTCCTCCCGAAACAACCGTTGAGACCATTAATAATGGTGAAGCTTTGAAAGTTACTTTCGATTCTGGTATCCTGTTTGCGACTAATTCAAGTACATTGAGCGATGCTTCGCGCAGTGCATTGCGTAAACTGGCTGTCAGCCTGAACGAAAATCCGGATACCGACATCAAGATCGTTGGTTATACCGATAACACCGGTAAGGTGGACTACAACCAGACTTTGTCGGAAAAACGAGCTAAAAGCGTATATGACTATATGATGGTAGACCAGGGTGTAAGCGGTCGCCGCATGGAATATGAAGGCAAAGGTGTTCACGATCCTGTTGCCAGCAACGACACTCCGGAAGGACGTGCACTGAACCGCCGTGTGGAAATCCTGATCCTTGCCAACGAAAAGATGATACAGGATGCTCAACAGGGGACATTGAAATAAATATTTATTTTAAAAGATAATCGAAAGGCCTGGAATAGCGTAAGTTATTCCGGGCCTTTTCTCGTTTTAACTATCGTTTACGAGCGTTTTGAAGTCTTACAACAAGTTAATTAACACAGTCAAAATAACATCGAAGAGAACCTTTTTTAATTTCTTGTTGTTTCATGAGTAACTTATATATAAGCACAAATAATAGTATAAACTGTTTTAAACGTTAAAATGAGATGAAAAAGATTATTCCTTTTTTCTTGTTGATCCTTTTACTGGCATCTTGTCAGAAAGATCCGGATATGTCAAAGCTGGATAATGATTTCGTGGTGTACACAAATCATGATAGTAAGACCGATTTCAAGTCTTTCACCACATTCTACATTCCTGATAGTGTACTGGTAATTGGCAACAGCGAGAAGCCTCAGTACTGGACAGCAACTGAAGCAGACGATATCACTTCCACAATTATCAGTAACATGGAAAGCCGTGGTTACACTCGCACAATGGACAAAGAAACAGCAGATCTGGGTTTGCAGGTTTCTTTTGTTGAAAATGTAAATTATTTTACAAACTGGTATGACAACAATTATTGGTGGTGGGGTTACCCAGGTTATTGGGCACCTAATTACTGGAGACCGGGATGGGGACCGACATGGGGTTATGACTGGCACGACTGGTATTATCCGTACCCTGTTGTTTACAGCTACAGCGTAGGTTCACTGCTTGCTGAAATGGTCGACCTGAAATCTCCGACACCAAAGACTGCTGATGCAAAGTTACCGGTTATCTGGACTTCATATATGGCAGGTTTATTGTCCGGTTCAAATAAGATCGATACTCAGCTATCCATCCGTGCAATTGATCAGGCATTTGTTCAATCACCATATATCAGGAAATAATTAAACGCGAATCAGTAAAATTTGAGTCTTATGAAAAAGATAAATAAATCAATAAAATTAGTCGCTTTACTTATCGCCTGTTTAGCGATTCCTTCACTGGCTGGCGCCCAGGTTGTAAACAATATGTATTTCAATATCGACTGGGATATCAACTCTCCGTTCGGTAATGACTTTGCCGACAAGACAAGCGGTTGGGGTGCTCATGGTGAAGCCGGTTATTATGTGGTTCCTAATTTTGCAGTAGGTGCATTTATTTCTTATCACACGAACAATAAATATATTGACCGTCAGACACTCAACGTAAGCGAAACATCTGCTATCACTTCTGATCAGCAACATTCTTTATTCCAGTTGCCTTTTGGTGCTGCATTCCGTTATAGCTTTACCCGCGAAGGACAGTTTGAACCTTATGTTTCAGCTAAATTAGGTGCAGAATACAGTGAAATGTCGACTTATATGAATGTAATGAAAGTGTACGACCGTCAATGGGGATTCTATGTAGCTCCTGAAATCGGTATGAATATTTTCTTTACTCCTGAAAAGAAATTCGGTTTGCACGTAGCTGCTTACTATAATTATGCAACAAACAAAAGTAAAGTCCTGACTTATTCCATGGACGGAATAAACAACTGGGGAGTGCGCTTCGGTGTTGCGTTCTAAAATAGAAGTTTGTTCTTTTAAGTGTTTTATGTAGTTTATTAGAAAGCGGGAGGCTGCAGCGGCAGTTTCCCGTTTTTTATTTTAAATTCCAGGGGAATGCGATCTTATCCAGAAGATTTTTACGGGTAGGAGGGAGTTCACCTTTTTTTAAGGCTCTGCGCTGTACGAAACACCAACTGCCGAGTTTGTTCTCACGGGCGGTTGGCCAGCGGTTGTTTTCTGAGAAGAATTGTTGTAGTTTTTCATAGTTTTCCATCCAGACATCATCGATAGTCCAGATAAAACCTTCGGCATCCATCCGGGCGATGCGTTCAGCCGAAAGTAAACCCTGTTTCCGGTTCTTGCGCTGGGTGTTACACCAGCTGCCGGCTTTGCCTTCATTGCTTTTGGGCCAGCGTTTGTGTTTTTTATAGTAAGCAAGTACCTGCTGCCAGTTTTCCGTCCAAAGCGAATCCAGATCCTGTTCCCACCAGAAGCCGATCGAATCGAGCAACCGGATTCTTTCATTGGAAAGGAGACCTTTCTTTCGTGTTTGGCGTTGGGTATTGCACCAGGTATTCAGTTTGTTTTCGCCGCGTTTGGGACAACGGTGTTCTACAGCCATAAATGCTTTCAGTTCTTCAAAGCAGTTCATCCAGCGGCTGTCCTGTACCTCCCATTCAAAACCGATCCGGTCCAGCTGCAAGATATAATCTTCCGATAACGTCCCTTTCTTCCGGGCAATCCGCTGGGTGTTGCACCAGTTTCCCAACTTTCCTTCGGCCGCCTGCGGCCAGCGTCCTTCACGTTCCTTATATTCGATCAAACGTTCATACATCACCGGCCATGCATCCAGTTCCGCCAGCATATCATCCACACGGGCACGGATATCAGACAGGAACCCCGTAACCTCAAATTCCATAAAGCCTTTAAAGCTCTTTGGAGCACGGATCGCCGGATGATAAGCCAACTCCCTTGACATAGCCTCATAAACAGAACGGCCCGAAAGATTATTGACGAAGTCTAGCACTACCGGATGCCGGTCCGAACCGGCTTTCAGGCAGCGGCCCAACTGTTGCAAGGCTACCACATACGACTCCGTCCGACGCAGGAACATGGCGGCATCTACTCCTTCCACATGCAATCCTTCAATCAGCATGTTTATGGAGAAAAGGACATGCAGTTTTCCTGTTTCCCTACGGAAACGACGCAATGTCTTTTCATTCTCTCGGTTACTCAGCCCGTTATGAATCTCGAATGTTTCCGTTTCAAAGCCAGCCTGCCCGAGCCAGTTCGATACTTCGGGAATCATATGCTGAAGGTCCTCCTTGTCTTTACAGAAAACAAGCATTTTCTTTACTTCTTTCGGCAAATAACGCCGGATCAGTTCCGATGCACTCAACGAACCGCGAAAGTCGAGACGGGCAAAGTCTATCTTGTCCTGAATACGCTTACGCCTTTCAGATGTACAGTCGCTCCTGTTCAACATTCGCTGTACCTTATCCAGCTGGTTATTCAGATCGAATACACTTTGTACCAAAACCGGGACAGGCAGTATCTTATAATACCAGGCCATAGACAAAGACAGTTCATGGAACAGGTTTCCCTTGAAATAGACCTCTACCGTATCGAGCATCTCTTCGGGACGTATCGGAGTGGCCGACATTCCCAGTACACGGGCCTCCGGATTATTATCAATTACTTCCTGTACAGCCTGTCCCCATACCTCCGCCCCGAAATGATGGAACTCGTCGATAATGATATGATCCGCTTTGAGTTCACCCACCGTACCGCGATTCAGGACTAATGCCTGGAAAGTCCGGTAGGCGACATGTGGCATTGTCCTGCCGATTGCTTTTTTGATCTCGGCAATGATCGTAACGTTGGGAGCAATAACTAAAATATCATCTTCTGAATGATTGACGATATAGCGGGCAATCAGGTAGGATTTTCCTGTTCCAGTCGCCTGTACAACGGCTCCGATCCTGTTCGTTTTGAATCCTTCTTCGATGGCTCGGTAAGCCGCTTCATTATGTGAAAAGAGTTCAACATGCTTTCCCGTCTCCAGACTTCTCAGATAGCTTTCATCCGAAACAGTCAGTCCGTGCAGTTCAAAGGAAAGTGCCTCCGGCAGATAACCGCCATGAGCCAGGATACGAAACTGATTACAGCCGTACATTTCCCCGATTCGCTGCATTTCAGTATACAGCCTGTCCACTTCCGGCAAGCCGACAGGTTCCTTATTCCATACCTCTTTCACAATGAAAGTAACGGAATCCTCCCTAAAGCCTACCAGCAGACAGCCGGATTCTTCAGTGACAAAATAATGATAAGAATGATAAAGATCGCAGAGTGACATTCAGAAAATATGTCAATACTAGGAATAATTGAGCTATCCCGTTCCCGTGCTTGACACGGGATCGCAAAGGCACAGACTGTATCCTATAATATCTTTTGATACCGCCAGTTCTCTTGCGTCCCCGTGTCAAGCACGGGGACAAGATAGTTCAAATCTGATAAAAACTGAACTCTATATAAATACCCCAACTAATTATTCAATATCTAAAACCTCAGTTTCCTCTTTGGGTTTGAAAAGGTCTTTGATAAACAGATAACCGATTCCACCGAATATGGCAAGGAATACAAACCCAATCAGGATCAGCGGCTTCTTGGGAGAGGATGCTTTTAAAGGGACAGTGGCGGGTTGTATTATTGTGTATACCGGTGTCTGTTCCTGTACCCGGAGTTTATCCTGTTCCAACTTTTGGGCCAACGTATTGTAAACATTGAAGGTTAATGTCATTTCATTCTTTAAACGCTCCTGTTCGGTACGGTAACTGGCTGAGATGATATTCTTGTTGGCATCCTCAAAAGCCGCATAGGCACGTTGTGCTTTGTAGTAGGACTCACGGGCTTCACTGAATACTTTCTCTGTGAATTCAAGGTCTTGCTTTACCTTCTGGGTACGGTAATTTGTGATGTATCCCTGAAGTTTTTCCAAAACAATTTGAGTGATATTCGCCGAGATTAACGGGTCTTGCATCTGAACGGATACAGTGATTACCGATGTCTTTTTATCCACAGAGGCAGAAATGCGTTGTTGTAACGCATTTATAACATCAGCCTGTTCCTTTGTCAACCTGAAAGAAGTCAATTCTCCACTACTTACCGGTTCTTCTTTTGAGAACAAATCTTTCACAACACCCAACAACTTGAACGGAGCCTGTACCACATAACTCCACCACGCACTTTTCTGGTGATCATCCATATAATCATATAAGGATGCAGAATAATTACCTTTCTCATTTGTCACCTGTACGGGGAATAACTCCAGTAAAAAAGGAATGCTACTGACTACATCCGGATACAGGTCCGGGGAGATGGCGTCCGCTCCTGAAGTACTGTTCAGGTTAATCCCTGCCATAGCAGCCAATCCTCCCAGATTTCCCATCTTTTTGGATGGGTCGGAAGTTTCGGGTGCCAGTTTTACGGTTGTACTATATTCTTTCGGTATGCTGAAAGCTACGACAAGACCGACAACAACTGCAATTCCGCAACATTTAAAAATAAATTTGCGTTCCCCCCACAACCGCTTAGCCAATTCTATTAAATCGATCTCCTGTGCATTATCTGTGTCAGGAGTGTTCATTTGAATCATATCCACCTTGTTAATTGAAAATTAAAGATTGAAAATTGAAAATTATTTCATTGTATTAATAATAGAGGTGACCATAGCTGCCATCGAAGTGGTTGAACTGGCTATGCTCAGAACTTCCGCCAGGCTGGTTTTACGATCGCGTTGCGTCTTAGTCGGAACGACGATTTCGCATCCCGGTTCTACCTTTGGATATCGTTTGAAGAAGATAAAGCATTTTTTCGTTGTAGCAACCTTGCCGTTCATATAGATTACGATCGGATATTTACGGGCAATATCATTGTATCCACCGGCTTGTGAAAGACAATTTCCGACAGACATTCCTTCGGTATAAGTCACACTGTTCGGATAGGTTACGGCTCCGTTTATCTTAACTGTACTTTGTAATTGTGGAATATAAAGCTCATCCCCATCACGCAATACCACATCGTGGGCACTTCCCGGATTAGCCAATGCTTTTTCCAAATCGATGCCGACTGAATAATTTTTGATATTTTCCAGTGATAAAGCCACCGAGTCACGGCTTTGCTTATTGGAACTTAGTTGCAGGAGAGTTTCCAGGCGGCGCATCTCATCCTCTGTCAGCTGGCGTTTCAGGCTTGCTCCTTTTACATAGGCATCAGGGGTTATCCCTCCGGCTTTGGCTATGATATTACTCAGACGGGAGTTCTTTTCTGCCAATACGTAATCACCGGAGAAAGTGATTTCACCATCAACCTTTACTACTTGCTGTTCCTGATATCCTGGTGAGAAACGCACATACACCTCATCGAAAGGTTCAAGGGTAAAGACTGAATTACTATTTTTTCCATCAACGGATATCAGTCCTAAATTGTCATTCAACTCAAAGTTGAACACTTCGGCTGTACGATTACTGTTTTCGTAAGTTTTTGTATCCTTAATTCTTCTGGCTACTTCCACATTGACCGTTGCTGCCGATTCCTTCAAACCTCCGGCCATCATAATGGCATCTTCAACCGTCAGATTGTTTCGGTAGGGCAGGACTGTATCTACATAATTCACTGCTCCGCTTACTTTGATCGTATAAGGCTCGCGGAGATCAAACAGGGATGGAATATTTAATATGTCTTCCGGTTTGAGTTCTATATCCGGAGATGTACCATTCAGGATTCCACGGATATCTACGGCTATCACTGTTGTTGTGAAATCCGGATTCAAACGGGTGATCTGGGCACGGCCGGTAAACTCATCACCTTTCAGGCCGGCTGCCTGGTTGATCAATCCTTTTACGGTATGTACAGTTCCATTCAACTCATATTCTCCCGGACGCCAGACTGCACCCGTCACTATCAGACGGTTTTCATAAAAAGGAATTACAGAGTCTACCAACAAAGAATCGCCATCCATCATTGCAAAGGTCGGATATTTATCTTCCGTAACAGTCGCTATTTGATAACGGCTATCGGCTTTTCGTTTGATACGGACATCTTTCTTATAAGCATCTCCGGTAAAACCTCCGGCCATGTTCAACAGTTGTTGTAAAGTTTCCCCTTTTTTCATTTCGAAAATGCGGTTACGTTTTACTTTTCCACGAACCACAGCCAGCTGGTCGTAAGGCGAAACGATCACCATATCATTTTCTTCCAAACGGATATTCGTATTGTATTTGCCATTCAGGAGATAATCATATACATCTAATTTTGCAACTTCCTTACTGTTGCGGTATACTTTGATTCCGCGAAGCGAACCGATCTCATTCACTCCACCTGCCGCATACAAAGCATTAAACAGAGTGGCAAAAGAGGGTAGGGTATAGGTTCCCGGAGCAACGACTTCACCTACAATATTGACTTTGATGCTGCGTATCTGACTTAGACTGACAGATACAAATGTATTGGCTCCATCGGTATTTCCCGATAGGGTAGACATGATCCGTCCCAATTCCTGTCGGATACGGTTTTCGGCAGTTTCGATAGTCAGTCCGCTGACAGATACCGGGCCTAGATTAGGGATAAGAATTGTTCCTTCGGGAGAAACCTTCAGTTTCAGATTCAATTCCGAATCTCCCCAGACATTGATCAGCAATTCATCTCCGGCTGACAGGATATAGTTTTTAGGAGTCGGAATATTCAGATCCGGTTCAAAAGACAGATTCTTATTAGAAAATATCTCTCGTCCGAAAACAGTTTCTTTCAAATCGTTTTCCGGTAGATTCCTTTTGCGTTGCTCTTCCAGATAGATACTATCCTTGCCCGGAGTAGTAGCAATAACCCGGTCAGAAATTACTGCATCGGAGGCCCTGGAAGTTGTTTGGCCTGCGCCTGATTGTCCCATTCTCTTAGCAATTTCCTGCTGTATCTGATCATCTGTCATTCCCGCAGCTTTTGCCTTATCAATCAAATCCTGGGGAACCTGTGCCGCCAATGGTACTGCCAGCCATAGCAATCCCCCCAATAATACATTTCTGATTATGATATTCATATTGTTATTTGTTTTTATTATTTCGATTTAGGAGAGAGTAGTATCAAAACTTTCTGAATTCCAACCGCGCATAATCTGATTGTAAAACCAGATGTTTCGATGTTAATTCTTTGACACCGAAACGTTGTTCCGTCCCGTTCATGCCAAATGGTAATAAGTTTTCAACTGTACTGATCGGCATGACTACAAATAGTGAATCTCCGGTATATTCCATATTTCCAGTTTGACTGGTTCCTCCGACTTGCATCAGGTTGATTGTATGCAAAGCCACACTGTAGTAAGCTCGCTCCGGTGTTTCTTCTTCTCCGGAAGTATATTCTATTTTCATTATTTGCCAACGCCCATCCAGGTCACCGTTGATAGGTGTTTTTCCGCAAGCACTAACTATCAGTACCAGCAGCACAGCTATTATATATCTTTTCATCGTATCCATCCTGTTTTTCTGATTGTTAACATACCACCGGCACTTTTACCCAACATAGCTCCCCTGTCTATCCCTAGTGAAGCTGTAAAATCCCAACCTTTCAATTGATGAGGCGTATATTTTAACTCGGCTAGAGCATTGCCGTTTTTTTTGATCTCATAAAAAGGTAACGCATAGGTCCCCCAATTGCGGGTAACAGATAAAAGGATACGGTATTGCAGATCGGCACAAGGGTTACCCATTATTCCAAAATGATGTCCCTGCATCCGATTGCTTTTAAAAACAATATCTCCGTCGTTATTATAGATGGGAGACATGACAAGAGGGTTTCCGATTCCCATTCCCCAATGCTGCCATCCGGTATAAATTCCATGATTATAATAATTATCTGTACCACTCACTTGTTCAGGGATTTCAGGTGTATGGTCCCAATAAACTGGTCCCGTTTGGTCTTTTGTCGAGATATATTCGTAAACGAAACTACCGATCACCGGATTCTTAGGAAACGTTATTTCCACTCCCGCCAGACAGTCTTTCCAGCCATATTCACCGAACATCTGTGAATGGTCTTCAAAATAATGTTCATAGTAAGGGCGAATTGTCCAGTTTTTGGGAGCGTACCAGGTTAGCGAAAAGTTCCAACTCCCCAAATGATTACCATAGATATTCAGTTGTTCTCCCAATGGGGTATCACTACTACCTCCGCTGGGGATAAACACTTTAAAAAAATCTTTTATTCCATTCGGCATATCTATTTTCTCATTGCCAATAAATGCATTTCCTCCGAATTGAGCAGCCATTTCCAACCCCCCTTCCAAAATCAAAGGAAACTTCTCCTGATTACCGATCTTCACATACAAATCTTTGGAATGATAGAGTACATGTTCCGTATATTTATTCCCCGGAGCCACGAAATTTTTCTGCCAGCCATCGTCCGTAAATATACCATAAGCGATATGGCCTTTGAAAGCCATCCATCCTTTTGTTCCCGGTACAACGGTATATTCCGGAATGCCGATACGAACCTGCGGGATTGGACGAGCATTACCCGAAAATGTCAATCCCCCGCTACTTAAAAGCGGATTATTGAATTCACTGTGTCTTTCTTTACTACCTATACTAACTCCCAGGCAACGATATTTCAGATCCGCATACAATTGTTGCACCACAAAAGTCGATGTAAAATTATAGGCTACAGCCAAATCCGCCCCGAAAGCATATGAGAAGCGTTTATCGTTTTCCAACTCCCGGAAGATTCCGGCACGCAGATATCCGTTATTCTTCTCAATGGACGAAAGTCCTTGTTTATTTGCTGTCAGCCAGAAAGGAGTATGTTCCCCTCCGCTAAAACTGATTCCAGTCTCTGCCTGATAACTCAGTCCTTTCGTGATTTGAGCGTAAGAGTTCAAGGGGAGCAGTAAAATACTTCCCCAAATGATTAATTTAGATATAAGTTTCATTTCTGAAAAATTTGAATCAATGATAGTGATGAGATTTGCCTGTAATTGGTTCAGGATGATCCTAAGAACATTCAGGAATGCTCTTTCAAAAATATTGGACGTATTCTTCTCATTTTCAGCACAATAATCTTTCATACCCTATATAAATTAAGTTTGAAATTGATATCAAGATGAAAATGAATTTGCTTCGTGTCTGTACATCTCTGATATTGAGCCTATTAATAGAAGACTTTTCAAGTCGCCCGGGAATGTCCTGAAATTCCTCTTTTAATATAGAATATAAATATTTATAACTAAATAAGGGCCTACGGCCATTTTTTTCAGATTTCAAAGATTAACAACATCCGGTATCATTCACTTTCACCCTACAAAGGTAGAGGGTATGCACCGGACGGCAATTACTAAAATCGCAGCAAAAACAAGCACAGAAAAACCTGTTATACAGCGTATTAATCAATTATTATTTCTTATTTTTGTTATTAATCCTATTTATTTCATTCAAAAAATGTTTGATACAATCCGAATAATCGGAGTCATGTACTTTCATTTCGGTACAAAAAGAACCGACCGTTCCCTCCAAACGAAAACAGAGATAAAAGTGCTCAGCCAGGAAGTCGAAAGACACATCATTGAAATAATATACCTTCATTTGCCCCAGCAGGTCACTCAAAAATTTCCGGTCGTTCACCGGTACTCTCTCCTTCCACGGATCTACCAGGTCAAAACCACACCAAGTCAATATTTCCGGTCGGAATTTGTCAAAAAACTTATTTGCCAAATCAGTCCAACCCTTTTTTTGGTGACACTCATCACTCCCCAGCAGCCAGGCCAGTTTCATTATTTCGATCCGGCGGTCCGGACACTCTCCGATATAGGCTTCCAATTTATCCAAAGCCAAATTTTTACCTACAATTCCACCAATTTTTTTTTATAGCGTTTTAATTCTTCTGTCAGCATAACTTTTAAGTTGATGCTGTACAACAGATATTTCCTGTCAACAGTAGAATCTCCTTTTCCTCTAAAAAACATATATCTTTTGCATTCAAAAGTCCCTTATTTTATCTTCAAAACATATATCTTTCATCTCCGAAATAAGGGACTTTCAAATTTTCAATTCTCAAGGTTATGGTTTTAGTATCCACTAAGTAAAACGTCCCGACATGTGCAAAGACGCTACCGCTGGTTCCAAATTATTTTGAAGCCTGTTATTTTTTCTCATATGGAGAAGATGACAGGTTTTTTTGCATATAAAATAACCTCTTTATCCCATTGCAAAATGAACAATTCTTTCGCAAGCCTTACCATCTCCATAAGGGTTCACTGCTTTACTCATTTTGTCATAATACCCTTTATCGTCCAGCAAAGCGGAAACTTCCTGTACAATCTTATCGTAATTCGTTCCCACCAATTTAACTGTTCCCGCTTCCAGAGCTTCAGGACGCTCGGTTGTATCACGCATAACCAATACCGGTTTACCTAATCCCGGAGCCTCTTCTTGTATTCCACCGCTATCGGTAAGCACAAGGGCCGATTTCTCCATCAGGTAAACAAACGGCAGATATTCCAACGGTTCAATGAAAAACATATTCTGCAAATCCGAATTTCCAAAAACTTCATGAATTGGTTTGCGCACGTTCGGATTCAGATGCATTGGATAGACAAAATCCGTTTCCGGATACTTCTCCGCCAGTGTCTTGATAGCCTTACACATTTGAATGAAACCCTCCCCAAAATTCTCGCGGCGGTGTCCGGTAATAAGAACAAGGCGACGATCCCTGATTTCATATCCGGCAGTTTTTAATTCTTCCGTCAATGACCTTTGTAACGCTTCATTTCCTTTAATTTTATCGACTACCAGATATAAAGCATCGATCACCGTGTTTCCAGTTACAAGGATAGACTTCTGCTTCACACCTTCATCCAACAAATTCTGACAGCTCAACTGTGTCGGAGAAAAATGATACGTAGCAATCCTCCCCGTTATCAAACGGTTCATCTCCTCCGGCCAGGGACTATACATGTTATGTGTCCTAAGCCCCGCTTCAACATGTCCTACCGGTATCTGCTGATAGAAAGCAGCCAAAGCAGAAGCCGTCGAAGTAGTCGTATCGCCATGTACCAGCACGAGATCCGGTTGTACTTCTTTGAGTACATCTCGCATGCCAGTAAGGACACGGGCAGTTACATCATATAAATCCTGTCCTTGCTTCATGATATTCAAATCATAATCCGGATGGATTTCAAAAAGATGAAGCACCTGATCCAGCATTTCGCGATGTTGACCAGTCACACAAACCACTGTTTTAAACTGTTCGGGATACTTCTCAAACTCCTTCACCAAAGGAGCCATTTTTATTGCTTCGGGACGAGTCCCGAAGACGAGCATTATTGTTTTCATTGCAAATTATTATTTTTAACTCTTTGAAATTGTTTGTGCAACTTTCTGGGCCTCTTTGATGTTATCCTCTATAGAACAATAAGTCCAACTCCCGTACCGTCCTATAGAATATATTTGATAAAAAGCTAACTGTTCTTTTAATCGTTTAATGTCTTCGAGACTTTCTTTACTGATGTGTACATATGCTGGATCCATAACAACTGAATGATAATCGACTAATTGTTCATTTTGGACAATCCTAAGTTTTTTCAAATCATCCATAACCTTATCCAAATAAAACGATTCTTCTTTTAATTGAACGTCTTTTGGAAAACCGATTTCTATATATAAAGACATTTTATTTGATTGAATGATATTATCATAATAACCGATTCTATAAAAAATAATGTCTTTATCTGGAATGTATACCCAATGATTTTGAAGATCACTGCCTTTGCGATCAAATCCTAAATTGAATACCATAACTTTATTGCAGGTGTATAACTGCTTATTGTATCCTAGGTCACAAATATCTAAAAGTTTTGGAAAAGGTATAGTGGAAATCAAATGGTCATAATACAATGTCCGTTTGTTTGTTTGGACGATTTTATTCTTCGGATCAATTTGTTCGACCTTTTCATTCAGAAAAATTTTATTCGATTCTATATTGCTAGCCAGTGATTTTATATATTCAATGGCCCCTCCTTCAGGATATGTAAAGAAACTGTTGTAGGATTGGTTTTCACTTTTCCTGAAATTCTGGATGATATCTTCTTTACTTGCCTTTGGAAAAAAACGTCCCATTGCATTTGCATCCAGTTTATTCAGATCACAGGCATATAATTTTTCATTATAGGGAATAAGGAATTTTTCTGAAATGGATTTCCCCAGGTTCTTATATACCATATTCTTAAAACTATTTGGTTGAATCTCGTCTGTGACGAATAAATCATACAGACAGTCAATAAACTCCTCCTTATCCAATTGATGAATGTTCTTTTGAAAAGGAAAATCAATATATTTCCCCTTGTATAGAATCTGAGTTTTTTTGTTAATTTTCCTAAGAGTTGTTGGATCTATATTCTTGCATACATACTTCTCCAATTCGGGATTTTGGAAATGGAAAAAGTGACCAGAATAATCCCATACGTACCCGTTTCTTTTGATTGTCTTACAATAACCACCTATACTGTCATCTTTTTCTAAGACAATATATTCATTATTTGTGAAATTAGCGTAACTGATACCTGATACGCCAGCCCCAATAATTATGTCCATCTTATTATTTGTATTTAATAAAACCATTAATTGCCCAGTTGAGTAAGTAGTAAAGGCTTTTGACTATACCTAATTTTTCTATTTCATGATATACTTTAAACTGAGGAATGATTACCCTTTTTTTATTTCCTGTTGTGCTGTTTGCAAAAACTCTATATCGAGCAAGAATTTCTTTATTCCCATATGCGTAATCTATTTTCTTGAGAATAGATAACCAGAAGACAAAATCATCCCGCATGCTTTTCAGATTTTCATTGAAGAATACTTCGCCGGTTTTTTCTTTGTCGAATAAAGCCGTGAGACAAGATATGGAACAGGTCTTTAATAGACCTGAATAATTGACTTTATCCGGTACAACAAATGGTTTTAAAATCTCGTATCCATGTTCATTGATCCTTCTGTATGAGGCGAAAACAACATCTGCATCTTTCTCTTTTATGAACGCCAGTTGCTTTTTTAGGAAATCTGGTTCCCATAAATCATCTGCATCAAGAAAAGTTACATATCTACCTTCCGCATGACGCAATGCATTGTTACGCGCAGCTGCTGAGCCGGCATTAACTTGTTGAATGAACTTAATTCGTTTATCTTGATCTGAAAAAGACTGGATGATTTGGGCACTTCCATCTTTAGAACCATCATCTACAATAATCATTTCCCAGTTCGGATACGATTGCCTTTGTACGGAATAAATCGTTTCAGTTATAAATTTCTCTCCATTATAAACAGGAGTAATAATAGATATTAAATTTTGATTCATTATATTTCATTTTAGAATTTATGTAGTACAGTGTCAGATGCAAAATAATTTTGAATCGCATGATATAATTGTTTAGGATCGTCTATCAAAAGTTTGCTATCTATCCTTGAGATATGTTGACTGATTGCCTTTAGTTTTTCTTTACTGATCTGTTTTATAAAAGTTACTATTGCTTCATCATTGAATGGATCTATCGCATAACCACATTGCAACAATTCTACTTTTTCTGCCAAATATGTATGTTTAGATACAATAATGGGTTTACAAAAAAATAAGGCTTCATATAATTTGTTTGGCTCTGCTATCCTTTCGTTTATAGTAGAAGTATCATAACAAGCTATCACAAGATCTGTTTTTGCATAAATAGTGGGGAGGTCATCTGGATTTTTAAATGGACCATGCTCTATGATATTTGGATATTTATATGTAAGAGCCTGTATTTCGTTTTTAAGTTCACCATTTCCCCAGAAATGAAATGTATAGTAGGGGAAATATTCCCCGATAATCCGGGCAAATCTTAATATTGTATTTGGATAGCGATATAAACCGATGAATGAGAAGTTGAGAGATTTTTCATTCTCTGTTTGCAGACTTTCACGCTTTATATTTTCCACTTGCTTGTTTAATTTATTTGGAAGAAATAGAATATTTGGAGCTATATTATTCCGTTTAAATAGGTATTGATGAAAGCCTTCAGATGTTAATACTGTTGCTTTTGATTTTTTAACCAATATTCTATCAAAAAATCTAAAAATAGGATGCAGAATAACAGGGAAATTGACATATACAAAATCAGATATTTCATATATATAAGGTCGATTTGCTTTCCAGCAAAAGAAACCAATATCAAAAGTTGTAGCATAGAATATTGCATCCGGATTTTCTATGAATACTTTATTGAGTCCCTGTTGTAAGGTTGATAGTCTGGAGAGATAATTTTTCCCATTTGTCATGTAACCGATTATTTCTACTGAAATATCTTTTGGGAAAAAATTGGCATTCTCGTTATCTCTTTCAAATCCATATACTTTGATATCAAATCCACCATCCCGCAAAGATAAAACACGTTTAATGAAATGAGAATTTCTAAGAGCGGCTTGTAAAAATACGATTTTATGTTTCATTTTTAAATTCATTTTATTGTTGCGAATAAGGTGTGTTTCTGTAATTATAATCTGAACGATATTCAAAAGAAGGATATTCATCTATCAAAATGTAATACAGATAATTTGTATAAGGAATATATTTGTATGAAAAAATCTTGCTTGAAGCAATAAAGGATAAACATAGCAGAGATATTATATAAATATATCGAGAACTTCTGGTAAAAATATTAATTAATAAAACTATTCCTATAGAATAGAAAACAGATAAGTATAATTGAAATCTAGAGAATATATCGATAGTTGACCCCAGTCGATAAATTAACAAATAAAAAAGAGATGCATTCAGGATAAATGTTCCGCTTTTTGTTTGTTCTATTCGATTCCTATAGAGTAAAAGAAGGATAAAAAAAAATAAATGGATAAACATTCCTAATGAGATTCCCTTCCCTTCTCCATCCGGATTATCCCCCATAATATAGAATTCTATTTTTTTTTGTATATAAGGAATGGATCCAAAGACATGTTCTATTATCGAAGAGAAAAGATCGCGATTAATGGATATTCCTATAAAAATAACGAAAAAGACGATGAATGACAATGTTGATATACGTTTCGTGAAAAGACTATATAACGGGAAAAAAATGGTCGCTGAGAAATGAAAAGAAACGGCCAGGCAAATACAAATACAATATTTCAGGAAAGAACGATTGATAATGTAACGACTAGCATAGAGAAAGATTGCGACAGCAATCAGATTTCTCATCGGATTGTCAATGAATAAGTAAAAACCGAACCAGGGTAAAAAAAACATCCATACCAAGAAGCGAAATTCAGGTACATATTCGTTTATTATCCGAGCACACAGAAAAAAGATAATAACTTTCGTCAGAATAAAGAAATTCCAAAAGCTAAAATGCATAAATTTGAATATTAGCATATAAATGTAATATCCTGGTTCAGCAAAGTAATTATAAAATAGATTGTGAAAATCTATTTCGTTATACATTGGCTCATATTGTCTCCAGTCTGAACCAGTCATGTATCCAAAGCACAAGAATACACATAAAATGCACATGCACAGATTATACCAAAGTAACGATTTACGCAGTTGAGGGATTGAATAAGAAACAAGACAAAGTAGTATGGAAGCAATATATAAAATCATATCATCATTTTTAATACTTCAGAAGCTACAGCTTTAGGTGAAAAGTTAGGTTCAACTTCATATCGTTTACCTAAGTAAAAGTTAATATTTGTTAATCCCCTCCGGATATCATTAGGAGTATTTTGTATAATAAGGCAACGAGGATACGAGCTTAATATTTGCACAATACCACTATTTATATCATCCACCAGACAGATGATTGGCAATTCTGTTCCCATATAATCAAATAACTTTCCGGGAATCTGGGTTGAACCTTGTTTGTTGGATATGAAAAGAAGAGCATCAGACTCTCTGTATAAAGATAAGATTTCCTCATAATCGATATTTGAATGAACTGAACAACTTACATATTTTTTTATTTTTTCTTCCATATCCGATGGATAGTTTCCATAGAAGTCCAAACAAATCTTCTTTTCTTTTTCTTTATTATACTCCTCTAGGGCAGATAAGAAGTTTAAAACATTGCGACCAGGAGATAATACTCCTGTATAGACAATACGAAAAAGATTATTATCCATTCTGCTTTTGTGAATAGCTTTGTAATAACCTCTTGGAATATAAAATAACTTATCTGATATTTCAGGATAGTTACGACTCATTTTTTCTTTTGTTAGGCTGGAAACGTAAATGATTTTGTCTGCTTGTTTCAGTAATTCATATTCCTGTTTCCCTGCTTTTCGTTTATGTAACCAACTCAAATTAACATCATCTTTCCAAGGATCTCCCCATATTTGTATCCATGGAATCTGAGGATTTTGTTTCTTTAGTTTCAAAGCAACGAAATGTGAACTTTTTAAATCTGAGGATGAAATGATAAGATCGTAAGAATCTCCAATTTCGACGCTAATCAGATTTTTCCATTTCTTACAAATGTCTGGGAAATAAATTAGGTCGCGTACCAAACTTCTAATGTACGACAATGTTGAATTACTCTTCCTTTTTCCGGGAACAGAAGTCTTTTTTAATATAGACAAGTCGGGAATATAAGTTCGGATAACATCTGCTTTATTCTGATTGGTGAAATAGATGGATCGCATATGTTCCGGCCATTGTGGAGTCAATACTGTAACTTTACATCCATTTTGGATAAGTCCTTCTACCAACGCATTGTTTCGAATTGAAGCTGAGTTTGCCTTTTGCTCATAGCTTGTTGTTATATATAATATTTTCATGCAGTTCTATTTAAAAAATTACTGTAATCTTGATAATAACTTATCTCTATTGCAGAATGACAGCTCTGATTTGTCTCAAGATCCTACATCTGTATGAAACTTGGGCTATAATTTGTGTGCATCATATAAAGATTAGATCCAGAGATAGATTTAGAAGTTTAATTATATACCTTAAATGACGTACTTACTGATAAAGATTGACAAATCCGATATTGTTATCATACCATGGAATGAAGAAATAATAGTACTATAATCCTTAAATAGAAGAGTAATCATTTAGTGATAGATAGTTTTCTTAATAAGCTAAATGTATAAGAGAATTCTTCGGAGCCACTGTAACAAAGATACAACAGGGAACAAGAGACTATAATTGTCATTAACAATCTCAATATAAAATTGATAAAGACGTCAGGGCATACCGAGTCAATCAAAGATGTTGCAAAAGATATAATCATGATTGTACAAACAATCATGAGTGTGCTTTTGGCAAACTCCTTCATATATATCACAAGAGGCATCTTAAAGCCATACTTGAATACTACATATGGCTCCCACCACAGGTTTGTTGCAATATTTGAGAGTAGCATAGATAGCAATATGCCCTTTATTCCCAGTCCCAAATAGGCGGTAAACAGAAATGACATAGCAAGGTTTATTAACGCCTCTATAATAGACTTCCATTTTATCTGCCAAAAGAGTCCATAGGTGTTAATAGCCATCTGCGATGGAATTCTCAACTGATTGAAGAATATTGAATTGACAGCAATAAGTAACACCGAGATTTTGTCTAGATAATATTCACTTCCAATCCATACAGCGATAAATGGGTTAACCAATGCGAAGAAGAAAATGGCAATGACATAGGCAAGAGTGAAATTCATGAAATATATCTTTCGGAATACACTATAAACTTTGTCATCATCAGCGGTTGCCACAAGATTTCCGAAACTAGCTGTTATGCTATTAACAGCTTTTGCAACTATCATGCATGCGCTTGTGGAAATAAGCACATAATTTGAATAGATGCCAACCATGGCAATTCCTACGTAATAGGAGATGAACATATTGCCTGTTCCTGAAACCATAACGGAGCCTATACGATGACATACCATAGCCATCGTGTTCTTCATTATTACTTTTATCTCATTTCGAGGGACTTTGGCTGGCTTTAGATTAACGACTTCAGGGAAAAGTCGGTTGGTTTTGTAGGAAATGGCAATGTTGGAGAGAAATGTCACTATTACTTGTGCCACAAGATACATATAGTAGCTCCTTACTGTAAACAGTATGAAAACCAATGAAACTTCCTTCAGCAAAGTGAATTGCAGTACGTTCTTGTTGTTGACATACTCCTTTTGATAGGCTATGAGCAACGACCTCTTATAGGTGAAGAAATAGGACATCGAAGTGTTAAGTACATACAGTACATAAATTATATGTATGTTCTCCTCAATATTCGGAACTTCCTTGATGAAACAGGTAATAAAAGGAGTAAGAGATAATCCCACCAATACAATGAATAGTCCTATGCAGTTGTACACTTGCCGATAAAGATTGTTCAGCGCAGCAATCTTCTCGGTATCATTATCGGCAATCGGTTTGTACATCATGTATGTAATCGCTGTGCCTATTCCCAATTCAGCAAGCGATAGAAGAGTCAGTATATTGGAAAATAAGCCGTTTACTCCAAGATACTCAATGTTCAGTTGCTTGATGAATACGGTTCGTCCTATGAAACTGAGCAGTATGCAGACAATCTGTACAGAAAGCGATATACCCGTATTTTTTAAAGAATTGACTGTTCTACTTGTTACCATTTTCACATGATTTGATGAATAAATTGAACAAGTTTCTGACTCGCACAATCCCATGTATATTGTTGTGAGTTGATAAGCCCACGATCTATAATCTGCGAACGATATATATTATCTTCACACAAACGCTCAATGGCATTCTCAATTTCAATTGTACTATAGGGATCCACCAAAACAGCACCTTCACCTGCCACTTCTGGCAGACTGGATATATTAGATGTTATAACTGGGACTCCTGCAGCTTGAGCCTCAATCACAGGAACTCCAAACCCTTCATAAAGCGAAGCATAATATACAATACTTGCTAATTTGTATATTACAGGCTTATCTATCTCGTCAACATAACCTATAATTCTAACATCATCACCAATAGCATATCGTATAATAGCATCATCTATAGCTGGATGACTTTTCGTTAATACTAATTTATATTCATTTCTAATATAGTGTGGTAACTTAGAATATGCCTCTATCAGCCTTTCTATGTTCTTATGATTACGGTATATGCCAAAATTTAGTATGTATTTTGGAGGTAATCTGTATTTTTTTCTCATTCGCGTTTCTTCGGCGTTTGTTATACATCGCCTGAACGCTTGTTGGTCAATGCCATTTGGGATGACGTGAATTATTTTTTCGTCAAGCCCAAAATAATCAATTAAGTCTTGCTTGCTATTCTGTGATACTGTCAGGATGTATTTTGACCGTTCAATCGTCTTGTTTAAAATACGTTTGTGTTCTTCAACGACAGCCGATGGTTCACTATTCGTTCGTAAAAGGATAATATCATGTATAGTACTTACCAGAGGTGCTTCAAAACGAACTACTGGCAGAGTGAATGAAAGAAATATATTGAAGTCACTTTTACTCCTCATCCATTTTTCATAAGTAAATGGGAGTTTAAATTTTGAATAAAAAAAATACTTAGAAGGTAGTATCGTGCGTTTGATTATACCAGGAAACCATTCATATTTATAACTGTCATTCTGACGTGTTAGGTAGGTGCATCCTGTAAAAACAATATTTTCCGTAGTAGGTAGATTACACGAAAGATTTCTTACAAAATTTGCAATACCCCCAAAGCCTAATGCCTGACGTAGATCAATGTTAACTCTATTCATAGTCATATGCTTAATGTAATGCTATCTCGTAGAACTGCTGTAATGCCAAATTGTTGTTGACAGGATTATCAATGAAGTATTGACAGAACTTACTAAGTAAGGCAGGCTCAACAAGTATACGTTTGATCATTTCAACTACGCCATCTACTGAGTTTTCACAGATGATACCATTTATGTTGTTAACAACCACCTCGTCGGCTGCACCATAGTTGGTCACAAGTGCCGGTGTATTGAGAATCTGAGCCTCCACATTTGCCATGCTTAGTCCTTCGTATAGTGATGTCAATACAAAAGCATCGGCATACTTCATGTAGGGATAAGGGTTAGGCTTCAGCCCTACAAACTCAATGAAGTTTTGTAGACAATAATCATTCAATTTTTGTTCATAACTAATTCGGTCGATACCATCGCCCACAACCTTCCAATCAAAATTTGTATATCCATCTGCAATAAGTATTTTGGCAGCTTCAAGAATACGACTAATTTTCTTTTGCTTCTCATCGAGTCGACATACTGTCACTAAATGTATTTTCCCATTATTCTCGTAAGGATTGGCATACTCTACTGACAATTGTTTAATTCGAAGAATGTCATACATATTATAAATAACGAAAGATTTCTCTTGATACTCAGGCGCTATTTTATCAAATAGAATTTTGTTATTTTTACTTACATGAATAATACCATCAAAATCACGAAATATCTCGGTTGCAATATGTCGGGTTATTCCACACTTGGCTGCATCATTGTGTATCCATGCCAGTTTTTTACGTGCTTTCACGTTATTGAGCACAAACTGATAGTCGCCACCCAAAGTAATATCTCCGCTGTTAGAGTATAAATTGTTAGAAAACGCAATTGCCATATCATAGCATCCCTCTACCTTTTTCCCTTTTAAGCAAAGTTTGAGAATAAACTTCACACCTAAAAATCTTTTCAGCATCCGTAATAATACCATGCGGACTTTACGATAAATACCAATATTACTGATGCGACGACGGTCAAGAAGAGCTTCTCCAAGCATGTTGGAACCTTGGATTAACTTGATACCCTCGGGTAAACTGACGTTATCGCTGACATAATTGGATAAAATGCACAGTGTGATATCATTATCCTTTTTCAGTTCGTTCAAGAAATTAAGCAATGATGTGCTAATACCACCAATATCCAGCAGTTGCAAATTTGAAATAAAAATCTTCATTTTAATCTATCTAGAAAATTAATGGTTATATATTGACGGCATAATTTTATCCAGATAAATCCTTCTGTCATGTCGTACTTTTTTGTCATTATGATAACTTTTTATCAATTATAGTTTATTATATCTACTTCAAATACAAAAAAGATTATTTGATATATGTTTTTACAGTAGCAAGTAAAGATATTGCCATTAATTTATTTATCGCATTATTACTATTATACATAGTACATGCTTCTTTGTATAATTCTGGATAATCACCAACTATATGAATATTCTCGTCGAAATAATCACAAATGAAGTTTCTCAGATGCTCATTGGTCTCATACCAATACTGGTAAGGATTCATGTGATTCCTGTTAACCGATGACTTCAACAATCCCAACTTATATCCCAAATCATACAACTCATAACTAACCTTGTTCTTTAATTTATGGAGAAAGGAAATAACTTTCCTGTCATTCCTCATACGAGAACTAGGGAACGATGCTGCCACAGGATATTTTGTGTCAAGCCATTTCCAATATAGTTTGCTATCCAATCGTAGTTTCAACGGTATCGATGCACAAAATTCCATAAACTCCAAATCTAGGAACGGTGACACCGCATAGGTAAAATTGTTTCGCAGGTAATGTGTATTCAATATTCCTTTGAAACCACGAGTGTACATCATAAAATCCTCATGACATTTATAATCTTCCTGTTGAACATGAAAGCGAAGGGGAAGCAACGAGGAGTATCTACCAGCATTGAGGTTAACAGTTTGAACCTCATTGTGAAGATAACTGCCTACAATCACATCTCCAAGCTGACCTGTATGTTCTAAGCCGTAATTACAGAAATTTATGAATCTAAGCCACTGATATCCACCTGAGATGCTGTAGTAGCAACCAAGGCCAAACTGTAGCTTAACCATTTCGTCAATATCATAGAGGAACGTGGCGTCATCTAAAGAATGATGGAAAAATTCATTCAAAAATCTCTCCCCCATTTGAGCTGAAAAACAATATTCATCAGTTTGTGACTGAGAGTAACTAATATTTGTAATATCCTTGTAAGCAAGATCACAGGCAATCCAATTCACCATTCTAGAATCCAATCCAGCTGATAAATCAGCTAAATGACGTTTGTAGCCATACTCAATATCTTTTTCAAAGCATAATCTTACTGCTTTGCGGAAATGATGGTCAAGACCTTCAACCGCCTGTTCCATTGTCATATCAACAGATTTACTCCATGTGAACCTATGGTATTTCTTCAGTCGAAAACCAGTCCCCATCAAGTGAAGCAAACAGCCGGGATTTATTCGTTTAATGTTGCAGGAAATAGTTCCATCATCAGGAACAAAACCGTATGTCAAAAGAAAATGAGACGTTTTCTCATCAAGAGCTCCACATCCTACTCTTTCTATTAAAATGTTGAAGTTGTTTGAGACAAAGAGTTTCTTATTCTTTTCATCGAAAGAATAGAAACACGATACATCTCCAGTCTGATTTCCCCAAGCATATCCTTTCCGCTTTGTTTTATCATAGACGAATCCTGTAAAAACTCCCGTCCATCTCTCTACTGTAGTTTCACCAAATAATATTTGGAACAGTAAATCCTTCATCGAGGTACAACTGTTTGACCTAAACAGGTCTTTCTTATTCAGCAAAACTCCATCGCAAATAAGCAGAAAGTATTCATCCTCAAAAAAACATTTATCATCACGGAATCTATCAGAAAACGAATATTCCGCAAAATCTTGATGACTTGAGCACAAGTCAACACAGACAAGCCAATACGAACAATTTGTCATATGTAATCATTCAATATAAAGTAAACACTCTATTCAGGGCACTTTTGCAGTCTCCTAAACTGTGTCTCATTAAAAAAACATTTTGAATTTAATATTGGCGTAAACACTCAATCACTTCCTCTCAATTCTATATCAGCAAAATAGGATCTCGTTTTTTGTTTTCAAATGATTGTTCTTTCTATTGTACACAGTAAACTCCTTAAAGGAAACTTGCATAATCCTAGTTGCCGTGCATCATTTCACGGATCAGACAGGTTAACCATTTCTTCAATTGAAGGTCACGATCCTTTTCAGTTTCTATCAAAGTGTAGAACCAGGCAAACATCTCAAAGCCACGTTTACTTACGTTGTGAAGACAGTTCTTGCCTGAGTCCAATATTGAAGATGTTTCAAAATCGGATTGTTCCTCGTCAAGTGTTTATATGCAAAGAATCGTCCGACTGTCGTTCCTGTCATTGGCATAAAGGAAGTATGTCACTCGGGGTTACGATCACCCAAAGATATTTAAATTCTATAACAGCAAAGAAGTAATTGAGTGCTTACTTCCAGTAACCGTATTAATGAAATTAAGAACGATATTCGTCTTTAGAGAAGGTATTCAACGGTTTTCGCAAGATTCTAGTTCATTTAAGAATCACGATCTTACTACTATATATTGACTCATAACAAAGTTATATACCTTATCAACAAAGATAAAACTTTTTTTGGAGCAAATTATTTATAATCCGTCTTACATCTATTTCTTATAAATCCCACAGAAATCCAAGATAACTTTGTCTTCCCGATACGGCAACGACTTAAATGGATCATGCGCCGTCAAGAAAACCACTATATCCGCTTTATCATAAGCCTCCCGATAATCGGTTAATTTGAAAACATTATGGCTCTCCACATTCGGCTCTACCACTAGAATATCCGCATTGTTACAACTTAGCATCACTTTGGTCGTGATGTATTTAGCTGGAGATTCACGTAAATCATCAATATTCGGTTTGAATGCCAATCCCATCATCGCGATACAGGGCTTACGGTGATTTTCTAACTCAAACTTTAGCATAGCATTTTGGATTTTCTCTGCACACCAAAATGATTTATAATTGTTTATTTCGCGTGCCTTAGCGATAATTTGCGACTCAATCGGGAAATCTGAAGTTATAAAATAAGGATCTACAGCTATACAATGACCTCCAACACCACAACCTGGTTGTAAAATATTTACACGAGGATGCTTATTGGCTAATTCAATCAATTCCCAAACATTAATGCCTGCTTTATCACAAATTATGGATAATTCATTAGCAAAAGCTATCTGAACATCACGAGATGAATTTTCAGTGAGTTTACACATCTCTGCAGTCTTACTATTTGTCTTATGCAAACTACCTTGTACGAACAAACTATAAAATTCTACAGCCTTATCTGTAGATTCAGGGGTGATCCCGCCGATAACCCGGTCATTGTGTACTAATTCATAAATAACATTTCCAGGCAGTACACGTTCCGGGCAATAAGCTATATAAATTTTATCTTTCAAATCCGGACGTTCAGAAAAAATCAATGTCTGCATTTTTTCTGTTGTCCCTACAGGAGATGTTGATTCTATCACATACAAATCTCCTTCCTTTAATAATGGAAGAACAGATCGGGTAGCAGCCTCTACGTAAGATATATCCGGTTCATGATTTCCTTTAAAGGGAGTTGGAACAACAATAAAATACGCATCACTCTTTTCTGCAGTAGTAGAAGCTTTCAACTTTTGTGTAGCTACAACTTCTTGCAAACATTCCTCCAATCCAGGTTCAATAATATGAAGTTTACCTTGATTTGTCATTTCTACCACATTAGGATTGATATCAACCCCTAACACATCTACACCATGCTTTGCAGCAATTATTGCTGTGGGAAGTCCGATATATCCCAACCCCATAAAACAAGCTTTCATATTCTCTACTGTGTATAAAAAATATTGTTATTACTTAAAATATTTAAAGTTTGATGTTTTTTTAGTTAGTGCTTAATCTAAAGTATGTCTTTACGATAAAATAATTTTGAGACACTTCACGTAAATCGATACTTATTGATTTTTATCTCTGATCTTATCAAACCACAAATTCAACCCAACCCAAACAACAATATCCATTATAAACAAAACATTGTTATTTACATAGGATATTAATGTCATATTGATGATACTGAAAGATAACGCCATTGCCAATATACAGATCATTGCTTTGCGCGAACTGAAACCCATATCCAAAAATTTGTGATGTATATGATTTCTGTCTGCGTCAAATAACCCTTTGTGATTTCGGGCACGCACCAATATTACCCGGATCACATCAAACATAGGAACTATTAAAGTAGAGAAGGCAATAACGATAGCTCCCTCTGAATATGGGGCTCTTTCAGGATTGTTATTGGTATAGGAGATAGCTAAAAAAGCTAATATATATCCTAGTGTCAAACTCCCAGTATCACCCATAAATATCTTTTTACAGCGATCTACATTACCAAAAACATTATAATAGAAGAAGGGAAGTAGTACTCCCAGTGTAGAAAAAGCGAGCATGGCATAAATCCACTGGCCATAATAGATATATAAGCTGCCGAGAGTTAACAGTGATATACTACTTAACCCGGATGCTAATCCGTCAATGCCATCTATCAGATTGATCGCATTGACAATGAATACTGTTAATAGGATTGTAAAAGGAATTCCTAGCCAGGGAGTCAGTTCTTCAATACCGAAAAGACCATATAAATTGTTGATCCATAGGCCGGACAGGGGGATAAGGGAGGCTGCTATGATCTGTATAACGAATTTGCTTCGGTAACGCAGTCCGACCAAGTCATCTTTTATGCCTGATAAATACAATAACGTTAAGCCACAGACTAAGAAATAAAATTCAGGAACTATGAAATGAAGGCTGTCAATGGCGATTTCATAACCGATAAGATACCTTAATCCGGTGGTGAAAGCCAATGAAAATAGGATGGTGGGGACAAATGATATGCCGCCCAGACGGGGAATTATTCCGCTATGGACTTTTCGTTCGTCGGGGATGTCGAATAACTTTTTTCGGAAAGCTACGACGAGAATCCTTGGAATAATAAGCGCTGATAGAACTATTGATATAAATAGAGAAATAGCAATGAATATATAAATCATAACAAACTATAAGGTATTGACACAACAAAGTTCGTCAGTCACAGATGTGAGCTCACGAAAAACAATGACTAGCTAAAACGATCGTTTTTTTTAGTCACCGCAAAGGTAGGCATTTTATTCATATCTACAACAAAGAAAAAATATATAGATTTTAATTTTCAAAACTTATATAGAAAGTGCTTCAATTGTTAAAACAAACAGAATAATGACTAGTTAAAACGATCGTTTTTTTTAGTCATAGTTTTTGCTTGTATATCTGTGGTTTATAGTTTGTTATTGTGTGTTTTGAAAGGCGGTTGAAACTTTTTTTTGATGTTTTGGAAAGACTGTTTTTATGTGTTAAATAGTACAATAACAGGTGTGTGGTTACTGGTTAAAAATAACATATGTAGTCTGTAGCATATACAAATATTTGTATTTATTATTAATGTAGTGATAAGTAATCTCTTATGGAAGTATAATATTTCTTATCACAATATCTGAAACTTCAGGCCAAATGACAGGCTGAGATAGTCTTTCGGCTTCAGATATTTGTTTCCAAATTTGTTAAGGATATACAGATCGCATGAGCTGAGTTCGTAAAACAGCGTGACTGATTTATGCCATCTTCCCGGATTATTGAATTTAAAGGTGACACGTTCGCCGAGAAAAATATGGGTCCGTACTCTTGTTGAAAAGAAGTAATAGCCTTTAGGGTATTTGTCAGGGCTTTGTACCCAAAAATCTCTGTCAAGCAGGGTGTTAATGTATAACCCTGTTGTTAACGGTTCGAAATCAATGTTTTTATGCAAAGGAACTCTCCAGGGGATATAATTTTGCTTTACCGTGAATGTTGCCATGGTGTGACGTTTTTTTGAACTTTCTGCTTTCAGGTTACGGGCGGTTTTGGGAACAAATCCGAAGAGAAGGTCTGTTTCCCAGTGATGGCGGTAGTAGTCCCATCCGATCCCGAAAGAGAACATACCCATGGAGCCGGCAAATTGTATTTTACTGTACCGAGGGATAAGATTTTCCCATAGTGAAGTGTATCTTTCTATATGTCTGTCATACAAAGTCGGGGCAGGGATACTGTCCTGAGCATTTGTATAAAACGGAAAAAGCAAGGTTAAGAGCAGTAGTAATTTAAAATTTAACGATTTCATATGAGTAGTCATCAGGTGTTACGGTAAAGAGTAAATAAGTACGTTTGCCGATATTGTCGCAGCAATAATAAATGATCCCGTCGTCGAACAGGTCGCGGGCGGCAAAGTTATGGTCGTGGGCATGCAAGCAGAAAAGAGGATTGGGAAATTCCCGTATCTTTTCCTGGAAGATATCTGCCACATTGTTATTGAATTGCTCGCTTCCGGGCGGCACATGCATAACAAAGATCGTGCATTTATCATCTTCTGTTGTACTGTTCAGTACACCCTTTATAAAGGAGAAATCGGGTACAGGAATAGAGTAATCGTATTCAAGCGCATTCGTGTTCAGGCAGATGAAACGGATTGCACCACCTCCGCCATAATACTGTGAGGGGCCAACGCTGAACGAGAAGTTTTTAGGACCGTACATATCCTCGTATACCAATTCCCCGTTGCCGATAATGTCATGATTGCCGATCAGGGCAACATAAGGTATTTTTAGCTTGGATAAAATTGAATGTTGCCAGATATATTCTTTTTTGATACCAAAATCGGTCAGGTCACCTCCGTGAATGACAAAATCGATAGAGTCCCGTTGGTTGACATGCTTCACGAAGTCATTCGTTTCATCCAGCCAGCGCTGAGTGTCGCCTGTAAAGATAAAACGGATGGTGTCTTTATCCTGGCAGGCGTTCCGGATTTTAAAAATATTCATTTCATTGATATCTTTGTCTTCCTTGTACGTGATTCTGCCGTCGTATGGATGGTAGTCTATCAGGTCACATGATGTGAGTAGTACGAATAGTACTAGTGCATATTTTTTTATCATAAAAGTAGTCCTGTCTTTTTGGTAACAAAGATAGGACTACTTTTATGATTGGAAAGGTTTCTATTGAATTATTGATGGTCAGAAAGTCTATAGGCTGAATGCCTGTTCCAGTTCTGTGAAATCGGTAATAACCAGGTCGGCCGATTCATCCCCCCGGTAATCGCTCCAGCCGATACTTTTCAGCCAGATTGTTTTGCAGCCGATAGACGTAGCGGGGATAATGTCTTTATCGTGAGAATCTCCGATTACGACGATCGTTTCTGCCGGTAATGATAATTCTTTTACACCTAACCCGAATATAGCCGGATCGGGTTTGCGGATACCGACAACTGCTGATTCGACAATCGATTTAAAATAAGTATCCAGATGAAAATCTTTTAGTACGGATTCGATGTTCCCATAGAAATTGGAGACCAGTACCAGCGGGTATTTTTGAGACAATGCCTCCAGTATGGGACGGGCTGTGTCGATCGACTTCCGTGCATAAGCATAGCACCAGTCGGCCAGCCGCTGTTTTAATCCGGGAGTGGCATACGCTTCGGGGATAAAATCGCCGGCTTTGAGCCATTCGATCTGTATGTCTGTCTTCAGGCGCAGCATGTCGAGGAAAGTGTGATGGGGCTTTACGATCGGATTTTTACCTAACGTCCGTTCGCCGTGCACATAGGCATTCCGGAAGATCTCTTTGCTCACCGGTACTTCTTCGGCCTGATAAGCCATCCAGATCACTTCGGCCCAGTGCATGCCATTGCTGTCGATGGTACCGCCATAATCGAATATGATTCCTTTTATCTTGTCTGATTCGAACATATATTTATGATTTTGATTCGAGTTCTTTAGTGAATTGGGCACAGAAACGTTCGTGTGTTACGATCATATATGCCAGCATGATATTCAATACTGTCATTTCAAATACGAAATACAGCCAGGGCATATCGATGAAAAGACTGACGAATAAAGCAATGACACGTGTGTTGAATGACAGCATATTCGTGTATTTCATCATCGGAAGGCTCTTTTCACGGAAGGCTTTCCGGAACCATTCCGGAGCTTCATCGTGATACTTGGTCCGGATGATGTTCATCATTTTCTGAAACTTCGGCGACAATGCTTCCTGCCCGACGGTATAGTTGATATAAAATGTTTCAAAAAGTTTGTAGATAAAATCTTTTTTCCAACTCATCGTCTTGTATTTCTCTTTCAGGGCGGGAGAGTGGGAGAGTTCGCTTCCGGCTTTTCCTTTCAGGAATAACAGGTGGATATTCCGGTAATAATCAGCCATGGCGGCTTGTTTGCTGTGGAAAAATCCGGTGATAGCAGCAAATATCCAGATCCAGATACCCCATTCCGGTGTCAACCGAAGGCAGATGGCGGCATAGATAGCAATAAACCAGCAGTCGCCGGCTGTTCCGTCCAGAATACGACCCAATGGTGTTTTCTTACCAGTCATGCGGGCCAGCTGTCCGTCGGCGCTGTCGTATGAGTTTGCCCAGATAAGCAATAACATACCGATGATATTTATTGTCAGGCTCTGGTAATAGAAACAAATACCGGCTGCAATACCTATAAATATACTGGCTACGGTAATTGTATTGGGGGATACTCCCAGCTTATTGAAGAATAACGCCCAACGATAACCGATCGGGCGATAGAAGTGGATATCGATGAATTCTTCGGTATCCAGGGATTTGAGTGTAGACTCTATATCGGGTTTCTTTTTTGTTTCTTCCATTACTTGCTGATTAAATTATAGATGCGGCGGGCAATTTGGGGAGCAGCTTCGTCCCGGCAGGGAGCAAAACTGGGCCAGTCATTGAAATCGATCAGCCGGATCGATCCGTCATCTGAAATAATACAGTCACCACCGTAAATATGAATGTTCAGTACTTCTGCCGCCTGGCTGCAAAGTTGCTGCAACTTTGAATCGTCAAACGGAATGCCTTTGGCCGTTCCGTTTATCTGTTCTAACCCGAATTTACTGTGATGTTGGTTGGAGGGGTAGAACCAATAAAAGAAATCAGTTCCGGTCACGCCATAGAACTTAACCAGGTCGCCAACCAGATGTTCGTTGACTACGGCAGTCTTGATTCCGCGGATGGCGTATTCTTTCAGGATTGTTTTGGCTTCTTCCGGATTCCTGACGTAGGTGACATCTTCCCGGTGGATGGCGTGAAAGTCGCCTCGTTTGATCCAGCAGTTATAAAATCCGGCTTTTTCCAGTGCGGCTGTCGGGTCTTCATCGGTAGGAAGGATCAGGCTGGCCGGATGTGAGATGTTGTTCGACATTAACAGGCGGGTCATTTTCTCGCGTGTACAGTTTTCTATTCCATAGCCGGAGTTGATAACGGTATAACCCTGATCTTCCATCTGCTGTAGTTTATGGATAGAAGTCCAGTTTCTGACCATATTGAAGATGGCTGTCTCTTCAAATTGATGGATTATCAGATCTGATTCTATGTATTCGTTTACTTCACATCCCAGATCGCGCAGATGTTGGACGGTCAGAGAGAAGATGGCGGCATCGTTACCGATATGGTTGGGGGAAAATTGATTTTCCCGGCGGATGCCTGCTATTGTTAGTTTACTCATTACTTTTTTATTTAGTTGTCACTTGTCAACTATCAACTGTTTAAAAAATCTTCGGCCTTTTTGATATCTTCGGCATGATCGACGTCTACGATTTTGCTGAATGGATAAGCTTTCAGCTTTAATCCTTCAGCAATAAGCTGACGTTGGTAGTTGCGCATACGTGACATGCCTTGTCCGATTGCATTATTCAGAACTTTCAGTCCGGAACGTCGCAGGCAGTAAATACCGCCGGAGATATAAGAACATGGCGGTTCTCCTTGTTTATCCAGAAAGCCCTGGATTACTAAATCGTTGTCTGTATCTACGTATAAAGGTTTTTCGTCATCTATAAAATCGGTTACTGCCATTAACCCGTCCAATTGACTTTCTTTCAGGAACGCCTGGATGTATCCACCGAATTCTTCTTCTTTGAAAATCGTGTCGACGGTTGTCAGGCAGATATGATCACTGTCCAGATGATGGCTGAGCTCATAAAAGCTATGCATGGAACTGGGCGTGGATTTAACCAGCAGATAAAAAGGAACAGGCAGTTCCAGTTTTCGCAAGTGCTCCTGCACTTCCGTCATTTCTTCATTTACAATAATACTGATAGATGACGCATCGTTTTTCAGAAAAACATTGATCAAACGATCAATTAACGCCGTACCGTTTAGTTGTACCAGTGGTTTGGGCCATTTTACTCCTTCTTGCACCAAGCGGGAACCCTCGCCAGCTGCAATGATTGCATAATCCATATTTGTCAGAAACTAATTGAATTAAGATGATTGATATATGAAAAAGAAATTCTTCTATCCGAGGAAAAAATCGTTTTTGGACGGATAGAAGAAGTCTTTTTATATGTGTGTATTAATCCAGATAGCTAGGTGCTTTTTCTCCGATCATATCACGCAAAGTCTGTTTAACCATTCTCCACTGCTGGAACAGGTCGTGAACAGGCTGGTGTTCGAAATCGTGCATCGGGCTCTTGCAGAAGAATGACAACCAAGTCTGGATACCGGACATACCGGCACGCATAGCCAAGTCGCTGAACAATACCAGGTCGAGAGCGATAGGAGCGGCGAGGATAGAGTCACGGCAAAGGAAGTTTACCTTGATTTCCATCGGATAGCCCATCCATCCGAAGATGTCGATGTTGTCCCATGCTTCCTTGTTATCCTTGCGGGGAGGATAATAGTTGATACGTACCTTATGATATACGTCACCATAAAGGTCTGGATATTTTTCAGGTTCGAAGATATTGTCGATCACAGACAGTTTACTAACTTCTTTTGTCTTGAAGTTTGCAGGATCATCCAATACTTCGCCGTCGCGGTTTCCTAAGATGTTGGTGGAGAACCAGCCGCTTACACCCAGCATACGTGTTTTGAACATCGGAGCCAATACAGTCTTCATCAATGTCTGTCCGCTCTTGAAGTCCTTTCCGGAGATAGGAACATTCATCTGTTTGGAGAATTCCCACATAGCCGGCGTGTCTACACATAGGTTAGGAGCACCCATAATGAACGGAGCACCTTCTGCGATAGCAGCGTAAGCATAACACATACTCGAGGAAACAGCTTCCGTATTGTTTTCCTTCATCGCTTTTTCCAATGCGGCAAGCGACATGTGTTCATCTGACAGAGGAATGTAGATTTCAGTACTTGCAGCCCATAAAACGGCGATACGTTCGCAATTATTGGCAGCCTTGAAATCACGGATGTCCTGGCGCAGTTGTTCTACCATTTCCCAACGGGTGGCAGCCTGTTTGATGTGCGTTCCGTTTAAGCGTTTAGCCCAGTTGTGATCGAATGCAGCCGGCATCGGTTTGATGGCCTGCAATTCTTCTTTCACATTGTTCAGGTCTTTTTCCTTTAATACTTCAGCATACATGGCAGCTTCGTATGCATTATCGGGGAATATATCCCAACCGCCGAATACAATATCGTTCAGATCAGCCAAAGGCACAATGTCTTTGATTGCTTTCTCTTCTCCGCTTTCCAATCGCATAGTCGCCATCTGGGCGATTGAGCCGATTGGTTTCGCTACTCCTTTACGAGCAGCCAGAGTACCTGTAATCATGGTGGTTGATACTGCTCCACCTACACCCACAACGAGAATGCCAAGTTTCCCTTTAGCTTCTTTTACTTCGATTTTTTCCATGTCAATTTAAGTTCAAAAATAATTGTGCAAATTTAGGCCTTCTTAATTGAATTAAAAAGGATAAATATGCGATATAATTGGTCAAAAATACTATAATTTCCAATAACTTGCCAGTCTTTCTGTACAAAAGTACTATTCTCTTCGTACTAAAGGCTTGTTTTTTGAGTTGTACGTAAGATAAAAAATATCTATCTCTTGAACTATTTTGTTACAAAACTATAAAAATAGATTGGTTTCACAAATAATTTTGACGAATATAGTTGTTTATCGAATAAAAATACTTTCCTTTGTGGCATGTGAACAACATAGTTTTCAGAAATTGCTCTTTTATCTCCGATGTAATATTCAACAAGTGAATTTATTTTGTAGTAATGGACCTTTCCAAGATTATTTGTTACAGTTTTTTTATTAATTATTTTATATCATTTTTGTATGAATATTTACATTGGTAACCTGAACTATCGGGTTAGAGAATCTGACTTACAGCAGGTTTTAGAAGAGTATGGAGTTGTAGAATCAGTAAAGTTAATCATTGATCGCGACACTAACAGATCAAAAGGTTTTGCATTCGCAGAATTTACAAATGAAAGCGAAGCAAGAAATGCAATCAATGAATTGAACGGTGCTGAATACGAAGGCCGTCAGATGGTTGTTAAAGAAGCTACTCCAAGACGTTGAGTTAGTTTTAACAAATAGTATAAGAGAAGGGGTACGGAAGCTAAACATCCGTATCCCTTTTTTTATTGCTGATAATTTCTTACGTTTGCTGCAAATTTTGAAATAAATGAAAACTCTTCCCTTGAAATCTACCCGTCTGCTTCTGCCGGGTATTTGCTTTCTGATTGCAAATCTATTTGTTGTATGTTCGGCCCAGGCACAAATTTCCGACCGGGTGTTTAAGTCGGACCACCGGATCGATCCGGAAAAGAAAGGGCAATTATCTGTCGAGTTGGATAATATAAGTTTCTTTAAAGATAATGAATATACCGGTTCGATTATGAAAGGATATTCTTTGCCGGGATTCTGGATACAACCGAAAGCTGTTTTTTATCCGCTGGGTAATATAAAACTTGAGTTGGGGGTGCATATGCTCCGTTATTGGGGTGCAAAGAAATATCCGAGCCTGGCTTATCAGGATATTGCCGAATGGAAAGGCGACCAGTACCAGCATGGCTTCCATGTCCTTCCTTTTTTTCGGGCGCAGATGGCTTTGTCCGATCATGTGAATATTGTTCTTGGCGATATTTATGGCGGTGCTAATCATAACCTGATCGAACCTTTATATAATCCGGAGTTGAACCTGACGGCTGATCCTGAAGCCGGACTTCAGTTGTTGTATGACTCCCGCAGGTTTGATCTGGATGTCTGGGTGAACTGGGAAAGTTTTATTTTCCGTGAAGATACGCATCAGGAGGCCTTTACTGTCGGGTTGTCGGGGCGTTATAAACTGAATGATCCGGATGCGCGTTTTCATTTTTATGCACCGGTGCAGGGATTGGCCCAACATCGGGGAGGGGAGATCGATACGATATTTACTAACTCTGTACAAACTTTGATGAATGGCGCTGTGGGAGTCGGTACGGTTTGGAACACAGGTAATCCGATATTCCGGAATGTAAATCTTGAATTTGATGTCGCTGGTTATTATCAGCAGGCCGGTAAGTTATGGCCATATGGTAGCGGCTCCGGTTTTTATGTCCGGGCATCTGCGGATATTTACGATTTTCGGGTGAAAACATCTTATTGGAACAGTAATAAATTCATCTCCATGTTCGGCAGTCCGTTTTATGGAGCGGTATCGACATCGGATGAAGGTGTTTCTTTTGACGGGCAAAATATGGTTTATCTGGGGTTGGAATACTCAAAGAGTTTCGGGAAAGGTTTTTCCCTGGGGGTAGATGTGGATGTATATCAGCATCTGTCTGTCGATAAGTTTGGACTGGGGGCTGGTGAAGTCGGTAAATCCGGCAGCGCTACCAGTTTTTCGGCAGGGATTTATTTCCGGATCAATCCATCGTTCCTGATCAAGCAGTTTTAAAAGGAGAAAATAATGAAAGTAAATAAAGGTCTAATTTATATTAGACCTTTTTTCTTTCTGATAGGATTCAAGCAAAAATAGTGTTTTTGCTAATGACGGGAAAGTCGGTAGAACGACCGGGCGTTCCGGATTCCACTCCGGATCTTCCGTGATCATTGTGGATAAAGTTCCCGCATGCATGAGTACTGTCTGTGCATCTGTGATAGCCGTTATGATATGACGTTTTTCCGTAGGCAATAAAACGAAATACCCTTCATCGACTTCTACTACCGGGGTTGCCGTTTTCGAACAGATGAGAAGTTTGCCTGTAGTGACAAAAAGTAATATGTTTCCCATTTGTTCTGTGTCATATACTACTTCACCGGCTTTTACTTCTTTGCATTCAAATTGATTAATAAAATTCTTCATAAAAAATTGCTACTCGTTCAGCATTGCTTCAATCGGCCTGTTTGGCAGATATTGAAGCATACCGGTAGAGTATTCTATCTGATGTTTACCGTTTTCATCGGAGTAGATTACATAATATTCAATACCGGGAATATTTTTTGCCGCTTCACGTGCTTTTTCCAGCCCCATTGCCATGAAGGCTGTCGCATAAGCATCGGCGGTGATACAATCTTCAGCTACAATTGTTGCGCTTAATATGCTTTGTTCGGATGGGTATCCGGTACGCGGGTCAATCGTATGGGCGTACTTTTTTCCATCTTTGACGTAGTAGTTACGGTAGTTGCCGGATGTGGCAACGCCTCCTTTTTTGCATAACTGGACTACTTCTTCTATATCGTTTTTTATTCCGGTTGAATCGTCTTCCGGTTTATTGATTCCTATACGCCAGCATTTTCCGTTCTGGTTGACGCCTTTCATCGTTACTTCTCCGCCGATTTCGACCATGTAGTTTTCAATACCTTCACGTTCGAGCAGACGTGCTATGATATCGCTTGCATATCCTTTGGCAATCGCGGAGCAATTCAACAGGATACGGGAATCATCTTTTACTACTTTCCGTCCGTCCAGTCTGACTTTCTGATAACCGACGAATTGTTTGATACTGTCGATCATTTGAGGAGTCACACTGTCCATTTTGCTGAAACCGAATCCCCAGAGATTGACCAGAGGAGCACAGGTGATATCGAAAATGCCTTCCGAATGGTCGGATACCTCTTTTGCTTTGTTGAACACCTCGATAAACCAGTCATCTGCTTCGACCGCCTCATTCCGGTTCACTTTTGATATGATAGAGTTCGGATTGAACGGATTTAACGAAAGATTGAACTTTTGAAATTCGGCATCAATCTTTTCTGTCAGTATTTCAGAACCTTCATATTTAATATGATAGATAGTATGAAAAACGGAACCGCTTTCTTCGAAATATTGTTTCTGTTTTGTACAGGCAGTGAACATAAGTATCCATAAACCGGCCGCCAGAATGATCTTCTTGTACATCTCTTTAAATTTTAGCGCAGCAAAGATACTAAAATTTATTGTAATTCAATCAATGTCAGTTGTCAAGCCTTTTTGTTTTCCATATAAGCCCCTTTCATGGGAGATGCGCAGTTGCGTGTAAAAATATCCAGGATACCGCGGCTATGGCGGGATACAGGCTGTGTCCATTGTTTACGACGCTCCGACAAAATCCGGTCTATTTCCTCCGGTGATTGTTGGAAGCCGTTGGTTCCGATGATCTCGAGCTTACGGGCAGGAATGTCGATACGGATCAGGTCATTGTCTTCAACCAGGGCGATAGGACCGCCGTCGTATGCTTCCGGCGAGACGTGTCCGACGGCCGGGCCGCGGGTGGCTCCGGAAAAACGTCCGTCGGTAATGAGGGCAATGCTTTCTGCCAGTTCCGGGTCGGAGGCGATGGCTTCGGTCGTGTAAAACATTTCCGGCATTCCGCTGCCTTTCGGGCCTTCGTAACGGATAAAGACGGCTTCTCCCGGATGGATATTTTTCTGCAATACAGCTTGCAATGCTTCTTCTTCGCTATCGAATACACGGGCCGTTAATGTTGCCTGCATCAGGTTGGGGGAGATGGCGGCATGTTTGACAACGGCTCCTTCCGGGGCGAGATTCCCTTTTAATATGGCAATCGCTCCTTGTTTCCGGATCGGACTTTTAAACGGTTTGATAATGTCGCTGACTTTTACTCCAAGCGGGGACAAGTATTTGCGGCATCCTTCATAAAATCCGTTTGTGCGGAGTGTTTCAAGATTTTCTCCCAGGCTTTTGCCTGTTACTGTCCGGACATCCAGGTTAAGCACGTCTTTCAGTTCTTCCAGAATGGCGGGAACGCCGCCAGCATACCAGAAATATTCGCCCGGCCAGAATCCGCTTGGACGGATATTCAGTAAAAAAGGAATTTGGCGATGGATTTCATCAAATAATTCAGGCGGCAGGTCAATGCCTAGTTCATGCGCAATGGCCGGCAGATGTAGCAGGCTGTTGCTGGAACCGGCTATCGCGGCGTGCACCATAATAGCATTTCTGAAAGCGTCGATTGTCAGGATATCGGAAGGCAGTAACTCTTCTTTCTCTAATTCGACGGAACGCTGGCCGGCGTACCGGGATATCTCTTTTATATAATGTACGTGCGTAGGGATTAAGGCCGAACCCGGCAGTGCGATACCCAGCGCTTCGGCCATTACCTGCATTGTCGAGGCTGTTCCCATAAATGAACAGGCTCCGCAAGTCGGGCAGGCATCTTTTTTATAAGCGAGGAATTGCTCTTCGCTTATTTCTTTCCGTTCGTATTGTGCACTGTATGTTCCGATTTGTTCTAAAGTCAGCAGGTTGGGGCCGGCTTTCATAATACCTCCCGGCAGGAGCAGGGCCGGCATATTCAGCCGGGCGATCGCCATCAGGTGGGCAGGCACCGATTTGTCGCAACTGGTAATGAATATTCCCGCATCGAAAGGCGTTGCTTTTACGTGTATCTCCATCATGGCTGCCATGATATCGCGGGATACGAGCGAATAGTTCATTCCGTCGTGGCCCTGTGCTTCGCCGTCGCAAATGTCAGTGACGTAGTAATTGGCAGCCCGTCCTCCGGCATCGCTGATACCTTTGCCGGCTTCTTCCACCAGCTTGTTCAGATGGGCACTTCCGGGATGGCTGTGTCCGTAACTGCTCTCAACGATGATTTGCGGTTTGCTGAGATCTTCAATGCTCCAACCACTACCGAGGCGGAGTGAATCAAGTTCCGGTGCCAATTTACGTAATTCCTGACTTTTCATATACATTTATTTTATTAGCAGAAGAACAGGTGTTCTATCAATATTTTTGCTCCGATACCGATTAGTATCAGTCCGCCGATCAGGTCGAGTTTCAAATCCACCTTACGTCCGAAACGACTTCCGAAATAAACGCCTGAAACAGACATAAGGAATGTGATGATTCCGATCAGGGAAGCCTGGATGATGATATCCGATTTCAGGATAGCCAGCGAGATACCGATAGCCAGTGCGTCGATGCTTGTTGCTATGGACAGTCCGAACAATGTTTTGTTGCAGAGCGGATTTGTTTTGCTGTCTTCATCTTCTTCCTGCGTACTGTCGTATATCATTTTACCTCCCAGGTAAAGCAACAGGACGAAAGCGATCCAGTGGTCGAAGGCTGTAATGTATTTCTGGAATCCGACACCGGCCAGATAGCCCAGAACTGTCATTGTGGCCTGTGTGATACCCATAAAAGAGCCGATCTTAACCATATTGCACACAGTGCAATTCCGGATTACTGCTCCGCCGGTTACGGACACGGCCAAACTATCCATCGATAATCCGATGGCTAGTAACACTATTTCTATAATTGACATAAATTAAAAAGTTTCCACCCCGGGTGTACTCATATTTCTGATTCTATCTTATAGTTGTTTCTATTGGATGAATTCCTGGAAATCAACTCGCCGATGAATCCGGCTAAGAACATTTGCGTTCCGAGGATCATCGCAGTAAGCGATATATAGAAATATGGAGAGTTTGTTACCAACGGACGTAAATCGCCGGAGAACATGGAGATCAGTTTCATGCTTAATACGAATACCAATGCGATGAAACCGATAAAGAACATCACGCTTCCCCACAGACCGAAGAAATGCATCGGCTTTTTTCCGAATTTGGAAGTAAACCATAACGTGATCAAATCCAGATAGCCGTTGACAAAACGGTTTAGCCCGAATTTGGTTGTTCCGTATTTGCGTGCCTGATGCTGTACGACTTTTTCACCGATCTTATGGAAACCGGCAATCTTTGCCAGGTATGGAATATACCGGTGCATATCGTTGTACACTTCGATATTTTTGATAACGACATTTTTGTAAGCCTTCAGGCCGCAATTGAAATCGTGCAGGTTGTTTATGCCAGAGAATTTGCGGGCCGTGGCATTGAATAGCTTTGTCGGGATCGTTTTGGATAACGGGTCGTACCGTTTCTTTTTCCATCCTGAAACGAGGTCGTATCCGTCTTCCGTGATCATACGGTAGAGTTCCGGGATTTCGTCCGGACTGTCCTGGAGGTCGGCATCCATGGTGATGACTACATCTCCCTGGGCACGCTCGAAACCGCAATGTAGTCCGGGTGATTTGCCGTAATTGCGGCGGAACTTGATGGCTCTGATACAAGGATTCTTTTGCTGTAAACCCTCGATTACTTCCCATGAATTGTCCGTACTGCCGTCGTTTACAAATATAATTTCGTAAGTAAAGTTATGTTCTTTCATCACCCGCTCTATCCATGCTTCCAGTTCCGGTAGAGACTCGGCTTCGTTGTACAACGGAATAACTACTGATATATCCATTATTTGTATTGTTTCTCCTTATTGTTCTTGTCTGATCGCACCGGTTTCATTGTTCCTGCACAGAATGGCTGCTACCGGTATCGAAAGTATAATACCATAAAATATATTATTGAAAACACCCTGAATAGCCATATGGATAGGAGTGAAATTGGTTTTTCCGATTGCTTCTATGACTTCGGTGCTTACCTGTGAGTCTTTCAGCACTTCGATCATCTGGTTTACGGAGTTTGCCAGAAAATCGGCCGGAGCGATAAACTGGAAGAACACGAAATGTTCGAGGGCGAAGATCAATGCGGCAAAAAAGTAAAGCATTGTGCCGAAGCGCCAGGCATGAAAGAAACTGATCTTTCCGCCGATGTCCTGTTTGTATCGTTTTGTCAAATAATAGGCGATGAACGGAACTGTCAGTGTAAGCACTATATATATAATGTTTAGGGCAGGAACCGTATTGCTGAAAATAAAGAACAGGTACTTGATCACCCAGAAAATTCCCATGGCTAAACCATAAGTCATCGCGCTTTTTAATAGTAGACCTTTATTTTCTTCCATTTGTGCTGCTGTTTTAAAGTTTCTATCAGCAAAATTAATCCTTTTGTTATAATATGCAATGTATAACAATAAAAAAAGAGGAAGTTTATTGTCATAAACCTCCTCTTCCAAATTTTTGAATTTTCAATTGTTAATTATCAATTTTCAATTCTTCTGAGCCTCTTGTCGGATTCGAACCAACGACCCCGAGATTACAAATCACGTGCTCTGGCCAACTGAGCTAAAGAGGCAGGTGGGTAAGCTTGCTACATCGCGCCGCTACAACCAAGTACCCTTGCTGCGGTCAAGCCCTGGGGGATTCCGAGGGAGCATGCCGTGTAGGACTTACCCGGGTGCAAAAGTAGATATTATTTTTTACAATGCAAGCGTTTTTATGCATTACAGGTGATATTTGTTTCTAAGTGGCTGTAAACCTTTTATTTTAGTTGTGGTTAAAAAGTGTTTATTCTTTATTGCCGGCTTGATTTATCTTACCGGTAAACTCTATATCGAGTCAACCTCTATTATAGATGAGGCTGAAAGTAGTCAACTAAAAACATTAACACAGTATAGATAGTGTTTCATTGTAATGAAACAAGTGTTTCTACCTAATGAAACAAATGTTTCAATAGGATGAAACAGATTTTCGGAAGGAGGTATTTTATCAATTGTTTCGGCGGTTATCTTTTTTTCTATAGATTCAACTTTACATTTGGTATATGTATAAATATTCTTGTACATTTGTACCCTAATTCAAAAATCAAAAACACTAAGAACAATGGGTGGTTTTTTCGGAACTATTTCTAATTCGTCTTGTGCAACTGACTTATTTTACGGCACAGACTACAATTCTCACCTGGGAACCCGCAGAGGCGGTATGGCAACCCTACACGAAGGCGTCTTCAAACGCTCTATCCATAATCTGGAAAATTCTTATTTCCGTACTCGTTTTGAAAGTGAACTGGAGAAATTCCAGGGGAATTCAGGTATAGGTATCATCAGCGATACAGATCCTCAACCAATCTTCATTAATTCTCACTTAGGTAAATATGCCGTTGTGACCGTAGCCAAGGTGAACAATCTGGAGGAACTACAGAATGAATTGCTGGATAAGGGATGTCACTTTTCAGAAATGAGTTCCGGCCAGATCAATCAGACTGAATTGATTTCATTACTGATCTCTCAGGGTAAGACGTTTGTTGAAGGTGTGGAAATTGTTTTCGAAAAGATTAAAGGTTCCTGCTCGATGCTTATTCTGACAGAGGAAGGCATTATTGCCGCACGCGACAAATGGGGGCGTACTCCGATCCTGATCGGTAAGAAAGAAGGTGCCTATGCGGCATCAAGCGAACCTTGCAGCTTCCCGAATCTGGGATATGAAATAGATTATAATGTAGGCCCAGGCGAAGTGGTTATGCTTACGGCAGACAAGATGACGCAGTTGCGTAAGCCGAATAAGAAAATGCAGGTTTGCTCTTTCTTATGGGTGTACTATGGTTATCCGGTCTCTGAATATGAAGGGGTGAACGTAGATGCTTCCCGCTATGCCAGCGGTCTGGCTATGGCGAAGAAGGATGAGGTGGATGCTGATTTTGTATCGGGTATCCCTGACTCCGGTATTGGTATGGCGCTGGGATATGCTGAAGGTAAAGGGATTCCTTACCGTCGTGCTATCGTTAAATATACACCGACATGGCCCCGTAGCTTTACCCCGGCCAACCAGTCCGTACGTGACCTGGTTGCTAAAATGAAACTGATCCCAAACCGTGCCCTTCTGAAAGGGAAACGGGTGATTTTCTGTGACGATTCGATTGTTCGCGGAACACAGCTTCGCGATAATGTGAATATATTATATGGATATGGAGCGAAAGAGGTGCATATGAGAATCGGATGTCCTCCGATCCTGCATGCTTGTCCGTTTGTCGGTTTTTCTGCTTCCAAGTCCCATCTGGAACTGATTGCCCGCCGGATTGTCAAGGAACTGGAAGGGGATGATGCAAAAGATCTGGATAAATATGCTACAACAGGTACCGAGCAATATAATATGTTGGTGGAACGTATCCGTGAGCAGCTGAATATCACTACACTTAAATTCAATACAGTAGAAGACCTGATCGCTTCGATCGGCCTGCCGAAGGAATGTGTTTGTACACATTGTTATAATGGCAATGGCTGTTTTTAAGAGGGGGTAATTATAGAAAGAATTGAACTATCCCGTTCCCGTGCTTGACACGAGATCGCAAAGGTACAGACCATATCCTATATGTATATTTTGATACTGCCGGTTCTTTTGCGACCCCGTGTCAAGCACGGGGACAAGATAGTTCAAGCCAGATAAAAAGAGAAATAATTACAAAACAATCGTTGGGTAATTATTTCTCTTTATTATTTTGTTATTCGTCGCTCTTTACCTACTTTTATGCTTTAAATATAAAAGTATACCTTATGACAGTATTAGATAGATTTTTAAAGTATGTAACGTTTGAAACACAATCGAGTGAAGAGACCGGGACAACACCAAGTACTCCGGGACAGCGGGTGTTTGCAGAAGAATTGGTAAAGGAACTGGAAGAAATAGGTCTGGAAGACATCACGCTGGATGAAAACAGCTATCTGATGGCAACACTTCCGGCAAATACCGATAAGAAGATTCCGGCTATCGGCTTTATCGCCCATCTGGATACCAGTCCGGATATGTCGGGAAAAGATGTGACTCCACGGATTGTAAATTATAAAGGAGGAGATATCGTCCTGTGCGCCGAAGAGAATGTAGTTCTTTCTCCCCAGATGTTTCCTGAACTGAATGATTATAAAGACCAGGATATTATTGTAACCAACGGTAAGACCTTGCTGGGAGCCGACGATAAAGGCGGTGTGGCAGCCATCATCGCTGCTATGAAATATCTGAAGGATCACCCGGAAATCGAACATGGCAAGATACGTATCGGTTTTACTCCGGACGAGGAGATCGGGGAAGGGGCCAACCATTTTGACGTGGAGAAATTCGGTTGTGAATGGGCTTATACGATCGACGGCGGGCAGATTGGCGAACTGGAATATGAAAACTTCAATGCGGCAGCTGCCAAAATAACTTTTAAAGGTTTGAACGTTCATCCGGGTTATGCGAAGAACAAGATGCTGAATGCTTCGTTGCTGGCTATCGAGTTCGCTTCGTGGCTGCCGGCTTCACAACGTCCGGAACATACGCAGGGGTACGAAGGGTTCTATCATCTGACCAATATGTCGGGTACGGTAGAGGAAGCCTCCTTGTCCTATATCATCCGCGACCATGTGCGCACTTTGTTTGAAGAAAAGAAAGCACAGTTGAAGATGTGGGTAAAACGTATGAACGAAATCTATCCGGGCAGTACAACGCTGGAACTTCGCGACCAATATTATAATATGCGTGAAGTGGTTGAACCGAAGAAATATATCGTAGACCTGGCCTTTGAAGCCATGGAGTCTGTCGGTGTTAAACCGCTGGTTAAACCGATTCGCGGCGGAACGGACGGTGCCCGTTTGTCATTTATGGGATTGCCCTGCCCGAATATATTTGCCGGCGGGTTGAACTTCCACGGACGTTATGAGTTCCTTCCGGTCAACTCATTGGAAAAGAGTATGCAAACAATTATAAAAATAACCGAGCTTCTGGCTCAAAAATCTTAAACGTAATAATAACATGAAAACGACTCCGTTTACCGATGTACATATCGCATTGGGAGCAAAAATGCATGAATTTGCAGGTTATAATATGCCGATCGAATATACCGGCATAATCGATGAACACATGACCGTTGTGAATGGTGTAGGTGTATTCGATGTATCTCATATGGGAGAGTTTTGGGTAAAAGGCCCGAATGCGCTGGCTTTTATCCAGAGTATCACTTCCAATGATGCATCTGTTTTGCCATTGGGTAAGGCGCAATATACTTGCTTCCCGAATGATAAAGGTGGTATTGTGGATGACCTGCTGGTTTATCACTATGAACCGGAAAAATATCTGTTGGTCGTAAATGCAGGAAATATTGCAAAAGACTGGGATTGGTGTGTCAGTCACAACACAGTGGGAGCAGAGCTTGAAAACTCTTCCGATCGTACTGCCCAGCTAGCTATCCAGGGACCGAAAGCAACTGAAGTGCTGCAACGCCTGACTCCGGTCGATCTTTCGTCTATCCCTTATTATTCTTTTGTGACCGGAGAGTTTGCCGGTTGTAAGAATGTAATCATTTCCAATACGGGTTATACCGGTGCGGGTGGTTTTGAATTGTATTTCTATCCGGATGATGCAATGACTATCTGGAATGCAATCTTTGAAGCCGGCAAGCCCGAAGGTATCAAGCCGATTGGTTTAGGTGCCCGCGACACACTTCGTCTGGAAATGGGATTCTGCCTGTATGGCAATGATCTGGATGATACGACTTCTCCGATCGAAGCCGGATTGGGTTGGATCACTAAGTTTGCGGACGGAAAAGAATTTACCAACCGTGCAGAACTGGAACGCCAGAAGAAAGAAGGCGTTACCCGTAAATTGTGTGCGTTTGAATTGGTAGACAAGGGTATTCCCCGTCATGGTTATGAAATCGTGGATGCAGAGGATCAGGTTATCGGTGTTGTGACATCCGGAACGATGTCGCCAGTGTTGAAGAAAGGTATCGGTATGGGATATGTGAAGCCCGAATATGCAAAAGCCGGTTCAGAATTCTTTGTGAAAGTACGTAACCGTAATCTGAAAGCACAGGTGGTCAAAGCGCCGTTCAGAAAATAATGAAAAACAGGCATATGTAAATAAGGAGCCTCATTCGTTACCGGATGGGGCTTTTTTATATATCTTTGCGCCGAAAATATAAAGATAGGTCTCATGTTGAACTTTCTGAAGAACTGGACATTGCCTGTTGCAATGCTGACTGGTGTATTGGGTTATTTGATGTTTGCCAACTTCACCTTTCTGGAGCCGACAAAACCGTTTATGAACACGCTTATTGCGTATCTTACTCCTTTATTGATCTTTGGTCAGTTATTACTTACTTTTTGTAAAGTGGATTGGCGGGAGTTGATGCCGTCTCCGTGGCACGGATGGTTGTTGCTGTTTCAGATTGTTTCTTCATGTGCCCTGGCAGCCTTGTTGATTTTTGTACCTATGGGAGGTTCCTATCGGGAGGTTTTTGAAGCAGCGATGGTTTGTCTGATCTGTCCGACGGCGACAGCGGCGGCTGTTATTACGGGTAAGTTGGGTGGGAGTGCTTCCAGTCTGACTACTTATACCCTGTTATCGAATATTCTGGCGGCGGTAGCTGTGCCATTGATCTTTCCTTTGGTCGAGCCTCATACGGACGTTACTTTCTTCACTGCTTTTCTGAAGATTTTGAGTAAAGTATTTCCGTTGTTGCTTTTCCCGTTTTTTCTGGCATTGTTCTTCCGGTATTGTCTTCCGAAGATACATCATTTTTTGTTAGGTTTCCATGACCTGGCTTTTTATATGTGGGGGATGGCGCTGGCCATCGTAACGGCTCAGACCGTGAAATCGCTTGCCCACAGTACGATTCCGGTAGAGGTCGAGATATTGATCGCATTGGCCGGTTTTGTCACTTGCGCCCTTCAATTCTTTCTCGGAAAACGGATCGGAACTATTTATAAAGACCGTATCAGTGCCGGTCAGGCTCTGGGACAAAAGAACACGGTGCTCGCCATCTGGATGTCTTATACTTATCTCGACCCGGTTTCTTCGGTCGGTCCGGGTTCTTATGTGTTGTGGCAGAATATATTTAATAGCTGGCAGCTGTGGAAGAAACGGAAAAATGATTCTAAAATGTAAATAACAAAGAATAAAATATATGAGATTAAGTAATGAATGGTTCACAGCCTTGTCGGAAGACGAAGACGGGCATTTGGTAACAGTAAGCGGACGCGATGAACTGACGGAATTTATCCAGTCCGGTAAATTCAAGGAACGTGTTGAAATAACCTGGAAATATGAAGGGGATGAGAAAGGAATGCCTATGGATGCACTTGCCGAACAGATGGAGAACGTACAGGAAACATTGCGGAAAGCCATGGAAAAAGATAAACTTTCCATCCTTACCGCTGTTTATACCGGGGCAGGAGAGAAGATATGGGTTTTCTACACCCGTACAGTCCGCGTTTTCGGCGAACGTCTGAATGAGGCACTCGCTCCGTTCGATCTGTTACCTATTTCTATTTATACGGAAGTCGATCCCGAATGGGAAGAGTATCTGGATATGTATGAGATGAAGCAGTGGGCACTCGATTAAGGCGTGTTTAGCTCTTTTCTGACTAACCAGCTGCCGATGCGCGATTCGGAAATTCCTTCTTTCAACCGATAGCTACAAAGGAAACGGTCGTCTTTTATTTCAGATTCCATGTAGTTGAACTGACATGTTTTTTCTGTATAAAAGGCTTCCGCAAGTTCTATGATATGGGTGGAGAGAAGGAATTTGCTTTGCGGATATTTTTTCAGCAGATTGAGAACGATGACCGAAGCCTCATAAGCATCGCGGGCATTTGTTCCCCGGAAGAGTTCGTCGAACACGATGAAATAAGCATCTTCTTCCTTGACTTTTTCCAGTATGCTTTTGATACGTAATACTTCCGCATAGAAATGGCTTTCTCCTCTTTTTAAAGAATCCGGTAAATTGATGGAAGTAAAAATACCCTTGTATACCGGGCAACGCATATAAGTTGCCGGTACCGGTAATCCGGCGTGAGCCAACCAAATAACCGACGATAACGCTTTCAGAGTCGTCGATTTGCCAGCCATATTGGAACCTGTGAAAATATTGATATGTTTTTCCTCCAAATGCCAGTCATTACGTACGGCTTGCGGCAAAGCCGGATGGAAAAAGTTGTGTATGACCAGCTCTGTGTCGCCGGAGTGTAATTCCGGGTAACAAAATCCTTTTTCTTTAGCTATTTGATGCGCGGAACGAAAGGCGTCCAATTCGTATACAATATCAAGTATCCCCTGTACAGCGATTTTTCCCCTATTGCGGAAAATGTAGTCGAACTGGTCTATTTCGTAACAAGTTAATCTGGTTTCCCTGTTCGGGATTGAAGCGAAAACATTGCTGTCCACATAGGAACGTATCATCCGGAGTGTTTGTTTGATAATGTCCGGTTGTGCGGACTCTTCTATGGGAGATGAGATCTGGCGTAATTCCCGGATCAATTCACATAAATATAAGCATCCACGGCTTTTAATATAGTTCCACGGATTTTTCTGCAATTTGTTTTTTAACCATTGGTAGTAGGAGAGGACGCCTAATACGGTTGTGGGGGACGGCTCATTATAATTCAGGTAATATTCGATGAAGTCCAGGGTGTTCCCGTCTATTTCGAAGCTGGGTATTCCACCGGCGCGAATGGATTCGATGCGGTAGTGGAGTGTTTGGATATTGTTAACAGGATGGGTAACCCAGTTTTGGAGTACGTTACGGCCGCCTTTAGACTGAGTCTCGGTATAAATACCGGTCAGATCAAATTCTCCGTAGGGATTTTGCGTAACGCATAAGTCATTACGGGTCTGTATATCTGTTTCGAGTTTCTTTGTTCCTGTCTGTCCCATTGGACAAAGATAGTTTTGTTTATGAAACTAAAGATACTCCGGGGTAAAAAAATACAAAAGGAGTTGTCTTTGAAAACAACTCCTCCGTGTAAATATATAAACTCTAAAAAATAACTGGCAGATCACTAGGTAATGCTATTGCAATCTGACTAATCTGTAAAGCAATTGCTGGATTGCTTCCTGATAGTCGTCGATGATGGATTGTGAGAATGCTTCAGGGAACAGGTCTCTGTGTTTTTCTACGTAGTTGTAGAAATCTGATGCATGTTTTACGATGTCTTTCGGAGTTTTGGTTTCCGGGATGGCAATCTGGAGGTCGCCTACCAAGGCGAATGTTGTTTCGGTGATTCTGTCGATCACGTCCAGCAAGGAGGCGATGGCTTCATCTAATGCCATATGTTTAGCATAACTGCCGGTTCCGGTTACGCTCCAGTGAAAAAGTTTGAGACTACTGTTGAATGAGAAAAGTTCTCCGATAAATGTTGCGATCTCTTTATTGGAAGTGCGGGTCGCTTTTTCTTTTTGTTCTGATTTTACTGTTGTACTCATAATTTTGTTTATTTATGTTTTGTACTTAATAAACATCATAGGCAACAGGAAAGTTTACGGGAATATTAGAAAATATTTGAAGATGATTTATGGTAACAATAAGGTTGTAAAAGCTGTTTATAAATGGAATATGGATAAATAATTATGACACAGATAAAATTGAAACGGATATATGAAGATCCGGAGCCAACGGATGGTTACAGGGTCTTTGTGGATCGGCTATGGCCCAGAGGTATGAAAAAGGAAGCGGCACATTTCGATTTGTGGGAAAAAGATGTAACTCCCTCTCCAGAACTTCGAAAGTGGTTTCATCAGGCACCCGATGAAAGGTGGAATGAGTTTGCCGCATTGTATAGCAAAGAGCTGAACGGTTCGGAGGCAGCAAAGGCATTTGTGGAGAAGATCAGTCAATATCCGATCGTCACGTTGCTATATGCTTCTAAAAGTCCGGACCATAATCATGCGCTTATTTTGAAAAAGTACCTGGAGGAGCTGATGGTTGGCGATAGGTAATGTGTCATCTGTACTGTACGGAGGGTAAGTTGCGTGCTACATCGGGATGCTCCCTACTGGTAGGTACACTCTGTACCTACCGGTAAGTACAGGTTGTCCCTAGGGATAGGGATACAACGTACCTACCGCTAGGGACAATCTCTATACCGGACGGAACAGGCTATGATTACTGTGTTATCAGGTAAGCCTTGAACGCTTTAAAGTCTTTGCTGAGTTCGACACTTTGTTTCGTCCCTTTCATAAAGGATTGTAACTTGGCCGGAATTTCAATGTCTGCATCGAGGATACGGTCGACGGTTCCTTTGAACTTCGCCGGATGGGCGGTTTCAAGGAAGAGGCCGGTTTCGTCAGATTCGAGTGCATATTGTATCAAAGCCTGATAGCCGCAGGCACCGTGCGGGTCAAGTAGATAGCCATCGTTTTCATATACATATCTGATGGTGTATTCGATTTCTTCGTCGGTGAAACGGTAGCCGGTGATGTGTTGGCATATTTCATGATGTTTGTCGCCGTAGATGTCGAATAAATCCATGATGCGGGCAAAGTTGCTCGGGTCGCCGACATCCATCGCGTTAGCTATCGTGGCTACGGAAGGACGCGGAGTGTAAACGCCTGTTCTCAGATATTCAAGGAATACGTCGTTGCGGTTGTTGGCGGCGATGAAGCGTTTAACGGGCAGTCCCATCCAGTTGGCAAAAAGACCGGCGGTGATATTTCCGAAGTTCCCGCTGGGGACGGAAATGACCAGGTTATCGGCTTTACCGAGCTTATCCAGCTGTGCGTAGGCATTGAAATAATAGAATGATTGCGGGAGGAAGCGGGCCACGTTGATGGAATTGGCTGATGTCAGTTTCATGTGGCGGTTCAGTTCGTCATCCATGAAAGCCGATTTTACCAACGCCTGGCAATCGTCGAAAGTCCCCTCTATCTCAAGGGCGGTGATATTCTGTCCCAGTGTTGTGAACTGGCATTCCTGGATAGGACTGACTTTTCCCTTGGGATAAAGAACATACACGTGGATACCCGGTACACCTAGAAAACCGTTGGCAACGGCACTTCCCGTATCTCCCGAAGTGGCAACCAGTACGTTAACCTGTTTCAGTCCTTCTTTTTGGATGAAATATCCCAGCAGGCGGGCCATGAAGCGTCCGCCGACATCCTTAAAGGCTAGTGTCGGACCGTGGAAAAGTTCAAGGCTGTAAATATTTTCAGAGACGTTTACCACAGGGGTATCGAACGATAAAGTATCTTTTACGATTTCATTCAACGTTTCCGTTTCGATGTCTTCACCGAAAAAAGCCTGTGCAACCGTACAAGCTATTTCGTGGAAAGACTGATTTTTCATATTGTTGATTGTGCCCTCATCCAAACGGACGATACGTTCGGGCATATACAATCCCTTGTCACCGGCAAGGCCTTTTACTACGGCTTCTTCCAGGGTGGCGAGGGGAGCTTGTTTGTTTGTGCTGTAATATTTCATAATAATTCTTTTATAAATTCATCTTTTTCCAAAACTCCATATTTACCGTTCAGGACACTGAACTCGTCGAAGCAGGTCACTGCATCAGGCTCTTGTCCGGGTTTGTAGATCAGGAAGGGGACGGGGGTATTGGTGTGTGTACGGATCGAACAGGGAGTCGGATGGTCGGGAAGTACGGCAATGGCAACCGGTTCGTCCCATGTCTGCAACTCTTCATAGATAATGCGGATGGCCCGTTTATCCAGATATTCGATTGTTTTTATTTTGAGGTCTACGTCTCCTTCGTGTCCGGCTTCATCGCTGGCTTCGACGTGGAGGTAGACGAAATCATTTGTTTTCAGTGCTTCGAGGGCGGCATGCGTTTTGCCTTCGTAGTTGGTATCATATAATCCGGTGGCGCCTTCCACGCTGATAACTTCGAGGCCGGCATAAACGCCGATACCGCGAATCAGGTCGACGGCTGAAATAACGGCCCCTTTATTGAAACCGTACATCTCCTGCATGGTCTGCATGGCAGGACGATAACCGGGCGACCAGGGCCAGATACTGTTTGCCGGGTCTTTTCCGGCTGCCATACGTTTGCGGTTGACGGGATGGTCTTTCAATATTTCCTGGGATTTCAGAATCAAGTCATTCAATAAGTCGGCAGTCTCTTGTGCTTCCGGCACTTCCGGTTTGACCATCAACGGGCGGAAGGGGTGGAGGGGAACGTCGTGGGGCGGCGTGCAATCCAGCCGTTTGTCGCCTCCTTTGATAACCAAAAGGTGACGGTAGGAGACACCAGTGTAGAATTTTACTTTGTCGGAGCCTAATTTCTCGTTGAGGAATTGTATTAACTCGTCGGCCTCATCGGTGGATATATGGCCGGCCGAATGGTTTTTCAGGATATCTCCTTCAACACAAATAAGGTTGCAGCGCATCGCCATTTCACCCGGTTGAAGGGTGACACCGATGCTTGCAGCTTCCAGTACGCCACGTCCTTCGTATACTTTCGGCAGGTCGTATCCTAATACGGCCATGTTGGCAACTTCGCTGCCCGGATGGAATCCGTCGGCAACCGTTTTCATTTGTCCGGTAACACCCAATGCAGCCAGCTTATCCATATAAGGGGTATCTGCATATTGCATGGGAGTCTTACCTCCAAGTGCCTCAATGGGTTCATCGGCCATGCCGTCGCCCAGGATTATTATACTTTTCATTTCGTATTAACTTAATTCATTCCTTTTCTTACCGAATATTGGCTATAGAGATTATATCGGCGAATACACCAGCAGCCGTTACATCGGCTCCGGCTCCGTAGCCTTTTATTATCATGGGATACTCGTGGTATCTTTCGGTGGAAATCATGATGATGTTGTTGCTGCCTTCCAGTTCGTAGAACGGATGATGGCTGTCGACTGTTTGCAGGCCGATTTCGCAAACACCTTTATCCATTTTGGCAACGAAGCGGAAACGTTTGCCTTCGGCTTCCAGTTGCTGGCGTTTGTTTTCGAATTCGGCATCCAGTTCTTTCACCTTGCACCAGAAATCGTCGAGCGAACCTTCGAAATATTTATCCGGCACGAACAAGTTGCGTTTTACATCTTCCTGCTCCACTTTGTAACCGGCTTCACGCGCCAGGATGACGAGTTTACGCAATACGTCTTTTCCACTCAGGTCGATACGGGGGTCGGGTTCCGAGTAACCTTCCTCTTTTGCCATCAGGATTGCCTTGCTGAAAGGTATATCGGCACTGAGCGTATTGAATATATAATTTAATGTACCGGAAAGAACAGCTTCCAGTTTCAGGATATGATCGCCACTGTTTCTCAGGTCGTTCATCGTATTGATGATAGGCAGTCCGGCTCCGACGTTCGTTTCGAACAGGAACTTGACGCCACGGTGGCGGGCCGTTTCTTTCAGTTTGATATAATTGCTGTAAGAGGACGAGGCGGCTACTTTATTGGCGGCTACCACTGAAACGTTGTTGTTGAGCAGCGTTTCATACAGGTCGGAGACAGCCGGGGTTGCCGTACAATCCACAAATACGGAGTTGAAGATATTCATTTTCAGAATCTCTTCTTTCAGATGTTCGGGAGAACTCTCTTCGCCGTTCTTTTTCAGTTCGTCGATACAGTTTTCCAGGTTCAGTCCTTCACGAAGGAAAAGGGCACGTTTACTGTTGGCGATACCGACAACATTTAGTTTCAGGCCGTTTTGTTCCATCAGTTTAGGTTGCTGGATACGGATTTGTTCCAGTAAGTTACCGCCTACCGTTCCGACACCTGCAATGAACAGGTTCAACACCTTATATTGTGACAGAAAAAATGAATCATGGATAGAGTTCAGAGCCTTGCGCAGATATTTGTGCTTGATAACAAATGATATGTTTGTTTCGGAAGCACCCTGTGCACAGGCAATCACGCTGATACCGGCACTGCCCAGCGTACCGAACAGTTTACCGGCAATACCTGGCGTACGTTTCATGTTTTCACCGACGATGGCGACTGTTGCCAGGTCTTTTTCGGCCACCGTATCGTTCATATCACCCTGGGCGCGTTCCAATGCGAACTCTTCATCCAGCACCTGCACGGCCAGGTCGGCATCGGCATTGCGGACAGCGAAAGTCGTATTGTTTTCGGAACTGGCCTGTGATACCATAAATACGCTGATACCGCTTTTTGCCAATGTCTTAAAGATACGGTAGTTTACACCGATCACACCAACCATGCCCAGTCCCTGAACGGTAATCAGGCAGGTGTCGTTGATAGAGGAAATACCTTTGATGATGGCTTTCCCTTCTTCTTTTACCTTTTCCTTGGAAATATAAGTACCCGGCGCTTCCGGATTGAATGTGTTCAGGATACGGATCGGAATATTCTTATGATATACCGGATAAATCGTCGGTGGATAGATGACCTTGGCTCCGAAGTTACACAACTCCATCGCTTCGGTAAACGTCAGCCGGTCGATTACATAGGCTGAACTGATGACGCGCGGGTCGGCAGTCATGAAACCGTCTACGTCCGTCCATATTTCCAAAACGTTGGCATCGAGCGCAGTAGCCAGGATAGAGGCAGTATAGTCGGAACCGCCACGTCCCAGGTTCGTTACTTCTCCGTTTTCCGTACTGGAAGAGATAAAGCCGGGAACCAGCGATACTTTAGGTAGCGGGTTGAAAGTCTCTTTAATGAGCTGGTTTGTCTGTTCGAAATCAACGATATGTTTGTTGAACTGCTTGAGCGTTTTGATAAACTTACGGGAATCGAACAGCTTGGCATCTTCGATGACATTCGACACGATGAGTGAAGAAATGCGTTCGCCGTAACTGACGATTGTGTCGGAAGTCTTGGCAGACAGGTCGTTGATAAGGTACACACCTTTGAAGATATTACCCAGTTCGTCCAGCAGGCTCATGACCTTTTTCTGCACTTCGATGCGCTGCATCTTGTCGGGGATAACACCCTGAATCACATCCAGGTGACGTGTTATGATTTCGGAGAACTCCCTTTCGTATCCGACATCCCCTTTGGCAGCCATGGATGAGGTTGCCAGCAACTTATCCGTGATGCCGCCCAATGCAGATACGACAACGATTACAGGCTCTTCAATAGCCTCTACTATCTTCTTAACACTCAAAATACTATTCACGGAACCTACGGATGTTCCGCCGAATTTCAATACTTTCATCGGTATGTATTATTTTAATTGACAGCTGACGGTTGACAACTGACAATATATTTGTAACTAAATTAATTGATAAAAAGAACCGGAAAGAACCGGCATAAAGGATGCAATACAAATGATTGCAACAATGCAGGACGTGGCCGCTGCTCTTGTTTATTTGTAAATTCTAACCCCCCAAGGGGTCATCAATGCCCATGTATAATATGCTATACCTGCAATCATTCTTTTACTTTTCTAGTTTTCATATCTTATTGCAGGGGCAATATTACACATTATTTTTCAAATGCAAGCATTTTTTCAGTAGAAAGTGATAAAATAGTGGAAAGTTGATAGGAAAAGAGGGTATGATGATTACTATTGTTTATTTATTTTGCCCTTTTTCACCTGCCGTAACCAGAACACCGGGAGCAGACAAAGCAAGGTGACGATGAATGCGATATAGAAATCATCGTTGATGCCGCCTATGTATGCTTCTAGTTCGAGACGTTTGATTATTAGCTGTTCGGCGAGTGATTTGGCTGTCTCTTCGGTGGTGCCGGTTGTCTGTAAGGCGAAGAAACTCAGTTTATCTATTGTCTGGTGATATATCTCACCAGTATAATTTAATGCTTCGCTGTAGCGTTGGGTATGGTAACTGGTGCGTTGGGTAAGCATATGGCTGAAGATGGCAACACCGAAACTGCCGCCCATTTGGCGGACGATATTGGTGATACTCGATGCTTGTGCCATTTGTACGACACTGATACGGGCTAATGATAAAGTTAATAATGGGGTGAAAAGTATTCCCATGCCGATGCCGCGAAGATAGAGGCTCATCATGATATACCATTTTTCGGTCAGGAAGGAGAGGAAGATGTTGAGATAGAAACTGAGTGCCATCAGGATCAGTCCGCCTGCAATTAGTATTTTAGGGTTTATCTTCTGCCCCAATGCTCCGGCAGTGGGAGAACAAAATCCCTGGATGATTCCTACGGGAATAAAGAACATGCCGGCCTGGAGGGCTGAATATCCCAGATTGTTCTGCAAATAAAGGGGAATCAGGAAAGTGCTTCCGAACATGCCGACCCCGAAGATGAACATCATCACGTTTGCCAGGGTGAAATTGCGGTCTTTGAATATACGCAGGTTGATTAACGGATGCTTCACCGTCAGTTCGATATAAATAAAGAGTATGAACATAAGTGCGGAAATCCACATCGAGCCTAATACGACAGGACTGTTCCAGCCTTGTGTGTTGGTAGACGAATTGACTTCCGATAACCCGTACATGAACAGAGGCAGGAAGATGCCGGAAGTGATGAATCCCGGAATATCGAAAGGCTGTACTGTCTCCGCCTTATATTCTTTTTGCAGGATGGCTGTTACAAAGAGAGCGAGAGCCCCGACCGGTACATTTACATAAAATATATAGTTCCAGTTCAGATTGTCGACCAGATAACCGCCGATGGAAGGACCGAACGAGACGGATGCTGCCGAAGCGATGGCCCAGAAACCGAGTGCCGTTCCCCGCTGCTCCGGAGGAAAAACATTGCTGACAATCGCCATTCCGACAGGCATGATTGCTCCGCATCCAAGGCCTTCGATTACACGCCAGAAAATAAGTTCTTCGATCGAGGTGGAGTTTCCGCACATGAACGAACCGAAAGTAAATACCAATAAAGAAAGGAAATAAATCCGTTTGTATCCGAACCGGTCGGACAGCCAGGCGGCTGCGGGAAGGATGCTCGCAATAGCCAGCATATATCCTGTCAGAACCCATTCGGCAGTGTTGATACTGGCACCGAGCGTCCCCATGATAGCCGGAAGTCCGGTGTTCACGACGGTGGAGTCGAGCACGGCCATAAATGTCCCGATCATGATGTTGCCCAACACCAGCCATTTGTAGGCATTATCATTTGTATTTCCGTTCTTACCCATTATTGCTTCTTGATAATCTTAACGGTTGCAGACATGCCTGATACCAGTTTCGGCATCCGGGTATTTTCTTTTCCTTTTTTTACCTGGTCGACGGAGACTTTTATCGGGATGCGCTGGGCAACTTTGGTATAATTGCCGGAAGCATTATTAGGAGGGATCAATGAAAACTCCGAAGCTGTGTTTGTACCTATATAGAATATCTTTCCGGAAAAGGTGAGTCCGGGGTAGGCGTCCAGCGTGAAATCGGCTTTCTGTCCGAGGCGGAGCGTCCGGAACTTGGTCTCCTCCAGATAAACGGCTACCCAAAGGTCTTTCCCTTCATTGATTGTAAAGAGTGTCTGTCCGGGTTGAACCATGTCACCCGGAAGCGACCACCGTTTGGCAATCACGCCGTCGACCGGAGCTGTGATGCGATAATATCCCAATGAAACACGGGTGGATTCTATCGCTGCATCAGCTGAGGCGATTGCCGCTTCACCGGATGTGATCTGTGCCCGTGAGACCTTGATCTGATCTTTGGCTACTTCTACTTTTATGCCTGTACTTTTCCAGGAGTCTTCCGCATCCTGGAATGTTTCCTGCGAAACGGCATTGGTGCTGTATAGTTTTTGGTCACGTAGATAGTTCACTTCTGCCTGATGGTAAGCGATTTCTGCCAGTTGGAGGTTCTTGATGGCAGTGTTGAGATTCTCTTTTTCCAGTTTCAGGTTGGCTATCGTCTGTTCACGGCGGGCAATGGTTTCCTGTAACTCTGCAACGATACCGCTGCTGTCAAGTTCGGCAAGGAGCATGCTGGCTTTGACCGTATCGCCTTCCCAGGCATATTGCCTGACCATCGGTCCCATGACCTGTGATGCGACGCTTACCCGGTAACTGTCAAGGTTGGCGTCATTAGTCGAAATATATTTGCGATAGTTCCACCACCATAGAAAGGCAATAATGACGGCGATAACCAATATGGCAATAAGCCATATCATACTTTTGTTGGGTGTTTTGTTAGAAGTACTTACACTATCCATAGTTGTGACGTATATTTTTCTGCTTAAAACAAATAAAATATATAAAGGTTCTGGCTATAAAGGTGATTAACAAGTTTGTACAAAAGCTTTTTCAACGGCTTTCCTTTTCCAAATCTGCCCGGCTCTTACTTTGTGTAACCAGATAAACCCCGGTAAAAACAAGGACTGCCGATAATACTTTTTGTAAAGAGAATGTGTCTTGCCCTATCATGACCGCAATCAGTGAAGCGATAATCGGTTGTATATAATTATACATGCTCACCGTTGTCGGGCGGATGCGTTTCAGCGACATAGGTATTAATAAATAAGGAATGAATGTCGCACCGATCAGTACGAAACTGATGGCTCCAAGCTCTTGCATATTGAGTGTTTCCCGCTGGAAAGCAGGGGTATCGAGAACATGTCGATAAGTAAAAGGCAATAATACCAACGTGGAAAAAAGAAACATCCATTTCATCATCGTTACCGCTGAATAACGTAAACTCAACGGTTTGGATAAAACGAGGTAGATGGAATATACGAAAGCACTGACGATGATCATCAGATTACCTTCCAGACTGCTGGCTTGCCCCGTAGCATGTGTGGATGCCAGGATCAAAGATATCCCCCCGATGCATCCCATCAATACGCCCAAGGCTTTCATCTTGGTGATCGGCTCTTTCAGGATAACGGCTGCCAGTAGCATGACGAAGATAGGGACGCCTGTTGCGATGATGGAAGCATCCACCGGCGAGGTTCGGTTCAGCCCTACAATAAACAGTCCCTGATTGATGCCTACCCCGCACATGGCGCAGATAAAAAGCAGTCCCAGGTCTTTTATCGTTACCTTTTCCCGTTTGATAAATAACGAAGTTAACCAAAACAACAGGCAGGCAGATCCCATCCGCATGATGGTAAGCGCCTCGGGTTGCACATGGGAAGGTAACAGATATTTGGATATGGGCATATTGATAGCAAACAATATATTTGTTATCAAAATCAGTATATGGCCCTTTAGTTTTTCTGAGTTCATCGCCTTGCTGCTTTACTGAACGCAAATGTAATCATAATACTTACACAGCCATTATTATTGGACATACATATGTAAAACAAGCCAGTTTTTAAATTATGTGGCTATATGTTTTTTATCTTATCAAGGAAATTGATAAAACCGGGAATACATAAGTAAAACAATAGGGTTGGCCGGATAATGCAAATACCACAAGTTACAGTACACCGCAGCCGGCCATGGAAACAGGTTGCCCGCAATCCAAATATGGTGCCCGTTGCATCAAAGACCTCCCTGCCAAGTAAAATAAACGGCAATACATAGCAGCGGAACCGAAGATTTGAATATCTTTGTTTCTGCTGACTGTTTTTTTAGCAGTAGCATACTATTATTAATATTTAAACTTAAATCAGAATGGCAGTTTACGAATTTTTCTGGAAGATCTGGCTACGGCTCAATCTTCTTACCAAAGATGTGGATAACGACTATACAGCCGAAGTTTCCACCATGAAAAACACCTTTCGCAACGAAGACATCGCCCGTGCCATCGTTGTGGAAGGCAGTGAAATCAAATTCGACACCATGTTGTCGATCATCAATCAACACGACCGTATTATCCGCGAAAAGGTGCAGCAAGGGTATAGCGTACTGACCGAAACCTGCCAGTTCACTCCCCGCGTCAGTGGCAGCTGGATCACGGCAAAAGACCAGTTCGACCCGGCCCGCCATAAAATAACGCTCGACATAACGCTTTCCAGCCAGATGCGCGAAGCGTTGACAAAAGTCGGCGTCGAAGTGCTGGGCGTAAAAGACAGCGGAGCCGGTATCAACCGCGTTACCGACGGTGCGACAGGCGCAGTAGACAGCACGATCACTATCGGCGACACGATCGATATCGAAGGAGATAAAGTTCGCATAGCCGGTGATGCGGAAGGAGTAGGCGTTTTCTTTATCGACGCTTCCGGCGCCGTTACACAGGCCACCGGACGCCTGCGCCGCAACGATCCGAAATTCGTACAGATACAGGTTCCCGCCACCCTGTCGAAAGGCACGCAATATACGTTGCGCATTGTGACACAGTACACTACGGGTACCGGCCTGCTGAAAGAACCCCGTACCATCGAATTCGAACGCCCGCTTACTACTTCCGGCGACGGGGGAGGCGGCGACAGGCCCGAAATAGAATAGCGTCCTCTCTTTATGAGAAAATTTGCACAAAGGCTTTGTGGCGCCCGTCACAAGGCCTTTGTGCTGTACGGCACAAGATCGTTGTGACGGGCGTCAAAAGGGCGTTGTGCAAGGCGTCACAACGACCTTGTGAAAAAAAGCAACTCCCGCAGGCGAAACCAAAGAGGTAACAAGCGCACAGTAGGGTTTGGTGATGCCGTATTATTTTATAATTTTGTGAGACTTAAAAAAGATTCTGAAATCAAAGAGGAATATGATTACTAAAGAAGAATTGCAACAATTGTTGATGAGTACCGAAACTTTTCGGGTGGAGCGGACTGTGTCAACAAACAATATGGATAAATTCTGCGAAGCTATTTGCGCTTTCTCCAATGATATCCCTGATTCCAGGCAAAATGGTTATCTCATTCTTGGAGCGAATGATGATGGTTCTTTATCAGGGCTCAAAGTAGACGATGCTTTATTAAAGAAGATTGCTGCTATTCGTTCTGATGGAAATATATTACCGTTGCCTGTGATGAATGTAGATCGTTTCGAATTTCCCGGAGGCGACTTGTTGGTCGCTGAAGTGCAGCCTTCTTTTTTTCCGCCTGTCAGATACCGTGGCAGGACATTTATCAGGATCGGCCCCCGGAAAGATATAGCCTCTGAAGCCGAGGAACGTATATTGACAGAAAGACGTACTGCCAATATGGCGACTTTTGATATTACACCTTGTATTCAGGCTTCCATAGAGGATATTCTTGTTGATAAAATAAAGCAAGACTATCTTCCCAAAGCCATAGATGCAGAAATTCTGGCTTCAGACACAAGAGATATTAAAGAGCAGATGGCTTCTTTATGCCTCTATGATATAGAACATGATTGTCCGACCTATGCGGCTATCGTATTGTTTGGTAAAACTCCGAAACGTTTTTTGCCGGGTGATTATATTCAATTTGTCAAGTTTAAAGGACTGGATAAAGCGGCTGAAATAGAGGATGAACGAGCTTTCAATAAATGTTTTGCCGAGTTGTTGCCGCAGTTGGATGTTTTTATTGAATACTCCATAGTAAAGAAGCGTCCGGTTCCGGTGTCTGTACTTAGGGAGAAAATGGTGTCGAACTATCCTTACTGGGCTATTCGTGAATTGATGATGAATGCTCTGATGCACCGGGACTTTCAAACGAATATGCCGGTGAGATTATACCAGTATAATGATAGGATTGAAATAATGAACCCAGGAGGCTTGTATGGCAAGGCGCGCCCGGAAAACTTTCCGACGGTAAATGACTATCGTAATCCGATTATTTCTGAAGCAATGAAAGTAATGGGGTATGTCAATAAGTTTAATCGTGGAATAGATCGTGTACAGCGTATGTTATTGGATAATGGCAGTCCGCAAGCACAGTTTGATGTAAATAAATTAACAGTGTTTGAAGTTGTAGTTAATGAATGTAAGGCTGCAAATTCGGAAACGACCGAACAGGTAACCATACCAGTAACCGTACCAGTAACCGTACCACTAACTATGCCTGTGGAAGAACTGTTAGGAGTGTTTCAAGGTGAAATGTCTAGAACGGAACTGATGAATATTCTTAATTTAAAAAATAAAGCTCACTTTAAAACCGAATATATTCGAAAGGCACTAGAATTAGGCGTTATTGAAATGACACAACCGGATAGTCCGAATAGCCCGACACAGAAATATCGGCTTACAGAGAAAGGTAAATTATTAGTAAAATAACAAACATAGAGAAATAGATATGAAACCAACCCGTATAATCGAGATATGTGCCAACTCGGCACAAAGTTGTGTAGAGGCCGAAACCGGAGGGGCCAAACGTGTGGAACTTTGTGCCGGTATCCCTGAAGGGGGAACGACTCCCAGTTATGGTGAGATTAAAACAGCGCAGGCATTGACTTCTACCATTGATATAAATGTCATTATCCGTCCGCGTGGCGGCGATTTTCTGTATACTCCGGCGGAGATAGATGCTATGCTGCTGGATATTGAATTATGTAAACAACTGAAAGTACACGGCGTCGTTTTCGGATGCCTCACTAAAGAGGGAGATATAGATGTTCCGTTGATGCGCAGACTGATGGAGGCTGCCAAACCGTTGTCGGTAACCTGCCACCGGGCATTTGATGTCTGCCGTGACCCGTTTGCGGCACTGGAACAACTGATTGAACTCGGATGCGACCGTATCCTGACTTCCGGCCAGCAATCGGATGCCGTTAAAGGTATTCCTCTGATTGCCGAATTGGTGAGGCGTGCTGACGGACGCATCATTATCATGCCGGGATGCGGTGTCCGTGAAAACAATATCGCGAAACTCGAAGCGGAAACAGGAGCGAAGGAGTTTCATACTTCCGCCCGTAGCATCGTTTACAGTAAAATGGAGTACCGGAATGAAAATGTGCCGATGGGAAGCAGTATTGTCTCTTCGGAGTTTGAAACGGTAGAAACCGACCGGAATAAAGTGGCTGCTTATTTGTAACTGATGAGATGAAATACCGATTGTCCTTTGTTGCCTTGTTGTTGTCTTGTGCCCTGGGTAAGGCGCAACAAGATTCTATTGTCCCTTTTGAAGCGGCATACAAACGTGTTTATAATATAACGAAAGTGACAGGGGCGAAGCCGGTTATGGATGGGCGCCTGGATGAAGAATTCTGGACGAAGCAGGGCGAGTGGTCCGACCGTTTTGTTCAGATTATTCCTTATGAACGGCAAATGCCGGATGCGCCTACCCGTGTGAAACTATTCTATGACAATAAGTATATCTATGTCGGTGTCTATTGTAAGGAAAGCCATCCGGAAAAGATGAACCGCTTTATCGGCAACCGCGACGATAACAGCATGGGCGACCTTATCAGTGTTGCCTTTGATACGTATCATGATTACCGGGCCGCTCCGGAGTTTAATATCAATCTGGGGGGAAACAAGACTGACCTGGTCGTGACCGATAAGCTGAATGTCAATTTAAGCTGGAATGCCGTATGGGAAGGAAAGACTCATATTGACATGGCTGATTCCAGTTGGACGGCGGAATTGCGTATTCCGTTCAGCCAATTACGATATAACCAGCATTCCGATGATGGCATCTGGGGACTTCATGTCCGCCGTATCAGACGTCAGAATAATGAGGTTCAGAACTGGAGCATGATTCCTCTGAAGAATAACGGACATGTCTTTTCTTTCGGAGAGATGCACGGGATGGACGATTTGCCGAAACCTCGTGGCATTGAATTTCTTCCGTATGTGATGGGAAAATACCGGAATGAACCGAAGGTTGCCGGAAGCCCTTATCAGAAAGGACATAGCTGGGGTGGCAATGTCGGCCTGGATGCGAAGTTCGCCCTTTCGGATTTTACGCTGGACCTGACGGTCAATCCGGACTACGGCCAAGTGGAACTGGACCCTTCGGTGATGAACCTGACGGCTTACGAAACATTTTATGACGAGAAACGTCCTTTCTTCCTGGAGGGAAAACATATCCTTGATTTTGCCAATGGCAGTGACATGATGTTTTATACCCGTCGTATCGGTGCCGCTCCCTCATATACTCCACAGGGAATCGACAATATCAACAGTTTTGCAGACAGCAAAGACAATGTTCCTATCATCGGTGCCCTGAAGCTGACCGGGACGAACAGACGCGGAGTGACAGTAGGCGTGGTGCAGAGCGTAACGGCCCGTTCTTCCGCCAACGTGACCCGTAACGGGGTTGAAGATGTTGAAGTCGTGGAGCCGCTGACAAATTATACAGTAGCCCGCGTACAGAAAAACTGGAAAGGAAATAGCCTGCTTGGAGGAATGGTCACATCCGTCAACCGGGCACTGGACCAGCCTTATCTGGAAGACTTTATGGTTCGTAACGCTTTTACGGCAGGAATAGATTTTACCCAGTATTTCAAGAACCGTCTTTATTATATAGATGTAAAGGGAATGTTCAGTTCCCTGAACGGAAGCAAAGAGGCGATAGCTGTCCGGCAAACCAGTCCGGTTCATTATTATCAGCGTGCATCGGCATCCGGTTATCTGGGAGTGGACCCTGACCGCCGTTCTCTGAACGGAACCGGCGGTTATGTGAAAGTCGGACGGAAGGGAAATGCCAAGTGGGCTTTCTCAGAAACCTTTAGCTGGTCGTCTCCCGGTTTCGACTTGAATGACATGGGGTATATGAAAGAAGCGGATAATCGGACGAATGAAACGGAAGTGGTGTACCGCCAAACGGATATCTGGAAGTTATTCCGTTATAATGCCTTTACGTTTACCCAGAAAAACCAGTGGAATTATGGGGGAACTCCTTTCAGCAACGATGTCGCCCTTCGCTGGCAGAGTATGACAATGAGCCGTTATGAAATGGATATGAAGGAAACTTTCGTCTGGAACCGGTTGGATAGCCGTTTGCTTCGCGGAGGCTGGGATATGCGGTTGAATCCTTATTTCCAGACTTCGGTTAAAGTGAATACGGATAAGGCAAAGCGGATGATGTTCATGTTGAAATATGAAGGAAATCATAATCTGGACGGGTATAACCGTTTTAATACGTTGTCACCCAGCCTGACTTTCCGTTTAGGAAACCATGTGTATTTGTCGGGGCAGGTGGATTATGCCTGGAATACGGACAATATGCAGTATGTCGGAACATTAACGGCATCGGCATCTCCCGCCCGGACAGACCCTTCACTTATCTATCTGATGGGGCACATGGACCAGAAAACGTATGGCCTGACAATGCGTTTGCAGGTCAATCTCACTCCGGATATCTCCATACAGTTCTATGGTTCCCCGTTTACCTCGACTGCGAAGTTCTCTGATTTTAAAGAGGCAGCGGATACGGAATCCCGTACGTATGACAAACGTTTCCATCTCTTTTCCGGAGATGAAATCGGTTATTCGGACGGAAGCTATCATCTAAAAAGTGGGGGACGAGAAGTATCTTTCAGGAATCCGGACTTTAGTTTTAATGAGTTCCGTTCCAACCTGGTGGCCCGTTGGGAATATTTGCCGGGTTCTACGATCTATTTTGTCTGGGAGCATCGCATGTCCAACCAGGACAACCACCGGGTGACAGGCTGGGGGAATAACCTGGACCGTATGTTCGGCCTTCCGGCAACGAATACTTTTATGCTGAAGATGAATTACTGGTTCAATTTGTAACCGGATTACTTCTGCCATATAGATATATATACTATCTTTACGAAACAAAAAATAAGACATCATGGAAGAAGAAGCACCAAGAAGACTTTATCGTTCGAATAATGGAATGATTGCCGGAGTATGCGGCGGTATTGCAGATTACTTTGGTTGGGACCCGACGCTGGTACGTGTCGGCTATATACTGTTGAGTATATTTACTGTGTTTTCCGGGTTATAGCTTATTTGATACTCTGGATAGTTATACCTAAAAAAGGACTATACGAATAATGAATTTTGAGTTATCATCACCATTCAGCCCGACGGGAGATCAGCCGGAAGCAATAGCGGCTCTTTCGGAGGGCATTCAGAGTGGTGTGCCTTTCCAGACGCTCCTTGGAGTAACAGGTTCGGGAAAGACGTTTACTATTGCCAATGTGATTAAGGAGGTACAACGTCCTACTTTAATATTAAGTCATAATAAAACGCTGGCAGCGCAGTTGTATAGCGAGTTCAAAGCCTTTTTTCCGAATAATGCCGTAGAATATTTCGTTTCCTATTACGATTATTATCAGCCGGAGGCTTATCTGCCTACTACGGATACCTATATCGAGAAGGATTTGCAGATTAATGAAGAGATAGATAAACTCCGTCTTCGTACGACAGCTTCTTTGTTGTCGGGCAGAAGGGATGTGATTGTTGTTTCTTCCGTATCCTGCCTGTATGGTATGGCCGATCCGACGGCATTTGCCGAAAAGGTGACCCATCTGGAAAAAGGAATGCAGATTGACCGCGACAAGTTGTTACGCCGCTTTGTCGATGCTTTATATGTAAACAATAAGTTAGAGTTTAACAGTGGATGTTTCCGGGTAAACGGAGATACGGTCGATATATTTCCGGCAATCGAATCGTTTGACGGAGTGGCTTACCGTATCGAGTTTTGGGGCGATGAAATAGACCGTCTGTCTTCCTTCGACCCGAAGACCGGACAGGAGATTGACGAGCAGGATGAACTGAATATTTATCCGACCAATTTATTTGTCACCACCCAGGAACGTATAAATATGGCTATCGGGCAGATCGATGTAGATCTCGGTACACAGGTGAATTTCCTGAAAGAGATTGGCAAGCATTATGAGGCGAAGCGTTTGTATGAACGTGTAACCTTCGACCTGGAGATGATTCGCGAGTTGGGACATTGCTCGGGTATAGAAAACTATTCCCGTTATTTTGACGGCCGGATGGCCGGTGAACGTCCTTACTGCCTGCTCGATTATTTCCCGAAAGATTTTATGTTGGTAGTCGATGAAAGCCATGTCACGATCCCACAGATACGGGCCATGTACGGGGGAGATTATTCCCGTAAAAAGAACCTGGTAGAATATGGTTTCCGTCTGCCGGCGGCGATGGATAACCGTCCGCTAATGTTTGATGAATTTGAATCGATGACCCCGTTAGCTATTTATGTCAGTGCGACTCCGGCCGATTACGAACTGGAGAAGAGCGAGGGGATTGTTGTCGACCAGGTGATTCGTCCGACCGGATTGCTCGATCCGGTTATCGAGGTTCGTCCGACATTGAATCAGATCGATGACCTGATGGAAGAGATAACGCAGCGTTCGGCTAAAGATGAACGTGTCCTGGTCACGACGCTGACTAAACGTATGGCGGAAGAGTTGACCGCTTATCTGACCCGGATGGGAATACGTTGTAATTATATCCATAGTGATGTGGATACTCTGGAACGTATCCAGATTATGGATGATTTGCGGAAAGGTTTGTTTGATGTGCTGATTGGGGTAAACTTGCTTCGTGAGGGACTGGATTTACCGGAAGTCTCTCTGGTGGCTATTCTGGATGCAGACAAAGAAGGCTTCCTTCGTTCTCACCGTTCCCTGACGCAGACTGCCGGACGTGCTGCCCGTAATGTAAATGGAAAGGTTATTTTTTATGCAGATAAGATAACCGCCAGTATGCAACTGACAATGGACGAAACGACCCGTCGCAGAGAAAAGCAGCTTGCCTATAACGAAAAGCATGGCATTACTCCCCGGCAGGTTGTCAAGACCAGCGTCTCTCTTCTGGGTGAGAAACAGCCGGCTACAGCCGAACCGTATGCTTATGTCGAACCGGAACCAAGTCTGGTTGCCGATCCTGTTGTTAAGTATATGACTCGTCCGCAGCTGGAAAAAGCAATCGAACGTACCAAAAAGCAAATGACGGAAGCTGCCAAGAAGTTAGACTTTATTGAGGCCGCTCAGTTCAGGGACGAGTTGATTAAGTTGGAGGAATTGTTGAAAACGAAAGTGCAACCTTGATCTTTTGGTTACTTTTCTATCAAGAGAAAAGTAATATTCAAATCTGATAAATATTGAATTTATGAAAACGATTTTCTTGACATTCTTAGCCTGTTTAATTTGTTTCTGTGGGCAAGCGGCGGATAAGGTTTCTTATACAGAGGCTGACCGGGTTGTCTTTGACCGGTATGTTTCAGAGATGAAAGCAAATAAATCTTTGCCCACCGGTGAATTGATGGTTAAAACGGCGCGTTTCTTTTTAGGCACTCCTTATGTGGCTGCAACATTAGAGATGGAGCCGGAAAGGTTGGTTGTCAACCTGCGTGAGATGGATTGCATGACATTGGTGGAGAATGTAGTTGTCCTGACACGGACAATCCAAAGTGAGAACCCTTCGTTTGAAACCTTTTGTAAGAATTTACAGGCACTTCGTTACCGGAATGGAGAGATTCATGACTATACCGATCGCTTGCATTATACCACCGACTGGATTTTCGAGAACCAGCGCAAAGGAATAGTGGAGGATGTTACTTCAGTGGCCGGAGGCGTCTCCTTGCCGGTGAATGTCTCTTTTATGTCGACGCATCCCGATAGTTATAAGCCATTGAAAGAAAATCCGGAATTGACAGCCCGGATTGCCGCGAAAGAGAAAGAGATCAACGCTCGTCCTTATTATTATATACCGGAAACCGAGATAAACCGGAACGCAACAGGCATAAAAGACGGAGATATCGTTTGTTTTGTCACAACAATCAAAGGTCTGGATATATCTCATGTCGGTGTCGTTTGCCGGGTAGGGGATAAACTGACCTTTATCCATGCCTCTACTACGCAAAAGAAAGTGATAGTCAACGAAGCTCCTTTACAGGAATATGTGGAAAGTATCAAGCGTAACAGCGGTATAATGATCGTTCGCCCACAAATGTCCTATTAAAATAGTTCGAAGGCAAACTTGAGGCCGATATTCTGGTATTTCCATCTATCGAATCCGGCAAAGGCAGCAACGTTGAAAATATGGTTACCGAAACCATATCCTACCTCTGTGTAACTCGGCAAAACGGGTGTCCACAGTTGACTGAAATAAAAGCGTTCAGACAGAATGTACTTAGATGTTTTCTTCTTGAAAAGTTGTGACAGGATGAAGGGACTTTCGTACATAATATGTCCTTGCACATATTTGTCGGATGCATTGAACCAGAAACTCCTTAGCTGGTTGAATACTCCTCCGAATTCATCTCCCCACGATTCAGGGAACTGGCGGCGTGAGAAATAACGGAAATCGGCAAAGTAAATAGATTTGGGATTCAGGTAAATGCCTCCGCTGATGTGATAATTGAGTTTTCTGGACAAACCGAGTGCAATGCTTTGGTGAATATCCGCTTCGATTCGTCCGTAATCACCGGAACTTTTACCTACTCCGGGGATTGCACGGGCAAATTCGACTGAAATGGTCGGATAGTAGGAATACAGATATTCTTTGCGATATCCGTCCATCCAGTAATACTGGCGTGGCGTATAGGAAAAGCCGACGACGGGAGTAAAGTCATGATAGTTATCATTGATGATTTCTTCTATCCCTTCTCCGGGGTTTGAAATATCACTTTTCTTTTTTACCGGTATCCGGCGGTGGTAGGAAACGCCGGTCCATAGTTGGAATCCGTTGAACAGTTCGATGTTGTTGCGTATTTCAGCATAGTAGTGTTTGAAATATTCCAGATTTAGGTCATCGAAATTAAATGTAGAGTCTTTCAACTGCTCGTTTATCTCTTTCATAATGGCTGAAGAATAACTCTGGTTACCATTACCGATCGAGAGGCTCAATATGCCTTTTTTCTCCGGCAGATATTCCCAGTCTCCGGACACGGTGAAAAAGATTTCTTTCCGCTTAAATACAAAACCGACGTCCGGACGGAAACGGAGCTGGCGGTCTTTGTCGAAAGTTTTGCTGATGCGCAGACGTTGCCTGTACGTTATTCCGTTATGCCCTGAATATCCCAGTTGGAACGGGTTGAATATTCCCGAATATTTGAGGCGGGTTGTTTTGTAGTCCATGCTGATGGTATTCGTGAACTTTTCTGTCAGTTTCAGGTATTTGGTGATATTCGCAGAATCTATTTTCTGTTCATTCGTATTGTTGGCGACATGATATAACTTCTCTTCTTCCTTTGTCAAAGGAATATCGCGTTTTTTGTTCCAGAATGTCGTGTCTGAAATGATGGGAACCGTATCTGAGGATAATTTATAATATCCGGTCAGGTCCAGTGATCTTTTTCTTTGCGTTTCGTTATCTTCTTCCACCCATTCCACCGCTTTGTATTTGAAAGAAGAATGGTAGCTGGTGGCAATGGCATTTCCCAGGACATGGTAGCGCAGATACAGGCTGGCTTTATCCGGAAGGATAAAGCGGCGGTAATCGCGTCCGAAAGTCATGATCAGGTTGAATTCGGCAAAATCGAAACGTCCGTTCACATCTATCTTGTCGATGATCCAGGATTGGTCGCGGATATACAGGTCGCCGCAGATTAGCTTCTGGCTCCATAATTTGGGCATGAACCGTATCTTATAGATCCTGAGCCCGCTGGTGTCACTGACACTTTCCAGGTCGAATGTATAGAATTTGGAAGCCTGGTTGGTCATAGGAGTGATGATACCTTCATTATATATGGTAGAAGAATAGACATTGAGGTTCAGAAAACTCAATGCTTCCTGCTGTTTCTTGTTGTTGGGGATACTATTTCCGTTTACGGCCTGGAAGTTGTGCAGGAAATTGTTGGGAGCATTGAATTTCGACTCACTTACCATTTCGAAGATCATGTCCTTGTTTTTCCTGTCGACCGGGAAGAGATGATGTGCGAAACGTATCAGAAAGTTCTGTTTCAGTATTTCCGTACGCCCTTTTATATATATTTCCGCTTCGTACTTTGAAAGGACATGCTGGTATTTTTCGGCGTTTTTAATTACCTCTTTCATAATGGAATCGGCCTTTACGGACGATTCTGTTTTTTCTTTTAAATCAGGCAACACTTTACTTCTATAAGTGCTTTCCTGTTTGGCGGCAGCATTTATAGTCAATAAAATCAGAGCAAATATCAAAACGTACCTTTTCAACAAAATATCACCCCTTTTGCTACAAACGTAACGAATAAAATTCAAATTAGTAGTAAAAGAAAGTAAAATGTAATTATAAATACAATTTATCGTATTAAACATTTTATTATTTCAAAAGAAAAGTTGTACATTTGTGCTTCATAAGTATGTTATAAAACAGTCGTGGTTAAGCAACAAAAAGAAGAGGTCGATCTATCGGCCAGTTTAGCAGAAGTATGGAGAGTACTGACCGACAAAGAGCGGGAAGTTCTCCGTAATAATTCGACGATCCAGCATTTCAAACGTAACGAGTTGATCTATTGCGAGGGCGACGAACCAAGGGACATGATGTGTTTGCTGAGAGGTAAGGTAAAGATTTTTAAGGAAGGTGTCGGCGGTCGCAGCCAAATCATCCGCATGATCAAACCCGTGCAGTATTTTGGTTACCGTGCTAATTTCGCTCAGGAAAATTACCTGACAAATGCCTCGGCGTTTGAAGCATCTGTTGTTTGTTTGATACCGATGACAATAGTGACGGACTTGCTGATGGGTAATCCAAATCTGGCAATGTTTTTTATTCGTCAGTTATCGTTTGATTTGGGAGTGGCGGATGAACGTACCGTTAATCTTACCCAGAAACATATCCGGGGTCGTCTGGCGGAATCTTTATTATTCCTGAAAGATAGTTACGGTCTGGAAGAAGACGGGGCTACATTGAGTATTTACCTGTCTCGTGAAGATTTGGCAAACTTGTCGAATATGACTACTTCCAATGCTATCCGTACCTTATCGACATTTGTAACTGAGCGTATCATTGCTATCGACGGTAGAAAGATCAAGTTGATAGATGAGGATAAGCTGAGAAAGATAAGTAAGATGGGATAACGAAGATATGACTTTTGAAAACAAAAGAAGGGACTTTCATTTGCGAAGGTCCCTTCTTTTGTTTTTAAAAGTCATGACATTTATTTGATTGCTTCACGGATGCGGACTAAACGTGTCAGTAAGCCTTCGAGCAAATCTAATTGTAGCATATTGGCTCCGTCGGATTTCGCTTTGGAAGGTTCCGGATGGGTTTCGATGAAGAGACCGTCGGTGCCGACGGCAATAGCGGCTTTGGCTATTGTTTCTATCAATGCCGGCAGACCGCCTGTTACGCCGGATGTCTGGTTGGGCTGTTGTAATGAGTGGGTTACATCCATGATGACCGGATAGCCGAAATCCTGCATTTGCGGGATGCCCCGGTAATCGACAACCAGGTCTGTATAACCGAATGTAGTTCCCCGCTCGGTGATCATGACGTTGTCATTCCCTGCATCGGCAACCTTTTGTACGGCGAATTGCATGGCTCCGGGAGAAAGGAACTGTCCTTTCTTGATGTTGACGATCTTTCCGGTTTGTGCGGCGGCGACAAGCAGGTCCGTTTGACGGCAAAGGAAAGCCGGGATTTGCAGGACATCTACATATTCGGCAGCCATGGCGGCTTCATGGGTTTCGTGTATATCCGTAACGGTCGGGACGTTGAATGTTTCGCTTACTTTGCGTAAAATCTTTAAGGCTTTCTCATCGCCGATCCCGGTAAATGAATCGAGACGGGAGCGGTTTGCCTTGCGGTATGAGCCTTTGAAGATATATGGAATATTCAGCTTCTCGGTGATGCCGATAACCTTTTCGGCGATACGTAGCGCCATGTCTTCCCCTTCGATCACACAAGGACCCGCCATCAGGAAGAAATTATCTTTATTCTTAAAATCGTTAACTGTTATCATAATTGTTATATATTGTTTTGTTCCAACAACTCCAATGTTTGCCTGATCTTTTCCTCTGTCGGTAACGTGGCATCTATCCAATGGATCGTGCAACCCCGGCGTTCCATTCCGCGGAACCAGGTCATCTGACGTTTGGCAAACTGGTGGATGGCTATCTCTAATTGGGAAACCATTTCTTCGTAAGAAAGTTCACCAATGATGTATAGTGTGAGATATTTATACTCCAATCCGTAATAAATGAGGTCTTCCGGTTTGACGCCGGAGGCAATGATGCCTTTTACCTCGTCTACCATGCCTTCCTCCAGACGGGCACGCAGACGTCTGGATATTTTTTCGCGCCTTAGTTCCCGATCGATGTTTATGCCAATGATCAGGCTGTTGATCGGATCATATTCGTTTGCATCGGGGGCCTCGGTTTTATAATATTCTTCAATCTCGATGGCTCGTATTGCCCTTTGTGCGGAATCTACGTCTGTCTTGTTATGCAATACTTTGTAACCGGCCAGTATTTTTTCCAGTTCTTCCAGCGACTTGCCTTGCAAAGATTCCCTTAACTCCGGATTTTGGGGAACATCCAACAGCTTGTATCCTTTCAATACCGCTTCGATATACATGCCGGTTCCACCGCAAAGGATAGGGAGCTTGCCTTTTTCCTGTACGGCCTGGTAAGCACGGAAGAAGTCGTGCTGATATTCGAATACATTATATTTATATCCCGGATCGCAGATATTGATCAGATGATAGGGGATTGCTTTACCGTTTACTGTATAATCGGCCAGGTCTTTCCCGGTACCGATATCCATGCCACGGTAAATCTGGCGTGAATCGGCACTGATGATCTCCGTATCCAGCCGGTCGGCCAGCGCTGCGGCAAAAGGCGTTTTGCCGGAAGCGGTCGGGCCTAGTATCGTTATAAGTTGATATGTTCTCATTATGGAGCAAAGATAGTGCAAACTGAGTGCAGAATAAAATGAACTCGTTCATTTTTTATGCCGAGATGCAGCCTGTCTTCGCATTAGTGCAAAGATAATAAAAAAAAGCCGTCCCCTTTGCGGAGGACGGCTTCCATATACTGATTTGTATTTGATTACTTACCAGCGATAACGCGAGCCATTTCACAAACTTTGTTTGAATAACCCCATTCGTTGTCATACCAAGAAACGATCTTAGCGAAGTTGTCATCCAAAGAGATGCCAGCTTTAGCGTCGAAGATAGAAGTGTTAGAGCAACCACGGAAGTCAGTTGAAACAACTGCATCTTCTGTGTAACCCAGTACACCTTTCAATTCGCCTTCAGAAGCTTCTTTCATAGCAGCTTTGATGTCGTCCATTGTAGCAGCCTTTTCCAGAACTACTGTCAGGTCAACAACAGAAACGTCAGAAGTCGGAACGCGGAAAGCCATACCAGTCAGTTTACCGTTCAATACCGGCAGAACTTTACCTACAGCCTTAGCAGCACCTGTAGAAGAAGGGATGATATTTTCAAGGATACCACGGCCACCTCTCCAGTCTTTCTTAGAAGGACCGTCTACTGTTTTCTGAGTTGCAGTAGCAGCGTGAACTGTAGTCATCAAACCTTTAACGATACCGAACTTGTCGTTCAATACTTTAGCGATAGGAGCCAAGCAGTTAGTAGTACAAGAAGCGTTAGAGATGATGTCCTGTCCTGCGTAAGTTGTGTGGTTAACACCATAAACGAACATAGGAGTAGCGTCCTTAGAAGGAGCAGACATGATAACTTTCTTAGCACCAGCCTGGATATGTTTGCGAGCAGTTTCGTCTGTCAGGAAGAAACCTGTAGATTCAACTACAACTTCAGCACCAACTTCGTCCCATTTCAGGTTAGCAGGATCCATTTCTGCAGTCAAACGGATTTTGTTACCGTTTACAACCAGGTTGTTACCTTCTACAGCAACTGTACCATCGAAACGACCGTGTACTGAGTCATATTTCAGCATGTATGCCAAGTAATCAGCATCCAACAAGTCGTTGATACCTACAATCTGAATATCATTGCCGAAGTTTTTAACTGCAGCGCGGAACACCATACGTCCGATACGGCCGAAACCGTTAATACCTACTTTAATCATTGTAATAAAACTTTTATGGGTTTATTAAAAATATTACATAAAATCCATTTAACAGCCACAAGGAGTTGCGCATGAAGCCAACATTAGAAACATTCCTGTGAATGCGATCAAAAGAAAAATACTATGTTTCATTATTTATCCTTGTTTTTAACGACTGCAAATGTAGTCATGTTTTTTCTATTTTACATTTATTATGGAGAGAAAAATATGTCCTCTAACATAAATTAATTGTTCACGGCTATTTCTTTTTCTTGAACAACAAGCCTGTAAACCAGCTCTGAGCCTTTCGTATTCCCCAAGTAAACAGCAAAGGACGTGCAACATCCCATACCAATGGGAAAATGCCCTGAGCGATGTGTAGATAGTCGGAAATTCCAATAGACGATAATGGCGTTTCGCTGGTAGAAACAGTGGGGATAGATTCTTTTTTTTCAGATTTGGAATTGGGAAATAATAAAGATGTTACACCAGAGAGCAACAAGCTCCCTGCATGTTCTTGTATATATGAAAAATCATCATTTAGCTTTTGTTTCTGAATAATACATTGGCGCTTGATGCGTCTTTTGTCAGAAATCAGTTTCTCCAGCGGAGTTTGCGGATTGTTGTTGATCTGTTGCATCGTCATTATCATCGTTATCGTTTAATGCTGCCAGTACAATGTTTATGATCATCCGGCAGATTGTATTTTTGTTTAAAACTACGAGCCCAATGAGAAGAAAATATAACCCTGCCACTACAGCAAAGCCGGCTCCCATCGAATTGAAGGCATCTCCTAGAAAGAGTCCTAGGGCCAAAAATATGAACAGTATAGCCAAAAAAGCGAGAAAGAGTAAAATTAAGCCATACGAAAGAGTTGCGATCAGTTGGCCGCTTCTTTCGTATGTGCTTAACTTTAAAAGTTCAAGCTTTAATTCTACGTAAGTTGAAACATCATCTTTCAGCTCACGAAAGATTTTTCCTGAATCTTTTTCCATAAATAATTATTCAGCTACGATTTCTTCGGTAGCTTTTACAACTTCAGTTTTACCTTCTTTGTACTTGGCGAGAGCGGAATTAAAGCCTTCTTTTACTTTTCCAACTACACCGTTCAATTCTTCCAGTAACTGTTCTCTCTTATCGGTAGCTGCCAGATATCCGACTGCTGCACCAACTGCTGCTCCAACTACCAAACCTAGCAATAATTTAGAATCTACATTTTTCATAACTCTTATATTTAAATGTGTTTACTAAAATAACGCTTTTATTCGAATGATAGTTTACTTCTGTGTTAACTTTTACTGTTAAATAAAGTTATGGCTTCTGTGTCTCAACAGCAACCCAATTGTTTTTTTCTGCGTGGGAAATGAATTTCAATCCGTTGCGTTCGCACTCTGCCTGGATGGCGGAAATGTCTTCAGTGTAGAATCCGCTCATGAAAAGGGTAGCTCCCGGTTTCATACAGCCGACATACCGGTTAATATCGTTCAGCAGGATGTTGCGGTTGATATTGGCGAATACAATATCGAATGTACCGAATGCGGGGATTTGTTCGGCACCGCCCAAGGCAATCTGTATATCTTCCGTATGGTTCAACCGGGTATTTTCCAGCGCGTTGTTGTAAGCCCATTCGTCGATGTCGATTCCGACTACTTTATTGGCGTGTTTCATTTTTGCCAGGATGGCCAGTACGGCTGTTCCGCATCCCATATCCAGCAGGTCTTTGCCTTCCAGGTCGAGTTTCAGCATTTCGCTGATCATCAGGTAAGTCGTTTCGTGATTGCCTGTACCGAAAGCCATTTTCGGGTCTATTATAATATTATATGTATAACCCGGTTCCGGTTCGTGGAAAGAAGCGCGGATGATGCAGTCGTTACCGATACGGATGGGCTTGAAATAGTTTTTTTCCCATTCTTCGTTCCAGTCCTTGCTTTCCACCAGTTGTTCGGTGTATCGGATGGTTACGTTTTCCAGCGGAAATTCATTCAGTTTATCCTGTAATGCTTTTACATTATATAATTGGTCGGATACATAGGCCAGCAAGCCGTCTTCGTCTTCGGTAAAACTCTCGAAACCGATTTCGCCCAGTTCGGACGCCAGTACATCACTGATGATTGTTGCCTCGATAGGCGATTCATAGGTGAATTTCAGTTCGTAATAATTCATATTCTTTGCTTTTTTATTCGTTTGGGGACAAAGGTATCGAATATATTTAAGAAAATATAATCAGGATAAGAAAGTAGGTATGCATAGACAGGTCGTTATGGTCGATATTCTACCATATTGTTCTTAATGACAAGCGGACATTTATATTTCTTTCTTAAATCTTCCTGCAATTTTTCGGTTGTCCGGTCTTTTTGAGGAAAACGCGAACTGACAATAAACGCCTTTTGCAAAGAAATATTCTTGAGCAACCCTTCTTGCATAAAGCATTGAATCGTTGAAATGATCTGGCTCATCGCCTTACCGATATTCTTACCTTTCAGCTCCACAAAATAAGCATGACGATCATTTTTCGTTTTTCCCGAAGGATAATAAAAGAAAAAATAATCGCATTTCTCTTTTTCCTGATTGCAGATAAGGGCACCATCGACTTTAATCTTTTCGACATTCTTCCAGTCTGAAACAATCAAAACAAACTTGCGCCCATTCTCTTCAACCATCAAACGTGCTTTTGATGTGCATTGGCATGTACTTGCCGGGAGGCGTTCTATTAAACTTCTTCCAGTTACTTCTTGGTTAAAACATTTACAGCTACTCATTGTATTTTATATCTAAAAGCGAATCGTAAATTTCGGATAATTCGGCAGAAACATCATCCATCTGATTAATACCTATTGTGTGGTATTCATCATCCAGAATATTGTAGCTTGTACCGTTGCTGGAAAAGAACTGACAAGTCAGGTCCTTGTAATCGATCCATTTATCAGGACTGACGAGTTTAGCAACCTGTTCTGCTTTTTCCGGACTTTCTGCGGCAACGTTGCCGGCTTGCAAAAGATTTTGGACAGTACTTAATATATAAGGACTATGGGTGGTAATGAATAACTTCGCCTTCATCTCTTTTGTTCGTTTGACAAGATATTCTGTCAGGTCCTTCTGTACCTGGGTGTACAGATTGAGTTCGGGTTCTTCGATGATAGTGCAGGTATCTGTATCTAAACCAAGATCAAAAACAGACAATAATGGGATAATTGATTGCAAACCGCTCGATGCCTGGGTTAATTCAATCTCTTCTCCATTTTCCAGTCTGATTTTATCATTGGTAGTACTATCAAAATGCACTTCCAAATTAAGAAAATTTATTTTGTACTGTTCCTGATTGTCTTTAGCCAAGCTATACTTATTTGCAAATATTTTTAAGCAATCCGGGATATTTATTCCCTTTTCATAAAAACTGAATATTGCTTTGGAAAGAACTGACATTAATATTCGTTCTGCAGGAATATAAACAGATGGGATTTCGTTATAAACATAAGTATGCATTAATCGGGAATAGAATTGAATGTATTGATTATCCCGTATTTTTTCATCAGGAAATTGTTCGATATGTTCAAAATTCTGCAACTCCGGTAAACGGATATCCTCATTTAAGAGATTCAGCAGTTTGATTATTCGTGCTCTAAAAGGTCTATGGCTTTTTGTAAATAGGACATTCCCATGATACCATTCATTGGCAATATCTGTAAAAGGATAATCCGTTTCTATCCCTTTTTTTGATATAGTCCATGTATATTCACCTTTTTTATACACAATACATGTATGCTCTTTAAAATCAAAGTCGATATCGTATTTTTTCAGCAAAGAAATAAAAGGAACGAGATTGTCTTTCGGCTCAATGAAATAAAATTCCTGACTATTAAATAAATCCAGCAGCTTCGCCACCGTGCTTTTCCCACTTGAAGTATGCCCAATCAAAATGCAGAACGGTTTTATCTCTATCTCCGCATGTTGAATAGGCCCAAAATCAGTAACTGAAATTCTTTCCATATCATCTTTCTTTGTTATGACAAATATACGTCTTTTCTTAATAGGTTAAATGATCTTTTGTATAATATCCTTTATATCCGGATTCAATTGTCTTTACCGTCATCCTTGACTCTGTTTATCAAAATGTCATTTTACCTCTGTTGTCAGCAGGTTGTATGTGTCGGGGCTTGGGTATATTGTTTTTTATTCGATTCTAAAGAGGATTGAAAGTGTCTTTATTTTGATTTTTATGATTTTGGTGTGCCTTTTTGCTTTGTTTTATCGATATAAAATAGATAAAGTGAGTGAATAAAGTTGTATACATGTAAATGTGTTGTTTGAATTGTATGTGTGTTTTTATCTCTTCCAGAAAATAATTCTGCTAAAAAACATGTATTTCAAGTGATAAAACCATCCAAAAACGGCTAAATTCAACTACAATTAACAAAAAATTCCTTTTAAACGAACCTCTATTTTGTTTAAAAGGAAAATAATTTCGTTTTAAACGAAGTTCAAATTTATTTAAAACGAGATCTTGGAATTGATATTAATGGTAAATGTGTTAAATATTGTAATTATTCTTTTTCTGATTCAATCAATCTGTCAAATACATCAGATACTAAAATGGCTATATGATAAACTTTGTGATAGATTATTGTGACTTAATAGATCAAATTGATATTTTGGAGAGATGTGAGTTAAAGAAGAGTTGCATGAAATACACGTTTTGATAGTCCAAATCTTTCAACAATGAAATCTGACAATAAATTCAAAACAGATTCTGAATATTTTTTATGCAACCTTTATTTTTATTTATTTTGATATTACCTTTGTCAGGCGTACTAAAAACGTAGAAGTGTTATATATTATCCAGTATGCTTCACGCTACTGCAAACTTAGAGCTTTCTTTATAAATTGAATATATTTATGTTTGATGTTTCTTTATTAAGTCAGTTAAGAGAAGGGAACCGTGAGGCTTTCAACAGCTTGTTTCGTCATTACTATCCCCGTGTTATGGCGTATGTCGCAGCTATGGTGGAACAGGAAGTGGCGGAAGATGTCGTTCAGGATGTTTTCTTGCATGTTTGGGAAAATCGAAAAAAGCTATACGCCGGAGAAGGGTTTCATTCTTATCTGTTTCAGGCGGCTTATACCCGCTGTATTGATTATTATAGAAAAACACAGTCAGCCGACAAGTATAATCTTCATATGGAGGGCGCATATCTGGAAGAGTATAATGCCTTATTACGTTCAGATGCGTCTGTCCTGGAAGAAATTTATTCAAAAGATTTTTACGAGCAACTACATAATTTACTGGAAAAATTGCCAACCCAGCGGCGTGAGGTATTTATTCTTACTTATATTGAAGGCTTAAAGGCAAAGGAAGTATCCGAGCGTCTCCAAATCCCACAGCGCACGGTAGAGAGTCATATTTACCTGGCGATTAAGTATCTTAGGGCACATTTATCTAAAAATGATTTCTACATATTATCTCTTCTTTATTTTTTTCGTCAGTGAAATTAAAAAAAATGAATGATTGCTTCGTAGTTTTTACCTCTCATACGTTTAGCTTGTATAAAAGATGAAAAATGGAATTTGATTACGGACTTTTGGCAAAATACCTGGCAGGAAATATCTCTTCCGATGAAATGCAGAAGATGGAGGAGTGGAGTAACTTGTCACAGGATAATAAAAAGATATTATCTGAAGTGGTGCGTCTTCGTGTTTCCTATAATATGATGTATTATAAAAGTTCGGACCATATTGAAAAGGCTTTGGAAAAACTGAATGTGAAGATCAATCGTTCCAACCGTTTTAAGTTAATGCGTAACGTGTTGCAGTATGCTGCCGTCTTTTTGATATTGTTTTCCTGTTTTTATGGGGGCTATGAATATTTAAAGCCTGAAAAATATATAAGTATTGTGGTCAAACCCGGGCAAGACGTGAAAAAGGTCGTGCTTGCTGACGGAACGTCCGTTTGGTTGAAGGGTGGATCGACATTGAAATACCCGGAATCTTTCTCTGACGAGAATCGTCAGGTCTCCTTGCAAGGAGAAGCTTTCTTTGAAGTCTCAAAGAAAGCAGAAACAATTTTCTCTATTTAATGTCTTTACCGGATATGTGAATATCCAGGTAAAAGGTACTTCTTTTGATGTAAAGACCGATGTAGAAAATAAAAGAGTAGAGGCTGTTTTAGTCAGCGGAGAAATAGAATTGCTGGATGCGAACCGTAATAAACTGCTGGATGTATCCCCCGGAGAAAAAGTAACTTATAACCAAAACAAGAATGAATATACTACAGAAACTGTCGATGTGAATATTCTGACAGCCTGGCGACTGAGACAGTTTGTCTTTGAAAACGCGACCCTGCGTGAAATAGTCAATAAACTATCCGTAAAATTTAATGTAAACATAAATATCGAGTCTTCAGCTCTTGCACAACGTAAATTCCGGTGTGTGATTAATGATGATGAAGAGTTGGTTGATATCCTGAAATTATTGGAATACCTGGCTCCAATACATTATAAGATAGAAGAAAACGAAGTTTTCATATACGAACAATTTAAAAAGTAATGCCTATGAGAAAATGATTGAAAAAACTGACACACACAGAAATGTAACTAAAAAATAGTACTAACATTATTAAATCACATGTATGATTAAAAAAGTTTCTATTGCTACATTAGCAATGTTTTTGACTTCTGCATCGCCCGCCATGGCGATAAGCGATGCGCATTCTTTGTATGTGAATCTGGAACTGACGTTGAATAGCACAACGGTCGGTGCAGTTATACAGAGTATCAGTGAACAAACCGGATATGAATTTTCTTATGACGAAGCCTTGTTGAATAAGAAAATCTCCAACGTATTTGTTAATTTTAAAAATGAACACATCGAAAAAGTGCTCAAAGAGGTTTTTAAGAATACCGGTATTTCTTATAAGATCGTAAATAACCGTGTGTTTTTAAAAGATAATAATGTAAAGAAGAATGTTCGGACAGTAGAACAGCTGATCGTAAATGAAATTCAGCAGAATAAAAAGAAGATATCAGGTGTTATTGTCGATGAGGAAGGGACACCGGTTATCGGTGCAAACATTACTCTTGAAGGAAACAAAGGAGTCGGAACGGTGACGGATGCCGAAGGTAAATTCATCTTGAGCGAGATTCCGGCCGGGGCGACTTTGCTTGTTTCTTATATCGGTTATTTGGAACGGAAAGTACAGGTGGAGGATGGTAAGAGTTCTTATCAGATTACATTGCATGAAGATACCCAAAAACTGGATGAGGTAATCGTTATCGGATATGGTGTAGAGAAAAAGATAAATATGACCGGTGCTATTACAAATGTAAAAACAGAGGAGTTATCTAGCATTTCGACTACCAACTTATCTAATACTTTGGCGGGGCGTGCACCGGGATTGACAATTGTCGGTAGTTCCGGTTTCATGGGAGCAAGTTCGGAAATCCGTATGCGTGGCGGATTCGGTGACCCGTTATTTGTTATCGATGGAATCATTCGGGACAAGGCGGCATTCGATGCGCTTGAATCGAACGAAATCGATCAGTTGAGCTTCTTGAAGGACGCTGCGACAGCTTCTGTTTATGGTTCTAAAGCCGGTAATGGCGTTGTCCTGGTAACGACTAAGTCGGGCGCGGATAGCATGGGGAAACCTAAATTTGAATATCAGGGATCATATACGTTCAACAGACCTACCCGCAAGCTGTTCACGGATGATATGAGCGCTTACAAAGAGTTGGTGTATCAAAATTTAGTGGCTGAGGCTAACGGACTTGCCCGGCCTAACAACGATGAAGAGATGGAGTATGCCAAGACACATGATTATAATGTGAATGATCTGATCTGGCAAAATCCATGGAATACAAAGCATTCTATTAGTGCGACAGGTGGTACGGAAAAAGTCAAATACTATGTTTTAGGTAGTTTTATCAGGGAAGAAGGATCTTATAAGAATCTGGAAAATAATAAATATTCATTTCGATCCAATCTGACAGTGAATCTGAGTAAATATATATCCTTGAATGCGAATGTTTCCGGTTATCAGAAAGATGACAGACGCTTTAATTGGTCTGGTAGTGGTGATGACAGTGAGGATATATTCGACTTTTACAGAACTACGTTTAATTGTTTGAGGACGGTTCCGTCTTATGCGTATCTGGATGGTACTCCGGCAAACGAAAAGACTGATTATCCTATTTATCCGGATGTCAGTAATTTTAAAGGTTGGAATGTCGCAGATGTGATATTGGGTGATCGTTATATCAAAACCCGCAGACGTAATGTAAATGGTATTTTATCATTAAACATCGATTTGAGCAAGCTTTTACCCGGATTATCAACCAAAGTAACCGGAAATTACATAATCAATGACTATGCCCGCAAGAAATATCTTACTCATCAGAAGGCCTACAATTTTCAATCGGCTGATCCTAATAACCGTTTTGTTCCGGGACCGCTGGATTTGAATAAATATAATATCTTCACGTTTGGTTCCAATTATGAGAATCTGACTTATGGTTCCCGCCAATTCTGGAATGAACAGTTTGACTGGACGGTGAATTATAAAAATAAGTTCGGTAAGCATGAAGTAGGCGGAATGATCACTTTTGAGCAGGCTCAAAGTCAGGGTGAAGCCATCTATGCAACAGCGAATGATCCGCTGACGGCTTATGACCAATGGTTCGTGTTTTCAACCGATCCGGAAAGACGGACGGTTTCAGTAAATGAATCGGAGAACTTAGGTTCGCATTTGTCGTGGATCGGACGTGCTACATATAATTATGATTCCAAGTATATAGCAGAGTTCTCATTCCGTTATGATGGAAATAATAAGTTTCCTAAAGAAAGCAGATGGGGCTTTTTCCCCTCGGCCTCACTTGGATGGCGTATCAGTAAAGAAGCCTTTATGGAGAGCGCTTCTAATTGGCTTGACGACTTAAAAATACGTGCTTCTTATGGTACAACCGGTAACGATTTGAATACATCGAATGCGTCGATTGGATATTTCCAGTATATAGAAAGATATACTTCCGGTAGCAGTTATATGTTTGGAAACGGATTGGCAAACGGTATACAGACAGGCAGTATGCCGACTTATAATTTGACCTGGGCTACTTCATCGACTATCAATGGTGGTTTGGATTTTACCTTTTTGAATAATCGATTGAGTGGAACAGTTGATGGGTTCTACAGAAAGGAAACCGATATTTTAGGTTCAAGAACATCTACTTTGCCAAGTACTTATGGGGCATCGTTGGCTCCTGAAAATTATGCTGAACGTTCATGGAGAGGTGGTGAAGTGACGCTGGGTTGGAGAGATAAGGCTAAACATGGAATAAATTATTCTCTTTATATGAATATCGGTTACTCGAAAGATCGTTGGGACGTATTGGATGAATCGGTGATTTATATGACTGGTAACCTGAAAGATTTGTCTTTGGTCGGAATGTCGGCCGGGCGTATCACGGGGTTGAAAGTCGATCATTTGTTGACCGATCAGGCGGAAGTAGATGAATTGATTGCCAAAGGATTCAAGCAGTATGGACGCGATCCGTATCTTGGCGGTCTTTTGTTCCAGGATACCCGTGGTGATGGTTATGCTCCGGGGCCGGACGGAAAGATTGATGGAAATGACGCGTATAACTTGTTGTCCACAAACGGGACTCCCCGTATTAACTATGGTTTCGGTGGTAGCTTCAGTTGGAAGGGTATTACTATTGATATGCATTTTCAGGGTGTTGGCAACTATGACCGGTTGGTCGGATGTGAGGCAACCCAGGGCATACCGCAGTATGGTGGTAACACTCGTCCGTATTATCCTATCTGGACAAGTGATAAATGCTGGAGTCCGGAGAATCCTGATGGTATTTATCCCCGTGTAATCGGTAAGAACCAGTATGAATCAGGTTATGGTAATACTGATTTCTGGATGCGGAATGGAGCCTATGTTCGTTTAAAAAACCTGAATGTAGGATATGATTTGCCTATGGCTGTTCTTCGTCCATTAGGATTGACTCGTGCCCAGGTATTTATGAATGCAACTAACTTATTTTCTATCTCGGCGATGAATGAGTTCATGGACCCTGAACAGAAATACTATGATTCATTCCCTTTGATGAGATCATTTACATTCGGACTTAACTTCTCATTCTAAAATTAAAAAAATATGAAACTGAATAAAATAAAACAATTATCGATTGGTTTGGCAACTATATTGCTGGTCAATGGATGCAATAGTTTGGATATCTCGAACTTGTGGAACTATGATGCAGACCTGGTTTGGAATGATGACAACTTAGCAACTGCTTATGTGACTGATCTCTATGGCGATATCTTTAGCGGTTGGTCTACAAGTGCGGATAATACAGCTGAGCAGCAAACGGGTATTCCGTTTATGTTGAGTACTATTACAACGTCGGGTAGTGGTTATAAACGATGGAATTATACCAATATCCGTAATATAAATTTAGGACTTGAGTATCTGGCAGAGGGAGGATGTACCGAATCTGTTAAGAATAGCCTGACGGGACAAATGTTGTTTATGAGAGCATATCAGTATGGTGAAATGGTTGTTTATCATGGAGGTATGCCGTATATTACAAAAGCCCAGGATAAGGATGAAGATGATTTGTATGTGACTCGTACTTCCACGGCAGAGTGTTTTGATTTAATAATTAAGGACCTGGATGATGCTATTGCGTTGCTTCCGGCCAAAGCAACCGGTAACGATTATGGGCGTATAGACCAGTGTTTTGCTAAGGCTTATAAGGCAAAGATGTTGCTCTATAAGGCTTCTCCGCAGTTTAACCCAAGTAATATGTATGATAATAAATATTGGAACGAAGCTTATACGGCGGCGAAGGAGGCATACGATTTCTGTATAGCTCAGGGGATTAAACTGACTGCGAATTATGCAGATAACTGGTTGGTGGACGGCAACTCCGAGGTCGTTTTTCCTATTATCTATAGTAATCCGGATAAAACGGCCAATTGGGAAAACACGATTCGTCCCTCTTCTTTGAGTCGTAGTAATGCCGGTAATACTCCGACCTGGGATATGGTAAAAGCGTTTCCGATGTTGGATGGAAAGCGGTTTGATGATCCGGCCGGTAAATATTATGCAGGTGCTGAATCTGACTTTTTACAGAAATTCTGGCAAAATCGGGATCCCCGATTTGAGGATTGTATCCTGTATAATGCGGATTTATATCCGGTGTCGGGAACGGCTTCAGGATATCGCCAATATACTTCGGTCGGTATAGCTGTCAGAGAAGATTCATATGGAATCAATCCCAATGTGGGCAGCACTGCTACACAGAATGATGCTATTAGCGGCATGTATGTGCGTAAAGGATCTGATTTGTCTTTGAGTCAGGATTTGGTATCTACGTATGATCATGATTATCCGTTTATGAGATTGGCTGAAGTCATGTTTATCTATGCGGAGGTGGCCAATGAAACGGACCATCAGGATGTGGCTGTAGATATGCTGAAGCAAATTCGTAAACGTGCAGGTATCGAAGCCGGCGAAAATGGGTTGTATGGATTGAAAGTTGCTAATCGTGAAGAGATCCGGCAGGCTATTCTTGATGAACGCAATGTAGAATTATGTTTTGAAGGGCATCGTTTTATGGATCTTCGTAGAACCCGTAATATGATGCAGTTAAACGGACTGCAAAAATATGGAGTCGAGGCCATTGCTATCAATGAAGACGGTTCAGAAATGGATATTGCCGAAGCTACCCGGAAAGCCAAGACATATTCGTTGACTCCCGATAATTTTAAATATATTCTTAGAATGGTGCCGATCAGTGCCATAGCCGAGAATAAATTTTTGATTCAGGAATCGTATTATTTTTTCCCGATCCAGGAAAGTAAAATATTGGAAAATCCTAATCTCGAACAAAATAACAATTGGGGAGGAAAGTTCAACCCGACTATGGAATGAACAGTCTTGAACGATTATGTCATAAAAACTCGTAAATATTTGCGAAAATTATGGGATAAATAATATCTTTGTGAGACGTTAGGAGGCAATTAATCTTTCTAACGTCTTTTTTAAGCGGAAAAAATCAATAAAATTGCTAATCAATATTATATTAATTTGTACTATGAGAACAAACAGAAGGGACTTCCTTAAAACCCTTGGAGGAATTGCGGCCTTTACGATTGTGCCGCGCCACGTGCTTGGGAAAGGCTTTATCGCTCCAAGCGATCAGTTGACTAAAGGTATTATCGGTACAGGCGGGATGGGACGCGGTCACGTGAACTATGCCGGAACGCGCCTGGTGGCCGTTTGTGATGTTGACAAGAAACATCTTGAATTAGGAAAACAATTGGTAAAGGAAAAAATTGCCGCTTATCATGACTTTCGCGATTTGATTCTGGACCCGAACGTAGATATCGTACACATCGCTACACCTCCTCATTGGCATGGAATCATGTCGGTAGAGGCTGCCAAGGCGGGAAAAGATATCTGGTGTGAAAAGCCGATGACACGTACGATCGGTGAAGGTAAACGGGTGATGGAAGCGGTGAAACAGAACGGACGTATGTTCCGTCTGAATACCTGGTTCCGTTTTGCTGACCCTTTCTATGGATTGGGTACTCCCGTTAAACCGTTGAAAAAACTGGTTCAGAGCGGTATGCTCGGCTGGCCGTTGAAGGTGACGATCAGTAAACATACCGGTTTCGACTGGAAGTTCTACTGGGTAGGTAAAGAATATCTCGAACCGCAAACAGTTCCTTCCGAACTGGATTATGACATGTGGTTAGGTCCGGCTCCTTATAAACCTTATAATGCACACCGTGTTCACGGTACTTTCCGCGGATACTGGGATTATGACGGCGGCGGATTGGGAGATATGGGACAGCATTATATCGACCCGGTACAGTATTTCCTCGGAAAAGACAATACAAGCCCTGTGAAAGTGGAAGTGGATGCTCCGCAACAGCATCCGGATGCCGTAGGAACATGGCGCTCTATTACCTATACCTATGATGACGGTTGCCAGATCGTCCTTTGGGGTGGCGACTTCGGAGATCCTAATACTCCGTATATCTCTGGTCCGAACGGTAATGTCTATAAGAATTTTGTATGTGATATCCCTGATTGGGAAAAGAAACTGGCCGATTATCCGGAACCTGAACCTCAGGTGACAGACTTTATCGAATGTGTGAAAACACGCCAGCCTTTTGCCCTGAATGAACGGAATGGCTTCCGCTCGGCTACGATCGTGAATATGGGTGCTACGGCACTTCGTCTGAATCGTACATTAGAGTTCGATCCTGTGAAACTGGAATTTATCAATGACGAGGCCGCTAACCGTCTGCTGGATCAGCCGATGCGTTCACCCTGGAACATTTGATAATTAATAATTGAAAATTGAGAATTGAAAATTAGGGGAGAATTATAAAATTATAGACAATGAGAAAAGCATATATATCGATTGCCAGCTTGCTATTATTCGGCAGCGTACTGATGGCCCAATCTCCGGCGAACCGTACAGCTAAAACAATTGCGGCTGACGTATTGGCACAGATGCCTGCTGAGAAACAGGCTGAATACAATAAAATGATCAATGACCTGAAAGGTACCGGCGAAGAAGGGGTACTGATGTTGGTCAACATGATAAATGCTCCCGGAAAGGGAAGCAATGCACAAGTGGATTACGCGTTGAGCGGCCTGACCCATTATGTGATGGCGAAAGGGGAAGAAAGCGCCCGTTTGGCTACGGCTAACGCTTATCTGAAAGCGCTTGACCTGGTGACTGAACGCGAAACGAAAGCGTTTATCATCCGCCAGTTACAGATATTGGGACAGGATGAATGTATCGATGCGTTGTCGGCTTACCTGGGTGATGAAAGTCTGAGTGGCCCGGCTTCACGTGCACTGGCTGCTATCGGTTCTGAAAATGCCGGCAAAGCGTTGAAGGCTGGTCTGATGCGCCGTATGGGTACTCCGAAGACACAAAAAGATATCATCGTAGCAATCGGCGAAGCGCAGGTGGCTGATTCGGAAGAATTGCTGAAGGCGCTGCTGGGTTCGGGCGATGAAAGTATGCAAAAGGCTGTCCTGCACTCATTAAGCCGTGTGGGAAGCAAGGCTTCCATCAAAGATATGGCTGAAGCTGCCGCCGCATCGGGTTACACAATGACCAAAACGAATGCGAACGAAGCCTATATCGCTTTATTGAAACGTGTTGCCGCACAGGGCGATGTGAAAGAAGTGGAAAAAGCGGCCAACGACCTGCTGAAGAAAGCTACCAAGGCTAATCAGACGCAGACCCGTGATGCTGCTTTGCAAATCCTTCTGTCACTGAAGAAAGAAAACAGTACCAAATTGCTGCTTTCCGCTTTGAAGGATGGCAATAAGGAATATCGGAATGCTGCATTGAACTTTGCTTCCGACTTTGCCAATAAGGAAGTTTATATCGAAGTCATGAAAGCAATGCAGAAGGCAAAACCGGAAGTGAAAGTCGATATTATCAACTGGATCGGCCGTGAAGCCAAATGCCCGTCAAAACATGATGTGATCAAGAGTTTGGAACTCCGTTTTGACCTGACTGCCATGCAGGTGCTGCTGGCTCAGTTGAAAGACAGCAACTTCGACGTAAAACAGGCAACCGTATGGACATTGGTGAAGATCGGTGACAAGCAGGTGATACCTGTGCTTGCTGAACTGCTGACCAGCGACAATAAAGATGTAATCTTGCTGGGACAGGATGCCTTGGCTGCATTCAATGGTGATATCGACCAGGCTGTTGCCCGTGCCATTCCGTCTGCTACGGATGCCGGTAAGATTGCCGGTGCTGAGTTGTTGGCGATGCGTAAAGCGACTGCTAACCTGACTACAGTGCTCGAACTGATCAAGTCCGGTTCACCGGAAGTGAAAAAAGCTGCTTATACAGCGTTGAAAGATGTTGTGTCGGAAGGCGATCTGGTTAATTTGTGCGGTATGCTGGAAACAGCGGATGCATCGGCCGTTGCTCCGATCCAACAGGCTGTTATCTCTGCTATTTCTTCCATGTCTCCTGCGAAACAAAAAGAAACGATCACCCGCCGTATGCTTCAGGCTGGCGAGAGCAAGAAATATTTGTATTATATCGTTCTGGCGACAACCGGTGAGAAAGATGCATTGGCTACTATCGTAGACGGTTTCCATAAGGGATCGGGCGCTGCTCGCGATGCTGCTTTCGAAGCGTTGTTGAACTGGAAAGGTATTGAGGCTGCCGACGAATTGTATGCTATCTGTAAAGATGCTTCTTCTTCTGCTTATTTGGATCGTGCATTGAAAGCATACGTTAAGCTGGTTTCAAATCCTGCATTTACAGGTGAGAATCGTCTGCTGAGTTTGCGTAAAGCGATGGAAGTGGCAAAGACAGATGAACAGAAAAATATAATTCTGAAACAGGTTGAACGGACAGGCACCTTCCTGGGTATGCTCTATGCCGGCGAATTCCTGAATCAGAAACCTGTTCAGCAGGCTGCCGCCAATGCTGTTATGAATATAGCTTTGGGTAATAAGGAATATTATGGAGCCAATGTACGTGAATTGTTGAACAAGGTAATGCAGGTACTCGACAATCCGGATGCCGGTTATCAGAAGGAAGCTATCAAGAAGCATCTGGCTGAAATGCCGCAGGGAGAAGGTTTCATTTCTATCTTTAACGGCAAAGATTTGTCGGGCTGGAAAGGATTGGTACAGAACCCGATTGCCCGTGCGAAAATGAAACCGGCCCAGCTGGAGAAAGCTCAGGAAAAGGCTGACGAGATTATGCGTAGCGGCTGGAGTGTGAATGATGGTATGCTTGTCTTCAACGGTAAAGGTGATAACCTGTGTACGGATAAACAATATGGTGATTTTGAAATGTACGTAGACTGGATGCTTGATCCCGCAGGTCCTGAAGCCGATGCCGGTATCTATTTGCGCGGAACGCCTCAGGTGCAGATCTGGGATACTTCACGTGTGAATGTGGGTGCCCAGGTAGGTTCAGGTGGTCTGTATAATAACTCGGTAAATGAAAGCAAGCCGTCTAAAGTGGCTGATAACAAGCTGGGCGAATGGAACAGCTTCTATATCAAGATGGTTGGTGACCGCGTAACAGTTATTCTGAACGGAGAGAAGGTGGTGGATGATGTGATCCTTGAAAACTATTGGGATCGCAAGCAGCCGATCTTCCCGGTTGAACAGATCGAATTGCAGGCTCATGGCAGCAAGGTTTACTACCGTAATATATATGTAAAGGAACTGGAACGTAAAGAACCTTACAAATTATCTGCCGAAGAACAGAAAGAAGGTTTCAAACTATTGTTTGACGGAACAAATATGCATCAGTGGACTGGTAACACGGTAGATTATACGATGGAAGACGGTTGTATTTCCATGATACCGAGCAAGAGCTATGGTGGGAACCTGTATACAAAGGACGAATTCGGGAACTTTATTTATCGTTTCGAGTTCCAGCTGACACCGGGAGCCAATAACGGAGTCGGTATCCGTACTCCGATGGAAGGTGATGCCGCTTATGTAGGTATGGAAATCCAGATTCTGGATTGTGAACATCCGATCTATAAGAATATTACCAAATATCAGCATCATGGTTCTGTTTATGGCATCATCCCGACGAATGCCGATCACCACAAAGCGTTTAAGCCTGTCGGTGAATGGAATGAGGAAGAGATTGTTGCAAACGGAGATAATATCAAGGTGACAGTTAATGGTGTAGTGATATTGGAAGGTAACATTCGCGACGCTGTAAAGAACGGTACTCCTGACGGTAAGGAACATCCGGGCTTGTTCAATAAGAAAGGACATATCGGGTTCCTGGGACATGGTTCTCCTGTGAAATTCCGTAATATCCGTATAAAAGAATTGAAATAACAGACTATATAGTCTGAAAGGAAGCGGGGATTGGTTTTTACTGGTCTCCGCTTTTTTGTGTGAATCTTTGAAAACCGTTGAATATAAACAGAAATAAAATTTGCTGGTCTGATTTATTATAACGAATTTTGTTGCTTACTAGTATTAAAAAAATGGATACAGCTCAATATAAATTATTGCTGGACACGGCGCAAGTCGGTTGGTGGGAAATTGACTTTGATAAGAGAGTCTATATATGTTCGGATTATCTGGTCAGTTTGTTGGAACTGAAAGATAAAATTATTCCGACCAGAGATTTCCTCCAGTTGATACGTGAAGATTATAGAGCCCGGATTGCCAATGAATTTGCTTATTTCAGGGAGGTCGGTATTTACGAACAGATATTTCCGATCAAGACTTGTTATGGCTTTAAGTTTGTTCGTTCTAAAATTTGCAAGCGGGAGATCGAACCTTCCGGACGTGTTTATGTGTTAGGCATTCTTCAGTTGGTGCCATATAGCGAGGAAGAAACGAATAAACCGGCAACGGAAGGCAGCCAGGTAGATGGTTTGTTAAGGCATTTGGGGAGTATTTCGCGTGCCTTACATTCTTTTATCCAGACAAACGATTTGGTTGAATCTATCCAGTTGGTGCTGACTGAAATTCTCTTTTCGATCGATACAAAGGGGCGTGCCTGTATCATGGAATACAGTGATGACAAGCAGACGCTTAGTTGTACGTATGAAGTTTGCAGCAAAGGTGTTGCCGCTGTCCGTTCCTCATTGCAGAATATACCGGTCTCCACGCTGGTTTGGTCGACACGGAAAATACGGAATCTTTATCCGGTGATGATAAACAATCTGAACGAGTTGCCGGAAGATGCGGAATCTGAAAAAATGTATTTGCAGAAGAGAGGAGTGCTTTCGTTTGTTCTGATTCCTTTGATCATAAAGAAAAAAGCTTTGGGATATATCGGGATCGATATTGTAGATAAATATCGCATATGGACGCTGGAAGACTATCAATGGCTTTCGTCCATCGCCAATATTATCAGTATTATTACAAAAATGGCGAGAATCAACGAAGCGCTCGACCATAGTGGAAAGTTGTTGCGTAATATTTATACGAATATACCGGTCGGCATAGAGTTGTATGATAAGGACGGATATCTTGTCGATATGAATAATAAGGATGTAGATATTTTTGGACTCGGTTCGAAAAAAGAGGCCCTAGGTGTTAACATCTTTGATAATCCTCAGATTCCCCCTGATGTACTGGAAAAGATGAGAAAGAGGAAACCTGTCTCTTTCCGCCTGACTTATTCTTTTAGCGATATTATATCCAATGGGTATTATCCGACGAAGAAAAACGGAGTTATAGACTTGATAACTAAGGTTAGTATGCTTTATGACAGTAAAGGTGAACTGATCAATTACCTATTCATTAATCTGGATAATACGGATAAGATGGTCGCTTATAACCGTATTGAGGAGTTTGAATATTTCTTCACCCTGGTTAGTCATTATGCGAAAGTAGGATATGCCAAATTCGATTTGCTGACACGTGAAGGATATGCCATCAGCCAGTGGTATCAAAATCTGGGGGAACAAGATGGCACGCCGTTGGAGCAGATTATTGGTGTATATAGCGCCGTGCATCCGGAAGACCGTAAAGTGATGATGGACTTCTTTGACCGGGTTAAGAGAGGGGAGGCAACCAGTATCCGCAAGGAATTGCGTATCAAGACGGATTCCGGTTGGAAGTGGATACGCGTAAATGTGATGCGTAACCCTCAGTCGAATGATCCGGATAAACTGGAAATGATCTGTGTGAATTACGATATCACGGAATTGAAAGAAACTGAACAACAGCGTGAAAAGGCAGAAGAACTGGATCGCTTGAAGTCTGCTTTCCTGGCAAATATGAGCCATGAGATCCGAACTCCGCTGAATGCGATTGTCGGCTTTTCTACTTTACTGGTCGATACGGATGATAAAGAGGAACAGTCGCAGTTTGTAGAGATTATTCAGAAGAATAATGAACTTTTGTTGCAGTTGATCTCTGATGTGCTGGATCTGGCTAAGATAGAAGCGAATACAATTGAGTTCAAACCGAGTCGTATTGAGCTCAAAGAATTTTTGGATGATCTGGTTAAGTCGCTGAGTATCAAACTTCATGAGGGGGTTGTGCTTGGCAGTCAGCCGGATTTGTCGCCTTGTACTTTTGATTTCGATCCTGTGCGCCTGAACCAGTTGTTTTCCAACTTCATAAACAATGCGATCAAGCACACGGATAAAGGTTCTATCATGTTGGGTTATGAAATAAAGCCTGATGAAGTTGTCTTTACGGTGACGGATACGGGAGAGGGGATGAGTGAAGAAGTGCAGGCTCATGTCTTCGACCGCTTTTATAAGGGAAATGACTTTAAGCAAGGTACAGGGTTGGGACTTTCTATCTGCAAAAGTATTGTCGAACAGCAGAAAGGAAAAATCGGAGTAAGTTCTGAGCCCGGAAAAGGTTCCTGCTTTTGGTTCTCCTTACCCCGATAAAATATTCTTTTATTCTTTTTCTCCGTAAGCAAGATCTCCGGCATCTCCCAGGCCGGGGATGATGTAGGAATGATCGTCCAGTTCGTCATCCAGTGCGGCGATCCAAATCGTTGTTTTGTCATCCGGCATTTTTCTTTGCAGATATTCTATTGCCTGTTTGCTGGCGATGATGGAGGCCACATGGATATGCGAAGGATGTCCTTTGGTCAACAATGCTTCATAGGCCAGTTCCATGGAACTTCCGGTGGCTAGCATCGGGTCGGTGATGATCAATGTTTTCTCTGTCAGTCTCGGGGATGCGATATATTCGATGTGAATGTCAAAGTTCAGACGGTCTTTATATTTGCGATAGGCAGAGACAAAGGCATTTTCGGCATAATCGAGATAGCTTAAAAATCCCTGGTGATAAGGAAGTCCTGCACGTAATATCGTACTGATTACTATCCGGTCGTCGGGTGTATTCATCGGTGCGACTCCTAAAGGGGTTTGAATATCTTTTTGGCTGTAGGCAAAATCTTTGCTGATTTCATAAGCCATGATTTCGCCGATGCGTTCAATGTTTCTACGAAAACGAAGGCTGTCCTTCTGGATATTTACATCTCTAAGTTCGGATACGAACCTGTTCAGTATGGAGTTTGACTCTCCGAGATTAACTATTTTCATGTGTATTATATTGTATATGCAGACTAAAATTTCCGGTGTCGAAATTAGATATAATTAGAGCATCATACAAATGTTTCTCTGTAAAATTCCAGGTATAGGGCAAAAGTTTCACATTCCGAAACAAGAGGTGCTGTTCGGATTCTAAAATTGCGATAATTGAATTGGGGACATGCTTGCGGTTGTTTAATTAGAACCTTACGGTTTCGATATTCATTAAAAACACCCCTTTTTAGTGGATTTCTGTATGTATTTTTGCAGATATGATAAAGTAAACAGAAAAAGGAGGTGTAAAAAACTTCCTTCCTGCCGAAGCAAGAAGGAAGTTAAAGAAATAAATCATATTATTTTTTTTCGCCAGTGCCGTTCATAGCCTCCAGCAAGAATTTACCGGGTTTGAACTTTACCGTTGTTCTAGCTGGAATCTGTACCGGAGTACCCGTTTTAGGATTACGAGCCAGGCGACTAGTTTGCGGTCTAGGTATTAAAGTACCAAAACCGATAAGAGTAATTTCCTCTTTTTGCGACATTTTTTCGGTTACAATCTCGATGTAAGCATCTAATACTTTTTTTGCTTTTTGCTTTTGTAACCCTGCCTTATCTGCTAAGGCTTCGATAAGTTCTGCTTTGTTCATGAGTGTTTCTTTTTAATGATTATATACATTGCAAATGTAAGCATTGATTTTTTTATATGGTGTCTTTTTTCAGACAACAAAATTTGCTTGCATTTCTTATTAAACAATAGCTGTAGCCTTTTGTTACGATTTTAGAAACAAAAAACGTTAATTCACATTGGTTTGCGATAATCGAAACGAAGAAAGGCGTTAATGCTATTTGACCACACTTTATTTTTATTGTATTGTGAGAAGAATATATGAGTAGAAATAGTAAATAACACACTAATAATTATGAAAGATGCATTGAATAACGGGCTGATAAAAGCCATGAGGGAACATCTCCCGGAGGAGACAAATTTGGCTAACTATATTATGGATATTATATCTATAGGTAAGGAAGCCGTTTATCGCCGATTGCGTGGGGAGGTTCCGTTTACATTTTATGAAGTATCATTATTGTCTCAGAGTCTGGGGATTTCCCTGGACCAGATCGTTGGAACCAACCGGGCGGAAGGAGCCGTTTTTAATCTGAATGTCTCTAATAATATGAGTCAGATGGAAAGTTACCATGATATACTCAAACGTTATCATAAATTATTTACATTTGCCAAGGAAGATCCCAAATCGGTACTCAGTGCCGCTTGTAATATCGTTCCGTTTACATTTTATTCTCCGTATGAGCGTCTGACCAAATTCCGTCTTTGCCGGTGGATGCATCAGAATAACGGGATGAAGATCACTGCAAGTATGTCGGATATCGTTGTGACGGAGAAAATACTGGAGTCCCAGCGTAAACTGATGCAGGAGTGCCGCCAGGTTCCGTCTACCTATACGATTCTTGATAATAATATTTTCCAGTCGTTGGTTAGGGAGATCAAGTATTTTGCAGGGCTGAACATGCTGAGCGATGATGATATCGAAGTGATGAAACAGGAACTGAATCGTTTATTGGATGAAATGGAACAGATTGCTGCCCGGGGGGAATATCCGAACGGTAACAAAGTTTATTTGTATCTTTCCAATATCAATTTTGAGGCTACATATACATTCCTGGAAAAAGGGAGCTTCCAGTTGTGCATGTTCCGTCTTTATGCTATCAACTATATGGATTCGCAACATCCGGAAATCTGCCGTGCCCAGAAAGAATGGATCCAGTCGTTGAAACGCTATTCTACTTTAATCTCGCAGAGCGGAGAGATACAGCGGATGATCTTTTTCACGAAACAGCGTGAAATCGTAGATACCTTATAATAATATGCCAATGTGCCAATTATAAAGATATTTCTCAATTGGCATGTTGGCACATTGGCATATTAGCACATTATTACTACTTTTGTCCCGCAATAAATAAACAGATATTATGAGGATAGAAGAGAATTACTCCCTGGAGAAGCATAATACATTTCACCTGCCGGTTAAGACGCGGTGGTTCATGGAATATACGAATGAAGAAGAATTAGGACGGGTTCTACGGGACGAGTATTTTCAGGAGTGTTTGTCGCTGCATATCGGCAGCGGAAGCAATCTGCTGTTTATAAATGACTTCAACGGTATCATCCTGCACTCGGCCATCAAAGGTATCCGTGTGGAGAAGGAAACCGACGAACATATTTGGCTGCGTGTCGGTGCCGCCGAAAGGTGGGACGATGTTGTTGCGCATGCCGTTGCCAACGGGTGGGGAGGAATAGAAAATCTTTCCCTGATCCCGGGTGAAGCTGGCGCTGCCGCTATCCAGAACATCGGAGCCTACGGGGCGGAGATAAAAGATGTGATAGAAAGTGTGGAAACATACAACCAGTTGACTTTTGAAAAGCGGATATTTACGAACGAAGAATGCCAGTATGCCTATCGCAGCAGTTATTTCAAAAACGAACATAACGACCCGCACATTGTTACATATATAATAATACGGTTGGATAAACGCCCATCCTTTTCCATCAACTATGGAAACCTGAAGGAAGAGCTGGCTAAATGTCCGGAAGTAACATTGGAAGCAATCCGCCGGGCCGTGATCGCGATCCGTCAGGAGAAGCTGCCCGATCCGGACAAGCTGGGGAATGCCGGCAGTTTCTTTATGAATCCGGTTATTCCTGTTGCACAGTTTGAGAAACTGAAGGAGCAATATTCCGGTATGCCTTCTTATCCGGCTGGTGAGGGGAAAGTGAAAGTTCCTGCCGGCTGGTTGATCGAACAATGTGGCTTTAAAGGTAAATCGCATGGTCCGGTCGGCGTATATGAAAAACAGGCACTGGTCCTGGTCAACCTGGGAGAAGCCCGGGGACACGAGATTGCTCTGGTGGCGGAAAGTATCCGTACTGCCGTAAAAGATCGTTTTGGCATCGAGATAATGCCTGAGGTTAAATATGTAGGATAATGAAAATTACATTTCTGGGAACGGGAACTTCAACCGGGGTTCCCGAAATAGGCTGTCAGTGTGAAGTTTGTACAAGCAAAGATCCCCGCGACTGGCGCCTGCGTACATCAGTATTAGTAGAAACAGAGGGGAAGCGTATCTTGCTGGACTGTGGACCGGATTTCCGCTGGCAAATGATACAAAGTAAAACATACCACCTGGACGCCGTCCTGATCTCACACGAACATTATGACCATGTCGGAGGATTGGATGACCTGCGTCCGTTCGGACGGGAAGGAGACATACATATATATACTGAAGAAAATGTGGCTGAAGCCATAGAGACGCGTATCCCGTATGTTTTCCGCGAAAATAGATATCCGGGTGTTCCCAATCTAAAAATCCACCGTGTGACGACAGAACCTTTTATGGCTGCCGGGATAGAGATAATTCCTATCCGGGTAATGCACGGAAGACTGCCTATCCTGGGGTTCCGGATAGGGAATATGGCCTACCTGACCGACCTGAAATCTCTTCCGGAAGAAGAATATGCCAAACTGGAAGGATTGGATGTTTTGATTATTACTGCTTTGCGCTGGGAAGAGCATCCGACGCATGAAAGTGTGGGAGAAGCATTAGAACAGATCGGACGCATCCGTCCCAAAGAATCCTATCTGATTCATATGAGCCATCGGATCGGCTTGCAAAGCCAGGTAGAAAAAGAGTTGCCTCCGCATGTTCATCTGGCATATGATCAATTGGAAATTCCCAAACTGCAACCGGTATAATATACTTTCCCGTTTTCTTCATAAATCTGGCTGGAAATATGAAGTTGCGGGAAATGTTGTTCTAATCTGACCGACAGTGTATCGCCAATCGTTTTGAAAAGTGTGTCGGCTGGTTCATGATACGGCAGACTGCTAAAGTAACAAATATTCCCTTCGCTTTCAAAAAGGTCGGCTCCCAGCCATCTGTCGCTGATTCTCCATAGGGTAGAATCGTTCGCTTTCACATATAAGTCTAACAGTTTCGATTGTATCATCAGGTTAAGCGGAGCATTGCTGTCGAGTGTTTTACGGAGTAACATTTGTTCCTTCGGCTGGTTGTTTTTCTGCTTTCTTTGTATGGCCGCTACTTCCTCCAGCAATTTCCTGCTGTAACTGGCGACCCATACGCCATTATGTTGGTAGTAGCCGAAAAAGCGGTTTCCGGCATCCGGGCAATAGGTAAAAGTGATGCCTCCTTTGGTTTGCTGTTGAGGAGCGAATGATTTGAAAGCTGTTTTTAAAACATTTTCTTCTATATGTCGGGACATGCTTTTATCCGCTTTTGCATACATTACAATACCTTGCGGATGGAATGAGAGATGTAATGAGGCAATTTCCGGATTCTTTCGGATGATAGTAAGATATATTTCAGGGATTTTAGAGGCGAATGCCTGGTAAACAGGTTCCTTGGTTAGTATTATCCGGGCAAAAACGGAAGGACGGTTTACGGCAAGTATCGCTTCCGGTTCCGGTGCAGTCAGGGTATATAAATCTGTTTGCACCAGTTCTTTACTCTCTTTCATGTCACCGAAAAAGTAGTAGACTGCCGACAGCGTAGCGAGAGCAGTTAAGATGATAATCACTATTTCCCGCCTGTAAATTCTCATTCTCTAAATTTTTGCCTTCAGGAAATATTTGCACCAAGGCTTGAGTCCGCATTCCTCACATTTGGGCTTTCTGGCTACGCAGACGTATCGTCCGTGCAGGATCAGCCAGTGGTGAGCGATAGGTATCTGTTTCTCCGGGATGTTTTTCACTAGTTCTTTTTCTGTTTCGAGCGGTGTTTTGCTGTTGTTTGTCAATCCGATGCGGTTGGCGACACGGAATACGTGGGTGTCTACGGCCATTGCAGGTTTGTTGTAGACGACAGAGGCGATCACATTGGCTGTCTTGCGTCCTACGCCGGGCAGCTTTTGCAACTCGTCTATGTCCGAAGGGACTACGCCGCCGAAATCAGCCATCAGCATTTTGGCCATCCCGACCAGATGCTTCGATTTATTGTTCGGGTAGGAGACACTACGGATATATTCAAATACGACCTCCGGTGTGGAAGCTGCCAGCACTTCTGCTGTCGGGAAATCCCTAAACAAAGCCGGCGTAATCATATTCACTCGTTTGTCGGTGCACTGAGCTGATAGAATCACGGCAATAAGCAGTTGGTACGGATCGTCGTAATGAAGTTCCGTTTCTGCAACCGGTACGTTTGCTTCGAACCAGTCTAATACACCTTTATATCGTTCCTCTTTTTTCATCCTGTTATTTCATTAAAGATAATACATTTTTTCCGAGTAACAAACCCAGGAAAACGGCAATAAGTCCTAAAACGTTACTAGCCAGTATGTTTAAGAGAGCTAATTTATAATCACCGATTTTTATCAGTGACATAGTATCCAGTGCAAACGAAGAAAAAGTTGTAAATCCGCCAAACAGACCGGTGAAAAGAAATGCCCTTGTGTTGGCTGAGAAGTTGTAATTTTCGGCAAGACTCCAGCAGAAGCCGATCAGAAAAGAGCCGATTATATTAACGGATAGTATCCCAAAGGGAAAGGAATACTGCAACGAACGCTGCACCCACATGGAAACTCCATAACGCAGTGCCGATCCGATTGCTCCTCCTGTAATTAAAATTAAAACCTTTATCATATTTCATCCTCCTTGTGTGTTTCCCCCGGGCTGGTTAAAGGCCCGGGGAAGATGGTAAATGATTTAGGTTTTCAATTTAATTGGCTGATTCGAATTGTTTCAGGAAACGAACATCGTTTTCTGAGAACATTCGTAGGTCTTTAACTTGGTATTTCAGGTTTGTAATACGTTCGATACCCATTCCCAGTGCATATCCGGTATAAACTTTGCTGTCGATACCGCAATTTTCGAGTACATTCGGGTCTACCATACCGCAACCGAGTATTTCTACCCAACCGGTATGTTTACAGAATGCACATCCTTTACCGCCACACAGGTTACAGGAAATATCCATCTCAGCAGATGGCTCTGTGAACGGGAAGTAGGAGGGGCGTAAACGTATTTTCGTTTCCGGACCGAACATTTCTTTTGCAAAGAAAAGCAATGCCTGTTTCAAGTCGGCGAATGAGACATTCTTGTCAACATACAGGGCTTCTACCTGGTGGAAGAAACAGTGTGCGCGATAAGAAATAGCTTCATTACGATATACACGTCCGGGGCAGATGATGCGGATAGGAGGTTCCTGAGTCTCCATCACACGAGTCTGTACCGATGATGTATGTGTTCGCAATAACACATCCGGATTATGTTGTATGAAGAACGTATCCTGCATATCACGTGCAGGATGGTCTTCAGCAAAATTCAAAGAAGAGAAAACATGCCAGTCGTCTTCGATTTCAGGACCTTCAGCAATGCTGAATCCCAGACGTCCGAAGATGTCGCAGATTTCCTTTTTAACGATTGAAAGCGGGTGGCGTGTGCCGAGTTCGATAGGATAAGATGTACGCGTCAGGTCGATGTCATCGTTTCCGGTCTGTACATTGTCGAAACCTTCTTTCAGTTCATTGATTTTATTTTGAGTAGCTTCTTTCAGCTCGTTGAGGAATTTACCCACTTCACGCTTCTGGTCAGCCGCAACGTTGCGGAAATCATTCATCAGCGCAGAAATTTCTCCTTTCTTGCTGAGGTATTTGATGCGTAAAGCTTCCAGCTCTTCGGCATTTGCAGCCTTCATATTCTCTACTTCCTGAAGCAGAGCTTTAATTTTATCGATCATTTCTAATCATATTTGTTTTCGACGTGCAAATTTACTCCTTTCTTTTGGATACTGCAACCGATTGCGGAAGGTTTTTTCTTAAAAACACAGGCAGTCTCCTTTCTATTCCTAAAAATTATAGGCAAGACCTACGCCGAGTATCTCTTTGAACTGTACTTTTGCCCCATGTTTCGTACCGTTGTCATCGAAGGTTTTCACGTCGTTGTCGTATTTCAGTGTCGTGTTGAGCGTAGCCGACAGGAATTTGTTGATCTTCATACTAATGAGCATGTCCCAGTTGACATCGATGTTTCCGAACTGATTACTATACGGAGTGAAAAAATCGGCTGTAGTGATCAGGCTTACGTTCTCCATCACCGGCATTTCTGCACGGGCTTTGAGGTAAGCGCCACATTCGATCTTGAAACGGTCACCGGGATCGACACCGAATGCGCCCAGATCGGACAGGTAATCGTCCTCAACAAAAGTCATTTTTGCTGAAACGGGAGAGAGGTAGATCGAATAATTGCTTTTCGGGCGGTATTCCATACCCAGCGAGACGTTGGAATAGGCCGGCGCGAAAAAGTTGGAGATATAATGTTCCTTGTCCGGATAATTGTATCCTTTGGCAAACTGTGTGTTCAGGTCGCCCATCAGTGTATAGAACCAGACATTGTTCGTTGAATAGCCCAGCTGGGTGGAAAGTCCGATCTTGTCGGTGCTCTTGCGCATCCCCTGCGACTTGGTTTTTGTCAGTCCGTAATCGAGAACCAGGTTAGTCACCCAGAGCCAGTTTCCGTTTTTGTGTGTCAGCGAACCGTTCAGGTAGGCATTTCCGGCTACTGAGTTTTCACCTCCGGCTGACCAGTTGGTCATCGCTGTTTGCGACAAGTTGAGGCCTGATACGCCTTTCAATACATATTTTCCTTCTTCGTAACCTTTATCGTCGGTTTGACTATATGCGATAGTTGCCAGTGCGGCAAATGCTATCATTAAAAATGTACGTTTCATATACTGTTATATTTTAAGTTGTTTTTTATAAAGAGGCCACTTTATTATTTAAACATGATTCATTTATTTTTGTTTAAGGATGGATTAAGATTGTCCTGTCATATTCTCCGTTTTTCCGATTATCAAAATGACACTACCCAACCGGGTAAATCGGATTAATATACCGGGTAAAATAAAATACCCCAGCGGGTAATATTTTTTAACGTATCGTTTTGTTTAAAATGAGAAGCTATTTGCGTTAAAATGTAAATGATAGCTTTGTGGACAAAATGTCGATATTGCTATGTTGTCAATGTAAGAGAGCTAGAAAAAGCGGCATGTATTCTTTCAGTTCCGTGCGTAGTATTTTCAAAGACTGTGATATGCGGTAAGCGATGGTTTTGGGTGATACACCGGTACGCTCGGCTATTTCGTTGTAGGTTAGATGTCCGAAACGATTCATTTCGAATGCTTTCCGGTATTCTTCAGGGAGCTCCCTGATCGCCTTGGTTGCCAAGGCGATCAATTCTCCTTCTATGTAAAAATCCGGATCTTCGAATTGATTTTCAAATTTGGCATACAACTTTTCGTGTACCCGTTGTTTGATTTGATTGTGGGTTATATTATTCAGGCATTTATTTTTGACAATAGTAAACAGCAATGATTTGAGGGACATTTGAGGAACCAGCATCGCGCGGTTTTCCCAAAGCCACATCATCACTTCCTGTACGATTTCTTCCGTTTCCGTCTCGGCTACATATTGGGAGGCGAAGGCGCATAACCCTTTATAATATTGTTTGTAGACCGCATCGAATACACTCTCGTCACCGGCTTTAAGTCTATTTAAGGTCTCTTCATTGCTTGTTATCACTGATATGAATGTTTTGATATAGTGCAAACTTAAACAAATATTTTAAGAATTAACAATTAACGCCCGGGTTTTTGTGAAATATTTCCGGGCGTCAGCTATGATAAATAATTATTTCTTTGTTTTTTTCCCCTGGTTGGCAACTGCTTCCATCAGTTTTTTGATCTCTTCCGGATCCCCCAGGAAATAATCTTTTACAAGATTCAGGTCGTCATCGAATTCGAGTACGTAAGGGACGGCTGTCGGAAGATTCAGGTGTACGATCTCTTCATCCGGTATGTTACGTACATATTTAATAATACCTCTCAGGCTGTTGCCGTGGGCTGTCACTAAAATCTGGTCGGCAGTTTCGAGCGAAGGAAAAATGACGTCTTTCCAATAAGGGAGGATGCGTTCGACAGTATCTTTCAGTGATTCCGTACGTGGCAATTCGGCATCGGGTACATCTTTATAACGTATTTCGAATCGGGGGTTACGCGGATCGTCCTCTTTCAATGCATGCGGAGCCACATCGTAACTTCTGCGCCAGATCAGGACCTGTTCATCACCATATTTTTCGGCTGTCTCGCTTTTGTTGAGACCTTGTAAGGCTCCGTAATGTTTTTCATTCAAACGCCAGCTTTTCTCTACCGGAATCCAATCCTGGTCCATGCGGTCGAGTACGCAATTTAATGTTTTGACGGCACGTTTCAGGTAGGAGGTGTATGCTTTATCAAACACATATCCTTCTTTTCTTAGTAATTCACCTGCTTTATATGCTTCTTCAATCCCTTTTTCTGTCAGATCAACATCCGTCCAACCCGTAAACCGGTTTTCTTTGTTCCATGCGCTTTCTCCGTGGCGAAGTAAAACAATCTTTTTCATATGCTTTTTATTTATTATAACTATCTGTTTATTAGATAACAATCGAGAAGCAGGAAAAGATATTGAACTTTTTCTAAAAAAATCACATTTTCGTTTAGTATATCTTTTTTCTGAATTGTATTAATTATAGAAACAGGAAAAAAGATGATAGTAGACGAAAACATACTGATAAAATATCTCGACGGAACATTGACTGACGAGGAACGTACCCAGGTTGACGACTGGGTTACCAAGTCGACCGAGAACGAGAAACTACTGGAACAGGTCTATTTCACCTTGCAGGTGACTGACCGTTTGCGGGTAATGGAATCGGTCGATCCCGAAATGGCTTTGGTCCGTTTCAAATCGAGAGTACGTAAACAAAATAAAAAGGTTAGTTTCCGCCGCTCCCTACAGTTTATGCAAAGAGTTGCAGCGATACTGTTCATTCCGGTATTAGTTTTATCTGCCTATTTCTTTATGCAGACGGGTAAAGAGAAGGTGCGCATGGTAGAAGTGCGCACCAATCCCGGAGTGGTTTCGACTTTCGAATTGCCTGACGGATCGAAAGTTTGGTTGAATGCCGGAAGTTCTTTGAAGTATCCTGAAAATTTCTGGCCTGAGTTCCGGCTGGTTGAATTGACCGGGCAAGGTTATTTTGAAGTGACGAAGAATCCGGAAAAGCCTTTTATCGTGAAAGTCGATCCGGTCTATTCTGTGGAAGTGCTCGGAACGCGTTTCGATGTATCTGCCTATAATGATGACGATGTTGTTTCCACAACTTTGGTGGAAGGCTCTGTGAAATTGAATATAGCACAGGCAGGAGGTAAAATCGTTCATCAGATTCTGAAACCCGACGAGAAAGCGGATTTTACGAGGGTAGGTGGAAAATTATCTATCACTTCGGTCAACGCAGATAATAAGGTAGCCTGGCGTAATGGTGAGATCATTTTCAAGAATACTCCGATGGGGCAGGTCCTGAAGACGTTGCGACGCCATTATAATGTACAGTTTAACGTGAAAGACCGGGACGTGCTGAATGCCATCATTACCGCAAGGTTTAAAAATGAGCAATTGCCGCAGGTCATGGAATATATCAAGCTCGCCTCGGATATCAAGTTTAAGATCGATAAGCCGGTCATAACGAATGATAATCGTTTGGAAATGTCTGTTATAGAAATATCGAAAGAATAAATAATAGTGTAGAACCTTTTTAAATCAGAATGCCTATGTGGAAGTAAAAAAGAGTCCAAAAAAACATGCAGAAAGATGTTGACGCATCTTCCCGCATGTAAAAGTCCAAGCTGTTGACGCAGCTATAGTTAACTTTATATTAAATAATAAGCATCACAAAATTATGAATAAAATTGTAACCTTAGAAATTATCGGTAAGAAAAGTTATTCTCTCTTCCGAAAAATACCATTAGTTATGAGATTGAGCGTTGTATTCTTTTTCCTTAGTCTTGGTATCGCAGTAGCGGGTAATACGTATGCACAAAATGCTACGCTTTCGCTGGATATGTCGAACAGTACGATCGCCAGTGTGCTCGAAGCCGTTGAAAATGAAACGGACTTCTCGTTTATCTATGATGCCAACATTGTAAACACCAGCCGTAAAGTATCTGTAAAAGTAGACGAAAAGAACATTTTCGATGTGCTAAACAAACTGTTCGGTGATTCCGATATCGCTTATACGGTAGTAAACACAAAAATTATCCTTAATAAAAAGGAAGCGATCATGCAACAGGCCGGAAAGACGGTAACAGGTGTTGTTACTGATAAAACGGGCGAACCGATCATCGGTGCCAACGTGTTGCAAAAAGGTACAACCAACGGTACGATTACCGATATCGATGGTAAATTTACATTGACCGTTCCTCAAAATTCCGTTATCGTTATATCTTATATCGGATATAACCCGCAGGAAGTTAAATATGCCGGCCAGTCTTCTCTGAATGTACAATTGGCAGAAGATACCCAGAATATCGAAGAAGTGGTAGTCACGGCTTTGGGTATCAAAAAGAAAGAAGCCTCCCTTACTTATTCGACCCAGCAGGTGGGTGGCGATGAGCTGACACGTGCGAAAGACCCGAATATGATTAACGCTCTGGCTGGTAAGACAGCAGGGGTTCAGATCAACAAAAGTTCTTCCGGATTGGGTGGTTCAGCCAAAGTATCTATTCGTGGTAACCGTTCGGTAAGCGGAAACAACCAACCTTTATATGTAATCGATGGTGTACCGATGTTGAATAGCAGTAACGAACAGGCTGTCAGCGCAATCGGTGGTACGGCAGATGCCGGTAACCGTGATGGTGGCGATGGTATTTCCAACCTCAACCCGGACGATATCGAAAGCATGAGTATCCTGAAAGGTGCTTCCGCTGCCGCTCTTTACGGTTCGCAAGCAGCCAACGGTGTTATCCTGATCACAACGAAGAAAGGGAAAGCTGGCGTGCAGAAGATCACTTTCTCTTCCAACCTGACGGTCGATCATGCCATGAGTTTACCGGAATTTCAGAATGAATACGGAATGGATAAGGAAACGAAGACCAGTTGGGGACCGAAGGGGAGTCTGACCCCTTATGATAATGTCGGTGACTTCTTCCAGAATGGAGTGACCGCTATCAACTCCCTGTCTCTTACGACCGGTAACGAAAAGATGCAGACTTATTTCTCATATGCCAACACAACCGCAAAAGGTATCGTGGAGCATAATAAGATGCAGAAGCATAACCTGAATTTCCGCGAAACCACCAGTTTCTTTGATGATTACCTGAAACTGGATGCGAACGTGAATTTACTGTCGCAGAGTATCAAGAACCGTCCGGCCTCCGGTGGTTATTACATGAACCCGTTGGTAGGTCTTTACCGTTTCCCGCGTGGCGAGAATATCGGTGAGTATCGCACGAACTTTGAAACTTTCAACGACACCCGCAATTTGATGGAACAAAACTGGTATACAGATGCCGAACGTGATATGGAACAGAATCCGTATTGGATCACTAACCGTATTAAAAGTAACGACAAACGTACCCGTGCCATCACTTCTTTGACGGCCAGCCTGAAGATTACAGATTGGTTGAGCCTGCAAGCTCGTGGAACAGTCGATTATACACACGATACATATAACCAGAAAATGTATGCATCGACTGCACCGGCTATTGCCGGATCGAACGGCCGTTATATAGACCTGAATCATACGGAAACGTTGTATTATGGAGACTTTATGGCTATGTTTAATAAGAAATGGGACGACTTTGCTTTGACAGGCGCTATCGGTGGTAGTATTAATAGTACGACAGTCAACTCCCTGAGGCTGGATTCAAAGACTGCTTCCCTGTATTATCCGAACCAGTTCTCGGTAGCTAACATCATCATGTCTACGGCTTCTTATATCGACCAGCAGATTGATCAGAAACGTGTGATGCAGTCTGTCTTTGCAACCGCCCAGCTGGGATGGAAAGAAAGTTTATATCTGGACCTGACCGCCCGTAACGACTGGTCGTCGACGCTGGCTTATACAAAACACAGCAGTTTCTTCTATCCGTCGGTTGGCTTGTCATGGATCATCAATAACTCGCTGACGATGCCGGAATGGATCAACTTCGGTAAGGTAAGAGGTTCATGGAGTAAAGTAGGTAATGACCTGCCTCTTTTCATCAGTAATCCGGTTGCCGGAAGCAACGACCTGATCGTGGCTGGCGGAGCTATCCAGACGAATTCAAAAGCTCCGTTCGATGAACTGAAACCTGAAATGAGTACTTCATGGGAAGTAGGTACGGAATGGAAATTCTTCGATTACCGTTTGGACTTCGATTTCACTTACTATAAGACAAACACGAAGAACCAGTTGTTTACTTTGCCTTCTTCTGCTGGTGCAGCTTATAAATATTACTATGTGAATGCCGGTAACATCCAGAATCAGGGTGTTGAAATCAGCTTGGGTATCACACCGGTAATGACAGAAGATTTCCGTTGGAAGACTTCATTCAACTTCTCAACGAATAAGAACAAAGTGATCGAACTTCATCCTGACCTGAAGACATTTGTCTATGGCGACGAAGGTTTCTCTTCCTCTTACTCCATGCGTCTTGTAGAAGGTGGTGCACTGGGTGATATTTATGGCAAGGCGTTCGAACGCGACGAAGCGACAGGCCAAATTGTTTTCTCGAAGGATGAGGATGGTGATTTGGTTCCTAACGTAGTCGGTTCGGGTAATACGGTCAAAGTAGGTAATAGCAATCCTGATTTTATGTTGGGCTGGGGAAATACCTTGACTTATAAAGGATTTAGCCTTTACTTCCTGATCGATGGCCGCTTTGGTGGCGATGTTTTGTCGCAGACACAGGCCGATATGGACCAGAAGGGTGTGAGCGTCGAATCAGCTGCAGCACGTAATGCCGGATTTGTAGACCTGGAAGGTACGCAAGTGAAACCGGATAAATTCTATACGGCTGTCAGCGGTCGTAACGGATGTACCGAATATTATATGTATAGTGCAACCAATATCCGCCTGCGTGAACTATCTTTAGGCTATACATTCCCGAAGAGATTGCTGGAGAAAACGAAGGTTTTCCAGGATGTACAGTTGTCATTTGTCGGTCGTAACTTATTCTTCTTCCACAAATCGGCTCCTTTCGATCCGGATGCAGTCCTTTCAACGGGCAACGACAACCAGGGTATCGATGTATTCGGTATGCCGACTACCAGAAGCTTAGGTTTCAATGTTAAATTTACATTCTAATAAAGACAGTATATTATGAAAAAGAATTATAAATATATAGCCGCAATTTTTCTGGGCGGATTGATCGGTTTTTCAGCTTGTACGGATGATTTTGAATCTTATAATACGAACCAGGCCGGTTTCCCGGATAAATCGAAAGAGCAGGAGTTCAATAAATACGGTATTCCTCTGGGAGTAGTTCAGCAGGGTATTTATTTTAATTACGACTGGGGTGGTGGTAAGAACTGGCCGTTCCAGGTAATGCAGAACCTGGGTGCTGATATGTTTTCCGGTTATGTGCACGACTTCAATCCGTTTAATGAAGGGCGTGGGAACACAACCTATAATATGCAGGACGGATGGAACGGTTCGTTTTGGGAAAACACCTACGGATATATCATGACGGAGATTCAGAAATCCGAAGATCTGACGGAGAAAGATTATCCTTCTTTCTATGGTATTACCCAGATATTGAAGGTTGAACTGATGCACCGTGTATCTGATTTGTATGGTCCTATCGTCTATACACAGTTTGGTTCGAAGACTGGTTCCATGCCGGATACACAGGCTGAGGCTTATAAGGCATTCTTTGAAGACTTGGATGCCGGAATCGGCTTGATACGTGCCTATATGGAAGCAAATCCGGATGTGGAAAACTTTGCCAAATTTGATATCCTGATGCCGCAGGGCAAACGTACGTATGCCGAATGGATACGGTTTGCTAATTCGTTGCGCCTCCGTCTCGCTATCCGTATTGCCATGGCCGACCCCGTACTGGCAGCCTCAGAAGCCAAGAAAGCTTTGACGGATGCAGGAGGTTTGTTGGAAGAAGATAACGATATCGTAGCTGTTTCTACCGACGGAACCGGTTATAATAACCCGTTTGGTGAAATCAATAAAGGCTGGGGTGAAGTATTTCTGAATGCGAACATGGAATCTTATTTGGGTGGTTATGATGACCCCCGTTTGCCGAAGTATTTTGATAGAGCGGCTGGTGGCGAAGGCACTGAAATTGTTCCGGTGAAGGGAACTTATAAAGGAATCCGCCAGGGAACAGGGTTCAACCATAAAAATTACAGCAAGCATTCGAAAAGTACTATTTCACAGACGTCTAATGCTATCTTGATGACAGCAGCCGAGGTATGGTTTCTGCGTGCAGAGGCCGCTTTGAGAGGTTGGTCTTCCGAAAATCCGGGTTCTTGTTATGAAAACGGCGTTAAAGCCTCTTTTGCACAGTGGGGAGCTAAAGATGTTGCCGTATATCTGGAAAGTACGAAAACGCCGAAAGGCTATCAGGATGCTTTCAATGCTGCTTTCAATGTAGAAGCTATGAGCCAGGTAACTCCTGCATGGGACAACGCTGCTTCAAACGAAGAAAAACTTGAAAAGATTATTACCCAGAAATGGATTGCCTGCTATCCCGAAGGCTGTGAGGCTTGGGCCGAACAAAGGCGCACTGGTTATCCTAAGCTGTTCCCGGTTTTGGTGAACGACAGCCAGGGAACAATCGATACAAATCTGGGACCGCGCAGACTAAACTTCTTTGTCGGCATCCAAACAGCCAATCCCGAGCAGTATGCTGCTTTGACAAAGGCATTGGGTGGCGCCGACAATTGTGGGACCCGTCTATGGTGGGATACCGGAAGAAACTTTTAGATGATATACAGTTATTAGATTAAGGTAAGAGTATAAGATGATGGAAACGGAAGTCGTGGTATGAGCGGCTTCCGTTTTTTTAATGCTAATTCTTTATTACTTTCAGCCTCTACACGTATTTCGTAGAGGCCTTTTGTAAAAGCACATGTTATTATGGATAAATCTTTATCTAAACGAAAACAATAGGTTTTACCTAATAATTGTTCAGTAGCCACCTCCGCCCACGAAGCGGAACCAGATGTCGCCCTCGGGCGGAACCTGTCCGGGAAACTGTCCCGGGGTGGCTGTTTACACAAACGCACACAAAAAGCTGCGCAACCCCTTGCTGGGGGCTGCGTAACGATTGGTGCATCTGTCGTTAGGTTACAGATGCGATTGACAGGGAAAAGAAATAAGAAGGGAGTTTCTGTTTTATAAATGATTTAGTAATTCTTTTATATCTAATTGTATTTTAGAGAAAGCGAACCATTTCTTTCCTAAATCTTTCAAGGAAGTACCGATATGGTAAAGTTCTTTTTCATCTATGATCAGGAAACGGTCGTGCGACTGTCTAAACAATTGGATGTCGATTGGATCATATTGAGCGTTGTGACGCTGCAAATCCAACGATAACTGTTTCGGTATCTGGTTTGTGTAAATAGTCACTTCTATTTTGTTTATGCGTTGATTAATAACATATCCTTTAAACATATATTCTTTAAGTACTTTGTTCGCCCATATCCTGAATTGAGTACCTCTTTGTGACTTTACTCGATAGCCAACAGAGATAATAACGTCGAGGCTATAGACCTTCACCGGTTTATCTGAATTTGCAATATGCAAAAAATGCATATTGCTTTTTTCATCCAACTCTTTTTCTTTGAAAATGTTTCCGATGTGTCTGGCTATAACTGATTGATCTCTTTGAAATAATTCTATCATTTGTGCCTGGGTCAGCCAAACGGTTTCATCTTCCATTCTAACCTCTAATTGTAAGGTGTTTTCAGATTGATAAACAATAATTTCTCCTTTGTCTTTCATAATTAATATGTTTTGATTGTTGAATTATGTAGGCAAAGGTATTGTTTTCAATTGATATAGAATACAAGTTGATTAAAATATTTTCAAAATAGAATCAGTTTAGTCTCATTGTTTTTACAACACTTGATTAGAAACAGATTTATCTTTTTCCTATCAATCCCATCATGTCAAAGATCGCTCAGGCGGAGCCTGCTTGCCGTTTTTGTTATTTGTTTTCTATTTATCAGTGATACAACGAACGTGTCCAATTGCATTCTGATTATTTTCAGTAGCTACATTCGCACCTCCTGAAAAAAATCTCATCGTTTCAGAATCAGAACTGAAATAACTGGTCATAGAAGCATATGCTCCCAGGGTCAATACAAACAGATTCTTATTATACCAATCTTGCCATAGAGCAGATGATGATGGTAATGCATTTGTTCCGCTGGTTCCCAATATTGTTCTCCACTCGCTCGATGTCGGAATGCGCCAAGTTGCACCAGTCTGTTTGGAACAGATTGTTTTATCGACATCTTTTAGGGCTATACTACTTGCTGCATCTTCAGGAGCAATCAGATAATTGCCATATATATATGCAGTTTTTCCATTGTAGTTCTTTGATGCTTTTACTGTTAATGTATAAGTAGACGTTAGATCTGTACTGGATGCATTGGCGATGGTAATAACTGTACTACCTTTATCCTTTAATGTAATGGTATACTTGTTGTTACTTTTTGAAATTGATGCCACACTTTCATTTGTCATCTTGACGTAATTAGAACCTCCGGGTGAGGAGACAGTAAATGTTGTAGTCGTCGAGTACGATTTACTAAAATTATCGAATGTCTTGGAACTTTCTGATAATGTAGGCGCTACAAATCCATTCGGAGTCACTGTAATATCTTTAGATGCTCCTCCTGCTATTTTATTGGTCAGTCGGATGGTAACAGATTTCATTATCGCGTTTATATTATTGCGTTGGGTGATTACAATATTTTTAGCACCGCTTCCAGTAGTTTGGTCTGTTGAGATGTCAAACCATTGATCGCCTTTGTTCCAATTCAATACAGTTGCCTTAACTCCTTCAGGAGAAGTGACGGATATGTTTGTATTTCCAGAGTTAGCCGCTTTTACATAGAGGTTTGATGCCTCAATTGTCGTAGCCGGTGCATTTACCGTATACGTAGTAGTAGCCTTTGTCTCGTCCGATTTGTTAGCAATCTGGAAAGTGGCAGAGTTACCGCTCTTCCAGGTGACCACATAGGTCTTTTCTACAGCATAATCGTCGGCCGCCTCAACGGTAATGTCGCCTTCGATATTTTTGACGCAGGTACCACCCAGTGCATTTGCTTTGATACTAACTTGCGATCCTTTCACCTGATACAATTTGATGTCAGTGCCCGTCATCGTGTTTTGGGTGGGCGAGTTGCTTCCGCTGACAAAAGTGACGGTGGGGACAGGGAATATCGGTGATACGGTGAAGACGGTGTTTTCGCCGCCAATCTTGTTTTTGAGTGTGACGGTCGCCTTTTTCGCTCCTCTCAGCTTTGCATTGTCTAACGAGAAGGTCAACTGGGTATTTTCATTGAGAGCTTTTGTGACGGGAGCGCCTTTTACTTTTAGCCATTCGGAACCTCCGTCGAAGTCCAAGCCGATCTCGATGCCCAGCATGGATTTACACCCGATAGAGAATTCGTTATTGTCCGAAATCTGCATATTGATGTTTCCCGGCGTGTCGCCTGCAGGTGCTTCGTAACTGTTTTTTCCATCATTCAGACTCGGATAGGTGAAGTCCGGTTTGAGAGTGGCATCGAGCAGTTGTACGACAATATCCGTTTTTAGATCGTTCGCTTTTTTATTGTAGAAAACGACAGTGCCTTTATCGTCAGTAACGCCGGAAACATCGCGGTCGTTGAGTGTAAAGGAATAGGTAGTTTCCGCTCCGCTTTGTTTGTAGACGGCGACATCGAGCCAGTCGGGTTTACTTTCCACCTCTGACCCGTCCGGGCAGGTAATACGCACATGTGCATTACTGCCGGTAATGCGGTAGAGGTTTACTAGCTTGTTTTCAGCATCGAAAGAGTTAGGGTTGTTATCGCCTACCTGCGGTGTTACGTCAGCCTGTGGTACAGAAACAGCTTCTACGAAGAAGGTAGTTTCCGAGCCGTTCATGGTGTTGGTGAAACGTAATACGGCACGTGGGTAACGTCCCAGGGTATAATTTTCTTTAAGTGAGAAGGTATAATTATAATTCATGGAAGCCGCTTTAGTGGAAACGGCTGGTTCTGATATTTCCAGCCAGTCGTATTGCTGTGCGTCAATTCCGCCTACATATTTTTTATAAACGGTGAGATTAGCCGTGGCGGTAGTAGTCACGGTGAACTGGCTTTTGGGCTTAAGCGACATGCTGACCGAGCGCGTGTCGGGGTCGTATTTAGTGTCGTCCGTGAATTCGGCGGGAATTGTCACGTCGATTTCTCCCGAATCCTGATCGGGTTTGAAATCGTCGATGCTACCGTCGTCCGTCCAGTCTGCCACGTAGAGTGTACAGTCGAGGTGGTATTTGTCTGCCGCCGTGATGGCGATGGTGTAGCGGTGGTTGTTGGCAATCTCGAGGAAAGTCTGGTTGCCGTCCGCTGCTTGCTGTGTGAAAGGAATCCGGTAGGACACCTCTTTGCTTTCTGATTCGTTGATCTTATACATACCTTTCAGAATTAAGAAACCTTTGTCTTTAAGTGGTGAAGGATAGGAGTAGAAGGCTCCTGCCTGTATCCCCTTGTTAGCATTTTCTCCGTAGAATCGTCGCTCTGGAGTTGTAATGAGTTCGTCTGGTTTCGCTTCTGGCATATCGCCGTAAGGTCGTATAGGGAATAAGTCCGAGCCGCGTCGTGCGTTGCCCATCGAGACTGTCTCGATGATGAAGCGGGAAGTTCCCGCTTCATTGATAATATCATAGCGTGCGACGAGTCGTGTGAGGCGTATTCCAGCCTGAACGCGTGCCGCGCTGCCGAAATCGGTCAGGTCGAGCGGAGTTATGAGTGCGCCTGTCATGGCCAGGGGGGTAGCCAGCGTATCGGCCTGAACCGTGCTTGTCAGCAGATGTGTATGCCAGGTGGCGAAGGTTGTTTCCAGCGGAACACCGGGCGTCTTTACTGTTGTTTTATTATCGTCGGTAGTAGAGAGTTCGAGCGGGACGAATGCCGCATCGTCTACCGGCTGGCCTTCGTGTGCAGGGTCGACCAGTGTCGTGTTGTTGGCAATGCAATATAGTTTGACGAACAGTCCTTTCTTCACTTTCAGTAGGCCGGTTGTTTCTTTGGCGTCGGCATCGGTCGGCGTCAGTTGTAATTCCGAAGCTCCGGCAGGTAGGACAGCGTCTGGAGTGTTGCGGTAGGCGAACCGTTCCATGAAAGAGTAATCGCCGTTTTCCGTTTCGGAAGCGAACACATATACATCGAGGGCCGAGATGGCATTCTCTTCGGCGGTAGCGATTGTTTCTCCTTTGGTTTTCTCCCGGTCGAGTACCAGTTTGTTTTTTAAACTGAGCGTCACTTCCTGCCGTGTAATGGCATCGCTTCCGCCCTCCGGTGCAGGTTGTTCGCCTTTTTGTTGTACCTCTTCCGTACAGCTCCCCAGCAGTACGAACAAACAGGATAACATCATGTAATTAATCTTTTTCATTTCACTATATTTTTAATATTACGGTAACTTTCAATTATCCAATCGCTCCCCCTTCATCCCAGTCGGATGCCGTGGCCTGTGTTACAACGATCTTATTCTCATACACCGTGACCAGCAGATCGAACTCCTGTTCCATGTTTGTATCCATATCCATAGGCAGTTTGTTGAAAAACAGGTTCAGGTCGATATCCTTGACAATCTGCTCTCCGTCGCGCCAGAGGCTCCATAACTGATGGGTGGAGGAGGTGTAGCGGAAGGTGACGAATTCGCCGATCACTTCTCCCTCGTAGTTCATGGCGGCACGGGTTTCATGATAGGCGATCTTGTTGCCTATATAAGGTAAGGAATAAGTGCCGTCGCCCGAGGGTACGGGATTTGCTTCGCTGCCGTTGAAGCTGTAGAGGGCCGGAATACCTTTCAGCCGCATCCGGAAAATACCGTCTGCCGGTTCGTCGGTCATCCAGCGGACAGTAACGGTCATGGCGGCATGGGCGTGCGACAGGTATATCCGCCGGCGTTGGGCGGCTCCGTTCTTTACTTCGACGGTTGCGGTGCCGTAGTAAAGCCGGTCGGTGTTGCCGCGGTAACCCGGCGGGATACCTTGCTGCTCGGCGCTTAGTGTCATTTCGTTTATATTCATATTGCTTTTTGTCGTTATGATTTGTTCGTTTGTTCCTCCCAGATTTCCCCAAAGGACGAAGGTATAGGTGCCGTCTTTCAGTTCTCCCTGCCATCCGCTTATGCTGTCGCCCCTGAGGGTGATTTCGGAGAGCAGCTGCCCGTCGGCATCGAACAGGTATTGGCGGAGGTTGTCTACATAGGTAGGCAGCATATTTTGTGTACCGCTTCCGGCATACCAGTATTCGAGGCGCGTGTTGTACGGGCAGATGGCAGGCTCGTCGCCAAACGAACAGGCTGTCAGTACAATCGACAGTAATCCCCGGATAATATGTATGAACCGTTGCATGCTCATTTATACATTCCCTCCGCGATTTGTAAATTTCTTCTTGCTTTCCGCGGTTCTATGCCTACCGCTTTGCGGAACCAAAGGGCTGCACCTTCGGGATTACCTTCCATCAGGGTGAGCACGCCCATATTGTTCCAGGCACGGGGATCGGCTTCCACTTTTCGCAGGTAATTCCAGGCCGAGATCAGGTCGCCTGTCAGCATCACGGCAGAGGCGGCGTTGACATTGGCCGTTACATCGTCAGGGAAATGGAAGGCGGCTATCTCGTAAACCTCGCGGTACTGGTCGGTGCCGGGACGGTAGTAGCGTGCCGTTTCGTACATCTCTTCCAGGCTCAACAGGTCGGGATGGGTATAGATCAGTTCGGAGGCATCCTGGTGGTCTATCTCATTAATATTGTATTCTACCACAACTTCGATACGGCGCAGTTTCGGGAAGAAACGGCGCAGCATATCTTTGTAAGGCATTCCTCCCTGCAGGTCCATCAGTTGTTTTTCGCGACCGTTGAAGATGCCGTATTTCCTGATGATGCGGAGTACCGCATCGGCATAGGGCGGTTGGGTCTGCTGCAACAGCTCTTTCAGACCTTCCCAGTCTTCGGCTACCGACGATACTTCAATGCGGTGGCGCGGCAGGTCGTAAGCGTCGCGGATATAGCCGGCAAACAACCGTGAGCGTGCCTGTGCCAGACGTTCGTTTTCCCCATAAGGACCGTCGGGCGAGGAGTAGCCCCGTACCTGTATCCGCTCGAAAGTGGAGAAGCGATTGTTGGAAAGCGGCGAGAGGATACGGTCTATTTTATCGATTTCTTTCCTGTTGTCTTTGTAGTCCGGATATATCTCGTCTTTTCCCAGTGGGTAGTCGATATAGAGTATGGCACTTTCCGTATGGTGCTTGTCAGACCCTGTGAGATCGGGAGTGAGGAAAGAAACCATCGGAATGTAGAGGTCGAGATCGGAATTGCTCCATACTATTTTTTCAATATGTTGAGGAGCGGGAAGAACGGCCGTAGCGTGATTATCGGTTTTTGCAGGACGGACTGTATGGGGAAGTACGCGTTTCGTTATTGCTTTATTTTCATTCTGCTCCTTTGTGACGGTGGCTGTTTCTGTGTGAAGCGCCGATGCGAAAGGCAACCGGTATCTTAGTGTGTCGATGCCTAATGTTTGTGTATCGCAGCAATCTTTTAAATCCTGACGTAATAATAAAGACGACTGTTGCATCCAGGCAGCATAGGGAACCGTGACCAGATAATCTACTTTTTTACTACCGGCAGTATGCCGGTTTTCAATGATTGTCAGGAAAGGAACGGCCTGTCGGCTTTTGTTTGTCTGCAAGGCCTGTTCGCGTCTGTCGAACCGGTGGCGGCTTCCGCCTGTCAGTATGACGGCCGGAAGTTCAAGCGTACTTTGTTTGTTTTTTAATACCGGTGTAAAAGTAACGGCTGTATACGTATTCACCTGTACATCTTCCAGGTCCATTAGGATAGAAAGATGCAGGCTGTCGTTTTTCACCCAGGCGGAGCGCGGCACGATACGGATACCTTTTGTTGCCGCGGTTCCAGACAGGGGAAATAAAAGCATAACACCCAGTATTAATATTAATGTATATATCTGTCGTCTCATAAGCCGGAAATATTAACGTAAGAAATAGATGAATGAAATACCGATGCGGGTGGGACCAAAGTAGGTGCGGGTGTAACTGCCTTCGCGTTCGCCGTATTCGGCACAGCGCAGTTTGTCATATTTCATGTAAGCATAACCTGCCCCGATCATTGCTTCAATCCCCCAGCGTTCGCCGAATGCCCAGTGATAGCCATAGCTTACGCCTCCTCCATAGAGATCGCCACGTAATGTATATTCTTTTAGCCCTGAGATGAAGGGGATCTGCCCGATATTGAAATGACCGTAATGACCATGCATGCCGATGAAGTGTCCTTCGAATTTACGGCAGAACCAATAACGGGCTTCCGGCTGCAAAAGGTATAAATTCAGCTTCATGTCATCCGGATATTTCCAAGCGTTGTATGCTCCCCATAATTCAATGGTTATGTTGTGGGAAATACCCACTTCAACTCCGATATTGGGAGTTGTTGTTGCCCAAAAGAAAGCATTGGTTTTTAATGCAGTCTGTTGTCCGGCAACAAAAACTGGTAAACCAATGAGCAAAAACAATAGGAAGTGGAATTTTCTTCGCATATACCCTATATTACAATATCGTATTTTCCGGTTCTGTCTCTTGGTAAGAGACGGGAAGAAAGTATGATTTGACTCAAAAAACAGAGATTTGAGTTTGATTTCATAAAACCAGCAAAACAAGTTGTAAAACATTTGAAAGGTTATAGTGTATTCGTACAGGGTAAAATTGATGTTCGATAAATCTCTTTTACTGTTTTCTATTTTGTTGGATTTGAATGTGATAGATACAATGAAAATGATGGATTGCAGGAGTCCGGTGTGGAAAAATGAGGCTTTGAAAAAGAGCTAAACATTGCTAAAACACGAATCAAGGTGTTGATAATAAGTAGATTAATGCTCTTTGTGCAACCAGAAAAAAAAGTAAAAACAACTAAGTCGAAAGATTTGTATTCTTTGGCAATTTCTTAAAATATGTGTAATAGTATTCTTATATTCGTTGAATACTATAAGCTTTTTACGTCAAAAAACATCATAAAAGATTTGTTGTGTTAGAAAATGTTACTACTTTTGTATCGTTTTAATAATTAATAAAAGTGTCTTCCCGTCTCTTACCAAGAGACAGATTTCCCGTTATAGAATTATTTTCAGATACCCTTGATTTTTCTGCTTTTTCCCGTAATCAATTTCTTATTGATCAGATCAAGCATGTTACATTTGGTAAAGTCGATATAAATATGTGTCGTTTTTACTGAGGTATGTCCCATCCCTTCTGAAATGAGATTGTCGGGAACTCCCAGATTTTTTACATGTGTAGCCCATGAATGACGTGCAACATATGAAGAAAGATGTGCATTGACCAGTAACCCCAGTTTTTTCAGTTCACCATTGTAAAGACGAAGTTTCTTTTCGTATTCTCTGTATGAAGCATCTGGTCCGGATAATATGGGAAATAAAAGTCCTTCTTTGTTCTGCCGGACATACCGGATGATCTTTTTCATGACAGGCAGTAGTTTGATACGTATTTTTTCCCCTGTTTTATGTCGTGTATAGATCAGGTAGTCGCCTTGAATATTTTTGTCGGTCAGGTGTGCCAGGTCGATAAATGCCATACCTTGTGCGTAGTAGCAAAAAAGAAAGTAGAGACGGGCAAGGATTACCTTTTCAGATAGTTTTTTGCTGTCCAGCTTTTCTATGCTGAGTATTACATTCTTGTCTACTGCTCTTTTGGTGCTTTTCCCTATACCGGTATTAATATGCCTGAATGGTGAGGGACGTGCTTCGATAATTCCGTCATTAACGGCACGGTTCCAGAGCGCTTTCAGGTTGCGCATGTAAAAAGAAACCGTATTGGGATGCAATTTTCTTTCGATCAGCCATGATTCATATTTTTTTATCAGCTCTTCGTCGATATCGTTCAGTAGGATATTCTCTGTCGGCAGGTATTTAAGAAAACTGTTATGCAGGCTTCGGTAATGCCTTACACTGGCATTTCTGTCTTCTGCCGCAAATTGTTTAATGATTTGTTCGATATAAGCGATAAAGGTATTCCCCCTGAGAAGTGCCTTATAACTTTCTATGATCATATCGGCTGTTATTTCCTTATTTTTCGGAAGCCGGGTAATAACTGTTTGCATACGCTGTTTTTCTTCACTGGTTTTTTGGTTTATCTCCATCAGATAAAGATACCGCTCAGGAAGGCATCCTGGGGGAACTATTGCCAGTTGTCTGTTTTCATCCCATTCATCTTCATGCAGTTTGTATGGGAGACTTATTTGTCTGACTTTACGGCGGTAAATCACTTGCAGGTACAAAGCGGTTTCCCGGTTGTTGTCTGTTCCCTGTCGTCGTTTCAGGTTGACAGAGATGGTTGTTTTGTTTTTTTCTTTGTTCAGTTCCATAATTTTTTTAATGAATAATGTTTATAAACGTGCCTGTATTGGCGGTTAATAAATCTGTAATATAGGTACAAATTACCGTAATTTGTATAATGTTATATCTTTATTATCGTACTACTTTTGTACCGGTAAGAAAATATATATCTTTACCGCTTGAAATAAATAAACACTATATGGCTATAAAACGTTTTGGTGTCTCTCTGGAAGAGAATCTGTTGGAATCGTTGGATAAGTATGTGGACGAAAATGGCTTCGCCAATCGTTCGCAAGCGATCCGGTTCCTGATAGAAAAGAACGTGGCCGAAAGGAAATGGCAGTGTAACCATATCGTTGCCGGTACTATTATTATAATGTACGACCAGGAGAAGAAAGCGATAGCTTCCAAGATTGTCGGTATCGAGCAAGACTATCAGGACGTGATACTCTCGTCTTCCCAGTATTATATCAATCAGCATTTTTGTCTGCACATCGAAACTGTGATGGGCACGGCTCACCGTTTGACGGAATTGGCCGATAAACTGACTGCTATAAAGGGAATTAAACATGGTAAATTGGTGATGAGCCGGGCGGATTAAGTCTATTTTTTTGCCGGTTTGGTAACACGATTATTTAAATAGGTGTTACCTTAGATGGGGAAACAGATGACAAATCTTATACAAGAATAAATGATGAAGAAAGGATTTTTACTTATTTCAGGACTGCTGGCGGGTTCGGCAGTCTTTGCCTCCGGGCTGGTCGAACCGATTGAGCCGTTGGGAATAGATAGTCTGATCAATTTGCAGGGTGTAGTGATTTCTGCAAATAAGATACAGGTAAACCGGAATAGTGTTCCCCTTACTATTTCAGTGATAGACCGGGATCAGATAGAGGCTAGCAGTGAGTCGGCTTTGTTACCGGTGTTATCGGAGCGTGTTCCCGGATTGTTTGTAACGGAAAAGGGGATTACCGGATTTGGTGTTTCAAACGGGTCGGCCGGTACGGTAAATATTCGTGGAGTAGGTCAAGGGAATAAAGTGTTGATGTTGTTTGACGGACAGCCGCAATGGGCTGGTGTTTTTGGACATTCGTTGCCTGATACATATGTGGCTTCTGATATTGAACGGGTTGAGGTGATCCGTGGACCGGGTTCGTTATTATACGGTTCAAATGCGATGGGAGGAGTAGTCAACATTATCACCCGCCAGCATAAACAGGAAGGCCGTCGTACGCAGGCACGTGTTATGTTTGGTTCGTACAATACGCAGAAGTACATGATTAATAATGGCTATAATATCGGAAATTTCAGTAGTTTCGTTTCTGTGAATCACGACCGTTCAGATGGTCACCGGCCTGATTCCAAATTTGATATTACAAATGGTTTTGCTAATTTGGGATATCGGATCAATAACCAATATAAAGCAACCGGAAATTTGAGCTTAGCTAAATATAATACGGAAGATCCGGGTGCGATTACCAGTCCGTTGCTGGATCATATCATGCATATTCTTCGTGGAACAACATCTTTCGCTTTGGAGAACCATCATGAGAAGTCTAGCGGAGCATTACGTGTTTTCTATAACTGGGGACACCATAAGATAAATGACGGCCATGCCGTTAATGCCGACCCGCGCTCATTCCTGTTTTATTCGGATGATCATAATACCGGTGTTCAATTATACCAGTCTTTCCGTTTAGTGGAGGGAAATACATTTACCGCTGGTGTCGATTATAAGAATTGGGGAGGGCATGCCTGGAATGATACGATTAACGGCCCGGTCGGAGAAATTGTTAAGAAATCGGTCAATGAAGTAGCCGGTTATGCAATCATGCAGCAGGATCTTTTCGATATTTTGAGTCTGAATGCCGGCGTACGTTACGAACATAGTAGCGCTTATGGAGGCGAATGGGTTCCACAGGCTGGTTTTGCGATTCGTCCGTTTCAGGGTAATACGATCAAGGGTTCTTTTTCGAAAGGATATAGAAGTCCGACACTGCGTGAGTTGTATATATCCTATCTCCCTTATTCAAAGGCGAATCCGGATTTGAAACCGGAAAGTATGCTGAGTTATGAACTGTCTGTGGGGCAGTACTTTTGGGACAATCGTTTGCATGCTGAACTGACGGCTTTTTATATTGAAGGGAAAGATATGATCTCTGTAGTGGATCGTCAGATGTCGAATATCGGGCGCTTTTATAATAAAGGGATTGAGTTTGAGACTGGATATCAGATCTTAAACAACTTGAATCTGGATATGAATTATAGTTATCTGTATACGAATAAAGCTATAGTGGCTGCTCCGGCTCATAAATTTTATGCCAGTGCCACTTATATGCCCGGCCGCTTTACTTTTAACCTGAGTGTGCAGTCTATTTTCGATTTGTATACGACTGTTGGAAATACACCGGATAAAAATAAGAAAGAAGATTATACCGTATTGAATGCCCGTGCTTCTTACCGTTTCGGTTCGCAGGCTAAAGGATTGAAACTGTTTGTGAAAGGAGAGAATCTAACAGCTACACGATATTCTATTAACGAAGGTTATCCGATGCCGAAAGCGGTATTTATGGGAGGGATAGATGTGACGTTTTAAGTCTATAATAAATACATTGTTGGAAGAGACTGTTTCGAAAGGGGCAGTCTCTTTTGTTTTGATAAGCGACATTTTATGTAGATGTGTTAAATATATTGAATTTGCGAGCCTGTTGTCATGGCTGCTTCGTTCTTTTTGTAAACATAAATGGTGGATATGTAAAGCATGCTTCCATTGTATTTCAAAGCCGAGTTAATGTATTAAAATTAATGCTCAATTCAGTTCTTAATTTATAAATTTGCCTCGATTTGATAATGGTTTTTAACTGTCGGTAGAGAGTGGAAATGATTCCCTTTTGATTTTGGGATGAAGATATTTTGAACTTTATTTTATTAGAATTATGAGTAAATGTATTATGAAAAAGATCGTACATGTTCTATTTCAGTTGGTATTATGGGCGACGTTGCCTGCAATAGCCCAAACGTCGGTTGATGTGAATACGGTAGCAGAGTTAAAAACGAAAGTCAGTACTGCTACTGAGAATAGTGTGTTTGTGCTGACTGCGGATTTTGTGGAGGACTTTGACACGCAGGCTTCTTCTATTGATCTGACAATCAATTCGTCTGCAAAGATCACTATTGACGGGGCAAATCAAACCCTGAAAGCTGCTTTAAACAAACAGCATTTTACAGCCAACGGATCAGGAGAGGGAACATTGACTATTCAAAACCTGACTCTTACCGGATTAGTAAAAGACTCGGAATTAGTAGGTGGAGAATTTCCAAAAGACTGGAATCCGGATGCTTCGAATATTGGAGGAGGAGTAACTGGTAGTTTCCCTGGAGAATTAAAGATAATTAATTGTCTTTTTTCTAAAATGAGACCACCGGGAGCCGGCGTAAATGTTTCTTCCAAGAAAGTAACAATCAAGGAATCATCGTTTATCTCTTTAGGTATAACAAATTCGTATAATGGTGGATCTGTTATTTATACGAGGGGAAGTACTTCTTATGAAGTGGAAAACTGTACATTCGCTTATAATTATGCCAAAGGTGCCTGGGCGAATGCCTCAGCGATTATTTATATAACAGTGAATGTGGCCGATCTTATTTCCTTTAAGAATAGCCGTTTCTACAAGAATACGAATAATACAGCTGTAAAAGATGGCGCTGCCGGTGGTGGTGTTATCTCATTGAAAGATGCTTATCCTGAGAAGTTTATAGTTGATAATTGTGAGTTTGTTGGAAATGAGATAGACTCTTATGGCGAACTGGGGAACACTGCCGATGGAGGTGCTCTCTATTTTTATGTGCATAATGGAGGAGGAAGTTATCCGAACAGACCGGCAGTCGAAATAACAAATAGTACGTTTATAGAGAATACCGCTTTCGATGAGGGCGGTGCGATTGCTCTTGTCGGCCAATACCTGCTGAATGCGCAGGTGAAGAATAATACATTTTATGCTAATGTAGCAAGGGGGGAGCAGCGCAAAGGTACGTATGTTGCCGATGGATTTGACGGAGGCGGTGCAGTTGAAGTCGATACCAAAGCGACGGCTGTTTTCGAAAATAACACAGTTATCAAGAATAATGCTTTGAAAGGAACTGCCTCTTCCGGAAATGCAGGAGGAGGTATTTCTGTATATGGCAGTGGTAAAGCTGCATTAAAGAATAATATTATCAGTGGGAATGTGAGTTCTTATAGCTATTCGGGAGGGTATCCTGATATTTATCCGGCAATCACTTCTTCTTCATGGTCATCAAAAACCGGTAATAATGTTATCGGAGAATCATTGGAAGATATCTTTGGCGTAGCCGATCCTAAACCTATCGCCTACGGCAACAAAAAGGCTGGCGATCCGAGATGGGATACTGCGAACGATGCTTTTTACGGTGTTATTAAAACGATACCGATCCTGCCGAATGACAAGAGCCTGGCCGACATACAACCAAGTGGTCTTGCCGATGATACTGTCGATAACTCTACTTTGAGTGAACTCATGGGCAAAGACCAGAACGGCAATCCTCGTATTACGACCAGTGATGGCTTTTCGGATTCGGGCGCTGTCGAAATTCTTTGGGTACGTTTTAATGCCAATGGCGGAAACTGGACAGGTCTGGAGGCCAATACCTACGCCGGTGCTGATTATTACAACCAGGAAGATGGCAAGACCTCCTATTATTACAAGGTTATCAATAACGGAGGTAAAGTATCCAGTCCCCCAACAACCCCTGACAAATTGGTGCATCCTGAAGGTAAGACGTTCGTTAAATGGGTAACGGATGATACGGAAGAAAAAGATTGGGTCAGCTCGGCCGCTGTGACGAAGAATGCGATGTATAAAGCCATATGGAAAGAAAATGCCTTGGAAGTAACCTATCATTCAAACTTCGATCCCGACAAAACCTATAAGCATTCATATGATGAGGGAAAAGTAACCGTCGCCACCTATCCGGCAACCGCGTTGCCCATTCGTCCGAACCATATTTTCCTGAGATGGACGACGAATGCCGACGGCACAGGTACGGCATACCAGCCTGGGGCGACTTTCACGATTACAGAAAATACCGACCTGTACGCCCAGTGGGAACCCAACTCTATCCTGAAGCTGCAATGGTCAGTCTCTAAAACAACTCCGGAGATATTCGAATTCAACGATGTGGAGAACAACTCTACCACTTCTGTGATGGTTGGAACTCCCGTTTACGTCCAGATCAGACCGATAGAGCTTGACTACATAGATTACGACCGCTGGTCCATCGAATACACCGCAACGCCGGCAGACTACCACTATCCGATGGAAGAATCTATCGCAAAAACCCTTCGCTACGATTTCAACAAAGGGGAAGCTCATACGCTGGAAGGAACTTATTATTATAATGTAAGCAAACTGATCCTTTACAAGGATGGGGTAGAGGTTGCCACTTATATCTATCGTAACGCCACCTGTACCCACACCGTGATCATCCAGGCGAAGCCGATAGCTAAAATACCGGCTTTGCAATGGTCGGTATCGACCACCACTCACGAGCAATCTAACTTCCGTGACGTGGACGACCAGACAACAACGTCCGTGAATTATGGAACTCCTGTCTTTGTACAAATCCGCCCGATCGGACATGAAGACATCACTTTTGAACGTTGGGATGTTGAATACTCCGTGACTCCGGCGGAACATTATTATGGCATGAATCCAACCGTCAAGACCGAACGTCATAATTTCAATAACCGCGAAGCACATACGGAAATCGGCACATATGTCTACACTGTCACCAAACTGACATTGTATGACCTGTATGGAAACAAAATCGTCGAGACATACGATTATAACGACTCGCCCTACCGGCACACCATCGTCATCACAGACTGCGAAGACCCCGGTCCCGGTCCGCACGGCGCCCTGCAATGGTCTGTCTCCACGGCATCGAACCAACTCGAGGACTTCCGCGATGTGGACAATCTGACTACGACAAGCGTGGTGAAAGGCACACCGGTCTACGTCCAGATCCGTCCGGTCGGTTTCAATAACATCACTTATGACCGCTGGGAGATCGAATACACCGCCACCCCCGCCGGTTACCACTATCCGTTGGAGGAAGCCGTTCCGAGAACCGAGCGTTACACCTTCAACCGAGGCGAAGCCCACACGCTGGTCGGTACCTACGTGTATACGGTGACCAAGCTGACACTCTACAACGGTGAAAGCGTGGCTCTGACAGCCTATTATACCGAGCCGCCTTACATCCACACCATCATCATCCGCGACGGCGGTATGATCGAACTGGGCGACATCGCCTCCCACTGCGGTTCGGAAAGCGAATTCAGAATACCATTCCGCCTGCTCGATCCGGACAATATCCTGGAATATTCCGTCCGCTTCTCCGACGAAGCGCTCAAAGCCGGCTTTACGGATTCCGACTATAAAGATGTGACTCCCGACTATCTCACAGTGCCCGTCTACCGGATAATCGGCAAGGGCGTTTACTCCGGAAACGTGTATGTGCGCAAGAAAAGCGAGCCGGGCCTGGTGGAACTGCATCCGTTCGAAATCGAGATGCTGGAAACCACGATGATCACCAAACAACCGCAGTCCGTATACGTTTGTGACGGCGACGCCTTCACCCTGAACGTAGAAGCCCGTGGCCTGAACCTGACCTATCAGTGGTTCTTTAACAAAGAGGCGATCGAAGGAGCGACCTCGGCCACCTACCAGGCTGCCCTGACGTCCGACAAGGAAGGCTCTTATTACGTAGATGTATACGGCGACTGTGGAATGGAGAGCAGTGTGACGGTGACGGTGCGCAAGAACGGCCTGAGAGTCCTGGTGAAATGGAACGAATTCCTGTACATCACCAATCCGGACAACGAGTTTGTTCGTTTCCAGTGGTATCATGACGGGCAGAAAATCGAGAAGAACGGCACTTCGATCTACTACTCCGTGCCCGAGGGCCTGTTGGGCAGTTACTTCATCCAGGCCTACCGTGCAGACGACAGCTATGTGGTGAGTTGCCCGATCACGTTCGATACGCTGACACAGTTCCCCGTAACCACTGTTTACCCGACGATGGTGCAGAAGAACAGTCCGATAACCGTCAAGCTGGGCATGCCTGGCGAAGCCTCGGAGGCGGCAGTCATCGAGATCTATAACCTGAACGGTCAGCTGGTCGAAAAGCAGTCGACCACGACAGTCGAAACCACCATCCCCGCGAATATGGCTTCAGGCAGCTACATCGTGAAGGTGACCACCGATTCAGGAAGAACAACAACCCATAAAATCATCGTAAAATAAGCTAAGAGATATGTCAACAATAATTTCAAACATAAAGAAAACAATCTTTTTATTCGCAGCAGGCTGCCTTGCCACCACCGTTTCGGCCCAGCAGGAAACGGGTGGCAGAGAGCGTAGCCTGTATAACAACAGCCAGCAGCAACAGCGCCAGCGTCAGGAATACCGCGAGGACTACCGGGAGGAAAAGAAAGATACAACGAAGACCTCTTACCTGACGGTATCGGGCGGTGTCGGCTCCTCTTCCTTCCGTTACAAGCTGAACTACCAGATCGAAGGTTTTGAAGAGAAAGGCAAACGCAACGCAAAACTGGGGTATGAAATAGACCTCCGTTACAGCTACTTCTTCAACCGTCATTGGGGTTTCTCGACGGGGGTAGGTATCTCCCGTTATGCAACGACAGGCAAATTGACAGGTGATATGTCCGACGATAAATACATGAAACTGGGCAATATGACCGACGACGATGACTTCTCCGGCCACCCGCGTGAGTTCGAACTGCGTGCCCGATTGAAGAATCTGGAAGAGAAGCAGACCGCCTTCCTGCTGGATATCCCGCTGTTGGCAATGTACCAGACCCATTTCGGCGAAGAGGAAAAATGGGGCATGTACGCCGGTCTGGGAGTGAAGTTGCAGATTCCGGTCAAAGCCAAATACAAGGTCGAAGGCAATACAGCCAGCGAACTGAATGTTTCGGGTTACTACCCCCATATCCCTTCCGACGTGGGTTCTCCGTCGGAGGCGCCTGTTCCTCACCACGGCTTCGGCACGATCAACGATCCCGGCCGCGAGTTGGACTGGAGCGGAAAGAACAAACTGAAACTGGGCGTAGCCGGAACTGCCGAACTCGGTTTCCTGTTCACCCTGGGCGAAGACATCGACCTGTTGTTGGGCGGCTACATCGACTACGGTTTCACCAACATGAAGAAAAAGAAAGACCAGGGGCTATTAGCCACTCCTGCATCTTATCATCCGGATGGGAACATGACGGTAGGAAAGGGTATTCCTTATAATGGCATGATGAATTCAAACGTAACAGATAAAGTGAAGGTTATGTCTTTCGGGGTAAAATTAGGGGTTAGGTTTAAATTGAATTAACGTCGCAATAAAAAAGGATGCATCCTCTTCGTCAAAAGGGTGCATCCTTTTTGAAAATAGGGTGCGTCCTCTTGTTTGGGGGAACGCATCTTCCGAAATATCTTCTTTATTTCTCTTTATGATTCATAATCAGCGTCGACGGCATCTTCTGCAACGCTTCGCGGCGGTGTTCAGAGACGTCGTTCCAGGTATCGTAGCTTATCAACATGAAATTATAGTTGCTGAATATCGCCGCTGTCATATCCTTGTCTGCCAGCAGCGACGCCTGCTTGGTCGTATCGACGAACTGGCGGATGGCATGTTTTATCTTTTCGCTGCCCGGAGTCGTCGAACTGCTGCGGTCGAGGATGCTGACCGATCCGTGGGTTGTCTTCAGCAACGTCGAAGCATATTCCAACAGGAAGAGATCCTTCTCCGAGTCGACCACCACGATCACATTGCTCGCTTTCACGAAGCCGCGGTTCACGAATACCCCCACGTCGCAATTACTTTTTCCGATAAACATTTTCGTCTTGTCTTTCAATAGCGCACCGGGGTAAAACCACGATTCGGGCGCCTTGAAACGGCGGAAGAAACGGTTGTAGAAAGAGGTGCGGTAGCGGTTCGCCTCGATGTCGTCCGGCTGGTTACTCATCGAAATGCCCGAACCCACGAGCAGGAAGTCGAAACCCTCCGTGTTTACGATGTCCGTGATATCCTGTCCGGCGTTGTTCGACACCTCGTAGCGCGTTTCTATATTGATTCCCAGCTTTTTCGCCCCATAGAGAATAGGCCCGAAGCTGACTTCCTCGAAGTTATCCGTGTGCAGCGGGTTCACATCCGAACCGACGGTGAGATGAAGCGCCGTAAGGTCCACCTGATGCCGGATATGGGCGAACATCTGGTAGGCTACGTCGAGCATGATCTGCCCGTTGCCCGCACGTCCGAACGAGAGCAACACCTTGAACGTGCCGTCGGCTACCTCCACCGCTTTGTATTCTTTGATCTTCTCGCGTGTCTGGAAGCAGAACTTGATGAACGAAACGAGCGGGATAGTCATAAATGTAGTCACTAGCGTCATCAATACCAGCATCACGAAGATGGATGGGGGCAGGATATGCATTTCGTAACCGATCGTAAGCACGACCAGTTCCATCAATCCCCTCGTATTCATCAGTGCGCCGATATAGAGGCTGTCTTTCCAGCTCTCGCCCACGAAACGAGCCGAAAACATGGCACCGCCGAATTTACCGATGATGGCCACCAGTATAAAGACGCCGCACATCCACCACAGGTCGGGACTATTCAGCAGCCCGATCTCTGTGCGTAACCCCGTCGAAACGAAGAACAAAGGGAGAAACAGGGCCAGCGATACATCTTCCACCTTTTCGGTCATGATCTTGCGGAATTTCACGTTACTTGGCATCACCACCCCCGCGATGAACGCGCCGAACAACGCATGCAACCCTAACATCTCGGTCAAATAAGCCGAAATGATGAGCAGGAGGAACATAAAAGCGACCAGGCCCTTGTCGATCACTTCCTTATTATGGTAAATATGTCCGATCATTTTCAGGAACGGACGGACGGCAAAGAACATGAAAGCGATATAAATGGCGGAGAAAAGAATATTATAGACCGCACTCAGCATTGACCCCGCCTGTGCGATGGCTATCACGACGGCCAGCAGGCACCAGGCCGTGATGTCACCGTTGGCTGCGCTGGCGAGCGAGATCGTCCCCAGATGCGTCCGCGTCAATCCGCGTTCCTGTATGATACGTGCCAGCACCGGGAAGGCAGTGATACTCATGGCGATACCTATAAACAGGGCGAACGATAGGAAGGGAGTGCCTTTGTCGGCATACGTGTCGTAAACGAAGTAGGCAGTAAGCATCCCGCAAAAGAAGGGCACAATCGTGCTTGTATGGCTGATTAGGATCGTTTCCTTTAATTTCTTCCGAACCTCGGTGATATCCAGCTCCATACCGATGGCAAACATAAACAGGATCAGCCCGAACTGGCTTAGGATAGTGATGTTGGCCAGCGACTCGACCGGGAAAAGGAATCCCGAAGCCTCCGGTAGCAAATGCCCCAGCACTGACGGCCCCAGTACGATACCGGCCACAATCTCACCGATGACCGTAGGCTGGCCAATCTTTTGAAACAACCAGCCGAACAGGCGGCAGGTAATCAATATCGTAATGATCTGCAACAGCAGGATGCCGATAGGCGACTGGATATGATGCATCATCAGTTCCCAAAATAAGGAAAAACCTTCACTGAGGTTTTTAGGGGCATCGTAGGCCGATGTCATGGCGCTTTCAATCTGTTGGCTCTCTCCTTCTTTGGCGATAAAATACATCAATGAACCGAATACAAGGATCATCACTAAATAAAAGGCTATACTCTTTGTTCCTCTACTCATATATTGCATGGGGTTTGATGCAAAAGTAAGAAATATCCCGGGAATATCAATACGGTATCTTTTTTTCTTTTATCTTTGCGCTAAACCAATCTCAAATAAATCATGGAGTCGCTGAATCTAATAAAGAATGACCCTTGGCTTGCCCCTTATAAAGAGGCGATAGAAGGACGGTATCAATACGTGATTGACAAGGAAAAGAGCCTGACCAACAACGGGAAACAGACGTTGGCCGAGATGGCTTCCGGCTATCTGTACTTCGGTTTGCATAAAACCAACAAGGGGTGGGTGTTCCGCGAATGGGCCCCGAATGCCACAGCTATCTATCTTATCGGTACATTTAATGACTGGAAGAAAGACGAACGATATAAAATGAGACGTCTCGGATACGGTATCTGGGAGATTGCGCTCGAAGAAGAGCTGCTCCGTCACGAAGACCTTTTCAAACTGCTGGTTGAGTGGGACGGAGGAAGCGGTGAACGCATCCCGGCCTGGATACGCCGTGTCGTGCAAGACGAACAAACTAAAATATTTAGTGCACAGGTGTGGAACCCAGTCAAGCCATATGCGTTCAAAAACAAACGCTTTAAGCCTGACACCGCCCCGCTGCTGATCTACGAATGCCATATCGGTATGTCGACGAACGAGGAAAAAGTCGGCTCATACGATGAATTTCGCCGCAACGTGCTACCCCGCATTGCCCGCGAAGGATACAACGCGATACAGATCATGGCGATACAGGAGCATCCTTACTACGGCTCGTTCGGTTATCACGTCAGCAGCTTCTTCGCCGCCTCGTCCCGTTTCGGTACGCCCGAAGAGCTGAAACAGCTGATAGACGACGCCCACGGCATGGGAATCGCTGTCATCATGGATATTGTACACAGCCATGCTGTTAAGAATGAAGTGGAGGGCCTCGGACGTTTCGACGGTTCCTATAATCAATATTTCCTGAGCGGTACACGCCGCGAGCATCCCGCCTGGGACTCGCTTTGCTTCGATTATGGCAAGAACGAGGTGTTGCATTTCCTGCTCTCGAACTGCAAATTCTGGCTTGAAGAGTATAAGTTCGACGGTTTCCGTTTCGACGGTGTCACTTCCATGCTCTATTACAGTCACGGATTGGGCGAGGCTTTCTGCAATTACGGCGACTACTTCAACGGACATCAGGACGGCGACGCGATTGCTTATCTCACCCTGGCCAACAAACTGATCCACGAGGTAAACAAGAACGCCATCACCATCGCCGAGGAAGTGAGCGGCATGCCCGGACTGGCAGCCAACTATGAAGACGGCGGCTATGGCTTCGACTATCGCATGGCAATGAATATTCCCGACTACTGGATCAAGACGATCAAGGAAAAGAAAGATGAAGACTGGCATCCCTCGTCCATCTGGTGGGAAACGACCAACCGCCGTGCCGACGAAAAGACAATCAGTTACGCCGAAAGCCACGATCAGGCACTGGTGGGAGATAAGACCATCATCTTCCGGTTGATAGATGCGGACATGTACTGGCACATGCAGAAGGACGACCACAACGCTGTTGTTGAACGCGGTGTGGCGCTCCATAAGATGATCCGTCTGGTGACCGCCTCGACCATCAACGGCGGATACCTCAACTTTATGGGCAACGAGTTCGGACATCCCGAATGGATCGACTTCCCGCGCGAAGGCAACGGATGGTCGCACAAATATGCACGCCGCCAGTGGGAACTGGTAGATAATATGGATTTGAAATATCACTATCTGGGCGACTTCGACCGCGAAATGATCGAACTGCTCCGTAGCGTGAAAAACTTCCAGTCTACCCCAATACAGAAGGTGTGGGATAGCGATGGCGACCAGATTCTGGCCTACATGCGCAAAGACCTGGTATTTGTGTTCAACTTCAGTCCGACGAAATCGTACACCGACTACGGCTTCCTGGTTCCTAAAGGCGAGTATGAAGTGATTCTCAACACAGATGCCCCCCGTTTCGGTGGTTTCGGCCTGGCGGACGATTCGGTGCGTCATTTCACACAATTCGACCCATTATTTAAAAAAGACAAAAAAGAATGGCTTAAACTGTACATTCCGGCACGCAGTGCTGTTGTACTGAGAAAAGTAAAGATAAAGAAGTAATCAAACAACAAAACACACAGTATGTTATATCCAATGACTTTTAAGCCTATCCTCAAGAAGATTATTTGGGGAGGCTCAGACATCTGCCCATTTAAGGGCATCACACCGGTTGAAGAAGGTATCGGTGAAAGTTGGGAACTTTCGCATGTAGAGGGTAACTATTCCATCGTCGATAACGGTGACTTGGAAGGCAAGTCGCTCGATGAACTGATTCGCACTTACGGCAAGCAGTTGCTCGGTGAGAAGGTAATGGACCAGTTCGGCTCTACTTTCCCGCTGCTGATTAAGTTTATCGACGCCCGTGATGACCTGTCTATCCAGGTGCATCCCAACGACGAGCTGGCTATGAAACGCCACAATTCTTTTGGCAAGACCGAAATGTGGTACGTAATCAACGCCGCGGAGGGAGCTGGCCTCTATTCCGGTTTCTCCCAACAAATTGACGCAGAGGAGTATGTGAAACGGGTAGGCGATAACACTATCATGGACGTTCTCCAGCGTTATGAAGTGTCGCCGGGCGATGTGTTCTTCCTGCCTGCGGGTCGCGTTCACGCCATCGGTGCCGGATGCTTTATCGCAGAGATACAGCAGACCAGCAACATCACTTACCGCATCTACGACTACGATCGTAAGGATGCCAACGGTAACGGGCGTGAACTGCATACCGAGCTGGCCAAAGATGCCATCGACTATACCATGTCTCCCGACTACCGCACGCATTATAAGGCACATACCAACGCGACAGTCGAACTGGCCAACTGCAAGTATTTCACGACAAACCTGCTCGACCTCGATACGATGATGGTGCGCGACTTCTCCGAACTCGATTCGTTTGTCGTATATATATGTATGGAGGGTAAGGCTTCTATCCGCGACAATAAAGGAAACGAAATATTCGTTCATCAGGGTCAGACGGTGCTTATCCCGGCAGATACCGAGGTGGTGACGATTTCTCCGGCTCCGAATGCCAAATTCATGGAGACTTATATCGGATAATTTTCCGGGAAAAAGATAACAGTTTTTCCTGAAAAAAGGAATTAGGAAACAGAAACAACGCAGAAAACGCAGAGTTTCGCAGAATATTTTATTAATAATCAATATAATATCTGTGTTTCTCTGAGTTTTCTGCGTCGTATGCGTTCCCTGTTATTTTGTTAGGCTATGCTGATTTCCTCATGACCTTATTGGGGATAGGGGAATTGTGTCAGCCCGTTGTACATGAACCGGTAGGTGGGGACATCCAGCCCCAGGGCTTCCGCCTCGCGGATTACGTAGCCGGTCAGTGTCTCGATTTCCGTCTGGCCTCCGCGCTTGAAGTCACTGTGCATTGAAGTGGTCGCACCGTTCGGCATCATCTTTTGGGCCTGGATAGACGAGAAAACAATATCTTCCGGCAGTTTGATTCCTTTGGCTTCGGCAACGTCTTTTAACTCGTATCCCAGCGTGATGAACAGGTCGATATGATTTTCTATCACACTGTTAATCGGTTCGTTGAAGTAAGAAGTGATGGTTGCTGCCGTGGAGATCATAAAGAATTTCTTCCATATCTCGAGGTCGATGTCCTCCGGGTTGGTCGATAACACGCGGGCGGAGCTCAATATATTCCTTAACTCCAGTTGTTGTTCCTTATCCTTGCCGTTGAGTCCGAAAAACAAACGGTCCTTGAGGGTGAATTTCTCGATATATCCGGGCGAAACGAGCCGCGCACCTATGTAAACACAGCCTTTCCATATTCTGCTTCCGGGCAGTATTTTTTCTATCCGTTCGGCGATGTCGGCCCCGTTGAGCAGGGGTAGGATGACAGTCTCCGGACTGATGACCGGCTTCAGGTGACGGATATTTTCTTCCAGATCGTAGCTTTTCGTGCAGCAGAGCAGGTAATCCACCGGACCTATCTCTGCCGGATTGTCGGTTGCGAGGGTTGGTATGGCTATTGTTTTCTTGAAAGATTTTTTTATTTCCAAGCCAAATTCTTTGATAGCCTTCAGGTTCTCGCCGCGGGAGATGAAGAAGATGTCCACATCCTCCGAATCCTGGTAGTGGGCAGCGAGCAACCCCCCGTAGTAACCCCCTACAGCCCCTATTCCGGAAATAGCAATTTTTATTTTACTCATATCAATTGTATAGGAGTTTTGAAGTTTATATTCTTATATATATGATGCCGCAAAGATGAAAAATAAAATCGAAACCCTTTATACGAGTTTGAGTTCTTTTAGAAAGTCGGGAAAACTTTGTTCAAAATTAACACCGAAGCGATAGTCGGTCTTTGCCTTGTAAGTCCGCCGGATGCTGTCGGTCGTAAAATGAACGGCAATGGCCGCCGCGTCGATCAGGCTGAAGTCGTTGAGCAAGGCCGACAGCAGGGCGCTGGCAAACACATCGCCTGTCCCGTGGTAATAACCGGGTATTTTCTGGGTGAAGACGTAGTCTATCGTGTCGGTCGTCCGGTCGTAGGTGGCGGCCCCCAGTTCGTCTTCCTTGAAATAAACGCCGGTCAGTACCACTTTCTGCGGACCCAGTGCGCCGAGCTTCCTCAGCAGGCTTTCGATATATGCGTGGGTGTAAGGCCCCGGATGGTACGGTTCGTCGAGCAGCAAGGCCGCTTCGGTGAGGTTGGGCACGATGATGTCGGCTTTTTGGCAAAGCATCCTCATGCCGGCTGCGAACTCGCGAGTGAAGACGGTGTACAGTTCGCCGTTGTCGCCCATAACCGGGTCAACCAGTATCAGGTTGTCTTCCTGCCTGAATGCGTCGAAAAACTCCTTAACGATGTCGAGCTGTTCGAACGAACCGAGGAAGCCGGTGTAGATGGCATCGAACTTTATGTCGAGCGACTTCCAGTGTTTCATGACCGGGCGCATATCTTCCGTCAGGTCGCGGTAGGTGTATCCGCTGATACCTCCGGTATGAGTGGACAGGATGGCTGTGGGGAGAGCTGATGTTTCAATGCCTGCGGCAGATAAAATAGGTAATGCGACGGTGAGTGAGCATTTTCCGAATCCGGACAGGTCGTGTATGGCTGCGACCCTTTTCTGATGTGTTTTATTTTTCATTCTGTTCATTTTTATATCAATACAACAATGGGTGTGCGGGAAATGTTGGAAGCCTGTATAGGGCCTTTTCCGCCAGCCGTTGCAAAATAAGCTGATTTTATCATAAAATGGGCCGGATTGTTATGAAATGAGTAAATTTCTTCTTTTTCGGTCTGTTTCCTCCTTTTCGGAGGGTTTGCTTCCGTATTGGGTCTACATTTATAAATATCGTAAATAAAATAGCCGGAGATTGTCGCAAAACATTGCGTCGGGCGGGATACCTTTACATCAAAGTTTTTAAGAGATGTTGTTTTGTGAGTTTGATTAGATGTATATAAATATTTTAGGTTAATGACTTTGGCTGAAACTAGTATCCTCCCCTTGGCGTGGGGAAGGACTGAAAAAAAACAGAGATCGATGTATGCCGTTCGCGCAGGCGAGCGTGGAACTTCACTTGTATGGGGTTGCGACGATTCATCGAATGGAGATAAAAAAGACCGTGAGGTGAGTTACAAATCTGATTATATAGGTGCTTTTATAACGGACTGGGAAGTCCCTATTGAGCCGAAGAGTCCTGGTGAGGGCCCGCGAGCTGATTTTATTGTTGATTGGATTAACTAGTATATCAATAAATTCAATGTAATTGGTGAAATCATACTTTTTACTCTATAACGTTAATCCTCATATCTAATAACGTTGTATCCCAAGCCCTTCAGTGGGCAAACAACCGCTCTGTTCGTGAGAATAGGGCGGCTTTTGTATTTTAAAAGGCTCGGGTAAAAATAATTTGTATCGATTTAATGACTGCAAACCTTGCTGACATCTACCGTAAAACCATCATTCATAGGCATGAATTTCCCTTTTTCTTTCAAGAATTCGATTAATTCATCCACATTCATGTTATCGGCCGAGCAGGCATAAAAACGTTGTTCCGAACCGAATTTATTAATGATAGCTGCTCTCAGGCTGCTCTCTGAGTAACTGTTTCCTTCCATCATGAAAAGAACTTCATGTGCATGTAACTGTTCCATAAACTGATTATTAAATGATTTGAGACAAAAGTACACCATCTGTCCTTTTTAAATTGTAACATATGTGACAGAAAAGAATAAATTAAAATGATTAACAATTTATTAGAATCGGGATATCAGGAGGATAGATAATACAAAACAGCCTGTCATAGAACTTTCTATAACAGGCTGTTTGTGACCCGGGAGGGGCTCGAACCCTCGACCCAATGATTAAGAGTCATTTGCTCTACCAACTGAGCTACCGAGTCAATCGGTTTTTTCTTTGAGTGACCTGGGAGGGGCTCGAACCCTCGACCCAATGATTAAGAGTCATTTGCTCTACCAACTGAGCTACCAAGTCAATCTGTTGCAATCCTTGTTTCCTGCTTATGGACTTTGTTTCTCGATTGCGGGTGCAAAGATAGAGGTTTAATTTTTCTTTGCAAACTTTTCGGTCGCTTTTTTCTAACTATTTTTTACTCGAATTCAAAGATATCAGACGGAGTCGTGCGCTTAAGTGCTATCAGAGAGACATCTTTGCCGACACGGACCCCTTCTTGAAACAATCGGATGTCGACTGTCTTATAGGCAAGTTCCGGGTGGTTGTTGTCGCGGCTGAGGTGGCACAACCAAATGTCCTTCAGCTTCGGGTCATAGTTGGCTGCCAGGAATTCGGCAGCTTCACGGTTACTCAGGTGGCCTGTCGGACTCGCTACACGTTCTTTCAGGAAAGCAGGGTAGGTGCCGAACTTCAGCATTTCCTCGTCGTAGTTGGCCTCGATGATCAGATGGTTAGCCATTCGCATATAACGACTCACTGTATCCGTAATATGGCCCACGTCGGTCGCAAAAGTAAACTTATGCTCCCCGTATTCGATATAGTAGCCTACATTATCCGTGCTGTCGTGGGGAACTTCGAATGCGATGATATTGAAGTTGCGGATGGTAAAGGGTACTTCTTTTTCGATGACCCGGCGCGAACCGATCAACGTCTCTTCCACATAACGGCTTTTTTCTATTCCCCGATGGACGGCAGCGGTAGTGTATACCGGGATATTCATTTTCTCTCCCAGGCAACCCACCGTCTTGATATGGTCGGCATGGTCGTGCGTTATCAGGACTGCCACGATTTTGGAAAAGTCGATCGCTTTATCTTTCAACACCTTCTTTATGGTACGTATTCCGATACCAGCATCAATCAGTATCCCGAATTCGGGAGTACCCAGATAATAGCAGTTGCCACTGCTTCCACTTGCTAAGCTAAGAAATGATAGTTTCATATTTTTCTATTCCGCCTCGCGGCCTATTCTGTTTTACATAGTATAATCAGGAACGGAACGTATCAGGGATCGTCACCTCCCCGATAAGCGAACAGTTCATGTGGTCCTTCACCTCCTCGGGCGATAACCCGTGGCCGAAAAGGAACATCAATTTGGCGACAGCGCTTTCCGTCGTGCTGTCGAACCCGCTTATGACGCCGGCTTCCAATAATTTATGCCCCGTCTCGTACCGGTGCATCTCAACGCTTCCGGCGCTACACTGGGTTACATTGACGATTACGATACCCCGGTCTACTGCATCTTTGAGCATGGTCAGAAACCAGTCGTAACTCGGGGCATTCCCGCTACCGAAAGTTTCCATCACGACCCCTTTCAGGTCGGGAATGTTGAGGATGCTTTCCACCACCTGCGGCGAGATACCCGGAAACAACTTCAGGATAGCGATGTTCCGGTCCAGCAGATAATGCGGTTTCAGCGGCTTACGCGAAACCGGGTGATAAATTTGTCCCGTATCGTATTTAATGTATATCCCGGCATGTGCCAGGGCCGGATAATTGTATGAACGAAACGCATTGAAGTTGTCGGCATTGATCTTGCTCGTACGGTTGCCTCGCAGCAAATCGTTTTCAAAGAAGATGCAGACTTCGGGTACAATAGGTATTCCGTTTTCTTTGGCAGCAGCAATCTCGATCGCCGTGATCAGGTTTTCCTTCCCGTCTGTGCGCAACATGCCGATGGGCAATTGCGAACCGGTGAAAATGACCGGCTTGCTGAGGTTTTCGAGCATGAAACTCAGGGCAGAGGCGGTGAACGACATGGTATCGGTGCCATGCAGCACCACGAAACCATCGTATTTCGCATAATTATCTGCGATGATTTTCACAATCTTCATCCATGAGTCAGGCCCCATTTCGGACGAGTCCATTACCGGATCGAACTGATAAGTCGATACTGAGTAACCGAGCTTTTTCAGTTCCGGCATATTGTCTCTAAGATGTTGGAAATTAAAAGATTCCAATACTCCGGTTTCAGGATTTTCAATCATTCCGATTGTTCCGCCTGTATAGATAAGCAGGATAGAAGCCTTATCGCGCTGATCGTTCATGTTTACTGTCATAATGCAAAGGTAATAAATTTATTCTTCTCCCTTCAAAACGGGAACGCTTATGTGATATTTTACGGCTATGATACGTGCCAGGAATATCCCCAGCGCTGCAGCGAACTGGGTGATGGAGGGTGTTAACCCGGTGAGCATACATAAATAATATACACCGCCACCGAACACGCATGCCAGGGCATAGATGTCTTTTCGGAAGATTAGCGGCTCCTCATTGATTAATATATCGCGCATCATTCCCCCGAATGATCCGGTGATCGTTCCCATTACGATAGCTACCCACATAGGGAAGCCGAATTCGAGTGTTTTAGCGATTCCGACCACGCCGAACAGACCCAGTCCGATGGCGTCGAATATAAAGAACGTGTTATTCAGCCGGATCACATATTTACGGAAGATGATAACAAACAATAAAGCTAGTGCGGAAACAGTTAAATAAGATGTTTGTTCCATCCAGAAAGGGGTTGCATTCAGCAGGATATCGCGTATTGTCCCTCCGCCCACGGCAGTAACCAGTCCGACCACATAGGCGCCAAACCAGTCAAATTGTTTTGCAGAGGCTAATCTGATCCCACTAATTGCGAATGCAAACGTCCCTGTATAGTCGCAAAAGGTGATAAAATCTATCATTTTGTTTTTTTCTGCAAAAGTAAGTATTTCCTTTGAATTGTGTTTGTTTCTAGCGACACAACCTAAGAATAATTTAAACCAAACGAATCCTTTACTGTTAATTATATATAAGTTTGCATGAGTAATAGGTATAAGGCTCAGGCCAAAAGATTGTTAGATGATGAAGAGATTTATATGGATAGGATTGCTGGCTTTGCTTTCAGCACAGTGGATGCAGGGGCAACACTTCCCTAAAATGGATACAAGAAATTACGTGAGCGACTCGACTGTTTTCATGCCTAAAAAGCCCTGGCTGGCAGCCGGCGAGGTGTTCGGCTTGAATGTCGGGATATGGGCTTTCGACCGTTTTCTGATGAACGAGGACTTTGCTCATATTAATGGTCATACGATTAAGAACAATTTCAAAACCGGCCCTGTCTGGGATACCGACAAGTTTTCGACCAATCTGGTGGCGCATCCCTACCACGGCTCGCTTTACTTCAATGCCGCACGCAGCAACGGGATGAATTTCTGGCAGTCTATCCCTTTCGCCGCCGGTGGGAGTTTGATGTGGGAATTCTTCATGGAGAATGAACCACCCTCTATCAACGACCTGATGGCTACCACGTTCGGAGGGGTGGAGTTAGGTGAAATCACTTACCGTCTGTCCGACCTTTTTATCGACGACCGGTCGAGTGGGGCGGAGCGTGTAGGGCGTGAGATACTTTCTGGACTGATATCGCCCGTGCGTGGCATAAACCGTCTGATAACTGGTGAGGCATGGCGTCACAGGCCGCATAAAGGTAGGGCATACTCGTTTGTGCCCGTGAACTTTATCGTGAGTGCTGGCCCTCGTTTCCTGGCGGAGCAGGAGCATTCGAAACATGGGACGACCAGTATGCATCTTTCGCTGCGTCTGGATTATGGCGACCCTTTTGAGGATGAGTTTTATTCGCCCTACGAATGGTTTCAGCTGCGTGCCGGATTCGATTTCTTTTCCAGTCAGCCGGTCATCACGCAGGTGAATGCTATCGGTGCCTTGTGGGGTAAACGGGTTTGGGAGAAAGGGCCGCGCACGCTGACGGCCGGTGTCTTCCAGCACTTCGACTATTACGATTCGCAGTTGCGCTCCAGTGATGGTGGCAAGGTGTCGCCCTACCGCATTTCGGAGGCGGCGGCTGTGGGAGGCGGTTTGATCTATTACAAACGTTCGGAGCCGAGCGACAAGGTCGATGCCTACGGCGAATTTTATGTGAACGGTGTTGCCCTGGGAGGTGGCTCGTCAGACTATTTTCGTCTCGATGAACGCGATTACAACATGGGAAGCGGTTATAGTGTAAAAGCCTTTACAGGTTTGACTTACAACAAGCACTGGACATTTTTGCTAAATATGGAAAACTATCATATTTTTACCTGGAAAGGCTACAATCCGGACATAGACCTGAGCACGGTCGACCCGAATACTTTCAGCGTACAAGGTGACAAAGGTCATTCCCGCTTGACAGTGATGGGCATCAAACTGGTTTATCTTTCCAGCAAAAAATGGAATATATCGCTCTCGAACCGCTACTTTTCCCGTCGCACGCATTACAGCTACCACGATGACGTGAACCGAGCTACCTACGATTTGATGCTTTCTTTGGGAGTGAAGATTTAATGCTTTGCTATTGATTATTACTTCATTACAGTTTCCTGAAAGTGGGACTACGAGGAAACTGTAATTGACTGATTGTTATCTTGTTTTGTTTCTTTCGAGTTCGTTGAGATTCTCCATCTTCTTCCGTTGGAGGAATTCGTAAATGCCTTCAAGATGTTCAGTGACCCGCTGGTTGCCGAATTCGTAGACTTTCGTCACCAGTCCGTCCAGGAAATCACGGTCGTGAGACACCACAATCAGCGTACCGTCGAAGTCGAGCAACGCCTGTTTCAGGATATCTTTCGTTTTCATGTCCAAATGGTTGGTCGGCTCGTCGAGAATCAGCAGGTTGACTGGTTCGAGCAGCAGCTTGATCATCGCCAGGCGCGTGCGCTCTCCACCCGACAAAACCTTCACTTTCTTGGCTGAATTTTCTCCGCCGAACATGAACGCGCCGAGCAAATCCTTAATTTTATTACGGATATCACCTTGGGCGACATCGTCTATCGTTTGAAAGACGGTCAGGTTCTCATCCAACAGCGAAGCCTGATTCTGAGCGAAATAACCGATCATCACGTTATGTCCGATGGTCAGCGTGCCGTCGTGTTCGATCTCTTTCATGATACATTTCACCAGCGTGGACTTTCCTTCGCCATTCTTTCCTACGAAAGCGATTTTGTCGCCCCGTTCAATCATCAGGTTGGCATTGCGGAACACCGTATGGTCGCCGTATGTTTTTGCCACGTTTTCGATAATCACCGGATATGTACCGGAGCGGGGAGAGGGCGGGAACTTCAGGTGGAGTGCCGATGTGTCTTCCTCATCCACTTCAAGTATCTCAAGTTTTTCAAGCATCTTGACACGGCTTTGTACCTGTAGCGTTTTGGAGTATGTCCCTTTGAAATGTTCGATAAACTCCCGGGTTTCGGCAATCATCTTCTGTTGTTCGTCGAACGCCTTTTGTTGTTGTACGCGGCGTTCCTGGCGGAGTTGCAGATAACTGCTGTAATTCACCTTGTAGTCGTAGATGCGGCCCATGGTGACTTCGATTGTGCGGGTGGTGATATGGTCGACAAATGCCCGGTCGTGGCTGATGACAACTACCGCCTGCCCGTTATCGATCAGGAAATCTTCCAGCCACTGGATTGATTCGATGTCCAGATGGTTCGTAGGCTCGTCGAGCAGTAACACGTCCGGTTTCTTCAAGAGTAACTTCGCCAACTCGATACGCATGCGCCAGCCACCGCTGAACTCGCTGGTCTGCCGGTTGAAATCTTCGCGCTTGAAACCCAGTCCGAGCAATGTCTTCTCGATATCGGCGTCATAATTGATCTCCTCGATGGAATAAAATTTCTCGCTGAGCGTGGAGACGCGCTCGATCAGCTCCATATAACTGTCCGAATCGTAGTCAGTACGTGTCTCCAACTCTTTGTTGATCGTTTCGATCTCGGCCTCCATCTCATGCAAGTGGGCGAAAGCCTGTGCCGTTTCTTCAAATACGGTACGCCCGTCTTCCGTCATCAGATGTTGCGGCAGATAGGCTATGACCGTATCTTTGGGTGCCGAAACCTTTCCGCGTGTCGGTTCGCGTACCCCGGCAAGTATTTTGAGCAAAGTTGATTTGCCCGCACCGTTTTTCCCCATCAGGGCAATTCGGTCTTTCTCGTTTATAACGAAAGATATATCAGAAAAGAGGGCACTTCCGCCAAACTCCACTGTCAGTCCATCAATAGAAATCATACGTACATTATATATATGTGTAAAAAGAAGGCGCAAAGGTAGGAAAAATGTTTGGAATATTTGTTTTATGTTTTGAAACAACTTATCTTTGCACCCGCTAATACAAACAGCTTAAATTAATTATTCAAACATGGCAACAAAAATTAGATTGCAAAGACACGGTCGCAAAAGCTACGCTTTTTATCAGATCGTAGTTGCAGACAGCAGGGCTCCACGTGATGGAAAGTTTATTGAAAGGATAGGTTCTTATAATCCGAACACTAATCCTGCTACAGTAGATTTGAACTTCGAAAGAGCTTTGTATTGGTTACAGGTAGGTGCACAGCCTACAGATACAACTCGCAACATTCTGTCACGCGAAGGTGTATGCATGAAAAAGCATTTACTGGAAGGTGTTAAGAAAGGTGCATTCGACGAAGCTACAGCGGAATCTAAATTCCAGGCTTGGTTGAAAAACAAACAAGCTTCTGTTGAAGCAGTAAAATCGAAAGACAGCGAAGCGGCTAAGGCTGCAGAAAAAGCTCGTCTGGAAGCTGAAAAAGAAGCTAACAAGGCAAAAGCAGAAGAAGTAGCTAAAAAGAAAGCTGAATTAGCAGCCGCCGCTGCAGCAAAGGCAGCTGAAGAAGCAGCAGCAAACGCTCCTGCTGAAGAAGCTCCAGCAGCAGAAAGCGCTGAGTAATTCGCTTAATGCCAAATAAAAAGAGGGCATTTCCTATGTGGAGTGTCCTCTTTTTTATTGTGTGTCCCCTTATTTCTTTCCCAGCAGGAAACCGTTGATTTGTTCAACGAACTGTTCCTTTGAAAGTGCTCCCTGTGCCAGTTGCGGTTTTCCTTTAGCAGGAATAAACAGTAGGGTAGGGATGCTCTGTATGCCGAAAGCGGCAGCCAGTTCCTTTTCGTTATCGACATTGATCTTATAAATGATGATGTCGTTTTTGTATTCTCCGGCCAATTCCTTTAATATAGGAGAAATCTTCTTGCAAGGTCCGCACCAGTCAGCATAGAAGTCGACGATGCAAGGCTTGGTGCCTTCATAGACCCATTCTGTTTGGTTTTTCTCGTAATTATATACTTTGGTCAGAAAGTCAGCTTTGTTAAGTACTACAACTTCGCCCTGGGCAGCTACGTTTCCTGTTTCGTTTTTATCCGATTTGGCAGACATGGAGCAACTAACCAGCAGCAACACCACCGAAATCAGGAATAAATCTTTCAACTTTCTCATATAAAACTTATTACTTCATTGATAATTATAGAATACAAAAATAGTAATAAAACGGATACGACTCCCCATCCTGAGTGGTTAAAAGAAAAATAATAGCTTAAAAAGAAAAAAATGCTTCGTAAAATTAGGAGATATAAAAAATATCACTACCTTTGCACCGCAATCGAGAGAAAACGATAGCAAAACATACTGGAGAGATGGCAGAGTGGTCGATTGCGGCGGTCTTGAAAACCGTTGAACTGAAAGGTTCCTGGGGTTCGAATCCCTATCTCTCCGCTGAACTTACTGGACAGAAATGGTCAGTAAACGGACAAAAAGCTACAAATCAATGATTTGTGGCTTTTTTTGTTGCCCGAAAGTCCGGCTTCCAAGACTTCAAAAGTACGGTAAAAGACAAAGTTTCGTTACTAAATCGTTACCTATTCCCTGCCGGACAAAAACGGTAACGATTTGTCCTCAAATGACCTGATAATGACTTGATTAGTCCATAGTCTGCATAACTCGAAAACGAGAGGTAAAAATTAATTTTGCAACTAAAAAAAAGTGAGTTATGAAATCGACATTCAAGGTTCTTTTTTATTTGAAGAAAGGTTCTGAAAAGAAAAACGGCGAGGTTATGATTATGGCACGCATCACCATAGACGGCAAACTTTGCCAGTTCAGTACGAAACAGAGCATCCAGCCCGACAACTGGAACACGGCTGCGGGCAAAGCCAAAGGCAGGGATGCCGGGAGGATAAACGCCCTTTTGGACGACATACGTTCTTCCCTGAATACCATTTACCACGAAATGCAGCGGCGTGACAACTACGTGACCGCCGAGAAAGTGAAGAACGAGTTTTTAGGTCATAGCGAGAGCCACGAAACAATCCTTTCGTTGTTCCAAAAGCATAATGACGATGTGAAGCAGCTTGTGGGCATATCCAAGACGATAGCGACCTACCGCAAGTATGAAGTCACCCGCCGCCACCTTGCCGAATTTATCCAAAGCAAGTACAACGTATCGGACATATCCATTAAGGAGATTACCCCTATGTTCATTACCGATTTTGAGTTGTATTTGCGTACCGCCTGCAAGTGCGGCTACAACACCACCGCCAAGTTCATGCAGTTCTTCAAGCGCATCATCATCATTGCCCGTAACAACGGCATACTGGTGGGCGACCCGTTCGCCAGCTACAAAATCCGGCTGGAGAAAGTGGACAGGGGGTATCTGACAGAGGACGAGATTAAAATTATCCTTAAAAAGAAAATGGTTTCCGAGCGGCTGGAACACGTCAGGGACTTGTTCATCTTTGCCTGCTTCACCGGGCTTGCCTATATAGATGTAGCCGGGCTTACGCAAGATAATATATGCAAATCCTTTGACGGCAACCTTTGGATAATGACAAAGCGGCAAAAGACGAATACGGACGTTAATGTTCCCCTGCTGGATATTCCCAAGATGATTTTGAAGAAGTACAAGGGCAAGTTACCGAACGGCAAGATACTTCCCGTAATCAGCAATCAGAAACTAAATGCGTACCTGAAAGAGATTGCCGATGTGTGCGGTATTAAAAAGAACCTGACATTTCACCTCGCCCGGCACACGTTTGCAACGACCACCACGTTGTCAAAGGGCGTACCTATTGAAACGGTGTCCAAGATGTTGGGACACACCAATATCGAAACGACCCAAATCTACGCCCGCATCACCAACAGCAAGATAGGCAGCGATATGCAGGGGCTTGACAAGAAGTTTGTCGGCATCGAGAAGATTTACAAGGAAGTCGCCATGTAAATTTTTAGTTACCTATATACCGTTGGTAACAAAACAGGTAACGATTTCGGTAACGAATTTCTACCTAACAAGCTATATCCTAATAAAATACATTCTTTCACCTTGCGGGCAGTCCACCGACTACCCGCATTTTTTATTCCCTTTTCCAACTGGCACATTCCCCGAAACGCCAGCCGTGCGTGGCATGGCTGACTGTATTTCGTGAAAAGAGCCGTTGGAAACCCGCACAAGCGTACCGCAAGATGAACTTGCCATACCCTTGCCTTTCCCGCCCGCATGGAGTGTTCCCTAAAGGATGAAAGGAAACAAGCACTTTTCCCCTGTTTCCCTATCTGTAAATCTTCCTCATTATGCAGTCCCCCAGCCGGGACAGCCGTTTTAATCATTTCAATAGGCAAAGGTAGCTACGGGGGCTTTTGGCTCTGCAAATTGGGTTTCATCGAAAAAAATTGTTCCAGCTTCCCGTTGGTCGGAAAAAATTTTTGTCGGAAAAATTTGCATAGCAAGACCCCTTCACCAACCAGCCTATGTGAAACGAAAACGACCGACCCGACCGGAAGACGCATAAAAAAAAAGTCGGATTTACGGGAAACAGGAAAAAAGTTCAGTGAAACTTCAACTCCCTCACCTCTCAAATCCGCATAAAATCAAAAACTTAAAAATTACAGCAATATGGAAGCAAAGGTATTATCGGAAGCAAAAGTTTATGTAGGCACTTACGCCAAGTATAACAACGGTTCATTGTCCGGCGCATGGCTCGACCTTTCGGACTATTCGGACAAGGAAGAATTTTACGAAGCCTGCCGGGAACTTCACAAGGACGAGGAAGATGCGGAATATATGTTTCAGGACTGGGAGAACGTGCCGGAGGGCTTAATCGGCGAAAGCTGGATTTCTGAAAACTTCTTTGCCCTGCGTGATGCGGTGGAGGATTTGGACGACACCGAGCAGGAAGCCTTTTTCGTGTGGTGCAACTACAAAAGCCATGATTTGAGCGAGGAAGATGCGGACGACCTTATAAGGGACTTTCAAGACGAGTATCAGGGACAATATGATGATGAAGAAGATTTCGCCTATGAAATCATAGAGGAATGCTACAACCTGCCGGAGTTCGCAAAGACCTATTTCGATTATGAAAAGTTCGCCCGTGACCTGTTTATGTGCGATTACTGGTTTGATGACGGTTTTGTGTTCCGTGCGGCATAATCAAATACCAATCCGGGCGGGGTGTCAAAGCCCTGCCCGCTAAAAACAACCAAGTTTATAACCATAAAAAATAAGACATCATGCAGTCACTTAACAAAAACGGGGTAAGCATCACCCAAACACCGGGAGAAGAAAAGTTCGTGAAATGCTGTTTAGGGGCTTTCAGGGGACAGATTTATTTTCAATATGACTACCGCCACACGGACGGCGAACTTTTCAGCACGGTAGCCAAAACGCTGGACGAGTGCCGCCGCAGGCGTGACGAGTGGATAGCTAAAAAGTAACAGAGTAATAAGTAAATTTTAGGGATATGAAAACGACAGAAGTAAACAAGGAGCTTATCGGCAAGCGTTGCGAGTGTATTTTTACGGGCTTAATGGTAACGGGCGTTATTGAGGACACAGAAGAAAACGAACACACCATAGAGGTAAAAGTCCGTTTCGACCATCCGCACCAGTGGGGCGATGATTTGTATAATGATGTGTGGGCGTGGGGGCGCAAAATTGACGAGTTCGGCACGCTGCATCATTTGCACCTGCTGGTGGATAAACCGGACTTTCAAATAATGACGGTAGTTTTCAGCGAGCCAATCAGCCGTATAGACCGCAGTGTTTTTGAAGATGTGGAAACGTGGGGTGTCTGTTCCCTGCAAGGCTGGGTAAACAGCTATGAAAGTGTCCGGTTTGTAGCCATAGACGACCATACGGCAATCATTACGGGCGAATATAACATGGAGCAGGTAAAGGTGTGGTTAGAGAAATACACGTCCATAAAGAGCCTTAAAACCAGTTGATAGAGAACGGCGGCTGTTTGCCGCCGCCACTTTCTTTCGTGAGTGCCGGGAAATAAAGTGGCAAAGAAACCCGCCCTGTTCCCTAACATGAAAAGTCCACCCGCCGAACTGTCAGCGGGTGGACTGCCATAACATACGCCTTGCGTATCATTCCCTATTTGGTGTTCCCTGTCTATCGTTGCTTTTCACGTATATATGCAACCGATAAGGAAATAAAACCTATAAATCTTCATGTTGGAAGAATTTTACACCAAGTATGCACACGGTTTCTTCTTCCTCGATGTCATATTTCCATGTTCGTTTATAGACAAGCATTTCCGTGTCGCAGTCGAACCATTCCATTACAGGCGCATCATCTTCTTCGTCCGCCCATTTGAAAACCTGATTGGACGGCGTTTTCCACAATTCAGCCCTGTCACGTGCGGAAATGCAGTCCTTATCCACAATGATAATGTCACCTACTGCCGGAACTGTATCTGTTTCCAACGTGGTTTCTATGTACCACGAGATACCTTTTATATCCAATTCTATTTTTACCATGTCATTTTATTGTTTAGGGGTCGTTATTGTTTCCGTTTCTTCCTTGCCGTTGTCATTATTGAACGATAGCGAAAGTTGCTGCACCTGTCCAAAGCTATCAATCACATAAATGTCTATCGTCTGCTGGTCTGTCGATGCCGAGGTGTAGTAGAGCCTGAACGTTTCTTTCTCCAGCGGGTAAAGGTCATTGGGCAGGAACACCGTGCCGTTATCCATTTCCAGCTTCCCTTTGCCGTCCGGCTGGAAGTACCTGATTTGATAGGTAGTCGGCTGGTAATAGCCGCCACGCACCAGTTGGCAGCGTATTTCGGCGGTTTCCCCGACTTTCAGCCTTTTGGGTACTGGCATCGTTTCGATGCTGAACGGGTACGCCTGCTGAATATCCAAGTTGTCATTACAGGCGGTGACAAGCACGAGGGCGGCCACGATGTAGCAGCCCATGATGATTTTATACATTACATTCTTCATATACATTATCATATAAGGGTTATCAAAATAAAGTAGTCGTTTGCCTAATCCGGGCGGCAACTTCCCTGACAACAGGAACACTTACCGCATTTCCGAGCAAGGCATAACGGTGTATCTTCGCTATCTCTTTTTTCTCTCCGTCATATATCCCGTATCGGGTATAGTTGTCGGGAAAGCCTTGCAGCCTTTCGCACTCTACTTCGGTCAGCATCCGCACGTGCTTCAGTTGTTCGGGTGTAGGCGTTCCGTTGTACGCTTCACCCGATTTCAGGCACAGCACATAGTTCCCGATGTTAGGTTGCCTGCCGTAGTTCCTTGTTATCGTACCACTTGGACGAGCAGCGGGTTCATCACCCCCGACCTTACCATGCACTCCGCCCGGCGTAGGGAGAGGAAATAGGTCTGCGGTACATCTGTCTGCAACACGTCCGACAAGGTACATCCGCTCCCGGTTTTGGGGTAGAAACCATGCCGTATTACACAGTTGCCATTCAAGTCTATAACCGCCAATGTCGGCAAACGCTTTGACAATGCTCCAAAAATCCGGGCGATGTCTTGCGAAGAATATCCCTTTAACATTCTCCCAGATAAAAACGTCAGGTCTGAAACGCCTAACGGCTTCGACTGCATATCTGACAAGGTGGCTTTCTCCCCCTTGCAGTCCCTTTCCGTCCCCGATTGCGCTAAAATTTTGGCAAGGGCTTCCGAAAGTGACAATGTGGGGACGTTCGATGCCGACTTCCCCGATGTTTGTAACCGTTCCGATGTGTTCCGCATAAGGAAAATTGTATTTGAAGTTAGCGATTGCGTGTTTGTCTATCTCTGAAAAATATACCTTGTCGAAAGTATATCCGGCGGCTTCCAGCCCTTTGCTGAAACCGCCGATACCTGAAAATAATTCAAGCAGTACCATAGGCTAATTGATAATGAATTTCAGACCCACAGATATCTGCGTGTGGAACTTGCCTATGTCCGAGCCGAACAACGCCCGTTCCCTTGCGTTCAGTAGCAGAGCCACCCGGTCAGTCAGGTAGGCTTCCAGTTCCAGCGTCAGCGCACCGCCGTAGATGAAGCAATCTTTATCCAGCAGCGTAGAGCCGTCCGGCAAGAGCTTTTCATTGCGGTTGCTTGTTTCATATCCGGCGAGTGCCGACAGTCCCAGCGAGAGGAAAAAGGTCTTGCGTCTGTCCGAAAGGAATTTCAGGTAGTAGCCGCCCTCTGCGGTGAACTGTTCAACTGGTATTCTCATATCCTTGTAGTCATACTTCTTGTGCAGGTACTCCCCGCCAATCACCCAGCGGTTTGCGTTCTTGGTGTAAACGCTGTATGCCGCCCCGATATGGTAGGCAAAATCCGTGTCGTCGTTCCAATGCACCCCGTCCGCCATGCCTGCCGTGACCTGCAAGCCTTTCATGCCCGGCAGGTATCTTTGTGCGTGTGCCTGAAACGAGGTCAGGCACAGCGCAAAGAGCATCATTGTAAAGATGTGTCTTTTCATTCCCTATTTGATTTTGAGTTCGTTAATCACTTCTGCGTTCACGATGTCGGAATTTTCCACCCGGATAACCTGATGCCGCCCGCCGTTCTTCTCGTAAAGTTCCACCAACAGCAGTTTGTCGTCAGGAATGGTGAACTTCGGCAGGGCGTACACCGTGCGCACGGTCGATTTCCCAGCAATCTCTATCACCTCGTTGTAGCTGCGTACCGCATCCAGTACCGTTTCCTGAATAGCCGTGCGCTTCGGCACTTTCTTATCGACTATCTTAAACTTGATGAAGTCGGTATCGAAAGGCACGTTGGAACTGTTCTTCGTCTGCGTATGCACGTACAGCATCCCGTTATAGGTGTAAATGCCCTTGATTAAGAACTGTATGCCGAAACGCTTGCTACCTAAATGGCGCACTTTCCGGTCATTGTTCTTGTAGATGCTCTGCATTATCAGCTTCACCAGCAGCGGGCTTTCATTACCTAATTCCCGGAAATAGATGTTCATGCGGGTATGCGAGAAATCGGACGTATCTTCATTTTCCAAGAAGTCTTTCATTTCGATATTGAGCATTTCCGGTTCACGGACGTACTTGGCGTTGAACGAAAAGAAACTGCCGTCCTCGCAGATAACGGAGAAGTTCGTTTCGCCCGGAAAGCCCTCTGTCGTGGCTTTCACCCTGATTACGTTCTCCGCACCGTCCGCCTTTCCCGCTATGATGTGGTTGCTTCCCAAATCCACATAGCGGACGGCGGCGGGGAAGATGATATGCACCGTCTTGGCAAAGGTCACTTCCACGCCGTAGGGCGTTACCATTTGACGGTATGGAAGTTTCCGGGTAATCCCCCGGTACAAGTCGTTGCCAGCCGCATACTTCACGGTGTCGGTTTCCTGTGCGTTTGCCGCACACACGCCCAGCAAGAGGGCGAACAATACAAAAATCTGTTTCATCGTTAATTGAAATTTTAGTGGTTGATAAAATGGTTATTGTTGTTTGGCGTAAAGCATGACTTTATAGCCTGCTTTCAGTTTTACTTTTACAGTCCTGAACTTTTTCGCAAGATAGCCGGACGTTCCTTGCAGCAAGCCCCTTGTCACGTCCATAGCCACCTGCTGCCCGGCACTCCGTGCAAAGGAAATGCTTGTACCCAGCCCGCTTCCGATATTCGCCATAGCTTCGTTGAACGCTTCCTGCTCCATAGAGGACGGCACAGATAATCCCTTTTGCCCGTCCGTGTCAAACACGGCGAGTTCCACCGGGATGATATTGCCCGCATACTCAATCGAGGACACCAGTATGTCGAGCCGTTCGCCCTGCACCTTTGCCGTCCCCGCCACAAGGGTATTCTTCGGCACAACGATGCTGCCCGCCTGCATGGGTTCGAGCAGCCGTAGTTTCACCGCCTGCCCGTCCGTCAGGGTTTGGTCTTGGTGTATGCAGGCGGCTATCGTGTTCCTGCCCATAGCGTAGCCCGTGCCTACCGCCGTGTTGAAGCCGTAGTTTCGTGGCTGGCTGTAAGCCCGGATGAAGTCGGCATCGCTCATGGGCTGCTGCAATCCCGATACGGTCGTTTCCCGAATAGCCTGCACCGGGATAGCCGGAGTGCCGATACCGCCGCCGTTCTGCCCGGCTGTCGGTATTTGGGCAATCTGCCCCCTTTGTCCGTCCTGCCCGTTCATGTACTTTGCCGCCAGCTCGTAGGACTTTTCCAAGAGTGCCATTTGGTCGTCAGCCGTAGGCGTGGCGTTCTGCTGTTGTTGCAGTCTGTCGGTCAGTTCCGCCACCTGCCGCTTCAAGTCCTCTTTTTCCTCGTCCACCGCCGGGGCTTCGTAGAACGTGCTTAACTGGCGGTTGATGTCCCGGTAAGCGTTTGCCGAATAAGAAGCACCGCCGCCCCTTTGGGGCTGCACATCTTCTTCCGGCATCAGGTCGATTTCCGCTTGCGGTTCTTCCGTTTCATCGTCCCCCGTGAAACCGAAGTCCTGCAAGGATTGTATCTTGTCCTGCTGTTTGCGGTTCAGCATCGCTTGTTCGTAAGCCTTTTGCTTGTCGGCTATAATCCCGTCCTCTGCGGGCAGGGGTATGTCGGCGTTGAAGCCGCCCACGCTTTCCACGTTCACGTCCTCTTTGCCGGAGGGGGCGAATATCAGGTACATACACCCGGCAAAGGCAAGGAACATCAGCGGGAAGACTATCATTTTCCTGCGCTGCTGCACCTGCTGCGGGGTAAGTTCCCGTTTGGGGTTATCTTCCTTTTTCGGCTTCCCGTCCGCCTGCGGTACGGTCGTGCCGTTCTCATTCTTCTGTACTTCTTCCATATTGCGGTCTGTTTAACGGGTTGATACTGTTGATTGTGTCATTGCCCTGCAATGGCAGTTGTTTGATGTGTTCTATTTGCAAGCGTTGCCCGTCCCGTTTCCCGATATTGTAGATTGATGAAACGGTGATGTAGATAGACAAGCCGCCAAAGAAGAAGAACATCACGAGGATAACCGCCAGCCTTTTGCCCGGCGTAATCCGTCCGCACATTTGGCGCAGGCGGTCATCCGCCCAATCCTGCACCTTTTCGATATAGTTTCGTTTTCTTTCCATACGGCTATCTTTTAACGGTTTGCAAATCCTTGTTCTCGGTAATGGTGAACGCTTCGATGATGAAGCCGTGCGGGTTGTTGTCGCTCCGTGTGGCGTTGAGCAACCGGCACGAGGTCACAAGGCTGCGCACCGTCAGGCTGCTTTCCCGGACAATCAACTGGCGGGCATACGTGTTCACCTTGTAGGGGTACTGGTCGAAGTCGCACTTCACGCTGTCAATCTCCACCGTCTGCGTGACGTTTCCGAAAATCACCCGGTTGTAGTAGCCCTTTTCCGCCAAGTCCTTGTAATAGTTGAAAGCGGTCTTGTCGGCGAGGAACAGCGAGCGTTTGATGTTGCTTTCGATAGCCCCCTTGTCGGGCGAGAGCGTGAAGAAAAGCTCGTGGAAACGCCGCACGTGCGATTTGGCTTCCACGGGTCTGTTCTGTGATAAATCCTGCGAGAGTGCCAGCATCAGGCTTTTGCCGTTGTCGAGGACGTATATCTTCTGCCGCTGCTTTTCGGCAAAGCTGTACGAGTTCCACACGGCAAAGCCCGTCACCAGTGCGCACAGGCAGATGAATACCAGCGCAAAGAGCCGGATTTGCCGGAAACTCGTTTCGATGTTCGTTAATGATTTAAATTCCATTTTCTTGTATGTTCTAATAATGTTTCTAAAATCTTTCTATTGCAGCCCCTTTGTCAAGGCAGCTACCAAGAGGTTGTCAAAGTAGCTACCAAGTGGAAACCGTCTTATTTGAGTAGTTTTCCGGTTACTTTTCCGCTTGCCGCACCGACCGCAGCCCCGGCGATTGACCCCGCCCGTGCCACGTTGCGGTTATAGGCAGACGTGCCGCCAGCCGACACAATCCAGCTTGCCACCGTAGGAATGGTGAAGTAGCCCACGATACCTATAATCATAAAGATTACATACACGGTGCTGCTCCCGTCCGGGATGAAATTCGGGTCTGAAAGTTCCTGAATGTCCTTTTGGAGCATCAGCGTTTGTATGCGTGCCAGCACGCTGCTGAACAAATCGGACACGGGCAACCACAGGTAAATGGAGATATAGCGTGAAATCCATTGGGTCAGCGTGCTTTGGAAACCGTCATAGACGGAAATCGCAAACGCCAGCGGACCCAGTATCGAAAGCACAATCAGGAAGAATGTGCGCAGCGTGTCTATAATCAGCCCCGCCGCCTGAAAGAGCATTTCCAGCAGTTCCCTGAACCAGTCCCGGACGGACTTCTTGATGTTATAAGCCGCCCTGTCCATGTACATTCCGGTCATAGTCACCATGTCGGAAGGCGACCAGCCCAGTTCTTCCAGTTGTCGGTCAAATTCCTCGTCCGATGCGAGGTAAGTCGTTTCGGGGCTTCGCATCAGGGCTTCATATTCCAGTCGGTCTTTCTGCGCCCGGTACTCGTTCATGTCGAAAGTCTGCGTTTCCATAAGCTGGTTGCACCCTTTCACCACTGGCGATAGCACCGTGTTGATAGTACCCAACACGAATGTTGGAAAAAACATGATGCACAGCCCCAGCGCAAAGGGGCGCAGGAGCGGGTACACGTCTATGGGTTCGGCACGTGCGAGCGACTGCCACACTTTGGCGGCTACATAGAACAGCGCACCCAGCCCGGCAATACCTTTTGCTACCCCCGTCATGTTGCTGCACAAGGGCATCATTTCATCGTACAGCACCCGCAACACTTGGTGCAGGTTGTCAAAATCCACCGCTGCTAAAAACATAGGCATACCGATTTATATGTTACCAGTAGCGTTCATCCGCCGAGCCGTAGAGAGCCAGCACCCGGTCTGTGTCGTTCTTCTTCTTTGCCCGCAGGTAGGACACGGATATGTTCTTTCGGGTGTAGTAGTTCACGAGGTTGCGGTAGTTGAGCAGGCTTCGATAAGCGTTGTCGATGATTGCCAGCCGTTCGGCATCCGTCAGCGACATGCCCGTGATGTTCACTACATTCTTCAAGTCCTGCAACACGTCCGAGCTTTCCGACATCAGTTTGGCATAGCCGAACGAGATTGCCGACAGTTCGTCAGGCGTGAAATTCGGGTCTGCCAGCATACTTTGGAAGTTGCGCACGTAGATTTCGGAGATTTCCGCCACCAGTTCAATGGACTTCTTCACCTTGACACCGCCCTTAACCATGTCATGCACCGCTTTGAGCGCATCGTAATATTTTTTACCCTGCTGGAAAATCTTCTGCGCTTCCATGAAGCCGTCCAGCGTGTTCTTGGCTGTGGTGGAAGTCTGCACTATCTGCTTGGTGGTGTTGATGATACCCTGTGCCAAGTTGCCGGGGTCTGACACCACCCACTGGGCGGATGCCTTGCCGATGAAGCAAAGGCATACCGCCATAAGGAGAATTGTTTTCTTCATATTCCTGATTTTTAAGTTGTTGATGATTGGGGATTGCGTTTGTTTTCCGCAAGCCGCTTGATAGCCAGTTCAAGGTTGCCGCCCAGCTTTTCGGCAAGTGCGAACAGTTCCATTTTCTCGCTTTCCTCTGTCGTGAACGTGTAGGCTAAGCACCCAGCGCCTTGTCATATTTCTATGGTAGGTTTCCGAGTACTCGCCTCCGAACCGGACTTACAAGTCTCCCTGTATCCGGCTCTCCACTAATTAATTCAGTCTGATTCTTCGGTCGGGGTCTATTTTTGCATGACACTTTGAGCAGACAGCCAAAGTTTTTCGTCTTCGAGCTATCATTTTCTTTTCCCAGTCGGATTTACCTTTCAGGTCTTTAAGTTTGCGAACGTGATGCATTTCGAGTTTATCGGTAGCACCGCATAATTCGCAAACTTGGAGCTTCAGCCTTTCCATAAGGCTGTTACGTCCACCTGTTATGGAAACTGTCCGTGGAATAGTGTCACAGTAAATATTCCCTGCAACCTTTTTGCGTTTGAAACCATCATGATAAAATGATTGGTAAAGTGTCTTACCCTTGCTATTTTCATATGCCACTTGGAAAACCTTGTTCTTTTTATATTTCAGAAGTATTTTCTTTACAGATGATTTGTATTTGTTCGCAAATACCTTATACATGCTGTATGACATAATGTGATAGAAAGAATTGATGACATAGCTGTTATTGGCTATTGAGTAGTAATTATAGAACCCTCGGATTTCGGCATTGAACTGACTGACTATTTCCAAGTCATCCAAGTTCAGCATGTACGTTCTGACGATGGATTTCCAAACCTCTTTGCCATTGACGACCGCGATTCTTGCGGCTTTATAATCAAAGAGTTTCTTCCGCATCGTTTCAAAATTCAGGTACAATACAGGCTTGTGTCCGAATGCACGAACCGTTTTACCGTACTTATCCTTACGTAAATCGTTACACCTACGTATAAATACGTCATATCCGAGAAATTTCGCTGGTTTCTGCGCATTGGTTATCAGTGTCTTTTCGTCTGACAGTTCCAGTTTAAGAGCTTCATTCAAATAATTCTTAATATCCTCTTTTACTGTTTTGCAGTCTTCAAGATTACCGGTAATTCCAATCAGAAAGTCATCTGCGTATCTCACGTATTTTAACCGTTTGATACTGCTGTCCATTTCATTACGTGCCGGATAGTTGTTCCGTTCTTCTCGTAGCCGCTTAATTTCGGCGGTCATCTGTTTCCTTACCTTTACATCTTTCTCATTCTTTAGTTTCTTTGCCAGTCGGTATCTTCGCTGTTCGTAGAGCTTGTATCGAGCGTCGCCTTTTCTTGTTACCCCTTTATTGAACCGATTGATGTATTCCTTGATGTACTTGTCGAACTTGTCAAGGTAGATGTTAGCCAGTATTGGGCTGATAATCCCGCCTTGCGGAGTTCCACTGTACGTTCTATGAAATACCCAGTCTTCCACATATCCGGCATTCAGGAATTTTCTGATAAGCCGCAAAAATCTCTCGTCGGCGATACGTTCCCGAAGAATATTAATCAGTACGTCATGATTGATATTGTCGAAGAATCCTTTAATATCGCCTTCAATAAACCATTTCACGGCAGTGAATGTCTTTTGTATATCTATAAGAGCAGTATGACAACTTCGTTTGGGACGAAACCCATGTGAAGTATGTTCAAAACTACCTTCATAGATTGCTTCAAGTATCATTCTGACTACTTCCTGTACCAGCTTATCATCAAAAGAGGGTATGCCAAGCGGACGTTTTTTCCCGTTTTTCTTAGGTATGTACGTCCTTTTGGACGGATTAGGCTGATAAGTCTCATTTTTAAGACTGCCAATCAGTTGTTCAACTCGGTCAATACTCATTCCGTCAATGGTTTTACCATCGGCTCCTGCCGTCATGTTGCCTGTCTTGCTGTAAATATTCTGATAGGCTACATAAAACATTTCCTCGTTAAACAGCACTCTATACAGCCGCTCAAACTTATAGTTCAAGTTACCGCTGTGTTTACTCAGACTGTTCAACACATTTTCTGGATTTCTCATGTCTCTCACATCTTCCTTTAAATTGTTAAACTTAATTAGCTGCTCCCCTTCGCCATGTACAGGGCGTTACCCTGCTCAGACTACTATGGAAGCTCCGTTGCCATGCCGGATATTCAGGGGCAGACCCCATAGCCCTACAACTGGCTTTCCGGTTTAGGCAATCCCCGTTTAGAAATTTGACGACTATTTGGCTCGATAGATTGTCGGATACGACTTTCGTCCTTTACTACTTATGGTAGTTGCCTTGCGGTAAGTTTATGCTACTCCTGCTACGTGTCATCAGTGTAGTACCGCAACATAACGGTATAATTCCGAAGAATTATTCAACTGTCTTCCGTCATTGCCCAAGGATACGACTGCTCGGACTATCGTTCAACCAATGCAGGCTTTATCCTCATATCTATCATTTTAACTTGCCATTCGGTCGCAGCCTGACAGTTGGCTGACTTATGGCTTTACCAACGTGCTATGTTCCCTTGTGGGGTTTTCCCCTCCGGTTAGCGGTTGTTAATGGGCATTTTAAACACTTGCCCAGTCGCTTGCCAAAGCGACATTCGTCAAATTCCCTTTACGGGCGCACGTAGTATTCTTCCAACGAAACTTCCGTGGCGTACACCGCCGACTGCGTGCCGCCCAGCGAGAAGAAAACTTCCTTGTACTTCCGTCCGGGGTGGTTCGCCATGTTGATAGACAATATCTGCGAACGCTCCTTGTCGGTCAGTCCGAGCAGGTTTTGTATGCTGTCGAACTTGTTGAGATATTTTCGCTGGTCTAACAAAATCTTGCAGTCCGAGTTATTGATGATACTCTCTTTTACGATAGGGGAAGAAATAATATCCTCAATCTCTTGCGTGACTACAATCGCTTCCCCGAAATATTTTCGGACTGTTTTGTAGAGGTAGCGGATATAGTCCGCCATGTTCGCCGATGCAATCGCTTTCCACGCTTCTTCAATTAGTATTAACTTCCTTATTCCCTTTAACTTGCGCATTTTGTTTATAAAGGCTTCCATGATGATGATAGTCGTTATCGGGAATAAAATCTTGTGGTCTTTGATATTATCCAATTCAAAGACAATGAAGCGTTTATGCAGCAAATCCAGTTCCTTGTAGGAGTTCAGCAGGTAGTCGTATTCACCGCCACGATAGTACGGTTCAAGCACGTTCAGGAAGTTGTCAATGTCAAAATCCTTTTCCCTGACGTTCTTCTGTTCAAGCTGTCGGCGGTAATCATCCCGGACAAACTCGTAGAACGTGTTGAAACAGGGCGTTACCGATTTGTCGCCCGTGATACGTTCGATATAGGCACTTACCGCATTGGACAACGCCACTTCTTCCGACCGCTTGGGGGCTTCATCGTCCCGCTTCCACAGGGTGAGTATAAGGGTTTTTATACTCTCTTTCTTTTCTATGTCAAATACCCCGTCCTCGACATAGAACGGGTTGAACGCTATCGGGTTCTCGTTGGTGTAGGTGAAATAAATCCCGTCCTCGCCGTGCGTGCGGTTGTGGATTAGCTGGGACAGCCCCAAGTAACTGTTACCCGTATCTACCAGCAGCACGTGCGCACCCTGCTCGTAATACTGGCGCACCATGTGGTTGGTGAAGAAAGACTTCCCGCTACCGCTCGGCCCAAGTATGAACTTGTTGCGGTTTGTGGTGATGCCTTTCTTCATGGGCAAATCCGATATGTCGATGTGCAGCGGGCGACCGCTCACCCTGTCCACCATTTTGATACCGAACGGGGAAAGCGAACTCTTGTAGTTCGTTTCTTCCACGAACAGGCAGAGAGCCTGCCCCAAGAACGTGTAGAAACTTTCCTCTGCCGGGAAGTCCGCTTCGTTGCCGGGTATGCCCGCCCAAAAGAGCGTGGGCGTGTCGGTGGTGTTGTGGCGTGGCTTGCACTCCATTAGCGCAAGCTGGCTTCCCACATCGTTGCGTATGCGTTTGAGTTCGTCCCGGTCGTCACTCCATGCCATGACGTTGCAGTGGCAGCGCACCGAGATAAGCCCCTTGCTGTGGGCTTCGTTCAGGTACTCGTCTATCCACTCCTTGTTCACTTGGTTGGCACGGGAGTAACGGGAGAGCGATTGCATATTCCGGGCGGTCTGCTCGAAGTTCTTCAGGTTTTCGGAGTGGTCGTCTATGAAGATGAACTGGTTATAGACGTGGTTACACGACAACAGCACACCCACCGGGGCGGCGAATGACAGTCGGCAGTCGCTCCGGTCAGTGGACAGCTTCTCAAATCGGCAGTCCGTCCCGACCTTTCCGGGCAAATCTTCCACGTCCGAGAGCGTGTGCAGGCACAATATGTCGTCCCCGACACGCATTTCTTCCGGGTACAGCCCGATGTCTTTCAGGCAGGTGGTATCTGTTTGCGAGAGCGAGAAGTATTTCTCGATGATGCCCGCCTTTCCGTCCTGCCCGGTGATTTCCGATGCCGCCAGCCGGGTAAGGGTGACAAACCCGCTGTCGTTCATAATCCTTTCAAACTGCCCGACCGCTTCGATGAACTTTGCCGCCGCTTCCTTGTCGGTTATTTCCTGCGGGACAATCCTGCCCCGGCAGAGGGTGGAGAAGTCGCTCTGTCTGCGGCTTCTCTCCCTTGTCGTCTTTGTCAGGAACAGGTAGCAGTAATGGTTCAGGAACGGGCGTTCATTGAAATGCCGTTCAAAGGAGCGGCTTAAAAAACTAAGCTCGTCCCTTTCCGTGTCGGGCTGGTAGTTCTCCTTGATGAAGAAGTCCTGCTTGTGTACTATGGAGTAGTCGGGCAGCACCTTGATTGCCTTGTACCATGCCGAATGTATGGCTTCGTACTCGGCACTGGTGACGGTGAACAGTTCGGGCAGTTCCACCCTGAAAGCCACCGTTATGTCCGCATCCTTTGAAATGATGCAGCCGTTCTCCACCGCCAAAAGTGGAAATTTCCTTTCCAGCGTGGTAGCCTTTAATGTATTCCTCATGTTCTTTCTTCCTTTCTTCTTTTGTAGTTGAACAGCCGGGGTATCGCCTTTCGGCTGATAATGAAGCGTGGGTGTCTTTTGCGTGCGGCAGCTTTCATCAGCCCGTGCGTGCCGTACCGTGCGTTGAGCCGGAACGTCTGCCACACGAGCAGCAGCGAAGCCGACACGATGAAACCGATACATAGCCACTGGTTCACGCCTGCCATGAACAGCACGATGAATACCACGAAGACGGCAAGCAAGCCGCCGCAAAAGATAAAGAGGTACTGGCTTTTCAGCCCCTTGAACTCCACCGGCTTTCCGATACCCCTGTTTACCGGATATTCAGACATAGCCGCCGTTTTATAGGAAGAACGACCGCAGGATAGTGGCGGCGACAATCAGGAAGATGCACGCCCCAAACCAACTGGCGGCGGTCTTTGAGGTGTCGGGGTCGCCGCTCGAGTCGAGTAGGTCAGCCCCCTTACGGGAGCTTTCCCTCTAAGAACCGTACGTGCGAGTTTCCCCGCATACGGCTCAAGCAACATGACCGTTACCGACTTTGTTATCGGTAGAGCCATCTCATTTTCGACTTTCATATTCATAATCTACTATGCATTTTACGTTTACAACTGGTATGTACAAGAGTTCTTATCTTTTGTCCGCTGACTATTTGTTCAGTGATACTCCAAGGTCTTTCCCTGTCAATACGCTCTTCACATACAGGACATACCTTATTTTGTCGTTTCCAAATGTTTATCAGAGATTGCCTGCCTTTCAGCGTTTGCTTCATTCGGTAGGTTTCTCTCCATTCGTAGTACGACTTATCGGCTGGGTCATACGGATTGGCATAATGCCGAACCTTGACGAATTTCTCATGGTGGATGGTTGGTAGATAGGTCAGTTCGAGATAATCAATCTTATCTTTCTTGCCCATATCTGCCGCAAATCTCCACGAGTGTCCATTTAGTGTTCTGAAATACTTATCCTTTACCCATCCTTTGCATTTCTGCGGATGTCTGCGTCTTGCCCATTGCCATATTTTCTTAAAGATTTCCCAATCCATTCGGTGAAATATCTCACCAGAAGCACCGTATTTGTAATAGTTTCCCCAACCTTTTATGATTGGATTCAACATCATAATCAGCGACTTCTGCTTTACGCACTTGTTGGATTCTATTGTTTTACGGATTTTATCGCAAAATCTCTTTTGCGCATCCTTTGACGGTCTTGTCAGCAATGTGTTATTGCGGAACTTTCGGATATTGAAGCCGAGAAAGTCAAATCCCTCACTTATATGTGTGATTTTTGTCTTTTCTTCTGATAGTGTCAGACCTCTTTCCGCAAGAAACTTGCGTACTAATGGAAGTATAACCAGTTCTATCGTTTCCTTATCCTTTGTTGTTACAATAAAATCGTCTGCATACCGTATAAGATGTATCTTAGAGTATATCTGTTTATAATTCTTTTTATACTTTTTGATACATGTTTCCAGTAATCCTTGTAACCCGTCAAGTGCCATGTTTGCGAGAGTTGGGGATATTATGCCGCCTTGTGGGGTTCCCTCTTCCGTAGGAAAGAGTTCACCGTTGAACACATAACCACATTCGAGCCATTTGCGTAGTATCTCCTTATCCATAGGGATATTGTTGATTAACCACTCATGACTGATATGGTCGAAACATCCTTTGATGTCCCCTTCAAGAATCCATTCGGGAGCTACCGAGCGAGAAAGTACAATGTAACATTGCTCAATGGCATCATGCGTACAGCGATGTTTGCGGAATCCGTAGGAATGGCTGTCGCCAGTGGTTTCCGCTATCGGGTCAAGTGCCATTAAGTATAATGCCTGCATCGCACGGTCTTTCATCGTTGGTATTCCGAGTGGGCGTAATTTCCCGTTCTTCTTTTTGATATTCACACGTTTTAGAGGTTGTGGCTTGTAGCCACGTCTTTTCAGAGTGAATATGGCTTTGGCTTTCGCCAATGGAGAAGACCATGTAATCTTGTCAACGCCGGAAGTAGATTTTCCTTTGTTAGTCGTAACTCGTTTTACCGCCAATGCTTTGGCGTAGAACGAGTGGGTAAGCATCCATTGCAGGGCTTTCACCTTGTTATGTCTGCCTTCCCTTTGAGCCTTTACAATACGTGCTTGCAGCTTTTGGACAAAACGCTCGCATTTGTCCCAGTCGATTTTCGACCAGAGTTCGTGAATGTCTATGTCTTCGGGCGCACACGCCAATTTCTTTGCGTTCATTTGCTTTCCTTTCTTTAAAAGTTCTGTAAACTATCTTGTAAAGTGTCACCATAGGCGGAAGTCTGCCCACTTTCGTGTCGGATGATGTTACCTTTACCAACCCGTGATATTGGCTCAATCCGTATCCTCCCCATTACAGGGAGGCATTCGCTTTTTCCGCTATCCTATACCCGCACCCCATGTAGGCTTGCCTTGCGGCTTGCTTACCAGCTTTAATGAACTGGAGAGGTACGGGCTTACCGTGTTTTACATAAGTGACAAATAAGCGGGTTAGGTCCTGTCTATTCCACCGGCAGTGCTAATGTCCGTGTGTCCCCAAAATTCAAGAGGACAGCCGACTGCTTACCTTTTGGTTCGAGCCTGTCAACAACCTTTGGCTCGTTGTACTTTACGATGTTTATCGGACAGTTCACTTTCGTTGACCATACCGCTAAGCCAAGCTCCTCGTGCTGAATGGTGTTATCAGCCGTTGATTTCCCCTCACGGTTCAATCTTCTCCTTTCGGAAAGGCTACCTTGTCGGGACAGCTTCATACAAAAGAATTACTCCTAATGCATGTGTCCGTAGGCTACTCCAGACGGAACTGGAGGTGTAATCTTAATGTTACACAATCACTTACGCAACTTCACGTCGCACAAACTTGCCATAGACTTTCACGCCGCCAATCAAGCCCACCACCGCACCGATGGCGTAAATTAATTTTGTCGCCGGGTCAAAATAGGATGTTACCATGTTGGTAGCTTCCGTAATACCTGCCATGCCGTTACCTTGTGCAAACGTAGCGGATGCAGCCAATAGAGCGACTGCCGAAAAGAGAACTTTCTTTTTCATTATAAATACATTGATTTTTAAATTGCCGGACGGTTGGATAGTCCGCCCGGCGGAGTGATTAATAATTGAATTTTTGTGGTTGCGGGGAGTGTTCCCCGTGTTCGGAAAGGTTTGTCTTAACCGTAATCTCTTTGTTTCATCATCTTATTATTTAAAGTTTACCATTAAAGAAAATCGTTCATGTCAAAGTCTGCCATTTCATCATTTCCGGCAACCGGAACGATGGCGGGCACGGGTATCTCATGCTTTTGTAAAAGTTCCGCTACCCGTGACCTGCCCCCGTTAATCTGTTCCACCAGCGAATGAAACAGGTTTGTTTCCGTCCGGCAGATGGTTTGTACCGCTTGCCGTTCTTCCGCTTCGGACGCTTGTTTTATCTGAATGACCTGTATCATTTGCCCCAGTTCCCCCAGTGTGATACCCTGTGCCATTTCCGGTTCACCGTCACCCATGTAACAGGCGATTTCTTCCGCTTCGATTTCATCCAGCGAAATATCCGTTTCTTCCGTTTCAAACTCCATTTCAAATTCGGTGTCAATCGCTTGCGGGGCAGGTCTTTCTTCCTCTGCTTCATCGCTTTTCGGGACAAATATAGAAGCATTATCAACCCCTTTTGAAAGGTGTCCTAAGATGTCCTCGTTTGTCCTCATTTGTCCCATCCGGTAACGGCTTGCACCTACAAGAGAATCCCCGTTTCCTGTTTTCACGGTCGGTTTGCTTCCCGGCTGTTCCGGCTCTCTTTTCCCACCCGTGAACCATGTTCCCAAGCTATCCCTGTATCGCCATAAAAGAATGGCGTAATACAGGAGCGTTCCGATAATAAACCATTTCAACATATCAGAACGGCTTTTCAAATTTGCTTTCGTACAGTTCGTTTATCTCGTCCTGAAACTGGTCGAAATGCCGGAGCAGGATATTTTCTACATAGCTGCTGACGGTCGCTTTGCGTCCGCCGATAACGGTTACTATCTTCATCAGCTTTTCGTGTGTGGCACGGCTGACATATAACGGTTGTCGGTCGGTCAAGTCCACCCGCATGAAATAGGTTTCCCGGTAGTCACCCGGAGCGTTCTTTTTCCGGCGGGCAGGTTCTTTCAATGTCTTTTCTTCCTTTGGTTCTGTCTTGATTTCCGGTTTATCCGGTGTTTCTATTTCCGTTTTCACCGTCACCGATGGCGTTTCCTGTTTCTTCACGGGTAAGCCCTGTGAAATAATCTCTTTCATAAAATCCTCGTCAATTTGCGGTTTCCCGCCGCTTTGCTTTGCCATATCGTTACAATTTTATAAGGTATGCGATTTCGGTTATCAGTTCTTCCATGTTGCTGCCCTTTACCAGCCGTTTGTCCGCCGGAAAAAGTGTGGAACGGAATACGGTTTTACGCTGCGCGTCCAGTTCCTTTTTAAACCTTTTGGTGTCGGGGATAAATACTTTCATAAGGGGCAGTTCCAGTTCCCCGATGGTCTGTTCATACAGGGTGTACAGGTCTGTTTTTTCCCGTCCATCTACCATATTCCAAAACAGGTGAAGCCCTTTCAGGCGGCACGCTTCATTCTTAACCAGCAGTTTATGGATAGCCACTGCAAAGGAAAGGCTGCTTTCCAATACTACCCGGTCGGCGGCTATGGGGGTGAAAATATAATCCACCCCGGAAAGGGAGTTGATAACGCCCTCACTGTTCACCGTTCCGGGCAGGTCGAAAAAGACCACATCATAATCCATCCCGGCAGACGCAAGATATTCATCCGCCGTTTTTATCGCTTCGTCCGGTGAACTGCAAAGCACCGGGTACGCTTTCTTTCCCAATGCTTTGAACTGGTGAAAGGCAAGCTGTTTGTAGTAATCATCCCCGTTCACCAGTTCGGCATCCCGTTTGCGCATGGCACTGATACTGTGCTGCGGGTAATCGCAATCCACGACCGCCACGTTATACCCTTTCAGGTAGTACAGGTAACTTGCCACCAAGACGGTGAACGTTGTTTTGCCGACCCCGCCCTTTTGGGTGGAGAAAGCCACATACGAGGTTTCTTTCTTCATTGTAAGAATTCTTTTTTGTGATACATCTTTATTTCATTCCATCCGTTCAGATTGACGGATAGTTTGCTTTCGTTCCAAACTGAAAGCACGAAAGAGGGAATGACTTCTTTCTTCCTTGCTTCTTTTCTTTCCATCATTCTACAAAGACAGACTGTTTCCTTTCTTTCTTCTTCATTTTCAATCTTTCCACAAAAACGGACTGCCATCTTTGCAGACAGTTTGCTTTCCCGATTGAAAGGCTGTTTTCTTTCAATCATTCCATCCGGTTTGCTTTCCTGCTTTCTTGAAAGATTGCAATCTTGAAATCTTGTTTTCAAGTTTTCAAAACCGCTTTCTTTCCGTCCGTTTGCCGATACATATTTCCATCCGTCCATATTGCTTTCTTTCTTAAATCCGGGACAAATAAACGTAGAAAAACAACCCCTTTCGAGATGTGTCCTCAAATGTCCCCGTTTGTCCTCATTTGTCCTATAACCCGCTATTTCACAGTATTTTTAATACCCGTTACTTTGCAACCGAAAGGTATCGGTCAGGCTAACCAAGCCCCCGCCGCCGGGAGCGTTCCAATCTCTGCTAACCCCAATCCGTCCGTAGGCGGATTTTTATTTGCACTGGCAAATAGCAAGGTGTGTTCTGCGCAGCTTGAAATTCTTTCAGCAGCTTTGAACGCCTTGCCCGGACGAAGCCGGGATAGGGGCACTCCGAAGTCGTAACCCTTTAAAAAATGTAGCATGAAACAGAAAAATGAAAATGCGCCCCGTCCGGGTGGCGCAGGGCGCAAGCCCAAAGCAGACCCGGCAGTGTTCAGGTACTCTATCAGCTTCAATGCGATAGACCACGCCCGCTTTTTGGCATTGTTCGACCAGTCCGGTATGCGCACGAAAGCACATTTTATCACCGCCCGTATCTTCGGCGAACCGTTCAAAGTGATTAGAATCGACAAGGCGGCAGTCGAATATTATACCCGGCTGACCGCTTTATATTCCCAGTACAGGGGAATTGCCGTGAATTATAATCAGGTGGTAAAGGCTCTCAATACCAATTTTTCAGAGAAGAAAGCACTCGCATTTCTCTATAAACTGGAAAAGGCAACGGTGGAACTTGCCGACCTGAACCGCCAAATTATTGAACTGACCCGTGAGTTTGAAACAAGATGGTTGCAAAGATAAGCGTAGGCAGTTCCCTGTTCGGTGCGCTTTCCTACAATCAAAACAAGGTGGATGAAGAGCAGGGAAAGGTACTTTTAAGCAACCGGATGTTTGAGAGCGAGGACGGGAATTTCAGCATCCGGCGTTGTATGGAATGTTTCGATATGCACCTGCCCGCAGACCTGAAAACGGAAAAACCGATTATCCATATCTCCCTGAACCCGCACCCGGACGATGTGCTTTCCGACAGCCAGCTTGCAGACATTGCCAAAGAGTATATGGATAAGTTGGGGTACGGCAACCAGCCATATATGGTGTACAAGCATGAAGATATTGCAAGGCATCATATACATATCGTTTCCATCCGGGTGGATGATACGGGCAAAAAGATAAACGACAAGTTCGAGCATATCCGCAGCAAGCAAATCACCCGTGAACTGGAACAGAAGTACGGGCTGCATCCGGCAGAGAAGAAACAGGCAGCCGACCGCCCCGAACTTAAAAAGGTGGACTACCGGGCAGGGGACGTAAAGCACCAGTTATCCAATACGGTGAAAGCCCTTGTGGGCAGTTACCGTTTCCAGAGTTTTACGGAATACAAAGCGTTGCTATCTATATATAATGTACAAGCGGAGGAAGTGAAAGGGGTAGTGAACGGCAAACCCTATAACGGCATTGTCTATTCGGCGACCAATGACAAGGGAGAAAAGCAGGGAAACCCGTTCAAATCTTCCTCTTTGGGTAAGTCGGTAGGCTACGAAGCTATCCAGCGACACATCAAGAAATCTACAAAGGACATTCAGGACAAGAACCTGAAAGAACGCACCCGCCGGACGGTCGGCGCAGTGATGAAATCCGCCCATAATCGTAAGGAACTGGAACAAGAACTGAAAAAGAGAGGCATAGATGTTCTTTTCCGGCAGAACGATACAGGCAGGATATACGGTGTAACATTCATCGACCACGAAAACCGTACCGTCCTGAACGGTTCACGGTTGGGAAAGGACTTTTCCGCCAATGTGTTCAACGACCTGTTTTCCGGCTCCCGTACTTTGACGGGAAACAGCAAACAGGAAATGCAGGAACACACGCCGGAATATAGCCCGACCGGACACCTTGAAAATACAGGCAAAACCATTGCCGGACTGTTCAGTCTGTTATCCGGCGGGAATGATACCCCGCCCGACAACAGCCAAGTTCCGCCACCCAAGAAGAAGAAAAAGAAGAAGAAACAAAGACGTATTTAATAACTATAAAATTTCAATTATGCAGAATGAAGATGATTTAAGAGGACTTGCAAAGGTCATGGACTTTATGCGGGCAATCAGTATTTTATTTGTAGTGATAAACATTTACTGGTTTTGTTACCAGTCGTTCCGGGAGTGGGGTATCAATATCGGGGTAGTCGATAAAATCCTGCTGAACTTCCAGCGTACCGCCGGGCTGTTTTCCAATATCCTGTACACCAAACTTTTTTCGGTGGTATTTCTTGCGCTTTCCTGTTTGGGTACAAAGGGAGTGAAAGAGGAAAAAATCACATGGAACAAGATTTATGTGTTCCTGACAATCGGTTTTATCCTGTTCTTCCTGAACTGGTGGCTGTTGGCTTTGCCCTTGCCATCGGTGGCAAATACAAGCCTGTACATCTTTACCATGACAGCCGGGTATCTTTCCCTTTTGGCTGCCGGAGTATGGATTTCACGTTTGCTGAAAAACAACCTGATGGATGATGTGTTTAATTTGGAGAATGAAAGTTTCGCACAGGAAACACGCCTGATAGAAAACGAGTATTCCATCAACCTGCCGACACGGTTCTACTACAAAAAGAAATGGAATGACGGGTGGATAAACGTTGTAAACCCGTTCAGGGCAAGCATGGTTTTAGGCACACCCGGTTCGGGAAAATCGTATGCGATAGTCAATAACTACATCAAACAACAAATCGAAAAAGGTTTTGCTGTTTATATTTATGACTACAAATTCCCTGACCTTTCGGAGATAGCTTATAATCATCTAATCAACCATTTAGACGGGTATAAGGTAAAACCTAAATTCTATATGATTAATTTTGACGACCCACGAAAAAGTCACCGATGCAACCCGATAAATCCGGCGTTTATGACGGACATATCGGACGCATACGAAGCCAGTTATACAATCATGTTAAACCTTAACCGCAGTTGGATAACCAAGCAGGGAGATTTCTTTGTGGAAAGCCCGATTATCCTGCTGGCTTCTATAATATGGTTTTTGAAAATCTATCAGGGTGGTAAGTATTGTACATTTCCGCACGCCATTGAATTTTTGAACAAGAAATATGCCGATACGTTCACTATTTTAACCAGCTATCCCGAACTGGAAAACTATCTTTCACCGTTCATGGACGCATGGGAAAGTAATGCGCAAGACCAGCTTCAGGGGCAGCTTGCAAGTGCTAAAATCCCGCTTTCAAGGATGATAAGCCCGGCTTTATATTGGGTAATGACAGGTGATGATTTTTCACTGGATATAAACAACCCGGAAGAACCTAAAATTTTGGTAGTAGGCAATAATCCCGACCGTCAGAATATCTATTCCTGTGCTTTGGGTCTATATAATTCCCGTATCGTGAAGCTGATAAACAAGAAGCACCAACTGAAAAGTTCTGTAATCATTGACGAACTACCGACCATCTATTTTCGGGGACTGGATAACCTGATAGCAACGGCACGAAGCAACAAGGTGGCTGTTTGTTTGGGCTTTCAGGATTTCAGCCAGTTACGCCGGGACTATGGGGACAAGGAAAGCCGGGTAATCGAAAATACAGTAGGTAATATCTTTTCCGGTCAGGTGGTTTCTGAAACGGCTAAAACGCTTTCAGACCGTTTCGGAAAGGTACTGCAAAAACGGCAAAGCATGACTATTAACCGGAACGACAAATCAACCTCTATCAGCACGCAGATGGATAGCTTGATACCACCCAGTAAAATATCCAACTTAACGCAGGGTATGTTCGTGGGTGCAGTCAGCGACAATTTCGATGAAAGGATAGAACAGAAAATATTCCATGCCGAAATTGTGGTGGATAACGAGAAAGTGAAGCGGGAAACAGCTAATTACAAGAAACTGCCCCAAATCATAGATTTCAGGGACGAGGACGGGAACGACCGGATGCAGGAAGAAATACAGGCAAATTACAACCGGGTCAAGCAGGAAGTCCAGCAGATTGTCACGGACGAAATGGAACGGATTAAGAACGACCCGGATTTACAGCATTTAATTAGAGAAAACGATAACTAATATAACTTTATAAACACATAGCTATGATGTTTCACTTTTTATGATTGTCATAGCTATGTATATATGGCATATATCTCTTTTATCGCTTTTAACATTAAACATATTAAATTATCCCATTCTAATGGCGTCCTTACATCTTCAATATTGTTTTCAACAGAATAATGATGTACTATAGAATTCCTTAATTTATATATTCTTTTACCAATAATATCAGCTTCATCATCTTTTTTTATTCTTGCAAATTCCGTTTTTAAAATTTGGGGCAAACAATCAAACAAATCAACCATAGCCCCTTCTTCTTTAACTCTCCAGCCTAAAATATCATATAATGAATTATCTATAATATCACTTGTGTGTGATAAAGATAAACTTGATTTTAATTTTTTTATACATGGATAGGTGAATTTTGGTTCAAGACAGCGATATATATCTAAAAAACAATATCGCCAGCAATAGGCAACAGAACTGCTAAGAATATTTTCATTTATACATTTAGTATCAGTAAAAATATCAAGATATGCTTGTTTTGTATTATCGCTGAATGGCAATAGTAACATATCTTTATTGTACATTAAAAATGTACCTACATATTTTTTAAAGATTATATTGCTTTGGCATAATTCCGGTAATTTGTATATAACAATAGGCTCAAAAAAATCCTTAAATGTGTCAAGCTCATAACCTTGGAATATTTCAGGCTTTTCAGGTTCATAAATAGCTTGTAATATATCATATGCCTTACAGTCTTTTTTTATATCTATTTTTGCTCCGTAGGCTGTAACTATGTAAAAAGATTCATCAATATCAATATACTCTAAATCATCATTCTCGCATTTGACATTATTATTGCCAATAATAGCAATATAATCTACTGATTCTAACTCTATTATAAGGAATTTTAGAGCTAAAATTTTTAAAACATTATATTTGATATTTATGTTATTGGCTTTATCAAATTGTTCTTTTGATAAGAATAGAAGCCGTGGCTCTATTTTTAACTTCTTATCAGGTAATTCCTCAGCGACAGTATTAACAAGACATTCTTTTAAATATGAATTTGCTTCATTTATTTTTAGTATTCCCATTTTAATAAGCGCGCCAACTTAAAACCATACTTTGTGTATTAAAATGCTCTTGTATAAGGGCATAAAAAGCTTCCTTAAAAAAAGTTCTTTCAAAGTCACCAACCTTAGATGGATTGTGGTCATTAAGACACTCATTGAGTATATTAAGTGCTAAAAAGGCTTCTAATTCTTCTTTTGTAAGTTTATCAACTAAGGCAATAAAATCATCCACTTCATTTTCTATTCTATTTAATATTTTTAGCTGTGCTTCTTCACCTCTATCATTTCCCGGACGTCCAAATATTTCAATAGCTAAAGCAGCCATGAATCCAATTCTTGCAGGTTGACTTTTAAATAGGTCTTTGCCCTCTGCAAATTTACCAGTTTTATTTTGAGATTCAAATCTTGTAAAAGCTTTATCTACCTTATACATAATTTGTAAACATCGGATAAACATTGATAAAAGGTCGCTTTTATCAGTGGATTCGATAAAATCTAATCTTGTAAACTCTTCTGCAACACGTTCTTTAATATTGACTTTTTCTTTTCTGGAACCAAATACTATAAATAATTCAATAATGCTTTCACCTTGATATTGCCCCCCATCAGTTCGGTATTTTGAATCATCTATGGCATAAATTTCTATTTCAGGGACAGAATTTTTAATTGTTTTTAATAGAGAGCCATATACAACTTCTAATTGACGTCTTATAGTCCAAGGTACTTGACCTGTATTGAGAACGAGCATACGATACATTAAATTGTTTAAGTTCTCAACAATCCATATTTCAACTCGTAAGTCGTTATTTGCAATATCTTCACTCATTTTAAAAGCCTCAATAATAGCAGTAGTACGTTGCATACCATCAATAAGTGAAATATTCTCATCAGAAGCATTAGATAGTATTTCTAATATAACATCCTTATTAGGTTCTGCTGTATTAATTTTTATAAAGTCTTCATGTGATAATAAAAGGCCCAACACAACAGGTGGAAGAACTGTTCCTTTAACAATGTCTTCAACCATACGTTTCCTTATTTTGATTGCGGAACTTGTACGTAGTGCATCACGTTGTCCTTCTATACCACCCTTAATTTTGTATATATCTTCGATATACTTAATGTAATCTTGTATAGTAGTAATGCCCATGCAAGATAAACAATTAGACCTTTTATCTTTAACTATGGTTAAATGCTTTAGTTCCATATACATATATTATTTATTACTGATTTACAAATATACGTGTTTTTTTGATTTCCAACTAATGAATTGTGTTTTTATGTACCTATTCGGACAAATGAAGCCAAACGAGGACTAATGAAGCCACCTGTTCCCAAATCCTTAAATATACTCTATTTCATCCTTACTTTTACTTCCGAAAATTTTATTTATTCACTAAAATTCAAAACATTATGGATGTAAACACAGCCAGCCAATCCACCACTGACGAGCAGATGATGGATATTCTTCTTGTACTGGATAAGGAGAAAAAGACAATCAGCGCAGTAAAAGGCGTGGATGAAAACGGGGAACTCCAAACCGTACCGCCGGAGAACAACAGCGAACTACTGAAATTCGACCGTCACGGTGATTTCTTTTCCAACTTCTTTTCCAACATGATGAACCAGTTGAAGAACCCGACCCGCTTCAACTTCTTCAAAATCCCGAAGTTGGAACTTCCCAAAATCGAGCCGATAATCAGGGATAACTTCAACAACCCTACACCGGAAAATGAAGCAGGCATAGAGCGTTACCGGGTGACACCTGAAACCGTGAAGCAGGAAGCCAAGAAAGAGCAGCAGCCAGCCAAAGAAACGGGAGCAACGGCGCAAGCACCGCAGCAACCTGACAAAAGCAAGTATTACATCGACCCCGACAAGGTGGACTGGGAAGCCCTGAAGAACTTCGGGCTATCCAAAGAACAACTTGAAAAGGCAAAGGCTTTAGAACCCATGTTAAGGGGCTATAAGTCACCCGGAGCGTTCACCATTTCGGGAAACTACAATTCCGCCATTATGAAGATGGACGCACGACTGTCTTTCCGGCACGACAAAGACGGGAATGTAGTTTTGGCTATACACGGCATCCGACAAAAGCCGGAACTTGAACGCCCGTTCTTTGGACATGAATTTTCCAAAGAGGACAAAGCCAATCTTCTTGAAACGGGAAACATGGGACGGATAGTAAACTTAAAAAACTATATCACGGGAGAAATGATACCCTCTTTTGTCAGCGTGGATAAGGTAACAAACGAACTTGTTTCCATGCGTGCAAGCAGCGTCCAAATCCCTGATGAAATAAAAGGTGTCAAATTGAACAAGGAACAGCAGCAAGCCTTACGGGAGGGAAAAGGGATATTCCTTGAAAATATGATTTCCAACCGTAAAAATCCCTTTTCCGCAACCGTTCAAGTCAATGCCGACAAGAAAAGTTTGGAATTTATCTATCCCAATGCCAAACAGTCACAGGAGCAACGGCAGAAACAGGAACAGCAAAACAACCTTGTCACCAGTGACGGTGTAACCATTCCCAAAAGCATTTCAGGAATAGAGCTATCCCGCCAGCAACAGCAGGATTTGGTCAATGACAAAACCATCTTTGTTGCCGGGCTGAAAGACAAGAGAGGGGTCGAATACGATGCTTATATTCAGGTGAACCATGATAAGAAGAAGTTAGGCTTTTACAGTGACAATCCCAGCTTTGACCGTTCCGCCGTGAAAGAGATTACTCCGGCAAGCAAGAACCGCACACAGGTTGCTGTCAATTCGGAGGGCAAGACCAACGAAGCCACCAAGAAAGTGAAAGAACCCTTGAAAAAGGGTCAGGACAAGCCCACTGAAAAACAAAAGACCAAGCAGGATAAAAAGGAGAAGCAGGAGCAGACGGACAAACCCAAACAAAGCAGGGGACGCAAAAGATGATAGCGGTATTAATCCTTATTTCGGTTGTCGGTTTCGCCCTGTTTGCCCTTGTCTGTTTCAAAACGGACTGGAAAGCCATAGACGAACAGAACCGACAATTTTATGTAGCTGGCTATCACATCTACTATGACCGGAAAATCCTAAGACAAAAAGAAGTGGAACAATTAAAATCGAAATTAGAATGATTGCAGTAATCGGAGAAAAACCAAGTGTGGCAAGGGACATTGCCCGCATTTTAGGAGCGAGTGAAAAACAGGATGGCTACCTTTCAGGTAACGGGTATCTCGTTACCTGGGCGTTCGGCCATCTTGTAGGTTTGGCAATGCCGGAAGCCTACGGCATACAGAGTTTCCGCCGGGAAAGCCTGCCTATCATCCCGGAGAATTTTCAACTTACACCCCGGCAGGTGAAAGCGGAAAAAGGGTACAAGGCAGACCCCGGCGCATTAAAACAGCTAAAGGTAATCAAAGAGGTATTCAGCCAGTCGAACAAGATTATAGTCGCCACCGATGCAGGGAGAGAGGGAGAACTTATCTTTCGCTACATCTACCAGTATATCGGATGCAACAAGCCTTTTGTCCGCTTATGGATAAGCAGTCTTACCGACAAGGCAATCCGTGAGGGACTGCAAAACCTGAAAGCCGGTAGCCTGTATGATAACCTTTTCCTTTCGGCACAGGCACGCAGCGAAGCCGATTATTTAATTGGCATAAACGGTACACAGGCTTTAAGCGTGGCAGCCGGACAAGGCATTTTTTCTTTGGGACGAGTACAGTCGCCCACGTTGGCGATGATATGTACCCGCTTTTTAGAGAACAAGAACTTTGTCCCGCAAAAGTATTGGCAACTGAAATTACAGGCGGCAAAAGACAATGTTTCCTTTGTTGCACTATCCGCAGACAAGTACGATAAGCAGCAAGCCGCCATCGACACGTTGCAAAAGATAAAGGAAGCGAAAACGGTTCAGGTGAAAACCGTAGAACGTAAGGAAGTGAGCCAAGAACCGCCCTTGCTGTATGACTTGACTTCACTTCAAAAAGAAGCAAATACCAAGCTAAATTTTTCCGCAGACAAAACCCTATCCATCGCACAAAAGTTGTACGAGGGTAAACTAATCAGCTACCCCCGAACCGGAAGCCGTTACATTTCGCAGGACGTGTTCGAGGAAATCCCGGAACGTCTTGTTAATTTGGAACAGTACGCCCGTTTTGTCGGGTATGCAGCCGGTATGAAAGGCAAAGCCTTAAATTCCCGTTCCGTGAACGATGGCAAGGTAACAGACCACCACGCCCTGATAGTAACGGAAAACCTGCCCGGTAAACTGGAAACAGACGAACAGGCAATCTATGAACTGATAGCCGGGCGGATGTTGGAAGCCTTTTCTGAAAAATGCGTCAAAGACGTTACCAGTGTAACGCTGGAATGCGCAGGGTCACTTTTCACGGTCAAAGGGTCTGTAATCAAATCCGCCGGATGGCGTGCCGTATTCGGTGAGAAAGAGAACGGGGAAGATAACGCCATTTTGCCCGCCGTGCAGGACGGAGATAGTTTACCGCTTTCCGGCATTGAACTGTTGGAGAAACAGACCAAGCCCAAGCCGTTACATACGGAAAGCAGTTTGCTTTCTTCAATGGAAACGGCGGGTAAGGAACTGGAAAACGCCGACCTGAAAGCCAGCATGAAAGATACGGGTATCGGCACGCCCGCAACACGGGCAGCCATCATCGAAACGCTGTTTTCCCGCCAGTATATCGTCCGGGAGAAAAAGAACCTTGTTCCGACCGAAAAAGGACTTGCCGTTTACAACATCATCCGGGATAAGAAAATTGCCAATGTGGAAATGACGGGAATGTGGGAAAACACGCTTGCCAAAATAGAAAGCGGGGAAATGAACCCCGATACGTTCCGTAAAGGCATCGAAGTATATGCAAGGCAAATCACGGCTGAACTGTTGGACGTTCAGCTTTCGTTTGCTTCGGGTGGTAATTGTATCTGCCCCAAATGTAAGACCGGGCGCATCCTTTTCTATCCGAAAGTCGCCAAATGTTCCAATGTAGACTGTTCCGTTACCATCTTCCGCAACAAGAGCGAAAAGCAACTGACGGACAAACAGATTACCGAACTGGTGACTATCGGGAAAACCGGGCTAATCAAAGGATTCAAGAACAGGGACGGTAAAGTCTTTGACGCTTCACTTGCCTTTGACGAGCAGTTCAATGTTACTTTTGTGTTTCCTCAAAAGAAAGGCAAATCGAAGAAATAAGACGAAAATCGTTATATTTGCCACAGAAAGTTTCATTATAGATAGATTTATAATTGAAATTTTTGTGGTTGAAGCACCCGGAGGGACACCGGGTGCTTTTTATAAATCTTCTCTACATCACCCTATAAATATACCATTCCCATCTTTTTTTATTTTTTTTTCGCACGTAACTATCTGATACGCAAAAATAGTTACCCCTTTGTAACTACCTAACGTTTAAGTAACTTCTTTTTTTATACTAAGTATATTTATAACTTTGCCATCGAAAAAGAAACTAAATAACAGTTGATATTCTACTGTTTTTGGTCATTGTTTACATAAATAAAAGGAGAAATAATTATGCATTACACAGGAACTATTTGGAGACCGCCTTATGAGGCATACTCCCTTTTAATTCAAGTTACAGCAGGATGTACTCATCATTCATGCAAGTTCTGTACTCTTTATGAAGACTTGCCTTTCAAGTTTCGAATGTCACCGCTCGAAGAAGTTAAATCAGATTTGAAAGAAGCTAATCACTACTATAAAGATGCAGACAGAGTATTCTTTACAGGAGCTAATCCTTTTGTACTTAGTGTGGATAAGCTCAAAACATTGGCGAAGATGGTACATGAATATTTTCCAAACTGTCAGAGCATCGGTTGTTTTGCAAGAATAACTGATGTTAGCCAAAAATCCGTCAAAGATTTGCAAGAGTTGAAAGACCTCGGTTATGATGGAATTACGTTTGGAATTGAAACGGGAGATGATGAAGCACTTGTTTTTATGAAAAAGGGATATTTGTCTAAAGATATTATCGAACAATGCAAAAAGTTAGAAGAAGTGGATATGAGCTATAATTTCTTTTACTTGACTGGTATTTCCGGTTCAGGGAGAGGAGAAATTGGCGCAAAGGCAACTGCGGAAATCTTCAACCAGCTTCACCCGCAAATCATAGATGCTTCCATGCTAACCATCTATCCAACCTCTCAGCTATTTCAAGAAATTCAAGCAGGAAATTGGAAAGAGGAAACAGAGATTGAAAAATTGCAGGAGCTAAAAACACTGATTCAGAGCTTGACGGTAAATGCAAGGTTTGCTACTGATGGAGCTTCTAACTTAATCCAAGTCCGTGGTAACTTAAAAACAGATAAGCAAAAGATGGTTCATTTTTTGGAACAACAAATCCATAATCAAGATGAAGCTTATTTGCGACAATACCGTGAAAACTTGCCTCATTTATGAAAAAGGATGTTAGGATAATCGTTCAAAATATTCAACGGTATGACGACTATACGGATAAAATAGTAACTAATGCCATTGGAAACTATTCACGTTCCGGTAGTAGTCATTCTGTTTTATACCGAGAATTATGTGCAGGAGGACATGTTGTTGAAAACCGACTGATAATCAACCCGGAAAAAGCTAATTTATATCGTACAGGGTCGATTTTTACTGAAATGTCTTTCCTAAATGGGGAATTAACGGAATCGGATTATATCACTGCTGATGGAGATATTAATATAAAAGTAAGGACATTGCTTTATCAGCTTAAAATATATGATGACCGCATTCGTGTTGAATTGAATTATGATTTATTTCTTAATGACAAGTTTACGTCTAATAATGCTCTTATTATAAGTATTAGAGATATTGCATAAAAGAATAATGTTATGAAAATAAGAATCGTAGATTTATTAAAATCAGATATTTATGGAATTGATGTCTATGTGAGAGGTTGGGTTCGTACACATCGGCAGAGTAAAAATATAAGCTTTATTGCTTTAAATGATGGCTCTACTGTACACAATCTTCAAATTGTGATTGAACATGTAAAGTTTGAAAAGAAGATGCTAAAGACTATTACTACAGGAAGTTCAATCGGTATAAAGGGCAAATTTATCCGGTCTGCCGGAGGTAAACAACAAGTAGAAGTAATAGCCGGAGATATTGAAGTATATGGAATAGCAGACCCACAGGAATACCCCTTACAGAAAAAGGAACATTCTTTAGAATACTTACGGGAAATAGCTCATTTACGCTTACGTACAAATACTTTTGGTGCAATATTTCGTATGCGCCATAATATGGCTTTTGCCATACATCGTTATTTCAATGAAAGAGGATTCTTCTATTTCAATACTCCTATAATAACAACATCGGATAGTGAGGGAGCAGGAGAACTCTTTGAAATCAAAACGGAATTAAAAGATGATTTTTTCGGTTCCCCAGCCAATTTAACAGTTTCGGGACAATTAGAGGGCGAGCTTGGTGCGTTAGCATTGGGGGCAATTTACACCTTTAGCCCGACCTTTAGGGCAGAAAATTCAAATACATTCCGTCATCTTTCCGAATTTTGGATGATTGAACCGGAAGTTGCCTTTAATGATATTAACGACAATATGGATTTGGCAGAGGACTTTTTGAAATATCTAATCCGTTATGCGCTTGAAAATTGCGAAAGTGATTTAGCTTTTTTAAATGACAACGTAGATAATGGTTTAATGGATAAATTACATTTCGTTGCAAATAATGAATTTATGCGTTTGCCTTATTCTAAAGCTATAGAGATTTTACAAGAATCCGGGCATCAGTTTGACTACCCTGTAAAACCGGGAATTGATTTATGTGCTGAACATGAACGTCATTTGGTGGAAGAATATTTTCGCCGCCCTGTGATTGTTACAGATTATCCTAAAGAGATAAAAGCATTCTATATGAAACAGAATGAAGATGGGAAAACAGTTCGTGCAATGGATGTATTATTTCCGAAAATTGGGGAAATCATAGGAGGTTCTGAACGGGAAGCCGACTATACAAAATTGTTGCAGCGAATGAAAGAATTGAATATGAATACCGAAAAACTGTGGTGGTATCTTGAATCACGCAAATTTGGCACTGTTCCCCATTCAGGCTTTGGATTGGGTTTTGAACGGTTGATGCTGTTTATTACAGGCATGACAAACATTCGGGATGTTATTTCGTTTCCCCGTACACCCCGAAATGCAAATTTCTGATTATAACGAAATTCAATCATGCAAGATTATATCAATGAAATATTGCATCGAATAAATGAAGAAATGGAGTTGCTTGGCATTGATGAAAATGTCTGCGTTGAAGATGCTTTGCATATGATAGATGTCATACGACCTTTATTCGATAACTTGCGGAGCATGACTGTAAAATATGAATTTCAGAACGAAGAAGAAGAAATTCATTTCTTTAAAGATATAAAGCCAGACATTCTTAGTCGGTATTTATACTTTTACAAAATAACAAGAATTGAGATGAAACGTCCGATTGGCAGTGATGATGTACAACGAGAGTATCTTCATTGCCAATTGGATAATTTGAAATATTTCTTTGACCAAAATCTTGATTTCTACCAATACTATCGTTCGAAAGCAACCCACTTAGATTCTTATTACTTTGTTCGATATAAAGCGAATTTCAGATTGTGTGTTGATAGCGCATTTTTAGATAAAGACCCAGCCTTTTCTACTGGATATGATTACAAAGTAGCTAAAATTTTGTCGAATGAAATGCTACGAATATATCTTAATAGACAATTACAATTGTTAGACAGGAAAATGCAAATATCTAAAATACGAGCGGCACTTTCTGACTTTAATCTGAAATGGACTGGCTCTAAATCAGATGCAGTAGAGTTTGGATATGGACTTGTTGCAATTGCAACACTCAATAATGGAAATGTGACAATAAAAGAAATCATGGCTTTCATTGAAGCAGCTTTTGATATAGATTTAGGAGATTATTATCGAACATATCTAACTCTCAAAAGCAGAAAGAAAAATCGAACTGCCTTTTTTACATCAGTAATCGAACAACTGTTAAAGCGAATGGAATCGGACGAACTGTAATAAAGATATTTAGTCCACATAAAAACTACCAAGTAATTACCAACTTGGTAGTTTTTGTTTTTATACGATTTAGATATGAAATGTGGCATTTTCGGGTAATAACACCCTGCTTTTGCTACTGAAAAAGAGAAAAATAAATATTCACCAACTTGGTTATACCTTGTAATTTTTATCTTTTGAAACCCGCCATCTTTGCAGCAAATCAATTAGTTAGCGAAATGGAGATAATAACATTTGAGTCAAAAGCCTATAAGGAATTAGACAACAAGATTACTGCTATTGCCGATTATATATTTAATCACACAGAAGCGGAAAGTACCAATGAGGATGAAATTTGGGTGGATAGTTACGAGGTCTGCACATTTCTAAAAATCAGTGACCGGACATTACAACGCTTGCGGGCAGCCGGGACAGTCACTTATTCCAATATCAAGGGACATTATTTCTACAAGATTGGAGAAATAAAACGATTATTGGAAGAACGCCTGATTAAACGAGATAAGGACAGTATTAACGACCTGATAACCAACCACCAGCTATATGTTAAGGAAAGAAGAAATATTAGAAAGGACAAATAATGGGTTATCCGTGTTCAAGCATTACATATCCGGTAATTGGCGGATAGGACGCAATTTCTTAAACCCGCTTTATGAGGATAACAAAGCGTCCTGTAACATCTATTTCGACCGCCGAAGTGGTATCTATAAGATGAAAGATTTCGGCAACGACAGTTATAGCGGTGATTGTTTCTTTTTCGTGGGGCAACTTAAAGGGCTGGACTGCAACAACTCAATGGATTTTGTGGAAATACTGGAAACCATAGACCGGGATTTGGGATTGGGACTGGTAACAGGTAATCCGATACCAGTTACCCGTACTTCTTCCCATATAATAAATGATATGTCGGAAGAAACACCTGAAAAGGAAAGCAAACCCTACCAGTTCAGGGAACAGAAATTTCCGCTTGCCGAATTGATGTATTGGCAGCAGTATGGTATTACACCGGAAGTATTGGAACTTTATAAGGTGTGTTCCTTACGGGACTTTCAGAGCGTAACGGCGGATGGAACACCGTTCACTTATACTTCATCCGTAACAGAACCGATGTACGGGTATAAGAACAAACGGTATATAAAACTGTACCGTCCGTTCTCGAAAGCCCGTTTCCTCTATGGTGGCAATTTCGGGGAAAACTATTGTTTTGGATTGGAGCAACTACCCGCAAAGGGTGATACACTGTTTATCACAGGTGGTGAAAAAGATGTCATGTCATTGGCGGCACATGGTTTTCATGCTATCTGCTTCAACAGTGAAACGGTGACTATCCCGCCTACGCTGATTTATAAATTGACGTTCCGTTTTAAGCATATCATCTTATTATATGATACTGACAAGACGGGAAAGGAAAGCGCACGCAAACAGGAAAAGCAGTTGGAAGAATTTGGAATAAGACGGTTACTTCTACCGCTTCCTGGAACAAAAGAGGAAAAAGATATTTCCGATTATTTTAAGGCAGGAAATACCCGTGAAGATTTCCTGAAATTGTTTATCGAATTTTTAGATAACCTATATAGTGATACATTGATTATGCTTAAATCGTGCGAAATAGACTTCAATAATCCCCCGGCAAAAGCGCAAGTAATAATTTCTGCCGGGGATGTTCCATTGGGAACACAAGGAAACCTGTTTGGTATTACAGGCGGCGAGGGAACAGGAAAGAGTAATTATATAGCTGCCATGTTAGCGGGCTGTATCTGCCAACCGGATAAGGAAATAGATACGCTCGGCATACAGATAGCCGCCAACAGTAAACACAAAGCGGTATTACTCTATGATACGGAACAGTCCGAAGTACAACTGTTCAAAAATGTAAGTAACCTGCTGACACGTGCTAAGCAACCGAACAAACCGGAAGAACTGAAAGCATTCTGCCTGACGGGTATGTCCCGTAAAGAACGCCTGCACGCTATCGTACAAAGTATGGATAAATTCTATTACCAGTATGGCGGCATCCAGTTGGTAGTTATTGACGGCATCGCCGACCTTGTAAAGAGTGCCAATGATGAAGTGGAAAGTGTGGCAGTGATAGATGAACTATACCGACTAGCAGGAATTTATAATACCTGTATTCTCTGCGTGCTGCATTTTGTACCCAATGGATTGAAGCTGCGGGGGCATTTAGGTTCGGAATTACAACGTAAGGCGGCAACTATCCTTTCCATCGAAAAGGACGAAGAACCCACACAATCTGTGGTAAAAGCCCTGAAAGTAAGGGATGGTAGCCCGCTGGATGTCCCTTTAATGCTCTTTTCGTGGGATAAAACAGCCGGAATGCACCTTTACAAAGGAGAAAAGCCACGAGAGGAAAAAGAGAAACGCAAAGAAAAGGAACTGGTCGGGGTTGCCCGTGACGTGTTTGGCAGACAGGAACATATAACCTATATAGATTTGTGCGAGCAGATACAACAGATTTTGGATGTTAAGGAACGGACAGCTAAAAGTTATATCCGCTTTATGCGGGAACGAGACATTATCATCAAAGACCCGTCCAACCAAAGTTATTTTATGATTGGTTTAATTTAATCAGACAGCCTTATGTATATAGACAGAGAAGATTTTACCGCATGGATGGAACGTATCATGGATAGGTTCGATATGCAGGACAAGAAGATAGACAAAGTTATAAAAGGTCGTAACTGTTTGGATGGGGAAGAACTGCTGGATAATCAGGACTTGTGCCTGCTGTTAAAAGTAGCCCCCGAACACTGACCCGTTACCGGAAAAAGGGAATACTCCCTTTCCTTATGCTGGATGGCAGGTGTTATTACCGTGCAACGGACGTACACAAGTTAATTCGGGAGAAAACCGATTAATTTTTTCTTTTCTAATGGTTTTCAATCCTGTTTTGTCGTAAGATAAGGCAGGATTTCTTGTTTTGTATATAGGAGTTTTCAGGGATTTGGCTAACTTTGCAAAAGTTACATAGAAGATAATGGCGATTGAACAGTAACCTGTGATGTTGCCTTTATATATAATCATATTCGTTCGCCGAATATCTCACTACGAAAACTGGCACTTTTCAAAATGACGAGATTTTCAGCGCAATGTCTATGCTATGTTTTAACATAGCGTGGGCTTGCCTGTTTCGTCATTTAGGTATGCCAGTACCTCGTAGTGGAGCAGTGTGAGTTCACGCTTCTTTTTTGAGATACTGGCGGACAGTTTGAATAAAGATTATGAACGGGGTTACCCGTAAAAATATAAACTGTTTAATGCCTAACAATATGAAACAAATTAAAGCGCATATCGCTGTGTCTCTCGATGGTTTTATCGCAACATCGGACAATGAACTGGACTGGATTACTTCAAATGTAAAATCGCTTATTGGAAAAGAATACGAAGCGGCTACTTGCTTGCTGATGGGAGCTAATACTTATACCTATTTATTTGAGCATTGGGGTGGATGGTTATATAAAAGTAAACGTACTTTTGTAGTTTCCCACCACGATGCAAATGTTACGCCGGATTGTGGAGTGGAATTTCTTATAGATGCTCCACTTCGGAAAGTACATGAAATGAAAAATGATAATGATATGTTGTTAGTCGGTGGAGGTAAACTTCTTACCTCGCTTATCCAAGCGGAATTGTTGGATAGTCTGACCCTTTACACTATTCCTGTTATGCTTGGTAAAGGTATCTGTTTCATAGGTGAAACTTTTGGCTCAAATTGGCAATTGGAGAGTTCTAAAATTATAGATAACAATATTTTGTTATCCTCATATAAATATGTGAATGCAAGATGATAAAAAGGGAGAGTATAGAACATTGAAGTTCTATACTCTCTTCTGTTTTTCCGTTTTTTGACGGTGTTCTAAAATTTCATCGGAATGTTCCAAAGCCCATTGAATAATACCATCTAAGGGCGACATTAAACTTTTTCCAAGCGATGTAAGACTGTATTCCACTTTTGGTGGTATTTCCGGGTACAGTTTACGATTCACTAACTTATCGGCTTCTAATTTCTTTAATGCTGTAGCCAACATCTTTTGTGACACATTCGGAGTGTTTCTTAATAGCTCATTGAAACGCAAGGTTCCCTTCTGATGCAAAAGAAACAATATGCGTAACGACCATTTATCTCCGAAACGGTCAATTATTCCACAGGCAGGACAAATAGCTTCTCTATAATGAGTATCATCCATCTTTTTTTCTTATTTAATTCATTATCAATCAATAATAGTTACCTCTACGTTACTATCTTACTTAATGGTAAGTTCTTTTTTTATACTAAGTATCTTAGTAACTTTGTTCGCACAAAAGTAACTAAATATATTGAATATACAAAGTTTTCGGTCTTTCTAAATATTTAGCAAAGACTGAAACTTATAAAAATTAAGAGTATGGAAATAGAGAAAATGCATTTTGACGGTCAAATTTGGCGACCACCCTATGAAGCAAGTTCGCAACTGTTACAGGTAACAGCAGGATGTACATATCATAAATGCAAATTTTGTAGCCTGTATCATGGAACTAAGTTTAGATTATCTCCTGTTTCGGAAGTTGAATCAGACTTGAAAATAATTCAGGAATACCAGCCTAAGGCAAGGCGTGTCTTTCTGACTGGTGCCAATCCTTTTGCTTTGAGCTATAACAGATTGTTGGATTTGGGGTTATTGATTCGGAAGTATCTCCCTTATTGCGAAACAATAGGAACATTTTCCCGCATAGCAGACATTAAATCGAAGAGTGTAGAAGAACTGAAGAACTTGCGTCATTTAAAGTTTGACAGTATTAGTATTGGCACGGAATCGGGAGATGATGAAACCTTGTCAAGAATGAATAAGGGTAATACGGCAGCAGATATATTGGAACAGTGCAGAAAGCTGGAAGAAGCCAATATTCGTTATAATTTGGTTTATCTGACAGGGCTTGCGGGAAAGGGGAAAGGACAGCAGAATGCAATCCATACGGCTGAAATATTTAATCAGCTACATCCTTTTACTATAAACTTTGTTTCTTTGACTGTATTTCCTGAATCGGAACTTTTTCAGGAAATACAAGAGGGCAAATTTATTGAGGCATCGGAGCAGGAACGTCTGTTGGAGTTGAGAACCTTTATTTCTGCCCTTAGCATAAGGACAACTTTATTGGGAAATACAGTTTCAAATACAATACCTTTTGTAGGTATGATTCCCGATGATAAAGTCCGAATATTGAATGAACTGGATGCTGCAATCCGTCAAAGCAGTGAAATAGAATTAAAGCAGTATAGAAACGGTATAAGGTCATTATAAAAGCAGAGAGAAACGGGGCAATTTCCCTGTTTCTCTCTTTCTATGGCATGATGACGTTATAATATAGTTACTATCTCATCAATGCTCTTGCGGGCTGTTGGATTGTGCTTTGAATCCGCTGGATAACCTATAGGAATTATTGCAACCGGATGAATATTAGCAGATAATCCCAAGCTATGTTTGCATTCATCTATATCGAAATTGCAAACCCAACAAGTTCCTAACCCTTGTTCCGTTGCTGCCAAACAGATATGTTCCGTAGTGATAGCAGCATCAATATCTGCATGATTTTTATTATCATACTGACGTGTCCATGCAACCGAATCATTAGCACATACAATGATATATAAGGGGGCTTCCACAAACCATTTGGCAGGGTAAACCTTTTGCAGCTTTTTTTTCTGCAATTCACTTTGTATCACTATAAATTGCCACGGCTGTTTGTTTACGGCAGACGGTGCATACCGGGCGCATTCAAGAATATAATCCGACTTTTCTTTCTCTACTTCTTGGGAAGTATAGCTTCTTACGGAATAACGCTTTTTTGTTAATTCTAAAAAATCCATGATGTATAATATTAATTGAGTTAAAAAATAAATCGCTATGTCTTATAACTGTATTATTTGTCCTGTACTGATATAATTTATTTTTCGTCAGCAATTGCTTTCATTCCATTTGCTCAATTTTGAAACCTGCTTTACTTATCAGTTCTACTACATCATCTGCTGCCAGCTTATCGGAAGCTACAGTCAGTGGACGGTTGGAATCAGATAAATCTAAATTCCATTCTTCTCTACTTATTTTGCCTTGCAATATTTCTTCTATCTTGGCAAGACAGTCCTCACACTTTGCATTCGTTTTAAAAATCATTGTATTCATTTGAATTGATTATTAAGTTGTTATATCCTTTTCCTTTTTAAACGTAAGCTATTTAATACGACAGACACAGAGCTGAATGCCATAGCCGCACTTGCCCACATCGGATTTAAAAGGAATCCGTTTACTGAATAAAATATGCCAGCCGCAATAGGAATACCAATCAAGTTATAAATAAACGCCCAAAACAAATTCTGATAAATTGTTTTTATCGTCAATTGCGATAGCCGGATGGTTTCCGGTATTTTCAGCAAATCGGATGAGAGTATGGTCGCCATTGCCGTATCTACAGCAATATCACTGCCTTGCCCCATCGCTATGCTTAAATTCGCTTGTGCTAAAGCCGCACTATCATTAATTCCGTCACCCACCATGCCTACTTTTTTCCCATTGGCTTGCAATTCTTTTATGAATTGAGCTTTCTCGTTCGGCAACACTCCGGCTTTATAATGGTTTATTCCTACCTTTCGAGATATGGCTTGTGCTGAAATTGCATTATCTCCTGTCAGCATATGCACTTCAACACCCATTTCCTGTAGTTGTGATATGGCTTGTGCCGAAGTTTGTTTAATTTCATCAGTAAGGGCTATAGCTGCAATAGCTTGTGTGGAATCAGCAAACCATACCAATGTTTTAGCTTCCTGTGTCCATTTGTTTGCCAATTCCTGCAAATGACTGGCTATCGTAATATGGTTATCATTCAATAATGACAGGCTGCCTGCGTAATAAGTCTGACTGCCTACTACACCTTTTACACCTTTCCCCGGAACGTTTTCAAACTTATCAATGGAAATCTCTTTTTCATTCTGCAAAGTATTGACTACGGCATCCGAAAGAGGATGTTCCGATAGCTTCTCTAAACTGTACAGTATTTTTCGGCTATGTTCAAAGCCGTTTTCCCATAGGCTTTCGATGACTATGGGATGCCCTGCTGTGATAGTCCCTGTTTTATCAAGAATTATCGTATCTATCTTTGGGGCAATCTCCAAGCTTTGGGCATCTTTAATTAAAATCCCTTTTTCAGCACCTTTTCCAATGCCTACCATAATGGCAGTGGGAGTAGCCAAGCCTAATGCACAAGGGCAGGCAATTATCAATACAGTGACCATTGCCAACAATCCATTGGTGAAGCCGTTCGTTGGTGCTAAAAATATCCATGCAACAAAAGCTATAATTGAAATACTAATAATAGCCGGGACAAAGAATCGGGCTATTCTATCCACTAACTTTTGAACGGGAGCTTTGCTGCCTTGCGCATCCTGCACCATGCGGATGATTTGTGCCAGCATCGTGTCAGAACCTATTTTATCGGCAATAAACCGGAATGTCCCCTTTTGATTGATGGTTCCGGCAAATACCTTTTCGCCGGATTGCTTGTGCATGGGAACAGGCTCGCCATTCAACATACTTTCATCCACGTATGATTCTCCTGTAACAACCACGCCATCTACTGCAATGCGTTCTCCGGGTTTAACAAGAATTGTATCACCTTTTTGTACGGCTGTTATCGGAACGGTACGTTCATCAGAATCTACGATAATAATTACCGTCTTAGGTTGCAGCCCGATTAACTTTTTTATGGCAGATGAAGTATTTTGTTTAGCACGCTCTTCGAGTAACCGTCCCAATAAGATAAATGCAATGATAACACTTGCCGCTTCAAAATAAATATGCGGTTCAATCCCTCTTGAAAACCAAAAATCAGGAAACAACAGATTAAAAACACTGAATGTATAGGCTATTCCGGTACTAACAGCTACAAGGGTGTCCATATTGGAAGTGCCATGCTTTAATTGCCGCCACGCATTGATATAAAATTCACGTCCCAAACCGAAAACCACAGGCGTGGCGAGAATCCAAAGTACATATTTTAAAGAGGATATATCTTCAAAAAACATACTGATAACCATAACTGGGAGAGATAACAGCAGGGCTGCCACTGTACGCCTTTTTATCTTCCGGTATCTTGTCAAGCGAATTTCTTCCGCTTTATCGGCTGCGTCTTCACCGGTATCAACCAGTAAATCATATCCTGCATCTTGTACGGCAGATTGCAGTGTTGCATCGGAACATATTTCCGGATTATATTCTACCTGTGCTACCGCAGTCGCATAATTCACTGTTGCTTGATATACTCCCGGCAAACCATTTAATGTTTTATCCACACGAGCCGCACATGAAGCGCAACTCATACCCAAAACCGGATATGTATTTTTGATATTCTTACCTTTTTCCATATTGATGATTTTTATGCTGCAAAGGTAGGATGCTTTTATCTTCCGGCTCTTACATAATTATGGATATGACTTATATCATTCAGACTTCATCTAAAGGTTTCAGTTTGTGTTCTTTTAAACGCTTGAACTGGCTTGGAGAAATGCCAGTCATATTACGGAACTGTGTACTTAAATGTGCTGCGCTTGAGTAATTAAGCTTATCGGCAATTTCGCTAATGGATAATTCATCATACACCAACAGTTCCTTTATACGTTCTATTTTCTGAATGATGTAGTATCTTTCTATACTTATGCCATTCACTTCGGAAAACAACTTGCTAAGGAAACTGTAATCGTGATGGCACTTATCCATGAGATAATCAGACAGGTTTGTCTTGGACGAATTATCGTTATAATGCACTAATTCAATCACCCCAACTTTTATTTGTTCGATAATCCGCATCCGTTTATCATCTATCAACTCAAATCCGTATGCTTCAAGAACAAGCTTTATGGTAGCATGTTCCTCTGCATTTATCGGTTCTTGCAAAATAGCTGTCCCCAGTTCAACACTAAGTGGAGTAAACCCCATTCTTTTCAGTGCTTCTGTAACAACCATAATGCAACGGTTACAAACCATATTTTTAATGTGAATAGTATTGTTTTTCATCATATATCCATCGTTTCCGCAAAGTTAATAACAATACACTGCTTATCGTTTGGCAAGCTCTGAATATTCTCAATATTTAAGGCTTGCAATTTATTGATAGCGTTTATTGTTTCTTCATTTTTTGCAAATTTACGAATCGGGTAGTGCAACCTAATTGCAAAGTTGAGTAACCTGAATTAGGTGTAAGGTGCAAGTATATATCTATATATAGCTTGCACCTTACACCTAAGCTGAAACATTTATATTCAGACATTTGCGTAATTCAAAAAGAAGCAGTATCTTTGAACCGAAGTTTTAGGCAGACAATGAACAGCCAAAGGACGACAGAGAAACGTCTTTTTTGAAACCTAAATTGTACCCCCTAAGGCATTGACGTATTGATAAAGAGTTGAATTAGAGCGACATACAGAGGTAGGTTCATTACCCTATCTCTCCGCTGAAAAACGGAAGTCCTTGCAAGTTGCTTGCAGGGATTTTTTGCGTTTAAGACATTGTGTCCCCGGATTGTTTCGGGCAATCCGGGAATACAGGAGGGGAAGTGTTTATCTCCTCCGTCTTATATCTTCACCGCTTTCTCGAACCGTTTCTCAAGACATACGCTGAGGTCGGTGGTGACAAACTGCCCGTTGTGGAAAAGCGTGAATATGGTGGCCGGGGTGGGGGCAGCCTGTGCCTGCTCCAGTGTCTCCAGTTTGATTATTTTCAGCGGGATACCTTTGCTTTGGGCTACATCTGCCAGTGAACCGAGGACGTGGTATTCTGTGTACGGGCAGCGGTTGGTGAAGTAAACGACCAGTCCGTTTTTCTCCTCGCATTCCCCACTTTTCGTGCAGGCCTTGAAAGAGGGCTCGGGCGCATCGGACATCAGTTTCAGAACCAGCAGGCTGAAACCGTTGGGGAGTTTTTCCACCGTCTGGAAACCCTGGCGCAGAAGCCATTTGGTGTCGCTCATGAAATGGAATTTGGATGTACCCGCTACGGTGACCAGTCCTGCTTTTCCCTGCGACCGGGCATCGTCGATGGCGGATTGCAACAGCGCCTTGCCGTGTCCGCATCCCTTGTATTGTCCGGATACCCAGAAACAGTTGATCATCAGATAGCCGGGGGCGTTGACGGGAACCCAGGCCTTTTCGGCGGGGACGTATTCGATGAATACCTTGGCACGTTCGTCGAGGCGGCGGAATACGTATCCGTTGTCGAATTCTTTCCTGAGCCATTCTTTTTTCAGCTCGTAGCCTTCCTTGCATTTTTTGTCGGAGAAGGCGCAACAAATATGTTCCGTTCCGATGTTTTCTTTTGTCAGGGTGATGTATTTTGTTTTCATCATACTATTATTTTATAGGTATATAAATTTAGCTTGTTGCTGTGTCATTGTTTTTTAGGTGTAATGGATGTACTCTTAGCCATCCCGTGTGTCCTCTTTGTTTTTCATAATTTATTCCATGTTTGTGGGATAGGTAATCTGTTCTTTTGCCCGGTTTGTTATCTCCCGGATGAAATCGGTTTTTGCATCGGTGTAGCCGTCGCGATCGTGTTCGTATAGCTTTTGTAGTTTGACCTTTAACTCGCCGTAGGCATTGGCCGTATCGGGATGGGCGAGGAGATAGTCGCGGAAATAAGGTTCGTCCCAATCACCGGAGTATCTTATGTGGAGATGGAAGGCTTGAGCTTTAAATCCTTCGGGCGTATATCCTTTCATAAACATCATGTGGGGAGGCGGGTTGTCGGGTTTGTGGCAATAGATGTAACCTGCTGACTCGATAGTCGGGATGAGGCGGACGGGATCGGTTTTCTGCTGTATCTCCAGCAAAATGTCGATCGTCGGTTTGGCTGTCAGACCGGGGACGGCAGTGCTTCCGATATGATTGATACGGACGATGTTTTCCGCTCCGATGGTTTTTATGAGCAGCTCTTTTTCTGTTTTGTAACGTCCGGGCCACTCCGGGTTATGGGGCGACAGTATAATAGGGAACAGTTGCCAAAGTTCCTCATTGCTCATTTCGTTCAAGTCCTTTTTTTTCATGATGTTCGTTTTTGACAGGTTACTCCGGTTCGTCCGTATCCAGGCAAAAAGGATGGCCGGCGGGGTCGATCAATGTGCGGGAAGTTTTGAAATATTGCTCACCGGCAAGGCGTGCTCCCAGGCTGAGGGCGTGGCGGACGGCTTCTTCGAGGTTGTCCACATAGAAGTCGAGGTGCAGCATCTGCCCTTGTTTCCCTGCCTGCCAGGGCCAGATGGGTGGTTCGTATTCCTCAATTTCCTGGAAGGCGATGACCATACCGGTGGGCGAAGTGATGGCTGACCAACCGTTTGCCTGCGGGTGTGTCCACTCCCAATTCAGAAGCTGGCTGTAAAAACGTGCCATGATACCTGCATCCTTGCAATCGACGACGACATTGATTTTGCTGATTGTAGCTTTCTTTGTTTCCATGTTCCCAAAGATAGAATAAGTTTTTGATTTGTAAGAATGGAGAGGGATAATTCCGCTTTGTGGGAAGAAAGGGCTATCTTTGTGCGATAAAAATAAGCAGAAATTCCGATGTTTAAGAAACTTGTGGCGATAGAGCCTGTAAGCCTGATTCCATCAGCAGAAAAGAAATTGCAAGATTTTGCGAAAGAAGTTATTATGTACGACGATATACCATCCGGCGATGAGGAGGTGGCAAGCCGTATCGGGGATGCGGACGCTGTTTTGTTGAGTTACACCTCGCGGATTGGGAGGGCGGCACTGGAAAAGTGTCCGAACGTCCGGTATATCGGGATGTGTTGCTCGCTTTACTCGCCGGAAAGCGCGAATGTCGATATTCGCTATGCGAACGAACGGGGTATCGTTGTCACCGGTATCCGCGATTATGGCGATGAAGGGGTGGTGGAGTATGTCATCAGCGAACTGGTGCGTTGCCTGCATGGTTTTGAGCAGGAGGCGTGGGACGATATTCCCCGTGAGATTACCGGGATAAAAGTCGGTATCGTAGGACTGGGGAAGTCCGGCGGCATGATAGCGGATGCCTTGAAGTTTTTCGGGGCTGATGTTGCCTATTTCGCCCGGAGCGAGAAAGAGGCGGCACGCGGGAAGGGCTATCGTTTCCTGCCGCTTGGCGAACTGTTGTCGCAGAGCGAAGCCGTTTTCTGTTGCCTGAATAAGAACACCGTCCTGTTGCATGAAGCCGAATTCGGGCAGTTGGGCAATAAAAAGATACTGTTTAACACCGGTTTGTCTCCGGCCTGGGACGAGGCTCCCTTCATGAAATGGCTCGAAGGCGACAATCTCTGCTTCTGCGATACCGCCGGAGCATTGGGAGACAGCCACCTGCTGAACCATCCGCATGTACGTTGCATGCAAGTCTCGACAGGACGTACGCGCCAGGCTTTTGACCGTCTGAGCGAGAAAGTGTTGGCAAACCTTTCAGCCAATTGCAAATAAACAGAGTTGGAATAGGTAGCACGCGGATAATCACTGAAAAGTATTAATTATCAGTGTTTTATTCGCGTGCTCTATGTTTTTATATCGTTTTGACAACCTGGCAGGGATTTCCGACCGCCAGGCTGTTGGAAGGTATTGACCGGGTGACAACGCTTCCGGCACCGATTACGCAGTTATCGCCGATGGTAACGCCGGGCAGTACGATTACTCCGCCACCAATCCAGACATCGTTTCCTATCGCAATAGGCAGCGCTCTTGTACGAAAGAACAGTTCTCCCGAGTTTTCATCCCAGTCTTCCACAAATCTCTCGGACGCACTTACCGGGTGGGTTGCAGTGTAGAGTTGCACGTTGGGAGCTATCAGGACGTTATTTCCTATCGTTATATAATTGTTATCGAGGAAGGTACAGTTCATGTTGATAATCACTTTATCCCCGATAAAGATATGTTTGCCGCATTCGCAGTGGAAGTTTATATTGACTTTCGAGTGTTTTCCGACGCGACCGAATAGCTCATGCAGCAAAGTTGTCCTTGCTTCGCTGTCCGAAATGTCGGTCGAATTGAATTCCGCAAGCAACCGTTTGTTACGGACGATCATATCAAACACTTCTTTATCCAGGCGGTTGCAATATTCTCCCGACAGGAATTTTTGATAGTTGGTTTCCATAATGACTGTTTTTTCGGTAAGGATTGTTTATGAACCTTTTAAAAGACGATGGGTGAGGTGATGTTCAGCAGCGTATTCACTACCGACCAACCGGCTATCTCCGCTGTCGCGCTGTAGACGTCGATTACAGCATGTACCTGGTCGTTTCTGATCTCTACCCGTTGTGTATCGCCTGTAAATCCGGGGGTGGACTGCATTGTGACCTGCATGTTCCCGGGGCCTACCGAAGCCCGTGAGGCGGCAACGGTGACATTGACCTTGGTTGGGAAGAGTTTGATGGCTTCTGTTGCACTTCCGGAGAAGACGGTACGTTGTTCCGTTTGCAACGACTCGTCGTAGACGGGCGTGCCTTTCAGGGCGTTGGGGCCTTTCTCGTTGAAAAACTTCGCGGTGGCGTTTCCCATCAGGGAAGCCGTTCGCAACACATCGAAACCGCCGGTTGCTCCGGAGGCCAGGTAGACGCGCGTGCCGTGTGCCTTGGCTGTTTCCGAGACTTCGAGGTAGAAGTCGTCGTCGGCAAGCGCTCCGATAGAAAGGGTTACGATTGAAGTACCGTTTTTCAGGGTGGGGATAGCCAATTCCCTCATGGCGGCAGGGGAGGCAGCTTCCACCAGGTAATCGGGTTTCAGCGCCAGCAAATCTGCTATGGTTGTACACGCTAGGCAAGGTTTTCCCTGTTCCTGCATCCGGGCGGCCATGCTTTCGGCCTTCGATACCGTACGGGAATAGACACCTACTAAATCATATTCAGGCAAAATGCCTTTGATAACGGCTTCGGCGACGATACCGCCCAGCCGTCCGCATCCGACAATTACTAATTTCTTCATGATGGACAAAGGTACATTTTTTATAGTATCATCCGATATCTGACACCGGTTATAGTTTCTTGATAGAGAAAAACCTTAACTCGGTTACATTTACTCCATTTATAACGATTTTGTTTTTATCCGACAGATTAGATGTTGCTATTTCTTGTGTGAATTTTTCGTTTTCTTGTGCAGATAACTTCTTGCGAGCGATTAAGTCAATGACTCTTATGTGGAGAAATGAGTCACCTATGAGAAAGTTGCTGTCGTATAAAGTTTCTCCTATAACTCGTGCTACATTTCGGAATTCGTTAGTACAATTGGAGAGAATAGATTCGTCAAAATAATCTTCTTCCACTTCCTGGATTGCATTCTCTTTATTGATAATTCTTATTGGAGCATCCGATTGCAACCATTTTTCCCAAAGTAAAGCGTACTCTTTTTTTTGATCATCTGATATGTGCTTAATCTTATCATATAAAACAGCTATATTATCGATAGAACAACATGCTAGCGGCAATATAAACGGATTTTGTTCAAGATGAGGAAATAAAACCTTTATTTCAGTGGTGTCAGCTTCATATAACTGACCTTTGATTAGTGAGCAAGCCATGTAAAAAAAGAGTCGTCCATCAACATCATTTCCATGCCAAACAACGATATTATCGTATTTATCGAAATCATATTTTATGAAGTCCTGTAAAGTTATCAGATGACTATCAGGAAAATGATGTTTCCCAATCAGTTTTTCAAGAGATTGTGATCGTTTTTTCAGTCCTTCATTATTTAAATCTTTAATGGGGGAAAGGGAAGCATGTTTAAGTGTATTTTCAAAAACTAAGACTTTGTCATTGATGCCTGATCTTTTAAAAAATAACTTTATTGTACCTATTCCTGATGGTTCTGAAGCTATATGTAATGTTTTGTCCATGAAATCAGATAAGTTATATATTAATATTTACATATTGTAGTTGTCCGGTAGGCATGCTTTGCTGGTCATTCTCTTGTTTGTCAAGCAGTAAAACTAATATCGAGGAACATCTTTTATCTCCTCGTAATAGTTTTCGATGCCGATTTTCCGTATTTTTTCGTTGATGGAGATGAAACGTTTTTGCAAATGTTCGTCGAACCCGGTTTGTTCGCAGGGGAAAGAGGTACATTGAAAACAAAAATCGACACCCTTCTCACGGAAACAATCCCTGACATGGCAACTTTTGAACAGGGCACATGCCTGTTCGCGGCAACCGTTGCATTTGGCTTCCGAGAAATAATGCAGCATCATTTTGAAACTCTGGTAGTTTTCGAAGACTGGTTCGTCGAGCATGGTGACGAAGCGTTGGGCATAAACATCGAAGTTACCCAGGCTTTTGATGAGTTCGGTGCTGTGTTTCTGTATGTTGCCACCGTTGAAGGCAAAGCAGCCCCCACAGTGAAGTCCGCAAGGGGCGATGTGTTTCTTTATGATCTCGTTAGGTTGCATATGCGTTTATTTTAATCCTTTCTTGAAAAGTATCATCGACAAGGCATCCTTCACCTGTTCTTTTTCGGTGATGACAACGCTCATAGGGATGAGTTTACCACTGGGTTTCGCCCGGTAGAATTCCTCTTTGATGCTTTCCGTAATTTCCATGTCGGCGATACGGTCCAGATGCTTTTCGGTAAAGTAGGAGGTGGTCCTGAAGTAGTTCTGGTAGACAACCAGCCACGCGAGGTTTTTCTTCTTCGACAGGACTTTGCACAACCAAGCTTTCCCGTCGTTGTAATAGTTCCATTCGAGTGTCAGGCCGGCGGCTTCAGCCGATGCGCTGAACGCTTCGAATGCAGGGAAACTAGCCTCCAGAACGTCGGCAAGTACTTCATTAGTGGGGAAGATGTTTTTGTCTTTTAAAATAGGAAGTTCCATAATGTTGTGTATTTCAGTGTGAAAAATAAAGTTTATTTTGTAGGTATATCTTGCAAATCAAAGAGTCAATATCTTATCTCCGTTTTTGAGATATTCGGTTAGCGGAGCTCCCATATATCTGACGGTAACTCCCAGTTTCTCAATTACAGGTTTCACTCCGAACCTTTCGCAGCAGTCCTGGCAGGCTTCGACGGTGACACCCGTTTGAAGCATTTCCAGAATTTCCGTTTGAACCTGTGTGTCTTGGGCGGCTAACTTTACGGAAGCTCCCCAAAGAATCACATTCACTTCCTGCCACCAGCCTCTCTTTTTGGAGTTGAGGGTGTACATGGCTAACATATTGAAAATGGTGTCTTTATTGTCGGTTGTCCAGAGAATATTTAATTTGTCGTTCATGGTAAGATGATTTACTATAGACTTATGCCTGTTCGCAAATGTATATAAAAGAAATAGAACTAAATATTACTTGATGGATAATCTCTGTTTTTTATTAGAGTTATTTCTGAATATTGGAAAAATGTTTTGATATTTGGAAAATAGTGGGTAGCTTTGTTGCAAAGAAGTAATCATGAGAATAATCACATTTGCTACTCTGAGGGAATATTCTAAGAAGCATGCTGACGCAGATGTTCCTTTGAGAGATTGGTACAAAAAGACGGAAAAGAGTGACTGGTCATGCCTGGCAGATATAAAGCAAACGTTCAATAGTGTTGATTATGTGGGTAATGACTGGTTTGTTTTCAATATTAAGGGCAATGAGTATAGATTGGTTGCGATAATCTTGTTTGCCGCCAGGAAGGTTTTCATCCGCTTTATCGGCACACATAAAGAATACGATAAAATAGATTGTTCCAAAATTTAGGATTTTGTATTCGTGAGACACACGTATAAACTGTAAGTAAATTATGGCAAAGATAAAAGATAAAAAACAGTATGATGCGGCCTGTGCAAGAATTGAAGAATTGCTGAAAGTTGTAAGTAATAACACTCCTACGGATGACAAGAATTACCTTGAGTTGGATTTGCTGTCTGATTTAGTCGCTGATTATGAAGAAGAACATTTTCCTGTGGAAACTCCGTTGCTGGTGGACGTTCTTAAACTTCGTATGTATGAAATGAATCTTACTCAAACTAAGCTCTCGGAACTGTTGAGCGTGAGTCCTTCCCGGGTTAGTGAGTATCTTTCCGGTAAATGCGAACCTACGTTGAAAGTAGCCAGAGACATAAGCCGGAAGCTGAATATTGACGCTAATATTGTTTTGGGGGTATAGCTTTTATTATAAGTGTGGAAATAAAATCTGTATTGTAGTTAATTATCCTCCTCCTCCTGACATACTGTTGTCACCCCCGCCCCATACCTTTGCCCCATAGTTCGAGTATAAACATTAAAAAGCTACGAAGATGGAATTAAAATTGTATTATTTAGGAGAGGTTTCCGGGATGACGAAAGAGCAGGTGGAAGAAGCCGAAAAGTTTATCAAGGGATTTGAATACGGCATCATCGCCACCTGCAATGCCGAGACAGGCCCGCGTCTTTCGGCCTTGAACAACCTGGCTGGACAAACATTGCAGCAACTCCATTTCGCGACAGAAGCCACCACGCAGAAATTAGCGAACCTCCGTCAGGATCCGCGCTGCGAAGTGATGTACGCTACGTTGGAAGGCGGCCAGATGCAGATTGCGGGTAAGGCCGAGATTGTCACCGACGTGGAATTGAAGCGCGAACTTTGGCAAGACTGGATGAACGAATACTCCCCCGAAGGCCCTACCGGCGACGGCATTTGCATCATCCGCCTGATCCCCCAATCAATCCGGGCGATGATTTGCTAATCGTTCGACAGATACCCGGAAAGTTGATATCTTTGTAAAAAAATCAACTGAAGAAACACGTACAATGAACCGTCTGGAACGAATATCCGCTATCCTGGTCAAGCTGCAATCCCGCCCTGTTGTCACGGCAAGCGAGATTGCGGAGCAGTTCGGAGTAAGTCTCCGGACGGTCTATCGCGACATACGTGCGCTTGAAGAGTCCGGCATCCCTGTCGGTGGCGAGGCCGGGGTAGGGTATTCGCTGGTGGACGGTTTCAAGTTGCCGCCCCTGATGTTCAATACCGAGGAGGCTCTCTCTTTCCTGGTGGCGGAGAAACTTGTCAGCCATCAGACCGATGGCGATACCTACGGACTGTTCCGCAGTGGCATGGATAAGATACGTGCAGTACTGAAAACAGCCGAAAAAGATATCCTTCACCATTTCGACCAGTACATCCGGATTTCGGGGAGTTACAGCGCACCGCCTGCCATCCCCGGAAATGTCCTTCAGCCGCTTCTGAAAGGCTTGTTGAATAAGAAGCAATTACTGATGACCTACCGTGCCGGCTATAACCACCAGGTCACCGAACGGACGGTCGAGCCTCAGGGCATGTTTTTCTCGAGAGGCATCTGGTATGTCCTCTCCTGGTGCAAGTTGAGGAGGGATTACCGTACTTTCCACCTGGGAAGGATTGTCCATCTATCTTTGACCGAAAACGATTTTGAGGAAGCACATCCTCCGCTGAACGAACTGATAGAACAAGTCTATTATTCCGAAGTCGATATCGAGGTGAAACTTCGTGTCCACCGCGATGTCGCACGCGATACGGAAGTCTCCAAGTACACTTACGGACTTTACGACGAGCAACCCGACGGAGAGTATTACCTCCAGAAATACCAGACCTATTCGCTCGAAGCATTCGGTCGCTGGTATCTCTCCATTGCCGACCGCTCCGAGATTATCGGGCCGCCCGAACTCAAAACGGTCGTCAGGGAGTTGATTGCGAAAATCAAGCTGTAACGCCGTCCTTCCGGCGATTTACTGCCCGGCAGTCTGCCGGTTCGTCAGTATCTCGTCCATGTTTCCGACCGCCCAGTTTACAAGGGCCTCGATATGTGGCATCAGAGTTGTGCCCAGTTCCGTGAGGCAGTATTCCACGCGGGGCGGCACTTCGGGGTATACTTTGCGGTGCACCAGGCCGTCGGCCTCCAAAGTCCGGAGCGTGACGGTCAGCATCCGCTGTGAAATATCGTCGATGGTCTTGTGAATGTCGCTGAAACGCATCGTGCCGTTCACGCTCAAAGTAGTCAGGACAAGCATCGACCATTTGTCGCCCAGCCGGCTGAGTACGTCCCTTACCGGACAATTTCCTGTGGGGTGAAAATTTTTCATTTTTTTCCTTTTTCTATCAAACTGAAATTCAATAATAGTTACCTCTGTGTAAGTAGCTTATCCCGGAGTGCGTTCTTGTTTGTTTCGCACGGAACGTCTACATTTGCTGCACAAAGGTAATAAACTTACGAAAGGTAACTATTGTTTCACTTAATAATTACAATTATGTCAAAAAGAGTAGCAGTTTTAGCAGTAAATCCGGTAAACGGATCAGGTTTGTTCCAGTATCTGGAAGCATTTTTTGAAAATAGAATTTCTTATAAGGTATTTGCTGTTGCCGAAACGACAGAGATTAAGACTAATTCGGGTATTAAGCTGACGGTGGACGATGTGGTAGCCAACCTGAAAGGGCATGAGGACGAGTTTGACGCTTTAGTGTTCGGTTGTGGGGATGCCGTTCCTGTGTTCAGCGAAAACGCCGGAAAGCAGTACAACCAGGATATGCTGGCTGTCATCAAAGCCTTTGGTGATAAAGGAAAGATGATGATAGGCCATTGTGCAGCTGCGTTGATGTTTGAAATTGCAGGTGTTGCGAAAGGCAAGAAAGTAGCCGTACATCCGCTGGCAAAACCCGCCATCCAATCCGGACTGGCCACCGACGAAAAATCTGAAATAGACGGAAACTTCTACACCGCCCAGTGCGAAAATGCCATCTGGACGATGCTGCCGAAGGTGGTTGAGGCACTGAAATAAGAATAGTTTTTATATTGTCCCTCAATTTGGGGGACAATTCTGTTTCTTTCCGAACCGAAACCCTCTTTCCGCAATATACACCCCGCTCAGGATAAACACTGAACCGATCAGGGCAACGACCGTGATAATTTCATCAATCACGATGGCCGAAGTGATCAGCGTCACCAGCGGAACGATATAGATATAATTTGCCGTACGGAACGGCCCCAGCTCTTTTACCGCCGTGTTCCACATGATGTAGCAAAGCATCGATGCTATCACTCCCAGAAACAGCAGGTTAGCTGCCACTACCGGGTTGAGGAGAATAGTGGTATTTGTATTCAACGGATGAATCAGAAACATCGGTGTCAGCGTGACAAGCCCGTAGAAAAACACTTTCCGCGTAATCAGCAATGTCGGATAACGGTTCCCCATCTGTTTCAGTATCAGGCAGTAAAACGCCCACATCAATGCGGCAATTAGCGTAAGCATATCTCCCAGCGGATTGATTTTCAGCAGGAAACTACCATTGAACACCACAAACGCTACGCCGATCAAGGCCATGACCGAGCCATATATCAGGTTTGGCTTTATCTTTTCCTGCCGATAGAAAAGCAACGAAAGAAATGCCGTCAGGATAGGAGCTGTACAGATAATCAGCGACACATTCGAGGCCAGCGTGATGCCTAAAGCCGTGTTTTCAGTAATAAAATAGATTGATCCCCCACAAAGTCCGGCGGCAACGAACATAAGCTCGTCTTTCTTACTCCGGGCAAACAACACCTTCGGCGAGATAAACCAGATACATATATAAGCCAGCGCGAAACGGTAAAAGAGGATGTCGACCGGCGAAAGCCCGTGGTGGATCAGTACTTTTGTCGATACGAATGTAGTACCCCAGATAATAACCGTTATGATCGCGATCAGGTGATACCAGTAAGTCAGATTTGTTTTTGCCATGTTGTCGGTAAATTTCTATTAATAATTCAGGAAAATCGTACTGCAAATATATGTATTTAGTAAATCAGTTCTGATGATTTGTTGAAAATAAGGAATTATTCCTATATTTGGAGTGAATACAGGACGTTGTATGTTTTAGGAATAACTTTGATAACGAAAATAGGAAAAAATACTATGGCTTTACTGGATCAGATTGATATTAAGATTTTACAAGCGTTGCAGAATAATGCAAAAGTGAACATGAAAGAGTTGTCGGCGGAACTGAATATCTCGAAAACTCCTGTTTACGAACGGGTGAAGCGGCTGGAGGAAGAGGGGTATATCAGGAATTATGTTGCGCTGGTGGATAATAAGAAGGTAGGACTTCCGCTGGTGGTCTTCTGCAATGTTTCGCTGGCGGTGCACAACGATGAGCATATCCAACGTTTCAAAGCAGAGATACAGGAGATTGATGAGGTGATGGAATGTTATTCGATCGGCGGCATCTACGATTTTTTTCTAAAGGTAGTTGTTAAAGACCTGGCCGCATACGACCAGTTTGTCTTTAACAAACTAACCAAAGTAAATGGCATCGTAAAGATGCAGAGTTCCTTCGTGTTGAACGAGATTAAGCATACGACCGCCCTGAAGGTTGTGCCGGGGGAGTGACATTGATAATTTGCTGTTTTTACCAAGAAAAGAGTTTGAATAGAATCCATGATAGCATAACTATGGCTATGATAGCAGCTAAAGCAAATAGTTTTATTCGTGAAATGTAGGTTTGTTCGTTTTTTTCACGTTCTTTCAATTGTTGGTTGATCTTTTCATATTCTTCGACACTGATGTCTGGGATATGGGAAGAATATTTGGTACGCATATCTTTTCCCTTCCCGCGAAGCTGGCTGAGCTTTTCGCGATCTTCCTTATTTCTTCGTATCATATCGAAAACATGGCCGGCAAAACTCATAAGCTTATAATTAAGGATGAATATTCAACTGCATAACAAAGAACGGAAAAAAATAGGTCAAGACCATAAATGTTATGCAAATTATTGTGTATTTATTTGTAATTGACAAAATGTAATAAAATATATTGCTTATTAAGCATAAGGATTTTATTATTCGATTATTTGTGACGAGTGTGCTGGTTTAAATCTATCTTACAGAATGCTTGTGGATACAAAAATTAACAGTTGCTTCCCGATAAATGCTTTTTCATTTCGTTTTAAAGGAATTTGAACTTCGTTTAAAACGAACAAAAAACTTGTTTAAAACGAAATGGAGGTTTGTTTTAAATAGGATAATGGTTAATAAGTGTTTAATTGAGTCTTCCTGGAAGTAGTTTTGTGCTAAAATCGTATGTTGAATAACATTTTTATTTTCTGTAGCATAGTAAATAAGCATTGCAAATAGATTGACAAATTTGCTTCGTATGGGAGATCTTATTGCTTGAGTGATTCGTTCTATTCTTTTTTAGTCTTATAATGTCACTTTATTGGGCTTTATCTGAATGAAGTGTTATTTGTTAAGTCGCGGACAGTTGCATGAAAAAAGATAGGTATTGATTAGTCTACGTACAGCCCCTTTAAGAATGGGGTGAATTGACAGTTTGCTAAATACGGGAAGGCTGTTAAGAGATGGCAAAGATACTGGCACAGGTCGCCGGGCAGTATGAATAAAACAAGTTAAACGCCTGATGTGTTACTTATATATACAGGTGTTTATCTGTAGGATGTAATTACTGTTTAATTATCTGATGATGATGAAAATGCGGCTTAGTTCTGCTTCTTATATAGTCTTTCTTGTTATGCTGTTTGTCTTTTCTGCGGATATGACGGCCTCTGTCTTACCACGGGTGGGCGAAGGTGATTCTCTTGTCCGAAAATCCATTTACCCTCCTTCTGCCACGCGCAAAAGCGATTTGTATAATAAGCTGTGGGGCGAGCATTACCGCACACTTTATTCTCTCCCTATTACCGTTCCCGCCGTTACCTTGCAATCGCTGTGGGGAGGGGTGAAGGTGGTTGAACAGGCTGCCGATTTTCAAGGATTATTGCTTGAAAACAACCAGCAACAACTCTGTCTTTTGAAGCCGTTAGGCGGATATACCACATTTATCGAGTCGAAATTCTTCCAGGAAGTCTATAACAAGAAGGTATTTAAAAATACTTACCTGGATCAGTTTATCGGGGATGCCTATACGATAATCAATCCCTATACCTTTATTTCCGCCGATTATCTGGCACGCTCGTCGGGGTTGAGTTCAAACAATTCGCGGATATTTTACCTGCCGGAACATTCGACCCGTGATACGGTTGCCAACGGGACGTCTATCGAAAATAAGCTGGTTAGCGTTATCGATGTACCGGATTTCAATACCCGTCCGAATATTCTCCTGACGGAAGAATTGCTGGATACCATACAGGCTAACAAGAATTTTCAGGTGGATCAGGAACTTTATATCCGCGAACGCCTGCTGGATATGCTGATAGGCGACTGGAATAAAATACCCGAAAACTGGAACTGGCTGGGCCGCTCCGAAGGAGACAGCATCCTCTATGCCCCGATAGTCATAGACCGTAACCACGCTTTTACGAAGGTAGACGGCGTTTTGTTCAAACAAATGCTTCGTGTGCTGGGATTGGGTTTCATTGTCAATTACGACGCTTCCCCGAAAAGCGTCCGGAAAGAGAATACGTTGGGCTTTGCTTTGGATATGGCGCTGGCTTCTCAAAGCGACGTTTCCGTATGGACCGGACAGGCGCGATTTATCCGGCAGACGCTTACCGACTCTATCATCGACGGGGCTTTTTCAAGGCTTCCAAAAGGAATAGAAGACAAAGAAATTAAACGGATTACCCAGATAATAAAGGAAAGGCGGGAAAATTTGGAAGAGATAGCAAAAACTTATTTTGCTTCGTTGCAACAAACTCCGGTGCTGACGGGAACCAACCGTTCGGATCGTTTCGTGATCGACCGCCATAACCCGGACAGTCTGTTCATACAGATGTACGACCAACAGACCGGACAACGGGTGTTCGACCGGAAATACAGCCGGAAAAAGACAAAAGAGATCTGGCTCTACGGCCTGGAGGGTGACGACCGTTTCGAAGTAAGTGGCAGGGCAAACAAGGAGGTGCCTGTTTTCCTGATTGCCGGGAAAGGAAAGAATACCTACCGGATGGAACCGGGTCACCACATACGTGTTTATGAATATGAGTCGGGGAAGGCAGCCCTCGATACCGTGCCCCATGTCAAAAAGGTATTTTCGGATATCCCTGAGATTCATCAGTACGATTATAATAAGATAAAGCATCATAAGATGTCTTTCACTCCCTGGGGAATTTACGACTCGGACAAGGGATTCAGTCTCGGAACCTTCTTTACCTATACGATGTATGGTTTCAAGCGTTCACCCTTTACCTACCAGCACCGTATCGGGTACAACTATATACAAGGCTTTGTCTATCAGGGAATTTTTCCGTCTTATGACGGGAAGAAATCGTTTAATATAGATGCAACGATCAGCTCGCGGAGGAACTTTTACAATTTCTTCGGCTTCGGAAACAATACGGAGGGCTATAAGGATGCGAAGAAGAACTATAACCGCGTGCATATCCGCCAGTTCAAATTATCGCCTTCCTTCCACCTGGATTTCAGCGAAAAGAAGAGGTTGGTCGTGCAAGCCTCCTGGGAAATGTTTAAAGCCAAGGAGACCAACGACCGTTTCATTAACCAGTTTTACCCCGAGGATCATCGTATCTTCAAAACCAACCTGTTTATCGACCTCGGACTTTCCTTCCATACGGAAAAAGAGATCTGTTCCTTCATCCCAAAACTGGGAGGGACGCTTACCGGAGGTTGGAAGATGAACCTGAAAGATGCAAGCCGTAATTTCCCTTACGCCGAAGCATCGGTGGAACTGGATGTAAAAATAACCGACCGCCTTACCTGGGCTACGATGGCGAAAACCCAGCAGCTTTTCAATAATAAGTATGAGTTTTACCAAGCAGCATCCACCGAATTGCGCGGTTACAGGGACAACCGTTTCATCGGAAAGCAATCTTTTTACCAGTATTCGGACATCCGGCTGGATATGGGGAAGTTGAAGAATCCGTTTACCCCCCTGAAGTATGGTGTCTTTGCCGGGTTCGATTACGGGCGTGTCTGGTTTCCCGGCGAGCAATCCAAAAGATGGCATACGTCCTATGGTGGAGGTATCTGGCTGACGTTGATTAATAAGATTACGACGAAATATTCCTGCTTCGGTTCGACCGATAGTTTCCGTTTTATGTTTGAGTTGGGGTTGGGTTTCTGATCTTCCCGGATTGTTTTTCCGGAGATATGCCTAAACAAACCCATTTGCCGGTTGTTTATTAAATAGTACATAAAATTAAAACAACTTAGGTAATGGATGCTAATAGTGAAAAGAAAATCAAGGTTCTTCCCAATGGACCTTATGAAGTGATCGGGGATATTCCCCTGAACCAATTGCGTTATGTAAACGACCGTAAAGGCGCTTCCACCGGTTATAAGGAAATACAGAAGTATGCTCCGGAAGGCGTATATCATCTGTGCCGTTGTGGCGGTTCGCATAACAAACCGTTCTGCGACGGGACGCATAAGAAAAACGGCTTTAAAGGAGATACGACCGCCAGCCATGACACATACGATGAAATGTCTGTCCTCTACGAAGGGAAGGTGATCGATATGCTGGACGCCGAAAGCCTTTGCGCCGTGGCCCGTTTCTGTGATACCCACGGTACGTCCTGGGAACAAGTGGAAGAGGGCGACTCGGCCGAAACGATTGAAATCGTGAAACAGCAATGTGCCAACTGTCCCAGCGGACGTCTCACTGCCGTCACGAAAGACGGAAAACGTATCGAACCGGAACTGCCCGAAGGCATCAGTATCCTCGAAGACGTGGCTCTCAGCGTTCACGGCCCTATCTGGGTGAAAGGCGGCATCCCGATAGAAGATGAACACGGACGGGTTTATCCTGTCCGCAACCGTGTCACTTTGTGCCGTTGCGGTTTATCGCAGAATAAACCGTTCTGCGACGGAAAACACATGCGTAACCAGGGAGAACTGGACGATTAAAAAATAGCTGCCGACGTTTTTCCGAAAAGGATACATGCTTTTTACCAAGAGGGTGCATGCTTTTCGGAAAAACGTCGGCAGCAATCTTTCGACCGATACCTACCGGTTAAATTTTTCCTTTGATAAACTGATTGCCGATCCAGTACGTTGCCTGTTCAGCCGTGAACTTCAGAATGCAATACTCCGGATCGTCCACCCCTTTGGGAAAGTGTTCATAGAACCAATCCACCCAGAGGGCTTTCTTTTCTTCCACATCGCTTACCACTTCGATTGTGCCGGTCAGCGTAACACTGTCGTGTCCTTCGTAGAAAGCGACTCCGGCTTTCGGGTTTTTGATAAAATCTTTTGTCTTCTCCGAGCTTGTTCCCGTTGAGAACCAGATCGTATCGATCCCTTCCGTTTTAATCTTCGACAGGACGACCGGACGCGGACAACCCCGTTCGTTGATGGAGGCAAGGGTTAAGACTTCGCATTTATTTAGCAAATCGATTGCTTGTTGTTTGATTTTTTCCATGTTCTGATGTATTAATTTCGTTCGGCAAACATAAAGGAAACTTCCCGCTTCCTGTTGTAAAAAATCGACTTTCTTTATTCTATGTAAGTAAGCGGATCGTCTTCCGGTATCGGCAAAGCCATGAAAGCGGAGGGGTTACTCCCCGATAACTTCCTGAATTCCTTGATGAAATGGGACGGATCGTAATAGCCGCAGTCGATAGCCAATTGCTGCATATCTTCCCCCTTCATCTGTCTTAATACGCGGGTTGCATACCGGAACTTGGTGATTCTGCTGAACTCTTTGGGAGTATAGCCGGTGATGTGTTTGAACTTGCGCTCGAAATGCCGTTGGCCGATGTACAATTTGTCCGTCAATTGCTGTATGGGCAGCATCCCGTTTGCCCGGACGATCAGATCGGTAGCCCGGATGATCTGCGGGTCTACCGGCTGGAGTCCCGGCAGACGGGCGATAAGATGTCTATCTATTATATGTATGCGTTCCTGTAAAGACTCCTTTTCGCACAACATTTCTGCAAAATGATCGTCGAACAGGACATTCAACTCGGATGCATTGACCCTCGTGTCGGTAAACTCGCCTAAAGGCATCCGGGCAAAAGCCGCCAGTCCGCAGGGGGAGAAGCGGACACCCATCATATGAAGGCGGGTAGAGCGGGTCACCAGCTCCGAGTAAACCCGCATCGGACCGACAAAATAGAAACGGTAAGGCTGCATCAGCATCTCTCCGTTCAGGGGTTGCGACGGTTCCCCGATAGAAAAGATAAAGTCTGTGCAGCCGTCGGGTAGTATCTTATAGTGCATATCGTATTCGGTTTCACCCTTGAACTCCCAGTATTTGTCAATATAGGGGGCAAGCAGTTGGCATGGAGGATATTCCTGATACATAACGGTCTACACGGTTTTATAGGTTTCGCCGGATACTCAATCCTTTTTCCAGCGTTTCAGTTGGGGGAAATAATACTGCATTCCCGCCAGGGCTTCCTCTTTGGTGTAGCTTTCACCGTTTTCATGTTTGAAGGAGTCTGAATATTGGAGGCAAATCTGGATCATTTCTTCCATCGTTACATCCTGAGTGAATTTACCGTCTTTGAAACAGAAAGCACAATATTCGTTGTTCTTACTTCCGTCCTGGTTGGTTCCATAATCCGTATCAGAAACTAGCGGCATACCGCAACTTTGGCAATAAATAGGGTCCATACTCTTAAATTTATTTATAAGATTCTTAAATTAGGACAAATATAGAATTATTTTTCAGATTTAAAATAATACCTTTGGAGACTTTAAATTTTATAGACCATGGTAAATAGAAGAAATTTCCTGAAAAGTGCTTCTTTTCTAACTCTTGGAGGGTTAGTAGCCGGAAAGGCAGAAGCGTTACAGGCAGCCACTCCCGTTCGTACGGAAACGACAGCCAAAAAAAGTATCGGTTTGCAGATTTATTCTTTAGGAGGCGAGTTAACCAAAGATGTTCCTGCCGGAATGAAACAACTTAAACAGATGGGTTATTCTACCCTTGAACTGGCAGGTTACAATAATGGCAAGATCAATGGTGTCGATATGATGGAATTCAAGAAGATGGCAGAAGATGCCGGATTGAAGATCACCAGTTCCCATGTGAATCCTCCGACAGGCGAGTACACGCCGGATACCCGCAATACAATTATGGAATATTGGAAAAAGACGGCAGACGATCATGCCAAGTTAGGTGTGAAATATCTGGTTCAGCCCGGACAACCACGCACCCGTAGTGTGGAAGAGGTTGCTTATGTTTGCGATGTATTCAATGAAGCTGGAAAGATTGTCAAAGCAGCTGGTATTCCGTTCGGTTATCATAATCATGATTTTGAGTTTGCCAAAGTTGTTCCGGGAGGTACGGGAGCTGTCTTTGGTCGCCATAATAAAGGCGAAAAAATCTATGATCTTTTTTTGAAAGACACGGATCCTGATCTGGTATTTTTTGAAATGGATGTGTACTGGACGGTGATCGGGCAGAATGATCCGGTGGAATATATGAAGAAATATCCGGATCGTATTAAACTGTTGCATATTAAAGATCGCGCCATTTTGGGACAATCCGGCTTCATGAACTTTGAAATGATTTTCAAACAGGCGTATCAGATTGGAGTGAAAGAATATTACGTGGAACTGGAAGGTATGCCGGATGGTCGTACCCAGTTTGCTGGGGTGAAAGGCTGTGCTGATTATCTGTTGAAAGCAAAGTTTGTAAAGTAAGTAAAGTCTTAATTATATATAAGGTACGCATGAAAGCCAGTCTGTTACAGGACTGGCTTTTTTGTCGGGATATAACTTCGGTCATCTGCCCGTTTGTTAAGGACTACCCGGCAGTCAGTGCCGTAAACCCTTTAGATGCTTCTCTTTTTATCATATTCCTTATTCGTATCACAGCTGTGAAACAGAGGAAATCCAACTGTGATACAAACGGAATCCATCTGTGAAACAAAAGGAACACAGTTGTGATATGCAATAGGAGTGTGGTGTGGAAAAATTCCCCATTTCCCCATTGATTCCCCACCACACTTCTGCGGTAGAGTAAAATTGGAAATGTCGTAAAATGATCTTTTATTATCTGACAACTAGTTTGTTAGTGATTGTTTTTCTATTCCTCGCTGTTTTTGGCACGTCATTTGCAGTGTAAGTAGGTGTTAGGGAAACAAACAAGTTTCCTTCTATGAATATGATGATGAAGTTTAGAATTTAGAATAAGTGTAAGTATCTATCTCCCGATATTGTTTTCTAATATGTATTAGATTAGCAAAAACTTATCGATTGATAAAAGCCGTTCCGCCTGAGAAGGTAGAACGGCTTCTTTTATTTTATAGTTGCAGGGAGTTGGATAACTTTTCAAGCCATGCAGGCAGCATGTTCAGGTGGTTGATGCGCTCTTCTATATAAGAAGGGGCGAACAGGTTTATTTGTAAATCCTTGCATTTCTCCCGCAGGTTGTCTTCTACCGGGTAATAACTGGCTAAAACGGCTAAAGAAATATCTCCGCCATATGTTTCGCGCACCGCATCAATCTTATAAATATCATTTTGGGTGACCTGTCCTGATTTACATTCGATAAAGATTAGTTTCTGTTGGTTGTTCAGCAGTACATCTACTTCATTCTTTGTCCTTGGATTGTTTCCCTCTGTCTGAAACAGGACGCTTTGCCATACCTCTGGGCTGTTGGGACGTTTTTGGCTCCATGATCTGACTGTATGTGCTACCAGTGTTTCCCACCAGCGTCCTTTGAAAAACAGCATGCAGGCGTTCGGTGTCGTTAGCCTGAGCAACACACGGTTCTGTTGGGCAACAAGAAAAGTACCTTGCCTCTGTTTGAAACGTAGTCCGTTTTTAAAAACACGTGATGCCGGAAGGCGTGACAGCTCCCTGTTACAGAAGATGTTGAAGAACTTCTGTATCATGGTGTGCTCTTTCGGATATTGTTCGATGAACTGTTTGATCAGGCCGGAAGCCTGCACGTCAGTATCACTCAAGTGTTTGGCGTCCTGATATTCTGTCAGGATATTTCCGCTCAGTCCCAGTATCTCCTTGTTATCCAGTTGGCTTTGCATCGGGTATTTCTCAAAGCTGTCCAGTCGGATCAGTTCGCCTAATTGTGACAGATAAAAAGCTGGGACGCTGTATTCTTTTGCGATGGTGAAAGCTGCGAATGCCATTACTTTGGTACCTTCCGACAGGTTGTAGGCAAATTCGGCGGAAGGATACGTTTGGTGTATTTTGCGGCAAACGTTACGGACATGTTCTCCGTCGTATGGTTCGGTCCGGTATAATGTCCGGCGAATGCCGTCAGGAAGGAGCGGAAATAGGGGAGCTGCCACCTCTTTTGTTTCATTCGTGCAAAGCAAATGCACATGGTCGGGGCCGAATTCTTTGATTCCGTGATAAACGGAGGTTATATCTTTGCCAAGTAATATGATCTGATGTTTCATGTTTTAAATCATGTATTAATTAAGGTTCTAAATGTAGTATTAATTTCGATATAATTCATATCTTCGTTGCCTAATCAATCGCTGTATATATAGCAAATGGAAATTTTTATTATTATCGGCCTTATCTTGTTGAACGGAATTTTGTCTATGTCTGAAATTGCTCTGGTGTCTGCCCGCAAGGCCCGGCTGGAACTGGATGCAAAAAGAGGTAATAAATCAGCGCAAACAGCCTTGAAGCTGGCTGGAGAACCCGACCGGTTTTTATCAACTATCCAGATCGGAATTACGCTAATCGGCATCCTGACCGGTTTGTATTCAGGAGAGGCGTTTGCCTATAACCTGGCAGAAGTGGTGCGTCATGTGCCTGTGCTGGAGCCTTATGCATTGGGAGTATCTAAAACAATAATCGTTATAATTGTGACTTACCTGACTTTGATTATGGGTGAACTTGTTCCGAAGCGTATCGGTATGGGGTATGCCGAACGGGTTTCTATGTTGGTTGCTAAACCGATGTACTTTTTATCGAAGCTGGCTTTGCCTTTTGTCTGGTTATTGTCGAAGAGCACTTCCCTTGTTATAAAAATTACCGGAATTAAAGCAAACGAAGAAAATAAAGTAACGGAAGAGGAGATCAAGGCAATCGTCAAAGAAGGCTTTGACGGCGGTGAAGTGCAGGAAGTGGAACAGGATATCGTAGAACGTGTGTTCAACCTGGGAGACCGAAATGTCGGTTCGATCATGACACACCGGAGCGATCTGGTATGGCTGGATGTCACCGACAGTATCGAGAAGATCCGTGAAAAGGTACAGGAAAATCTGTTTAATATATATCCGGTAGCATCCGAGAAGTTTGATAATATCAAAGGTGTTGTTTATCTGAAAGACCTGTTCGGCCGGATTGACGAACCTGACTTTTCGTTGGAAGAGGTGATACGCCCCGCCCAATACCTTCCCGAGAACCAGAGTGTGTATAATGCTTTGGAACAGTTTAAGGAAGCACGTGTTAAATATGGTATTGTTACGGATGAATTTGGAGGAATCCAGGGTATTGTAACATTGAAAGATATTATGGAAGGGTTGATCGGACAGGTTCCGGAAGTGGGAGAGGAGGCCGAGATCGTGCAGCGTGCCGATGGTTCCTGGTTGGTCGACGGACAGTATAACTTCTATGACTTTCTGGAGTATTTCGATATGGAAGATCTGTATGCCGAACACGATTATAATACATTGAGTGGTCTGATCCTGGAAATTCTTGAACGCGTTCCGAAGACCGGTGAGACGCTGACCTGGCTGACCTTTGAATTTGAGATCGTAGATATGGACGGTGCACGTATTGATAAGGTGCTGGTGAAGAAGATCGATTGATAATCTTTGTACGAAGATTAAATAGTGGAAGGATTCAATACCTATATAGATCTGCTGGATTGTTCCGGGCTAACAGGCTTCTTCTATAAGAAGGGTGAAAAACGTATTCTCAAAAGAAAAGAGTTTTTTCTTCGTCAGAATGATAGTTCACTTTATGCAGGCTATGTTGAAAAAGGGGCCTTCCGCCTCACTCGTATTGGCGACAATGGTAAAGAGGCGGTGGTTGGATATTCGTTTGAGAAAGAATTTATTTGCGACTATTCCTCTTTTCTTAAAAGGACAACCTCTGTCGTTAATATTCAGGCTACAACAGAGAGTGTTGTATATGTCGTTTCGTTATCTGATTATTTGGAATATTTAAATACAGGACCAGAGGAACAACGTTTTAGGCATAAAGCAGCTGAGGCTTTGTTTGAAATGGTATATATGAGGTTGTTAGAAAGTTATTGCGACACTCCCGAACAGCGTTATGTCAAATTAATGCAGCGTTGTCCCAACCTGAAAGAGAAGGTTCCGCTAAAAGAAATTGCTTCTTTTCTGGGTGTAACCCCTGAAACCGTAAGCCATATACGAAAAAAACTGTCATACCCGGAAAAGTCTTGAAGCAATTCAAGGCTTTTCTTGTTTATAATGCCTAATATTGCATCTTCGAGGATGAGGAAATCAAATGATCTGTGGAGATGAAGACTTTAAATTACCTGTTGATACTTATAGCGATAGCTGCTATTGCTGTTAGTTTTATCGTTATTGAAACTGATAACAAACTGATAGCTTTATCGACAGCTTCCGTTTGTATAGCTGCTTTATTCGATAGAGGAATATATCGTATTCCCTTCTTGATAGTGGCCTTAATGTTATTAGCTGCGAGTTCTATGCATGCAGGTTATGCAATTTGATGAATATGGTTAATGGGTTGACTGTAATATTGTTAGTGCTGCTCTTGGATATAGCTGTGATCTGGAGTGTAATTCATTCTGTCCGGCAGCAGAAGTATAAATTGCTGTATATCCTGATTATCCTTCTTATTCCTATATTGGGAGTTGCAATTTATTATTTAATTAAAAAGTAGTATTAATATGAAAGCATCTAAACTTATTATGTTGCTCCTTGCCTTGCATTGTATATCATATTGTAACGCACAAACGATAGAAAGAGAAAATGGCTGGTATTATATAATGGAAGGGAGGAAAGACAGTATCTCGAAAGAATCAATTATAACAGTCAAAGATTTTGCCTTTCTAAGATTGGATTCTTTCTCATACTCGGATAATAGAATGATGTATATGATTGTAGGGACTATAAACCAATCCCTAGTGAGTCGATGGGCAGACGCTACGGAAAGATCTATCGGCAAACGAATTTGTTTTGTTTTTGACAATAAAGTTATCACAGATCCGCAGGTAAATGCACGGATAGAAAGTGGTACTTTCTCTATTTCTACTTATAAAGGGTATGATCTGAAAACTATGTTTCGGCGAATCAGGGAAGAAATGGATGTAGAAGAGGAAAGAATTCACTGTTTGGAAAAAGGCGACTTAACCGATATCTTTGGATATAAGAAACTGGAAAGAGCTTTATTTGAGGAATTACAAAAGCCAAACTTTAGTAGTTGTGCCGAAGATTATATGAAATCTGAAGCATATCTGAATTATAAGACTTTCATTGGTAAAAATCCGGACTATATTGAGAGGCTGTTTCAAAGTTTTCTGTTCAAAAGTAGTCCTCAAGGATTGTATGGTTATTTGATAGACGACATAATAAAAGAGAAATATCCCGATGCTCCAAGTATCAGAGGGAATTTTAGAGAAGGGACAGGCAGCAAAGATTATGATATACTGACCTTAGAAGATTATCAAAAAACAATCAGGAAATTAATGGATATTGAGAGAAGCAAGAACAAAAGCGAGCTATCCCGTTAGGGCTTCAGCCGGACCGGCAAAACTCTTATGCGAAGCTGGTTTGAAAAGCTCCCTTCTTTTGTAATCAAAATAAGGGACTTTTGTATTCAAAACATATATGTTTTAATGACGAAACATATATGCTTTGAAAAAGCCTTCAGTATAGTTTTTTTCCCCTTACAATTCTTTGATCTTATGGAGCACCTCCATTTTTCCGAAGAGGATCAGCTTGTCATTGGCTTCCAGCACCAGATCATCGGTCAGTGGGTCGACCACATAGTATTCTGTTTGTTTCAATCCGATCAGGTTTCGTACTTCTTTGGCTCGTTCTACTCCGACCAGGCGGATACCGAAGTTCGTTTGGAAGTCGATCGTCTTTAGCGTCTGTCCGACTAAAGCTCCCGGTGTCTTTATTTTATACAAATGATGTGTTTCCGTTACCTGATACCAACGCTGGAACAGGTCGCCCAGTAAACTCTGGGAGGCATAGGTTGCTGCATAATCCTGTTCCGGACGAATGATTTCCGATACACCGATCGAGCGGATCACCGTTTCATGAATGGGAGAGATCGAACGGACGATCAACCTGCTTGCATCCAGGCTCTTCAATAAGGCGACAGTCTGTACCGACGTTCCGAAATTCTTGCCATAAGTAACGAAGATGGCATCCATTTCGCTCAACGGCAGTGTATTTAGTGCATCCCTGTCAGTCGTATCGAGGCTGACGGAGCCGGAGATCGTTTGTTTTACGGCCTCCACTTTATGCAGGTTCAGATCGACACCTATCACTTCGTCGCCGATACGGGTGAGATTTTCCGCGATGGCGCGTCCCAGATTTCCTAATCCTATAACCAGAAATTTCATAAGGCATTACATATTACATTAATATATTTTCCTGGGGATATGTGTAATCCCTCTTTTTGTACTCTCTCATAAAGCTGACCATGAATGTCAGTACCCCGATACGTCCGATTAACATCGTACAGATGATAATCAACTTCCCGGCCATGGAAAGCATAGGGGTGAAGTTCAGGCTCGATCCCACCGTACTCAAAGCCGAAACAACTTCGAATGTAAGTGTAAACACCGGTGTCCCTTCTTCCGTATAAGACAATATCCAGACAGCCAGCGAGGCAAAGATAAAATAGAAGACAATCGTTGCGAAAGCCCGGCGGATAGTGGCGGGAGATATCTCGCGTTTACGAACTTCAACCTTTTCCTTTTCACGGGAAACATTCAATGCTGTGGCAATAGCTACAAAAACGGTCGTTACTTTTAAACCGCCACCGGTCGACATCGGAGCCGCCCCGATAACCATCAGGATAAGGGTCAGCATCAGTGTTACCGGACGAAGCGCATCCATATTTGCCACGGTGAAACCGGCCGTTCGGGGTGTCACGGCACCGAGCAGCGAATCAGCCAGCTTCCCTTTCAGAGGCAGGTCGGCCAACGTATTATTCATCTCAAAGAGGAAATAAAAGAACATGCCTCCGACGATCAGGACCAGCGTACTTATTACTACTATATATGTATGGATATTGATGATACGGGGTGTATGGATATAATGTTTCTGTTGTCCGATAGCTATCATAAAAGTGTTAACGATGAAATGCCTTAGCAATTTCAGATAATTGAAAACGATCGGGAATCCCAGGCCACCGAAGATAATTAATAGGGAAATCCATACATGCAGATTGTAGTTGTGGGCCACTATCGGATCACACATATTGCCGCTCAGTGTGGAAATACCGGCATTACAGAAGGCGGAAACCGCATGGAAGATAGCGAAGAAGATGTTATCCTGCGTAGTGGCTCCCGGCAACACTCCTCTGATATCCATATATATAAAGTAGGCCCCGATTCCTTCGATAAAGAAAGTAACGAACAGAATATTCAGGATAACGCGGAACAACCCACCGATACGGTCTTCGTTCAGCATATCTTTCAGAACCAGTTTGCTGGTGAAAGAAGAATGCCCCATGAAAGAAAGGGCAAAGAAACTGGTAAAAGTCATTACTCCGATTCCGCCGATTTGTATCAGGATCATAATGATAACGTGCCCGATATGTGTAAAAGTAGTCGCTACGTCAACCGTAGTCAGTCCCGTTACACAGACAGAGGTCGTTGCCGTGAACAACGCATCGACAAAATGAATCGGGCGGGTTGTCGCGTTCGGCAGCATCAGCAATCCGGCTCCGATCAGGATCACAAATATGAAACTCAGCAGGAACAGCAGTGACGGCTTGATACGTGTTTGCATAAGCGTGAAAGTCTGCCGTGACAGATGGATCATACTGAGCAATAGCATCAGCGTATAGACAAACAACGGCTTCGACAGGAAATCGAGGTATGGCAGTGACTGCTGAATCACCTCTCTGAAAAATACCTTTGCCGACAAAACGGCAAACAGCAGGAAGTAAATGCCGATATCCAGATATAAGAGCTTTTCCTGTATGATCTCACCGAACCGGACGATGTAGCGTAGCGTGATACCGATAAAAAATGCCAGTAAAATATAAATACGGCTCAGATATAAATGGTGTATGGTTTCGCTTGTCTGCTGGAACCCGAACTGGTAGATCAGTACGAATAAGGAAGCGATAGATGCCAGAAGAATGAGGCCTTCCGCGAATATATTCAGGATGCCTTTCATGTTCGCCCAGTACATCCGGCATGTGAACTGTATATGTTTTATGTCCATTTTCAAGTATAATCTGTGGCAAAAGTATTAATAAAAGTAGTTGGAGGACAGAATAGTTCAGAAAGTTTAGATAAAGCATGTTAAAAAGAGAAAGATCAACGGTTTATCTCAATATTGTTTTGTTTACATTATGGGGAATAAATGTTATTGTATGAGGTAAGATAGTAAATTGTCAGATAAATAAGCTGTTATAAATATTGAAAAAATTATTCTGTGTGTTTTGTATATTGGATAAATGTTTATATTTGCAACTGTTTAACGTAATATTATGGAAACACATATGGAAAATAACAAGATGCTTTACTCGCATGTGTCTGTTGATTGCGTGCTGCTGGGCGTAAACGAAGATAAACTATGCGTGCTGCTTATAGAACGGCAAATGGACAATAGCGATGAGAAACGTTACAAGCTTCCCGGAAGTCTGATTTTTGAAAATGAAGATCTGGATACGGCAGCTCATCGTGTATTTAATGAGGCTACAGGTTTGAAACGCGTTCCTTTAAAACAATTCCGCAGTTTTGGCTCTCCCTCGCGTACAAAAAACAAAGATGATATGCAGTGGCTGGAAAACGCCATGAAGCTGAAGATCGAACGGATCGTAACCGTAGCTTATCTGGCATTGAGTAAGATCGGACGGAAGTCGAACCCGACCAATAAATATAATTCACTGGCCTGGTTTCCTGTCGATGCACTGCCTTCTTTGCCGTTCGACCATAAAGAAATCATCGAGGCCGCTGTGGAGGAAATACGTGAGTGGGTTGAAAAGGAACCATCCATCATTTTCGATTACCTGCCTTTGAAATTTACAGCCTATCAGTTGCGTCGTACGTACGAGATCATATATAATAAGGAAATGGATGTCCGTAACTTCCATAAGAAAATGGGGTCGCTGGAATATATCGTACAGACCGACGAGATCGAAACAGGAGTTGCCCACCGTGCCGCCCGCTATTATCGTTTCGACAAAGTGAAGTATAATAAGTTGCATTCGAAATTTAATAAGAATTAATCAGTAAAGATATGTATTTGTTAGGTTGTGACATAGGTAGTTCTTCTGTGAAGGCCTCGATTGTAGATGCCAGTTCGGGATTAACTATCGGGGCGGATTTCTATCCGAAAGAGGAAGCGCCTATTAAAGCTATAAAACCCGGTTGGGCGGAACAGGAACCGGATGATTGGTGGAAGTATCTGAAAGTAGCCATTAAAGGAGCGATTGCGAAAGCCGGTATTCAGGGAACCGATATCAAAGCGATCGGTATCTCTTACCAGATGCACGGACTTGTGCTGGTCGATAAGAAGATGGAAGTGCTGCGTCCTTCTATCATCTGGTGTGACAGCCGTGCCGTACCTTATGGAGACCGTGCGTTTAAAAATATAGGGGAGAAGCAATGCTTGTCCCACCTGTTGAATTCGCCGGGTAACTTTACCGCCTCCAAACTTGCCTGGGTAAAAGAGTTTGAACCGGAGTTATTCCGTTCCGTTCATAAGTTCATGCTGCCGGGTGATTTTATCGCCATGCGGATGACAGGGGATATCGTAACAACCGTATCCGGTTTGTCGGAAGGTATCTTCTGGGACTTTAAGAACGAACAGGTTTCTGAAGACCTGATGAACTATTTCGGATTCAGCAACGACCTGATACCTGAGATACGTCCGACATTCGGTTTGCAGGGGGAACTGCTCGGTTCCGTTGCAACAGAACTGGGGTTGAAGAAGGGGACACCTGTGACTTACCGTGCCGGTGACCAGCCAAACAATGCTTTGTCGCTGAACGTATTGAATCCGGGTGAGATTGCTGCAACTGGTGGTACTTCCGGTGTGGTGTATGGTGTAAACGGAAAAGTGAATTTCGATACCTTGTCGCGGGTAAATACCTTTGCCCATGTAAACCATTCTGCGGATCAGACAAGGTTGGGCGTATTACTTTGTATTAACGGGGTAGGCATTCTGAATTCCTGGGTGAAGAAGAATGTGGCGCCCGAAGGAATCAGTTATCCGGAGTTGAACGAACTGGCCGCCGGTATCCCTGTCGGATCGGAAGGACTGTCCATTCTGCCGTTTGGTAATGGTGCTGAACGTATGTTGCAGAATAAGCAGATCGATTGTTCGATACACGGCCTGAATTTTAATATTCATAGCAAAGCCCATATTACCCGTGCCGCACAGGAGGGCATCGTGTTCTCTTTCAAATACGGAATGGATATTATGAACGAGATGGGAATCGATATAGATGTAATCCGTGCCGGTAGTGCCAATATGTTCCTGAGCCCGGTCTTCCGTGATACTTTGTCGGGTGTGACCGGAACGGTGATCGAGCTGTTCGATACAAACGGTGCCGTAGGTGCTGCCAAGGGAGCCGGTATCGGTGCCAGTATCTATCAGTCGGCCGAGGAAGCATTTGCCTCCTTGAAGAAGATAGATGTGATTGAACCCGACGGCCTGAAGGCGGATAAATATTGTGCAGCTTACAGCATATGGAAAGAACGGCTGGATAAGCTGATGTGTGAGAATAACATACCAATGTAATATAAATCATTAAAACAATTAATTTCATGGACTTTTATAAAGGTGAAAAAGAATTCTTCCCGGGAATAGGAAAGATTCAGTTTGAAGGACGCGATTCAAAGAATCCGATGGCATTTCATTATTATGATGAAAACAAGGTGGTAATGGGTAAAACATTGAAAGACCATCTTCGTTTTGCGATGGCTTACTGGCATACATTATGTGCCGAAGGCGGTGACCAGTTTGGCGGAGGAACAAAATCATTCCCCTGGAATGCAGCTTCCGACCCGATCAGCCGTGCCAAATATAAGATGGATGCAGCTTTCGAATTCATGACTAAATGTAGCATTCCTTATTACTGTTTCCACGATGTGGATGTGGTGGACGAAGCTCCTACACTGGTTCAGTTTGAGAAAGACTTGCAGACAATGGTGGAACATGCCAAAGGCTTGCAACAGGCAACCGGAAAGAAACTGTTATGGTCTACCGCCAACGTATTCAGTAACAAACGTTATATGAACGGTGCTGCAACCAATCCTTACTTCCCTGCACTGGCTTGTGCCGGAACACAGATTAAGAATGCTATCGACGCTTGTATCGCTTTAGGTGGCGAGAACTATGTATTCTGGGGTGGTCGTGAAGGTTATATGACTTTGCTGAATACAGATATGAAACGTGAAAAAGACCATCTGGCTATGATGCTTACCATGGCACGTGACTATGGCCGCAAGAATGGTTTCAAAGGCACGTTCCTGATCGAACCGAAACCGATGGAACCGACAAAACATCAGTACGACGTAGACTCGGAAACAGTGATCGGCTTCCTGCGCCACTATGGCCTGGATAAAGATTTCGCTTTGAATATCGAGGTGAACCACGCTACGCTGGCCGGACATACATTCGAACACGAATTGCAGGCTGCTGTGGATGCCGGCATGTTGTGCAGTATCGATGCAAACCGCGGCGACTATCAGAATGGCTGGGATACCGACCAGTTCCCGATGGATATTTACGAACTGACTCAGGCATGGCTGGTCATCCTTCAGGGTGGCGGTCTGACAACCGGAGGAACAAACTTCGACGCAAAGACCCGTCGTAACTCGACAGACCTGGATGATATCTTCCTGGCTCATATCGGTGGTATGGATGCGTTTGCCCGTGCTCTGATGTGTGCAGCCGCTATTATAGAACAGTCTGATTACACCAAGATGCGTGCCGAACGTTATGCCAGCTTCGATGGTGGCGACGGTAAAGCCTTTGAAGACGGTAAACTTACCCTGGAAGACCTGCGTACGATCGCTCTCCGCGACGGAGAACCGAAACAGATCAGCGGTAAGCAGGAGTTATATGAGATGATTCTCAATTTATATATATAATTAGTTACAAGGAGTAACTCTTTCCCCTCTGGAGAGGGGATTAAGGGGTGTGTTAAATTTAGTCTTATAACTGGCATTAACACACCCCCTCTCCAGAGGGGAAAAGTTACTCTTAATCTGGTAAACATGAAAAACAACAACAGTTATATTTTTGGTATTACCCTCGTTGCTACCCTCGGAGGGTTATTATTCGGATATGACACGGCAGTTATCTCCGGAACAGTAGAATCACTACGGAAATTTTTTATTGAACCTTACGGGTTACCGCTCGACCAGGCCAATTCGCTGGAAGGGTTTGTTGTCAGCAGTGCGCTGATCGGTTGTATCCTGGGTGCCTCTTTTGCCGGGTGGGTCAGCCAGCGTTACGGACGTAAGCCGACGTTGATCGTGGCGTCTATTCTTTTCTTGCTTTCGGCTATCGGTTCGGCCTGGCCCGAATTCGGTCTGGGATTACCTGGAAGCGGAGATCATACTTACATGTATTTATTTGTGGCTTACCGTATTCTTGGCGGTATCGGGGTCGGTCTGGCTTCGATGGTTTCGCCGATGTACATTGCCGAGGTTGCCCCGGCAGACCGTCGTGGTAACCTGGTTTCGTGGAACCAGTTTGCAATCATCTTCGGTATGCTGGTCGTTTATTTTGTGAATTACACGATTGCGTTGCAGGGCGATGCTTCCTGGTTGCACACGGTTGGATGGAGATGGATGTTCGCTTCTGAAATTATTCCTGCCGTATTCTTCTTTACCCTGCTGATGTTTGTTCCTGAAACGCCCCGTTACCTGGTGATGCGCGGAAAGACGGAAAAGGCATTGACCATTCT